>CAJXWZ010000028.1 GCA_913062815.1 uncultured Colwellia sp. | reverse complement strand
GTGACGAAGGTAAATTATTCGGTTCAATTGGTACTCGTGATATCGCTGATGCGATCACTGAAGCTGGCGTTGAAGTTGCTAAAGCTGAAGTTCGTTTACCATTAGGTGCACTCCGTGAAACTGGCGAATTTGAAATCGCTATTCACTTGCACACTGATGTTGACACTAGCATCAAAGTGATTGTTATCGCTGAAGCTTAATTAAAGCTTTTAGTTACAAACCCTTATTAATAATAATTGTAGCGCTATAGCGCAACCGTTCTTTATTTAATATTACCCTTGTAGCTTGATTTTAAACACCGTATTCTCGTTGAGATTACGGTGTTTTTATTTAGAGCAGATAAATTAATATCGGTTAAGTATCATCGACTCTAACGGGGGTTGGCCAATCACTCGCTGTTAACAAACCGCGCTCAACCATACCGCCAAGCCCCTGCATGCCTCCAGTATGTAATAATACAATGCGCTCTCCTGAACTAAAATAACCTTGTGCTAGTTTATCTAATAAGGCGAGCACCATTTTTCCAGAATAAACGGGTTCAAAATCAACGCCTGTTTCCTGGCTAAATGCTAATAAACGCTTAATGTCATTTGGTGTGAATTTTCCGTAACCACCACAGTGGTGATCTAAGAGCAGGTGCCAATTCTTATGAGTGCTTGCCGTTTCAGGCAGCAAGGTTTGAACTTCGTCAACTAAATACTCGCCACCTTTGAGTACTGAAACACCAAGCAATTTATGCTGATTGTCATTACTTAAACAATCACCGGTGATGAGTCCGGCTAAAGTACCACCACTGCCCACAGGTGTCAGCAAGGTATCAAACTCAGTTTGTTGACTTAGCTCGGTTATTACTTCACTAACGCCTGGGATGGCCAACGAGTTACTACCGCCTTCAGGTACAATGTACATGCCGTTAAACTTTTTTTGTAGTTGTATTAAATAACTGTTTTCATGGCGGCGGCGGTAAGTTTTACGATCAACGAAGTGCAATTTCATGCCCCAATGTCGAGCCCAACTTAAGGTAAAGTTATCGGCATATTGCGCCTCGCCGCGAATGATACCAACACAAGGGATTTTTTCGAGAAAACAAGCAAAGGCAAGTGCATGAATATGGTTAGAAAAACTTCCACCAAAACTCAGTATGCCAGTAAATTCTTTATGTTGTTTTACATAGCTTAAATTATATTTTAGTTTGCGCCATTTATTGCCTGAAATAATAGGATGAATTAAATCATCCCTTTTAATTTGAACTCGCACATTATGTTGAGAAAACAGGGAATGAGAAAGCGGATGTAGCTCAGATAAAATAGTCATTTAATAAGTGGTCAATGTTATTGTTGATATGAATCGCAGGTTAAAAAACATCGAAAAAACTTGCAGCCTCACGTTAATAAAGGATAATGTTAGAAGTACTTCTTTTAAATACTTTTTTAGTATTTTATTTTAATAAAAATATAGCACTGATACATGTCTTTTTTAACACAGATAAGTAACATTTTCTCAAAAAAACAACCCGAGCAAATGGTTGGGATAGCACTTCAGCAAAAATCTCTAGGTTTATGTATCATACCACCCTCAGATACAGTGGTTAGCGAGGGCGCTGAAGCTATTGTAGCGCCTATTTTTAAAGAGCGAAATATAGAGTCGTCTGATTTTTCAGGTGTGATGGAACGATTGAAAAATAAGTATGACTTTAACTATAAATGTCATCTGGTGTTAAATTCTGCACAATCACAAATAGTGCAAGTTGATAAACCGAACGTACCTGAAGCAGAAGTTAATGCTGCGCTGAAATGGCAAATTAAAGATTTAGTGTCTATATCGCCAGAAAATATGGTCTTAGACTATTTTGATGGCCCGATAAAGTCTGGTGGTATCGAAAAAATAAATGTGGTTTGTTCACCATTGAATGAGCTTAAGAAGTTTGTGGCTGTACTCAATACAGGTAGTGCTCGACTCGAAAGTATAACCATTGAAGAATTTGCTTTTGCCAATCTACTACCTGTTCAACAAGATGCATCTTTACTTGTTTGCCAGCAACCCAATGAAGAAATAATTTTGTTAATTGTAAAACAAGGTAAATTATATTTTCATCGCCGATTACGTGGTTTTAGCCAATTAGCCAATAAAACTGAAGATGAGTTATCTATGACCGTTATTGATAGCTTAGCTCTGGAAATACAACGTTCGTCTGACTTTTTTGAAAGACAATTAAGACAAGCCCCAATTAAAAATATTAAGGTATTACTACCTATTGATTTAGAAGGGTTCTTTGCTAGAAAGCTTTCTGAAAATACGCATTTACCGGTAACTTTACTCGATTTACCCGAAGCTTATAAAGAGCATCGAGGATTCGCTGCGGCTATAGGAGCAACGATGACCGAGCTTAGAGTTAAAGAGCAAGCGCAGGAGGTTATGCATGTCAGCTAACCTTAATCAAAGCAACGTTGTAAATAACAAGTTTAGTATTAATTTATTACAGCCTGAGTTATTCCCTAAAAAAGTGATGCTAACGCTTTCGCGCGTAGTAACTATTTGGCTGCTTGTTTTGTTGGTTATGATCGGTTGGGCAGTAACAGTGCATTATGAACAGCTGTCATTACAACAAACGTTAACAACGACACAACAAACAAATAGTAAGCTTTCTGCGCAAGTTGAAACGCTCACGACGCAATTATCTAACAGAAAGGTAGATAGTGAGTTGGCAGAGAAATTAGCGAATGTAAAACTGCTAATGAATAATAAACAGGCGTTGCATGTAAAGTTAACCGACCCTAATGTTACTTATGTTGCAGGATTCGCCAAAGCAATGGATGAGCTGGCGCAATTACATCATCAAGATATTCGTTTAGAATCTATAAATATCAATAATAATGATATGACATTTTCTGGTTTGGCGTTAACGCCAGAAGCTGTACCAGCTTGGTTAGCGGGATTTGAAAACTCAACGTTATTATCAGGGAAGTCTTTTTCACAATTTAAGCTTTCTGAAAATGAAGAAAGTATTACTGAGTTTACGGTGAGTTCAAAATTGACTGAGGTATCGAAACCATGAGCAAACAATGGCAAGAATACAGTGATGACTTTTTGAAATTAAGCTCTCGTGAGCAATACCTTATTGCTATTACGGGTTTAGTCGCGGCATTCTTTCTTGTTTTTTATTTATTTCTTGATAGTCAAATTATTGAAAATAGAAAATCAATAAAGCAAATTTCTCGCCTGCAATCGAGCAATCAATCGTTACAGGTATCAGTACTTGACATGCAAACTGCAATGCAACGTGACCCCAACCAGCACACTAAAGAAAAAATAACTCAATACGAGCAAAAGCTGGCTAAAATAGATGAAAAACTGCTGGCGTTAACGAGTGAGTTAATTAGCCCAATACAGATGCGCTATGCCTTACTGGATTTATTAAAATTCGAGCAAGGCGTTTCTCTATTATCATTTGAATTATTAGGAGCGCAGCCTCTACTTGCCAATACGCCAAGTGATGACAGCCAGGTAAAAGCACAAGATGAAATAGAGACGCCTAGTGCTAGCACTAATTTAAACCTTTATCGTCATGGCATCAAAATCAAGTTGTCAGGTAGTTACTTTGCCTTGCGTGACTATTTGGGCCAACTTGAAAAACTCTCATGGAAGTTTTTCTGGCAAGACTTTAATTTTAAATTAACAGAATATCCCAACAGTGAATTAGAAATTGAAATGTACAGCTTGGGTACTAAGAAGGAGTTCATTGGTGTTTAAATATTCTCTTTTGGCATGCCTTTTTAGTCTTCAGATAATGGCAAATCAAGTCACTGCAGCTCAAGTTGATCCTACTAGCCCGTTTGGACAAAGTGGTCAGGCGAGGGCAACACCAGATGGTAAAGCATTGGTGTTAGAGTCAATTGTGCATGGTGAAGGTATCCATACCGTAGTGATAAGCGGTAAAGTATTAAAAACTTTTGATTATATTGGCGAGTATCAGTTAACCGCTGTTAATGATCAAAGCGTAATATTACGTAGTAAAACAAAACGCCTTAAATTAACTATTTTTAAACGTGATATTGTTAAAACTCATGTGGCTAAATAGATGTAAGTAAATTGTTAAGTGCACTTAATCTCAGAATTCAAGAATGATAAAGACAAATAAAATGATAAAACAATCAAAATTGAACATAGTCCTTTCAACCTTTTTACTTTCACTGGCCGGTTGTCAAACGATACCAGAGCAGCCTACAGAGATGAATGAAGGATTAGAGCAAGCAATTAATGAGACCAAAATATTCAACGGGCCGAAGCCTTTAACGCAAGTACCAAACTCTGTACAACAAGAGTTGATGCAGCAAAATATGGCACATGCTAAACAAGGCTTGTTAGCTGAGAAACGATTAGAAATATCGGCTACGTCAGTGGCGGCGAAAGATTTTTTCACGGCTATTGTAGAAGACTCGGCCTACAGTATTGCCATTCACCCTGATGTGAGTGGCAGCATTACCTTGAATTTAACCGATGTTACTTTAACTGAAGCTATTGGCGTGATCCAAGATATCTATGGTTTTGATATTCGTGTTAAAGGTAACGTTATCCAAGTGTATCCAGCGGGCATTCGCACGGAAACTATTGCATTAAATTATTTGTTTATAAAGCGTTTTGGTACGTCTAGTACCAGCATAAGCTCTGGTGGTGTGTCAGAAAACGACCCAAATAGTGGTGGTGGTAACAATAATAGTGGCAATAACAATCGTAGCAGCAATAACAGCAATAGTAATAATCAAAATAGTCAAAATAGTCAGAATGGACAAAATAGTAATAGTGGCATTAATATTTACACCGAGAATGAATCAGACTTTTGGACTGAACTAAAAGAGACCTTAACCGTTTTTGTAGGTACTGAAGGAGGGCGCTCTGTTATTATTTCCCCCCATGCAGGTCTGGTAACTGTACGAGGATTACCCGCAGAAATTGCCGCGGTGAAAAAATTCATTTCAGATACTGAAACCCACCTACACCGTCAAGTTATTATCGAAGCCAAGATAATGGAAGTCACCTTAAATGATGACTATCAGCAAGGAGTTCATTGGAATGAAGTATTGGGCAGCTTAGGTGATACTGATATTACCTTTGGTACTAGTGGTAATATTGGTGGTAGTCCAATATCAAGTAATATTGGTGGCGCTACCTCATTAAGCTTTTCAGGGCCTGATTTCAGCGGCGTGATAGATTTACTGCAAACTCAAGGCAATGTGCAAGTGCTATCAAGTCCACGTATAACGGCAACAAACAATCAAAAAGCAGTAATTAAAGTGGGAGAAGATGAATACTTTGTCACTGATGTGTCCAGCACTACCACTACTGGCACTTCAACCACTACCACGCCTGAAGTTGAGCTGACACCTTTCTTCTCTGGTATTGCCCTAGATGTTACTCCACAAATAGACGAAAATGGTGATGTTATCTTACATGTTCATCCGTCAGTTACTTTAACGGATGAACAAAATAAAACCATACAGCTTGGCGGTGAAGAATTAATTTTACCTTTGGCACAAAGCCGTGTACGAGAATCAGATACTATTATTCGCGCCAAATCAGGAGAAATAGTGGTCATCGGCGGTTTGATTGAAACCTATAAAATAGATGAAGAATCTAAAACGCCGTTGTTAGGTGACATACCCTTACTTGGTGGTTTATTTAAAAGCGTTAGCGAGTCCACACAAAAACGCGAACTAGTCATTCTATTAAAGCCTATTGTTATTGGCCAAGATACCTGGAAAACACAATTGCAAGACGCCCGAGCGTTATTGAAAAAATGGTTTCCTGAAGATGAGTCAGCCAATGAAGAGTAAATTATTAATAGACTAGACTTTTAATAAGCAGATAAGCGCCTATGTATTTGTATCATTTTGGTTTAACAGAATTACCCTTTACTCTGACGCCAAATACAAACTTTTTCCTAGCTCTTGAGCCTCATAATGAGGCGCTTGCAGTGTTAACGACCGCTTTAAAAACCGGAGAAGGCTTTATCAAGGTTGTTGGTGAAGTAGGTACAGGAAAAACCTTACTATGCCGAAAATTACTCAACGAAATACCTGAACATTTTGTTACTGCCTATATTCCTAATCCATACTTGAGCCCTGATGAATTAAGAAGAGCCGTTGCCTTAGAGCTTGGCGTAAAACAAGCTCAACGCATGTCAGCCCAGTTATTAACGCAAAGAATTCAAAATAGATTATTAGAACTTCATGGCAAGGGCCATTCTGTAGTGCTCATACTAGATGAAGCGCAGGCATTACCAGCGACAAGTTTAGAAGCGTTACGCTTATTTACCAATTTAGAAACCGAAACACGTAAGTTATTGCAGGTGGTTTTGTTCGCCCAGCCTGAATTAGATGAAAGGTTAGCACAAACTGAATTTAGACAGTTGCGACAAAGGATTACTTTTTCTTATCAACTAAGAGCAATGAATAGCACTGAAGTACAACAGTATATACAGCATAGATTACATGTTGCCGGCTATAAAGGGGCATCGCTATTTTCTAACAGTATTTGCAATAAAATAACAAAAGTGAGTAAAGGCGTACCACGCATTGTTAATGTGTTGTGCCATAAAATGCTGATGCTAAGTTACGGGCAGGGACATTATCAAATGACTAAAAAAGAACTTAATGCAGCAATAAAAGATACGGAAAGTGTCAATAGTGGTTTTAAAATGCTGAGTTCAGTTAATTTTTTAAATGCTTTTACCTTTAGTGCAGCGAGCATGATGATATTGACTTTGTGCTATTTGGCTTATTCCTTTTATATTTCAGGAGCAGCATTGTGAGTGTTATAAATCAAATGCTAAAAGATTTAGATCAGCGTGCTCCAGAGCAAGGGCAAATCCCCACAACAGCTACATTACCTAATAAGTCATCTAACTTGCGGGTAATACTGATCACATTAATTGTTTTGCTTAGTTTAAATGGCTTAGGTTTTTATATTTGGCATCTTCAAGAACGTGTTTCGAAAAGTGAATTAAAGCAAACGGTTAGTGCTGATCCAGTATTGACAAAGCAGGTGTTAGAGCCCAAAAGCATCGAGCAAGTAGGGCTCATTCCTACAGATAACGAATTGCCAGTGATAGCACTGTCAGCATTACAGAAAACTACCGAAGAGAAGAGTACACCATCTAAGAGCCAAATTATTGCAGTGTCAGAGTCGGTAACTGAAAAAAAAGTAGCAATTGAACAAGTAGTCTCGGTAGCGCCAGTTATATCGGACATAGTTAAAGCTAACAAAACTATATTAATAGCTGAAGATGGAGATGATGAAAAAAGCACCCCAACCAAAATGACTGTTTCTCGTCGGCAACTTACAGCAGCAGAGTTAGTTGCTCAAAAGTTATCAAGAGCAGAAAAAGCCGTCAATAGTAACGAAATAACAAAAGCTGAGCAGTTATTTGAAGAAGTATTGATCATTGAGCCAACACATAAAGAGGCGAGGAAGAAATTAGCCGCCTTGTGGTTTGGCAGAAAATCTTATCAGCAAGCGCTAAATGTACTTTCTCAAGGTATAGCTTTAGATAAAGAAGACAGTGAACTACGCTTACTAAAAGCCCGTATTTTTATTAAACAAGGGCGTCCTCTTGGTGCATTTAAGACCTTAGCGCCTTTAAAGTCTATAGAAAATTCAGAGTACCAATTAATGTTAGCAAATGTCGCTATGCAGGTTGAGCAATACGCAAATGCTATAATGGCTTATAAGGTACTCATTAAAATGCAACCTTTCAGTGGCCGTTGGCACTTAGGTCTAGCAATTGTTTATGACAAAGATAGCCAGTTTGACGAGGCTATCAATGAATACAAGCTTGCGTTAACGCAAGCAGATTTATCAGACTCATCAGCTCAGTTTGCCTTGCAACGTGTGCAAGCTTTAGGAGAATAAATTACATGGTAGCTCCCAAATTAAAAATGCGCTTAGGTGACTTGTTAGTTCACGAGCACATCATTACCAATGAACAACTAATGCAGGCGTTAAATAGCCAAAAAACGACTGGCCGTAAATTGGGTGATACCCTGATTGAACTGAATTATTTATCAGAAAGACAGTTACTAGAGTTTTTAGCACAACAACTTGGTTTACCTTTTTTAGATATAAGCCAACGCCGAATAGCCACTGAATGTGCCAGTTTATTATCTGAAGTACACGCTAGGCGTCTGCGAGCCTTAATTGTTGAAGACAAAGGCGATTCTGTTTTATTAGGCATGAGTGACCCAGCAGACTTAAATGCTATTGATCAATTAGAGCAAATGTTAGCGCCAAAATCGCTTGAGTTGGCGGTTGTTATGGATTCGCAAATGTTT
Organism: uncultured Colwellia sp.; assembly: GCA_913062815.1. Classification (GTDB taxonomy): domain Bacteria; phylum Pseudomonadota; class Gammaproteobacteria; order Enterobacterales; family Alteromonadaceae; genus Colwellia. Next base: position 54,776 of record CAJXWZ010000028.1, on the reverse strand, counting down.
GAAGCATTTGACGGCCTTTATCGTAGAACGGCCGATATTGAATCATTCGCAAGTCAGTTAGAAGAAGAGTATGAACAATCGGATACCTTTGATTTATCTACTTCATTTATCGACGAAACAGGTGATGCAACGGTTGGTAAATTATTACAATCGGTGTTCGAAGATGCGGTACAAATGCGTGCTTCGGATGTACATATTGAACCGGATGAGAATCAATTGCGTATTCGCCAACGTATTGATGGTGTTTTACAAGAAAGTATTTTAAAAGAAGCTAAAATCGCCTCGGCAATGGTATTACGTCTAAAACTGATGGCTGGATTAGACATTTCTGAAAAACGTATGCCGCAAGATGGTCGTTTCCACTTACAAATATCAGGACATAGCATTGATGTTCGTATGTCTACCATGCCAGTACAGCATGGTGAATCGGTGGTAATGCGTTTACTAGATCAATCTGCGGGTTTATTATCGTTTGATCAAACCGGTATGCCTGACGATTTAATAAAGCGAGTACGTCATCAAATAACTAGGCCACACGGCATGGTGTTAGTGACCGGCCCTACTGGTAGTGGTAAAACCACCACTTTATATGCAGCATTAAGCGAATTAAATGAAGCTAGCAAAAAGATTATTACTGTAGAAGATCCCGTTGAATACCGCTTACCTCGCATTAATCAAGTGCAGGTTAACCCTAAAATAGACTTAACTTTTTCTGCAGTATTACGCACAGCGCTTCGTCAAGATCCCGATATCATGATGGTTGGTGAAATGCGTGATCAAGAAACCGTCGAGATCGGTCTACGAGGTGCATTAACAGGTCACTTAGTGTTATCTACCTTGCATACCAATGACGCAATAACCAGTGCTTTACGTTTAATTGATATGGGCGCTGCTGGTTTCTTAGTGGGAAGTTCATTACGTGCCATTATTGCACAGCGATTAGTTCGCCGAGTTTGTGAAAGCTGTGTAGAAGATTACTCGCCGGATCAACAAGAGCTGTTATGGTTGACAAATTTAGCCGGTAATAAAGTCGCAACATCAAAGTTCGTCCAAGGCAAAGGTTGTCAGTCATGTTCTTATACAGGCTATAAGGGCAGAATAGGCGTATTCGAATTATTAGAAATGAATGAAGCTATGATGGCTGCTCTTAAGCGCGATGACAGTGATGCTTTCACCAGACATTCCAAAGACAATCCAAGTTTCACGCCATTAGCCCTTGCGGCTTTTGATTATGCAATACAAGGCGTAACCACAGTGGAAGAAGTGTTACGGTTAGTAGAAACAGTTGACGTTCAGTAAAGCGTTGCAATACATAACTAGGATGAACATTAACACGAGCGCAAGAATTATTTATGGCATCATTTAACTATATTGGTCGTAACAGTGGCGGTAGCCAAGTCAAAGGCACGATAGAAGCGGGTAACACTTCTGCCGTGGCTGAGCAATTGCTCCGTAAACAAATTACCCCAATATCTATTTCTGCCTCAGCAAAAAGTGAAGGTGAAAGTCTAGCGGGTAAAGATGTCAGTGAGATCTTTGGCTTTAACAATGTATCTTTAGATGAATTAATCATTTTTTCAAGGCAGATGTACGCCTTAATGCGTTCTGGCGTGCCTATTTTACGTGCGATAAATGGTATGTCAGAATCAAGCAATTCTATTAGCTTGAAAAAAGCCCTTGTTGAAATTGGCAGCCAACTAGAAGGGGGCTATACACTTTCATCGGCGTTAAATCAGCACCCTAAAATCTTTGGTGCACTGTTTGTTTCACTCATCCATGTAGGTGAAAATACTGGCCAATTAGAAGGTTCATTTTTAAAGTTAACCACTTATTTAGAACGAGAACAAGCCACCAGAAAACGTATTAAAACCGCATTGCGTTATCCAAGTATGGTGCTTATCGCGCTTGCTGCTGCCTTAGTCATTTTAAATATTTTTGTGATACCCACCTTTGCCAGTATGTTCGCCAAGTTGGGGGCAGACTTACCACTGGCCACACGGTTTTTAATTACTAGCTCCAATTTCTTTTTGAATTATTGGCCGCATATGATTTTGGCGAGTATTGCCGCTTTTTTTGCTATGCGACAATCCTTGAAGACTGAGAAAGGCCGTTTTCAGTGGGATAAACGTAAAATCAAATTACCAATTATTGGCAGCATTATCGAACGGTCAATCTTAGCAAGGTTCTCCCATAGCTTTGGTATTATCTTAAAGGCTGGCATACCAATGACCACGGGATTAACGCTAGTGGCAGACGCCGTTGATAACAGTTATATGAAAGAAAAAATTGTTGCCATGCGTTTATCAATAGAAAGTGGTGAAAGCCTATTGCGTTCCTCTATTGCCAGTGCTTTATTTACGCCTTTGGTCTTGCAAATGGTTGCCGTTGGTGAAGAAACAGGACGGGTAGATGAATTACTCAAAGAGGTGGGTGACTATTATGAGCGAGAAGTTGATTATGACTTAAGTACCTTAACGGCCAGAATAGAGCCGTTGTTATTAGTTGTGGTTGCAGCCATGGTGTTAGTACTTGCCTTAGGTATATTTACGCCAATGTGGGATATGGCATCTGCGATGCAAGGTAAATAGTAGTTTTAGCATGGCATCTAATAGTGAAAAAAAAGAAAAGTCATTAGCTGAATTTATCGTTATCGTTGCCTTAGTCGGTATGTTAATGGCTATTTTTATTAATTTTTTTATTAAAAACGAAGCGCGATTTACCCATGCTGGTTTTGCTACCATAGCCATAGCGTTTAATACCAAGGTGAATGCAGTTCATGCACAGTGGATGATGGATAAACAGCCAAATATTGTGTATTTAGCATCGTTAAACAAATCCATAAAACAAGCAGTAACGGTAAACAAGGCCGGTTGGATTGATGCTCAAAATTCGGATTTACCTTGTGAAGAAATTTGGCAATTGATAATGGAAGTACCAATGCACTCACTTAATTATCCTATTAGTGCCATTGAAGTAAATGAAAGCCAATTAAGCGGAAATGGCCAAAATGGCAAAGAAATACAACAATGTCGCTATGTATTACTTGATGGAAGTTATTTTCAATATAACCGTTCAAAAGGTAAAGTAAGTAAAGTGATTGAAATTAATTCGCAACTTTTATAAGTTTTTTTGTTCTAAACTGTAATTAATGGCGTTAAATAAGTGACTTAGTAAATAAATCACTGTTACAATCAAATTAATGAGATATAGGGTGGGATTGATATGCGTAGTAACATAAGTTTGAAAAATTCATCGGGTTTTACCCTAATTGAACTAGTAATAGTGGTGGTGATACTTGGCTTTTTAGCGGTAACCGCTATTCCTAAGTTTTTAGATTTAACAGAACAGGCGAAGCAAGCCAATATTGAAGGTATGGCAGGGGGCTTTGCTACCGGTGTTTCATTAGCAAGAGCGCAATGGGAAGCCGAAGCTAGACCAAATGACGGCGGCGCACCTAAGAAAAATTTTGTAAACTATGACGGTACTACGGTATATTTAAGTGTTGAAGATGTAAATAATAATATTCGACCTGGTTATATTATTGGTACCACGGCTATTTCAGCGGTTGCTGATATAGACTGTGTTGAAGTATGGAATGCTATATTGCAACAGCCACCAAGCACATCAACCACAGACTTAGATATTGATAGCTCTGTGGATTATTTTGTGTCGAAAGATGCCAGTAATCTTTGCCATTACTATTTAAAAGCGACTTTAGCACGAAGTACGGTTGATACTAGTTTATATCTAGACCCATCAGATAGTACCACTGTGGGTAATAGCTTTACCTATCAACCATCAAACAGTTCAGTGATTGTTTACGTAAATAATTAACCTAATAAAAATTATCAAGAAAGGAAATAGTATGAAATCCATTAACTCAAAAAATAAAGCACAACAAGGTTTTACCTTAATTGAATTAGTTGTCGTTATTGTTATTTTAGGTATTTTAGCCGTAACTGCTGCGCCTAAGTTTATTGATCTTCAAGGTGATGCTAGAGGGGCGACATTAGAGGGAGTTAAAGCAGCTGTTGAAACAGCGACAGCAGGTGTACATGCAAAGTCGTTAATTGCTGGCAATGACACTGTTGTTAAAGCAAGCAATCCTACCGTATCTGTTGCCGGTTCAACGATTGAAATAGGAAGTGGTTGGCAAGATGCAACAGCAGATAATTTTTCAGATTTGTTAGACATTGATACAACTAATGACTTTTCTGTAGTGGCTGAGGGAACATCATTTTTTATCTATATTAACGGTCAAACAGCACCAAGTGTTGCAACGCCTGGTACATGTCATGTACGTTATATAGAAAGTACAGATACCAACAGCAAACCTGCGATTACATCTTTGGTAACAGGTTGTTAATAAAGTCATGAACTTAAAAAAGGAGAGCCTAGCTCTCCTTTTTTAATTAAATATTTTAATTATATGTATCAACAACGTGGCTTTACCTTAATTGAATTAGTGACGGTAATTATTCTTATCGGAATACTTGCCGTTAATGTGCTGCCTAAATTTGACGGTACCGCTAGTTATGAAGCACATAGCCACAGAGCTCAACTTATTGCTGCTTTGCGCTTAACCCAACAGCGAGCAATGCAACAAACTGATAGCAGTGACGGCTATTGTCATCAGCTTATATTTGATAACCATGCTAGTATTTCACGTTATGGTGTAGCTGACAGGTTAGACTGCACCGTTACATCCTTCGCAGGCTGGCAGCCAGATGCCACAGGTTTTGAAGTTGAGGACAGATATCAGGTAAGCTTTGCTATCAACGGTAAAACCAACCCTAGTGCAATAACCTTCGATAGTATGGGCAGACCTATCACTAATGCCTCTCTTGCCAATGATTGTGCTGGTGGCTGTATCATCAATGTACAAAGTAGCGTGGAAACTCTTCAGATACAAATCGAATCAGAAGGCTATGTTCATGCTATTTAAGCGCCGACCCTTAAATAAGATATCACGCGCTAGCGTATTCACTAGGGCAAGTGGTTTTACGCTAATTGAAATAATAGTAGGTATTGTCGCTTTATCTATTTCTTTAGCTATTGTTTCCACCTTTATAGCACCAGCTGAAGAGAAAAGCGCTGATCACATTCTCCAAGTAAAAGCAGCTGAGCTTGGGCAAAGTTTTTTAAATGATATTAGTGCGCGAGCGTTTGATCAAAATTCAGATATGGTGGGAGGCTTAGTACGATGTGGCGAGCCCAATGACGGTAGTAACGATTGTACCTTAGCAGTAAACTTTGGCCCAGATACCGGAGAAACAGACCGAGGCTTGTATAATGATGTGGATGATTTTGATAATTATTCTCTGCATGTCAATGCTAATGATGAAAACCTTCATCAAAGTTACAATAACTTTTTCATTGATGTACAAGTCACTTATGATGGCACTTCATTAGGTTTAGCAAGTAACCTTGATGCTAAACGTATTGCGGTAACAGTAACGACTCCTTTGGGCACTACAATCGAGTTTGCTACCCATAGGACAAATTTCTAATGCTTAATCGATGGAGTGTTAAAGCCACTTCGAGTGATAGTAAAGGTTTTACCTTACTAGAACTAATCATTGTCATCATTATCTTAGGCGTGATGGCGGTAGGCATTTCAGGCTTCATTAGCTTAACCACGCAAACTTATTTAAATGTGAGTGAACGAGATGATCTTTTATCCAGTGCTCGTTTTGCTGTTGAAAGGTTAAATAGAGAAATAAGAAATGCAGTTCCCAATAGTATCCGCGTGAGTAATGATACACTAAGACAGTGTATTGAATTTTCCCCCGTTATTGCTAGTACCATTTATACCGATGCCCCTGTATCGCCAGAATTAGGTCGCCTTGATGTATCTGTTATACCGTTTCAGTTGAATAACTCTGACTACAGTTGTTCTGCGCCATGCCAAGATAAAGCGGCAATTTATCCTTTGAACAGTGATGATATACACAACCAAGATCTATTTTTTGGCACAGGGAAAGTCTTTGGTTTAAATGTATTTGTACCACCTGTCGGTCAAAATGAATGGCAGTTACCTATTTCTAAACCTTTTGTAGCTGACAGTATCCATTTTGATGAAGATTCTCCTACGAATAGATTATATATCATTAAATCCCCTGTTAGTTATTGTGTTGATTCCGGGGAACTTATTCGTTACGAAGGGCATAGCTTTTCTCAAACACAGATTTTGAAACCAACAAGCAGTCAAGCCTTGATGGCCGAAAACATTTCAGCTATCGATACTGGAAACTTACCATTTAGCGTTGATCCGGCGTCACTACAAAGAAATGCAGTAGTACATGTGAGGTTGGAATTTGATCGAGATGGAGAAGTTGTTGTTTTTGATAATGACATCCACGTAACGAATATCCCTTAAAATTTGTCTGGTTTTTTTACACTTTGTTTCAGTTTATTTATAACCCCCCCTATTACTCTATTGATTTTTATGGTGTTTTTAATTTTGGCTTAATTTGTGCTATTATTGATTATATGAATTTAGTTGTATCATTTAAGGGTTTATCTTGAAAGTAGTAACATTTTGTCTAATATTTTTATCTTCTTTTTTTTCTCATGCAACTTTGATTTCTTCTTCTGTTGATATAGATGACGCGATCAATCCTGTGTACGTATCCTATGCTAATCTTGATTGGGCTTGGGTTTCTCCGGTTAGTGAGCAATTTTGGGGCTGTCAAAATGAGATTGTTAACTCAGAGGAGTATTTAGTTACGGTATTAAATGATAGTGGTTGTGATAATCAATTATTAGCACCGGAGTATCGTGAAGGCTGGCGTTATGCAACTTTAGCAGAACTAGATATCTTGTATAATCAGTTAGGCTTTTTAGCATTCATGCCAACGCAAAATAACTTAATTCATGCGACTTCTTACTGGAATACAAATTTTACTCATGTTGATGCGAGCGACTTTATTGGAAATTATATAAGTAGTGAGTGGGGAAGTAGAGCCAATGAAACGTTTTACGTGAGAGATTCCCAATCAGTGCCAGAGCCATCAACATTATTAATTTTTGCATTAGGGTTAATTGCTTTAGTTAGTAAGAAAAGATTATTTAGCTAATAGGTTATTACTTTATCGTCTACAAACCTCGCAATCGCGGGGTTTTTTATTGCTTTATTTTCGGCTATAAAAAGTTGCATGTTTAAGAGCTTAGCGTTACCTTTGCATTATGGGTAAAGTTATAATTGTAGTTTGATGATAAGACGATTTTTTCAAAAATCCAAAATAACTTCTTGTTATAAAAAACAAAAAGGTAGTGCGTTATTAATGACACTCTTTATCTTGATTGTTTTGATTTTACTTGGCAGTGCATTGATGCGTGTGTTATCAACGAGCAGTGAAGCCATTGCTCAAGAAGTGATTGGTACAAGAGCTTATATGGCCGCTAACTCAGCTATGCAAGCTGAACTGCAAAAATTATTTCCGCTTAATGGTGCGGCAAGTCAATGTAACGCTAATGCTACTTATGACTTTTCTGTTTCAGGTACTAGTGTTGACGGCCTTTTCCATTGTCATGCTTCAACAACCTGTTCTAATTATGCAACACACCCAACAACAGGAGAGTTATTTTACCGACTAGATAGCACAGGTAAGTGTGCTAGTTCTGCTTTACAGAGCGATAGTAAAGATGTGGTCGTCAGTAGTAGAACCATTCAAGTTGAAGCAAGGGATTTGTGATGTTTGCTCGTATTTTATCTATCTTTTTATTTCTGCCTACCTTTGCTACCTATGCAGTTCAATGTACTGACATTTTTCCAGGTCCCCAATCGTTTACTACCAACTCAGTAGATAGTATTGAAAGTGGCGTTACCTGTAATGGCGCGAGTTGTAGTCCAGGCTCTTTTACCAGTGCAAGTTATTCATATAGCTCCACCAGTAATTTTAATGAATCTACTATTGTCGGCGGTACTATCTATGCCAAAAATAGTTGGAATACTAGTGAGGGAGCAACGGTAACGTTTAGTGGTACCGGAACGGCAATTATCTACATAAAGAATGATGCCACTATTAGGAAAGGCGTTAATATTAACAAGGGTGGTGATCCTGCCAATGTTCTTCTAATTTTTAATAAAAAATTGAAGATTGAAGAAAATGCGGAAATAAATGCGTTTATTTATGTCAATGGCAGCGAAACTAATATCGAGAAAAACTCTACTATTGAAGGGGGAATTGCAGCTAAAACCAAGCTCATTTTAAAAGAGAATAGTACCTATACATACGACTCATCCGATGCAAGTAATCTCGATGCCAGTAGCTTTTGTGATGCCACTCCTGTTGCAACAATTGACCATTTTGAAATCGTTCATGATGGCTCAGGGTCAACTTGTGCTACAGAATCAGTCACCATCAAAGCCTGTGCAGATGCAGCCTGTAGTTCGAACTATACCGGCGAAGTGAGTTTAGACTTTCTTTCAGGAGGAACAACCAGAAATTCACCAACGTTTACCGGCAGTATTACCTTTGATTTTCCACATCTATCTACCGGTACGGCTGCTTTAACTGTCACTAACGAGAGTGTAACCCCAGATAATAGTACCGAGTGTGATAGTGGTTCAGGCACTAGTTGTAATATTACCTATTCTGACAGTGGCTGCGATAACTCATGTTTTGCCTACTTTCCCGACTCAGTTCAAGGGCATGATGCTTCTTCATATATCAAGTTTAAAAATACGGGGCAGGTAGTGAGCGATAACGACAACTTTGTTACGTTCCCTTCTGTTACTGATGAAACAGCAGATAGTCATAATACCTGTAGTAGTGCAGATTGCGCTGTGACTGGCACCATAGCACAAGCGCTATCCTTGCCTACCTTTACTACGACAAGTTCAACAACTGATGTTTCGCCGAGTGGTACAGTTTCGATAGGACCTGGCGGTGATTACGCTATTACAGAAGTGCGAAACTTAACGGTAAATAGTGTCGATGAAGTGACCTTTTTAGCCACAGCTAGTGAGTACATTATTGATGATGCGTTGTTCACCGGTAGTGCAAAAGTTACTTTTAATGCAGGTACTTATTGGTTCAACGAACTTGAAATATTAGAGAGTACTCAAGTAACTATTAATGGTCCAGTGACTATTTATGTTAATGGTCAAGCCAACCACTTTGATATTGAAGATGACGCCAAAATCAATCAAGGGGGAGCGGCAAAAGATCTTGCCTTAGTAAGTTATAAGCAAATTCATTTAAAAAATAACGCTATCGTAAATGCTGTTTTATATAGTGCTGGGCAGGATATTCAAATCAAAGATCAAGCCCAACATACTGGGGCCATATCTGTTTATGGAAAACTAGAAATAAAAGATACCGGAAAAACCACTTTTGAGGATGTATCAGATGTTCAAATTGGGGCGCTATGTGGTGCAACTCCTGCTACTTTAGAGCTGAGTTTTCAGTTTAACGAAGGCAGTGGCCAAACAACAGCTGATGCTAGTGGCAATGGTTTAACAGGCACACTTGGCACATCTACTAGTGTAGAGAGTAATGATCCTACATGGGGTTGTGAAGCAAGTGGATATCAAATGACTTTTGATGGTAGTAATAATGAAGATGTTAGAACGTCTTCATTTACGCCTCCAAGTGAAGGAACCGTCGCCTTTTGGTTGAAAGTGCCGGCATTGCCAAGTTCAAGGCAAAGAGTGTTTGGCTTTGGTGATGGCTGGGAACTTCGTTGGGATTCTGACGATATTATGTATTTTGATATCAATAAAACTGGTAGTAACTCTTCCATAAGATCCAGTTCGGCTATTACGGCAGTTGATACATGGATGCATATTGCCTTCATTACCAATGCTGATGATGATACTTGGTCGTTATATATCGACGGTGTTTTAGATAATAGCGGTAGTGAAACGTTAACCAGTCAATCAGCATCGTCTTTAACGGTTGGTGGTTCAACATGGCGACAAACTAGTGAGCACTTCACTGGTTCTTTAGACGATTTTAGAATTTATTCCGGTAGTTTAACCCAAGCTGAAATTACAACATTGGCAGCAACACCACCAGTTGATTGTGCACCTGCTATTCATCATTACGAAATTGAACACGATGGCAACGGCCTTACGTGTAGTGCAGAGTCCGTAACTATTAAAGCTTGTACCAATAATGATTGCTCTACGTTAAGCACAGATTCAGTAACCCTGAACTTCCAAGGAGATGGAGCTACCATTAGCACGCCGACCTTTACTGGCTCTACTTCATTTAACTTCAACCACACAACCCCTGAAGTATTAACCTTATCTGTTGATAGCCCAAGCATCACGCCTGATAATAATTTAGTTTGTGATAACATTAGTGGTGGGTCAAGTTGTGATATTACTTTTGCCGATGCAGGGTTTATTTTTTCTTCAACAAGTAGCACTAATACTGATATTGGTAATCAAGTGGCTGGTTCACCATTCACCGCTTATATTCGTGCGGTAGAAAATGTAAATGGTGTTTGTACTGGTTTATTTAATGGCAATGTTACCGTTGGACTATCCCAAGAAAACAAGTTGCCAAGCGGAACCACAGGTTTATCTTTTACCCTTGATGATAGCAGCTCTACTACTCAATCTTTGGCAAAACATGCATCATATTCGAATATTAGTTTAGCTTTTAATGGTGCAAGTGAAGCGCAGTTAACAAATGCAACTTACTTAGATGCTGGTCAAATTCAACTTCATGCAAGTTACAGCGCTGGCGGCGTTAATTTAGTGGGTAGCAGTAATACATTTTGGGTAAGCCCAGACAAATTGATTACTAGTGCTAAATCAGGCGGCAGTGATATAAATGGCAATAGTAGTTCATCTACAACTATTCATAAAGCTGGCGCAGCATTTGATTTCACGGTAACGGCACAAAACTCGCTCGGTGCTACTACCCTAAATTATACGCCAAACGATATACAGTTATTGCTTACACGAACTGGGCCAATTGCTGGTGTTGATGGTAGTTTTAATTATGGTAATGGTAATCTCACCAGTGCGCTCGCGCCAACCTACCAAAGCGTTACGCTAAGTGCTTTCAGTTCAGGTGTTTCTAGCACCAGTAGTGCTTCATTTGCAGAAGTCGGTTTACTGAGTTTAGATTTACAAGATGTTGATTATGGCTTTTCCAGCAACACTATTGCAGGCGATGTTATAAATATAGGGCGCTTCTACCCTGATCATTTTGATGTGGTAATTACTAATAATGCCTTCGGTGATACTTGTACCAGCGGAGCGACAGACTTTACTTATATTGGCCAACCTTTTAGTTATTTAAATGAACCTGTGTTAACTATTACAGCAAAAAATACAGCGGGTGCTACTACACAAAATTATACTGAAGATGGTTATCAAAAATTAGCCGATACTGATGTTAGCCGAACTTTCCCTGTTGAAGACACCGGTAAAGATGGCGCAGACAACGCCACTAAAATGGTGGTTACGCCGACGGTAACCGATGGCAGTTTAACCACGCCAGTTTCCGCACCAGCATCAGCACTTGGGGTGATGACATACACCTTTAACCCAAGCGATAGTTTCACTTACGCTAAAAATAGTAATGCTCAAGTAGGTGAATTTACTATGGATTACGATATTGTTATTGATTCAATACAAGACAGTGATGGCGTCAATGCGGCTACCTCTTTGGCTTTGAGCATGCCAACAAGCAATACTGTCTCGCCAACAGGCACCTTTTTGCGCTTTGGTCGTTGGAACATTGAAAACACCTTTGGCTCAGAAAGAGCTGATTTAACTTTTCCTATGGCCATTCAATATTATAACGGCACTAGTTTTATAACTAATACCTCAGATACTTGCACTGCTTATGATGGTGATGATGATGCCAACCATACCTTGAGCCTTAATAACCTTCCCAATCCATTATCTGCAACTAATTTAACTCCTATTTCAGGCCTTGGTGCTTTTGCTCTGGGCCTAGCTGAATTGCAAATAGCTAAACCTAGTGACGGCTCCCAAGGGCAAATTCGCATAACGTATGATGATACTCCTAGTTGGCTACAATACGATTGGAGTTGGAATGGTAGTGACCCGTTGGACTTTACTGAGAATCCTTCAGCCATTGCCACCTTCGGATTATTTCGTGGTAACGATCGTATAATTTATCAACGAGAAGTTAATAATTAATTTTATGCTTAGCTTTGATTTAAATAAATCGTTGAAATAACCGTCAAAATCAACCCTGACGATAGAATTGACCTAAATACTCAGGTATGATTGTTCGATCAAAATAAGCAATTTACTCAAGCTACTAATTAACTCGCATTTTCACAGGACATTTCGAGCTTATGTTTAAAAAATTACGCGGTATGTTTTCTAACGATTTATCTATCGATTTAGGTACAGCTAACACCCTTATTTATGTAAAAGACCAAGGTATTGTCTTAAACGAACCTTCAGTGGTTGCCATTCGTCAAGACCGTTCAGGTGGGTCAAAAAGTGTCGCTGCTGTGGGTACTGCTGCTAAACAAATGTTAGGTCGTACGCCGGGTAATATAGAAGCTATTCGTCCGATGAAAGATGGCGTTATTGCCAACTTCTTTGTTACTGAGAAAATGCTTCAACACTTTATTAAGCAAGTACACAGCAACAACTTCTTACGCCCTAGTCCACGGGTATTAGTGTGTGTTCCTTGTGGTTCAACACAAGTAGAGCGTCGTGCTATTCGCGAGTCTGCCATGGGTGCAGGCGCTCGTGAAGTGTATTTAATTGACGAGCCAATGGCGGCGGCAATTGGTGCGGGCATGCCGGTATCTGAAGCGACCGGATCCATGGTTGTTGACATTGGTGGTGGTACCACCGAAGTCGGTATTATTTCACTTAATGGTGTGGTGTATTCGTCATCTGTTCGTATTGGTGGTGATAAGTTCGATGAAGCGATTATCAACTATGTACGTCGCAATTTTGGTAGTTTAATTGGTGAGGCTACCGCCGAGCGTATTAAACACGAAATTGGCTCAGCCTATCCGGGCGAAGAATTAATCGAAATTGAAGTACGTGGCCGTAACCTTGCTGAAGGTGTTCCACGTAGCTTTACCCTTAATAGCAATGAAATATTAGAAGCATTACAAGAGCCGTTAACGGGTATTGTTAGTGCCATTATGGTGGCGTTAGAGCAATCACCACCTGAACTAGCGTCTGATATTTCTGAGCGCGGTATGGTATTGACCGGCGGTGGCGCTTTGTTAAGAGATTTAGATCGTTTACTGATGGAAGAAACCGGTATTCCTGTCGTGGTTGCTGAAGATCCACTAACGTGTGTCGCAAGAGGCGGTGGTAAAGCCTTAGAAATGATAGATATGCATGGGGGCGATTTATTCTCCTACGAATAAAATTGCAGTTTCTTTTGAGTTATTTAGCTTGATTACTGCGTTAAAAGTACTCATTGACTAGCGTCAACTCCGTGCTTTTTCCTTGTACTCAAACTAAATACCAAGAAAGAAACAGACAATTTAAGGAAGACTTGAAGATAGATGTTTTTAACTAAAAGATTGTAATTTGTTCTTATGAACCCAATTTTTAATCATGGTCCATCCCCACAGCACCGACTAGTCTTGGTGCTGTTTTGTTCTGCATTATTGATTTTTTTCGATCATAAAATGGCAAGCTTTGAGTCTTTACGTGGCTACTTACAATCCTTAGTGAGTCCTTTGCAATATCTTGCCAATACGCCTAAGCAGGCAATGACATGGGCTTCAGAGAATATTACCACTCGCCGACAGCTTATGGCCGAGAATCAGCAATATCGCCTAAATGAATTGCAATTTCATGAACAAGCTATGCAGCTTGATATTATCAAACAAGAAAACGAGCGTTTACGCTCTTTGTTAGCGTCGCCGTTAAGAAGTGAAATTAAAAAAATGGTGGCGGAGATATTAGCGGTTGATAGCGATCCGTACAGCCATCAAGTGGTTATTAATCGAGGTGCTGGTGATGGCGTTTATGAAGGTCAACCCGTACTTGATGCCTTAGGTATTGTTGGACAAATATTACATGTTGGTCAAACAAACTCGCGCGTGTTGTTGATTACTGATATTTCTCATGCAGTACCTGTGAGAGTACAACGTAATGGCTTAAGACTGCTTGCTTCAGGTAGTGGTCAAATTGACAGATTAAACCATAACTTTGTTCCGCAAAGTGCAGACATTCAAACAGGCGATATACTCGTTACGTCTGGTTTAGGGGGCAAATACCCAGAGGGTTACCCCGTGTCAGAGGTTTCATTTGTCAGTACCGATGACTCGAGGGAGTTTGTCCGAGTTTATAGTACGCCTATTGCGCAAATAGATAGATTGCGCTATTTACTGCTGTTATCTGAAAAAGAGCCAGTACGAATTTTTGCCCCTAAAAACCAACAATTAAAAGATGATATTAAAAAATCGCAGTCGCTCAAAAATAAAGACGTCAAGGTGGTTGATTAATGTTCGTGTATAGCATAATAAATGGCTTCATTATTTTATCCACTCAGTTACAAGACGTGTACCAGACTAGGGTGTTTGATTAATGTTTGCCCATAATAGCGTTATTATTTTACTTACTCTGTTAATCGCTTTGATGGCCAGTATTATGCCGTTACCGTTAAGTGTTGATGCCTTTAGACCTGATTGGGTTCTAATTGTACTTATGTATTGGTGTATGGCATTACCTGGACGGGTCAATATTATTACTGCATGGGTTATGGGCTTTTTACTCGATGTATTACTTGGCTCTGTATTAGGGGTGCATGCTGCGGCTATGGCTGTCGCCGTGTATATCATGGCTGAAAACTTTCAGAAGATACGCAACTTCTCTATTTGGCAGCAAGCACTTATTACCGGTGTGTTAGCTGCGTTATACCATTTAGTAGTCTTTTGGTTACAGCGCTTTTTAATTGATGCTACTTTTTTACCGAGTTATTTATATCCAGTGATCACCACCATTATTTTATGGCCTTGGGTTTTTTATTTATTACGTAAAGTACGCCGTCACTTTTCTATTAAATAGCTAAGTTAACTGGATATAGACACTTTATGAAACAACTTATTCTCGCTTCACAATCGCCTCGAAGAAAAGCTTTACTTGAGCAGCTAGGTTATAAATTTACAGCACAGGGAGCAGATATTGATGAGTCTGTTTATGAAAATGAAAACGCCCATGACTATGTGCGTCGCTTAGCAGAGGAAAAAGCACATGCGATTTTTTCGCGTTTGTCAGCAGAACTAAAGGCTAAAACTGTTGTTATTGGCTCTGATACCAGTGTTGTTGTTGCAGGTGAAATACTAGGTAAGCCCCGAGATGAAGCAGAATGTATAAAAACCTTGTTACGCCTTGAGAATTGCAATCATCAAGTATTAACGGCAATTGCGGCAGTAAGCTGTCAGCATGCAAATAATACGCTAAGCAAGGTAATCGAAACACAAGTAACGTTTAAAGCATTAACGGTTGCTGAAATAAAACGCTATTGGCAAACGGGTGAACCGTGCGATAAAGCAGGATCTTATGCAATTCAAGGGATAGGTGGTCAATTTGTGACTACAATTAAAGGTAGTTATTCGGCTGTTGTCGGCTTGCCTTTATATGAAACGGCACAAGTGTTGGCTGAAATGGGCTTACCTACACCAATACAAACGCCTGAAAATAACGCTAATAATTAAGCAATTATGCACTGTTGTGACTAAACAAGGAAAAGAAAAAATGAGTAGTGAGTTATTAATCAATGTCACCCCCAGTGAAACACGTGTTGCCTTAATCGAACACGGCTCGTTACAAGAAGTGCATATCGAACGTGAAGCAAAGCGTGGTATTGTTAGCAATATATACTTAGGAAAAGTCATTCGTGTTTTACCTGGCATGCAGGCCGCTTTTATCGATATTGGTTTAGATAAAGCTGCTTTTTTACATGCTTCAGATATCAATTCAAAACTAATTTTGAATGAAGAAACTGAGCAAGTTCCTGATATTCGTTCTTTAGTGCACGAAGGCCAACACCTTATGGTGCAAGTGGTTAAAGATCCATTAGGTTCAAAAGGTGCGCGTTTAACTACTGATATTACCATTGCCTCTCGTTACCTCGTATTAATGCCACATGCTAGTCATGCCGGTATTTCTCAACGTATTGAAGATGTTGAAGAGCGTAAACGGTTGAAAGATATTGTTAGTCCGTATTGTGATGAACAACAAGGCTTTATTGTTCGCACGGCTGGCGAAGGCGCAGGTGAAGAAGAGTTAAGGCATGATGCTGAATTTTTACGTAGGGTATGGCGAAAAGTACAAGAGCGTAAACAGCGAAAACAAGTGGATATGCCTTTATATCAAGACTTATCATTGTCTTTAAGAGTTTTAAGAGATTTTGTTGGGGTAAAATTTGAGCGAATTCGTGTTGATTCGAAACTCACCTTCGATCAGCTGATTACTTTTACCCAAGAGTTTGTGCCAGAGTTAACTCAAGTGATGGAATATTACCCAGGTGAGCGACCGATATTTGACTTGTTTTCAGTTGAGGTAGAGATTCAGCGGGCACTGCAAAGAAAAATCGAATTGAAATCAGGTGGTTATTTGATTATTGACCAAACTGAAGCCATGACTACTATCGATATCAATACCGGAGCATTTGTTGGTCATCGCAACTTAGAAGATACCATTTTTAGTACTAATATCGAAGCAACACAAGCTATTGCTCGTCAGCTTAGATTAAGAAACTTAGGCGGAATCATTATTGTTGATTTCATTGATA
Organism: uncultured Colwellia sp.; assembly: GCA_913062815.1. Lineage (GTDB taxonomy): Bacteria > Pseudomonadota > Gammaproteobacteria > Enterobacterales > Alteromonadaceae > Colwellia. The sequence continues at coordinate 38,058 of CAJXWZ010000028.1, read as the reverse complement.
TGCATAACGAAGATCACAAACGTCGGGTATTAAGCAGTTTAGAAATGGCCATGGCTAGAGATAATGTTAAATATAGTGTTCATGGTTTTTCTTCGCTAGGTTTAGTTGAAATGACGCGTAAACGCACCCGTGAAAGTTTAGAGCATGTTTTATGCGGTGAATGTCCTATTTGTACTGGGCGTGGTAATCTAAAGACAGTGGCAACAGTGTGCTTTGAAATAATGCGCGAAATTGTGCGGGTAAATCGCGCACACGATGCGGATAGATTTATTGTATATGCTTCACCTGCGGTGAGTGAATTTATTGTTGATGATGAATTTCATAGCCTTGCTGAAGTCGAAGTTTTTATCGGTAAGTCAATAAAAGTACAAACTGAAGCTATGTATTCGCAAGAACAGTTTGATGTAGTGATGATGTAATTGCCCTACAGGCAGTTTGAGCTAACTTTAGGAAAGTAATAATTAATGTCGATAGCAAGTGTATCTAACCGTTGGTTAAACCGACTCTATAAAATACTAGCAATCATGCTGGTGTTGTTAGCGGTATTGATCAGCGCTTTACGTTTGTTTTTACCTTATGTTGAAAATTACCGTCAAGACTTTCAAGATTATTTAAATAACAGCAATCAAACCAATATTGTTATTGGTAGCCTAGGCATGAGTTGGCAACGCTCTGGCCCTGTTCTAATAGCCAATGAAGTGACCTTGATTGATAACGAAGATGTCCATGTTTCTATCAAGCATTTATCGGTACAGGTTGATTTTTGGGCATCAATCACTGAGCAGCGATTGATTTCAAGTGATTTAATTCTTGACGGCGCTAGTGTAGCGTTAGAGCAAAGTGCTTTGAACAGGCCATCAAGTACTAAAGAAGCAGTAACTGAAAGTAGTTCAAAAAGGGCTGAACCGCAGATTTCAGCGCTAGCACAAATTTCAGATATATTTTTAAACCGAATTAATCGTTTCTCGCTCGTAAATAGTCAAGTATCTATTAAACATAACGTGCTAGAACGAAATTTTAGTATCAACAATTTAAATTGGCTTAACAGTAGTGGACGGCATCAAGCGCAAGGGAATATCACTGTTGATGAACTAAGCTCTAATAATTTGAAGCTAAAGATAGATGTAAATGGTTATTCCATAGATGATTTAAAAGGCACATTATATGTTGAAGCTAATCATCTTGATATTACGCCTTGGTTAGACAATGTGCTGGCGATAGAAAATGACCATACCAAAGCCGATGTTGGCTTTTCTGCTTGGTTAAAAATTGAAAAAGGTACTGTTGAACGCTTGCAAGTAGCGCTACACGATAACTTTATTAGTTGGCAAGAAAATAAGCCAATAGATGACAACCTAAAAGAATTGGAGCAAACACTGTCACTAAGTTCAGGTCAGTTACTCTTAGTCAAAGGTAAAAAGCCTGATAGTTTTAAATTGTTTAGTACACCATTGCTATTAAAATTAAACCAGCAAGACGAACAAGAGCACATAGTACAATTCAATAAATCAGCGGAAAATTATTCAATTTACCTTTCTTCATTTGACCTCGCTTTAATTAGTCAAGTTTCTCCTTTGTTTATTAGTGCTAAAGCAACTCAGCAGCTACTTGCAGAGATAGCAATTACAGGTCATGCCAATGATATTTATATTAATAAAACAGCGGATGATATTCAGGCTTTAGCAAAATTTTCTGATACGGCAACAAGATACAGTAGTGGCATTCCTGGAGTAGATAATATTTCAGGAAATTTAAGTTTTGCTGAGCAAAGCTTGCATGTTGAGTTTGAAGCTCAAACAGGGGTATTAGATTTTAAACACCATTTTGTTTTGCCTATTCCATACCAAACATTAAAGGCAAAAGTCGATTTGGAATTTGCTGATGAAGGTTGGCTATTAAAAGTAAATAATATTGCTTTAGCATCAGAAGAATTGACGTTATCTGCTGATTTAGCTGTTGATTCACCAAAAGATAGTCAAATGGTAATGTCGTTACTGGCGAGTATTACCAATGGCGATGCTAGCAAAGCAGGTCATTATTATCCGTTAACTACCATGAGTAGCGACTTAGTTGACTATTTAAATGCTGCTTTGATATCAGGTGAGATCAATCAGGCACAAGTGTTAATTAACGGGCCACTGAATCAATTCCCTTTTGCAAATAATGAAGGCATATTCGTGGTTGACGCTGAATTAGAGAATTCTACTTTTAAATTTAGCCCCGAGTGGCCAGAAATTAGCAACTTTTTTGCTAATTTAAATTTCACCAACAACAGCATGCTGATTACTGGCAGAAGTGGAGAATTAGCGGGTCTTAATGTCAGTGGCGTTCAAGCGGCTATCGACAAATTAGGCCATGATTCGATTTTAAACGTTGATGCATTAATCAAGCCTTCACCCGCAAAAAACGTAGCTAAACTGATGAACCAAAGTTCACTTAAAGATAGTGTCGGTAGTGTTTTACAGCAATTACAAGTAAGCGGAGATATTGAAGGTGAATTTCATTTATATTTGCCCTTAAATAATTCAAGTGATGTACTTGCGAGTGGCTTAATTAATTTTGCTGACAATAACCTTGCCTTACAAACTCCTCGAATGGATTTTAGCCAAGTTAATGGTCAGCTTAGCTTTGAGAATGCAAAGATTACTACCAACGATTTAAAGGTTAACTGGCAAGGATTACCTTTTAAGTTAGCGGTTAATGGTAATGATAATGCTGACTACTACGATACCCATATTGCCTTAAGTGGGGATTGGCAAAAACAGGACTGGTTTAAGCACATTGATACGGGGTTAACCAAGTATATTGATGAGTCATTAGCTTTATCATTTCAGGGAGATTTGTCATTATATCAACATCATGGTGGTGGTTTTTCTTATCAACTTAATCTTGATTCTGATTTAGCACAAATAGCGCTTGAATTACCCGAACCCTATAACAAGATAGCTAAAGCAAAAGTACCATTAAAGATAGCAGTAAATGGTCAGTTAGAGCAGTCAACATTTAACGCCTCTTATGGAGATAAGTTAAGCTTCTTTGGTGTATTAGATCATGATAATAGTCACTTCTCTCGTGCTCATATTGTTTTGGGCAATGAGAAAATGCTACTACCCATGGATGGTTTTCATATCACCACCAATCTTGAGCAAGCTGATGTGAGTGTATGGCAACCATTTATTTCAGATATTATCAATGCTGCTTCCGCTGATAGTTTAACAACATCGTCTGACTCTATAGCACAGCAGAATTTGCCCTTATTTTCTAAGCCCGAGCGAATTCGAGGCACAATAGCCCAACTGGACTTGCTTGGACAACAATTACATAACGTGACTTTTAACTTACTTGATAAGTCGCATTGGTGGTTATTGCAACTCAATTCGAAAGAGACTCGCAGCCAGGTTAAGTTTTTTCCTGACTGGATTGAGCAAGGAATTGAAATTAATGCTGATTTTATTCAGTTAAGCAGTGCATTAGTTACAGAGGAAAATCAACAAGCAATACCAAAAGATAAGAGCCCTGTTGCCTTAATTACCGACGAAGACGTTTTTGCTAATATGCCTAAAATTGGCTTTCACTGTGATCGTTGTCAAATAGATAATTTAAATTTGGGCGTAGTCGATTTTTCAATCACAAGAACCAATGAAAACGTCATTAAAATAGATCATTTTACTGCCAAGCGTGAGCAAGCCAAATTTGATTTATCAGGCCAGTGGCAAAAGATAGACGATGCTTTTCAAACCAGTGTTGAAGGGAGATTATCGTTGAAAAACATTGAGTATGAATTAGAGCAGCTAGGGTTTGGCTCCATTATCCGCGATAGTGGTGGCAAGCTAGACTTTGATTTAAATTGGCCCGGTGGCCTGCATGACTTTGCTATAAGTCGTCTAAATGGCGAGCTAAATGCCAAAATAGATGATGGTTATTTAGCTGAATACAGTGATACAGCGCGCATTTTTTCAGTGTTAAGTTTGGAATCCATTGTCAGAAAGCTAACGTTAGATTTTAGGGATATTTTTAGTGATGGCATGTTTTATAAAGATATTAAGGGCGATTATCAGATAAAAGAAGGTGTTTTGTATACGGACAATACCCGTATGAACGGCTCTGCAGGCGATCTTTACATTAAAGGCAATACCAGCTTTGTCAATAATACCCTTGATTATAAAATGTCTTACAAACCTAACTTAACTTCAAGCTTGCCTGTGTTGGCTTGGATTGCCACGACAAATCCAGTGATATTTTTAGCTGGGGTGGCTATAGATCAAGTGATTACCTCTAAGGTGGTTTCTGAATTTAATTTTGAATTAACCGGAAGTGTTGATGAACCAAAATTTAAAGAAGTAAATCGTAAGAGTAGAAATGTGAGTGTAGGTCGCTCTAAGCCACCAGAGTTTGTAGACACCAGTGATAAAATTAGAATTCAGAAAAAAAAGCAAATGAATGAAAAATCATTTAAACAATTCAAGTCACCTGAATCTCAGCACTATGAACAAGATCTTAGAGAACAAGATCTTAGAGAACAAGATGAACAGTTAGATGATTTCAATGAAGGTTAAACTTTCAGCTATTCAGCTCAACTCCAAAGCAGATGTTGCACATAATTTGGATAGTATTGCTAAGCGACTTGAGCAACTCAAGACAACTTCTTCAGAGGAGCTTACCCAAGAGAATATTGAACATATTGTGGTATTACCTGAGTGTTGCTTGTTTTTTGGGGCAAGTGATAAAGCACAGTTACAATTAGCCAAACACGCTCAAGTAGAGAATGAACTGCAAACTGCATTAAGCGCGCTAGCCAAGCGCTTTAACGTCACTTTAATCGCGGGTACTATTCCAGTTTTAACTGACGGTGGTGATAAATTTACTAATAGCAGTTGCGCTTTTAATAGCAATGGCGAGTTATTGGCACGGTATGATAAAATTCATCTATTTGATGTTAATGTAGAAGATAATGAAAAAAACTATTGTGAATCTCGTTTTACCCAGCCAGGTGAACAGGCCTGTTTAGTAGAAATGCCTGTTGTGAATATTGGCTTAACGGTATGTTTTGATGTGCGCTTTCCATTGCTGTATCAAAAATTGACAGCGCTCGGAGCGCATATTATTACGGTACCCAGTGCATTTACGCGTGTAACCGGCAAAGCCCACTGGCAGACACTATTACAAGCAAGAGCAATAGAAAACCAAGTTTATATTATTGCTGCAGGGCAAGATGGCGTACATGAAAATGGTCGAGAAACATGGGGACATTCTATGATCATTAACCCATGGGGTGAAATTTTAGCTCATCTTGATGAAGGTGAAGGTGTCATTAGTACAGAGTTTAAACCAGCAGAAATTAACAGAGTACGGTCAAGCATGCCGTTAAACTCTCCGCTTTTTAAAGATGTAACAATTGAGTCAAAATAAATGAATAATGTTGAAAAAGTATTATTAACTGATAGCCAGATTGATGATGCTATCTTATCGAAAACATTAGCAAATATCATGGGGCGACAAGTTGATTTCGCTGATCTTTATTTTCAGTCCAGTCAGCATGAATCGTGGATGCTTGAAGATGGTATTGTTAAAGAAGGCTCGTACAATATTGAGCGCGGTGTCGGTGTCCGTGCTATTTCAGGCGAAAAAACGGGTTTTGCTTATTCTGACGATATTTCACCACTGGCTTTGCAACAAGCCGCTGACGCAGCTAAAGGCATTGCTGATGTAGGACAAGGTGGTCAAGTACAAGCATTCACTCGTCAATCTCCCATTCAAATTTACCAAGCAGTAGAGCCTCTGGGTAGTTTATCACAAGAAAAAAAGATTGAGTTATTACATCATGTTGAGGCCCATGCTAGACAAGTTGATAGCCGAGTTAGTCAGGTAATAGTGAGTTTGTCTGGCGTATATGAAAAGGTACTTGTTGCGGCAAGCGATGGTACTTATGCGACTGATATTAGGCCGCTAGTGCGTTTAAATTGCTCTGTATTAGTTGAAGAAAACGGCAAACGAGAGCGTGCCAGTGCGGGCGGTGGTGCTCGAACTGATTACAGTTATTTTTTTGAAGTGGTAGAGAATAAAGCGCGGTATTTAACATATGCAGAAGAAGCCGTACGTCAAGCTTTGGTTAATTTAGTCGCTATTGACGCGCCCGCAGGAACTTTCCCCGTGGTATTAGGTGCTGGTTGGCCTGGAGTACTACTGCATGAAGCCGTAGGTCATGGCTTAGAGGGAGATTTCAACCGTAAAGGATCGTCTACCTTTTCAGGTAAAGTAGGCCAAAAAGTTTGTTCAGAGCTTTGTACTATTGTCGATGATGGCACTATTGCTAATCGCAGAGGGTCACTTTCAATTGATGATGAGGGCACCGCGGGACAATATAATGTATTAATAGAAAAAGGCATTTTAAAAGGCTACATGCAAGATAAGCACAATGCTTCCTTGATGGGAGTAAAACCCACAGGCAATGGCCGTCGAGAGTCTTATGCACATTTACCTATGCCTCGGATGACAAATACTTATATGTTAGCAGGTGAGTCTGATCCTAAAGATATTATTAAATCGGTGAAAAAAGGAATTTATGCACCAAATTTTGCCGGTGGACAAGTAGATATTACCTCAGGAAAATTCGTTTTTACTAGCTCTGAAGCTTATTTAATTGAAAATGGCGAAATCACTACACCAGTGAAAGGGGCCACATTAATCGGTAGTGGTCCAGAGGCCATGCGAAATGTTTCTATGGTAGGTAATGATCTTAAGTTAGATGCTGGTGTTGGTGTCTGTGGTAAAGATGGACAAAGTGTACCTGTTGGCGTTGGGCAACCTACCTTAAAAATTGATGAAATGACTATTGGCGGCACGCAGTAAAAAAAGTATGACGAGTATCGAAAAAAAACCACTGATATTTAGGTGTTTTCGATACTCGATACCTTTTCAAAGGAAAGTTACTTTTAACTGTTTTCTTTTAAGTAATTAAATAAATTTCTATAGTGCTTACCGAGTTTTTCAGCTTTTTTCTCTTTGGCCGCATGTCGAACGAGTTGCTTTAATTTTTGACGTTCCATTTGCTCAAACTCTACCAACAAAGTCTCAATAGCTTCATTACCTTGTGCAATTAAATCATCACGCAATGTTTCTAAACGTACAAATTTGGCTGTTGCTTGCTGATGCTTATTTGCCATAACATCAATTGCTTGATGAATAGGTGTCAGATCTGTTTCGAGTAATATTTTGGCAATATGGCGAATATGTCGTCGTAGCGCTTCATGCTTGTTTTTGATTTTATCTGCAACAACCATGGCATCTTTTAAATCGTCACTCAATGGAATAAGACTGCGCTGGTGTTTAGACATTTCCACTAAAGATTGCGCGAAATCCTGCAATTGATGCATTTCTTTCTTAATTTCCGTTTTACTTTTTAATTCTTCTTCCATTTCTGGTGTTAAGTCGTCGATATCGTTAGCTGACTGGGGCATAATAGTTGTCAATGTGATTTATATAAATATTACCTTTATTATACGCAGATTACGGTAAAGTTGATATTCAAAACCCTAAATAGATAAATATATGACAACAAAAAACAAAGCTACCGATCCATTATTAGACCAGTTGGAAGAAGTTAAAGGCCGAGTGGCTAAAGCACTTGAACTAGCCAAATCTTTAGGTGCTGATGGCGCAGAAGTCGCCATGAGTCGCCAGCAGGGGTTAAGTGTTGGTACTCGCCTTGGTGAAGTTGAAAATGTTGAGTTTACTAATGACGGTGCCCTAGGTATAACCGTTTATCAACAAGGGAGAAAGGGCAGTGCCTCTACTGCTGATTTATCTGAAAAAGCATTAGCTCAAACAATTGAAGCGGCAGTCAACATTGCAAAATATACTTCAGTTGATGATTGCTCTGGCTTAGCTGATAAAGAATTATTGGCTATGCAAGCACAAGACTTAGACTTATATCACCCTAAAGCAATCGATACTGAACAAGCTATTGAAATTGCCAAAGTATGTGAACAAAGTGCTTTAGATAGTGACTCACGCATTGGTAATTCAGATGGTGCTAGTTTAGATTGTTTCACCGGTTTTAAAGTATATGGTAATAGTCATGGACAGTTAGTAGGGTATCCCAGCTCACGTCATAGTTTAAGTTGTGTGGTGATTGCTGGTAGTGGCGATGAAATGCAGCGTGACTATGCTTATGATGTTAATCGTGACTTCTCGCTGTTAGATAGTGGCATTACTATAGGTAAACAAGCGGCGAGTGAAGCGATTTCACGCTTAAATCCTCATAAATTATCAACTCAAAAGGTTCCTGTGTTATTTCGCTCTGATATTGCTAATACTATTTGGGGCCATTTTATTGCGGCAATTAGTGGTGGAAATTTATATCGAAAATCATCTTTTTTACTCGATGCCTTAGGCACAGATGTTTTTCCCAACTTCGTTTCCATACAAGAACGGCCTCATATTGCCAAAGCGTTAGCAAGTAGTGCTTTTGACAGTGAAGGCGTTGTCACACAAGACCGTGACATTATTAACCAAGGTGCCTTACAAACCTACCTGTTAACAAGCTACTCAGCACGTAAATTAGGACTTACTACCACAGGTCATGCAGGTGGCATTCATAATTGGCTTGTTAAAGATAGCAACATTGCCACAAAAGGCAGTAAAGCCGCTGATTTTGACGCTATGTTGAAAACTCTAGGTACAGGGTTGTTAGTTACGGAGTTAATGGGGCAGGGAGTCAATGTTGTAAATGGTGATTATTCACGCGGCGCAGCAGGTTTCTGGGTTGAGAATGGTGAAATTGCTTACCCGGTAAGTGAGATAACCATCGCAGGTAATTTAGCGAAAATGTTTAAAGGTATTATTGCTGTGGGAAGTGATTTCGATAAGCATGGTAGTATTTGTACCGGTTCAATTTTAATTGATGAAATGCAGGTTGCTGGCCAATAATAATCGTGAAATTTTGAACGTTCGCCTTACCACATATTTGGATGGTACGGCGATAATTGTTAATAGAACTTGCTGCTGATTCTGTATTAGGTCAATAGCAAAGTTGCTGTCCCTAGAAAGGCAAATATTCCGACCACATCGGTAACTGTGGTGATAATAACACTACCTGCGAGCGCAGGATCAATATTAAGGCGTTTTAATAATAATGGAATTGAGACGCCTGCTAAGCCTGCAGCAGTCATATTCATTAGCATAGCGAAGGCTATAACACCACCTAGTAGTATGTCTTGCTTCCAGATGGCAACAACGGTGGCAATCAACAATGCCCAAATAAGGCCGTTAAGAAAACCGATGGCAGCTTCTTTATGTAATAGTGCACGAGCATTGCTGTCACCAACATGACCTAACGCCATACCACGAATTACCAACGTTAAGGTTTGATTACCTGCCACGCCTCCCATACTTGGTACTAATGAATTAAGTACAGCCAAAATAGCGAGTTGCTGAAAAATCCCTTCAAATAAACTAGTAACAGCCACCGCTAAGAGTGCCGTGATTAAATTAACGCCAAGCCATAAAGAGCGTTGCTTGGTACTTTTTATAACCGGACCAAAAGTATCGGCTTCATCATCTAAACCCGCCATACTCATCATGGAATGCTCTGCATCTTCACGGATAATATCAATGACATCATCAATGGTGATACGACCGAGTAAATGACCATCTTTATTGATAACAGGTGCGGAAAACCAGTCATGCTTTTCAAATAATTGTGCAACTTCTTGCTCGCTCATGTCGGCTTGCACGGCATCAATTTCAGCATTGATCAAACTTGATATAATGACTTCGGGATTTGCGGTTACAATCGCTGCCAGTGAGATAGCACCGATAAAATGATTGTTTCTATCAACTACATAAAATGAGTCAGTTGCTTCAGGCAGTTGGCCTTTTAGACGTAAGTAGCGTAATACTACATCGACACTTACTTCTGGACGTAAGGTGATGGTATCGGTATTCATGATACCGCCAGCAGTGTCTTCCTCGTAAGATAGAGCTGTTTCAACTCGGCTTCTATCTTGTGAGTCCATCGAGTTTAGTACTTCACGATAGACTCTATCAGGGAGCGTTCGTAAAACTTCGGCAATATCATCAACATCCATGCCTTCAGCAGCAGCAGCAAGCTTCTCTGGCCGCATGCTTTGTAAAATGCCTTTACGTACTTCTTCATTTAATTCTTCAAGTACTTCACCGTGATGCTCTGCATCAATGAGTTGCCATAAAACAGGACGGCTTTTAGCAGGGGAAGATTCAAGAAATAAGGCTAAATCAAAGGCTGACATGTCTTGTAATAACTTACGCACATAAACGAACATACCACTATCAAGTGCTTCATTAACCTGATGTAGTCTTTGCTGAATATTTTCTTGTTCAATTATTTCAGGCATAGGAATATTACTTGAAAGTCGGCGAAGCGTTATATACCAACGCGATTAAATTCACTGAATAGGAAACCTAATAGACTTGATATGCGATTAACTAAGCTTAAGTTTATCGTAACTTTGTGTTTTTTTCAGCTTTATTACTTAGTTAGTGTAAATTATTCATCTTCATCAAACTTGTCTGATATGAGTTGGCTGATTGCTTGTAATGCTTGTTGAGCGTCAGCGCCATGCGCGGTAACTTTAACAACTTTTCCTTGGCCACCGGCGAGTAGCATAATAGCCATTATGCTTGCTGCGTCAGCTTCTTTGTCTTCTAATGTCAACGTGACTTTTGCGGAAAATTGTTGGCAAAGCTGAGCCAATTTACTTGCGGCTCGTGCGTGTAAGCCAAGCTTATTCACTATAGTTAACTCTTTAAAAACAGTATTCATTAGTGTCATTTCTTAGCTTTGTCAATGTCACGATGATGAGTTTGCACGTCTTTTTGTTCTTTACGAAAGTTATTTGCTAGTAACTCAGCTATATATACTGAGCGGTGCTTCCCACCCGTACAGCCAATAGCAATAGTGACGTAACTGCGATTGTTACGCTCTAAATGAGGTAACCAAGTCATCATGAAAGTATTAATTTGCCAAACAAACTTGGTAACAATCGCCTGACTTGCCAGGAAGTCTCTTACCGGTTGTTGCAATCCAGTATAAGGTTTTAATTCTTTTTCCCAGTGGGGGTTTGGCAAAAACCTCGCATCGAACACATAGTCAGCATCGGCTGGTATACCATGTTTAAAGCCGAAAGACTCGAACACTAACACCATTGCACCGGTTTTTTTACCCAAGATCCGCTCTCTAACTAAGTCGGCTAATTGGTGGGGACTTAATTGTGAAGTATTGATATAGAGATCAGCCTTGGTGGAAATAGGCGTCAAGAGTTTTTTCTCTAACGCTATTGCTTGATCAAGGGCAATGTTTTTCTTTATTAGAGGGTGTAAGCGTCTAGTTTCGCTAAAGCGGCGAATCAAGTCTTTGTCATCAGCATCTAAAAATAGCGTGGTAACTTCGACTGCATTGGGTAAGTAAGCAATTACTTCTAAAATGTCATTTGGATCATCTGGTAGGTTACGCACATCTAAGCTGACGGCGACATTCTCATAGTCATTTATGACGGTGTGGGTTAAGGCTGGTAGCAGGTTTACCGGTATATTATCTACGCAATAATAACCTAAATCTTCTAAAACCCTTAAAGCAACAGATTTGCCTGAGCCTGAGCGACCACTCACAATGATTAGTTTCATACTTTCTATTTCCGATTATGTAGGCGGCTTGTAGGTAAGACCAGAAAAATTCAACCTAGAGACTAAGTTGTTAGTTTAATTAGGTTATACATTTCTTGCTTATTTGCACATTTTCTAACTTGTTTAGCCGTTTTTCGGTTGCTGAAAAGTCTGGCGATGCTTTGTAGTGTTTGTAAATGCTCTTGAGTATTTTCTTGCGGGACAAATAAACAAATAAATATATCTACAGGCTTGTTGTCTATTGCATCAAAGTCTATGGCACGCTCGGTGGTTAAAAAGACGGCAATAGCTTTATTGGTATTTTGCAGTCGGCCATGAGGGATTGCAATACCGTTGCCAATACCAGTACTACCCATCTTTTCACGATTGAGTAAGCTGTCTAGTAGATCACCAGGGTTAGTATCACCCAGCTCAATTGCGGCTAGTTGGCAGATTTGTTCAAGCAGACGTTTTTTACTGCTTGCTGGTACTGCACATTGTGTACAGTCCAGCGTTAATATATCTTGTAGTGTCATAATTTAAGGGAGTGAAACTAATGCTGTTTTATTTTGCCTTTGTATTTGAGTACTTGGCGATCTAATTTATCAACTAAAGTATCAATAGAGGTGTACATATCTCCATTGACGGCTGAGGCATGAATTTCACTGCCTTTTAAATGTACTGTAGCTTCCGCTTTTTGATCTAACTTTTCAACCGTTAAAACAACATGCACATTATTGATGTGATCGAAATGTCGTTCTAGTTTGGCAAGTTTTGTGTCTACATAATCGCGTAATGATGAAGTTACTTCTACATGGTGGCCGGTAAGATTAATTTGCATAAACGTGATCCTTATTTAACTAATATTAGATAATAAAATTAACTCGTTATAATAAACTCTTTCGTTGATTTGACGGTGGGATAGACAAAGATTCACGATATTTGGCTATGGTACGTCTAGCAACGTTAATTCCCTGCTCAGCCAACAAGTCGGCCATTTTACTATCACTTAGCGGTTTAGCAGGTGTCTCCGCCAAAATGAGCTTCTTAATGAGTGAGCGAATAGCTGTTGAAGAGCATTCACCACCATTTTCGGTACTTACATGACTTGAGAAGAAATATTTTAATTCAAATATACCTCTTGGCGTGTGCATGTATTTTTGAGTGGTAACACGAGAAATGGTTGACTCATGCATATCAACTGCTTCAGCAATATCATTTAAAACCATTGGACGCATAGCTTCAGCGCCATGTTCCAAAAATCCTTGCTGACGTTGCACAATACAATTAGACACTTTTAATAACGTATCGTTCCTAGATTCTAAACTTTTGATAAACCACTTGGCTTCTTGTAAGTTAGCACGGATAAACTGGCCATCATTAGTTGATGATTTCATCGTCTTAGTCATAGCAGCATACTGCTGATTGACAGATAACTTTGGCGCGGTATCGGGATTTAGTTCAACTACCCAGCGGCCGTTTTTCTTCTCGACAGAAACATCGGGGATGACATATTGATCATCGCCCTTAATGACAGCGTCTCCAGGACGTGGGTTAAGACTTTGGATCAAACGCATAACTTCTCGCAATTGATCTTCTTTAAGCCGTGTTTTACGCATTAATTGTCGGTAATCACGGTTACCTAATAAGTCGATATGATCGCGGATAATCAGCTTACTTTCAACCAAATAAGGTGTATCTGCGTCGAATTGATTAAGTTGGATGAGTAAGCAGTCTGCAATTGATAGCGCTGCTACTCCAATAGGATCGAAAACATTTATTCGCTTGAGAACCGCTTCGACCTCATCTAACTCTAACCCTTCAATGCCAACGCTCTCGAGAATATCTTCAGCAGAAACAGTAAGGTAACCAGCATCGTCTACAGCTTCAATAATGGCAATAGCAACCGTTCTGTCAGTTTCAGAAAAAGGTGTTAATTCCATTTGCCACAATAAGTGGTCTTGTATTGAGTCAGTTGTTTCACCTTGGTAAGTGTAATCTTCACTGGGGCTACTAACAGCACCGGTATTGGATACACCTGCACTGTAACTTTCTTCCCAAGTTGTATCGATATTCAGCTCTTCAGGAATATCGCTTTTTTCCATAGCTTCTGTGGTACTAATTTCATCAATAGTTGCGGATGCATCTTCACTTCCGTCAGTACTTTTTTGTTCATCGGTAGTTGCTGTGGCTGAAAAGGCCTCTTCAAGGTTGTCTGAATTATTATCTGTGTTTGTTTCTGACGCTTGTTGATCATTGACCTCAAGCAAAGGATTACTTTCAAGTGCTTCTTGAATTTCTTGCTGAAGCTCTAACGTTGATAACTGCAACAGCTTAATTGCTTGTTGCAGTTGTGGCGTCATGGTCAGCTGTTGTCCTATTCTAAGTTGCAGAGTTGGGCGCATCTAGCTTGTTTACTTCCTATTCATTTTTGTTTCTTTTAACTTTGCTTACTTACTTATAAGCATAGCTGAACTTTTTATTGTATGTGTGAACTATAACGTGAATTGTTCGCCTAGGTATACATCTCTCACCTTTTGATTTGCAAGAATTTGATCTGCATTACCTTCAGCAATAATTTCACCATGACTGACAATATATGCGTGCTCACAAACGTCGAGTGTTTCGCGTACATTGTGGTCGGTAATGAGAATGCCAATACCGCGCTCTTTCAGGTGAATAATTATTTTTTTAATATCACCCACTGAGATAGGGTCGACACCTGCAAAGGGTTCATCAAGTAGAATAAACGCCGGCTCAGCAGCAAGTGCGCGAGCAATTTCAACTCGCCTTCTTTCACCACCTGATAAGCTCATTCCCAAGTTGTCTTTTATGTGACTAATATTAAATTCTTCTAGTAAGTGTTCTAATTTTTCTTGTCTTTCATGTTCGTTAAGTCCTTTTCTTGTTTGCAAAATAGCCATAATATTTTCAGTAACGCTCAGCTTCCTAAAGATGGAAGCCTCCTGGGGAAGATAGCCAATGCCGCGGCGAGCTCGTTCATGCATAGGGGAGAGTGTTACATCTTCATTATTGAGTAGTATCTGGCCATCATCATTGGGTACCAAGCCAACAATCATATAAAAAGACGTGGTTTTTCCTGCGCCATTTGGACCTAATAAACCAACAATTTGCCCGGCATTTACGGCTAAACTAACACTTTGAACAACCTTTTTGTTTTTATATGATTTAGATAAACCTATCGCTTTTAAACTAGCTATGTTGCTTACTGAGTTAGTTGCTTTTGCTGTCATTTTGTTTCTTATTTTTATCTTGTTGTGCTTTAATTTGCGCAGGTTGCAAAACAGTAGTCACAGATTCATGATTATTGCTTTTCGCCTCTAACTTTTCACTTAAGGTATTGTAAGTGATAGTTTCACCAGTAACTCTACTACCTGCTTGCTTTACTTGGGCATTACCAGAAACTGTAATAAGATTAAGATCTGGTTGGTATTTTATTTCATTAGCCTGCAGGCTAATTAAACTACCATCTTCTAATTGTTGTTTAAATATTGCTGGCTTACCTTTAGCAAGGTAAGTGTCATATTTAGCTTTAGTTAGTTTATCAACCTTACTATATACCTGAACAATATCGGCATTAATCGCGATAGAGCCTTGATTGATACTGACATCATCTAAATAGCTAGCGATTTTATTCTTCAAATCAGCAGATTGACGCTTAGATTTAATGGTAATCTCTTGATTTAGATCCTTTTTTGCTGCATTTACTGGTGCAGCTAAAGTCAGGAATATTGAAGTGAACAATAAACCTTTGCCAAGTTTTTTAAGTGTCATCAAGGGATTAACTATTGTTTTTTTTGTAAATGGTAGTACGCACATGTTCGGTTAATGTCATCTGTTTGGTGTTTAAGTCAATTATTAAACCCGAACCATAAGTGGTGAAGTCTTTCCCTTGAATCATCACTGTTTGGTCTGAGCTAATAATATTTGTATTGAGATCAAGCTCTAAATATTTGCAATGTATTTCTTGTATCAAGCTATTTTCATCAGTTGCACTTAAGTGTACGCGATGATTCAAAATAACCCTATTGTTTTTATAAAGTGTTGCCTCTTTTGCACTGAGTTTCCACGGTGAACTTTGATTTTGTCCTACCGGTAGTTTCGTTAATTCGGAATTTGATAAGGCTTTTTTAGTTGTATGTGTTTTGGGGTATAAAGTATAGAAAGGCAATTCAAAATGCGTGACTTCGAGCTTGGCATAATGTTCCATTCTGTCTGCAATAATAGCATGGGAAAGCTGGCCTGAATCAGTATATATATCGCTCTTTAGTGCTTCAGCAATAAAATCAGGCGTCAATTCTCTATCGATATTCTCTCCAGGAACTATTTGTGACTGGCGCCACTCAATAATTCCATAAGCCATTGCGCCTAATAACAATACTAAAAGCGCTAAGAAATTTGTTCTTGTCATATGCTGGCGCCCGTAGCACTATCTAGGGTGTCTTGGCATTGCATAATTAAGTCACATACTTCTCTAACTGCGCCAAAACCGCCACGAATAAAAGTGGTATAGTTTGCGTGCGCTAATACTGTAGGGTGAGCATCTTGTACAGCAATGCCTAAACCAACTTGTTTAATGCAAGCTAAATCGGGTAGGTCGTCACCAATATAGGCAACTTCATCCCAAGATAATTCAAGTTGATTGACTAGGTCTAAAAGGGCAGGTAGTTTGTCTTCTTGACCTTGCACTATATGTTTTACATTTAAGGCTGACATGCGTTTGGCGACAATAGTTGAACGCCTGCCAGTGATTATAGCGATATCAACGCCACTGCTCCCCAGAGCCTTTATACCAAAACCATCTTTGGTATGAAACGCTTTCAATTCTTCGCCATCATTGCCCAAATAAATGCGTCCATCTGAAAAAACACCATCAACATCACAAACTAGCAGCTTTATACGTTGAGCTTGCTTAAGCGTACTTTGCTCAACTTTACCATAAAGAGTATTTTCATCTAGCGCTGAGTTCATTAGAGTACTCCTGATTTAAGTAGATCATGCATGTTCATTGCGCCAATGGGCTGCTCATCTTTATCGATGACAATTAAGCCGTTAATTTTTTTATCTTCCATTATATTTAATGCTTGAGCAGCTAACATATCTGCTTTGGCAACTGTAGGCGTTGTGGTCATTACTGTGGCAATATCATCTTGGTGAATATCTATCTTAAGATCTAAAATGCGTCGTAAATCACCGTCAGTAAATAGCCCAATAAGCTTGTTGTTATCATTAACCACAGCAGTCATGCCTAAACCCTTGAGTGACATCTCTACCAAAGCATCTTTTATTAAAGCAGTATGGTTAACTACAGGTAAACGCTCACCTTGATGCATAATATCACTCAAACGCAATAACAAACGCTTACCTAAACTGCCACCAGGGTGTGAAAGCGCAAAATCATCAGCGGTAAAGCCACGCGCATTCAGTAGGGCAACCGCAAGTGCATCACCCATAACTAAAGTAGCAGTGGTACTTGAGGTAGGTGCAAGCCCTAATGGACAAGCTTCTGTGCTAACTTTGATGCAAACATGTGTGTCAGCAAGTTTTGCTAATGTGGATTCAGTATTGCCTGTCATCGATATAAGTTTTGCACCAATGCGTTTGATAACAGGAATAATTGCTAATACTTCAACGGTTTCACCTGAATTAGAGATAGTGAGCACCACATCATCTTTGGTTATCATGCCAAGGTCACCATGACTCGCTTCTCCTGGATGTACAAAAAAAGAAGGAGTACCCGTACTAGCTAAAGTAGCGGCAATTTTTCCACCAATATGACCCGATTTTCCCATGCCAATAACGATGACACGTCCTTGACAATTAAACATCAGTTGGCAAGCGAGTTCAAAGTTGTCATCAACATATTGCAATAGCTCTGTTATTGCTTGTTGTTCTATATTAATGACATTTTTGGCAAGTTCTTTAAAATTCTTCATAACAGCACTACGTTAATTGATTGTTGTTTGGCTAAAAAGTAATACTTGATATGCAATAAAGCATAACAGCAATAATGCGCCTTTTGCGCGAGTAAGTCTAAAGCTGCCAGATTTTCGACTGAAACAGAGTATAAAGAGTAAACCCGTTATAGCTAACATAACCGGAGCATCGCGCAAAGAAGCTGCTGAATTTACCGTACCCGGTGCAATAATACCGGCAAAGGGTAGTACCGCTAATATATTAAATATGTTTGAGCCCACGATATTGCCCATGGCCAAATCATCTTCCTTTTTCAAAATACTGGCAATACTTGCGGCTAATTCTGGCAGACTAGTGCCAATGGCTATAATGGTTAAACCAATAACTAGGTCGCTTATTCCATAAGCTTTGGCAATAAAGATAGCCGAATCAACAAGAAAATGAGCACTTAAAACCAGTAAACTGATACCAGCAATAAGCCAGAAAATCGACCTAGCTGTAGTGGTACCTTCGGGGATTTCTTGCTCTGCCTCAATCAGCATTGGATCGTCAGCAATATTGTCTTTTCTTTGCTTTAACGCTTTAAATAGCAGTGTTGCAATAAAAGCGATGAAACTTAACATTAAAGCAATGCCTTCAGATAAACTGAAAAAGTCATCTGACAAAATCCAATAAGCTAAAATGGTTAGTAGTAATAGTAATGGTAGTTCTTGTTTAATAGTAGAAGAAGAGACAAGCAAGGGCTTTATAAGTACGGTTACGCCTAACACCAGTGCTATATTGGTGATATTGGAGCCGATTGCGTTGCCAATTGCGGTATCAGGACTTCCTTGAAGGGAAGCTGCAGCTGCCACCATCATTTCAGGAGCAGAAGAGCCCATAGCTACAATGGTGAGGCCAATAATCATTGGTGAAACGCCTAAATTTCTTGCTAAGGAGGAAGCCCCTAATACAAATTTATCCGCACTCCAAACGAGTAGCATAAGGGCAACGAGTAAAATACCTACATGTTCTAACATTCATAACTCCACTATTAAGATGCCAAATTGTCGCCCGTTGAGAGACAAAAAAAAAGCAAATTATGTGATTCGTACTAAAATAGTTGCTGTTTGCATCGTTTTCATCCAATAAAAAAGCTGAATTTTATTTTTGCTTACATTTACTGACAATTTTTTTACATTTTCTGACATTTTTTATTGATTTAAAAGTTAATTTTTAGTGAACAATCTTAGCTGCTAAGGTAAAATTGTCACAATTAGGAGCCAACAAAAACTACAATGTCATTAAGTAAAACCAATACAAATTTAGTCGAAATCAATAATCTTACTTTTAAACGTGGTGAACGAGTTATTTATAATGATATTAGTTTGTCGATCCCTAAAGGAAAAGTAACGGCTATTATGGGGCCAAGTGGTATAGGTAAAACTACTTTGTTGCGGTTAATCGGTGGACAAATCCAGCCGGAGCACGGTGAAATTCTATTTGCCGGTCATGATATTCCTAAACTTTCTCGAAAAAAATTATACGACGTTAGAAAACGTATGAGTATGTTGTTTCAAAGTGGTGCACTTTTTACCGATATGAGTGTTTTTGACAACATTGCTTTTCCTATTCGCGAGCATAGTCAGTTGCCTGAGTCGCTTATAGAAAAAATAGTATTGATGAAACTAGAGGCCGTTGGCTTACGCGGCGCGCGTAACTTACAACCAAGTGAGTTGTCGGGTGGTATGGCTCGTAGGGTTGCTTTGGCCAGATCTATTGCCTTAGATCCTGAATTAATACTTTATGATGAGCCTTTTGCAGGACAAGACCCAATCTCGATGGGGGTGATTGTTCGTTTAATTCGTTCGTTAAGCGATGCCTTGGGTTTAACGTCAGTTGTTGTTTCCCATGATGTGCCTGAAGTCATGAGTATTGCTGATTATATTTATATTATTGCAGAGCAAAAAATTATTGGTCAAGGTACGCCAGAGCAAATTAGCAAAGATGATTCACCGTTAGTTAAACAGTTTGTTTTAGGTGAAGCTGATGGTCCGGTACCCTTTCATTTTAATGCACCAAATTATCAAAGTGAATTAATTAAAAGTTCGTCGGCTGTAACTAGCCAAGGAAAGGTGTAATGCAGCAGTTGCAGAGTTTAGGAAGAAATACGTTAGCGCTAATCAGTGGTTTAGGTCGTGCTGTGATTATATTGTTTTCAGCTTTATTTCACTTACCTAACTTCCGTAAGGGGACACCACTTTTACTGCAGCAATTATATAGCGTTGGTGTCATGTCGTTAATCATTATTGTCGTTTCTGGGGGCTTTATCGGTATGGTATTAGCCCTACAAGGATATACCATTTTGGTCGGCTATGGTGCTGAAGCTAGCTTAGGACCTATGGTTGCCTTGTCATTACTACGAGAACTTGGACCCGTCGTTGCGGCATTATTGTTTGCGGGTCGTGCTGGCTCAGCATTAACTGCTGAAATAGGGTTGATGAAAGCGACAGAGCAATTATCCAGTTTAGAAATGATGGCAGTAGATCCATTGCGCCGTGTTATAGCACCACGCTTTTGGGCCGGCTTTATTAGTTTACCCTTACTTGCGGCTATTTTTTCTATGGTGGGCATATTAGGTGCCCATTTAGTGGGGGTGGAGTGGCTTGGCGTTGATGGCGGAACATTTTGGTCTGTTATGCAAGATCAGGTCGATTTTAATAAAGATATCTTAAATGGCATTATCAAAAGTGTTGTATTTGCCCTGGTGGTTACCTGGATTGCGGTCTATAAAGGCTATGATTGTGAACCCACCTCTGAAGGGATTTCACGGGCAACTACCTCAACTGTGGTGCAATCATCGTTATTGGTTTTAGCGTTAGATTTCATATTAACCGCATTGATGTTTGCGAGATAGTATTAGTTTTAGTCGGTGAGCATTTATGCTTGCAATGAATATGGGCACATTGTTGCCTACAAAGTAATAAGGCGTTTGGTGAAGAGATGATGTCAAAAAAAGTAGAGATAATGGTTGGGTTTTTTGTTGCTTTAGGCATTGCAGCATTACTTATGCTGTCGCTAAAAGTTGCTAACAGTGGTATTGCTGGCAGTGGTGAAAGTTATAACTTATTTGCCAAATTTGATAATATTGGCGGGTTAAAAGTTCGCTCACCGATTAAAGTTGGTGGTGTAGTTGTTGGTCGAGTCAGTGATATTTCACTTGATGAAGAAGACTATACACCGGTGGTAACAATGGAAATTTATCGAGAATATAATCAATTCTCTGAAGCAACCTCTGTTGCTATTTTGACTGCGGGCTTATTAGGTGAACAATACATCGGCTTACAACCTGGATTTATGGATGATTCACTAGAAATATTAAAGCCAAATGACTATATTGAAGATACAAAGCCTGCACTGGTGTTAGAAGAGTTAATAGGGCAGTTTTTATTTAGCCAAGGGAGCGGTGACGAGTAATGAGTATGCATTTGATAAAAATTAATCGGTTGGCTTTAATTGCACTAGCGTTGCTATGCTCTATCAGTGCGAGTCAAGTTTTTGCCAATTCAGCTGGAAAACTAACTACCGACCAATCAACAACTGAAAGAAACTATGTAGATAAAAAAGACCCTTATTTTATGATCAAAACAGTTGCAGGCAAAACCTTTAAACGTTTCGCCGACGAGCAACGAGCCATTCGAGTTAATCCTAACCTTCTTAAAGACATTGTCCGTGAAGAGTTGATGCCATATATTAATTATAAATATTCGGCATTCAAGGTAATTGGTAAGCACTTGAAGAAAACGACAGCACAAGAGCGAAAAGAGTTTGTGCCTGTATTTAGAGAGTATTTAATAACGTCTTACGCACAAGTTTTCACTTTATATGATAATCAACCAGTTGAGTTTTCTCCGGCTCAAGATTTTAATGGTAAGAAAATAGTGGCTGTTGATACTCGTGTTATTATGGCCGGCAGAGACAATATTGATGTTTCTTTTAAAGTAAGAAAAAACAGAAAAACCAATGAATGGAAAGCATTTGATATGATTGCAGAAGGAGTTAGCTTATTAGACAGTAAACAAGCTGAACTCAGTAGTGTGATTCGTCAAAAAGGTCTACCTTATGTCACTGAATTATTAAAAAAGAAAAGCGCGCGTAATATCGTTTTTAAAAATAAATCAATTCATAATAAAGCAGGCTAACTTGTGACTGTATTTGCTGGAAGAATAACCTTAAATACAAATGAGAGTAGTAGTTTACTGGTGGGTGAGTTAACACGTCATACCGTTATGCAAATTACTAAAAAAGATATTAAACAGTTAATTAGCAAGCAATCATCGATTATAGATTTACAACAAGTTACTCGGATTGATACCGCCGGGCTTGCATGGCTTTTCGGTTTATTAGAACAAGCCTATCAGAAAAATTGCCAGCTATCATTTTGCAATGTCCCTGCTAAACTAGACAAACTAATAAGCTTGAGCGGTGTTGAAGGTTTTTTACCTTTAAGTACTTAGCATGAGCAAGAAACATTAAGGAATTCCCCTTGGAAGTAGTAGAAATAGAAAAGTTAATTAACGATGCGTTAGTGCTTGATGAATTACAGGTTAAATTTGATGGCTCACAATGCAGTGTGGTTGCTGTTGCAGATATGTTTGCAGACTTGTCGCGCGTTAAGCGACAACAAGTTGTTTTTGCCCCTTTAGCTGCAGCAATTAAAGATGGCAGTATCCACGCAGTAACCGTTAAAACCTTTACCAAGGAGCAATGGCAGCGAGATAAATTGTTCAATATGTAACTTTGTTGTTAACGTAAATATCCACTTTAATCATTAACTAAGAAAAAAGCTGCTCAATGGTTCAATTAATGTAATACTGTTTTCAGAACAGTAATTATGGGCGCTAGAGCAGTTGCGCCTCCCATTAATCAAAAAATTAAGAAAGTAAGTTATTTTGGACGCATTTAAAGTTATTGGTGGTACGCCACTACGTGGTGAAGTCACTATCTCTGGGGCTAAAAACGCCGCACTTCCTATTTTAATGTCAGCATTATTGTCAAAAACCCCTATTGTTTTTAGTAATGTGCCCAAGTTAAATGACATTCTCACCACGGTAAAACTATTAGGTCAGCTAGGCGCTAAAACAGAATGGCTAGCTGAAGATAGATTAAGTATTGATGCAAGTACTATTACGGAATGTTGTGCACCTTATGATTTAGTTAAAACCATGCGTGC
This sequence comes from uncultured Colwellia sp., assembly GCA_913062815.1. Classification (GTDB taxonomy): domain Bacteria; phylum Pseudomonadota; class Gammaproteobacteria; order Enterobacterales; family Alteromonadaceae; genus Colwellia. The sequence goes on along the minus strand of CAJXWZ010000028.1, from coordinate 15,269 downwards.
TTCTATTTTGGTTCTAGGTCCATTACTTGCCCGTATGGGGCATGCCGAAGTGTCATTACCCGGTGGCTGTGCCATAGGCGCACGCCCAGTAAATCTTCATATTCAAGGTTTAAAGGCGATGGCTGCCGATATAGAAGTTGAGAACGGCTATATTGTTGCTAAGAAGCAAGGCCGCCTTGAAGGCGCCAATATCTTTATGGATATTGTTAGCGTGACTGGTACAGAGAACCTAATGATGGCAGCTGCTTTAGCGGATGGTACAACGGTCATTGAGAATGCCGCGAGAGAGCCTGAAATTGTTGATCTAGCCAATTGCTTAATCAGTATGGGGGCTAAGATTTTAGGTGCTGGTACGGATACCTTAACTATTGAAGGGGTTGAAGAGTTACGTGGTAGTGAATATTCGGTAATGCCTGATAGAATTGAAACAGGGACTTTCTTAGTCGCTGCAGCAGTGACTCAAGGAAAAGTGAAGTGTTTAAATACTGATCCTAGTTCCCTAGAAGCTGTATTAGCGAAGTTGACCGAAGCTGGCGCCAAAATAACGACTGGCGCAAATGAAGCTGGCGAAGCGTGGGTCGAGTTAGAAATGACAGAACAACCAAAGGCTGTTAATGTCAAAACAGCGCCACATCCTGCTTTTCCAACTGATATGCAAGCACAGTTTATGACGATGAATGTACTCGCTCAAGGTACCGCAACAGTTATTGAAACCATTTTTGAAAACCGCTTTATGCATGTGCCAGAACTTCAACGCATGGGGGCAGATGTTGCCCTTGAAGGCAATACAGCCATCGTAAAAGGTGTTAATACCCTTACGGGTGCACAGGTAATGGCTACAGATTTACGCGCTTCAGCAAGCTTAGTCATTGCAGGCTTAGTGGCGCAAACGCCTACTCAAGTTGACCGAATATATCACATAGACCGTGGCTACCTTCGTATTGAAGATAAGTTGCAAGCCCTTGGCGCTGATATTACTAGAATTACTGTGGACTAGCCCTTAACTCAGTAACGCATATTAAATAAAAGTCATAAAATTTCCAGTATATAATTGGGGGTTTTATGGCTTTTTCCATATTATAAATGGCAAAATCCCGAAATTAACCAGCACATTCTGTTGTCTTACCTATAAAATTCGCTTCAAAGTAATTATTAAAAAACTAACTATACTCACTAAATTAACATAGTGATGTTTGATATACCTTGAGGATTGCCCATGCTTTTTACTGGTTCATTAACAACTGACTGCCCTATTCGTCAGAAAATCCGTGAATTTTATCGTATTGATGAAAACGTTGCCGTTGATCATATATTACCTTTTGCTGAGGTAAATGTTAGTGCCCGTAGTCGTGCCTGGGAGCGCGCAAGAAAAATGGTCTTGCAAATTCGTCAAGATCAAGAGGGTAATGGTGCTATAGATGCATTATTAAATGAATACTCCCTCTCTTCAGAAGAAGGCGTCGTGTTAATGTGCTTGGCAGAAGCTTTATTGCGAGTACCCGACAAACATACGCAAGATGCCCTCATTAGAGATAAAATTTCTCAAGGAAAATGGAGTACACATTTAGGCTCAAGTGACTCTTTGTTTGTCAATGCTTCATCATGGGGATTATTAATTACTGGCTCTATGGTTGATTATGCCGATAAACGCAAACAAGACAAATTTGGTTTATTAAAGAAAACTGTTGGGCGTTTAGGAGAGCCTGTTATTCGCAAATCAATGAATTATGCGATGAAAATAATGGGCAAGCAGTTTGTGATGGGGGAAACCATTACTGATGCAACGCAACGTGCAGCAGAAAAAGAACAAATAGGTTATGTGTATTCATACGATATGTTAGGCGAGGGGGCTCGAACTATGAGTGACGCCGAGCGATATCTAAAGTCTTATCAAGATGCTATTGACGTTATTGGTAAGGTGGCACAAAGCTCAGGCAAAAATGATCCACGCCGCGTACCGGGTATTTCAGTTAAGTTATCAGCAATTCATCCGCGTTATGAATTTAGCCACAAATCACGTGTTATGGCTGAAATTGTACCTAAATTGAAAATGCTATGTTTACAAGCTAAGCAATACAATATCGGTTTAACCGTCGATGCTGAAGAGTCTGAACGTTTGGATATCTCACTCGATATTATTGAAGCAGTTTTCACTGATGCTGACTTAGGTGATTGGCAGGGCTTTGGCATTGCCTTGCAAGCCTATCAAAAAAGAGCAATTTTTGTGGTTGATTGGTTAAGAGATTTAACGCTTAAAGCAAACCGACGCATGATGGTTCGTTTGGTAAAAGGGGCTTATTGGGATACGGAAATTAAAAATGCTCAAAAAGATGGCATGAGTCATTTTCCAGTATTTACCCGTAAATCATCAACCGATGTGTCATACCATGCCTGTGCGAACAAGCTGTTGGATTACAGGGATACAATTTATCCTCAGTTTGCCACACATAATGCTTATTCTGCTGCGACCATTGTTGAACTTGCGGGCGATGATAAGGAAGGTTTTGAGTTCCAATGTCTGCATGGCATGGGCGACTCGTTATATGATCAAATCGTTTCACAAGAAGGCATTCAATGTCGTATCTATGCACCTGTTGGTTATCATGAAGATCTACTTGCTTACTTAGTTCGTCGTTTATTAGAAAATGGGGCTAACTCCTCATTTGTAAATGCCATAGTTGATGATTCGCTACCGGTTGAGTCCTTGCTTGAAGATCCGGTTGAGAAAACTCAACGCTTAAAAGATAAATACAATAGACAAATTATTATGCCACTTGATTTGTATCGAGAGGAAAATAAGCACAATGAGCATAATCACATTGACAGTCGCGATAATTCGAAAGGACTAGATTTAACTGACGTCAATGAAGTAAGTCAATTGAAAATGGCGTTAGATAGTTGGTTTGTTGATAATTTACTAAACAAAAGTGATGTGCCCAATGGCAGTAATGCAGTGAGTAATCCGGCAAATCATGCTGAAGTTATTGGCTTTCATCAACATCATGAAAATGATGACATGTTAGCGATGATCGATAACGCGCAGACCGCGTTTGATTTGTGGTCAAAAACCCCAGTTAATGACCGTGCTGCATTACTTTGTCGTATTGCTGACATTCTAGAGCGCCATATGGATGAGCTTATTGCGCTGTGTATCAAAGAAGCCGGCAAAATTGCGCAAGATGGTATTGATGAAGTACGTGAAGCAGTAGATTTTTGTCGCTATTATGCCGCAAGAGCAATTGAACTTAATGATGATGATCGCCTAGAAGCGCGTGGAGTGGTGCTTTGTATTAGCCCGTGGAACTTCCCCTTAGCAATATTTTTAGGGCAGGTGGCTGCCGCCATAGCCACAGGTAATACTGTTTTAGCAAAACCAGCAGAACAAACAGGGTTAATTGCCCTACGCACTATTGAATTGATGCAATCAGTTGGTCTGCCTGAAAATGTCGTCCAAGCAGTGATTGCACGTGGTAGTGCGGTTGGTAGCGTAATAATACCCGATGATCGTATTGCCGCTGTGATGTTTACCGGCTCTACAGAAACAGGAACACTAATTTCTCAAACCTTGGCGGAGCGAGGTGGCGACCAAGTACCACTCATTGCTGAAACCGGTGGCCAAAACTGTATGATTGTTGATTCAACTGCTTTGCCTGAGCAAGTAGTAGATGATGTTATTTCATCGGGCTTTCAATCGGCAGGTCAGCGCTGCTCGGCATTAAGAGTATTATTTTTACAAGAAGATATAGCTGATAATGTCATTACTATGCTCAATGGAGCCTTAGCTGAATTGCACGTGGGAAATCCGGCCAAGTTAAGCACTGATGTTGGCCCTGTTATCGACAAAAAGGCTCTCGATGCACTAAATGCACATGCTGAATACATGCAGAGTAATGGCCAGCTGTTATATCAATGTGAACTTGGCAGTGAAATATCTGATGAAGATGGGCATTATTTCTTCGCACCTCGTTTATATGAGATCGCTGATATCAGTGTGCTTACTAAAGAAGTTTTCGGGCCTTGTGTCCATATTGTCCGATTTAAAGGCGATGAGATTGAGCAAGTGATTGAAAAAATCAATGGTACTGGTTTTGGCCTGACCATGGGTATTCATACGCGAATTGAACATCGAGCGCTTGAGTTAGCAAAGTTATCTCGTGCAGGTAATGTTTATATTAATAGAAATATGATTGGTGCTATTGTTGGTGTGCAACCTTTTGGTGGACGCGGTTTGTCAGGGACAGGACCTAAAGCTGGTGGGCCAAATTATTTAAGTCGCTTGGTGGTAGAAAAAGCGACACCGGATGAAGAGCAGTTTAATTTTATTGCAGCTCAAGCTGTGGCATTAGCAGGTGATGAACTAGCACAAAAACAAGCTAAAATGTTGATGGAAAAAGCTGATAATGCGGAGAAAGAGTGGCGTAATACCGAGTTGAATACACGTATTTCATGTGTTCGTCAGTTACTTGCGAAAATAGCCCATGTGGATATTGTTGAAGATTTAGCTGATGATTTAAATCGAACATTAACGACGGCGCGTAACCAGTTAATAAAAATAGAAAAGCGGTTGAAAAGGCCGAAACAATTGCCGGGTCCAACAGGTGAATCTAATATTATTTATTTGGAGAATCGCGGTAATATCGTTTGTTTCGGTGATAAAAATGTAACGTTCCACTTTTGGACTATTTCGATAGTTACAGCGTTAGCCACGGGAAATACTGTTATTGCTGTGGTATCAGATGTTTTCTATGAAGAAGCGCTCGCTTTTAGAGACAAGTTTGTTGCTACTGGCGCAGGAGAAGGCGTGTTTCAAGTAGCTAAGTTGCGTCATCTAGAAACAATGTTAGCTCATCCTGCTTTAGCAGGTATAGTTGTTGACAGTAACTGTGATCGTAAACACTACATGAGTGAAAAATTATCCGAACGTCAAGGCGCCATTTTGCCAGTGATCACCTCAGAATATTTTGATAACTTAATTCAGCGTTTATTAACTGAGAAAACTATTAGTATTGATACGACCGCGTCAGGTGGGAATACTTCGTTAATGACTTTGGTTGAAGAAGAAGAGTAAGTAAGCAACTTCATTAGCTTACTTAATAAAAAGCGAACAGTTTGTGGCTGTTCGCTTTTTTTACACTTGAAGTTTGATGAAGCTATGGCATTATTGGCTTTAAACCGTATAAATACTGGTAATTCCTTTTATGGACAAAATAAAATCCTTAGATCGTATTGATATGACCATTTTAAAAACGCTACAAGCTGATGGGCGAATTACTAATGTAGAGTTAGCGAAACAGGTCAACTTAAGTGCTAGCCCCTGTTTAGATAGAGTGAAACGCTTAGAGAAAGAAGGCTATATAAAGCGTTACGGTGCTTTCTTAAATGCAAGCAAATTAAATTATGCAATGACAGCCTTTATTCAAGTAACTTTAGATAGAACGACGGCTGATGTTTTTAAATTGTTTAAAAAAGAAGTGGTGAAAATGAAAGAAATTGCTGAATGCCACTTGATCGCTGGTGGTTATGATTATTTGCTGAAAATTCGTTTTGCTGATATTGAAGGTTACCGACTGGTGTTAGAACAGATTGCGGCTTTACCTGCTATTTCACAAACGCAAACTTACATGGTTACAGAGCATATCAAGGAAGAAACAGGGCTTCCTTTATAATGGCCGTATTAATTAAAAGTTGAGTAGTAATCTATACGGCTTTCATCAATAATAATATTAATTTCATAATTAGCTATTTAGCCTAAAGGGAATACTATGAACGCACATGAATATGCATTACAAGCGAATGGTTCTTTTGCTTTGCCTGACGCCTGCTTTAAAGTGAAAGCTTTAATGGATGATGAAGACTCTGCTATCAGTGATTTTGCTGATGTCATCGGTGTTGATCCGTCTATGACTTCTCGATTACTACAAATTGCCAATAGTGCTATTTATCGCTTTCCTGGTGAGATCAGCACTATATCTAAGGCCATCACTATTATTGGTACTCAAGCAATTTATAATATGATGTTAGTGGATGTAGCTGCTTCTGCGTTTAAACACTTTGAAAACCAAGCTATTGATCTAAAAAGGTTTTGGCGAATGAGTATTTACTGTGGTTTAGTGAGTAAAAATTTGGCAATAAAAGCGGGCATTAAAGATATTGAACGGCTTTTCGTTGCTGGTTTATTACAGAACTTTGGTGAACTTATCGTGGCAAAAATCACCCCTGAACTCGCTCAGCAATGTGAAAAATACAATGATGAGAATTTACCTTGGTCTCTACAGGAGTCTGCCTTAGGTTACACTTACACGGATATATCTGCAGAGCTGCTAAAAATTTGGCAAATTCCAGAAAAAATCATTATCCCTATTCGTCATTTTAATCAAGCACAGAGCAATCAAATTAATAATGACGTTAAGGTTTTGAACTTAGCCTCTAGGCTAGCATTATTAGACAGTCATGAAGAAAACTTCGAATATGATGAAATTATTGATGAGTCGTTATGCCAAAGTTTAAAATTGACTAAAGAAGATATTGAGCAAGTAATTGAAATTTCAGCAGATGATGCGATAGCTATTTTAACCGTAATGAATCCAAAACTGTTCAGTAAATAAAGGTATAAGCATTATAAAAAGTGTAGTGGACAAAATACTATACACTTCGTAGTTTTTTTAAACTGAGTTTACAGAAGACAAGGTGAAAAAAGCTTGCTAGCATCAAGCGGCTTAAATAAAAAAGGTTAGATTGCAAAAACCTTTAAGTAGCATAATTTAAAATTATAATAAGTATACAAATAAGAATAAGTGAAGGAAGGTTATGAGCGCATCTAGAGAGCATTTTAGCTCCCGTTTAGGTTTTATTCTCGCAGCAGCAGGGTCTGCTGTTGGTATTGGTAATTTAGTTGGGTTTCCGGTTAATGCCGCTAAAAATGGCGGTGGTGCATTCTTACTAATGTATGCAGTGTTTGTTTTTTTAATTTGTCTTCCTGTAATGATTGCCGAAATGGCGGTAGGCCGAAAAACGGCAAAAGAGCCTGTGGGGGCGTACAAAACATTAAGTGGTAATAGTACAATATGGGGAGCAGCGGGTTTGTTAGGCGTGCTAACACCCTTTATGATCGCAGTATTTTATATGGTTATTACTGTATGGATTTTCGGTTATATTGTGCTAACTCTGTCTGGAAATTTAGATTATTTAGCCAGCGGTGCAGGTTTTGGTGAGTTTATAAATAGTCCATACTTATTCGTCGCTATGGCTGTGGTTGCCGCTATTGTAAACTTTATATTAGTGGCTGGCGTTAAAGATGGTATAGAGAAAGCAGCTAAAACATTAATGCCAACTTTGTTTGTTATGCTAATTATTATGGTTATCTTCGTTTTAACGTTAGATAACGCCTTAGCTGGCGTTGAGTTTTTCTTAATTCCAGATTTTAGTAAAATTACCCCGAGTGTTGTTAATGGCGCATTATCTCAAGCTTTTTTCTCGCTTTCTTTAGGGATGGGAATTTTAATTACTTATGGCTCCTATATTGATAAGCAAACCAATATTCCTAATTCGGCTAAATTAGTTGCAATAACTGACACCGGAGTTGCTTTTATTGCCGGTTTAATGATTCTACCGGCAGTATTTTCATTCAATCCTAATGTAAACCCAAGTGAATTGAGCGATAGTTCGGTATCGTTAATATTTACCTTTTTACCTAAAATATTCTTAGCTTTACAAACATCTATTGGTTATGTCGGTGCAAGTGCTGTTGCGGTTTTCTTTTTTACTTTAGTATTTTTTGCCGCCATTACATCGCTCGTTTCCATTATGGAAGTACCAGTATCTTATTTGGTTACTGAAAAAGGTCATAGTCGTAAAAAAGCACTCTCTATTTTATTGATGACCGCTGGTATTCTAACTATTTTTGCCACACTTTCTTTTGGCATGGTGAATTTCTTTACTGAATTTACTTCTTATGCTGGTGGTACTAAGTCGTTCTTCGACATTGTTTATGATGTTTTCTACGACACTATTTTGCCGTTAAATGGCTTCTTATTATGTGTGTTTGTTAGCTATCGTTGGAAGAAAAAGAATCTATCTGAGCACTTAAGTATTGGTAATGAAGGCTATGTTGGCTCTTGGGTAGAAAAGTACGTTAATTTTTCATTAGGTACATTTATTCCTGCAATCGTACTTGTTATTTTCATCAATACGGTTGCACAGAAATTCTTTGCAGTGAGTCTGTTTGGTTTCTAATTTTTCATAGGTTATGCCGTTCAAATAAAGTGGAAACTCTTTGAATACTAAAGCCGAGCAATGTTAATATTGCCCGGCTTTTTTCATTTTAAAACCTGCTATGATTGAATATATAAATGCTACTGACTTCACTTACTGTCAACGATTGTTTCATGGTCGTGGTCATGCCTATGAAAATTTATCTCATGTTAACGTCGATTGGTTATCACCTGTTATCCTAATTACGCTTTATCAGGCTGTTGATGAGGATTGGTTACTTAAACAAGGGCAGTGCTTACAAGAATTAGTAAGTGAATGTACTAGTGTGCAAGTACAGCGACGCTATGAAAAGTTTTCGCCAACGCAAGTATTATTAGGCGAACAGGTGGACGGCACAATCGTCAATGAAAACGGTTTGTCTTACCATATTGAGTTGGGTAGGGCACAAAATAGTGGCTTATTTTTAGATATGGCTAATGGTCGCTCTTGGGTGCATCAACAATCCCAAGGACAAAATGTACTAAATTTATTTGCCTATACCTGTGCTTTCTCAGTTGCAGCAACGGCAGGTGGTGCTAGCCAAGTTGTTAATATTGACTTAAGTAAAGCTTCGTTAAGCAAAGGTAGAGAAAACCACCAGCTAAATAAACTGGCCAAAAAAGAGGGTAAACAGGTTGTCTTTGAGGGAGTTGATATTTTTAAATCTAACAGCCGCATTAAAAAGTACGGAAAATATGATTTGTTGATATGCGATCCGCCATCATTTCAAAAGGGCAGTGTTAATATCGAGCGTGATTACGCTAAGATCATCCGTCGCATTCCCCAATGGATGCATGCGGGTGCCAAATTAATGTTATGTTTAAACTCTCCTGATTTGGATGAACAGTTCTTAAAAGGTGAAGTAGCGCGTGAATGTCCTGAGTGTGTGTTTGAGCAGCGACTTGATAACCCAAAAGTGTTTAAAGAAGCGCATCAAGGCAAAGGGCTAAAAGTATTGATCTTTACTTATTTGCCTAGCGCTTAAGTTTCTGGTGTTCTTATCCGCCAATACCGAGCAAACCTAGGAATTCCTGCTAAGGTTTTACCATTATATTTAAAGCTGATAATAGTCCCTATTTGGGGGGGATTAGTGCGTTCTTGAACCGTAAAGCCTGAGCCAATTTTAAATGTTGTTCCATCTGACATTTTTACTTTTAGCGCACCTAACTTGCCTGTGTATTTACCTTTACCTTCAATATGACCAATAACTGTAGCTTCAGCGTCTAGATGTTTTTTTAACTTCATAATGTTGGCAGTTCTACCAGTATGATAATATGCACTACCAAGGTGAAGCATCAACCCTTCGCCTTCTTTAGCAATAATATCATCAAGCTTAGCGGTTAATTGGCTATTATTGCTCAATTTAAACTGTGTGATCATAGTTAAATATTGAGAGTTCGTTTTGTGCGAAATTTCTTGCATAATTTGTATTCTTTGGTCGAAGGTATCGTTGGACTTGGGTAAATCAAATATCATAAAACGAACTTTACGCCAGCACTTTTCAACTATATGGATTTTTCGTACACAAGAAAGCGTTTGTTGAAATTGATTTCGGCCAATCCACAATTCACCATCCATCGCAGTTGTAGGCCAGTTGTGCGTAAACCATTTAGGCGTATGGATTAAGTTACCTTGGCGCGTAGCTAATTTTTCCCCATCCCAATAACCACGTATTCCATCGAGTTTTTCAGATAGCCAATACTGACTTATATCGTCAACGGATTTATAACTTGTGGCCAACTGAATCAGCGGCTTTGGTTGAGGGGTAGCTTGAAGATTTAATATAAGAAAGAGAAAAGCTAGTGTGACTATGAGCTTCATCAATAACATCCGTGTGTAAATGATAAATTTAAGATTAGTCTATAATTTTGGTCTATGATCATATTTCGTGGAAATATTCTAAATTACACTATTCAAGGATTGAATATGCTTCAGCTTAAATGCCTTTTATTACTTGCTATGCTATTGCTCATTTCACCGCCATTATTGGCAAAAAAGCGCTGTAAAGCCTTGTTAGAAAAATTACATAATGTGCAAGCATTACAGCGAAATGGATATTCGTCCAAGCAGGGGAACAGCTTAAGAGTAAGAGAAGATAAAGCGCGAGATAAATGGTGGCAATGTGAAAAAGGCCACACGAAACAAAAGAAAAAGTCAGGGAATAAAAAAAGTAGTACTACGATAAACAAGAAAAAAACCAAAAGTAAGAAAATAAAAGCAGGTACACCATTTAAAACTCAAAATGCCATTGTGATTCAATCAAAATACCAAGGAAATAAAAAACACGCTTGGCTCAAGTTCTATCAACAACCAAAGCGTTGTCAACGACCCAAAAGCTTATCTGAGTTTGCCTTTTGTAGTGAGGACAAACAAGCACAACGATTAAACTTTGAAAAAAGTTATATCCAATAGTGATGGTGCTTTAAGTGTGTGCTGTGATCGAAACTTTTACGATAAATAATTTCAAGTTGTAGCTATTGGTTGTAGGTAATTTTACTTTCTTTATATTGTGACACTAAATCATCAATGTTGTCTTGGCAATATGCTCGTAAACCACTTAATAACATATGTTTTTTACCGTGGCCAACCACTTCACCTTCGCTAATTAAGTCAAACTCTAACCAAGCGTCACCACGTTTGCCTTCAATTGATAAACTTGTTTGCGCTAGCTGCAGAGAAAGTGTTTTAATATCAAGGCGCTCTAAGTTTATCTTCATGCATTGATACATTACCATGGGACGAGCCGGGTTGATCATTACATTATTTTCGGCCATTAATTTAACCAGGATATCAGGAAAGGTATGGCCAGAAAAATCTACATAAGCCTTAGTTAGCGCATTGATTAATGCAGGGCATTGAGTTTTTTCACCACTAACAGCAACCGTTAAATAGGTTTTGTCATTGTCATCATTAACAGCATAACTGTCGGTAATTTCTGTAGGAAAAGTGAGCTCTATATTATCATTAACCATGCCAGAGAAATCAAAGCTCATCTCTTTGTGCAATCCTGCTTTGGCAATAATCACTGAAAATAACAAATCACCTGGAACACAAAAGCGTTTGGTTTCAACATTATGCAGAGGGTTAAAATCATCGGCTACTTGCTTAGCAAAATCACTACCTTGTTGGCGAGTAAAACTAATTTTTTCGCTGTCAATGTTACAGTATTGCTCAATAAACATATTTTCTTTCTGGGTAGCTAATTCGGTCATAGATAGTCACTTCATTTTTACAAAACGGGGCATTCTACCAGTGATTGCCGCATAAATCGAAAAAAACAGTCGCAAAACACACTGAGCAGACCTCTATCAGAAGCATTATTGGTTAAGGTAAATGCTCACTAAGTGTTCTTTTTGCGGTTTGCTTAATTTTCTTAACTGGTATTCACGTTTGCTTGCACTACTTTTATCTGGTGTCATTTCAGTAAACACCAGTGTTACTGGGCGCCTTGCTCTAGTATACTTAGCCCCAAGCTTAGTATGGTTATGTTGATGTAAACGTCGAACGACATCTGTGGTGATACCAGCATATAGACTGTTATCTTTGCAGCGTAAAAAATAAACGAACCAAGGCTTATCATTAGTCATACTATTTGGCAGAGAAAGTTAATAAAAGTTGATGGTAATTAAAAGTGTTAGAGATATCAAATAACGTTAGTATTGCTGATTGGGAAATCGAACTAAGTGCGATTAGAGCCATGGGTAATGGCGGGCAACGGGTTAATAAAGTGGCTACAGCAATTCACTTGCGTTTTGATGTTAACCGCTCTTCTTTACCTGTTGTTTATAAAGAACGTTTAATCAGTGCTAACGATAGTAGGATTACCAAAGAGGGCATCATCATTATTAAAGCGCAATCATTTCGTACTCAAGAAATGAATAAGGATGATGCACTAAAGCGTTTAAAAGAATTAATCATAACTGTCATGGTAGTGCAAAAAAAAAGGCGAGTTACTAAACCTACTAAGGGTTCAGTTCAGCGAAGATTAACTAGTAAAGCCAATAGAAAAACAGTCAAACAAACACGTCAAAAGATTAAGTTTTAAGTTTAAATAAAGTAGTCCTAAAAATAATAGTGAGAGCAAGCATGCCAATTTCAGCCATAGGCGCAGTAGAAAAATTAACCGCTCAACTCGGTGATAAAAATGTCGTTCAATATCAGCTTCCTTTAGCTGCGATAAATGAAGAGGGCAGCAGACAAAGTATTGAGTTAAATTCATTAATCGGCAAGGAGTTGAGTCTCACTTTTCACAATAAAATAGCCTGTAAGCACTGCGGCAGAAGCACTAAGAAAAGCTATTCTCAAGGTTTTTGCTACCCTTGTATGGCTAAACTGGCTCAATGTGATATGTGTATTATGAAGCCAGAAACCTGCCATCATCATTTAGGTACCTGTAGAGAACCGCAGTGGGGCGAGCAGCATTGTATGGTTGATCATTACGTTTACCTATCTAATACTTCGGCTCTGAAGGTAGGAATTACCCGTCATACTCAATTACCAACTCGTTGGATAGATCAGGGTGCTACTCAAGCGCTACCCATATTCAAAGTGAGTACTCGCTTACAGTCAGGCCTTGTTGAAATAGCGTTGGCTGAATTTATCGGTGATAAAACCAATTGGCGTGCTATGCTTAAAGGCGCTAATGAGTCGATCGACTTGAAAGAAAAAGCAAAGCAACTAATTCCGAGAATAGAACAGCGTTTAGCTGAGATAGCTCTAAAGTTTGGTAATGATGCTGTGCAACGATTAGATGAAGAAGTCGTGGAGATTAATTATCCCGTTAGCCAATACCTAACTAAGATTAGTTCTTTTAATTTTGATAAAACGCCAATAGTATCTGGTACGTTACTTGGTATTAAAGGGCAATATTTGATTTTCGAAAATGGCGTGATTAACATGCGAAAATTTACCTCTTATCAAATTAGTGCTGAATATTGATAAGCTTCTGTTAAAATTGTGCTAAATTTATATTTAAGAGCTTGTTGTAATTTTGAGCTAAATATCTCTAGCGGATGACTATATATGAATGCCATTGAATATGCCGATCAAGCGGGTGAAATATTTGTCCTATCGGATTCATTTATTAGAATAAAAGAGTTAATCGATGATGAGTCGTCAACTATTGATGACATAAGCGATGTTATTTTAGTTGATCCTGCTTTGTCAGGTACTATTTTAAAGCTTGCCAATAGCTCCTTTTTTAATTACCCCGGAAAAATCGACACAATTTCAAAAGCAGTTCTCGTGTTGGGTATAACAGAAGTATACAACTTAGTTATTGCCTATTTCACTACCCAAGCATTTGAATCAGTGAATGCTGAACAAGAGTACTTAGATAACTTTTGGGAAGAAAGTGTTGATTGTGCCTTATTAATCAAATTTTTTGGTTGTAGCCTCAATATTGCCAATGCAGAACGGTTATTTATTTTAGGTTTGTTGCACAACTTAGGTGAACTAATTGTCAAGCAAATTTCTGCTGAAAAGGTGGCTGAATGTCAACGTGGAGTAGATAGTAAATTGCCCTGGGATTCTCAGCGTGATGTGCTGGGGTTTACTTATGGTGAGTGTGGAGCTGAGTTACTCAAATTATGGCAATTACCTTATAATTTAGTATCTCCTATTCGTAATCAAGATGAAGAGGACTTCAGCTTAGTTAATGCGGAAACTGAATTGCTCTATATTGCCAAGCGCATTATGAGTCAGCATAGGTCGATTAAATTAGCCGGTCAGCCACAATCAGTTAAGGTAGCGCAATTATCGACACTAGGTATTCATGAGGAAATGTTCCGAACAGCACTTGATTACTGTGATCTAGAGCGATTAGGCATTTTGTCGGTATTAAGCCCGACATCAGTCACCATTTATTAACTGATAATACGATTAAAAATATTTATAAAAAAAGCGAGTACCTAAAAGGTGACTCGCTTTTTTATTGCATCAATTAATAAAATTAAAGTGCAACAATGTTCTCAGCTTGAGGGCCTTTTTGACCATCAGTTACTGTGAATTCAACTTTTTGACCTTCAGCTAAAGTTTTGAAACCGTCACCAACGATAGCGTTGAAGTGAGCGAAAACGTCTGGGCCATTTTCTTGCTCGATGAAACCGAAACCTTTAGCTTCGTTAAACCATTTTACTGTACCAGTAGTTGTAGACATAAGGATATCCTAATTTATTTATGAGTAATTGAGCTTTGACAAACAGCATTATACAAACTTGAAAAAGCGGGTTTGCTAAAAAGAGTTGCTATTACTTATAAAACAGGACGAGCTAAATCTGAACAACAGAAATTAACAGCGAAATGGTGTACTAAGATATAAAACTAACTTCAAGCGCGGGAATTATATATCGCCGTGCCAGATTGTCAATAGCACAATACAATGTGTTACCTCGTGATACTGAAAATAACCGTTTATTTAGTAGGATAATAGTATAATTAATATTAATTTTTTGTAAAAAAAATGTTTATTATATTATTTGTTAAGTTACTAATTTGTAAGTTTTAATCAAGCCGCTTTTGACTAGCCAATTGTAGGGGAAATTTTTACAATTTTTTTATTCGCTAACAATCAGATTTAAATCTACTTTTATTACGAAGGATTTCGCACAGTATTGAAATTTGTTTATACAGCTAATGTCGCTATATACCAGTGGTAACTTATGTTTGTGTTATTTATTTCGATGATATTTGAATTATGATTTTCGTAGCTACTAAATGACTTTATTCTAACCAAGCAAAAATGTACTCAAAAATGTTGCCGTAACTAACTTGTAAAGTTTTCATAGGTGTTCTATATATAATTATTGGTCAGTTTTTTTAACTGAACCAATTAGTTTCGTTAGCTTTTTTAAAAGGTTGTGAAACAAATATTTATAATAATTATATAAAAGCTTTCCGCTTACTTAAGCGAGTTAAGTAAAAAACAAACACTTTAGAAGGAAGTAACATGTCTACAAAATTTCGTGCTACCGCACTAGCCCTTGCCGTGGGCGCAGCGTTAAGCGCAGCACCCTCATATG
>CAJXWZ010000027.1 GCA_913062815.1 uncultured Colwellia sp. | reverse complement strand
AATCGTTCATTAATTCTCAACTGCAAACTTTGACTGAAATCTTGAGAAACAATGGAAGAAGGTGAAAAACAAATAATCAAATCAATCAGATTATTTTTTAATAGTTGGTCGGCCAATTCAGATGCCATTAAGGTTTTACCCGCGCCCGGTGTTGCTAAGGCTAAAAAGTGGCTATTGCCATCCTGGTATTGTTTTAAAGCTTTATTTATACAGCTAACTTGCCATTGTCTTAGTTTCATATTCTCTCTGATGGTTATCTTACTTAAGCAAGCCTTCAATGGCTCTAATCTTCCCTAGTATTTTCGTGTTATTATCTCTAGCTCTATTGAATTGCGGCTGTATTTCATCACCTAACTCAGGGAACTCTGAATAAAGCTCTTTGTATACTTCAGACTCACCTATATTCAACAGCAGTTCAGCTTTATATATATTCAACTTACCAAGTAATTGCCCTTGCTTGTCATCATGTTTCTTAAGTGGGTTTGTTGATTCACATTTAACTATTAATGTTATTGCTTTAACGTCAAAATATTTTGTTTTATTAAATCGAGTTAGGCCCGTCTTTTTCGATGTAACTATTTTAAGCCAACTCTTTTTTACCAACTTTAAAAGCTCAGCATATACCTTTCGTCCAACAGTCGAAGGATCTAAAGAAGAGTCACCTTTTAAGGCTAGATAAGCTGACCGGACATCGCTCGTTGTGAAGTGATTAAAGTTTTTCGCGACAATAATTTGAGCGACAAAAGGGTCTAGTTTCATATTTCATTATTGCTACAAAGGTTAATTATTTGATAAAAAAGTAATGTTATTGATATATATGTATATTAGTTTCATTATATGTCATGGGTTGGTTCACTGCAATATGGGAAGATTTATTCTTTTCTCTGTGGAAATTTTGAATGCAGCCCGTACAAAAATTAATTGGCATGAATATCAAAATTGCTCGAACTAAGCGTTCCATAACGCAAGCCGAAGTTGCTAATAAAATAGGCATAGAGGCAAGTTACCTAAGCCGGATTGAAAGAGGTACAGTACCTGTTTCATGCGAAAGAATTTATGAAATCATTCACCTCCTTCAATGCGATATTGGTGAAATTTTTCCGGTGCCAGAAGAAGTAGCAACACAATTTAATAAATGATAAAGGGCCGATAGCACCTCAAGTTTCTGATGCGCTCGCCCTGTAAATCAAGTTTCTGTGCTTTCTGAAATTGATAATGCATCTTCTATTTCAACACCCAAATATTCAATTGTACTTTGTAGTTTGGAATGGCCAAGTAATAATTGGATCGCTCTTAAGTTTTTTGTTTTAGCGTAAATTAGTGATGCTTTAGTTCTTCGAAGAGAATGTGTTCCATACTGGGTTATATCTAAGCCTAGTGTAGACACCCAGCTTTTAACTATATTTGCATAATAGTGATAGCAAATATGTTCTCCTAACCTCCTTGAACTTGGAAAGAGGAAGTCTGGCGAAGATAAACTTTTTAAGTATATCCATTGACTCAAGCATTGTTGAGTTTTTGGTGTTATTTCGAACTGAACTTCTCTATGAGTTTTTTGTTGCTCTATCATCGCACGGGATTGAACGAGTGATGAAGAGGATATGTCACGTACTTTTAAGCTTATTAAATCACAAGATCTAAGCTTACTATCAATTGCTAAATTAAATAAAACGAGTTGTTCAAGTTTACTTTCAATTTCTAGTCGTATTCTAATACGCCAAATTTCTTCGAGTTTAAATGCTTTTTTTTGTCCAACACGTTTACCTTTATTCCAAGCAGTCATGATTTAATCCTATTAGATGTGCGGAGCTAATAGTTAATATGAAAAGGTGACATTTATAAATAGGGATACTAATTATTGAATTGTGCAGTTACAAATACAGGCATTAATCTAGGGCGCTGTGAGGGGAATTTAGCTTTAGAACTTATAGTCTAAAAATAATTTTCTATGGCGGTTTGGGGCACAAACCGAGATAGGATTTTTCGTCAAGTATGAGCTTAAAGTTGAAGAGCAACTTATCTACATAGTGGCAATGTTTTAAATGGCGTTAAAACATCTGCTGGACTTGAGTAGACGTTATTATAAGATAAATATTTATAACGCTTTATTTTTATAAAACCGATTTTAAATGTCAATAATATCGATGATGATTACACTTTTGGCTCATTACTTATTTATGCACAGATTTTAAATTTGAATAAAAATTAACTTATCTGTTTATGATAAACCCAATAGTGGTATTTATTTTATTGAAAAAATGATGGGATATATCCGTTAGGAATGAATTTATGAATATACTGTTTAATATATATATGCTTATTTTTTTTCTTATCAATAAATCTACAATCAAATAGAAAATGATCATTGTTGCAATATGCATATTACCATTACTAAATTGCAATGATTTACTGAATAATATTCCAAGCCCACATTATAAGTTTGTGTTTATCAGTCACTTACTTGCTATCAAGTTGTTGGCGCATTATATGCACTTAAAAATAGGTCTAGTGAAATTACCAAAAGAGGTCAACATTATGTTAAATACTCAACAGTCAAATAGCAGACGTCTAATTTATTCTTTAAAACAAATGAGGGAGGGTCAAAATCAAGGTGCTTTAAAAGCTAGTGTTACACCGACATTTATTGATGAAAATTATGAGGGAGAAGATTATTGTTCATTGGAAATAAATGAAAATGAATGCTACGTACTCGGATACAATTAACTCATAACTATATTTCAGACAGTTTTACATTTTAATTGTTAAACAAGCTTTCTGTGTGGCTGTGGATTTAACTCCACAGCTCCTCGGGACTACTATTTTATCTTCAATGTTTAGTTTTTGTTAACAAACGTATTTACCCTTTTTAGCTTCCCGCAATAATTTTAAACTTTCCTCTGGCCATCTATAGGTATATTTCACTATTCCATTCAATGATTTTGAATGAGGGTTATCAAAAAAGAACAGAGTAACTTTTACCTTAATAAATTACCTTGAAATATTAATATGGGACTTTAAAAATATTTGATGACTGTTAGTTATTCTTATATTGCAAAGAATATTTAGCAAAATGCGAAAAATGTTCTAGGCTTAAGTATAACAGATACCTAGATAAGAAATTAACATGGATATAGCCAAAGAAAATCAATACTCACTATTACCTCTGCTTGTGTTAGTTGATGATGAACCAAAGGTGCTTTCTGCTTTAGAGAGAGTTTTACGTGGTTTAAATATAAATGTTCGAAGTTTTACTTCTGCTATTGAAGCATTGGACTTCTGTCAACACAACCAACCCGAAATTGTTATCTCTGATCAACAGATGCCAGAAATAGAAGGGTGTGCATTTTTAAACGAAATAAAATCATTATGGCCCCAATCTCAGCGTATTATTTTGTCTGCACATCAAGATTTCGACAAAATATCTATGGCGTTTAATTCTGGTACAGTCGATCGCTTTATTTGTAAGCCGTGGAACAATAAAGAGCTAAGATTCATTGTTGATAAAGCATTAGATAAGGCTCCATTGAAAAGTACAGAAATAGCTGAGAAAGATTTTATCAATGAACCTATAAATTTTCATGGCATTGTCGCAGCCGATGAAGCGATGAAAGAGCTATTTGTTAGTATTCGTCATGCAGCGACAACGAATGCACCTATTTTTATTACTGGTGAAACCGGTACGGGTAAAGAGTTGGTGGCCAAGGCTTGTCATAAAGAAAGTTTTCAACAAGATCAGCCTTTTATTGCCGTTAATTGTGCTAACTTTACCGAAAATTTGATGGAATCTCAGTTGTTTGGTCATGTTAAGGGCGCTTTCACAGGTGCCACTTCCTCACAGGAAGGTTTGTTTGCTGCAGCTAAATCAGGTATGTTGTTTTTAGATGAAATTACAACTTTATCAAAAACACTACAAGCTAAGTTGCTTAGAGTGGTTCAAGAACGTGAATTTACGCCACTGGGTACTAATAAATTAGAAATATTTCGTGCGCAACTTATCTCCGCCTCTTCAAATTCAATAAGGCAAGCAGTATTAGACGGAGACTTTAGGGAAGATCTCTATTACCGTTTAAACGTTATTACTTTTTGTTTACCCCCTTTAAGAGAGCGTGGTGGAGATATCGTATTAATTGCCCGTTATTTCCTTAAGAAATATAGCAAAATTGAAAACAAATCATTTATTAGGTTTTCAAAGGGCTGTTTACAAATTATTTGCCAATATGATTGGCCAGGTAACATCAGACAACTAGAAAATATTATTCATGGGATGGTTATATTAAATACAGGCGATAAGCTCACTAGCGAGATGATAATCAAAGCTTTATCTACAACCCTTGGTCTGTTAAATAAACTTGTGCCTGAAGCTCGATTTGAAGGCTCATCGAATGTTATAACAGGTAACAATCATCCTGAAATAATACCTTTATGGTTGATGGAGAAGAACGCTATTGAGAATGCGATAAATCATTGTCAAGGGAATGTTCCGAAAGCCGCTGCATTACTTGAGGTTAGCCCATCAACACTTTATCGAAAAAAACAAAGTTGGTAAACCAAGTATCGATAATAGCTTAGCACATGGCTAGATAACGCTGAACATCCATAGCTCTATTTTCCCATGATTCATCAATAACAGATTCTTTTCTCGAATTTTTAACTTGAGTGATTGCAAGTAAATCATTCATACTTTCGAGCTTTTCAAAGTCAATCAAGGGGGTTATTTCTGCATTAGCTAGCAATATAGCTTGAAAAAATGGTTTACTTTCGTCTGCGACTTGCAGATATTTTCGATAACCATCTAAGGCGTTGAAGTCTGTAGTAACTATAGGCGTTCCGCTAGCTAAATACTCTCTTAATTTCAGAGGATTACACATTTGAATTTGTTTATTGTTTACAAAAGGTAAGATCGCAACATTCCAATTTTGTATGTATTGAGGTAGGTCATTATGGGGCCTACTTCCTAGAAAAAAAACATTGGAAAACGGTTTCAGTTTATCTACATTGCAGTCTACTTTGCCGATAAAAACAAAATGCCAATCAGGTAATTTCTTAATGGTTTGAACTAGTAAATCTTGATCTAACCAGGTCGAAATACTTCCATAAAATCCGGCTATTGGCTTACCTTGGGGTAAATCGCAAGGAGCACACTCCACTTGGTCACTAAACAGTGAGAAATTGACGCCATGTGGAATATTGACTGACTTAAAACGAGGGAATTTATTTAACAGCGTTTCACTGGCGGTAAAAATATAACGAGATTTTTCGACTAGCTCTTTCTCCTTTTGCGATACAAATTGGTGATCAACACCGGCAAGGCTATTAAAATCATCTCCACAATAATACACGCAAGAGGTTTTACCAATCAGTTCTAAATAATCAACAGACGTGGGCAAAGAAGTCCAAATAATAGGATTTGTTATCGCTAGTTTTTTACATGCTAACTTTAGTTGCCATTTTAAAATGATCTTATTTAACTTTAAAGAAAGCCAACTATCTGCACATGGGATAACTAAAGGGTTAATGATGAGCTGTTTGTTACCTTCCTCGTTAAAATTTTTGTTCATTGGTTTATTAACAATGAATTTTTTAACTTTGTTAAAGAGTCTTGTAAAGTCGTGCATCGTTAGTTTTGGTTTTCTTAAACCAATTGAGTTAAGCCAAATAACAGACCTGCTCTTACCGAGCACCTTCATTATATGTTGAGTTGAACTAGGGTGCGCTCCCCAGTCTTCGCCAAAAACAATTAGAGGTCTATTTTTGCTTACGGATACTGAAGGTGATGAATTAATCATGACTTTCCTCCTTAATTGACTTTAAAACTCTTGCTGGTACACCAGCGGCTAAGACAAAGCAGGGCAAATCTTTGGTAACAATACTACCTGCAGCTACGATGGTGCCACGACCAATTGTTACCCCTGGCATTACTTTTACTCCAGTAGCTAGCCATACGTCGTCTTCTAAAGTAATATCACCCACTTGCTCTTCTATATCGGGCTTACCTAAAGCGCGTAATTTAGAGTTAACTGGGTGCCCAGGATAGCCAGCTAAATAGCAATCTCCAGCAATACGAACATTATTGCCAATGGTAATTGTTTTGCCTACCGAGATTGAAGTACGCCAAGCAATACCCACATTATCGCCAATTATTAATTGAGGAATATTATGTCCGACAGCACGGCCACTGATTGTTGTCATTGCAGCTAATCTGACTTTATCTCCCATAACAATATCTAAACTGCCAATCACGACGGGCAAGCCGCCATATAAGTAGAGTTGTTTAGGGGTATTTTTGAGCCTAGATTTAAGTAAAGGTGTGTAATAAGTGATGCGAAGTACATCGGCAATTGTCTGTTTAAAAACTACGTGAATAAAATAAAGTAGCTTAAATACAAAAGGGATATTCGGCATCTCTATCGTTTTAATTTTGAACCATAGTTTATTTATCAACTGAGCCAAAAAGCTATCACTTGTTTTAGCCCACTGCTTAGCGTGATGTATATTAAAAGTATTCATTCTACTGTCACCGACTTAGCTAAATTTCTGGGTTGATCAACATTTTTCCCTAGTATTTGGGCACTGTATAATGCGAGTAATTGCATTGGGATAACACTGATTATGGGGAGTATGGCTTCTGGCATAGGTGGTAATTCAAAGAAGTCATCTTCTTGTAGGTTGATATATTCTCTAATACTTTTATCACCAATAATAAAGAGTGGTGCATTTCGGGCTTGGACTTCTTGAATGTTTGAGAGCAGTTTATCTGTCAGGTTATTTTTAGGCGCAATAACCAGTACAGGCATTTGTTCATCAAGCAAAGCAATTGGCCCATGTTTTAACTCGCCGGCGGCATAAGCTTCGGCATGGATATAGCTAATTTCTTTCAGCTTAAGAGCACCTTCTTGTGCGATAGGGGTAAGTGCTCCACGACCGAGAAAAAGGACGTTTGAATATTTACATATTTTTTTCGCCATTGCTTTCATATCAGTACAGCGTTGTAAAACCTTTTCCATGATATAAGGCAATTGAGCAAAACTAAATATTAACTGTTTTAACTCAGCATTATTTATGAGCTCTCTTTGTTTTGCTGCTTCTATTGCCATTTTATAAAATATAGCTAACTGACAGCTAAATGCTTTGGTTGAAGCTACACCAATTTCTGGACCCGCGTAAATCTCAAATGTAAAATTTGCCTCTCGCGCAATAGTACTGTTGGCTACATTAACTAAAGCGAGAGTTTGTGCTTTTTTACTTTTTGCATAACGTAGGGCTGCCAATGTGTCAGCTGTTTCTCCTGATTGTGAAACAAAAATAGCCAATTCATTGTCTGTAACAATAGGGGAGCGATAGCGATATTCTGAGGCTATATCTATTTCAACCAATATATGGGCGTATTTTTCAAACCAAGTTTTTGCTACTGAAGCTGCATAGTATGAGGTGCCACACGCAATAATGGTGATTTTTTTTAGTTCTTTAAAATTGATTGTTGAATATTTGTTGGCGTGGCTATTAACTGACAGCCTTTTAAGTAAATCCACTTGCTCAAATATTTCTTTTTCCATAAAAGAGTTATGTCCTTCTTTTGATATTAATTTTGCGCTATTTTGGTTATTAATATAATGAATTTTTTTATTTATTGAATTACCACATAGCTTTATTTCGTGGCTGTTTAACTGAAATATTTCATTATCTTTAGGATAATAAATTTTGGCGCTGTCAGCGCCTAAAGCCATGGCATCAGAGGCCATATAAAACCCATTGTTACCCTGTGAAATAACTAAAGGACTGTCTTGTTTAATTGCGTAAAGGTTATTGCTAGAGCCATTAATTAATATACCGAGGGCATAGCTCCCTTTTAATTGGGTGATAGCTTTTTCAATGGCCTCTTCTTGTGTCATTTGCTGACTAAGGTAATGATTGATTAAATGTGGTACGACTTCACTGTCAGTCGAACTATTAAAGTGATGACCCCATTGAACCAATTTTCGCTTTAGTTCCAGGTAATTTTCGATAATTCCATTGTGTACAACAGATACTTGTCCGCATTGATGAGGGTGAGCGTTGGTTTCATTGGGCTTACCGTGTGTTGCCCATCGTGTATGCCCTATGCAACACTTTCCCTCTAACGCTTGCATAGATAATCTTTGCTTAAGGTTGTTAAGTTTACCTCTTGCTTTTATGGTTTGAATTTCATTATTAGATAATATTGAAATACCAGAAGAGTCATAACCGCGATATTCAAGTCTGCCTAAGCCATCTAATACTGGTTTAATTGCTGATTCTGCTACTGCCCCAATAATTCCACACATAATAATTACCTCTTTATATTATTAACCTACTCTAATACTTAGCAGTTATTAGGCCAAAAAAATTCACCTATAAAATCAGTTGTTTATTCTTGTTGTTGACCTTTAATTGCAATTTGCAAAGCAAGTGTTGCTAATTCGGAATACATTTGAGAATTTTAGAATAACAGCGTATATGACAATATTGTTGTGCTGAATGCTTAGCGTGTTGTGCTATTTTTAATAAGAACGTGGGGTTATTGATTAATCGAGTTAATGCTTGAACTAAACTTTTTACGTTATTTGGGGTATATTTTACACAATCATACCCATCAGTTAAGTGTTGATCCCAATAAGCATTATCAGCAGGAATTACTACTGCTAGTCCGGCTGCCATCGACTCTAGAATTGATAGGCCAAAAGGTTCATTTTCTGAAGTAGAGATAAATATTGACGAACTAGCTCTAATATCATTTAAATTATTAGGATCGGGAAACCAGTGAATATTATCAACTTTATTAACGTTCGCTACGTCCAAATAGGAGTCAGTTTGTGGCTCAATATAACAAACGTTGGCAAAAAATTTATCAAAGTCTTCATACTTATTATTAAGCTCAGTCATAGCAGCAATAAATAGCTCCACTCGCTTCCATCTTAATAAAGAGGCGGCCCATAAAAAGCCAATTTTGTTGTTGTTATCTTTTACTTTTATGCAAGAACAATTAATGCCATTAACAAAAGGGATAAATTTTTTATTCGCTAGGTTTTCATTATAATTATGACATTTCAAGGCGTATAAGATAGAAGCATGAGTGGATGGCAAATAAAATACCTTTTTTGCTCGTATTAAACCAAAACTGGAAATCTTAGAATTAGTAATATCCCCTTGAATAAGTTGAATAATATCTATGTTAATTATTTCACTGAGTAGGTATAGAGAAAAATCAACGCATGGTCCTGAAAAACCGATTATTTTGGTGAACCTTTTTAGTTTTATCAAATTGCTTATTAGAGAAAGTAAATAAACAAAATGCTTTAAAAAGTAAAAGATCCCAGTTGTTTGATTTTGCAGAAAACTAGGAGAGAACAACTTAAGAAAGCGAATATTACTCTCGTAACCATAGCACCATGAATCTCTATCATTTGAAATTACCCACATCTCAATATTACTGGGTAATTCCGCTATTATTGTTTTCATCACTTTTTTTGAGCCTCCCTTAAAAGGGACTGGGTCATAAATCAATACTCGTTTAGTCATGATGTTTCCCCCATGAAAATTTCAAGGTAAAGTATTTATAGGTCTTATTTAAAAAAGCCATAAAGACTGTTTTAGCGTGTAAAGTAACAAGTTGCGTTACACTATATTTGGTTTCACGCAGCATCAAGGTTTGATAAATCAGGTTGAAAGCCATAAATTGTTGCTTTAAAGAAAACTCTTTTACTATATGTTTTTGTGCATTATCAGCTAGACTCTTTCTTAAATCAGGCCTTTCAATTAAAGATATTATTGCTTCTACTAACTCATCAGTATTGTTGGGAGAGATTAATAGCGCACTTTTTTGATCAGTGTAAATCTCATCAATGCCAGAAACATTACTAGTGATGATGGGGAGTTTAGCAAGGCTTGCTTCGGCCAACGTTAGACCAAAAACCTCTTCTACAGGCACTGAAATGAAACAGTCTGCATTGCTTGAGTAGTATTTGGCTACGGTTTCGGTAGCTGAAAAAAATTTAACCTTGTCACTTAAATTTAGCTGAGAAACTAAATGAGTTAGCTTAGCTTCTTCAATTCCTGAGCCAATAATGGCAAGTTTTACGCTATAGCATTCTTTTAATTTATCTAAAGCATATAGTAATTGATGCACTGATTTTCTAGGGATTAATGACCCTATATACAAAATGACAAAATCAGTGTTTTTTGCCGATACTTTTGCTCGAATATCATATGGGTGAGAACAAAGCACTCGCTTTGGATTAATACCATTATAAATAACATCTACTTGCTGGTTTCTGAATTCCTTTTGTTTGAATAGATCAATAACTGAATGGCTAACACCTACAATGTGATCAGCGCCATGAAACAATAATGTAAGTCTGTCTTTATACATATAACGAGCATGTAAATGGAGTAATATTGGCGTATTTGTAAACTTACATACAGGTATCATCCATTGACAAGGAGCACCATTATTAGAATGCACTAAATTTATTTTGTAGTCTTTTATTAACTTCTTAGCTTTAGTAAGTAATTTAAAGAATTGTCCTAACTTCCATCGAGGCAAGGTCCAGTAGCCAAGGCAAACAAAATTATCTTTGATAACTTCAACGCCCAAATTCAACGCCTGTTTTGCTAAAGCATCGCTATTACACCAAAGTATAGGCTCGTAATGGTTTTCTTTGGCTGATTTAAGTAGATCCAATAAAACAATTTCACTTCCTCTAATCCAGTCATCGCCATAGTGAACATATAGAATACGCGGTTTAAACATTTTATTTTGTTCTGTAGTATCAGACATTTTCACTTCCTTTTAATTGCTATTGCTATTGGTTGCAGTTTGCGTACTAAACGTTTTGGGAATGAAGATAACGGTTTAATGCGATAACTAAAGCTACTTGTAAATAAATTGGCCAGATAAAGCCTTGTGTTAAAAACGTTCCAGAAACGATAAAACCAATAATACCTGCGGGGGCGGCATTGACTGCTACCCTTATGCCTGGTGAATGATGCTCAAGGTTGACTTTTTTCAACATTTTTAAAGATATGAGTAAAGTACTGACAATTAATGAAACAAATAATATAAAGCCAACAAAGCCAGATTCCGCCAGAACACCAAACCATGTAGAGTGTACTGCGTGGTTCAATCCATCCCAATGAGTGCTATAGGAAAAGTAATTGTAATAAAAATTGCTGATACCTACACCAAAAACAGGGTTGTCTAGTGCCATATTCCAAGCAGCTTCCCAAGCATACAGTCGTCCCATTGCTGACTCGTCTATCCCTTCTTCTGCAGCCCCTCCGGATGCTCTTTCACTGATCCCTGCAACGATAAATAAAATGGCTATTGAAATTGCACCACCTGAAAACAATAAAACTTTGGATCGTATGCGATTGTAGGCAAATATACTCGCTACAGCTAAAAATCCCAACAAACCTCCTCTACTTTGAGTGGCTAGCAGAGCATAAAGTAAAATGCAAAAAGTACTGAAACTAAATAAACGTTCAATTTTAGAGAGTGATTTTTCTAGAAAAGTGGCTATAGCGAAAGCCATGGGGTACAAAAGTACTAGGGCTAAATCATTTGGATCGCCAAGTAAAGAACCAATATTTCTTCCAATAGTGACCCTAGTACCTTCAACCAAGCCAATATTATTGAATTTGTTAAATAAGGCGACCAGTCCAACACAAGCGCCTGAAAAAATAAATGCTCGGCTTGCCGTAATAAAATGATTTTCCTTGTGCATCATCCAGGCAATAACAAACGTCATTAATATTATTTTACTGTAAACACCTGTCCAAGCTTTTGTTGCTACAGATACATTACTAGAGAAAGGGATACCAAGTGTTACTAATAAAAAAAACAATATTAAGAAACTAAATTGTGGGCACCAATAAGGATGAAGGTTTTGGCTAATTGTTGTCCGCAGGAAAATAACAAATAGAGAGGCTAATGCCAGTAATAGAGGTAACTTTAATGGCTCTAGAAAAGGAAAAACCTCATGAATACGAAAGAAAGAAAATATTACAAAACCTAAAACGATATAAAAAGAGAAATTAACTATACCCCAAAGAGCAAAGGGTATTAATCCTATAACAACAAGGGTTATGGGGTGAGGGAAATAATATAACCCTAATGTTATTAGCATTAATATAACTAACATGCTTGTCATATTTAGCGGTGTATAAGTCATAAATCCCCTTAACTAATTTGACCAAACCAAGTGACAACAATTGCGGCACTAATTGCTGAATATAGGTACCCGAACTTGTAAGGAAGGTAGACCTTTTTTTGGCTAAAATAGTAGAAAAGCCCCATGCGTATCATATTCGCAGCAATAAGCGCAGTAAGTGCACCCTGCACCTTAAATACCGGTATCAACATGACCAATAAAAGCCCACCAATACCGCAAGCGATTAAATTAATATTCATTTGAACTTGTGAGTTTTTTTCTACGAAACACCCCAGATTTAATAGATCAGTTAACATTTTTAATAAGGTACAAAGCAGTAACCAAGGTAGAATAACAATAGCGGTGTGGTAATCTTTAGGTGTTAAATATTGAATAAGTATTGGGCCTAATAAACCAATAGCACCACATATAACAACTGAAAGAATACCGCCAAGTACTGCGAAATGTGCATTTATGTTTTTACCATCTTGTTCTTTAAGTACTGAGAACCGCTTAGGAAACCACCATAACGTAAAAGGCTGAATAAGAAGGGTAGGAACTAAAGCAAACTTGATTGCTATAGCATATGCAGCAATTTCTATGGCCCCAAAGTGCTCTGCGAGTAACCATCTGTCCATGCCTGATAATGTAAATGTAGCAGCACCACCAATAAAAATAGGGCCTGAATAATAGATAATGTGCTTAAGATGTTTCATTGAAAAACTGATGTAAGTTTCTTTTAGTTGAATAACGCATAATATTATTGCCACAACTATCGCAGATACAGCCCCAGCTGCTAAAATACTAGTGATACCCCATCCCTTGTTCAGCCAATAAAAAGTGAGTGAAACTTGCAATAAAACCTTCAACATCGAAACAGTAAAAAATAATCCTGCTCGGTCAGTGATCCGTAACCATGCTAATGGAATATTAATTAAGCCCCCAACAGAAAGTGCTACGCCAAGTAAATAGAGTTCATTCTCTTTTATACCTCCAGGTAAATAAATCAATAAATTTTTAGAATAAAAATGAAAAGTTGCATATGAAATAATAGTAATTATTCCAGCTACAAATAAACATTCAGAGGCGTGAAGTTTCTTTTTTTCAATGCCATCAGCTAAACCTACAAAACGATATAATGCTTCAATAAGACCAAAACCTAAAATAATTGAAACTATATTAGAAAATACTACGAGTACCTCTAATCGGCCATAATCTGATGGCATTAGATAACTGGTATAAATAGGTAGCATGATTAAAGAAATTCCTTTCATAAGAAAAATGCTTAGGCCATAAAGTGCAGATTGATTTAACAAGTTTTTATATCGACTATTTAACATGTGAGCCACCTATTAGTGCTTTGCGGTAAACATTGAAAATTAGAGGAATAACCGCGTCACAAGAAAAGTTTTTTCTAATATGCGAATAGCCAAATAAAGACATATCATTTCGCTGTTTTATTGATAACGTCTGGCTCCGTTTAATTGATTCAATAAAGTCAGCTTCATTAAATGGTGTTATTAGCCAGCCGGTAAGGTTATTGATTACAACCGATGAGATGCCACCAATATCAAAACTAATGACAGGAATCCCCCTAACGAGTGCTTCAATTGCAACCAGAGGTAACCCTTCTTCTCTACTGGTAATACATAACAAATTAATCTTTGCCCAGTATGGTTTCATTGAAGTGACATGCCCCACTAATTTGACGTTGTTAGTTGCGGTAGCATTTATTTCCGCTAACATCGGTCCATCGCCATATATTGAAAAAGTGTATTGGGGTAATTGCTTCGCTAGACGAAGAAATACATCAGGGCCCTTTTCAAAACTTAATCGACCGACAAAAGCTACTTGAGTTGATTGCTCCGTTGTTTTAAATAATTGAGTGGGTAATTCAACAAAGTTTTGTATCACGTCAGCGGTTAAATTTGCTGTTTTTTTGATTTGTTCAGATACACAGATACAGGTTGAAAATTGAGCCGTTAGACAGTCTATCCAGCGATATAACCTAATTTTTATATTACCTTTTTCGCCAGAATGAAAGGTTGAAACGACTGGCTTATTCGATAATCTACAGCAAATTCGGCCGATAATACCGGCTTTATAACCATGAGTGTGTACAAGGTTGATATCTGACTTTTTTAACAATATTAAAAGCTCTTTGAAGCCACCGTTTAATTTAATTAATATTGATTGAAGAAATTGTTCTGATTCAAATACGGGATGCTCACCAAAGTTATTTAATAAAATGATTTTTACGTTGTGACCTGATTTATGAAGGCCTTTGGCAAGGTTAGCAACATGAGTTTCTATACCTCCATAATTTTTACTATCAAGTAATAAAACAATGTTTAGATTTTCAGTCGTCATAATAAACCTATTAATAAACGCACCATATATTGAGTTTGCATAAAGTAGGCCAGTTGAAAATACGGTTTAACCCCCTATAAATAGCCGTTTATTTATGGAATTGTATTTTTATTCTCAAATTGCGTAAATTGATGGAGTATTGCAAAGCAAATTAGTAAATATTGCGAATTAAATGTGAGGTAATCAATAAGGTTTAAATTTAAGCTAAAATCTATAGAAGAGATTTTATTATGCTGCGTTGGTAAAACCGATGAAAACAAGATTATTAATACCATTAATACTTATATTAATGCCAAGTATTATCTGGTTGTTGTTGAAACAGGTTCACTCACCTTGGTGGCTTGAAAACGCTTTATCAACCTCTTTTATTATCCTAGTTTTTTATTGTATTTTAATGTTAACGCTTATTTACTTTGTTTCTTATTTACATTGCTTAGGCTATTTCTTAATTAATTTTATTCTGGCAATACTTTTAAATAATACCGTCACTTTAAGTAAAGGCACTTGTAATGATCCCATTGTTTTTTTTCAATTCAACATGAAATATAACGAAGGGGAATATGAAATAAATGAATTGATCGAGCACCTTGTAGAAGGGCAATATCATTTAATTACGTTACAAGGAGTAAGCCAACGATCAAAACGGCAGATTGTCGAAAAGTTATCCCCTTATTACCCTCATTTTATTCTTGGCGAAAGTGAACATCGACAAATTTATAGTGACCAACTTCTGTTTAGTCATTATGGCTTTCATAATATTAAATATTATAAAAGTGGCAACAACTCATTTTTAATTAACAGCCAATGGCAGCTACCTTTTAGTAACATCAGTTTGTACACATTACATCCGCCATCACCACGTAATGAAAAACTATGGCAAACCAGGAATAAAATAATTTATCAATTAAAACATGCTATTAATAGGTCTTCTTTGAAAGTTAAGGTAGTGGTAGGTGACTTAAATCTTTCAAAAAATTCAAGTAGAATAAAGCTATTAGGGCATGAGATGAATACAGAGTTTGTAAATTCATGGCCGAATAAACATTACGTTTTTAAATTTTTGGGTTTAGCGATTGATCATTTCTGGGTATCAAAACCAGCAACAATTTGTTCAAGACAACGAATTGAAAAGTTCAATTGGTCAGATCATTTTGCCGTAAAAACTAAAGTTGATTTCAAATATTAATGACACGAGTTTCTAGACAGATATGTTGAGTAAAACCATATTTGCTAACCTCTTTCTAAACTTAGCCATTAACTTAGGAAATATCCGGTTAAGGCGATAGCTTTCTCTTTGCAATTCAGTTAACAGCGAGGGATTACATTTATCATTTATTATCGAGCCGATTAAGTTAACCTTTTTGACTTTCAGCTTTTCAATACTCTCTTGTATCGAGCTTGCTGGTGTTTTTCCTGCTTCAATCACCAATACAGTGCCTTCGCACACTTCACAAATGATCTCTGCAGGTATATTGCTTTGGTTTAGTGAGGTTAATGCTGATGTGTCAAAGATAATACAGTCGAAATTAACTAACCATTGGCTAATGGATTCAAGTAGTAAATTACTTTCACGGTATTGCAAAACATCACGAATATTTTGAGGAGCAGGGAGTAAACTATAACCTTTAGCTTCAATAGAAATAATTTTATTTTCAGTAACAGGGCTTGTCATTGACATACGTAATCTTTTGGATAAAACAGGATTGAAAGTATTCATTTCAACCAGCAGAACATTCTTACCAACAACTTGCGCTCGTTCAACTATAGCTTGTGCAACCGTCGTTTTACCTTCTCCAGGTTTAGCAGAGCTAATTGCTAAGGTTTTATAACCAGAACCAATCGTTTGATTATAAATGGCTTCAACTTCTGCATAATGAATGGGTAATTCTTGCATATTATAACCCTCCAACAATGGCAACAAGCGAAACTACACTTAGCATGTCTTTGACATTAGACATAAATACATTCCAATTACTTTGAGATATGTCAGGTACAAATATTGTGTCTCCAACACGCACCATGGGTAATTTGGTAAAATCAGGATGTTCAATAAACATTTCTAAATCAAAAACTTTACTGACATTTTCTTTTGAATAACTTCGAGAGATATTTACAACCATAATCTTTTCTAAATAAGCTGTTTGAGTTGGGCCTCCTGACTCAGCCAATATATCTAATATTGTCATGTCTGAGCTGAACTTGTAGCGTCCAGGTTTTTCTACTGCACCTATTATTCGAACCGTTTGTTCTTTTTTATTGTCGAACCATGGTTTGTTTCTCTCTGGTACGTAAATAGTGTCACCCGATTTCACTAAGGGTAACAGGGTTTCATCGCCTGTTTCGAAGTACAAACCTAAATCAAGCGTGCTGACCTTACTTTCAAAATTATTACGATGGGTAATTTTTATATTGTGAATATCGGCGTGTTGGTTCGGCCCATCAGCGGCTGAAAGTATATCTAAAAAGTGTAATTTATTATTAAAAGCATATCGCCCTGGTTGGCCTACCTGCCCAAAGACATAAATTGAAGACTCTTGAGATTGACGTAACCACCGAGCTTTATTATCGATAACATCACGTGGCCGTTCACTGATAAAAATAGTGTCTCCGGCCGATACTTTGGGTAATAAAGAAAAATCACCTCCTTCTGCGACAAAACTGTCTAAATCGAAAGGCGGCATCCGTTTCTTTTGATCTTTCTTAAGTACTATTATTTGAGACATGTCAGCATCTTGAGTGGGTCCACCAGCATGAGCTAAAATATCAAGAAAACTCATTTCATCGCCCCATTCATATCGACCAGGTTTTTTCACCGCCCCTATTACTTTAATAGCTCTATCAGGGGTGATCTTAAGCCAAGATTTTTCATTCATGTCGGTTTTTTCAGGAATAAAAAGTGCATCTCCTGGCGATATCGTGGGAATTTCGACTTGTGTTAATCCTTCTGTATAAGCTTGTAAGTCAAAAGCATCAACCTTACCTGTTGTGCGAATAATTCTAATTTTTCTAGACTCGGCAAATCGAGTGGGACCTCCCGCATTGGCTAATATATCAAAAAATTTAGTGCCTGCGGGCGCTTCATATGCTCCTGGCTTAAAGACTTCTCCCATGACATAAACCGTCCGTAGGCCGCTTTTAACTTCCTCTTCTTGTATAGGAATAAATAAGGTTGACCCTGCAGTGATTTTTGGCATATGAGAAGCATCACCGGTATCTAAATATGTTTTTAGGTCAAAAAACTCAGGTGTACCATTGTTAATTACGCGAATATGTTCAACGCCGGCATAGCGTGTTACGCCACCAGCTCGCATCAACATATCAACAACGGTATTACCTTCTTTAAAAGAAAATACACCAGGTTTAAGTACTTCACCAAATACCTTAATTGCGGTTTTTGCCTCGGAACCATCACCACTAGCTGATAAGGTTGCTGCATCGAAATCCATTTGAACATTACCAATTAAAGGCGAGGCAGGTACAAATATTACATCTAAGGGCTCAATTTTAGGTAGAATTGCAAAGTTGCCTGTGTCTAAATATTTTTTATAATCAAAGACAGTTACCTTACCTTGACGGTTCAGCTGTATCCTATCGAGTTGAGCACCTGCTACGGCACCTCCTGCTTTTTGCAGTGCCATTTGTATATTTCCGTCTTGAGGTAAATCTATCATTCCAGGAGTTTCAACAAAGCCTAACACTTGAATCGGTACTCGCCTTTCAATCAAATAAACCTTAAAATTATTTATAGCGCGATATTCTTTGCCTAATAGTTTAGCTAGGTCTTCGTTTACTTGAGTAAGTGTTTTACCAACAATTGAAACTTTACCTACTTCAGGCAAATTGAGCGTGCCATCCCGCTTTACTTGAAAACTGTTTTCGAAATCAATTTCTCCTGGTATTTCAATTTGTAATACATCACCTGGCTTAATGATAACGTCGAACTCTTGGGCTTGACTCATGCTAATAAATAGACACAACAAAGAATTTATTAATAATTTAGTCATGGTCAACATCCTTTATAGTATTGTTTCCACGCTTATTTAAGAGCAAGGTCAGAGATGTATAGCGATTAAACACTCTAGACACATCACTTTTTTCTAATTCCCTGATATTGTTTTCTCCTTGACCTTGAATACTTAATTGTGCTGCAACAACCCCTCTATCGGTAAAGTATTTTGCCACGCTATTAGCTCTTTTTTGGCTTAACAACATGTTATATACATCACTGCCTTTGCTATCAGTATGGCCACTAATGAGTAGTTTTGAGTTGGGATGGTCTTTTAGTAAATCAATAAGTTTGTTTAAAGATTGATAATAGATAGGTTTTATTTCATTTTGATCAAAGTCATGCAGAGTTTCGGTGATCAAAACGTGTTTATTACTCATACTGCTTTTTTGCATCGATGTATTTGTGCACTGGTTAAAGTCACCTTCACGATACCAGCTTTTTAGCACTGTTTTTTTATTCGTATAAGCACAGCCTAACTGACCATTGATATATTGATTTATACAGCGAATTTTACGAAATTGCCGATCCAAATCGACCAATGTTATAAAGGCATCTTTTTCCATATCAGCATTATGTTCAGCTGTAGCACGCGATAAATATGTGTATGCAATAGCTAACTGACCAGAAATACACTGTTTAGACTCTTGTTGCTCCAATAGCATCAGTTGTGACTCTGCGTTGGAAATATACATTTGCATTTGAGTTTTGCCTAAACTTGACGACCTGCCACCATTAGCAAATAAACTAATATCTTTATCGACTTTGTTGGATGAGCTACAGCCTGTTAGCAATATGACAGTGCATAAGAACAACAAACTAGGCTGGATAATCATTAGCTAGCAACTTGTAAGTTGGGCGATGTTTCTAAGTAACAATCGATACTTTGATAACAATTTATAGTGCTATCTAAAAAGAGCATTTGAAATAACTCTAGCGGTTGCTGCATTAATCCAGTAACGCTGACACTAAAACCTTTGGCTACCATTCTTTTATATAAAAAGACGATCGCGCCAATGCCTGACGAGTCGATAAAAGGAACTTGTTTAAGATCGAAGACGATATTTGTACTTAATTTACTATATTTTTCAATATCATCTTTCATGATATTTACTGTATCGGCATCAAAGTTTCCAATGAGTGTAATAATAAAATCGTTATTTAGAGTATAAGTTTCTTTTAACATAACAGTTCCACCTTTTAAGTTAATTCACTATTATGATTTGCAAAGATTAAGCCATTAATAATATCTAACAATATCAATGTGTTGCTATCGTCGTGGACTCTGCTGCTTCATTGGGAATCAAAATGGAATGCAAAATGCGAATAATGAAAAGTAAGTGATAAATTTAAAAAACTATTGGTAAAGACTGACAATGGATATAGATAGTGAATTTGTTGTTATAGTTTAATTAGTTCAAGTAATTGTTCTTGAAAGAATTGATGTTGATGTCTACCGTTAATATCGGCAGGAAGGTCTGCGATGGTATATGGTTTACATAGGTCAGTGACATGAGATATACGATGGTGGGGAATTAATGAATGAACTGTTTTCGTTAATCCAAGCTTTCTAATAAATTCGAGTTGGTAGTGTGTTTCGTCATATTGGTTGTTAAACTCATTTTCTACATTGGTTATAAAATAGACTTTTAGATCCGTATTTTGATTAATGACATCTATCACTGCCCCCATTAATAAACTAGGTAGAGTACTCGTATAAAAGCTTCCAGGACCTAGAAATAAAATATCGGCATTTTTTAAAGTGTCTAAAACTTCTTTACTTGGTTTTACCGCTGGCGTTAATGCCAAGTTCTTCACCCCTTGGTTAGCATGATCATCAACTGCAATTTCACCAAAGTAGGAATGATTTGATGAATGACTTACAAGATGAGTTACCGTATCTGACATAGGTAAAACATTTGCTTTTATGTCTAGATATTCACGCATCACCTGCACAGTTTCAGTAGGTCTGAGACAAAGGGAATCAACGGCGCAAAACATTAAGTTTCCTAAACTATGCCCTGATAAATCGCCTGATTTATCAAACCTGTATTCAAACAGGAGTGCTTTAGTTGATGATTTTTTACTGAGCTTTGATAAGCAATAACGAATATCTCCCCAAGAGATTGTATCGCAGCTATCTCTTAAACGGCCGGTAGAGCCACCATTATCTGTAGTAGTAACAATGCCAGTTAAATTAACAAAGTTAAAATCATTGATAATTGATAATAGGTGGCCTAAACCGTGTCCTCCACCAATACAAGTCACATTAATATCTGTCATAGGTTAGACTTATCCTTCTATATTATGTCGTATTACAATCCACGTCCTAACATCATAATAAGCAGTGTTTTAAAAAATACATTTAAATCCATTAATAACCACCTATGTAGTTGAGTAAGTGATAACGAGTATGCAAAGTCGTAAGATATTTTATTTTTAACATCGTCAATGCAGGTATCATATCCTTGATTTACTTGTGCTAAACCTGTAATTCCAGGAGTTATATCGTAAGTACGCTCAGAATAGAATGGGATTTTTTTATCGAGCTCTATCACTATTTCAGGTCTTTCAGGTCTAGGTCCAATAAGCGACATATCACCTTTTATAACATTAATAAGTTGAGGTAATTCATCAAGGCGAAATTTTCTAAGTAACTTACCGATGGGGGTAAGTCGATTGTCATTGTGTGATGCCCAAACAGCGCCCGAAATAGCTTCTGCATTGTTAACCATGGTGCGAAATTTGATCATATTGAAATGAACTAATTTTTTTGAATTTAATTTCCCCACTCTTAATTGACAATAAAATACGCTTCCTTGTGACGTAAATTTTATCATTAATGCAATCACTATAAAGAGGGGGAACGTTAGTATTAAACATACTATTGAAAATACTAAATCAATAGCTCTTTTAAATACCAAAATTCTTGGGTGAACAAAGCTACTGTGTTTCATAATATCCCCTAAATTTTAGTCCAAACTTTTTCTTGTAAACCAAATATGTATTTTAAAGACCCCTTTAAAGCAAACCAGTAACCATTAACCATATAACAGATCAGTTTTAACGCACTCAATTTGGGAGAAAAATGAAATAGATTAATGAGCATAACAAAGCTATATAAACAAATTTGGCAGGCCAATAACAACATAAAAAAGAGATGAACTGGCACAAGATAAATATTACAAACCAAGATAAATACGAATATAAAAGGCATTATTGCTCTTAATGCTTTACCCGATGCGAAATTTATCGCATTCCAGCCATATTTAGGTGATAACAAAGGCAATAAATAAACAAGTTGTTGAAAATTACCAGCAGCTATTCTTAAACGCCTATTCATATCTTGATCTAGATTAACTTGTTCAAGCTCTATGGCAACAACCCTAGGCTCATATATCACACGGTACCCGAGTTTAATCACATTCATGGGGATCAAAAAATCGTCATTAATGGTATCGGTTGGAATATCTTCGTAACAAGACTTCTTCAATGCATAAAAAGCACCGTGAGCTCCTAGAACACTAGCAATAGAGCTTTCTCTTGATTTAATCATAGATTGATATCGCCAATAACATTGCTCACCAGCGGTTCCTTTTTGAGCAAATTTGTATCCACCCGAAACAGCACCAACGACAGGGTTTTTAAAATGGCTGTCCAACATAAGTAAACTATTAACTGGTAATAAGGCCGAAACATCACTAAAGACGATATTGTCAAATTTTGCTCTTGTTACACCATCTTTAATAACCGCCACTTTGCCTCTATTTTCTTTAAAGTTTATCAATTGGTACTTTAAATCATGACAGGAAAGTTCAGTGAAAGTTTGCAGAGCAATATCATGAGTATCATCGTGACAACCATCACAAAGCAAAATAAATTCATATCGGTCACTCGGATAGTCAATGAAACTCAAATTTCTAATTTTCTCTGCAATAAATTTAGCTTCATTGAATGCAGGAATAATGATAGAAAAACAAGTTAGCTTTTTATCTTCTGCGCTAAAAGTATAATGACGGTTTGTAATTGTAGGTTTATCTATTTTTTTATTCTTAGTAACTAATTTAAGCATCACGGGATAAAAAACATGATGATAGGTCACTAAAAATATTGCCAAAATAAAGATACATATCAGTATAATGTTTAACATAGCTTTCTCCTTAAATCAGATCGAGTTAATGAAACATATCGTTTAATCATGCTGTTGATTGAGCGCTGTTTTTCTATGAATGCTCTGGGGGAATGATTTGTCTTTTGATTTAATGAACATAGAAGCGCGTGTGATAGTAATGTCGGGTTATTAGGTTGCACAACCATACCAGTTTCACTACAGATGGCTTCCTTACACCCGCCAACATCTGTTAATACAGCAGGTACACCACAAGCTTGGGCTTCCATTGGGGATAAAGGAAGTCCTTCGTTACTTGATGAAAGACAAAAAACATCTATTAATGGATAAAATGTAGTCATATCATCAATATGACCTAAAAAGAAAACTCTTTTTTCTAAACTTAGGTTAATAACTAATTGTTTTAGTTTATTTTCTAAACTACCAGTACCAGCGAGCAATAAACCAATATTATCAGGCAAATTGTGTAGTGCTTTGATTAATACATCATGAGCTTTAATTGACTCTAATCTAGCAGCACAGCCAATAAATTTAAGGTTTGTAGGTAAACCCGCATTTTTTAGTAGCTTTTGTTTACTCACTGTCGATGGTTTAAATTTAGTAGTATCAATACCATTAGTAATTACAACCGGATTCAATGATGGCATTAAGTGATTTATTTGTGTGGCAACAAATTCAGCGTCTGCAACATAAATAGGGCGAATCAAAGTAACGAAAAACCTCTGTAGTATCCTAGGTTTTAATTTAGCTAAATGCCATGCATCATGCTCTGTATGTATAATATTATTAATATTGGCAAGCCTTGCTGCGATACCACCATAAATTAATGGGCCAATATGGTGGGTATGTACATACATAGGATTAATTTTATTGAAGAATAACTTTAACTGAGTAAAAATGTTTGCTTGCCAACCAGGTTTTTTGTCTAACATGTGGATGAAATCTTTAAAACCATCAATATTATTCCAGTAATATTTAATGTTTTGTTTTTCTAAAGAAATGATATGTACATCAAAAAATGGTTGTGCGGCTCGTTGAAACTCCAGTACAAAGCTTTCGATACCACCTGGCTTTAAGTGTTGTACAACATGAACAATGACTTTTTTCATAAGTTATCTCCTACATATTTCTTCGTCATAATTCGTGGCAGTCGAGTTATGACTGGACTTGAAGTGATTAATTCTAGTTGATACCTTGCACGGATCGATGTATCTGTTAATTCTGAGAATAAAGCTAATCCACAACCTAAACATATACCACCAATAACGCCGGCAAATAAAAAAATAGAAATTGGAAAGTTTGTCGGAGCGGTAGGTTGGTATGGTTCATCGATTATTTTTATTCTTTCTGGTTGTTCAAATTTACCAAGTGCACCAGTTATTTTTGCTTTTTCATAGCGGTATAGTAAATCACTGTATAAACCACGTTTAACCTTAAGATCTCTCTCTAGTGTTAATAACTTCCTTTCCATTTCAGCTGTTCCGGCAAGCGATGCTTTTAATGTCTTAGCTTGCTTTTCAATAGAGTTGATCTCCTCTTTGATTTTCTCTACATGGCTGTCTGCGAGTTGTAATTCTTGCAATTGTGAGACTAATAATAGATTTTGACTATTATCAATTTCACCCTCTTGCATACTACTCGCAATCTCCCATAAACGATTTAGGTCAACTTCAGTTATCTTGTATGACGCTTTACTTTGAGATTCTCGTTCGTTCTCAAGCTGTGATAATTTTCTAAGTGATGTTTCAACTTTACTATGTTGATCTGTATAACGTGAGCGTAAAATAGCCAGCTCACTTTTAGTTTTTACTATGCTTTGTTCTATTTCACTCATCACAGGGTCAACTTGAGCGAGCCTAGTACGAATGGTTCTTTTAGCAGCAATAGCACCCGACAATTCGATTTTTTTCTGTTCGAGTAAAATGCTTAATTGACTGACACGATTGCTATTTGTGCTATAAAGTCTAGGCAAGTGTTCAGCATTATACTGTTTGAAATTAGCTAACCTAAATTCTGATTCTTGTAAATCAGCTGTTTTTAATGTTAATTGGGTTGTTAAAAATGATTCAGATGCATCAATTGCTGACAATTCTGGAGCCAAAAGTTTTTCCAAAAACCTTTCCCTAACCGCTAAGAGCACATTAACGATATTTTCGGGTGAGTCAGTCTGGTAAATAAGTTTTACGAGATCTTTACCTATTAACTTGACCTTAAGTGCCGCAGATAATTCTTTAACTAATTGGTCTTTTTGAAAATCTGTAGACTCCTCATTAATTAGTGCTAAATCTTGCGCGACATTAATTAGCGTATGTCGGCTATGGAGTAAAGTATCTAGGGTGGTCATTCTGTTTTCTAAATCAGTTGATACAGATAAGTCTTCAAGAAAAGGATTCATTTTGGCACTTTCTTGTACTAATATTGTGGTGTAAGCTTGCCAAGTCCTAGGAGCGATAAAGCAAATGATTACAGCAATAATCGGCAATACTATTACTGGAAATAAGATTAAATATCTATGTCGCCAAACCGCTGCTAAAAAGAGGTGAATATTTATGATTACTGATGTGTTCATCTTATGCACCTATAACTAAGTTAATGGTGTCAGTTGACAATTTAGGAGAAAATTTAATAGTTACTTTATTATTAAAGTGACTAATATATAGTCGCAGTACCTTGGCCCGTGTCATCGAAAGCGCCAGTTGGTCGAGTTTATTTGTCCCTTTAGCAAGTGCAATTGTAATAGTAATATTTTGGTTTTGTTTGGCTACTAGACTGGTGAGTTTTGTTTTATCATTGTAATTTAATTCTGTATTATTCACTTTATAAGTAAAAGTGTGATGTTGTTCTGCTACTTTCTTTGAAATAAGTAAAGCATGGATGCTCGTCAATACACGCTTATTTACCGTTTTATTGTTTTCGACGTTATCTTCTTGTTCGATTAATGCTAATGACTCATATATCGATGTAGAAACACAACCTGTACAAATAAAAATAATCATAATAAAAATGCAGTATAATGAAGTTTGTTTCATGTCTAAATGCCTTTTTTTCTAATACTACAGTAGTAATATCAATTTACATGCCAAATCATTTGTCATTGTTTTTTAAGACGTTTTATTGTGTTTTTTTTTATTTGCCGAAATTAGATGGTTTTTTTCTCGTTATGCATTTCAAAATGCAAGTCATAACAGTTCCATTAATAATAGTTTCATTTTTAATATTGGCTGTATTTTTACTTGAAAGTTAGTTTAGGTTGATAGTTATTTGAAAGTAAAAACCTTCTAATTAATAACTAAGTAGTTGGTTTTTACAGTTTTGTGGAAGAGGAGTGATGCTAATTGCTATTCAAATAGTTATTTTCCATCTTTTACCTGATTTGGATATATCCCAGTAAATATTTATTGGTTTTGCGCTATTTTCAATAGGCCAAATTTGAGCTAATAACCGGAATTCAGCCGTACTTAAGGATAAATTGAATAGTTGCTCTTGAGTTGTAAGTAATGTCCTTAACTTACAACTGTCATAATTTATTTTAACCTTATTATTTTCATCAGAGAAATCGGTGCATATATTTATAAAGTAACTGACGGCGGTTGATGGAGAAATGGGTAGTGTAACTTCCAAATTAGCATCTGATATAAAATCAAAATCTGGGGTACTCATTAAATCGCTTGTGGCGATAGTGTTTTGTGTTGATATTTCAATTGGGGAAGGGCTTTCAACCGATTCTGTTGATGAATTATTTCCTTTTTCATCACCTCCACCGCAACCCGTAATTAATATAGTTATGTTTAACATTATGAGTGTAATTAAATTGTTCTTCATCACTTCTACTCCCTTATATCGCTATTTTGGTATTAATAAAGTTTTGAATTAACTGCATTATTTTGAGAGAACCAGCTGGTTTCTTTATTACCATTGCTTTCTACAAATAATTGAAAGTTAGGATATGCTTGTAATATGTCAACCATTTCACGGGGATGTTTCCACTCCTCTAGAGAGCCTGGATTTATAGCTAACGCCCAAGGTAAACCATTACTATTTTGATAGTTATAATTAACCGAAATTTGAGTTTTATCGTCAGCTACACCGAACATATTATAATCAGCTTTAGACGTTGGTATTTTGTTTTTTAGATGGATTTCTAGAGCTCTACCAGGGTGATAAAATAGATCACCATGATAGGTAGCTTCTTTGGCAAATATAAATGGGTTATAAGGTGCTTCAGGAAACTGAACTAATGATATGGGGTTAATAAACGGCACTGTTACGCTGAAGTTCATTTGAGATGCATTACTGCAATTTGCTTCTGTTTTATAATAAGAACAACTTTCATTTAGTTGAATATGACTACGTAAATCATCAGTGATTTTAATTACTAAATATTGTGTATCTTCTTCTATTGCATTAGTTTCTTGTAAAACACCATTGATTTCAAAACGTACTAGATCTCTATTTACATTACTAGGTAGGATATTGTCTAATTGGATAGCAAATCCATTGTGATAAGAGGCGCCTAGTGCTTTTAATTCACCTTGAAATTCAATTTGTTTTACTTCGAATGCATCGTTTAATAATAATGAAGAGTTCTGTAACATAACAACATCATTCATATCGTAATCACCTTGTTCCGGCCAGCTATCTTCAAAGGCAATGTAGTACGGTGTATCTTGAATTTGGCTATTACCAGAGTTAGTTACTAGTACTCTATAATCTTCAACTTCACCATCAGGGACACCACCACTAGCGACTATTGAAGCTATTGAAGTGAATCTAGCTCTTGTCCAAGTAAAACCATTTAAAGCACTTACTGGTGTATTGACAAGGAACACTTCGGTTGTATTATCCATATATTTATCTGAAATTAATTTTTCTTCTTGTGAAAACTTACCATCACGATCCCAGTCACCCCATATATTTATGTAGCCAGCACCTGTAGCTTTTACTTGAATGAGACTGTCACTGCCTGCTAATAAAGGTGTTAAATAAATAATACCGTCATCTTGGTCTACTTTAGGGTAGACATTAGCATTATGCTCAGTGGTTATATTATTGCCTAGATAGACATTGCTGATACCGTGTCTTGCACCATTACTAAAAAGTGTAGTTCCGTAACTGTCTGGAGCATCACCATAGTCAGTTGTTGCAGCAATAGATTCATCAATAACAGGGGCAACAGCACAACGTGCACCATCGTTTTGTGACGCGTTAGGGCCGTAGGCAAAAAATGTCGCTTTTGGGGTTACATCATCAATGTTAATAATAAAGACAAAACCATCATTGTTACGACTAATATAGAAATTGCCCTCAACATCAAAGTAAACGGCGCCAAAGGTACCTGATTCCCCTACATTACCTAAGGCAGTTAAGTTACCGTTAGTGACGTTTATTTGATAAAGTTGCCCATTTTTATCTACAGTGTAAGCAAAACCATTATCAGGATGAAAAGCAAAATCAAAAATAGGGATCGACAGACTTTGCCCATTAATAATTTTTTTTACTTGTAAATATTCGTTTGACTGTTCATTTAAGGAAACTTTATATAAACCGTAACTCACACCTTTTTTATAAAAATAATAGCTGTTTTCATTGATTGCGACATCACCAACAAAAAAATTTATTCCAGGGTTATTTTCTAGTACAATTGGTGTGGCTTGATAGTCATCCCCAATACGAACTAAAGTGCCCCATTCATATCCCCAACCATAAATGTAATTATCATGAAAATTAAAGCCGATGGCATTGATTTTATCATTAGTGCCTAAATTGTCTGATAATAAAGAGTACTCTCCCGTAACTAGGTTTACGCCATAAAGTTGTGCAACTGTTTGTTGCATTAAAAATGCATTTGAAGGACAACTCTCGAAAGGACTCGCATTCAAAGATACTTGAAAAATTATTAAATAAGCGAAAAAGCAACGTTGAAGGTTTTTTAAATACCACATACAAATAACTCCTGACATGTTTATTAGTTATATAGCAAGGAGTGTTCCTTTTTATATTTTCTTTATAATCATATGGTTATTGTGGGAAG
The DNA here is from genome assembly GCA_913062815.1 of uncultured Colwellia sp. Classification (GTDB taxonomy): domain Bacteria; phylum Pseudomonadota; class Gammaproteobacteria; order Enterobacterales; family Alteromonadaceae; genus Colwellia. The sequence goes on along the minus strand of CAJXWZ010000027.1, from coordinate 38,022 downwards.
GGAAGACGTTGTCGCATATTGCAAAGCAATAATGATATCAGGAATAGAATTATTTTAATTTGGTAGGAATATAAACAGAAAAGCAACTACCTTTATTTTCTTCTGATATGACCTCTATTCTGCCGTTATGTTGTTCAATAATTCCATGACTGATTGATAAGCCAAGACCTGTACCTTCACCTACCGGTTTAGATGTGAAGAAAGGGGTAAAAATATAGGGTAATACGTTAGCTGCAATGCCACTACCGTTATCTTTAATCTCTATAACAATATAGAGATCTTTTTGAAATGTTCTGATAAAAATATCCCCCTTATTTGTTATTGATTGTCCAGCATTCATTAACAAGTTCATAAATACTTGATTTAATTTACTCGGAAACGCATAAATATTTGGTAAAGGCGCTAAATCGATATGTAATTTACAAGTATATTTAAGTTCATTTGATACCATATTTATAGTGGCAGTAAGTCCTTCGTTGATATCAGTTAAAGTTTTAGTCTCTTGCTCTGTTCTCGCAAAAGTTTTTAAATTACTCACTATTTCAGTAATTTTTTTAGTTCCCTCAATACTGTTATCTAAAAGAGGTTTACTATCGTCTATAATAAATTGAATATCGTATTTTTTGGCAATTGATTGCAGAAGGTATTGTTGTACTTGAGAAGTAAATTGACCTTCAATTTCATGGCGATAAGCTTCTATATCATCTAAGTAACCTTTCAGTATCTCTAAGTTACTTTTCACGAAACTTATCGGGTTATTAATTTCATGAGCTACCCCAGCAGATAACATACCAATACTGGCTAGTTTTTCAGATTGTATTAATTGAGATTCACTTAGTATTAAGTTTTCATTAGCTTTGGATAATTTGTCATAGCTTTTCTTTAGTGCTTGTTCTCTTCGATGAACCTTTTTTGTCATTTGATTAAACTTTACAAATAATTCGTCTAACTCTTTAATCCTTAAGTTTTCTTGTAGCTTAGTATATTCACTCCCTTTATCAAGCTCTCCAGTCGCTTGAGATAAAAGTAATAGCGGTTTAACAAAGTAACGATAACCATAAAAATAGGCTAACGTGCTGATCAGAATAAGTGCGAGAATAATGAGGGAACTAAATTTCAAAGCAGCACTATAAAGTTCTTGATTCATTACAGAATTGTCAAATGTAAATTTAAATGCAACAGACATATGTTGCCAATTGATAACATAGCTTTGCCCCTCTAAATGTTGGCCAAAACGTATGATTAGTTTTTCTTTGTGGTGTACTTCAATCATTAAGCCGTTTAATTGTTCTTTTGAATGCTTTGTTTCGTCTATTTCTTTTATTGGGAGCAAAGTTACCCAAAATCCTTCGGTAGACTTGTTATAACGAATAGTCATTGCCATAACCCAAAAATATTGCCCATTTAATTGTTCAACACCTAAATAATTATCTTCGTCCTGTAAGATTAGATTATTCAGCCAAGGTTTCACCTTATAATCAGGAACATCGCTATTTATACTGGAATAAAGATGATTTCCTTCAAAATCTAAAAGTGTTTGCTGATAGCGTTCACCTAAAAGAGTAATATCGGCCATAAAATCCTTTAATTTACTAATATTAGCTTCTGGCTGCATAGCCGCTTGCAACATCATTGGGAAGTTAGCTTGTTCGGTGAGTAGGGTTAACCTATGTTGAAAAAACAAGTGATAACTATTGATGATAGTATTGGTTTCTCTTTTGATAAGCTGTGTTTGCTGTTTATTTTCTGTATCTACAATATGATTAATTACTAATACAGTGGAAAAAGCAGCAAGCACAAAACTGCTAACAAAAACAAAGCTGGCAAGTGCGAATGAAATACTGGTTTTTTTCATAATGTCATTAAATATTGCTTTATAGTAGGTATTATTTTTTTAATAATACGATGTTATTGTTGTCGTTATAATATGCCATTACATAATCGGCAATAGATAGAGCTTCATGTGCGTTGGCATTACTTGCTGAGTATTGAGAAAAAGGCTTGTCATAGGTTTTAATTAAACCTTTAACGGGGTTTTGTAAATTTTCTAAAGCTTCTTTTATTGCTTGACTATCGCGTTCCCTATCACCACTTAAGGACGCACTTTTTATTGCCTCAATCAATATTTTGGTTAAATCATACGCATGGATAAAACCGGTTTGTGCTTTTATGTCTGAGGGGCTTTTTATCATTGAATATCGAGAGGAGGCTTGTTTGAAAACTTGCTTTGCTAACGCTGTCTTTGGCTGAGTTAAAAATGAAAATCGAGTTTGAATAAATTGCAAGTCTATATTTTCTCTTTGTTTTACACTAATTGTTTCTGCAAAATTTCCTCCAGTTATTCCCCAGTGACTTCTAATTGGTAGTATTATATCACTCTCCAACTCAGCCATTGCTTTTATGAATACTTTTCCTTCATTGGCATTACCAACAAAAAAAATTACGTCACTATTATCTAATTTTGCTTCTCGTAACAACAATTTGGCTTGATTAATACCTAGCCCCCAATTAAACCATTTTATATTACTAGGCTTAATGTTTTTTTGTTGTAGCGCTTGAGTCATGGTATGCTCATTCGAGCGCCCCCAGCCTGTATTTTCTAACAAAAGTAAAGGTTTTTTAAACCCTTCCTTCAAAGCCTGCTCGGTAATAAAAGTACCGGCGTTACTGTCATCAATTGATAATCTGAATATCCAGTTTTCATCATCGCCACTGCGAGTAATTGGTCCGGCAGCGGCCCAAGGAACTAGCATCAATATATTGTTGCGATTAATAAACTCCTTATTAGCCAGTAAAGGAGGCGAATGTAAGCCAGAGAAAACTACTAACCCTCGCTGATCAGAAACGAACGCCTCTAAATTACGTTTGCTTCGTAAGGAGTTTCCATGATGGTCTTTAGTAACTAGCTCAAAAATAAAACTATTTATTTGAAAATTCTCTTCAGCTAGTGCCACTTCAATACCCTGTTTTATTGAGTTACTTGAGGCTTGTGTACTGGAAAAATCAGCATCTAGGTAAATTCTATATCGCTGCTGGGCAGATATAGGCCAAGAAAAAACAAAAAGTGCGACTAAACAAAAGGCAAATTTACCTTTATTGGAAATGTTTAACAGTACCATTAACATGAATATCCTTAAATAATAAAAGTTACACTCGATTAAATTCGCATAATTAGTTCTAAGGCTGTAAATATGCTTTATTTATTCAGATTTTATTGACTTATATATATGTTCAAAATAGCTAATTGTTTTAATCAACGTTAATTATAGTTACTCTTCAATAGGAAGCTTAATGATGAAACAAGTTCCATCATGTCCATCACTCTGTACTTTTATTGTTCCACCATGTTTTTCAATAATACCGTGGGATACAGACAAACCTAATCCGGTACCTTCCCCAGCAAGTTTAGTTGTGAAGAAAGGGTCGAATATATTCTGTTGGATGCTTTCGTTAATGCCTTTGCCGTTATCTTTTATTCTGATAATTATATGACGGTTCTCTTGGTGAGATTTAATACTCAATAATCCATTTTCACTACAGGCATGTGAAGCATTTATAAATAAATTAATAAAGACTTGGATTAGATCTGCTGGCTGTCCACAAATATTAGCGCAGTCTTCAAGTTCTAAATTAACGTCCATCGAATATTTAAACTCATTGTCTACCACTTTAATACAATCATTAATACATTCATTGATACTGCAGGAAATAAACTCGTTGTTGCCTTTATAAGATATTTTTTTCAAATTATTGATTATACTCTTCACTCTATCTAAACCTTCGAGCGAATCACAGAGTAAACTAGGACAATCCTTAATAATATAGTTTGCATTGATTTGTTTATGTTTTTGACGGTATTTCTTTAATACGAAAGACGGATCTTCTTGAAGGACATTCGAATTTTGTATGATACTGTCTAAACTAAAATAGTCTATTAAATTTTCTGCTAAGCAAGAGAGGTTGCTATATGAGTAGCCAATAGGATTATTTATTTCATGGGCGATACCCGCAGTAATTTTCCCTAATGAGGCCATTTTCTCTGATTGAATGAGTTGTGATTGCGTTAATTTTAGCTCTGAAACAGCACCTTCAAGATTCAAAACATTATCGTATAATTCTCGTGTTTTTTTCTCAAGAAGTTTTTCGGCGAGTAATCGGGCACTTTTTTCTCGTTCATAAGCAAGTTTATACGCATTCTCCTCATTCATTACTTTTCCTTAAAAGAAATGGTTAACTTACATTTATCAGCACCATTGTGCATGCACTCTTGTTGTTGAATGGTTATAATTTGATTAAAATGTTCGGCAGCACCTAATATTAACCCTTCGGCTAAATGACATAATTTTCGTTTTGACTGATAATGCATCACCAAATCACCTTGCGCATTTTCAGCGTAATCAAAAGTAGGAAGATAAGCAGTTGGGTATACACGTTTAACTTCTTTGTGAATGACCGAGTCAATTATAAGTAAAAAATCTTTAAGGTTATCAACTTTAGTTAGGTTTGCAGGACTGGCATTATATAAACGAATAAAAAGGTAACCGCCAAAAATTCTAAGCAAATCTTCAACCTCTATTTTCATTTTTTTCGACAACTCTGTGACCAAGTCCATTAGTTCTGAATCTTGGTATAACATAGCATTCGTATAAATTCCTTTAGAGCAAGGTTTCACCTTAATTAATAATTCATTCCATGTCACTATGCCCATTTTTTCAATAACCATATCTGAAAAAGAAGTAAATACAGAACCTTGCATCTTTTAATCCTTAATTAACTTCTGTTGGTTAGTAAATTTTTCGATTACAATCGAAAATATATGTTTTTGATTGATTTCGTACTCTATTAATTTATCAATAGAAGATTCAGAAAATTCATGGCCTTCAGCCAAAATTAACAAGCGGTTTGTGCTATACAAATTATGTTTTAGTAACATACCTGCTAAAAGTTGTTGGGAGTTAATACCTTGTTCCACCACTCCGTCTTCTACCAACTCAGGATTTGATTCTAAAATACCTAATAGTTCTTGATCATATTTTATATTTTTGCCTTTGTTTAATTCGATACAAACATGTCGATATTCCAATTTTTCAGGTGCAATTTTACCGTACGCGTAGCGCCAGTAATCTCGAGCAACTCTTAAAATTCGACTTCCTTGCTGAGCAACATTATTACCTAACGTTGCTATTACATCGAGTGATTCGTATTGATTGCAAATCATATCAAGAACATTATTCATATGATGGGCAGGGGAGAGGATTTGTTGTGCAATTTTCCCTTGCCCTAAGAACTCTGTTTTTTGATCATAATTCAACAGGTTATATGGTGTAGTGCAAATTTTCTCATCCAAACCCAACATGCCAATTTCAGTGAGGAAACCGGCAAGGCGAATATCATTGATATCACTTTTATCTAAACCAAGCTTACTGGCCATCCGTCCAGCTAAATTTCCGACATTTTTTGCAAAGTCACCATTAAGGTTTGAATTGATCGCTATAAAATTGAAAAGCATCTTTTCGGTAGCTTTGTTGTTCCTTTCGTTTCGCTTTAGTGAAGCGAGTATTTGTTTGGTTCGTAAATTTATCTTCTCTTCAAGCTCTTGATTCCAAAGTTTTAGTTGCTCGTTTTTTTGGCTTATTTTTAATTTTAATTGATTGTTTTCTTTCTTTAATTTTATACTTTCTAAACATTCTTCAACAACATTAATTAATTCATTATTATTCCATGGTTTATTTATAAATCTATTTATTTTTCCTAAGTTAACTGCGGCTACTGTAGATTCGAAATCTGCATAACCACTCAGTACTATACGACACATTTTTGGATATAATTGAGCAGATTTTTCTAATAAAGTGGGGCCGTCCATTCCCGGCATTCTCATATCTGATATTATCAAGTCAATTGGTTGTTCTTGCATAATAAGTAACGCTTGTTCGCCACTTTCAGCAATGACAATTTCGTAAGGCTTATTGCGAAATAAACGTTGCATTGTTCTTAAAATACTTGCCTCATCATCAACACATAAAAGGGTCATGTCTGAGTATGGATGTGGCTCGGTATTTATCTCTGACACAATTATTCCTTTTAATTTATTTTATTGAATTGTACTACTTATCCATTATTATCGATTATCTAACATGATTTATTTAGATATCAAAAATAACACCATATTATAGTTATAACTTCTATTTATGAAAAAGTCATTGATATGATTAAAAAGAAATCCATCGACTTAAGGAGGATAACTATACTAAAAGTGTGTTTACACAACGTAACAAACTTTGGACAACGATAAAACGACCTGTTAATACATTACTTATACTTTGGCATAATTCTACAAAAAAGCTTCGGATAGGGAAGTTGACGTTTAAATTTTCTAGCGTGCAGGTTGATCTGCAACATTAGTGATTGTTTAGTCCTATCTCTCAATGGGGGCGAAAGGGCCATAGAGTATATATTCTAATGTCAGCTATCTTGAAGATAGTGTATATGAACGTGAAGTCTATTGTTCTGATAATTCAGAACTCAGATCTATTTATCAGTAACATTTGGTGCCAAATTGAAACGCTAAAGTTATGATTTTCATGACTTCACTTGTTGCTTGAGTAGCTCATCATGCGAACAGCAATTAGTTGAATCAAAATTTGGTTAATATTGAGAGAAACTTGCAGTTAATGTTTTTTATTTTCTCTGTTCTCTGTTCTCTGTTCTCTTTTTTATTATTTCATATTCAATGATGGCTACTTCATCTTCACCATATTTTTCGATTAGTACTTCACGGGTTTCATCGTCAAATGCAATATCTTCTGACTTTTCATCAGGATCTTGTATCTCCGCCTCCGCTAGCTCAACATAGTGAAGCATGGTTGCGATGGAAGCATGTCCAGTTAATCCTTGTATACGTTTTAGTATTAAACTGGCTAGTTGTTGACCCCCAAATTTGGAGTTTAAGCTCTTAAGTTGTTGTAGCACCAAACATGTGATGAAGCGATGACGAAATAAATGAGGGGAACGTTTGTGCTTAGCACTCTTATATTGACGACTAAATACGTCATAGAACAAACTAGAAAGCATCACTCCGGTCATCGGTGCGTGAGTTTCAGGTTGAATGAATAACTTCTTATGTTTCTTCCTATTAATCTTGTGTTCACCTGCTCTAACCCTGTCCAGTTCATTAACAATATAGTCATCATAAAACCTAACAAGATACTGTGCAGAAGCTACTGGAATAGGGATTAGCCTAATTTTGTTTTTCTTTTTACCTTTGGTCGTTTTGATTGGTATCCATACGAGATCGTGACTTCCTTTACTAATTTTTGATCTACGGTAAATAGCTTCTGCAGCTTTTAAACTTTTTTTATCAATAGTCAATTTGGCAGCTTTTGCAAGTTCAGTTAAATCTATAGGTGTCCCATTTAGCCAAGATGTTAATTGTAATCGTAATAATTCAATTGTATGTTCATCAATGTTTGCTGCCTCACTAACTCTGATACCTGTTTTTTCTAGAAGACCGATAAGAGCCGTCAACATTTCATGTTTTAGCTCTTGACCCGATTCAGCCAATTTGTCTAGATCATCGTATAAGCTTTCAATAGCTTCTTCTGTTATAGGGTTTCTGCTAGGATAGTCTTCAATGTCTGGAAGACACTCATGATGCAGGTATCTCTTTCCTGTGAATTGGTTAATGAGCCATTTAGCATTAGTTAATCCTTTTTCAATATATTCATTATTTGAAGAAATAGAGATCAGTTTATAATCAAGGTTGTAAGTATTTTGTATGAACTCTAGAAGGCTTAAAGCAGATTTTACTCTTCGCACAATACCATTACGATTTAATCCTATATCATCTTCAATATAGCCTACGAAGTTGAATAGATGTTTATCAGTAACCTCTCCCATTGGAACCGGCTTAACCAAAGCAGTCCCATGTTGCCAATTTTCATAATTATTAAGGTATTCTAAAAAATACCTTATCATCCCTTTAGTAACATTTTTAGAGCCTTCAGGTACAGAATCTGACATTAAGTAGTCTGTTGCAAACCAGTTAATGTCGTTATTGCCATACAAAAAAACGCAAGAATCTTTTGCACTTTCTGATCCTTCAGGAGTAAAGACACTTTTTACATCTATTTTTAAGTCTTCAAAGGGCATAATTATTTCTTTGCCCACATAGAAACGATATTGTCGGTTGTGCTTACAGTTAACGCATTAAGTTCTTCTGAAACATCTTTAAGGGTAGAAATAACATCACTCAACTGAGAGCTATTTTTTTTTCTGGTTTTTAACAGTTCATCTTGATGGTTTGCGTAGTATGGTCTCAAAGTCATTTGGTGACGATGATCAGCCTCTTTGATAAGAGAGATTAAATTATTATTTGCACTTCGTTGCAATAAAAGTTCGCGTGCAAGTGATCTAATTAAGTCTGCTTGTTCATTGATAACCTGTTTAAGTCTCCCCTTTGTTATAGTTTTTAATGCGATCTTGGTTTCAACGTTATTTTCATTATTATCTGCTTCAATAGATTTTATTGTTCGCTGTTGGCTGATGAGTTCCTTTCGCTTCAGTTCTATATAATCAAGGCAATTTACAATTTTAGTGGGATCAATTTTATATTGAGGATCAATTTCACCTACAGGACAATTTTTATCGGCAATAGCAGGTCTACTTCGTGATATTATTCCCTTTCCGTTAGAATAGGCTAAAAAAGTTGATTGCAATTTATGAGCATCAAATCCATCTGTAATACCATCTTTAAGAAAGTCGTTTAATAGATTTATTCGTAGCTTTATTTGCTTCATGGTTTCATCACTAAGGGAAGCAGATATATGGTTCTCTGATACTTTTTTACTTGATACACCCTTATTCATCAATTGACTCCATATATAATATTCTTTCATTGGTCTCTTGATTTGTGTATGCGTATATCTTGGCTCCATTTCTAATTTGCTCTTGTATATAATTTTTTACCATATCAGGAGATAGATTATTGAACTTGTATCCAAAGGCAGTATTGATATCATCTTCTATGTTTGATGTATTTATATCTGGCTTATAAAGTGCATCAACAATCGCCGAAGCCTCTTCCTCACTTAGCTCATCATTGGTAACTTCTTCAAGTAGATATTCCCATGTTTCTTGTGTATTACGATGCCCCATCATCCAGGATAGGGCTGGAAAATCACTCAAATCGCTAAGTGAGTAGTATGCTTTAGCTCCAAACCTACGGAGGACATGAGTTCGAGATAGGTAATACCTTGATTCAACACCATTTACTATCATTGTTGGAAGCTTTATGAAATCAGCAAAGTCCATCAGGTTGTTTATCATTGCTGGTGAGGACATTTTCTCATTATTTGGTACAGTACCATCGCCTTTAATGGTAGCGTTTTTTAAAAATAAGAAGATATCTTCATCCTCTTCAAAAAAATGCTCATTGGCATCAATTAAATAGCTATATCCTTCTGACACAATATTTGGTATTGGCCTACCAGTTAGTAAAAGCGAGTTATCAGTGGGGGCAGCTTTTCTTATTCCAAAAAAAATATCATAACCACCCCACAGGCCATGCTCTAAACTAGATTCTTTTAATCCGAGCACTTCACTTATACGCTTAATGCAAAATGTATGAATTAAAATGTATGTTGCTGCTCTAAGCATTTTATAAGCAAACAATACCGTGACATTTTCACGTTTCTCATCAGATGAAGCATTTGAGGGAAGTTCATTGTATCGGGTAACGTTATAGTCTTTTGTGAATTTATTTTTAGGTATTGTTAATTGGTTTACTCTTGGAGGTTCTAAGATTGCACATCTGCGTAGCTTTGGGTATTTTTCATGAAGCCGCATCATTTCCATATCACAATGCTGCTTTGTTTCCATAATATGTTTACCATAGACCGTTACTAATTTTATCGATTCATTTAGATAATTTAGAGTTAGATCTGTTGGAATATTGGGGGTTCTTTCTTTTATTTTAATATACTTATTTGTGAAAACTTCGCTCACAGTTACACTAGGGTTTGAGTAATTATTCAATTCTGGTAGATATAAGTGATAACGGCTCAAAAGGGCGGGACCGTTAGTAAGAGAGTTAAAAGTAGTAGTACCAATTCCGTCATCACAGGTGGATATTTTTGGAGGACAAGCATTAGGGAACTCATTTTTCTTTCTTAATTTTTTTTCCCCAAGAACAATAGATAAGTCAGGAAATAGCTCTATCACAAAATTTATTACTTGAGCCGTTGTAGTTTCTGATATAGAAGTTTTACCAATTGAAATTTTTTCAAGAAACTGACTCATATTAATTTTATTATCTTGAGGATTGCTACAGGTATTCAATAAAGCTGAAATACTTTCATGATCAAAATAACTAATTTTTTTAAATATAGCATCTTTCAGCCCTGTAGCTTTATCCGCCCGTCCTGTTGCAATATCGAGGTGAAATTGATTTATATCAGCTTTTTTTAGCAAATTAAAACCTTCTTCGCAGACAGATTTTTCACCATAAATTTTAATAAGAAATAGTGCAAGTGTTTTCAATGATGTGGCATTTGAATGCATTCTCTGCGCGCGCGTGGTTATTAAATCATTACCATTTTGAATTGCTAAATGACCAGTTCTAGATAGAGCGATCACTTTCTTGATTACATTAACAATTAACCTATATTTAGGATGTGCTAAAGTCTCACCTGTTGAAGGGATGTAGTCATCGAAAGGTATTGTTATAGCAAGTTCACCCTCAGATTTTATTTTCCATTGTTTGGCTTTGAAGTCACAAAGTAACCAAGGAAAATACCATTCGCTAGTTTTTTTTGATTGATATGACCAGTTTTTACCTTCAAGCAACTTACTGTTTTCAATGTTGATTAATTCCATAACTAGTCCTCTTGCTTAATTATTTGTACTTGTAGATAGTTATTTGTATTACTGTCATAAAGCTTTTCACCCTTTAGAATTGTTCTATTTAACCGTCTATCTGGATTTTTCTTTAAATAGGTAATTAATCCCAGATATACATGTGAAAGATCCTTTATACAGTCTTCTATTTTGATGTTTTTGATATCACGCTCAGTCTGTTTTACATAACAAGCTTTCATAACTGCTACATTTTCTGGGCAGATATTAAGGGTCACTTTTTTACTTCTATTCATTCGGGTTGAGGAGTCTTTGGATAACTCTTTAACCACAGTGCGCCAATGAGGAACGCGTTTATCTAGCTTTAATAAATATTCCTTTAGCTCCTTCTCATCTTTTAGATCGAGGGCCTTAATTTGATAGTCTTTCCTGTTTGTTGCACTTGCTATAAGAACATTTTGGAATCGCCTGATTCGTTGGTTATATACGGCTAATTGTAATTCTTTAGGTAGGTAATTTTTAATTGCTACAGTTTCAGTATTACCAAGGTATTTAGCGGCAACAGCAGGGTTACCACCACTATCAAACCATCTAATGATGCTTTCTGTAGCACGTAAAGCCTTGGCATGAGGGTTATGAGCTAACACTTCATCAATACATTGGATGGTGACATCAGCACACCAATCAGGATCCTTTGTGAGTAGATCTCTTGCCGCGACAAGTAAACGCTTAAAACCATGCTTTAATGGAAAATCACTCATGACGATAGGTAGGCCTGTTTTTTGGGCTGAGTCATGAATAAATAGTCTAGACGCTAATTTCCCTTTAATCATAGTTCGATGATGTGATGTGGCTAAAGCCAAATAATCAAATGCACTTTCTATATAAGAATCATCGGCATTTAAATGTTTTAAATTACGGCTTTTATGTGCTCTTGCTCTTGATTTGCGATAACTAATTTCAAAGCCATTGGTTTTAGGCTCAAAAAAATTAGTCATCGTACCTTGAGCTGTTAAGGAAAGTTTTCTAAGGCTATCGACATTTATACCTGACTCTACAATGATAATATTGCTAGCAGCAACTGCTGATAGAGATGATAGGCCGAAATGCTCTCTAAGTTCATACTGGTTGTTTGTAAATCGATATAAATGATTGTTTCCGCCAGGAAAATGGCGAGTAATTAGACCATGATGACAATGATTGATATAGGCAATTAAGTTTGAATACCCGCACTCACCATCCCTTAAATACTTAGAAAAGAGACTTAAATATTGACCACTATCAATAGCTTTTTGTTTTGGGTGTTGCAGCTTTAGGTTATCTTTAAAGTATTCACTACTTATTTCCTTTGTCACATTTTGAGCGAATTCATACCTATTTGTTGCATCGGCTAGATATTTTTTTGAGATCTTGTAAATTACATCTCTGTGCTTACGCATTTTATTTATGAGGTTTTTGATGAAAGTATCTACGTCTTCTTCTAACGTTAAGGTTAGTGATTGATCACTTTGACTCTTAGTTAGGTCAAAACCACCGAGGATTTTTGTTTTCGAAGTGTCTGTATCAGAATATACAATAGTGCTAAGCCGACGAGGGGGGGGAATCGAGTTTGTCTCTGGAAGACCTAATACGCTTATATGACAGAGTTTTGACAAGGTAGACCACAATACCCTAGAGTAAGAAATTAACGTTTCGGCATTGATTTCTTTAGAACCACTAAAATGTTCTTCCTGCCATGCAGAGAAACACAGAGCCACATCGGTTCCATTTTTGATGACTAAGTCTTCATTAAAACAAAATTCAATAAATTCGGATAATAATCTAGCTCTTTTAGTTTTATACGAGTATTCCTTCCCTTTACTTATTATTTTTAAAGCATCATTCAAATTTGACGCATAGCGATGAGGCAAAACTTTGTAGCTATGAATGTCATTTACAAGTTGAGGTCCCTTTGCCATGTATAACTCTTATCTTTCACTTTTATAATTTTTCTATCTTACACCTGTTTTTTGTGATTTACTATTTGAAGATGACTGTTTATTAATTAATGTTATAATTTTTAGTGGTTTATTGTTTTTTTTGATGGTGAGCCTATTACCCTTCATTTTTAGTCCTAGATAAAATTTGCAAGCACGTATGTTGTCGCAAGCTATGCGTAAGTTAACGGGTAACTTGAAAAAATCAAACACCATGCTTATCTTTATCAACCAAATCCGTATGAAAATAGGGGTGATGTTTGGTAACCCAGAAACAACAACAGGTGGTAATGCGCTAAAATTTTATGCTTCTGTGCGTTTAGATATTCGCCGTATTGGCGCCGTGAAAAATGGCGATGAAATTGTCGGTAATGAAACGCGTGTCAAAGTGGTTAAAAATAAAATTGCGCCACCATTCAAACAAACTGAATTCCAAATTCTTTATGGTGAAGGTATTAACAACCTAGGTGAACTAATTGATTTAGGGGTTAAAAATGGTTTTGTTGAAAAAGCTGGCGCATGGTACAGCTGTAACGGTGAACGTATAGGTCAAGGTAAGGCCAATGCCGCGAAATACCTAGATGAACATCCTGAAATGGCTAAAGATGTTGATGCTAAATTACGAGAAATGTTTTTAAATAAAAATGATGTTTCAAAAGAGAAAGAAGTAGAAGTTTCAGAATAAATTATAGGTAGACTTATCTAGCTAATAAAAACCTTTGTTAAACGACAAAGGTTTTTTTTTGACACGATAGGTGCCAAAAAATAGTTAATTTATAATTCGATATTTGGAAAATATCGTTAATCTCACTGGGTAGAACGGAATATAATCAGCTAATTTCCTGATAAAATTTAAATATCGTCACTGCCATCTTTTTTGTCTTCACGCCCCAGCCCTAAAAATTTTAAACTCAGAGCAAGCATAAGAATAGAAATAGGCAGTATTAATATCTCCCACTTGAGGCTATTTAAATTAATCAATATTATTTCGAGAAACTTAACAAATAAAATAATGACGATGACTTCGCCCAATATGTTCTTTAAATGGCCGATGTTTGGCGTGCTTATCCATTTGAGGACGGATGTTTTATTGGCAACTTTCTTATCAGAGATGAATAAGGTAAATACGCCATGAGCAAAAATAAATAATACCAGCGCAATGAGAAAAGTATCTAATGATTTAATCAAATAGGTCGTTGCAACTTCAGATGTATCAAGATGAGATAGACTCTCATTGGTAACTTGAGCAAAAAGCACGGTCGTATAGGCTGAATAGGTCTTCATTGCTCCAACAATAAACAATAAAACAGACCCTAACAGCGAACATATAATGGCTACCCAGCTAATAAATCTAAATATATTAAATGTTTCTTTCATTTTTAAACCTTTCATTAGTTATTCAAGACGGTGTTTTATAGGTTGAATGGCATCGGGTAAATTTGTTTCACCTAAAACTTCTAACAAATTTATCTCAGTACCACGAGACATTGCACTTAAGGCTAAGTCGTTGGCAGACAGGCCAAATGGCTCCTCTAATTCTTCGCTTAATGCATCTAAACCAAAAAAAGTGTAGGCAACTATTGCGCAAAATAACGGGGTAAACAAACCTTGTGAGGTGACAATACCAAACGGTAATATTAAGCAATAAAGGTATGCTGTGCGCTGAACAAGTAACATATAAGCAAATGGCAGTGGTGTACTCTGAATTCGCTCACATGCGGCCTGAACTGATGCCATTGAGGTAATATGATCGTCGAGACTTTGTATTAAAAAGTCAGATAATAAATTTTTATGGCGACAGGTACCCAACTTTTTCCCCATCAGGCGTAATAGCGCGTCAGGTAAATTTTGCGACTGACGTAGCGGCTCAATATCGTCAGGCTCAAGGTATTTTTTAATATCACTCCAAGGCGCAGACTTTCTTAGTTTATGTCTTAACGCATGATTAAAAGCGATAGTCAGGTATATCATGCGTTTTTGTACTTCAGCTCCCCCTTTAGTTTGCCCATCGATATATGATGTTACCTGACGGGATAAGCTACGGGAATCAACAATAAGTTGTCCCCATTGCTTACGAGCTTCCCACCAACGATCATAACTGGCATTGTTTCTAAAGCCGAGAAACAAAGATAATGCAACGCCCAATAACGCGAGTGGGGCTAATGTAAAGCGTGGAAATATTTCAGGATAATAATGTTGAGTAGCTGCTACAACTGCCCCTAACATAGTTATAAATGCTATTTGCGGAAAAATAAGTGGCACAACTGAACCACGTATAATAAAAAAGAGCTGGAATGCATTAGGTTTATTTCGAACAATCACAATGGCCTCCTGCGTTATTTCTATCAATATCAATAAGATTAAATCATTGTCAACTAAGGGAGAAGTGGCCGTTGAATGGTTCAACGGCCATCATAGTATCACTGTCATAGCCTTACTTTTTCAAATGACTTGCATGAAAGCGTAGGTGCTCTTCAATAAAGCTCGAGATAAAATAGTAACTGTGATCATAGCCTTCATGAAGGTGCAATTCCAAAGGGTAACCACTAGCTTTTGCTGCGGCTGCTAATGCTTCTGGCTTTAACTGCTCCACCAGAAAATCATCGGCGCCACCTTGATCAACCCTAGCAGGAATAAACTGCTCGGCTTGTCGCATTAGCTCGCTGGCATCATGGTTGCGCCAAGTTTTTTTGTCCTTACCAAGATAGGCGGTAAATGCTTTTCTCCCCCAAGGACAATCCATAGGATTATTAATTGGGCTAAATGCCGACATTGAGCTGTAACGATCAGGGTTTAGCATTGCAATGGTTAGCGCGCCATGTCCGCCCATCGAATGTCCCGAAATAGCACGTTTATTTGATACTGGAAAGGTCGATTCAATTAACTGGGGTAGCTCGTTAACCACATAATCGTACATTTGGTAATGACGACTCCATGGGGTTTGAGTAGCATTGACGTAAAACCCTGCGCCTTGACCCAAGTCATAACTGTCATCGTCGGCGACATCATTACCGCGGGGGCTGGTATCAGGAGCAACAATGGCAATACCCAATTCAGCAGCAATACGTTGAGCACCTGCCTTTTGCATAAAGTTTTCATCGGTGCAGGTCAGGCCTGAAAGCCAGTAAAGTACTGGCACCTTTTCGTCATTTGATGCCTGCGGTGGCAAGTAGATTGCAAAACGCATATTGCAGTTTAGTGTTTTGGCGTGATGACTATATTGTTTATGCCAGCCGCCAAAGCTTTTGTTTACACTTACGTTTTCTATTGAATAATCAATGGTCATTTCAGTACCTTTGGGCTTCCTCAACATGTTAATAACATGATGAGAAAGTTGGATAGTTATTATTTGTTAAAATGTAAACTTGTCAAAATGGTTACTTATTAAAATGATTACTTATCAAAGTGAATGACCGTGCGGATACTCTCGCCTTTATGCATCAATTCAAAGGATTCATTAATATCTTCTAAACCCATAGTATGAGTAATAAAGTCACTTAATTTGAATTCACCTTGTAAGTAACGTTCTACATACTCAGGTAATTCAGTACGACCTTTTACGCCACCAAATGCAGAGCCACGCCATACACGACCAGTTACTAATTGGAACGGGCGGGTTGATATCTCTTGTCCTGCACCAGCAACACCAATAACGACTGACTCGCCCCAGCCTTTGTGACAGCACTCTAAGGCAGAGCGCATTAGGTTCACGTTGCCAATACACTCAAACGAGTAATCAACACCGCCGTCGGTTAACTCAACGATGACATCTTGAATAGGTTTGTCGTAATCTTTAGGGTTAATAAAGTCTGTGGCCCCAAGCTTTTTCGCCAAATCGAACTTACTTTCGTTGATATCAATGGCAATAATACGACTGGCTTTCGCCATGGTTGCGCCGATTACTGCTGAAAGGCCAATGCCACCCAAGCCAAAGATGGCAACGGTTGCTCCTTCTTCAACTTTAGCGGTATTCATTACTGCGCCCATACCAGTGGTAACACCACAGCCCAATAAGCAAACTTCTTCAAGAGGCGCTTCTTTATTGACTTTCGCTAACGAAATTTCTGGTAATACTGTGTACTCAGAAAATGTTGAACAACCCATATAATGAAAAATTGGTTGGCCATCTTTATAAAAACGTGTCGTGCCATCAGGCATTAACCCTTGACCTTGTGTCTCACGAATTTTTTGACAAAGGTTGGTTTTACCCGATAAACAGAATTTACATTCGCCACATTCAGGAGTGTAAAGTGGAATAACATGGTCGCCAACTTGTACGCTAGTAACCCCTTCACCTATTTGCTCAACAATACCGCCACCTTCATGGCCTAAAATCACCGGAAAGATGCCTTCTGGATCATCCCCTGACAACGTAAAGGCATCGGTATGACATACGCCAGAGGCAATAACCTTAACTAAAACTTCACCTTTACGCGGTAACATTACATCGACTTCTTCGATAGATAGTGGTTGCTTAGGCCCCCAAGCAATGGCGGCTTTTGATTTAATAAATTTATCTGACATATTTTTTCTCACTTTTCAGTTGGTAGCTATTTTAATGGCTATGGAACGTAGACGTGTGCTTTACATTATAGTCTAGTCTAATCGGTTTATTTAAACATGATAATACGTCTATTACGTAAATCACTTTTGCTAACGGGTAATAATAGTGTTCAATCACCAGTTAACAGTCAATTGCTTATATTTTATGGGTAAACAGTACACAATAATTCTTTCACTTTAATGACTGTGACCTTGTGAAAGGTTGATCACGCCAACCCCTATCGCAACAAATGCCATACCAAGCCAAGTGGTTAAATCAAGATGTTGGCGGTAAATCACTGTCGACAATAATGTTACTGTAATAACGGCAAGACCAGCCCATAAGGCATGAACGATGCCAATAGGCATACCCTTCATTGCTTGTCCTAAAAACATAAACGCCGCTAAGTGCCCTAACAAAACCAGTACACTTGGAATGGGGTTGGTAAAACCATCGGTTGCTTTTAAGGCTACATGAGACATCGCTTCTGCGGCGACACCTAAAAAAAGAAATAACCAACTCATATTTGTTTCCTATAATGTTATGCAGGCTGTTGTCGCTTAAGCAATACCACGTTTTCTGGGTGAGCCGCCATGGATTGGCTAAGTCACAGCGCGCTGTTTTGATGGCTGCTATTATATTTGTTTCTAAAGAAATGATAATATGCTAATTTGGAAAATCACTTGTACATATAGGTAACAATAATGCAATGGGACGGTATCAGCGAATTTGTTTTTGTTGCTGAGAATGAGAGCTTTACTCAAGCCTCAAAAAAAATGGCAATTTCAACAGCTCAAGTGAGTCGACAGATCAGTGCGCTAGAAAAGCGACTTAATATAAAATTATTTTATCGTACTACCCGTAAAGTAGCGTTAACTGAAGAAGGGCGTGTTTTTTATCAGCATTGTCGCAGCGTACTCGATGGTTTGGAAGCTGCTGAACGAGCTATCACAAACTTACAATCTAAGCCTCAAGGAAAAATTAAGTTAACAGCTCCAGTCGCTTATGGTGAACAACATATATTACCGCTAGTAAATAATTTTATAAAGCAATATAGCGATGTTGAAATGTCTGCTTATTTAAGCAATCGTCAAATTGATTTAGTTGAAGAGGGCTATGACTTAGCTATTCGTCTTGGTAAGTTAAGTGACTCGACAATGATGGCAAAAAAACTAGGCAAGAGAACAAGTTATGTTTGCGCATCACCAAGTTACCTAGATAAACATGGCGTACCACATTCACTATCAGAACTTAATAAACACAGTTGTTTGTTAGGCACTATAGACTATTGGAATTTTAGGGACTTTGGCAGAGAAAAAAATATCCGTGTAACAGGTAGATTGCGATACAACAGTGGTTATAGCCTAATAGATGCGGCACTAAAAGGTTTAGGAATAGTACAATTACCTGATTATTATGTTCAGCCACATATACAAAGCGGTGAGCTGGTTACCTTGTTAGATAGTTATCGTGTGCCTGATGAAGGAATATGGGCGGTTTATCCTCAAAATAGACATTTATCACCCAAAATAAGACTCCTGGTTGACTACTTAGCAGAGCAGTTACTTTAAGCTATGGCTATGTAGTGAATAATTGTTGTTATTGTTTTTGTTGATGTTACTTATTGATTTAAATGTCTTTTTAGGTGGTATTTATTCTCGAAAACTTCGTGGTTGAACCACTTATACAAGTTAAATCATACCAACAACCGTTAAGTATCATACGGTCTAATGGCCTAAGCTATTGATTTAGGTATTGGGCGTAGGAGCGCTTTTTATAGCTAAAAGTTTCGCTATAGAATGTATTGTTTAGACGTCTATACGTTTAGAAGTTGACATCTCTAGCAATCTAAGTAACATGATTACCTAGACAATAAGTACTTTAATTTCTTATTAGGTTATCTGCTATGCCCATTAAAATTCCTGATCAACTACCTGCGTTATCTATTTTAGATAAAGAAAATATTTTCGTGATGTCTGAGCATCGTGCTATCAGTCAAGAAATTCGCCCTATGCAAGTGGCGATCTTAAATTTAATGCCGAATAAGATAGAAACTGAAGTACAAATCTTACGTGTGTTGTCTAATACGCCATTACAAATAAATGTTGAGTTTGTCCGCATTCATGCCAATGAGTCTAAAAATACCCCTACCGAGCATTTAGATAATTTTTACTGCCTTTTTGATGATATTAAGCATAAACAGTACGATGGCTTAATTATTACCGGGGCACCATTAGCTTTATTAGATTATTCTCAAGTAACATTTTGGGATAAAATTTGTGAAGTATTTGATTGGGCTGAAAAAAATGTTACCTCAACCATGTTTTCATGCTGGGCTGCTCATGCGGCTCTATTTCACCACTATGGTTTAAACCGTACCTTGCGGAAAAACAAATTATCAGGGGTTTTTCAACATACATTACTTGATAGTAAAGAGTTATTAACTCGGGGCTTTGATGAAAGCTTTAATGTCCCGCATTCTCGTTATGGCTATATCAATAAAGCGGACTATCAAAGTGTCGAGCAATTACAAATACTCGCGGAGTCTAGTGATGCCGGGGTTTACTTGGTTGCCAGTAAAAATAAGCGGCAAGTCTATTTAACCGGGCATCCAGAGTATGACACCAGTACATTGCATGAAGAGTACCTTAGAGATAGCAAAAGTGACGCGACAACGACACTACCAGAAAATTATTATAAACATAATAATGCCAATAATTGTCCGATAGGCTCATGGCGAAGCCACGGTAGTCTATTATTTACTAACTGGCTTAATTATTATGTCTATCAAATAACGCCATATAAATTGGACTCTTCCAATATTAACGCTATCCATCCAGATACTATAATTTAAGTTATATCCGTTCCATTAACTAATTATTTTGGTTTGAAAATTTTACTTTTATAACGTCGGTAATCTCATGAAAAAATCTCCTTCATTTGCTTTATTTGAGCAGCAATTAGCAAAGAATATTTTAATATTAGATGGTGCTATGGGCACTATGATCCAAGCGTATAAGTTTGAAGAGCAAGACTTTCGTGGTGAACGTTTTGCTGACTGGCATACAGATGTAAAAGGCAACAATGATTTACTGGTGTTAACTCAAGGCAATGTTATCAGAGCCATTCATGATGAATACCTTGCCGCGGGCGCGGATATTTTAGAAACCAATACTTTTAATGCCACTACCATTGCCATGGCTGATTACGACATGGAAGAGTATAGCGCTGAAATTAATTTAGTGGCTGCACAAATCGCTCGTGCTGCTGCCGATGCATACAATAAAAAAACACCTGATAAACCGCGTTTTGTTGCCGGAGTATTAGGGCCAACTAACCGTACTTGTTCAATATCGCCCGATGTTAACGACCCAGCCTTTCGTAATGTGACTTTTGATGAGTTAAAAGATGCTTATATTGAGTCGACCACAGCATTAATAAAAGGCGGCAGTGATATTATCCTAATCGAAACTATTTTCGATACCTTAAATGCTAAAGCCGCTATTTTTGCCGTTGAAACCGTGTTTGAACAATTACAAATTCGTTTGCCAGTAATGATTTCGGGCACTATTACCGATGCTTCTGGCCGTACGCTTTCAGGGCAAACCACAGAAGCTTTTTATAACTCATTGCGTCACGCAAAACCTATTTCTTTTGGTTTGAACTGTGCGCTAGGACCTGTTGAACTTCGCCAATATGTAGAAGAGTTAAGTCGTATCAGCGATGTTGCTGTCTCTGCTCACCCTAATGCTGGCTTGCCTAATGCTTTTGGTGAGTACGACTTCACCGTTGCCGATATGAATACTCACGTTGAAGAATGGGCAAGTTCAGGCTTCTTAAATATTATTGGTGGCTGTTGTGGTACTACGCCTGAGCATATTAAAGGCATGGCTGATACCGTGGCTAATATCACCCCACGGACAATATCAGCGCGTAAGATCGCCTGTCGTCTATCTGGCTTAGAAGCGTTAACTATTCAAGAAGATACCTTATTTCTTAACGTCGGTGAACGTACCAATGTTACGGGCTCTGCTATGTTTAAGCGTTTGATCAAAGAAGGAAATTACGATCAAGCCATTGCCGTAGCGTTACAGCAAGTTGAAAATGGCGCGCAAATTATTGATATCAACATGGATGAAGGCATGTTGGAGTCAAAAGAGGCCATGGTTCGCTTTTTAAACCTTATTGCTGGTGAGCCCGATATTGCCAAAGTGCCAATTATGATCGACTCATCAAAATGGGACATTATTGAGGCTGGGCTTCAATGTATTCAAGGTAAGGGCATAGTCAACTCAATTAGCTTAAAAGAAGGTGAAGATAATTTCCGTCAACAGGCTGAATTAGTACGTCGTTATGGCGCAGCAATGATTGTGATGGCATTTGATGAAGAAGGCCAAGCTGATACTCGGGCACGCAAATATGAAATTTGTAAGCGTGCTTACACTATGTTGGTTGATGAAATAGGCTTTCCACCAGAAGACATTATTTTTGATCCCAATATCTTTGCTGTTGCTACCGGTATTGATGAGCATAATAACTATGCCGTTGACTTTATTGAAGCAGTTGCTGACATCAAAGAAAACTTACCTTATGCGATGATCTCAGGGGGAGTATCTAACGTTTCATTCTCGTTCCGTGGCAATAACCCGGTGCGTGAAGCCATTCATGCGGTGTTTTTATACCATGCTATTAAAAATGGCATGGATATGGGGATTGTGAATGCCGGGCAGTTAGCTATTTATTCTGATATCCCCGAAAAACTGCGTATTGCCGTTGAAGATGTTATTCAAAATAGTGATGATGGCGCCACCGAACGTTTACTTGATCTCGCTCAGGAATACTCTTCATTAGCTAATGGCCAAGGCGGTGGGCAATCTAAAGCTAATCTAGCTTGGCGAGAACTTGCTATTAATGAAAGGCTGTCTTATTCACTCGTCAAAGGCATCAATGAATTTATTATTGAAGACACTGAAGAAGCGCGTCTTGTTGCCGCTCGTCCGTTAGATGTTATTGAAGGGCCGCTAATGGACGGTATGAATACCGTTGGTGATTTATTTGGCGCCGGAGAAATGTTCTTACCACAAGTGGTTAAATCGGCGCGGGTGATGAAACAAGCCGTCGCGTATTTAAATCCCTTTATTGAAGATGAAAAACAGGAAGTGAGCACCAACGGCAAAGTATTACTCGCTACGGTAAAAGGTGATGTCCACGATATTGGTAAAAACATTGTTGGTGTGGTGTTGCAATGTAACAACTATGAAATTATTGACCTTGGCGTGATGGTGTCTTGTGAAGATATTTTGCGAGTCGCGAAAGAGGAAGACGTTGATATTATTGGCCTTTCGGGATTAATCACGCCATCACTAGATGAAATGGTTCACGTTGGCAAAGAAATGAAGCGCCAGGGTATTGAATTACCACTACTTATTGGTGGTGCCACTACCTCAAAAGCGCATACTGCCGTTAAGATAGAACCGCAATACGACCATCCCGTGGTTTATGTGTCAAATGCTTCGCGCGCTGTGTCAGTCGTTAGTAATTTATTGTCTGATGAACACAAAGCAAAATTCTTTGCCGACACTAAAGAAGAATATGAGCGCGTACGAGTTCGTCATTATAAAAAAGGCCCACGTTCAAGTTTGATAAGCCTTGAAGATGCTCGCGTTAATTGCACCCCCATTAGCTTTGACGATTACACACCGAAAAAGCCTAATAAACTAGGTATTACCGTACTCGATGATCTTGATTTGAATGAAGTGCGTAAATATATTGATTGGACACCCTTTTTCATGACATGGCAGTTGTCGGGTAAATACCCCTTGATCTTAAAACATGAAGTGATTGGCGTCGAAGCAACTAAGCTATTTAATGATGCGAATGCCATGTTAGATGATGTTATTAATAATAAAAAGATCACTGCCAAAGCCGTTTTTGGATTATTTCCTGCTAATAGTGATGTTGATGATCTACTTATTTATAACGATGACACACGCAGTGAAACGTTGATGAATTTGCATCAATTACGTCAGCAAAGTAAAAAGCCAGCGGGTCAATTTAACCGTTGTTTAGCGGATTATGTTGCAGATAAAAACTCAGGTATTGCTGATTATATGGGAGCCTTTGCGGTTTCTTCTGGCTTTGGCGTCGATGAACTAGTGAAAGTGTATGACGGTGACCATGATGCTTACAACTCCATTTTACTTAAAGCTGTTGCCGATAGGTTAGCGGAAGCCAGTGCTGAATACTTGCATGAAAAAGTACGTAAAGAGTATTGGGGCTATGTACCCGATGAAAACCTAGATAATAATGACTTGATTCGAGAAAACTACCAAGGAATACGCCCAGCACCAGGATACCCAGCTTGTCCTGAACATACCGAAAAAGGTTTGTTATGGGAGTTACTTAATGTTGAAAAAAATATTGGCATGGAGCTGACTTCTAGTTATGCCATGTGGCCGGGAGCTGCGGTCAGTGGTTGGTATTTTGCCCACCCAGAGTCTAAATACTTTGCCGTGGCGAAACTCGCTAAAGATCAAGTGCTTGATTATGCCGCACGTAAAGGCATGACGGTTGAGCAAGCTGAGCGTTGGTTGTCAGCTAACTTGGATTATGAACCTGAATAAACTCTTTAGTCAAACCCCTTCATTTGCCCTTTCACTTGCCCGTAACGTTCATCGTTACGGGCTGCTAATATAGCTATCAGCTTTTTATCCACCTTAATAGCTAGCTCTTCGCAAAACTCGCCATTGTTTAAGTTGATTTTCCTAGAACTTCTTCGTAAATAGCCTATTTTATAACTTTTATTTGTTTTTAATAAAAACAATTCTGCTATCCGCATCCGAACAATACCCGAATATTGAACGTTTTTTGAACTCACTCAAGCTTTTGATATTTAAGTGTTTATTGTTATGTTTGCTGATTTTTTAAGTGCTTATATCAAAATATAGTCGTTATGAAGTTGACCAAATGGTTAAATTTAATTAGAGTTTAACCGTTTTGTAACATTCTCGTCACATTTGCAGTCCTATCATACACTCAAGATAAACACTATTTGGAGATAAAGTAATGAATATGAAAAAGCCCCCCTTTAAATACAGCAAAAGTAGAGGCAAGAAAAAATATGCAGCGTTATGCATTTTATCTAGCCTCTATGTCAGTCAAGTACAAGCTGAAAACGTTTGGTCAGAAGACTTCAATGCGGCAGAGTTAGATAACAAAGGCGCACAAAATGCAAACTTTGATCTGTCTGGCGTTACTCGCTGGTCAATTGACATCAGCAATGCCTCGTTAACCGCTGATTCTGATTGGTTTAAAGTCAATAACGGTATGATGGAAGCAAGAGATGTAGATGGACAAGTTGATTGGCTTTCTGAGTCAATTAATATTGCCAACAAGCAGAATGTCAGTATTTCCTTATTAGCAACAGAGCAAGGTACTCATGAATCAGATGATTATTTTGATTTGTCTTACTCTGTTGATGGCGCAGAATTCATTAAAGCCATCAACTGGCAAGGAAAAGGCGATGCAAGCCATAGTTTAATTGATGATTTCACCTCAAGTACTATTGTGCAAGCGATACCTGAAGGTACAAACTTGCGTATTAAAGTGTCTATGCAAAATGGCGCAGGCTCTGAATATTTACGTTTAGATGATATTGTCGTTACCGCTGGCGAAGCTGATGGTGGCGGGGATGATGAAGGTGATAATAGCGATATAATCACTGATGCCTGTTTTAATTGTCCAGACTTATCAAAAGTCGCTAATGCGGCTGATTTTGATGATGCAAGTTATTATGCTAATGCGTATGGGGCAATCAATGATAATCAAGATGATTCAGTCATTCGTTTGCAACTTAGTAACATCATTTCAGAAAATCATCACCGGTTATCTTATTCAGAGGCTTGGACTGCTTTAACGGTTACTGATGAAGACCCGATGGATAGTGACAATGTTATTCTGTTTTATCGTGGTATTAGTAAAGCTAAGCTTGCTAATGGTAGCGGCAGTCAGTCAACAAACCCTGATAACTGGAACCGAGAGCATGTTTGGGCCAAAAGTCATGGTTTCCCAAGTACTAGTGCCTACGCTTATTCAGATATTCATCATTTAAGACCTACTGATATTTCTGTGAATTCATCACGGGGAAATCTTGATTTTGATAACAGTGACGCACCTTTAGCTGAATCACCAGAAAACCGCGTCGACAGCGATTCTTTCGAGCCACGCGATGCTGTTAAGGGTGATGTTGCTCGTATTATCTTTTATATGGATGTCAGATATGAAGGTTTAGATTCAGTGACACCAGATCTTCAAGTGGTTGATTACCTGACGTCAACAGGTGAGGCCAAACTAGGAAAACTGTGCACGCTATTAAGCTGGAGTGAGAGTGATCCGGTTGATGATTTTGAAAGAAATCGAAACGATAAAATATATGAATTTCAAGGCAATAGAAACCCATTTATTGATCATCCAGAATGGATAACTAAAATATTTGAGCAAAGCTGCTCAGATGTTGTCGATCCGGTAGACCCGGTGGAACCAGTAGATCCAACTGAACCAACGAATCCAGAAATTGATTTATTCTTCTCTGAATATGTTGAAGGTAGCAGCTTTAATAAGGCTATTGAAATATATAACCCTAGCAATAATACCGTTGATTTAACGGGTTACCAATTCAAGCTTTATTCTAATGGCAGTGATGCCGCTACTGCTGTTTACAATCTTGCGGGTGAAATACTCGGCAATGATGTACTGGTATTAGGCTCAACACAAATTAGTGATGCCAGCGAATTAATTACCTATATTGATCAAGCTAACGGCGCTGTTAATTTTAACGGCGATGACTACGTTGAGCTTGTTCATAACGATACTATTATTGATACCTTAGGTTTTTTTGCTGTCAGAGAAAACTGGGGTAAAGATGTTACTTTAGTGAGAAAACCTGAAGTTAATACTGGTAGCCGCGACAGAAATGTTGCTTTTATCCGTGATGAGCAATGGTTAGCTTATGACAGAGATACCTTTAGCTTTCTTGGCTCTCATCTGTCGGACGACACACCTGTTGAGCCCGGAGAGCCTGGCGAACCAGTTGATGAGATAGTTATTGGTCAATGTACTGACCTATCAGATAGCATTCATGATATTCAAGGTGCTGAATTTACTTCGCCAGTTGTTGGTGAAGTTAAAGTCATTGAAGCTGTAGTAACCTCAGTAGTAGCAAGTTTAAATGGTTATTTCGTGCAAGAAATAGCATCAAATTATGATGATAATGCCCAAACATCAGAAGGTATTTTTGTTGCTGCTAATAATCTTGTCACTCAGCCGACACTGGGTCATAAAGTACGCGTATTAGGTACAGTTGGTGAAACGTTTGGCCGTACACAAATAGCAACAGACCTTGATTTTATTGATTGTGGTGCAGGTGATGTTATTGTTGCCGCCTCTATGGCACTGCCGATTGAAAGCACTGATAATTGGGAGCACTATGAAGGTATGTTAGTGAACTTTGCGAGTGAACTACAAGTAACTGATACTTATAATTTAGCGCGCTTCGGACAACTAACCTTATCGAATGGTCGTTTGCTCATTCCGACTAATATTTTTACTGCCGGTACCGAGCAAGCGCTGGCCTTAGCAGATAAAAATAGCCGTAATCGCATTATGTTAGATGACATGAACAATGCTCAAAATCCTGAAGATGTTCCTTTTCCTGCACCAAGTTTAAGCTACCAAAATGCATTACGATTAGGTGATTCGGTTGCGGGTCTGACTGGTGTTTTGGATTATAGCTTCAGTGAGTATCGTGTTTTACCGACCTTAGAGCCACAGTTTTCGGTCAGTAACGCCCGACCTGAAATGCCACAACTTAATGGTGAAGGCACCGTAAAAGTAGCAAGTTTCAATGTACTTAATTACTTTAATGGTGATGGTTTCGAAGGAGGATTTCCGACAGAGCGCGGCGCTGACAATCTTGAAGAGTTTATCCGTCAAAGTAGTAAAATTGTTGCGGCACTTGTTGATATCAATGCTGATATTGTTGGCTTAATGGAATTAGAAAATGATGGCTTTGCTGACAATAGTGCTATTGCTGATTTAGTTAATAAATTAAACCAGCAACTAGGTGACAATACTTATGCTTACGTAAGCCTTGAAGAAAATAAAGTCGGTGATGATGCAATCGCGGTCGGTTTACTTTATAAGCCAGCGACTATTGCTTTAGTGGGCTCAGCAATTACCACTAACCAACAGCCGTTTGATTTTGGTAATCGTCAACCTTTAGTACAAACCTTTAAAGATATTGCCAGTGATGAAACCTTTACTGTCGCGGTAAACCATTTTAAATCTAAAGGCAGTTGTGGCAGTGCTACTGGCAATAACCAAGACCAAAACGATGGTCAAGGTTGTTGGAATGAGTTAAGAACTCAAGCCGCTAGCTCATTAGTCTCTTGGTTGAACACTAAACCAACGGGTACTAATGATAGCGATGTATTAATCATCGGTGATTTAAATGCTTACGGTAAAGAAGACCCTATCAATGCCCTAACTGAGCAAGCTTACCAAAA
Organism: uncultured Colwellia sp.; assembly: GCA_913062815.1. Lineage (GTDB taxonomy): Bacteria > Pseudomonadota > Gammaproteobacteria > Enterobacterales > Alteromonadaceae > Colwellia. The sequence continues at coordinate 10,090 of CAJXWZ010000027.1, read as the reverse complement.
CTTAGTCGCGAAAAGCTTAGGCCATAGCGCATATTCGTATAGCTTTGGCGGTGAAATGGGGTATTTAGACCACGCACTGGCTTCAGCTGAATTTGCTGGGAAAGTAGCCGATACTACGGTTTGGCATATCAATGCTGATGAACCACGTATATTTGATTACAACACTGAATTTAAGTCGGAAGATCAGCAGGTTAAATATTTCGATGACGGTGTTTATCGTGCATCAGATCACGATCCCATTGTTATTTTGTTGAACTTCCAATCAGAAAGTCAGTTATTGGGTGATTTTGATAACGATGAAGATATTGACCGCAATGATATAAGTCAATTTATATTATTGCTACGTAGCGGGGAACCAGTAGATAGCCAATATGACTTTAATAATGACGGCACAGTGAACACCAGTGATGTTAGATCATTAATGTCTTTGTGTACTCGTACTCGTTGCGCAATCTAAACCTGCATAAACACCTTTAACCAATAAAACATAAATAGATCAGTTTGCGGCATGTAAGCTGATCTTTACTAAAAAATTAGGAACTATAATGAAAAAATTAATAACCATGTTAATGCTAACGTTGGTCACACTTTCATCTCAGGCGACTCTATTGAGTGTTGATTTAGATAATACCGATTACCAAGTTGGCGATGTGTTAAGTGCTGATATTGTTATCTCTGATATAGAATTAGATGCGGTTGGCTTTGATAAACTTGTCGCCAGTTTTAATACTAATTTCTTGTTTGATGATTCACTGTTAGCATTCGATAATGTTACTTTCGGTGATAAACTTGATGTTGATCCAGACCCATTTTTTGCCAGCTTTCAAGATACTAATTTAGCGTCGTCGGGAAACTTATTTATACAAGAAGTAGCACAGGCGTTTGATTTTGACTTGTTTTTTGCGCAAAGTGGATTAAGCCAATTTGTGTTGGCAACGGTGAATTTCAACGTATTGCAATCAGGCGTAGGTTCATTAAATTTTGCTAATGCCACGGTAGGTGATGAATTTGGTTCTTCTTTTATTGGTGTGCAAGCAGCAGGTGCAAGCTTTACCGTAGCGAATAGCGTTGCAGTGCCTGAGCCAAGTACTTTCATTCTAGTTATTGCCGCCATGATGATCTTATTAAGACGTCGCGCATTATAAGTGAATGTTCAGTAATTTAGAAAATGATTAAAAAAACGGAGTGTCATTCATGAATGACACTCCGCTTTCAAGTCTATTCAAGCAAATTAAGTTTACTTAAAATGCCTATCAAAAAAGCTGATAATGGTATTGTTCAAATGCACTTTTACTTTTTTACCCCGCATACTGTGCTTACTACCCGGGTAGGTCATTAATTCAAATTGCTTATTGTTATCTTGCAACGCTTTCATTAATTTAGTGGTATTAGTGAACAGTACATTATCATCGGCCATGCCATGATAAACCATTAAAGGGCCACTTAAACCGGTAATATAAGGAAAGACACTCGATTGCTCATAACCATCAGCATTGACTTTAGGATGGTTTAAATAACGCTCAGTATAATGGGTATCATATAATAACCAGTCGGTTACGGGGGCACCACTGACGCCAGCTTTAAAATAATCACCTGCTTTAAATAGCGCCATTAGCGCCATATAACCACCATAAGAATGACCATAAATGCCAATACGCTCTTTATCAACAAAAGGTAATGTGTGCAGATATTTAACGCCCGTTACTTGGTCATCAACTTCAACTTGCCCTAACTTTTCATAGATAGGGAACTCAAATGCGGTGCCACGATAGTTTGAGCCGCGGTTATCCAGCTGAAATACAATATAACCTTGTTGCAGCATATATTGGGTAAAGTCGGCTCCTTGCCAGATGTTTCTAACGCGTTGCGCATGTGGGCCACCATAAACATTAACAATAACTGGATATTTTTTACCCGGCGCCATGTTTTTAGGCTTGTACAATTTGTAATAGAGTGTTGCTTCGCCATCATCGGAGGTTAATGTGCCAAACTTTGGTTGAATTAAATCACCGTAGTAAGGGCTAATAGGGTGGTCATTATTGACTTTATTTTCTGCTAACCAGGTAATGTGCTCGCCATTCGCTTGGTGTAAGCTGACTTGTTTAGGGGTGTCGATATTAGAAAAACTATCAATATAACTTTGGCTATCGTTACTAAAGTTTATGTTATGAAAACCATTGCGCTTACTTAAACGAGCCACATGCTCAGGTGATTTACCCGTTAATGGTACGCGGTATAAATGACGCTCAAGTGGCGTGTCAGCACGGCCAGTAAAATAAATAACCCCTTTGTCTTCATCTACATGCTTAATGGCATCAACAATCCAGTTACCTTTAGTGAGTTGATTAATTAACTCTCCTTTATTGCTAAAGTGATATAAATGTTTGAAACCATCACGTTCTGATGCCCAAATAAATGATTTACTATCACTTAAAAACACTAAATCATGATGTAGGTTTAGCCAGTGAGCTGACTGTTCGGTTAATAAGGTTTTTTGTCGGCGTTTTTTTAGATTATAGCTTTTAAGCTTTAAGGTTTTTTGATCGCGGCTTTGCCATTGATAAGATAAATTTTTGCTATCAGGTAACCACTTTACCCTAGGAATATAAATATCAGTATTTTTGCCAGTATCAATGAAACGTATTTTTTTGCCTTTAATATCCGTTACGGCTAACTTAATAGTGACATTGTTTGTGCCCGTTGCCGGATATTTTTGCTCAATTAATTCTATTTTTTCAGCATAAATTTCATTACGAATAACCGTTTGTACCGGGGTTTCATCAACTCGTAGAAAAGCGATATGTTTTTCATCGGGAGCCCACCAATACCCCGTCATTCTGCCCATTTCTTCTTGGGCAACAAATTCGCTCATGCCATTTTTAATATTTTTATTGGCCGAGTTAGCACTGCCGCCGTCTTGGGTTAATTGTGTTTCTTCACCGCTAGCAATATTAAGGATAAAAATATTTTGCTGACGAATAAAAGAAACAAAGTTACCTTGAGGAGAAAACTTGCTATCGGTTTCAAAGGCGTCGGTTTTGGTTAAACGTTTGGCGCTTTTTGTGGCTAAGTGGTAGTAGTAAATATCACCATTAAGTGGGAACAATAGTGCACTGCCATCACTAGAGAATTTATATTCTATGATGCCAAAGCCATATACACGTTGGCGCTCTCGACGGGCTTTTTCTTCATCAGAAAGAGTTTCTGTGCCACTGAAAAGATCTTGTGAGTCAACTAAGAGTTTATTTTCTTTATTGGCTAAATTATATTCCCATAAGTCATAGCGGTTAAGATCATCTTTTTTACCTTGTAAATAGGTGACTCGGCTACCATCAGGAGAAAATTTTAGTGACTTTGGGGTTTGTCCGTTTAATGATGGCGAGCTATAAATACGCTCAATAGAGAGTTGTTCGGCGTTAGCATTGCTGAGTATAAGCACAGAGCAGCTGAAAGCGAGCAGTGCTTTTTTTAAAAGTTTTTTCATAGGAAATTGAAGAGTCTCTTTATAGTAAATGCGTGTTAAATAGCAAGCACTTTGTTAAATTTTGTTGTGAAGTAGCGCTGATAAATCATAATGTTAGCTCATATTATCAATAGCTAATGCTAAATAACCTCTAAAGCATCACTGAGTTTTTTTACGCCAATAACTTCCATGCCCGATATTGGCTCTTTTGGCATATTATTAAAAGGCACAATAGCGCGTTTAAAACCATGTTTAGCCGCTTCATTAAGGCGTTCTTGGCCACTAGGAACGGGGCGAATTTCACCCGACAAACCCACTTCACCAAAAATGACTAAATCTTGTGGTAGCGCATTATCTTTAAAGCTCGAAACCAATGCAAGGATCAAGGCTAAATCAATACTAGTCTCAGTGACTTTTACGCCGCCGACAACATTAACAAAAACGTCTTGATCGTTTAACTGTAAGCCGCCATGGCGATGTAAAATAGCCAACAGCATAGACAAACGGTTTTGATCGGCACCAACCGCAACACGGCGTGGGTTACCTAACGCAGAGTGATCAACCAAGGCTTGAATCTCTACCAGTAAAGGGCGAGTTCCCTCCCATAATACCATCACAATACTGCCAGGAGTTTGCTCTTCGCTGCGGCTAAGAAAAATAGCAGATGGGTTTTTAACTTCTTTCAAGCCAGTACCCGTCATAGCAAACACACCAAGCTCATTAACTGCACCAAAACGGTTTTTATTGCCCCGTAAAGTGCGATAACGTGAATCGGTACTACCTTCAAGCATGATAGAACAGTCAATACAATGCTCTAATACTTTTGGCCCTGCTAATGAACCATCTTTGGTGACATGGCCGACCAGCAAAATAGCAACATGATATTGCTTGGCAAAGCGCGTCAAATACGCGGCGCTTTCTCTTACTTGTGAAACACTGCCTGGTGCTGATTGCACGTCACTCATGTGCATCACTTGAATAGAGTCAATAACCATGATTTTAGGCTGTTCTTTAATGGCTATGTGGCAAATATTTTCGACACTGGTTTCTGAGAGCATTTTGAGTTTATTTGTCGGCAAACCTAAACGCTTGGCTCGCATAGCAACTTGTTGTAATGACTCTTCTCCGGTGATGTATAGTGCGGACATATTCGCGGCTAATGAACACATGGTTTGTAATAACAAGGTGCTTTTACCTGCGCCGGGTTCACCGCCAATTAAAATAGCGCTGCCGGGGACAATACCACCACCGAGTACCCGATCAAATTCAGCAAAGCCAGCAGAAAAGCGTGGTAAGTCGGTTAGGTCTATAGCGTCAAGGGTTTGAACTTTTACTTCACTATTGAGGGCTGCACCGGCAAACCCTGCAAAGTTACCACCACGGGCAGGTAGTTTTGCTTGTCTAAATTCTGAGATGGTATTCCATGCTTTACAGTCAGCGCATTGACCTAGCCAGCGTGAATACTCAGAGCCGCAGTCAGTACACACATAAGCCGTTTTACTTTTTGTCATACTTTGCCTTGTTAAAAAGTGACTTAGCCGTTGTATAACTTTACCACCGAAAAATCTATCTTTTGAAGTGGCTAGAGTATACAGGCATAATAATTGCTTTATTTTATGATATTAAATTATAATGTTTTTATGTTTTTTGTCTAAGCATTATCAAATAAATAACCAGCTAAGCAGTAATTAGAATGATTAATTCATGAATACAGACTTCTCTAAACATCAAACCTTGATAAACAGTTTTCGCGGGCAAGTGAATAAAAGTAATTTTGCTGAAAAATTTTCAGCAAACACTAACAAACTTGCTAAAACCGAGTCTTTCTTGTTAAAGATGGAATTAAAGCGTTTAGCCACTGCTTGTACCCGCTCTATCGACTTGCGTGGTTTAGTGGATGGCAACTGTAACGTTTATGAACACCAAGGGCAGAATCATTTTTTAGACAGTGTTGCCATTAAAGCGTTTGAAGAAAATGTTGAGCTTTATGGTGCTTATACCTTTGGCGTCTATGAAGCCGTTAAAAATACTGAAAATAATTTTAGAGTCATTTATCAAAAAGAACAAGCGGGTATAAAACAGCCTGCGGTTGAAACGATAAAAAAAGCTCCAGAAAAACTGCAGTGCCCGGCAAAATTATACCAATTTGCTGATTATTTTGATCGTATTGAAGAGCGAATGAATTTTGCTATTAATCTAATAATCACCCTTGAAAACAATCAGCAAATCCCGGCAACGAGTTCAGATCTCAGTGTCAATGGTTGTAAATTTCGTGTTACTGAGCAGTCGTTACTCGCCATTGGTGACATGATAAGCATAAAGTTTACTGGCTTAGAGCAAGAGTTTCAGTTTGGCAGTAGTGATGTTTTTACTTTTCAAGTTAAAAATAGTCACCAAGATGGTGACACACAACTGCTTGGTTGTCAGCGTATTGATGCGCCAGAAAAAGATGCCTTTAAGCGATTTTTGCATGCCTATATTCAAGGAAATAAGCGTCGTTACAAGGTTAATCTTGATAATACTATTAAGGCGTTACAGGCAAGAAGTTATGAACAATATATTTTGCCTAAAATTAATGAATTGCCCGTTTTTGTCATACAAGAGTCAAAAAAACTCATACCACGTTACGCCTTAACAACGAATAATAATCAGGCTGTTTTTCAGTATTGGCAAGACGAAGCGGGACATTCGACCTTACATTGCTTGTTAAGTGAAGAGCGTTTAGCGCGTTTAAAAGCACAAAAAACTCAGCAAAAATCACTGCTAGTGTACAGTTTTATTCATCAACACCAAGGGAAGAGCTTTTTTTACAGTCTTGATGAACAGCAATTACCTAAAAATGATGCTTTTTTTAGCGCGTTTTTAACTTTTGCGGCTAACAAGGCTTCTTTTGCTATTACCGAGCTAACTTGCCTTGGTATCGATGAAAATAGCGCCTACGCGCCTTTTACGGTTGCTAATACTCAAACGATAAAAAACCAGTACATCAATTTACCGCCCTCTGATGAAGTTAAATCGTGCTTAGCGCCTTTGCCCAATATTATTGTGGCCAGTGATGTCACCCAACTAAGTTTTGTCGAACAGTATCAACAAGTCTCCTCTGAAAAAATTGATACCACCAAGCTGAAGCTATATGGTCATAAGCGTTTGAAAAAACCACTGGTGGTTGATGAATTAGGTATTAGTTATAAAAATCAACGCCAAGAGCTACGTTTTATTTATCATACCGAGGCTGTTGTTGAATGTGAAAAAGTTAAGTGGACGGGTAAGTCACAAGACTTTTCAGTGTCAGGTTTAAAAATTCAGTTAGATAGCGATGCTGTGTTGTCGATGGGCGATATTGTTTATCTCACTTTCCCCAACTTACAAAAAATAACCTCAGCGTTTGATCTTAAACAGCTACCTTATGAAGTGGTGCGCATTAATAAAAAGAAAACCATTATTAACTTGCGAGTTCACGTTAAAGAGCATCAACATATTGGCAGAGCATTCTTTAAGTTATTGATTAATAAAAACCGCGATAAATTAACCACCGATGAATATGCCATGCTAACGCCCGGCTTATCAGCAGCCTTACGCACTTGTTATGTAAAAAACATGAAAATACCAACACTGGTAGTACAAACCAGTGGTAGTCGCTACAAAATAGAAGTGTTAGCGAGCAATGATCGTGACAGTGAATTATTGCAGCAAATGAAGCGATTAAGTGATAGACAGCGTTTTTATAATCTCTATCCCTTATTAACAAAGTTACAGACTAATAACGCCCTTGAGCAGAGTTTAAAAACCTTGCTCACCAATGAAGATCCCATTACGCAATTAATTTACCTCGCCGTTAACCCGAATGAGAAAAAGGTTGATAAATCGGTGAGTGTAGCACTTGATAGTGAGTTAAATACGCCTGAGCTACGGCAGTTTTTCATGAAAAAGGCTTTAAAGCGCGGACAATTTTATTGTTTACAATTAACGATATCCCGCACTAATGAGCCCGATATGGAATATTTAAATACCGAGTTAAGTTATATTAGCGCTTATGCTATTCATCGCGGTAAACAAATAGAGCAAGATATATGGAGTGTCGTGGGGGTTATTCAAGTGTTTGATGTTACCAAAGATGCTTTACTTAGCCATGGTTTAGCGACTGAAAGTTAACCAAAAAGGTCTTTATTTAGTCTACAATTTTTCACCACAGAGAACACAGAGAGTACAAAGGCCAGATACTACACCGAGAACAATAATGCCTTCTGAATAGCATCACGGCTCGGTGGTGAGTAATAACGTCTTTATTCAGCATTAAATGTTTTTACCACAGAGAACACAGAGAGTACAAAGGCCACCATACTACACCGAGAACAATAATGCCTTCTGAATAGCATCACGGCTCGGTGGTGAGCAATAACGTCCTTATTCAGCATTAAATATTTCTACCACAGAGAACACAGAGGCAGGTTATATGCTCCATGCATAATCTAAGTGACCTACATCCATGTAGGTCTTGCTGCGCACTACACCGAGCATAATAAATCCTCTGAGTAGCATCGCGTCTCGGTGGTAGCTCGGTGGTAGACTGTTACTTTTATTTAGTTAGTGCAATTGGTATTAAGCCAACCAATGCAATAAGCAGTCTAATCCTTGCTGGTTAATAGCGCTATCTGCTTGCGCTAAAACAATCGGTTTGGCATGAAAAGCAACCCCGAAACTGGCTGCTGCCATCATCACTAAATCATTAGCGCCATCACCCATGGCAACCGTTTGCTTAGCGGGTATTTCATATTGTTTAGCCAGTAATGTTAATGAATCAGCTTTTACTTGTGCATCAACCACTGAGCCTAAAACCTTGCCAGTGAGCTTACCGTCTGAAATTTCTAAAACATTGGCAAAAGTAGCATCTAGGTTGAGTAAATTCTTTAAGTGATCGGCAAAATAGGTAAAACCACCTGAAGCAACCGCAATGCGCCAGTTGTGTTTTTTAAGTTCTGCTATTAAGGTTTCTAAACCAGCCATTAAGGGAATGTTTTTAGCGACATCAGCCAGTATTGTTTCTGGCGCATTGCTAAGCGTGGCAACGCGTTGATGTAAACTTTCAGCAAAATCTAATTCACCTTGCATGGCTAACTCAGTTACGGCGGCCACTTGCTCACCAACACCCGCTAATTTAGCTATCTCATCAATACACTCAATTTCAATCGTGGTTGAGTCCATGTCCATCACTAATAAACCGGGTTCATTAAGTCTTGGCGCATCTGCAATTAAAGCCGCTTCAATGCCTTGCTCTAGTGCAAAGTCGGCCAGCGACTTGCGAGCGACAATAAAATCATCACAGCTGATATTAAAGCGATAGCTCGTTTGATTATTACGAGTATTAATGGCCGTTAGGGCATTAATACTAAGATGACTAACGGTTTGTAAAGCGGCTAAGTTAGCAATAGATAAATCGGAAAAAACTACTAGCTCTTTATTTGAGCTCACTTGCACCACTTGTTCTGCAAGCGTTAATGTTTCGTTATTTAATGAGACGCTAATAGGTAAATCGTCATGAACTTGATGCTGAGCAAAGTAAGATTCAAGTGATAAGGACAATTTATTGGTAGAAAAAGACACTTTAGTAGAAAAAGACACGTTAACTCTCTATTATGAATATAAATAGTCTAGGCAAATTTATTATGAACCCAGTAGAACAGCCTTTATACCCTAAATTATCGCCAATTTATAATAAGATTCTGCAATTAGTTAGTGCTATTTTGCTTATCGTTGTTTTAATGGCTATTTGGGTTGCCAGTGTTGAAAAAAGTCAGCAGATAATAACGCAGCACTTTAAGCACACGGCCGATAAATTTTTGCAGCAGGCTATTGCCGGTACATCAACACTTCTTGAAGAAAATTCAGTGCCAGTGAATAAAAAAAATCGCTACGCTTTATTACAAAACTACCTTAATAACATGGCGCAAGCTGATTTTGTTAGAGACATTCATTTATATGATGCAACAGGCTTATTGATACTCGAAGCTAAGCATGAAAATTATTCATCCTCATCAATTAAAACACTTTTTGGTATTGAACAAACACAAAAAACGCTTGATAAAAGTGATAAGTACACTCCTTTTATTGAGGAAATTCGTCAAGAGCAGTTAAAGGGCTATTTGCGCATCACCATTGAAAAGTCACTGTTAACGGCGGTTTTAGAGCAAGAAAGCCATGATAGACAAGCTCTTTTTAGAGTATTGTTAATTATTGCCGGTTTAATTGGTTTTTTACTGACAAGAGGATTAAACCGATTCAGCCGCCAAGGTTTTAGAATGCCCAAGTCGGCCATTAATCATCACTAACGAGCATTAGCTGTTGTTAAGGTATTCATTTAGTTTAAATATTTTTGACCACAGAGATCACCGAGACTACATAGAAAACAATAAATCCTCTGTGTAGGCTCGAAGAGCCCTCGGTGAAGCATCGCGGCTCGGTGGTAAACCGTTACTCTTATTCAGTTATTTGTAGGCGGGATTTTAATCGCGCGAATAACTAACGGCTATTCATAGGTTGGACATTAAGAGATCATTGGATTCAGGCCGCATTTTAATCGTCCTTTTTCTTTATCTCTGGTCGGGTTCGCTCTTTGAGCATATTTTGACA
>CAJXWZ010000026.1 GCA_913062815.1 uncultured Colwellia sp. | reverse complement strand
TACAAATTACCAAAACGTTATATAAGGCACGACAGTAAACCTGTTTGTATTGGGCAAAAACAAAAGTGGTTTTTATTGAAATTGACCGCTCCAGAATCATCAGTTGATTTACTGCACAGCTCTCATCCTGAATTTGATGATTGGCGCTGGGTAAGTTACTGGTATCCAGTACGACAAGTTGTGTCATTTAAGCGCGATGTTTATCGCAAGGTTATGAAGGAGTTTGCTGCTCAGGCGCTAGCTTTTTCATATGAAAAACGCCCTGATAGGCGACCTAATCGACGAAAGCGACACGCTTAATTATTACTATGATTTACTTATTTTAAAAAGCCTACTTAATGTGGGCTTTTTTATTCTTATCAGCAACGAAAAAGGAAGTTATGTTAACCACGCTCCGTCGCATAGTGCTTGAGTTTAGTCAAGACACCCATTTGCAAAGTGCTTTAGAGCGCATGGTTAGTCAAATCAAAAAATCGCTAAAAACAGATTGTTGTTCGGTGTATTTAGCCGACTATGCTCAACAGCATTTTTTACTGATGGCCTCAGATGGTTTAGCTGAAGAATCTTTTGGTCAAACAACCATTGGCTTTTCTGAAGGCTTAGTTGGCTTAGTGGGGCAAAGGGAAGAGCCTATAAATATAGCCAATGCTCGCATCCATCAACATTATATCCATGCCCCAGAAGTCGAAGAAGATGACTTTAATGCATTTTTAGGCACGCCTATTATTCATCAACGTAAAGTCTTGGGTATTCTTTCAATTCAGCAAAAGCAAGCTAGAAATTTTAATGAAAACGAAGAGGCCTTTTTAGTCACACTTGCCGCACAACTTGCTAATGCCTTGGCTAATGCAGAAGTGAAGAATTTATTTAATCAAGAAGAGCAAAGCAAAGGCGTAAAGCAGCTGTTAGGTGTAGCGGGTGCTCCTGGTATTGCGTTAAGTCAAATTGTGCTTTGTCAGCCTAACGCTGATTTGTCGACATTGGCATTGAAAAAAGTAAAAGTAGCAGAGCAAAGTTATCAAATTCAGCGCTTTGAGGATGCAGTAGCAAAGACGGTGGCTGATTTTAAACAATTAAGTAAAAAACTTAGCAGTGTTATAAGTGATGACAACTTAGCCATTTTTGATGTTTACATACAGTTACTTGAACAAGCAGAAATCCGCCAAGAAATATCAAATAAAATAACACAAGGTTGGCAAGCTGAAAGCGCACTTAAATTAGTGATTCAGCATTATATTACACAATTTGAAGCTATTGATGATAGCTATCTAAAAGAGCGTGCGAGTGATATTCGCGACTTAGGGAATAGATTATTAGTTAACTTGCAGCAAGAGCAAAGAGAAAGGTTAAGCTTACCCAAAGAGTTTATACTACTTGCTGATGATGTCAGTGCAACTATGCTGGCTGAATACCAACACAAAGGTTTGAAGGGTATTGTTTCTTTGTCTGGTTCGGCAAATTCCCATGCGGCTATCCTTGCTCATGCCCTTGAACTTCCGGCCATTATGGGCTTAAGTAATATTCCTCTGAGTCAACTAGAACAACAACAAGCAATCGTTGATGGTTATAGCGGTGAGTTATTCATTAACCCTGATGAAGCTTTAAAGCGCGAGTATGAGCATTTAATTGCCCAAGAACGCGCATTAACGGCAACTATCCAACAAGAGCTTCACCTGCCTACTATTACGCAAGATGGCCGTGCCATTGAATTGCAACTCAACGCTGGTTTATCTGCAGGTTTTGAATGTCCAGAAAACTTAGATACCCTAGGCATTGGTCTGTATAGAACAGAGATTCCGTTTATGGATCGCCATTGTTTCCCATCAGAGCAAGAGCAAACCAAACTCTATGAAAAGATTTTGGCTGGTTTTCCACAAAAGTCGGTCACTATGCGCACCTTAGATGTGGGTGGAGATAAATCGTTACCTTATTTTCCTATTACCGAAGATAACCCCTTTTTAGGCTGGCGAGGTATCCGCATTACCCTAGATCATCCCGAGATTTTTTTAGTGCAGGTACGCGCTATGCTACGCGCCAATCTACACCATAAAAACTTGGAAATTATGTTGCCTATGATTTCTAATGTCAGTGAAGTTGATGAGGCCATTAGACTTATCAATCAAGCTTATTATGAAGTTAAAGCGGAAGAAAATAATGTTTTTTTGTTAAGACAAAAAGATAAAGAAGTTGATAAAGGGTATAAGAGCAAACTACCACGCCCTAAAATTGGTATCATGTTGGAAGTGCCTTCGGTTATTTTTCAACTTGAAGAGCTAGCCCAACGGGTTGATTTTTTTTCAGTTGGCAGTAATGATTTAACACAATATTTATTAGCTGTTGATCGAAACAACGCTCAAGTGGCAAGTCTACATGACGCCTATCACCCAGCAGTACTAAGAGCGATTAATAATATTGCCGAGCAATCAGCACAATACTTGGTACCATTAAGCCTTTGTGGGGAATTAGCCGGTGAGCCTGCAGGTGCTTTATTATTATTAGCAATGGGCTTTGATAAACTCAGTATGAATGGGCATAATATAGCGAGAATAAAGTGGGTAATTCGCCATGTTGACTTTAAACGTGCCAAAGTTATTTTATCTCATACTCTAAAATTAACCACAGCCAAGCAAGTGCATAGTTATTTAAATGAACAACTAGAGCAGTTGGGCTTAGGTGGTTTTATTCGCGCTGGAATGTAATGTTATTTATTATTGTTAGTTGTATTTTTCTTGGTGCCTTGGTTGGCTTCTTAGCTGGTTTGCTCGGCATCGGTGGTGGCTTAATCATTGTACCCGCTTTAGTGTATTTATTACCTCAATTAGGTATTTCTAATGAAGTGATCATGCCCATGGCATTAGCCACTTCGCTTGCTGCTATTGTTATGACTTCTTCTAGTGCAGCATTAGCACATCATAAAAATCAGAATATCCCTTGGGATTTGACTAAACCGTTAATGCTTATAGTTGCTTTTGGCGCATTACTTGGTGCTTTTATTGCTGATCGCCTATCTGCAGAGGCACTTACTAACTTTTTTGCTGGGGCTGTTATTGTACTGGCTTTTTATATGATCATTTCTATTCGTAAACAGCGACAGCGAGAAATGGCATCTAAAATCAAACTGCAAGTGATTAGTTTCGTTACTGGCATAATTGCCAGCCTGATGGGCATAGCCGGAGGTGCTATTTTAGTACCTGTACTTACTTATTTTGGTATGCCCTTAAGACATTGCATTGGTATTGCAACCGTGTGTGGTGTAATGGTTGCGTTGTTTGGCTCTTTGGGGTACATCATCTCAGGCTTTAACAATGAGTTATTGCCAGTCTGGAGCTTAGGTTATGTTTATTTGCCGGCTTTATTAGGTTTAGTATTAACTTCTTCTTTATTTGCTCCTTTTGGGGTAAAGTTTGCCGCTAAACTTCCCGTTCAAACCTTAAAAAAGTTTTTTGCTGCTTTTCTAATTTTAGTAGCGATAAAAATGATGTTAGCTTAATTTTCACTCATTAATGAGTGTCACTCTATTTTGGATAAGAAATGACAGATCAGTTTTTACAATTTCCGGTTATTGACCCTATTATATTTAGCATTGGGCCTGTTGCATTGCGTTGGTACGGCATGATGTATCTTGTTGGCTTTCTAGGAGCAATGTTTATTGCCAATAAAGCTGCGGATAAAAGTAACGGTGAATGGACAAGAGAGCAAGTGAGCGATTTATTATTCTATGGCTTTCTTGGTGTCATATTAGGCGGAAGAGTTGGCTATGTCTTATTTTATCAATGGGAATACTTTCTGGCTGACCCGCTGTACTTGTTCCAAATTTGGCAAGGCGGGATGTCATTTCACGGTGGTTTACTTGGCGTTATTTTTGCTGTGTATGTTTTCTCTAGAAAAGCCAATAAATCATTTTTGAGAGTCGGTGATTTTGTTGCGCCGCTTGTACCTATTGGATTAGGAATGGGGCGGTTGGGTAATTTTATTAATGCTGAGCTATGGGGAAGACAAACTGATGTACCTTGGGCTATGGTGTTTCCAACAGATGCTTTGCAGCTTCCGCGTCACCCTTCGCAATTATATGAATTCTTTCTTGAGGGTGTCGTGCTATTTATTATTTTATATGTGGTTACCCGTAAGCCAAGAAATCCAGGATTAGCATCAGGTATCTTTTTAATTGGTTATGGTGTATTTAGAACCATAATTGAGTTCTTTAGAGAACCCGATGCTCATTTAGGACTATATTTCTCTTTTATTTCTAAAGGCCAAATATTGAGTGTGCCGATGATTTTAGGCGGTATGTTAGTTATCTACTTGGGCTATCTTGCTCAAGAAAAATTAGCTATTAATAGTAATAATGCGACTAAAAGCAAAACAAGTAATAGAAAGAAAGGAAAAGCATAATGCGCGCGTATTTAGATTTATGTCAAAGAATTGTTGATAAAGGTCAATGGGTTGAGAATAACCGTACAGGTAAACGTTGCTTAACCGTCATTAATGCTGATTTAGAATACAACGTTGCAGATAATGAATTCCCGATGATTACCACACGTAAAAGCTTCTTTAAATCGGCTATTGCTGAATTTATCGGCTATATTCGTGGCTACGATAATGCTGCTGATTTTCGTAAGTTAGGTACTAAAACTTGGGATGCCAACGCAAATCTAAATGATGCTTGGTTAAATAATTCACATCGTAAAGGTGAGGATGATATGGGGCGCGTATACGGCATTCAAGGTAGAGCATGGGCCAAACCTGATGGTGGAACGATAGATCAACTACAAAAAATAGTGGATAACTTGAGCCAAGGCATAGATGATCGCGCAGAAATTATGACTTTTTATAACCCAGGTGAATTTCACATGGGCTGTTTAAGACCTTGTATGCATACCCATAATTTTTCTATTTTAGATGGAACACTTTATTTAACAAGTTTTCAGCGTTCTTGTGATGTACCACTTGGTCTAAATTTCAATCAAGTGCAGGTGTTTTTCTTTTTAGCTATTATGGCGCAAATAACAGGGCTTAAACCCGGTGTTGCTTACCATAAAATAGTTAATGCCCATATTTATGAAGATCAGTTAGCTTTAATGAAAGATGTGCAATTAAAACGACAGCCACTACCTTCGCCAAAACTAATGATTAATCCGGATATTAAATCATTAAAGGATCTAGAGACGTGGGTAACCATGGATGACTTTTCTGTTGAAGGGTATGAATGCCATGATGCGATAAAATATCCCTTTGCAGTGTAATTATCATTTTACTGGCTGATACAGCAAAAAAAACCGGCAATAGCCGGTTTTTTTATTATCAAACTAGCAACATTAATAGTTGTGGTACAAACCAAACTCTTGATTAATTTTGATATTTTGATTGTTAGCCCACTGATAATAATCTTGATCTTCTAATTCACTTGCCGCTGCTTTATCTAATAAAATAATCGCATTTTCATGCATTTGTAATGCAGAAGCAGGGCACATAGCAGAAAGAGGACCTGCTACCATATCTTTTACAGCTTGCGCTTTATTCGCACCCGTTGCCATTAACAATACGTACCTTGCATCTAAGATTGTCGCAATTCCCATTGTCATCGCCAGCGTTGGCTGAAACTCATGTTCATCAAATAAACGTGAATTATCAGTTAATGTTTGTTGAGTTAAGGTTTTAATGCGGGTGCGTGAGGCTAAGCTCGATGTGGGCTCGTTAAAACCGATATGGCCATTGGCACCTATACCTAATATTTGTAAATCTACACCGTTGGCTTGCTTGATTTTTTCTTCGTAGGCTAATCCTTGCTCTCTTGGGTTTTCACCTTGATTACAAGTAGGAAGAAAAGTTTTAGTTTTATCTATATCAACGTGGTCAAATAAATTTTCATTCATAAAGTGGCGATAACTTTGCGCATTATCAGCAGCTATGCCCAAGTACTCATCTAAATTAAAACTGGTGGTGTTTTTAAAACTTAATTGGCCTAACTGATGTTTATTTACCAATTGTTGGTATAAGCTGATTGGTGTACTACCTGTTGCTAATCCTAGTACAGGAGCTGACTTTTTATTGACTAATTCAGCTACCCATTCGGCAGCATTTTCAGCAACTTGTTGCGCATCATCAAATATAATAACTTGCATGGTTTTTCCTTAGAAAAATTAAACTATTACCCCAAAGGGATCAGAAATCATTGCTTGTTATTTATAATTAACGATTTTAGCCTGTGGCTTATTTTATTGTTGCAATGACATTAATCTAGGTGCGTTTGGTAACTTTACCACAAATAATACTGTGATATGGGATAAATTTTATTATTTATAATTTTTTTTGATCTAAAAATTACTTTTTAAACTAAGATGTTTTGATAGTGGTTCTACCAGTTTAACTATGTCACACTCAATGCACCCATAATTTTAATAATAGCGAATATTATGACAAGTTCCAGAGTGAATTTTAAAGTTGAACAAAGTGTTGCCCATGTCACCTTAAATAGAGCTGATAAGCATAATGGCTTAGACGAGCAAATGATGGTTGATCTTGTTAAAACAGCAAAACGAATCAACAAAGATAACTCGATTCGCTGTGTGATTCTACAAGGGGCAGGTGCCTCATTTTGTGCAGGATTAGATTTTAGTTATGTGGCTAAAAATCCTTCGATGATTGCCAAATTCTTTTTAAAACTGCCGTGGCGTAAAGATAATATGTTTCAACGCGTTGCTCATGTGTGGCGTGATCTTTCTGTGCCTGTAATTGCGGTGGTACATGGCAATTGTTTTGGCGCAGGCATGCAAATCATTTTGGCATGTGACTATCGTATTGCAAAGCCTGATGCGAATTTGTCCATTCTTGAAATGAAGTGGGGCCTGATTCCTGATATGAGTGGCATGGCTACTTTATCTCGCTTAACGCGTGTTGATATTGCACAAGAGTTGGCTATGACAGGGCGTTTTTTCTCTGGCATTGAAGCAGAGCAATATGGTTTGGTGTCAAAAATAAGCGACAGCCCTTTAGTTGAAGCAAAAATATTGGCTGATAAAATAATTGAGCAAAGTCCTGATGCAATTTCGGCAACCAAATACCTTTTCAAGAAAACTTGGAAAAAAGATACGCGGTCAGCACTTTTTTGGGAAAGAGTTACCCAAATGCGTCTGCTTGGCAGAAGAAACCAGCGTATTGCGATGAAAAATGGTTTAGCAAAAGGCCAGCAGCCTACTGCGTTTATTGATCGAAGTAGTTTTTAGTTTTAGCTTTGGATAAAAACAAATAAATTTCGACAAATTAGTTATTTGGGTGCATAGTTAGTGATAATAATACGTCATGAACAAATGCCTTTATGAGCAGTCAAATGCTAAAAACTACCGAGCAGTGGATTGAGCTTATCGCTAATACTGAGCTCCCTGCTATTACTTCGACAGCCAGAATGCTCGATAAGTTTTCAAATGATGATAAATCTTCTCTGCCAAAACTTAGCAAAGCTATATTGCACGATCAGGCACTGTCTTCTTGTCTGTTAAAAGTTGCGAATAATGTTCAGCATAAGGGCGTGAATAAAGTAACGACTGTTTCCCGTGCAACAGTCATTCTAGGCATTCAAAATGTTAAAAATGTATGCTTGACAGCAAAACTGGTTGATAGTTTGTTGGCGAGTAAAACCTTAGATGTGCGCATTTATAATAAATTAATGCAGCTTATGGCAAACTCATTTTATGCCGCTATGTTGGCAAAAATGATGGTACCAAATTATAGTGAAGAAATTCAAGAGGAAGTGTATTTAGCCGCCTTATTGTATGGTATTGGTGAAACCGCCTTTTGGAGTGGTGGTGGCGAATTTGCTGATCAGTTAGCACGAAACGTTGATATTGAAAAACCTGGGTTTAAAGAATATTGTGAGCAAGAAATAGGAACAAGTTTTAATGCGCTAAGCAGGGGCTTAGCCAACACTTGGAATTTAAGTGATTTATTATTAAAAGCCTTAGATGAACCTGAAAATAGAACTAACGAAATCAAAATTATATATTTTTCGGATAAATTGAGTACCAGTATTTCGCAACCTGGTGAAAGTGAAAATCAATTTAACGATATGTTAGCTGACATTGCTAACATCATGAAAATTTCAGTGAAGCAATTAAAAGCCAAAATAGCTCATACTCGAGAGCAAGCCATTGAACTTTTGCAATCTTATGGTGCAGAAGTACTCATTGACTTAATTAATGTTTTGCCAAAAGGGAATGATTTTGGGCCAAAGCAAAGTTTCACTTCTATCAAAGAAATTAGCAAAGAAAAAGCATTACTATCGGCCTTTATTTCGTTGACCAATTTGATGAAGTCTAGCCGAGATTTAAATGAATATTTGCAATCAGTATTAGTTGATTCAGTAAAAGCTTTCCAATTTGATCGTTGCAGTTTTTTGATGATGTCAGATGATAAGTCGCAAGTGAAATCGCGTTTTATTTTTAATGATAAAGCCGAAGATGTGGCGACTAAAATAGTCTTTAATTTACGCCAAAGTGATAACGCCATTAGCCGTGTGCTTGACACAAAAGTACCAGCATTAATTAATGACTATACCCATAGACAATGGCGAGATTTGGTCACTCAAGAATTAGCAGACTTTATTGATAAAGGTGCTATAGCGATAATCCCGGTAAAAATAGGCAATAAGGCCATAGGAGTGGTATGCGCTCAGCACGTTATTGAAAACAATACGGAACAAATTAAAAAAGATAAATTGATTAAAAACAAAGACATTTCAACCGCCGATTTTCAGCAGTTGTGTGCTTTGGTTGAACACCTAAATATGTGCTTAACCATGATAATGATGCGTTAGCTACTCTGGTTAAGCAATTACTATCTTTTACTATTTCTGATAGAATCATTTTTTTACCTATACTAGCTTCTTCCCAATGGATCCTTCACTTTCGTTTTCAAGTAAATTTACCCTAGATAAAACGCATTTCAATGAATGCTATAGCCAGTCAACAACGTTAGATTTGTCTGCAAAAGCTTTCCTTAAGTCAGGTGTTTTAACTATATTTGGTTTAAGTCTGCTGCTATTCACTACAGTAAATGCTTACGCGGCTTGGTTTGTTATTGCCTTAGGTATTCTAGAGGCCGTGAGTTTATATTATCATCAGCCTTGGTGGGTATTACGTCAAATGCTTAGTAAAGCTTCTAATAGTGAAGTAACCATTACTATTGATGAACAAGGAGTGCTCAGCGAGTCTTTTTATCATAATGGCAGAATATTATGGCAAGAAATGACCGCTGTTGAAGAAACCAAGCTTGGGTTTTTATTACATTTTAACGTGGGTAAAAGCGTGAGTAAGAGTTATCTGTCTAAAACGTGTTTATCTGAAGATGCACAGCGATACATTCAATCTAAAATAAGTTGTTAAATTGATATGGCAAGTGCTAATCCATTTCGTTTGACTAATCCCAAATTTATTATTCCTTTTGTTCTTTTGTGGTTAGTATTATTGGTAAGCTCACATCAGCCTATTAATGAGTTGTTAGGGTATTGGCTGTTCAGCTTTCTAGGTGTACTTGGCGCCATTTTTGCTAACGCTACCGGTGCTGGTGGCGGAGTTGTCTTCATTCCTATGTTTGCCCAGTTAAATTTTACCGAGCAGCAGTCTATAGCAACTAGCTTTGCTATTCAGTGCTTTGGTATGACGGCAGGCGCTGTGACATGGAGCCACCACTACTATAGTCAAAAAAGAGACTTACGTTTATGGCAAGGGTTTAAACGTATAATCTCTGTTACTAGCATTAGTGCAATGATTGCCTTAACGCTTGTTTTTATTTTCGAGCAAGCTTCACCAGCGTCTTTACACAGTAGTTTTAGTGGGTTCTCTTTAGTATTAGGTTTCTTTATCATTCTTACCGTTTACGCACTTAAACCACATAGAGAACGTAGTCAAATTCATATACTAGATTATATTGCACTGATAGTTATCGGTTTCTTGGGTGGTGCCTTAACTGCATGGCTTAGTGTTGGCGTAGGGGAGTTATTGGTTATATATCTTATTTTAAGACGCTTCGATATTAATATGGCCGTTGCGGCGGCCGTCGTTGTTTCCGCAATATCTGTATGGACTGCTATAGGCCAAGTTCATCAAGATGTATATTGGCAAGTACTTGTTTTTGCAGGGCCTGGCGCTGTTCTTGGTGGAATATTTGCGAAGACTTTAGTTACCCATTTGTCCGCAACCCGACTAAAGTTGTTTTTTGCTTTTTGGCTGCTTATTACCGGCAGTGTAGGTTTAGTTTAATTCATTAGAAAAATGGAGTGCTTATGAAATTACTTGGTTCAACAACTTCCCCTTTTGTTAGACGTATACGTTTATATTTGGCACAGCTTGAGATTACAGATTATGACTTTGTTAATTTAGATATATTTTCAGATCAGGATCGACATATATTAACTGAAAATAATCCGGCAAAAAAAGTACCAGCACTGATCGATAGTGAAAGATGTATTTATGACTCAAGAGTGATTTTTCGTTATTTAGCGCAGAAATATCAGCAAACAGCAATTACTTGGGAAGAAGAGAATTTGCTGACCTTAATTGATGCAGCAAACGACTCACTCGTGAGTATTTTGTTACTTAATCGCTCTGGTTTTGACACTCAAGAAGATAAGTTGTTTTTTAACTTACAACATGAGCGAGTAGAAACCATCATGTCAGTTTTAGCTAAAGCAGTCGAAGAAAAAGCGTTTAATCAGTGGCATTACCCCGCTATTTGTTTATATTGTTTACTTGATTGGGCTGAATTTCGTCAGCTTTATGATTTTAAAACTAAATTGACTTTAGTGAGTTTTCATCAAGAAAATAAGAATAATATTGATGTTGATGAAAGCGATCCCCGAAAATAGTTAGGCAGTAAGGTAACAAATTTAAACGTTTCATTAGCAAGTATACACAAACTTAAATGTAACTGTGCCTTACAATTTCCCCATCAAGATTATTTACTTGATGCAGAGGAGAATTGGAATGGCAATACATTTAAAAACTGGAAATACAGCTACATCGGAAAATATTTTATTTGGTGATGAGCCTAATAATGAAAAAATTTTACTGGTGGGGAATGAGCAATTGATGCCTGATTTGTTGCAACATCAATTGGGAAAACTTGGCTATCAAGTGCAACAAAAGCATCCTGATGAAGCGGTATCGAAGAGTATTGCTCAACACAATCCTGATTTGATTTTACTCGATATTGGTTTTGATAGCTTGGCTATGCTAGCAATCATGCCTCAAATCCGAAGCGTATATTCTGGTCTAGTAGTACTGTTGACTTCACGAGATAATGAACAAGAGCAGGTGCAAGCTTTTAACCTTGGTGTGGATGAATATTTAATTAAACCCATAGCGATGCGTATTCTCGAGGTCAGAGTAGCTGCATTGTTTAAACGAGTCAGCCAATCAACAGCTAATAAGGATCAAGCACAGATACAAGTGGGAGAGCTAATTTTATTCCCACATTCCCATAAATGTCTATTGGCTGGGAAAAACATTGTACTAACACAATTTGAGTTTAAATTATTACGATTACTTGTTGATAATAATGGCAAGATTATGAATAGAGATTTCATCTATCAGCAACTATTAGGTCGTGTATATAATGGCTCTGAAAGAACGGTTGATGTGAGAGTTTCCCAATTGCGAGATAAGCTTTTCGAAAAAAAATCAGCTAAATTGCGCATTGAAACAGTATGGGGCAAAGGATATATGCTGAGTTTAACCGGTTAAACTCTTTATTTTTTAATGGCGCCATATTCGGGTTGTTAAAAAGAATATGTGGTACCAATAAGCGCCATTTTTTCATCACCATACCAAGTAGTTTGGTTAGCGTCATTCACTGGCGCTGCATGAATTATCCCACCAGAAAATTGCCAACCAGAGTTAATGGTATAACTAGTAATAATACCATAACTATAATTTAACTCAGTTTCACTAATGCTTAGGGAGTCTGTAAATGAAGGTGCTTGCTCATTGTGATAATTATAACTATTTATTTGCTCAATATTTGCCATTAAAGAAACATTGAAATCTGCATGCTGGTGCAAGGTGAGCGCTCCTTTAAAATAGAATTTACTCCAATTTGCTTCAAGTTTAGGACTTAATACCCCAGCTTCTA
Source organism: uncultured Colwellia sp. (assembly GCA_913062815.1). Lineage (GTDB taxonomy): Bacteria > Pseudomonadota > Gammaproteobacteria > Enterobacterales > Alteromonadaceae > Colwellia. Next base: position 56,236 of record CAJXWZ010000026.1, on the reverse strand, counting down.
AAGAAAGTAGTCGGGTGGAAAACTCGCCTTTGATCATTGATGTACTCGCAATGGATTGCGAACTATCTAATGGAGTGAATATTGCCTCTTGCGACAAAATTAGCTGGCTAACCGGAGAGCTATTAATGACAATATCTGTTTGAGAGTTGTTTATTTCAATTTGCGTGAAATCAGTTTCGTTAGCTTGCGTATTAATGGCACACACGATAAAAAACAAAGCTATGCTAAATGCGATGGTAAATCTCATACTTTCCCCTAAAGCTTCCGGTGCTGTACTTACTTATATTGTTATTTAAATACTTCAAAAATTATTGTTATGTCTTTTAATATATATTATTAATCATCCTAGTACTAACTATAGTCAAAACGTAGCAAAAAATAGTGAAAAATTGCAGAAAGATAGATATTTTTCTCGGTAAAAAACTAAACTATTGATTACATGAAAATTAAATTATGGTGAATATAAATGTGTTAATAACCTTAGCTAATTTGCTATACTCGCCATCTAAAAATTCATTTGGACTGTACCCGTTGTTAACAATTTTCCGATTTACTTTAATGTCTGTTGCTTTTCTATTTATTTGCACTGTTTCATGTTTTTACTGCATTTTAAGGCCATTTCATCGAGATAGTGTTCATCATACTGCTCGATATTTAGGTAAAGTGACTAAATTACTCGGTTTTGATGTTGAAGTTAGAATTCCTGAGTCAGCAAAAAATATTGGCCCAGTTGTCTATGTAGCTAATCATCAAAATAGTTATGATGTTTTTACTATGGCTAATGCAGTACAGCCAGGTACAGTAAGTGTTGGGAAAAAAAGTCTAAAATGGATTCCTATTTTTGGTCAAATGTATTGGCTAACAGGGAATATTTTAATTGATCGCAATAACAGTAATAAAGCGATGGGAACAATGAGTTCAACGGCAAGTAAAATAAGTAAAAATAAATTGTCGGTATGGATGTTTCCAGAAGGTACTCGCAGTAGAGGTCGGGGCTTGTTGCCTTTTAAAAGCGGAGCATTTCGCACTGCAATTCAAGCCAATGTGCCTATCGTTCCAATTTGCGCCAGTAATCAAGAAGGCACCATAAAGCTAGGTCAATGGAATAACGGCAAGATTATTATTGAATTTTTAGATCCTATTATTATCGATGAAGAAAATCCGGCAAGCGCTCGTAAACTGGCCGATAAAACGCATACTTTGATGAAAGCAAAAATTGCACAGCTTGATGCAGAACTTGCAAATACACAAGAAAGGTAAATGAATATGATTGATGAAGAATTGCAGCATTGGTTTGAGCATACTGATGCCCTTGTAAGTGAATTATTAGCAGATGGTACCAATGATGACGTTTATCACACTATAGAACATCACTTTGCTAGTGAAAATTTTGATCTGCTTGAAAAAGCGGCGATAGCGGCATTTAAATTAGGCTTAGAAATAGAAGAGCCTGAAGAAGCCGAGCTTGAAAGTGGTGAAAAAGTATTTGCGTTTGATATAGTTACTGAACAAATGCTAAATGCTGAACTGCTTCGAGATGAAACTAAAAAAATGTTTGAATTAGCACAAAAATGTAAGGTAGATTATGATGGTTGGGGTACATATTTCGAAGAGTAGCCACTTAGTTACTTAATAAAAGCTTCAGAATTATGTTGAGGCTTGTTGAAAATCATACTGTATTTCCTTCATGTACTTATAAATTATGGTAATTAGAAATAGTCTAATTCACCGATTCATCGACAAAACTTTCCAAATAAAATACACTAGTGGTCATACCTTATGATCACTTTAACCTATTGGGTTAATCGAGAAATTTTATGTCTGTTGTAATTAGTGGAACTGGCTTATTCACTCCGCCAGAAAGTATTTCAAATGATGAGTTAGTTGCATGCTTTAATGACTATGTTGATAAATTCAATCGTGAAAATGAACAAGCAATTGCTCATGGTGAACTAGCCGCTTTATCACATTCAAGCAGTGCATTTATTGAAAAAGCCTCGGGTATAAAAAGCCGCTATGTGATGTCTAAAGCCGATATTTTAAATGTTGATGTCATGCGACCAACATATATAGAACGTTCAAATGACGTATTATCTATGCAAGCTGAAATCGGTGTGGCAGCGGCGAAACAAGCCATGGCTGCTGCGAATAAAACAGCGGCAGATATTGACCTTGTTATTGTTGCTTGTGCATATACACAGCGCTCTTATCCAGCGATGGCAATTGAAATTCAGCAAGCATTAGGTTGTGAAGGTTGGGGGTTCGATATGTTGGTAGCATGTTCTGCTGCCACGTTTGGCATTATTAATGCTGCCAATGCTATTCGTAGTGGCACCGCTAAAACAGTACTGGTAATAAACCCTGAAATATTATCCCCTCAAATTAATTATCGTGATAGAGATAGTCACTTTATCTTCGGTGATGTTGCTACTGCGTCAATTATTGAGGATGAATCAACAGCGACAGGTGAGCATCAATTTAAAATAATTGCTGAGCAACCTATTACACAGTTTTCAAATAATATTCGCAGTAATATTGGTTATATGAACCAATGTAGTCCTGAAACAGAAACCGATGTTGATAAATATTTTATTCAACAAGGTCGCAAAGTGTTTAAAGAAGTGTTACCTATGGTGTCGAATTTAATAGCATCACAAATTGATAAGGTACAATTGGCGCAAGCAGATATTAAGCGCCTATATTTACACCAAGCAAATATTAATATGAACAACTTTATTGCTAAAAAGGTACTGGGTCGTGATCCTGAAACTGGGGAAGCACCTATTATTTTAGATGAGTATGCAAACACGAGCTCAGCGGGTTGTATTATTGCCTTACATAAGCATCATGATGGTTTGAACTCAGGGGATAAAGCGGTGTTATGTTCTTTTGGAGCCGGTTATTCAGCTTGTTGCTTGATTTTAGAATACGTTTAAGGGCGAGTGAGCTACAGATTATTTAAGAATAATTTGTAGCTCTTGTTAGGTAAACTGTTTACTCAAAAAATTGTGCGAAGAATAGTTTGATGTAATCGACAATTTTTGAGAAGAGACTACCTTCATTTACTTCTTGTAAAGTCACTAACGGATATTGAGCAATATCCTCACCATCAAGCTGTAAGAATAATTTACCTACCACAGTACCTTTGGCAATTGGCGCAGTTAATTGTTGATTTAATTCAAAGTTAGCTTTTAAATTTTTCCGTTGTCCACGCGGAATTGTAATCGGTGTATCAAGGGTGATACCTAAATCTACGAGCTCTTTGTCACCCATCCAAATACGGTTTGTAGCAAACTTTGCACCAGCTTTATATGGGGTAAATGTTTCAAAGAAGCGGAAACCGTAATTAAGAAGTTTTTTGCTTTCTACTTTACGAGCACGTTCACTATCAGTACCCATGACCACAGTGACTAAACGCATGTCACCTTTAGTGGCTGAAGTAACCAGGCTGTAACCCGCATTTGAAGTATGGCCTGTTTTCATGCCATCCACATTTAAACTTTTGTCCCATAATAATGAATTACGGTTGTATTGTTTAATCTTGTTAAAAGTGAACGACTTTTGCTTATAAATGGCATATTCGTTGGGAACTTCACGAATAATTGCCGCTGCTAAAGTGGCCATATCGCGTGGCGTTGTCATATGAGATGAGCTGTCTAAACCATGGCTGTTTTCAAAAAATGAGCTAGACATACCTAATTGTTCAGCATGGGCATTCATTAAATCGGCAAAGGCACTCTCACTACCGGCAATATGCTCAGCCATAGCAACACAAGCATCATTACCAGAAGCAACGATAATCCCTTGATTTAATAACTTTACCGGTACTTCAGTACCAACTTCGATAAACATTTTTGATGATTCGGGAAAGTTCTTTGCCCAAGCATTTTCGCTGATCATGACCTTGTCATCATTAGAAATGTTTTTGTTTTCTAGCTCCTTACCAATAATGTAACTAGTCATCATTTTAGTTAAGCTTGCTGGAGCAAGTTGCATATCTGCATTACCTTCAGCAATAACCTTACCTGTAGTAAAGTCGACTAATATGAAGCCTTTAGCGTTAATTTTAGGAGCATCGGGAATAATAGTTATCGCATGACTTAATGGTGTTATGAATAAGGCGGAACTAAGTGCAATGCCACTGAAGAAATTGAGGATTTTGTTAACAGGTTTAATGATTTTAATAGGCATAATTGATTAATAATAAATGGATAAGAGTTTAATGAAGACAATAATTTAGAAAGTATATCACTTCTATTTAGCTTGGCTATGGGGGAATTCGAGATAATTGTAAAAATTGATATCACTGGTCATTTCACTCGTTCATGAAATAGTGCAAGTTACTCCAGGTGATAACTAGTTAGTTAATGATTTAACAATTAAAACAGATGCTTATTTCAATTATGTCATCCTTTTGAAAACTCTTGTTTTCAAAAGGAGATGCTAAAGTAAGAAATCGATATGAGCAACTATAAACGTCTAATGTAAGCATTGGGGTATTGGCTTGCTTTAAGCTCACTTAGCAAACGCTTTAGTGCAGATTCATTGGTTATAGGTCCTATTTGAATGCGATATATTCCATCTTTCATTGGGTAGTGCACCGTTTGTGAGTATTGCTTAGCCAGAGAGTCTGCGGTTAGTTGTGCCAACTCAAGCTTACTAGTGGCAAATACTTGGATAACATTTTTCACACTATTAGTTACGCTAGTTACTTTTTCTTTTTGAGCCGCTACTATTTTAACTTTTGTATTGTTACTAGCCTCAGTAATAGCAGTAATTTTTACTTTGGCAGTGCCCGTTTTTAGCATGTCAAGTTTATAAGCGGCACTATAAGATAAATCAATAATACGGTTTTGGTGAAAAGGCCCTCGATCATTAACCCGCACTATGATTGATTTATTGTTGGTAAGGTTAGTTACCTTTACGTAAGTCGGCAGAGGCAAATTTTTATGTGCTGCACTCATGGCGTACATATCATAAATTTCACCATTTGAAGTTAAGTGCCCATGAAACTTATTGCCATACCAAGAAGCTATGCCAGTTTCTTCAAAGTCTTGTGCATCAGGTAAAACTTGATAATCAATACCGCGAACGCGATAGTTTTTATTTCCACCTCGGCTATAGGCTTCAGCGCGGGGAATTGCATCTTTTAATTCTGTCTTATTAGGCAGCCTATCGGGAGTACTATCGTTGAGTTGTTGGTATCGCCCTGTACTACAGGCCGTTATAATTAATGACATAACGATTAATAATACAATGTTACTACTTTTCATTTTTAAGTCCGTAATTAATCATAATTTATAGTACTAAATTCAAAAAAACACCCCAAAAACGTTAGAGAAATTATTAGTTTGACTAACGTCATTACTCGCACTCGACAAGCGCTAACTGAAATAACAATCAATTTAAGTGCAATTTAAACGTGGAAACGTCTGTGGGTACTTATTGCCATAAGCATGCCAAAACCAGCAAGTAATGTCACCATTGAAGTTCCACCATAACTTACTAACGGTAGTGGTACACCAACAACAGGCAGTAAACCTGACACCATGCCTATATTGACAAAAACATAAACGAAAAACGTTAATGTTAGACTACCGGCTAATAGTTTGGTAAAAGCATGCTGCGCATTTACGGCAATCCATAAGCCACGCATGACGATAAATAAGTATACCAGCAGTAAAACAGCAACACCGATTAGGCCAAACTCCTCACTAAATACCGAAAAAATAAAGTCTGTATGGCGTTCAGGCAAAAACTCTAGTTGAGATTGAGTTCCTTGCAAATATCCTTTGCCTTCAAGGCCGCCTGAGCCAATAGCTATTTTTGATTGAATAATATGATAGCCAGAGCCTAAAGGGTCTTGTTCAGGGTTTAAAAAAGTCATTACCCGTTGCCTTTGGTAATCTTTCATTAAAAACATCCACAATATAGGTGCGAAAGCTGACGCTAACCCTGCACATATGCCAATTAGCTTCCAACTAGCACCAGCAAGAAATATGACAAATATACCAGAGCTTGCAATGAGCAAAGAAGTACCTAAATCAGGTTGCTTGGCAATAAGTAATGTTGGCATCAACACTAATATAAAAGCGATAATAATAGTAGATATCTTAACCGGTAAATTTTCTTGGCTGATATACCAAGCCACCATGATAGGAACAATTAACTTCATGATTTCAGAAGGCTGAAATTTCATAAAGCCTATATCTAACCATCGTTGCGCTCCTTTACCAACATGGCCAAATAATAAAACAGCGATAAGTAACAGAATGCCAATGATGAAAACTGGCACAGCCCATTTTCGATAAGAAAGCGGCGGAATTTGCGCAATAATAAACATGATAACTAGGGCAACTCCTAAGCGAACAGCTTGTCGGTACACTATATCTATACTTTGACCACCAGCACTGTAGACAATAAATAAGCCTAGTGCCATCAATGACATGATGCCTAACAATAAAGGGATATCTATATGTAATTTTTGCCAGATACTACGTACTTGTTGTTGGTCTTGTCCTGTACTGCGCATTATTCCGTCTCTGCCTCTTTGTTAGTTTGAGCATGGCCATGTTGGTGCGGAGTTATGTTTTCAAGCGGTGATGAAACTGTATCAATGCTCGAAGTGATTATTCGAGCACCAAAATATTGGTCCATAATTTGTCTAGCGACTGGCCCAGCATTGGTGCCACCTCCACCTTTAGCAACATTTTCAATTGCCACAGCTACGACAATTTCAGGGTGTTCAAAGGGAGCAAAAGCAATAAACATAGCGTTATCACGTTTGTTTTCTTGCGTTGTTTCAGCATCATACTTTTCATCTTGTTTAATGCGCGCGACTTGGGCTGAGCCCGTTTTACCTGCGGCATTATAACGTGTGCCTTTAAACGCAGCATGTCCTGTTGCATCCGCTCTTTGTACGGTTCTGTGCATTGCTTTAAGTACTAGGTCCCAGTTTTCTTTATTTTTCAATACCAAAGGGGCTTGTTCTTCATAAATAACTTGCGCTAAGCTTTCCTGATATTGCCCTTCGGCATTTTGCGACCGTTCTTTCGTTGCTTTTAGTAAGTGTGGGACTTTGCGCTCACCGTGATTGACTAAGGTCGTTACTGCTTGAGTGAGCTGTAAAGGTGTAACAGTCCAGTAACTTTGCCCAATACCCACAGATAAGGTTTCGCCAGTATACCAAGGCTGATTATAACGAGCTCGCTTCCAAGCAACACTGGGCATAATCGCTTTGCTTTCTTCATGAATATCAATGCCGGTGTAATCGCCAAAGCCAAAGCGCTCCATCATGGTACTCACTTTAGTAATGCCAAGTTTAAAGGCTAGGGCGAAGAAATAGGTGTTACATGATTGCTCAATAGCTCTATTTAAATCAACCCAACCATGGCCCCATTTTTTCCAATCTCTATATTTATTTGGTAAACCTTCAAGTTGATACCAACCGGGATCCCAAATTTTTGTATCAGGGGTGATAAATTCTTCTTCTAAGCCTGTAAGCGCTAAAAATGGTTTAACTGTTGATGCCGGCGGGTACCCTTGAACACTTCTATTGATTAACGGGAGGTCTTTAGAATTACGAATTTTTTTCCAGTTTTTACTACTAATACCGTGCACAAATAAATTACCATCATAACTCGGGTTAGAGTACATCGCTAACACGCCTCCAGTACGAGGATCCATAGCTACAACAGCGCCACGCTTTCCTGACAGAGCGCGTTTGGCTATCATTTGTAGTTCGATGTCTAACGTTAAGGTTAGGTCTTTACCTGGGGTTGGCGGGGTGAAGTCTAAGGTGCGAATCACTCTCCCTTGACTGTTAATTTCAACTTCTTGATGTCCAATATTACCATGCAGTATATCTTCGTAATATTTTTCAATACCGAGTTTTCCTATACCGTGAGTTGCTGCATAGTTTTCTGACTTACCGGCTAATTCAAGCTTGTTAGCATCTTTGCGATTTATTCTAGCGACATAACCTAAGTTATGCGTGGTTAACTTGCCAAAAGGGTAATGTCGCTTTAAACGCGCATCAACAAAAATACCTGGGAATTTATGTTTATTGACTGAGAATAGTGCTACTTGTTGCTCGCTCAGTCGGGGGTGTAATTCAATTTGTTTAAAACGGCGTTTGCGTTTTACTGAGCTAAAAAACTTCTTTTGTCTATCACTACTAATATCCAGTAATTGACTAACTTGGCTGATGCTTTCTGTAAGGTTTTTAGCTTGTTCTGGTATTACGGTAAGACTATAAACTGGCTTATTATCAGCAAGAATAACGCCATTGCGATCGTAAATTAAGCCACGATTAGGTGCGACAGGCAGTAATTTAATGCGGTTTGAATTAGAGCGAGTTTGATATTTTTCAAATGAAGCTACCTGTAATGAGTACACATTACTAAATAACACTAACAATAAAACCATTACGCCCATAAAGGCAATGAAGGTACGCCTAGCGAAGAGGTTAGCTTCGGCGCTGTGATTGCGGATAATTACTCGACGCGGAGCCACTAATGATACCTTTTCTTTTTTCTAAGCATTACAAGCACTTGAGGAGAACCCAATGTAGCCTTCATGCTTTTACTAAAGTTATGTTCGAGGATAGCTGCACGGTGAGATACCACTAATTATTCCCTATGGTAAGGGTGATTGTTATTGACACTCCAAGCACGATATAAGCTCTCGGCAATCAAAATTCTTACCATAGGGTGCGGTAAAGTAAGTGACGAGAGTGACCATTTTTGTTCGCTTGCTTTGATACATGCCGGTGCCAACCCTTCAGGCCCGCCCACGAGTAATGCAACATCACGCCCATCAAATTGCCAACGCTCTAACTGCTTGGCTAATTGCGGTGTATCCCAAGGCTTACCTTCTACTTCTAAAGTAACAATGCGACTGCCTTTAGGAATAGCAGCGAGTAATTGCTCGCCTTCTTTTTCCAAAATACGCGCAATATCGGCATTTTTGCCTCGTTTCCCAGCGGTAATCTCAACTAAGTCAAAACTCAAATCACGGGGAAATCGCCTTGCATATTCACTAAAGCCTTGGCTAACCCAGGCAGGCATTTTAGTGCCAACGGCGTATAATGTAAGTTTCATAAATCCATTAACCGATGAAATTTGAGACTATTCAGCCCATAGTTGCTCTAAGTTATATTTATCACGCTGTTCATCAGTCATAACATGGACAATAATATCGCCTAAATCGACCAGAGACCATTCACCTACATCGTTCCCTTCCATGCCACGAGGCTCAACACCTGCAGCACGACATTCCATTGCAACTGATTGAGCAATAGATTTTACATGGCGATTGGAGTTGCCTGAGCAGATAACCATATAGTCAGCAAAGCTAGCTTTGTCACTAATGTGAAGGGAAATAATATCTCTACCTTTCATGTCATCAAGTTTTTCGATGACAAATGCGTTAAGTTCTTCGGTTTGCAAGTTGTTCTTCCTATATTTTACTAAGTGGTTAAAGTATGCTTTTTTGCGCTTCTGTTATTAGTTAAGCACAGTTGTGTAATATTAACATTATTTCGCCAATAGGTTAACGATAAAGCTTATTTTTGTGAATAAAAGCTAACACGTCATGAGAAAGTAGGTGTTGGCAGTCTTGCTGATTGATAAGCCGTTGGCGAATGTCACTAGAAGAGGCTTCGATATTAAGGTGATCTTCAAGGTTCGGTATGATTGTTGGCAACAATAAAATTGCCCCGTGTTTAGCTTTCTTGAGTGAATCAACCTCAAAAACTTGGTGTCTTGCTAGTAAGGCCTTGGTTGCTTGATTGATTGCGCTTAATTGATAATTAGGACGCATGTTAACAACTAAATGACATAGAGATAATATCTCTTGGTATTTGTACCATGTGGTAAACGTTAATAAAGAATCTAAACCCACGATAAAGTGCAATTGCGAATTTGGGTATGTTTGTGATAATTCTTTGAGCGTATCAACTGTGTAAGAGTTACCATGGCGACCTAATTCTCGTTCATCACAGCTAAATATAGGTTCGTGCTCACAAGCGATATTAACCATAGCAACGCGTTGCTGAGCACTAACATTTGGCATGGTTTTATGGGGAGGGATATTGGCAGGAATGAATAGTATTTCATCTAAAGACAAGTGCTGTGCCGTCGCTTTAGCGGGTAAAGTATGACCGAGATGAATAGGATCAAAAGTACCTCCTAAAATGCCAATACTATGATGGCGGTCATTCTGCATGGTTAATCATATTCATAGTTAAGGGAATAATGCTGCATGGTGTCGCCATGGTAAAGTGTTAAGCAAAGATCAGCGAGCAGAATGAAGGCGTTAAATTCACTGGTGGTTTTACTGATCAAATCAATATCTGCTAATCTTGACATTGCCCGCTTAACATTTTTAAGCGTTATATTGGTGAGAGCATGTTGATACAAAGGTTTTCGTTTATCCCAAATGCGATACTCTTTATATAAATCAGCTAGGGGCATCCCTTGAGCTAGTTTATCTAACATAGTATACAGCTGATTGATCTCTTTATGAAAAACCCATACTAACTGCCCTGCAGCAGTTCCTTCTTGCTGCATTTGATCTAACATAGCGATACATTTTTTACAGTTACCTTGCAAAAGCGCATCTATAATTTGAAAAGGGTTGAATCTGGCTTGATTGATAACTAAATGCTCAGCATCACTCAAATTAATTTGCTGGTTTGGGCTAAAGAGTAAGCAAAGCTTTTGTAACTCTTGCGCTAGGGCAGGCAAATTACCTTCAAACAATTCAATTAATAATGAAGATAATTCAGCAGACAAATTCAACTGTAGACTTCTGGCTTGATTTTGTAACCAACGAGGTAGCGCTTTAACATCAACATCATATAAAGGTAAGTAACAACCTAGTTGTGTTAAGGTTTTAAACCACTTTCTATTTGCACTAGGTCCATCCAGTTTAGGACCATGAAAGATAAAAATCACGTCCTGCAGTGCTGCGTTTTTTGCTATTATTTCGCTCAGCGCTAACAATGTCTTATTGCCTGCTTCGCCAATTTTAATGGTGGTAAATTCAACTTCAATAATACGCTGACTAGCAAATAAGCTCATTGATTGGTATTCATCTATTAGCTGCTGCCAGTCAAATTTATTATCAGTGTTAAAACGAATTACTTCACTAAAACCTTGTTGCTGAGCATGCGCCTTTATCACAGCTAAACTATCATTTTTCTGCCAAGGCTCGTCACCAAAAACCAACCACACCGGCTTGAAACCTTGATGTAATGATTGTGGTAATTGATTATGATAAATTTTCATTTATGCCTTTACTTTATTTGGCGCAACTATCGTTGAACTCTAGCCATATCACGCAAGATTTTATCTGCAGCAGACTTTCGCATTTCACTTAACAGCAAAGATAGTTCACGAGACTTTGCTAACGCTGAGTTAGGATCGTCTTGATAATCTCTATTTAACTCGAAGCGGAAATCTTGTGGCTCTATAAGTTGTTCACCCTCTTTAGCGCTAAAACGTAGCTGATAATGAACTGCATAAATAAGTTCATACTCCGCGACTTGTCCGTTTTGAAATACCGACAAGGTACGCCTGTCGAGTTTATCAGACATAATACGGAGCTCAGGGGCATCCACGTTTTTTTGTTTTAGTACTTTTACTTGATTGTGCGTTAAATGCCGCTTTACTAGACGCGTTAACTCACCATGAACATCGCTTGAACTAACGTACAGTGTTTGCAATTCATCGCTTAGTAAATATTCACCTCTAAGCTGGAAGCCACAAGCACTAAGCATTATTGATAATATTGCCACTGAGCATGCTTGTTTAACAGGTAGGAGAATGTTTTTCCCCAAGTTTTTTCGGTTAAAACCGCTCCTACTCTTCATGTTAATTGGCCACAATATTTAATAATTTTCCGGGTATGTATATTACCTTGCGAACAGTTTTCCCTTCGGTAAATTTAACAACACCACTCTCCGTTAAACCTATCTGTTCCACCACCTCTTTGCTGGCGTCAGCTGCCACAGTGATTTTTGCACGTAACTTGCCGTTAACTTGCACAATAATAAGTTTCTCATCTTCAACTAAGGCACTTTCATCAACCATTGGCCATTGCGCATTTTCAACCGCTTCTTTGCTCGAGCCTATCTGATTCCACAAATAGTGACACATATGCGGCGTAATTGGCGTAAGCATTAATACCAAGGCACGTAATGACTCAAGCATTACCGCTTGGTCTTCAGTGGTGGTCATTGGGGCTTTACTTAAATGGTTCATCAATTCCATAATGGCCGCAATAGCGGTATTAAAAGTATTACGGCGTCCAATATCATCAGTGACTTTATTTATGGTTTTATGTAACTCTCGGCGTAGTTTTTTCTGTGCTGAATTTAATGATAAGTCTTTCGAATCAGCTATTTCTCCATCAACAGCTTCATTAAAATCATGCACTATTTTATACACTCGTTTAACAAAACGATATGCACCTTCAACCCCAGCGTCAGACCATTCTAAGGTTTGTTCAGGTGGTGAAGTAAACATGATAAATAAACGTACGGTATCGGCACCATATTTATTGATGACTTCTTGAGGGTCGATACCATTATTTTTTGACTTTGACATTTTACTCATGCCGGCAGAAATAACAGCTTCGCCATCGGTTTTGCTAATTGCTGAAGTGACTTGACCTTTCTCATCGCGTTCAACATTGACATCGCTTGGCGCTATCCATTCTTGGGCGCCGTTATCTGCTTCTCTATAATAGGTGTCAGCTAATACCATGCCCTGGCAAAGTAATTTTTTGTAAGGTTCATCACATTCTACTAAGCCAACGTCGCGTAGTAATTTATGGAAAAAGCGTGAATAAAGTAAATGCAAAATAGCGTGTTCAATACCACCAATGTACTGATCTACGGGCAGCCAATAGTTGGCTTTAGCAGGATCTAACATTTGGCTATCATCGTTTGGTGAACAATAACGAGCGTAGTACCATGAAGACTCCATAAAAGTATCAAAGGTATCTGTCTCTCGTAAGGCTTCTTCGCCGTTAAAGGTTGTTTTCGCCCATTGTGGATCATCTTTAATAGGAGAAGTTACACCATTCATCACCACATCTTCTGGTAATACTACAGGTAATTCGCTCTCTGGTACCGGGACAGACTCACCATTTGGCAAGTTGATCATTGGAATAGGAGTGCCCCAGTAACGTTGACGAGAAACGCCCCAATCACGCAAGCGGAAATTAGTGGTTACTTTGCCTTTGTTTTCACTGATTAATTTATCGCTAATGGCTTTGAAGGCTTGCTCAAAGTCTAAACCGTTAAATTCAGCCGAATTGATTAATGCACCTTTCTCAGTTATGGCAGCAACGTTGATATCATCATCAGCTTGCCCTGCAATCACTTGTGCAATAGTTAAATTATACTTTTTAGCGAATTCATAATCACGTTGGTCATGTCCTGGTACAGACATGACCGCACCTGAACCATAATCCATTAGTACAAAATTTGCAGCCCAAACAGGAACTAATGCTCCGGTAAGTGGGTGAATAGCTTTAAGACCGGTATCAACACCTTTTTTCTCCATAGCAGCCATATCGGCTTCTGTGGTTTGGTTGCCTTTACATTCTTCGATAAAACTTGCTAATTCTACGTTTGCTTTTGCCGCCGTTTTAGCTAATGGATGCTCTGCAGCAAGCGCTACGTATGTCACTCCCATTAAGGTGTCAGGACGAGTGGTGTAGATATCGAAACTTTCTTGATTGCCTTCAATTAAACCGTCAACTTCAAATGTCATCTCAACACCTTGAGAGCGACCAATCCAGTTGCGTTGCATGGTTTTTACTTGCTCAGGCCAGTCAGTAAGCTGGTCTAAATCATCAAGTAGTTCTTGGGCGTAATCAGTGATTTTAATAAACCATTGTGGTATTTCTTTTTTCTCAACAATAGCACCTGAACGCCAACCGCGGCCATCAATAACTTGTTCGTTGGCTAACACTGTTTGGTCCACAGGATCCCAGTTTACCGTGGCGTTTTTCTTATAAACTAAGCCTTTTTCATAGAGCTTAGTGAAAAACCATTGTTCCCAGCGGTAGTAATCTTGTTTACAGGTCGCCAGTTCTCTATCCCAGTCGTAACCAAAACCAAGAGATTTAAGCTGGTTGCGCATATAATCAATATTCTCATAGGTCCATTTGCCCGGCGCACTTTTATTCTTAATCGCTGCATTTTCGGCTGGTAAACCAAAAGCATCCCAACCCATAGGTTGCATTACGTTTTTACCTTGCATGCGTTGGTAACGAGAAATCACATCACCTAAGCTGTAGTTACGTACGTGACCCATATGTAATCGACCACTAGGGTAGGGGAACATTGCTAAGCAATAAAACTTTTCTTTGCTCTCATCTTCAACGGCTTTAAATGTGTTGTTATCAGTCCAAAATTTTTGCACTGTTGCTTCAATTGCTTGGGGATTGTAAATGGCTTCCATTAATGGTTTCTCGAACACTGTATTTTGAAGTTTTTACTTGTCTAATTCAGGCTAATATTTGCTTGAAAGAGAGTAAAAAACAGAAATTAAATTATCGCGATAGAATACCTTATCTGGCTAGTTAACAACAAGCTTAATTGCTAATTTTGTCTATACTATTAAAAAGAACAAAGAGACTGATAAAAGGAAAGTGTGATGGCGAATAAGAAAGAACATCTTATGGAAATTTATCAAGATCTTAGTAAATGGCTTGATGAAATGAAGGAGATACAAAAACCGAGGGTTATCGAGCTAGTTAAGCGTGCTAAATCTTATGCTTTAGCGGCGGAGCACATGTCAGAAGAAAAAGTGGCTCAATTTACCGATAATTTAAAGCATGACTTGCATGATTTTTATCAACAAAATCAATCACAAGCTAAAAACTCGATCTACTTAGGTTTACTTAGTGAAACCTTATGGGAAAATCTTGCACAATTAACGGACAAATCACAAGTGGAGTGGGCTGAATTACTAGAAGACTTTCAACATGATGGCATTTACAAAACCGGTGATGTTATAGGTTTTGGTGAGCTGATTTGCCAGCAATGTGAGGAAAAAACACATATTATGCATTTTACTGAAATAGCGAATTGCCTAAAATGCGGTGGCGATAGTTTTACTCGCTTGCCATTAGATCCATAGTTTTATCCAGTTTTATGGCTACTGGGCTACAAAATTGTTAATATAGATGAATCGCTTTCCCTATTTAAAAAGCAAACTTCTCAAGGACATACATGACCACAACACCTGCTTTGCAATGTAAATTAAATTCATCACAACTCAGCTCTACTCTCTCAGCAGAGCTTTTCTCTCAGCAGCAACACCCCAGTAAAATGGCACAAACCTTCGTTGGTCATGAGCGTGCTAAGGAAGCATTAGATTTTGGATTGTCTATGTCGGCAGTGGGCTTTAATGTTTTTGCTTTAGGGGAGCATGGCACTGGTAGACAGACCTTAACCAAACAATTGTTAACGGCATTAGCAAAAACACAAACGACTCCTGTTGAATGGTGTTATATAAATAATTTTGATGAAAACCATGCCCCATATAAGCTCTATGTTAATCCTGGTGATGGTAAGCAACTATTATCTAGGATGAATAAGTTTATTGATGAATTAATGGATTTATTTCCCGAAATCTTTGATAACCCAGGCTACCAAAGACAAAAATCTGCTATCGATCGAGATTTTAATAAAAAATATGATGAGGCTATAGGTAAAGTTGAAGAGATAGCGTTAAAGAGTAATGTTTCGTTATATGAAGAAAATGGTGAGGTAGGGTTCTCTCCACTCGTTGATGGTAAGCCATTAAATGATAAAGAGTTTGCTGGTATGGATGAGGGTGAGCGAGCTAAATTCTATCAATTACTGGCAGAGTTAGAGGTAGTGCTTGCTGAACAACTACTTGAGTTGCCTTTGTGGAAACGTGAATCATCTAATAAATTACGTCTGTTAAAAAATGATACGGCAGAGCAGGCAATTAAACCTTATTTAAAAGAATTAGAACAAGAGTTCAGTGAAAATAGTGGCGTGCTTAAATATTTAGGTAAAGTCAAAGCTCATATTGTTGATGCATCGTTAGAAATATTGGTAAACGATGAAGATGAGCTACCTAATGATAAAGAACTACGGAAGTTAATGGTTGAGCGTTTCTTGCCGAATTTATTAGTGCAGCGTGACATTAATGATGGTGCTCCTGTTGTCTATGAACAAAACCCCACTTATCAAAACCTGTTTGGCCATGTAGATTTTGCCAGCTTTCAAGGTAGTAGCTACACCAGTTATCGATTAATTCGCCCAGGAGCTTTGCATAAAGCCAATGGTGGTTACTTATTACTTGATGCGGATAAGTTATTAACTCAGCCTTTAGTTTGGTCACGATTGAAGCTGGCATTAAAGACCGGGCAAGTCACTATAGAAAACCCCTATTCAGAGCTGAGTCAACCGGGAGCTTTTAGTTTGCAACCTGAGAAAATACCATTGCAAGTAAAAGTCGTGTTACTGGGCGATGCAGAAATTTATTATACGCTGCAAGACTACGACCAAGAATTTACCGAATTATTTAGAGTACTCGCTGACTTTGATCGTCATTTGGAAAAAAATGATGATAACTTAGTCGCGTTCGGTAACCTAATGCGTCAACGAGCTTTTAAGCACAATTATCCTGAGATTGATGATGCTGCTGTGCTTGAGTTGGTGCGGTATGCTTTCAGGCGCGCTGAACATCAACATAAAATATCGGCAAATATTGTGCAAGTGAATGATCTGTTAGATGAAGCTAACTATTGCTGGCTTAAAAGTGGTAGCAAAGGCACATTAACGGCTGAACATGTTGCAATGGCGTTAGCCGCTAAAAAACGTCGTACTGGCCGTTTAAGTGAAGCATGGCTTGATGAAATTAAAGAGCAACAAGTATTAATTAGCACTACAGGTGCCTATGTAGGTAAAGTTAATGGCCTAACGGTACTCGAAATTGGTGATAGTGTTTTTGGCACACCGGCACGTATTACTGCGACGGTTTATGCTGGCAGTCAGGGCGTGACTGATATTGAGCGTGAAGTTGACTTAGGCAAATCAATTCATTCTAAAGGGGTATTGCTATTAACGGGTTATTTGGGTCATAAATATGGCCAAGATTTTCCTGTGGCGATATCAGCTAATATTGCTATAGAACAGTCTTATGGCCATATTGACGGAGATAGCGCCTCAATGGCTGAACTTTGTGCGCTGATTTCTGCAGTTACCTTATTACCGATAGATCAAAGTATCGCAATTACCGGTTCCATTAATCAACATGGTGAAGTGCAGTCTATTGGTGGTGTCAATGAAAAAATAGAAGGCTTTTTTCAACTTTGTAAAGATAAAGGTTTAACCAGCAAGCAGGGCGTTATTATTCCCAAAACTAATGTCGTTAATTTAATGCTTGATAGCGAGGTTATTGCGGCAGTTGAGCGTAATGAATTCGCGATTTATGCGGTAGAAACGATTGACCAAGCATTAGAACTATTAATGGAGACTTCTGCAGGAATTATGAATAGTACAGGAAGGTACCCTAGAAAATCGATTCACAGTTTGGCTTTAGACAAACTATCACATTTTGCTGATTTACTTGAAGGTGGTGAGGAGTAGTCAAAGTTAAGCGGGTATCTAGCTTGTGATTAGATAAAACTCCTCCTTGTTGGCACAAAATCTGTCTAAAATGTATTTTGTGCTATTACTTCATAGTACTCCTGCACCTGTTATTTGTATATCTTCCTAGTATTGTGTGCTTAACTAGAAAGTACCTAAATTCATCGCTGTGAACAATACAACCTAATTCGAACGTACTTTTAGATTTAGTTTGCTGCATTAAATTGAAGATAGTTACAAACTAGCTTTGAGGGGAAAAGTGTGAATAGAGCCGGTACTTTTATAGCAACTGACGGCACGACTTATATCGATAAGAAACGATATTTTTGGTGGTTCTCCCTTGTGCTTCCTTGCGCTGCAGTAGCTGGCCCTTTACTTTATTTAGTATTCAACCATGAATTTTATCTTTGGTTGTTTTTTATATTAGTCTATAGCATCTTTCCAATTATCGATTACCTCATGGGGGAAGATAGCAGTAATCCACCTGAATCAGTCATTAAGCTTTTAGAAGCAGATGCTTTTTATCCTATGATTACTCGATTAAATGTTCCTGTTGTTATTGCTTCCTTTATCTTCTGTGCTTGGTTCGTTGCTAATTATCAACTGAGTATATTTGGATATTTAGCGGTTGCTTTACTGGCCGGAAGTATTGGCGGGCATGGTTTAAACATAGGTCATGAATTAGGCCATAAAAGAAATAAGATAGATATATGGTTGGCTAAAATCGTATTAGCACCAGCGGCTTACGGTCACTTTTTTATAGAGCACAACCGTGGTCATCATAAGCATGTTGCTACCCCAGAAGACCCAGCCTCAGCGAAAATGGGGGAAAGCATATATCGCTTCGCCTTAAGAGAGTTGCCTGGCGCAATATTACGGGCTAATAGTATAGAAATACTACGCTTGAAAAAAGCAGGTAAGTCTCCTTGGTCATTGGAGAATGAGTTTCTACAAGCAATGTTAATGACCTTAGGGCTATTTTTAGCTTTATTTTTATGGTTAGGCGTCGCTGTTTTAGGGTATTTATTTATCTGTGCCTTCTGGTCAATGTGGCAACTTACTTCAGCCAATTATATTGAGCATTATGGGCTGTTACGACAAAAGCTGGCCAGCGGTCGTTATGAACGCCCCCAACCACATCATAGCTGGAACAGTAACCATATTTTTTCAAACTGGGCTCTATTCCATTTACAACGTCATTCAGATCATCATGCTAATGCGACGCGTAGCTATCAATCGTTGCGCCATTTTAATGGGCTGCCAACCTTACCAAGTGGTTATTTTGGTATGTATGTAGTCGCTTACCTTCCTTGGTTATGGTTTAAAGTCATGGATAAACGTTTGTTGAAAGTAACCGATGGTGAGCTTGCTAAAATTAATATACTGCCTCAAAAGCGAGAAAAGTTAATTACAAAATATCAGTTGTGTTAAAAAACATGCAAAAAGCGTCATTGACTCTTAAATGATTAAAGCTAATAAAATAGGTAGCCATTTTAGGCTATTACTCTCACTATAATGTGACACGCTCTCGCTTAGTTGGATAAGGTGAATTTTAAAACACGAAGTCCTAATTGTTCTGATAGATGTTGTAGTTGCTCGCCGGATGCTGAGATGGTTAATGAAAGTTGAGAAGTATTCCTTGCCACTTCAGCAATTGATAATAAACTTTGATTTACCTCTTCTACAACTCCAGATTGTTGTTGCGCTGCGGTAGCAATTTGCCGATTCATACTATTAACAGCTTCACTAGAGTTTTTTATTTCACTTAACGCGAGTTCGACATTATTAGTATTTTCAACACTCGCTTCAGCTTGGATTTTACCTAAATGCATGGCAGTAACGGCCTCTGTAGCGAGTGATTGAAGTCGATTTACAATATTTTCTATTTCTAATGTCGACTCTGCAGATCGTTGAGCAAGTGTTCTTACTTCATCTGCCACAACAGCAAAACCACGTCCCTGTTCTCCAGCTCTAGCAGCTTCAATAGCTGCGTTAAGGGCAAGTAGGTTGGTTTGGTCGGCAATGCTTCGAATATCATTGAGCATCGCCTCAATATTATTACTCTCTTTACTTAAATCTTGAATAATAGCGCCAGAGTTTTCAATATCAGTGACCAGTTCAGCAAAGCTTTTCCTATTTTCGGTCACTAACTGATGGCCATTAGATGAGCCTAATTCGACAGAAGAAGATGCCATAGCTGCTTCAGACGCATTAAAAGCAACCTCAGCAACAGAGTCACTCACTTGAGTCATGGCAGATACTACTAACTCGCTCTCGCTTAATTGCCGATTAACTCCTGCTGTTGCATGTTCGCTTGACTCTTTTAAGTCTCGGGATGCTTGTGCTAGCTCTAAAGATGAATTCTTCACTTCTTTCATTAAAGCATCATACTCAGCCATCATGTTATTATAAATTTTTGCCATGGTGCTTATTTCATCTTTTCCTGAGATCTGAGATCGTAAAGTTAAATCTTTTGAATTTGCTGCCAAAGCCATGAGTTGTGACAAGTTTGTAATACGCTTTGAAATACCATTAGCAATAAAAATTAATGCCAACATGATGATTAGCATTAGAAAAATCCCGACAATGATGTCATGTAATTTCTTTTTTTCCATATGTTGTTCGATATTTTCAATAGCAAATTCACTAAACGACTTTAACAGTGTTTCACTTTGATGAATGCTATTTCTCATTTCACCAAGTACACCTAAGTTGCTGCTTAAGCCAAATTTTTGTTCTGCTTGTACTAATTGGATAAACTGTAGTTGATAACCACTGAGGGCAGCACCTGCTTTTTGTTTAAAATTATTGGTAGCCGTACTACTGTCTAATTTATTTCTAAACACGTCTATTTGTTTATTAAATTTATCAACATACTTTAAGTCGCGCCTTAACATAAAGTCTTTTTCGTGTCTGCGCATCATTAATATAGTACGCATCAGGCTATGGATTTCTAAAGTTGAACTCGAATCATTTTCGCGTTCAATGAGTAAGTTTTCGATTATATGTACTTCACTTCTTAATGAGCCATATAGTCCATCATTAGAGTGAAGGCCAATGATTCTCTGTTGTTTAACCAACAGAGAGAATTTATCTCGATAACTAAGCAGTACCTGTCTTAATGCTTCAATGCGCTGATTAGAAATACCAACGGATGATAACTCTTGCTCGACTTGCTTGATGGTATGCTCAGTTTTGGAAAAGCTTTGCTCAAACTTAGTGATATATTTGGTATCTTTGCGGGCGATAAAGTCTTTTTCATGGCGACGTAACATTAACATTTCAGCTTCTAGCTGTACGGTATGTCTAGAAATATTGGTAAATTTTATTAATGTTTCAGTGGCAAAATAGTTGTTAGTGAGAAGTACGGTAAAGCCTATTGCGGCTATAACGGCTAATAAACTTAACTTCCATTTAATAGTCAAACGTTCCATTGTTTTTCCTTTAATAAACTACATTTATGACAGGGATATTTCCGCTATATTTCAATGGTACGACAGTTTTGTTACAGTTTTATTACACGTAACTTTCTATAAATAAAGGCATAAAATAAAACATGACTACTACAAGTACTTTATGAAAAAGATGAATTATGAGTAAGTCAATCATTTTGCCTATTTGGTAAAATGGACAGTTTGGCCATATTTCGCCTTTACCTTTGTGCTTATAATTTTCTCAACTTCAAAAAAGACACGTAAGTATTGCTCAAATGATAAAAGCTTTTAGCCAAATGGTGTTGTCAATTTCTTTTCTAGCGGTAAGCTTTATTGCTGATGCGACATTAATAACAAATGGTGGGTTCGAACAATTAAGATTTGAAGATGATTCAAGGTCTTCCGGCATCGTGTTTAATACTAACCTAGCCGCTTATGAAAGAAAAAGGCGTGCATGGGATGTTTTCTACACCTTACCTGGCTGGGTAACCTCTTATGGTAATGGTATCGAATTACAAAAAAATGTTGTGACACGCTCACAAGAAGGTAAGCATCATGTTGAATTGGACTCTCACCCTCGTGGTGCCTCGAATACGGTGATGTCGCAAACTATTGATTCACTAATTCTTGGCAATGATTATTTGTTGGAATTCTATTATAAGCCGAGAACTTATCGTTTTAATGACAACGGTATTAATGTTTTTTGGCAAGACTCAGCTTTAGATTTTGAAGTGGACATGCAAGCGAGTTTTATTGCTGATGGTACACGTCGTACAATACCTGACTGGATAAAACAATCGGTAGTCTTAACGGCTCAATCAGAGTCGATGAGTTTAAGTTTCGGCTCTTTCGGTAGACAAAACACCTTAGGTGGTTTAATCGATAATGTCTCTTTAACACAAGTCACGAGCGTACCTGAGCCTTCAACCATGATATTATTTATGCTTAGTTTTGGTTTTTTTGTGCTACGCCCACGTAAGCAATTGGAACTATAGTTTTAACCTTTTAATGATTTCTTGAAGATAAAGCCCCCACTATTTACATTTATTTTCAAGAAATCAGCTCATTCCTTCAATCAGTTAGCGAAATAAGAGTGTTTTTATTTCATCAAAATTGTCTATTTTAAGTAATAGTGCCTTTTGCTCCAATTCGCTGCAGTCTTGTTCTTCTCTCGCTGAAACATACAAGCAAGACAGCATAAACAGCAGTAGTTCTTCTTCCTCATTTCCTTTCGACTTGCCTTGGCTAACTCTATTTATCTGCGTTAACTTCTTAATTACTTCAGCATCTATATGCCATAAAGATAACATTAGCGCAGAAGCTGAAAAAATACTGATACCCATTGATTCTTGAATATGCAAATTAAGTAAGCGTAAATCACTAATGCCTTGTAACGAGTAAAGCATTAATTCATGTTTACCTGACTGTTTGTGGCTTAATAAAAAGATGCCCAGTAAGGCGAATACTAATACCTGCTCAGTTAACGCAACATCTTTTGTCAGTGCCTTTAAGGTTGATCTACGCATAAGATTAAATAGTTTAGGCGCAAGTAAAAAAGCCTGGGTGTACTGCCGAATGATTATTTGACTCACTTGATTTTGCAGTGCATCCGTTACAGCGTAGGATATTGCTAAATTAATAGCTGTGGTTAATCCTAAATTTCTGCTTATTGCATCTCTTACATTCTTAGGTGTTTTACCATAAATAGCTTTATTGGCTAAACCCATAATACGGCCGACAAGAATAGGGTCTTTATCTATAATTGAAACAACACGTGCAATGTTTAGGCTCTCATGTTCCTTTTCACGCAGTAATTGCTGGCAACTATCTGGCATTGGCGGCAATTTCTGAGCTATGCTGATGACATTCTGTCGGCTACTTTTATCATTACCTATCAAAGATAATTCTCGAAATTGAGCAGGGGATATACCAAATTTTTTACGAAATGCTCTCTCAAATGTTGCTCTTTCAGAGTAGCCTAGCTTTATTGCTAAATGATCAATTTTAACTGATTTTGTTAGTAATGCCTGAATGCATAATTCATTTAAGAACTTACTTTGTATGAGTTTATAAGAGCTTTCTTCTTGAGCAAGTTTACGCCTAAAAGAGGTCATACTCATTGCTAGCGCTGAAGCACATTGCTCTATAGTCAAACTCGATGGCGAATCATTGTTAATCAATAGTTTATTAACCGTTTCAGTTAACTTTATTGGTTGTTGAGGCTTGTTCATTTCAAAGCAAAGTGAATAGGGAAAAGTATAGGGATAATTATTTCAAAAACTGGGCGATTTTGCGAGTAAATAATTCAGTTTGCGACACTAAAGAAAGTGCCGCAAACTTATTTTAAACCAACGTGTTCGTTAGTGAATTAAATGGGTTTACCATTAAAAGATAGAACGGAAAGAAGAACGTTTTCGTCTTGATGAACGCCTATTTCTCATGCGACTATGTAGTTCTCTTCGTTTTGAAGCCAACCACTCGTCACGTGTGATCGTACTATCGCCTGAACGTCCTTCTTCTCTTTCTCTATAGGCGCAAAATTCGCCAAATGCTTCAATATCTGGTTGTAACTCTTCGGCAACAAGTTCAATCATAATAGCATCATCTAAAAAGCCTAATACAGGGATATCATCGGGCACTAAATCCTCAGGGTCACTAAAGTAAGCTAAAGCATTGATAACGTCACTACGCTCTTGTTCCGGAATTTGCCACTCATCATCTTCAATCATAGCAACCAGTGTTTGCAGTTTCTCTAAACGCAATCTAACAAACTCTGGTACATCTTGTTTTACTTCAAGACTCAACTCTTTTGCATTAGTTAAAATTTCTTGCTCTGACAATTTTTTTGCACCAGATTGAGCTTGTCTCATCACTGCACGAAAATGCTCAAGATCTGATTCTTTTAATTCAAAGGTCACTTCAAATGCCATTATAATTCTCCTGTAATTGGCTTCTCTAAAAGTACTTATCCTTAAATCTACCAGATAAGCACAATAACGCCACAATTTTTCTGCAGATAAATTGTGGCGTTAAATCATCTATAACTGCAATCGAGAATAATGAGTGTGTGTTTTTTTGCTATCGATTAGCCTAGACACCTTGAACTGTCTGCTTTCATATTGAATTTCAACAAAAAGTTTCATTTTTTATATTTTCTACTATGCTTATTTTGTAAGCAGTAAAAAAATTTTGGCAAGTCACTAGCTTGTCGCCATAGTGCTTAATAGCAAACTAATAAAAATAATATTTTCCAGTTGTTTATAAATAATAATAATAAACATAGGAATTGGGGGCGTAGTGGAATTAATTAGTCAAATTCATGAAATTTGGCCAATAGCGGCATATTTTATCATTTTAGTCGTTATGCTAGTTTTCATGATGATCTTGTCTCATTTCTTGGGACCTAAAACCAAATCTCGTGCTAAAAATACACCTTATGAATCAGGTGTGATTTCTGTTGATAACAATAAAACCCGCTTTGGCAATCATTTTTTCCTATACGCAATATTTTTCGTTATTTTCGACTTAGAAACCATTTTTCTATTCGCTTGGGTGATTGCTTTTGATGAAGTCGGTTGGTTTGGTTTTGTTGAAGCGACTATTTTTATTGTTGTTTTGTTAGCTGCTCTTATCTATCTCGTTCGTATTGGTGCTCTTGAACTTAAACATCGCCATCAGCCAGTGCGTGTACAGCGTTTACATTATGAACAAAAGGAGCGTTTTTAATGGAATGGTCATTAACAAAAGCTAAACTTGATGAACAAATGAGCCAAGCTAGCTCTGTTGCTGAAGAAGAGTTACAGCGCAGTGTGTTTATGGCAAAGCTGGACGACATGGTTAATTGGGGCCGTAAAAACTCTATTTGGCCATTTAACTTTGGTTTAAGTTGCTGTTACGTTGAAATGGCAACCAGCTTTACTTCTCGTCATGATATTGCCCGCTTTGGTGCTGAAGTAATCCGTGCAACCCCAAGACAAGCAGACTTGATGGTGATCTCCGGTACTTGCTTTAGAAAAATGGCACCTGTCATACAACATTTATATGAGCAGTTACTGGAACCTCGATGGATCATTTCTATGGGGTCATGCGCCAATTCTGGCGGTATGTACGATATATACTCTGTAGTACAGGGGGTAGATAAATTTATCCCTGTTGATGTTTATGTACCTGGTTGCCCACCACGCCCTGAAGCTTTACTGGAAGGGCTACTCTTGCTTCAAAATCAAATTCAACATCAGCCTAGGCCTTTAAGTTGGGTAGTCGGTGAACAATCTGTTTCACAAATAGCTAAACCTTCATTGCGTGACATTAAGCATGAAAGTCGTATTCAGGTGACTAACCTTGATTCGCCTGACTTGTCATAAAGGACTGTGTTATGACGAGTACTATAGAAAATAAAACAATTGATATGTCAGATAGTAAAGACTGGCAACAAGATACAGTGATCAGTTTACTTGATGAGATCAAGGCACTAGTCGCGGATATTGATTTAACACCGGTGAGTGCTATTGAGAATATTGTAGATGATATCCCTAGTTTTTGGCTAAATAAAGACCACCTGTGTAAATTAATGCGTGCATTGAAAGGAGACATTTCAAAGCCTTTTGATATGTGTTTTGATTTGAGTGCTATTGATGAAACACAACGTCAACATAAAGCCAATTATGTTAGTGATTTCACTTTGAGTTATCACTTGCGTTCGCATCAAAGAAATCAAGATATTCGCTTAAAAATTTCCGTTTCATCTCAAGAAAAAAGCATTGATAGCGTTGCTAGTATTTGGCCAAACGCCAATTGGTATGAGCGTGAAGTTTGGGATATGTTTGGCATTAACTTTATCGGCCACCCTTATCTGTGCCGAATTTTAATGCCGAATACTTGGCAAGGGCATCCGTTATTAAAAACACATCCTGCACGTGCAACTGAAATGGCACCATTTGTATTACCTCCAGACGTGCAAGATAAAGAACAACAAGCTTTGAAATTTAACCCCGAAGCATGGGGAATGAAACGTCAAAGCGGTGTAAACGGGCAAGATAACGACTTTATGTTTTTGAACCTTGGCCCTAATCACCCTAGTGTTCATGGTGCTTTTCGGATTGTACTTCAAATGGATGGAGAAGAAATAGTCGATTGTGTTCCTGATATTGGCTATCACCATCGCGGCGCTGAAAAAATGGGAGAACGGCAATCTTGGCATAGTTATATCCCGTATACCGACCGTATTGACTACCTGGGTGGTGTCATGAACAACTTCCCCTATGTCATGGCGGTAGAAAAATTAGCTGGAATAACAGTTCCTGACAGAGCGAAAGTTATTCGCATCATGACTGCGGAAATGTTCCGCATACTGTCGCACTTATTATTCTATGGCACTTTTGCTCAAGATATTGGTGCACTTTCACCAATTTTTTACATGTTCATTGACCGTGAAAAGCTGTTTGGCATTATTGAAGCTTTCACCGGCGCACGCATGCATCCTAGTTGGTTCCGCATAGGTGGTGTTGCTCAAGATTTACCACAAGGCTGGGATAAACTTGTTAGAGACTATGTAAATTACCTACCTAAGCGCTTAGATGAATATGAAAAAATGGTTATGCAGAACGCTTTGTTGAAAAAACGTACTGTCGACGTGGGAGCTTACTCAAGCAAAGAAGCACTAGAATGGGGAGTCACGGGTCCAGGCCTACGTGCAACGGGCTATTCATGGGATTTACGTAAACAACGCCCTTATGCTGGTTACGACCAATTTGATTTTGAAGTCCCCCTTGGACACAAAGGCGATTGTTATGATCGCTGTCGAGTACGGGTTGAAGAAATGCGCCAAAGCATTCGTATTATAGAACAATGTCTAAATAATATGCCAGAGGGACCTTATAAAGCAGAGCACCCACAAACAACACCGCCTGATAAATCACGCACTATGCAAGATATAGACACGTTAATCCCTCATTTTGTCAACGTGACTTGGGGACCTGTGATCCCCGTTGGAGAAGTATCAATGTTTGTTGAGGCGACAAAAGGCATTATGGGCTACCACCTAATCAGTGACGGTAACACCATGAGTTATCGCACTAGAATTCGCACACCAAGTTTTGCTCACTTACAGATGTTACCGTTAATTAGTAAAGGGCAAATGGTGGCTGATTTAATTGCGACTTTAGGCAGTATTGATTATGTCATGGCCGATGTGGATCGATAAAAAAGAAAGGCACTTATGCAAAATAATAATAACGACATAAATTTGGCGCAGCAAATACCCAGTATCACCATAGAAGATGAAGAATTTGATTATCGTAGCTATCTTAATGCAGCGGAACTTTCTGCTATTGAACATGAGGTTGCTATTCTGGAAACTCGGGAAGCTGCAGGAATTGAAGCGCTAAAAGTTGTGCAGCAACACCGAGGCTGGATAAGTGATGATAGTCTTGTTGCTATTGCTCAATGTTTAGGAATTTCCAGTGCGCAATTGGAGGGTGTAGCAACTTTTTATAACCTGATCTACCGCCAAAAAGTGGGGCATTATGTTATTCACCTATGTGATAGCATCAGTTGTCATTTAACCGGCTATGATGAAATCCTCATTGCTATTAAACACCACTTAGGTATTGAATATGGGCAAACTACGGCTGACGGTCAGTTCACCTTATTATCTAACCCTTGTTTAGGAAGTTGTGATAAATCACCAGCAATGATGATTAATGGCATACATTATCAAAACCTTACTGAACAATCGGTGGTCGCGATTCTAAATGGTTTGAACTTAAACCTAGGAGAGAGTCATGACTGATAGTGCTTCAATCGAAAATTCGTGGCTTGAGCAAGCACTAACTAAGGCTTTAACCAAACCATTGAGCCATTTAGTAAACCTAGAACAACCACTTGATTTCAACGGTTACTTTAAAGCCGGTGGTTATGTGGGAGCGACTATTGCATTGAAAGAAAACTCACCTAAAGAGGTGCTAAATATTATCAGTGATGCTGGTTTAAAAGGCCGCGGCGGTGCTGGCTTTCCAACAGGAATGAAATGGAGTTGCGTACCTGCTCTGCAAGACTCGAGCAAAGTAAAAGAACATAGTTACCTGATTTGTAATGGTGATGAAATGGAGCCGGGTACTTTTAAAGACAGATACCTGCTTGAAGGTGTGCCACATCAACTTATTGAAGCAATGATCATTGCTAGCTATACCATTAATGCCAATAAAGCTTATATTTTCTTACGAGGAGAATACTACCTTGCAGCTAAACGGCTACAACAAGCTATAGATGAAGCTTATGAAAATAATTGGTTGGGAGAGAATATTCAAGGCACGGGTTTTCACTTAGATTTGTATCTTCACACCAGTGCTGGTCGTTATATTTGCGGAGAAGAAACGGCACTAATAAATGCTTTAGAAGGAAAGCGAGCCACACCCAGAGCTAAACCGCCATTCCCTCAAGTTAGTGGCCTATTCGGTAAACCTACCGTTGTTAATAACGTCGAAACGCTATGTAATTTACCGCACATTCTAAAACATGGTAGCCAATGGTTTAAAGACTTATCACCTAATAGCGACCCTGGCACCAAATTGTACGCTGCTTGCGGTCAGGTAAACAATCCAGGTGTTTGGGAATTACCTATGGGAGTCACCATTCGAACATTGTTATATGAACATGCTGGTGGCATGAAAGATGGTGTTAACCTTAAAGGTTTATTGCCTGGCGGCGCCTCTACTGATTTTTTAATCGAACAACACCTTGATACGCCTATGGATTTTGATTCTATTAGTAAAGCCGGTAGTCGTTTAGGAACAGGTGGCTTAATTGTTTTAGGTGATCAGCATTGCCCTGTGGCCATGGTGTTAAATTTATTACAATTTTTTGCTCAGGAGTCTTGTGGTTGGTGCACCCCATGTCGCGATGGTACCCCTTGGGTAGTTGAGATATTAACTCGCCTTGAACAGGGGCAAGCTTGTAGTGAAGACTTAGTACAGTTAGATGAATTGTGTGATTTTATGTGGTTAGGAAAAACGCATTGCGCACTGGCACCGGGAGCGGTAGAGCCACTAAAAAGTGCCATGCGTTATTTTAAAGAAGACTTTGAGCAGCATATAGAGCAAGGATGTTGTCCTTATAAAAGTAATAATGTGCAGCATGAGGGAACGCATAATGGCAAATGATGAAAGCAATAACAAAGTTACTATTTTTATTGATGATGTACCATTTAAAGTGTCTGCTGACAACAATTTACTCGCTGGCGTATTATCCAATAAATTGAACTTGCCTTACTTTTGTTGGCATCCTTCCATGGGCTCAGTTGGCGCTTGTAGGCAATGTGCTGTTACTCAATATATGGATGAGCATGATACTCGTGGCCGAACAGTGATGTCTTGCATGACCCCTGTAACTGACGGTATGCGCATTGGCTTAAACGATGGTTCATCAACAAAGTTCCGCGAGCAAGTCATTGCAGCAATGATGACTAATCATCCACATGATTGCCCTGTTTGTGCTGAAGGAGGAGAGTGTCACCTGCAAGATATGACCGTTATGACAGGGCATAGTAGTCGGCAATATCGAGGTGAAAAGCGTACCTTTACTAACCAATATTTAGGTGAGTTAGTCGGTCATGAAATGAATCGATGTATTACTTGTTATCGCTGTGTGCGTTTTTATAAAGACTATGCAGGCGGTAAAGACTTTGATGTCTTTGGTTCTCGCAATCAAGTCTATTTTGGTAGGCAAAAAGATGGTGTTTTAGAAAGCCAGTTTAGCGGTAATTTAGTGGAAGTATGTCCTACGGGAGTATTCACGAATAAACTTTTCTCAGCCCACTATTCCCGTAAATGGGACCTACAATCAGCTCCCTCAGTATGTGCTCATTGCTCCGTAGGTTGCAATACCAGTATTGGTGAGCGTTATGGTTCAGTACGGCGCGTAATGAATCGTTATAATCATGATCTTAATGGCTATTTTTTATGTGATCGCGGTAGGTTTGGCATTGGTTTTGTTAATTCAAGTGATCGGATTAACACTGTCTCTGGCATCAATTGCAAAGCCGGAGAGCCATTGCAAGGTACTTTTAATGAAAAGAGCTTTGCTAAAGTTATGGCCTTACACCACAGTGAAAATTTTATAGGCATTGGCTCTGCTCGAGCATCCTTTGAAGCGAATAGACTATTAAAATATCTGGTAGGAAAAGAGAATTTCTCATTAGGTTACACTAATTTAGAGATGCAATTGTCATTAAGGCACAAGCAGTTGTTGGCTCAATATCCTCAGCAAAGCCTAGCCGGTATTGAAAATAGAGTGCAACATGGTAATGGTAACAAAGAGCATGACTTAGTGTTAATAATTGGTGAAGTTATTGAACAAACAGCACCTCGCTTAGCATTAACTATTAAGCAAGTGCTTAGAAATGCAGCCCTAGATAAAGCTGAAAGTATCGGGGTAAAGCACTGGCAAGATTCAGCAGTAAGAACCTATGCTGGAAATGCCAGTACACCGCTATTTTCATTACAAGCACAGCCCAGTGAGTTTGATCAAGGTGCTAATGGTGCACTTGTCTTGTCACCAGATAAAATCATTGCTTGTGTGAATCAATTAACAAGCATGCTTAAAGATGATTTTTCTTTAAAGGATATTGTAGTGACACTGCATGAGTCAACGGCTTCTACGACTAAGGTACCAGTCGAAAAGACTCAGCTTGACATTGATGATCATGGCGTTTGTGAAAAGGATAGTGTAGAGCAAGCCAACACTAACCATCAAGATAAGTGCTTGCTTTTGCTTGCGCGTTCGCTTTCACAAGCGAAGATGCCATTAATTGTTACTGGTTTAACATTAAAATCACCAGCGCTATTAGTGGCAATTGATGAGCTTATGGCTTGTTTATCACAAAAGTCCCATGGTGTTTCTCCTGAATTAACGGTTGTTGCGCCAGAGTGTAATAGTGTCGGTAATCTTCATTTTTTCAGCGAACAAGCCTTGTCTATTGAACAGGTTATTAACCGTTGTAAAACCGATAAGGAAGTACCAACAAGTTTAATTATTCTTGAGCAAGATTTAGCGCAACTGAGCAAGGGCCAAAAAAATCAACTCCGCCAACATTGCGAAACTATGATAGTACTAGAGCATACAAAAAGTGAACTGACAGAGCTTGCGGATTTAGTTTTACCCGTTGCCACTGTGAGTGAGAGTAATGGGCATTTTGTGAATTTTCAGGGACGTTTACAACCTTTCGTCTCTGCCCATAAAACCGTGAAGCCCATTATGGAAAACTGGTATTGGCTTGGTTTATTGGCTAAGCATCTTTGCGGCCATGATGAAGTTAGCTTCGAAAACTTAGTTCAACTACAATCATTTTTTGCAAAGCATGGTGAACCTTGGGCGTTACAAGTGCTGGCTAGTCAACAAAATAGCCAAAAAAGTAAAAATAGCGTTGCAAGACAAACCCATCGTGCCAGTGGTCGTACTGCGCTTATGGCAAATCAATCAGTCCATGAAAGTAAAACATACCGAGAAAACTACAATAATCAAGATGGTTTTAATTATTCTATGGAGGGGGAGGAGGCGAGTTCTAGCAATCATATGCCCTATATCTGGTCGCCTGCTTGGAATTCTAATCAAGCCATTTTTCAACATCAACAAGAGGTGGGTGGTGAATTAGTTAATTCTACGAGAGAAAATATACTGAATCTCACCCTTTCAGTGTATTTTGATGAATCACCACAACTCAGTGTCAGTGAAAAACTCAACAGTTTATGGCCTGTCATTATGGAACAAACTTTAGATAGCTTGACCCTAATTCAAAATATCCCTTGGTTTTTAGCTGAACAACAAACTCGCCGTGTACCCGAGTTTATTTTGATGTTCAGTGGCAATAAGGTTTGGCTTTCAACAGCGTTTGCACAACAACATGATATTCAATCGATGGATGTCATAAAGCTAAATGTTTCGGGAGAAGAGTTCTTTGCCACGGTGAAAATCAGTGAAAAACAACAAGATAATATCGTCTTGGTTAGTTTATATGAGCTGCCACTGACAACAAATAATCTTACTATTGAAAAAAACAGCATTTCAAAAGCCACTCTTGATGAAGTCGAAAACTTTATAGAGTTGGAAACGGCTAGAAAAAATGCCGCTCAAAAAGAAAAAGTATCAGTGCTAGCACGGTTGAAAAAACAAGATCAGCACATCCCTATTACTTTCTATCAAAATATGGGAGAGCATAATGGTTGAAACATTATTTAAACTCCTAGAAATGACCGTTATCATTGGCTTGCTTATTCCCATTGCTGCCATGTTGGTATGGGTAGAGAGGCGAATGATAGGCATTTGGCAAGATAGGCTGGGTCCTAATCGTGTTGGACCTTTTGGGATTTTGCAGTCTTTTGCCGACCTACTAAAAATTCTTGGAAAAGAGGATTGGATTCCGCCTTTTAGTGAACGTTTGGTTTTTACGCTTGCACCCGTTATTGGCGCTGTTTGTGTATTAATGAGCTTTGCCGTTATTCCTTTCTCGCCCACGATAGGCGTATCTGATCTCAACATTGGCTTATTATTTTTTCTTGCTATGGCTTCTCTAGCTGTTTATAGCGTAGTTTTGGCAGGCTGGGCATCTAATTCAAAATATGCTTTGTTAGGTGGGATGCGAGCGGCGGCACAAACGGTTAGTTATGAAGTTTTCATGGGGCTTTCTGTCATGGGAGTGGTACTGCTTTCAGGTAGCTTTAATTTGCGAGAAATAGTGCTAGCTCAAGAAAATGGTTGGTTCATTCAAAGTCAGTTTTTGGGCTTTGTGATTTTCTTAATTGCCGGTATTGCGGAGAGCCACCGGTTACCTTTTGATTTACCTGAGGCTGAAACTGAATTAACAGCAGGTTTTCATACCGAATATTCAGGTCTAAAGTTTGCACTGTTTTTTCTAGGAGAATATCTGGGGGTAACCCTCATTTCAGCCATGTCGGTAGTGTTGTTTTTTGGAGGCTGGATGATGCCAGAGCCTCTTGATTCATGGTTACCACCGTTAATGTGGTTTATTTTTAAGATACTTTTCTTTGTACTATTTTTCATTTTGCTTCGCACTTCTCTTCCTCGACCTCGGTTTGATCAGTTACTCAGTTTTGGTTGGAAATACATGTTGCCTTTAGCGCTATTTAATTTGCTAGTAACAGGGGCGTTAAAGCTAGGAGGTGTTTATGGTTGATTTACATCATAAACCTGAAAAAGAAAGAAAAACAAATGCATTGTTAGATGCAGCAGATATGGTTTTTAGCCAATTAAGAACCATGGCTCTGGTGCTTAAGCATACTTTTACAAAAGCTGATACCGTCGAATACCCTGAGCAGAAACCCTATCTAGCTCCTAGATATCGTGGCCGAATCGTGCTCACTCGCGATCCTGATGGAGAAGAGCGTTGTGTTGGCTGTAATCTATGTGCGGCTGCATGCCCCGTTGATTGTATTGCTTTGCAGCAAACGATTGATGACGGTGGTAGAAAACGAGCCGATTTTTTTAGGATAAATTTTTCTCGTTGTATTTTGTGTGGTTTTTGTGAAGAAGCGTGCCCAACTTACGCTATTCAATTAACACCAGATGTTGAGCTCGCTGAATATGACAGACAAAACCTAGTTTATGAAAAAGAACATCTGCTTATTAAAGGGGTGGGGAAATACCCAGATTATAGTTTTTATCGTCATAGTGGCATTGAGGTAGACATTAACGGTGAGCGCAAAGCTAAAGGCGATGCTCAACAAGAAAAATCGCCAATTGATATAAAAGGGTTAATGCCATGAATGATAACACCATGGTGACCATTATGGGTTTTTCACCTTTACAACTGATGTTCTATTTTGCTGCTCTTCTAGCTATTGTAGCCAGTTTAAAAGTTGTGACAGGAAAAAATACAGTGCATGCCTTATTGTATTTAGTCGTCTCTTTGTTAGCCGTGGCAGTATGCTTTTATTTAATGGGCGCACCTTTTGCTGCAGGCTTAGAAGTAATTGTTTATGCTGGCGCAATTCTAGTGCTATTTGTTTTTGCTATCATGATGTTTGGCTTAAGCCAAGATGAAACCATCAACGCGCCGCAAACCCAAGTCTTTACCTTAAGTAATATTAGTCTCTGGTTTGGGCCAAGCATCATAGCCATGTTGTTGCTTGCTCAACTAGTCTTTTCAATCGAAAACTCGGCGATCCAAGAAAAACTAACCGCCAACATTATTGACGCTAAACAGGTGGGCATCTTGCTTTATGGACCTTACTTGTTAGCTGTTGAAATCGCTTCTTTCTTATTGCTGGCTGGATTAATTGCGGGTTACCATTTTGCTAAACCTGAGGGCGTTAGCATTGATAAGCAAGATGAACCAGGGAGGCATGTATGAGCGCAATACCATTAAGTCATATATTAATTTTGGCGTGTACACTTTTCACTATTGGTTTTATTGGCGTTATTGTTCGAAAAAATACATTATTTATATTAATGAGTTTAGAGGTAATGCTTAACGCTGTTGGCGTGGCATTTATCGGTGCGGGCAGTGTATGGCAACAAGCAGATGGTCAAGTTATGTTTATCTTAATATTAACTTTAGCGGCTGCAGAAGTTGCTTTAGGGTTAGCGTTATTAATACAAATGCAGCGACGTTTCAACTCACTTGATATCGATTTACTTAGTAAGTTGAAGGGGTAAGTAATGACACAAACGCTATTAGCTTTTTTACCCTTTTATCCTTTAATCAGTTTCCTCTTGTTGATTGGCTTTGGCCAACGATTGTCTTGGCATTTGGCGTCAACATTGAGTGTAGGTGCGATGGCTTTGAGTGCAATCTCTAGTTTTATCGTTATAAATCAACTTTCTACTCAGGTTCCTGTTATCAATGTGCACTTATGGGAATGGTTTGTACTTAACCTTAATGCCAATCTTTCTGATGTCACTCCTGCGAAAATAAACTTTAGTTTCCATCTAGACGGGCTTTCAGCGGTGATGATTTCTGTTGTTTCTGGCATTGGCTTCTTGATTCATATGTTTGCTGCTGCCTACATGAAAGGTGATGAAAACTTTAGCCGGTTTATGGCGTACATGAATTTGTTTATTGTCGCCATGTTGATATTAGTGCTGGCTGATAATTTAGTTTTATTATATTTAGGCTGGGAAGGTGTTGGTTTATGCAGTTTTTTATTAATAGGTTTTTGGTATAAAGAAAAAGCCAATGTTTTAGCCGCTAGAAAAGCATTTATTGTTACTCGTGTAGGTGATACCGCGATGGCAATTGGCTTATTTATGTTATTTAAGGAGTTAGGTCATTTAAATATAAATGATTTAACGGCAACCGCTAAAACGTTTTGGGTCGCTGGCGATGAAGCACCTTATTGGATAGCACTATTGTTACTTGGTGGAGCAGTAGGGAAATCGGCCCAGCTTCCTTTGCAAACTTGGTTGCCTGACGCAATGGCTGGGCCAACACCAGTGAGTGCCTTAATTCATGCTGCTACTATGGTGACAGCGGGGGTTTATTTAATTGCTCGCATGAATGGCATATTTCTTCTTGCCCCTGAAGTAATGAGTTATGTTGCTTGGTTGGGGGCCGCTACTTTATTACTTGCTGGCATCGCTGCGCTTGCGCAAAATGATATTAAACGCGTACTAGCTTATTCAACCATGAGTCAAATTGGCTATATGATGTTATCCCTAGGTGCAGGGGCATTTTCCGCAGGTGTTTTTCATTTGATGACACACGCTTTTTTTAAGGCGTTATTATTTTTGACAGCAGGTGCTATTATTCTTGCTTTGCACCATCAGCAAAACCTTTTCAAAATGGGCGGCTTGTTAAAACGCTTGCCATTTGAAGCCACATTGTTTTCCATTGGTTTAGTGTGTTTAATGGCATTGCCTGGAAGTTCTGGTTTCTTTTCAAAAGAAGCGATTATCGCTGAACTTTGGTCTTCAACAACAGCAGGCCCTTTACTTTGGTATTGTGCTATTTTCGGAGCCTTGTTAACAAGTATATATAGCTGTAGGTTGTTTTTTTTAGCCTTTATGGGAAGGCGTCGTTTTGAGCATGAGCTACAGCCTTCAACAAGTCAGCTGTTACGAATATCCTTATTAGTGTTAGCCTTGCTATCGGTAATAGGTGGTGTATTTGCTAATACCTTAACGTTGAGTTTATCGGCGCTATTTCCAGTATTACCATCTGATCCTATAAATGAGCCTCAATGGCTACATAGCGTGGCTATTGTTACTCCTTTTATTGGTATTATCTTTTCATGGCTTTATTTTGCCGACTATCGTGCGGTAGAGCCTGCTAATGCAAATACCTTCCAGGATAAACCGAGTGTTTTTGTCACATTTTGTCGACAAGGCTTAGGTTTTGATGCGCTGTATGATTTATTGCTAGTAAAACCGTACAGTATGCTGGCAAGGCTAAATCGTCGAGATATTTTTGATCAGTTAATTATGCTCAATGCTTGGTATGTCAGCATTTGTCATGATGTACTTAAAAGCAGTCAAACGGGGAAACTACGTTGGTATGCGGCAGCAATTGGCTTAATGACGGTCTTATTATTACTGAGCTTAACCATTGAATCTTTTTCAAGAGGAGCAAGTTAATGAATATAACACTCGTTATGTTTAGCTTAGTTCTTGGCGGGGCTTTAGCCTGGTATTTTGAAACAATTAGAACACACAGTGCTCGTTGGTTTGCGCTATTGACTGTTTTACTCGTCAGTGGTTACTTTGTGCTATCACTTATCATCATTGAGACTGATTTTAGTACTTTACAGTTATTAACTCGCATATCGTGGATCAGTAGTTTTAATATTGAATATGCACTTGCTGTTGATTATTTGAGCTTAGTGTTGGTGTCGCTAACGTTACTTTTAGCACTTATTTGTGTGTTAGTGTCTTGGCAAGAAATTCAAACGAAAACCGGTTTTTATTATTTCAATCTGCTTGCTTCTATTGCCGGAATTATTGGTGTTTTCACTGCAGTTGATATGTTTCTTTTCTTCTTTTTTTGGGAAGTGATGCTATTACCAATGACAGCACTAATTGCCATTTGGGGCCATGAAAATAAGCACTTTGCTGCGCTTAAGTTTTTTATTTTTACTCAAGTAAGTAGTTTGCTAATGTTAGTGGCAATAATTGCCATGGCCGCAATTCATTTTCAGCAAACTGGGCGAGTCAGCTTTTTCTATCAAGATTGGCTAACGCTTGAGTTGTCTTCATCAACTAGCATTTATTTGATGTTAGGTTTTTTTATAGCCTTTGCAGTTAAACTTCCTTCGATACCGGTACATTCATGGTTGCCTGATGCTCATACTCAGGCACCTACAGCGGGAAGCGTACTACTTGCTGGCGTATTACTAAAAACGGGCGCTTATGGGCTTATTCGATTTGTATTACATTTATTCCCATCTTCAAGTTCGGATTTCGCTCCAGTTGCTGCAGTGTTAGGCGTGGTAAGTATACTCTATGGCGCAAAAATGGCTTTTGCTCAACAAGATGTTAAACGTTTAATTGCGTATAGCAGTATAAGCCATATGGGCTTTGTGATGCTGGCATTGTTCTCTTTCAATGCTATTGCTTATCAGGGCGCCATATTGACATTAGTTGCTCACGGGTTAAGTAGTGGTGCTTTATTTGCCCTTGCTGGTGTTGTTTATAGCCGGGTTCACTCTAGAGACCTAACTAATATGGGAGGCTTTTGGCAAAGTGCGCCTCGCATGGGGGGCTTTGCTTTAGCATTTGCCGCTGCAGCTTTTGGCCTTCCGGGGCTTGCAAATTTCGTTGCTGAATTCTTCTCATTGGTTGGAGCTTATCAACGTTATCCATTATTGACTATTGTCGCTGCTTTAGGTCTGATTGGCTCTGCTATCTACGGTATGGTGTTCTTTCAGAGTGTATTTCAGGGGGATGCAAAAAAAGATAGTAGTGGCGAACAAGTATCTATTACTGATTTGACCGCACGAGAGTTATTAGTTTTCTCTTCCTTACTTGTTTTACTTATTGTGATCGGTATTTATCCCAATCTTATACTTGCATTTTTTCAAGATGCAAATATTGCACTTGCAATAGCAAACCAAGCCGGAGCACTATAATATGAATCAATTAATGTTCTTTAGTTTATCACCGTTATTGATTGTATCTTTTGGTACAGTGCTATCACTTCTGCTTATTGCATGGCGTCGTTCACAAAAATTGATTTTAGTGTTCAGTCTAATAATATTCAGTGTCGCTTTTATTTGTTGTTGTTCTTTAATAGTAAACCTAGCTGATCCCGTACAAATAACTCAGTTAATTAAAGTCGATAATTACGCCATTTTTGCATTTATGATGGTATTAGTGGCTAGTATGGTTGTTGCCTTATTGAGTTCATCCTGGCTAACCCACAGTGTGGAAGTTCATGATGAATTTTATATCTTACTGCAACTGGTGGTATTAGGTGCCGGTATATTAGTGGCGAGCGATCATTTTGCTTCATTATTTTTAGGTTTTGAATTACTCAGTATTTCGCTAGTAGGGATGGTCGGCTACAGTCGAGATAATCAGTACAGTGTTGAAAGTTCGTTTAAATACCTCATCTTAAGTGCTAGCGCTTCGAGTTTTATGTTGCTTGGTATCGCTTTTATTTATAGTCAAAGTGGTAGTTTAAGTTTTGCCTCTGATCTATTTGCAATGGAGCACGTAGCTAATGAAGGCTCTAATCAATTTTACCATGCCGGCTTGCTACTTTTTCTTGTGGGAATAGCGTTCAAATTGTCTTTAGCACCGTTTCATTTATGGACGCCTGATGTTTATCAAGGGGCGCCAACACCTGTTACCCTATTACTGGCTACCGTATCAAAAGTTGCCATGTTCATAATATTGATGAAGTTCTGGTTTAGCCAATCAGCGTTCTTAACCACTGAAAATAGTATGACAAGTGTCGGTAATTTGATTAGCACCTTTGCTATTTTATCAATGCTTATTGGCAATGCATTAGCATTGAAACAGCAAAATATTAAGCGTTTGTTGGCTTATTCATCTATTGCACATATGGGCTATTTGCTAATTGTTTTGATGATAGTTTTCCCACAAGGTATGGATTTAGCATGGCAAAGTGTACTGTTTTATTTATGTGCTTATGTTTTGGCGACGTTATCCTTGTTTATGGCATTACAACTATCACAAGCTAAAGGCGTTGAAATGGATATGCATGTAAGTGACTGGCAAGGAATGTTTTGGCACAGCCGCTTGTTAGCATTGCTAATTATTACGGCAATATTGAGCTTAGCAGGCATCCCATTAACAATGGGATTTATTGGTAAGTTCTATATTTTAAATGTGGCAGTACAAGCACAGCAATGGTGGCTAATTGCAAGCTTGATTATTGGTAGCGGAATCGGTTTGTTTTATTATTTGAGGATTATATTTGTTTTATTTGAAGGTGTGAATGAAGGAGAGAATAGCTCAGGTTTGTCATTTACAATATCCCCATCTGCAAAAGTAGCGGCAGTGCTTAGCATAGCTACGGGGCTAGTGTTGGGAGTTTTTCCTGATTTTCTCACCAAACTAATATTTATACTTTAGTAAATTTGTCTTGAATATTTTAGCGGTCTCTGTATAATGCGCGCCTCGATGAAGGGATGTTGCTTTTTTCAACAGATTAAAGAAATTAACGTTAGCGAATAGCTAAAAAGCACGTTGAACAAGGGATATGTGCTACTTATTCATTTACGCTCAGCGATATGAGCGAAAGAATAAGTCCATCGAAAATGAGAAGGGGTTTTCCGCCCAATAGACTTGCCCAGCTGAACATTTCGTTTCCAGCAGAAATATAGTGTGACGATACACTATGCGCTTTAAGTCTTCCTGGTGGTTTCCTCGTATGATGTACGCAGGTTTAAGACTTAGCAATTAAAAATTTATTCAATTCAGTGCGCTTTCCGTAACAGCTGTTATGTTTGAAGGCGAGCTATTTTTTTGCTGTTTATTTTTGTTAAATATTCTTTGTTAGATGCTCTTTATTAGACATGCTCGCAATACCTGCCTTAAGAAGATGAAATTAAAATGACTGAACAAAAAAATACCGATCAGAACAATGTAGAAACTAAAGAAGCCGTTGGTTTTGATACTTTAGGATTACCAGAGAGTTTATTAACGGCAATTACTTCAATAGGTTTTGCAGCTGCAACTGATATTCAAGCACAAACAATCCCACCTTTACTTGCGGGCAAAGATGTTTTAGGTGAAGCACAAACAGGTACAGGTAAAACTGCAGCCTTTGGTTTACCGGCATTAGCAAAAATTGATACGTCAATTAAAAAGCCACAATTAATGGTATTAGCACCAACCCGTGAACTAGCTATGCAAGTAGCTGAAGCGATAGAATCTTTCGGTAAAAACATGAAAGGTTTACGTGTTGCTACTTTATATGGTGGTCAATCATATGGACCACAATTTCAACAACTAGAACGCGGCGCACAAGTTGTTGTTGGTACGCCAGGTAGATTAATGGATCACTTACGTCGTAAAAGTCTTAAATTAGGCGATTTACGTTTTTGTGTTCTTGATGAAGCCGATGAAATGTTAAATATGGGCTTTTTAGAAGATATTCAGTGGATATTAGATCACTTACCAGAAACAACACAAATGGCATTGTTTTCAGCAACTATGCCAGCAGCAATTCGTAAAATTGCTAATCGATTTTTGAAAGAGCCTGAACATATTAAAATTGCCGCAGTTAAAAAAGCTAAAGCAAACATCACTCAATATGCATGGAAAGTTGGCGGTATTACTAAAATGACGGCATTAGAACGTATTGCCGAAATAGTTGACTATGACGCTATGATTATCTTTGTTCGTACTCGTAACGACACTGTTGATGTGGCTGAAAAATTAGAACGTGCTGGTTATCCTGCATTAGCGCTTAATGGTGATATGAACCAAGCTCAACGTGAACGCTGCATTGAGCAAATGAAATCTGGTAAATCGTCAATTTTAGTGGCAACTGATGTTGTAGCGCGTGGTTTAGATATTCCTCGTATATCTTTAGTTATTAATTATGACTTGCCAGGTGATCATGAAGCTTATGTTCATCGTATTGGTCGTACTGGTCGTGCTGGTCGTGAGGGTATGTCAATTGCCTTTGTTCGCCCACGTGAAATGTATTCATTACGTCACTATGAACGCTTAACATCAGGCACAGTGAATATGTATGAATTACCAAATATTCAAGAGCTTGGTAAAAAGCGCATTGAACGTGCTCGTAATGAAATAGCGAGTATTGTTGAATCAAAAGACTTAGCCAGTATGCGTGAAATTATTGAATCAATGGCAAGTGAGTCTGAATTGTCGATGACCGATTTAGCTGCTGCTTTGTTATTCCAAAAACAATTGAAACAACCATTACAACCTAAAGAAGATCCTAAGCCGCGTCGTGATGCTCGTGAAAGAGATAACCGAGGTGATCGTAATGGTCGTGATAGAAATGATCGTGGTAGAGACTCTCGCCGTGATTCACGTGCAGATAGCCGCGGTGAGCGCAATAGCAACCGTGCTTCACGAGATGAAAGACCGCGTAAAGCAAAAGTAGATCGTAATGACGTTGATTGGCAGACTTATCGCCTTGAAGTAGGAAAAGAGCATGGCGCTCGTCCAGGGGATATTGTCGGTGCGATCGCGAATGAAATATCACTTGATAGTAGCTATATTGGTGCAATAAATCTGCATGACAAGCATAGTTTTGTACAGTTGCCTAAAGGGATTCCTGCCGATTTATTTAAGCAGT
Organism: uncultured Colwellia sp.; assembly: GCA_913062815.1. Taxonomy (GTDB): domain Bacteria; phylum Pseudomonadota; class Gammaproteobacteria; order Enterobacterales; family Alteromonadaceae; genus Colwellia. The sequence goes on along the minus strand of CAJXWZ010000026.1, from coordinate 14,412 downwards.
TAAAAGGTGTACGTGTACGTCGTCAACCATTAGCAATAAGCGCTTCAGATGAGCAGGTTGTTAGACAAGCACCACGTCGTCGCAATGAGCGCGCACAACGCCAGAACTAATCTTTTTATTAGGTTCACGTTAAATAAAGACGCTTTTCAGCGTCTTTTTTTTTGTCTGTAAATAAATTGGTACATCTCGTTGCTAGCCACTATAAAGGCTTGCTTTCTATCTGTTCAATTTTTACCAAACTACACGTACATATTCATTTACATTCACTTTATTAGCACTGTTGCTCTAGCCCTTTCCCAATTGATAAATCCTCTAGATAATGAAGTTATTACAGTACGTGCCTACTTCGGGTAGGTGTGACAATTATAGCAAAGAGATTTAATAATGACTGATGTGAATACTGCGACTGAGAAAAACCCGTTAAAACTATGTGGTATTGAATTTACCGAGTATGCTAGCCCTGATTCTGACTTTATGGAACAGGCTTTTTATGGTTTTGGTTTTTCAAAAACAAAGAAGTTTAAAGGTCGTGACATTGATTATTTCAACCAAAACGATATTCACTTCTTGCTAAATAAAGAAACAACTGGATTTTCAAAAGAATTTGCTAAAAGCCATGGTCCCGCTATTTGTTCTATGGGCTGGCGTGTAGAAGATGCAAATTTTGCTTTTAAACAAGCAATAAAACGCGGAGCAAAATCTGCTGAAAGCGAAGAAAATAAACTTCCCTACCCAGCAATTTTTGGTATTGGCGACAGTTTAATTTATTTTATTGATAACTTTAAAGCTGAAGGCAAAAATAAAGGCGTTATCTACGATACAGATTTTGATGCCCATGATGTACCTGTAGTTGTAGAAGATAAAGGCTTTTTAGCCGTAGATCATTTAACCAACAATGTTTATCAAGGCACAATGGAAAAATGGGCTAATTTCTATAAAGAGGTTTTTGGTTTCACTGAAGTTCGCTATTTTGACATTAAAGGCGTAAAAACGGCTTTAATCTCTTATGCTTTACAATCACCTTGTGGAAAATTTTGTATCCCTATCAATGAAGGTAAGGGCAATACAGATAATCAAATTGATGAATACTTAAATGAATATAATGGTCCTGGTGTACAACACTTGGCTTTTATTACCGATGATTTAGTTGCCTCTTTAGATAAACTTGATCGCGATATTATTGATACTCTTAGCATAGTGCCTGAGTATTATGATGAAATTTTTAATCGCGTTCCTTGGGTTAAAGAAGATAAAGAAAAAATTAGAGAGCACCAAATTCTAGTTGATAGCCAAGCTGACGATACTTACTTGTTGCAAATATTCACTAAAAACCTATTCGGTCCTATTTTCATTGAGATGATCCAACGCGTCAATGATCAAGGATTTGGTGAAGGTAACTTTTCAACATTATTTAAATCGATTGAATTAAATCAAATGGAAAGAGGCGTATTATAGCTATCTAGCTGAACATAGCGTAACGAATTTCAAAGCGCCACTTTTTTGAGATTCGTTACGTTAAGTCACTGCAATTATTTACTTTCATTTACTGAAACATTTAGATCTTTTAAAATTCCATCATGTAAGCTGTAGACTAAGCCATGGACAGTTACACTTTGGTTCGCTAACCAAGCACTGCGCAATATTGGTGTGTTGCATACATTAGCCACCTGCTCAATAACATTTAGCTCACATAATAAATTTATTCGCTCACCTTCATCAGTTACCGCATCTAACTGTGCTTTGTTGAAACGATAGACATCTTGAATATGTCGAAGCCAGTTATCAATTAAGCCATAACTTTCATCATAAAAAGCAGCATTCACACCACCGCAGCCATAATGGCCGCAAACAATAATTTCTTCAACTTTTAATACCTCTACCGCATATTGAATGACAGACAAACAATTTAGATCAGTATGAATGACTTGGTTTGCAATATTGCGATGCACAAATACCTCTCCAGGTTGCATGCCTAATAATTCATTTGCCGGCACACGAGAGTCGGAACAACCAATCCATAAATATTTTGGTGATTGTTGTTCAGAAAGCTTTTTGAAAAAATGCGGCGATTGTGCCTTTGTGCTGTCAGCCCACTGTTTATTATTTTCAAATAAATGTTTTATTGTGCTCATAATATTAGACTTTATTTAAAGGAGATAACTATGGCTGACATTTTATGTCAATCATAAAGTAAGTAAAAGTAAAATATGGTATTACCAGTAAATAATTATACCGGTATAATGTAAAGACTTTTTATGCATTGAGATTAACTATGGCGTCGGCAGCAGCAATACATATTTTAGTGAAAACAGAAAAACAGGCAAAAGAATTAAAACTAAAATTAGATAAGGGTGGAGATTTTGCTCAGTTAGCGAAACAGTTTTCACTTTGCCCGTCAAAAAAGAAAGGGGGAGATTTAGGTGAGTTTCGCCGTGGGCAAATGGTAAAGGCTTTTGATGATGTAGTTTTTAAAAAAGAATTACTGAAAGTTCATGGCCCAATAAAAACTAAATTTGGCTATCATTTGATAAAAACTTTGTATCGCAATTAATAACAGCTTAACCGATCCATCTTTAGTCATCTTTTTCAGCTTGCACTAATTCCTCATTACGCCTTTTAATATTTTCAAGTTGTTCATTGGTGATATTAAACTTTCTTGCAGTCTTCTTTAGTAGCAAAACGCCACTAATAATAATACCTAAGGCTAAGATGATTAATACCGTTGCAGTAAGTGACATATATGCTCGCTAAAATTATGTTGAGCAAATAATAATAGCAATATTTTTAGTTTACAGGTAACTTACCTCAGCAGATTTACTAAGTTTAATAGCAAAATAATAATAATATTTGGACAATCTTATGAATAAGCGTTTAAGTACAAAGCTTCTTTTACCTTTGGGAGTTGTTGGCATTACCTTCACTTTGGCAATGCTCTTCTCACCAGACACCTTGAGTAAATATACGGTTATTGCATTGCTATTGGCACTTATTGCTACGCAAATTATGTTTAGCTCAATATATTTTTCACAGCAGTTAACAAGTCGTATAGCCAATTTAAAAAACTACCTCGATTTGGTGGTTAGTACTGAAAAGGCTCCGTCAACCCCTTTAAATGACTCCATAACCGATGATCTCGGAGAGGTTTCTAATGAGCTAAGTGGTTTTATCGTTGGCTTAGCTGATGTTATTAATGAAATACGTCGTGAGTCAGAGCTGCTTAGTCATGGCTCCAATAAGTTAGCAGCACAAATGAAAGATTCTGTAAGCGTGGTAAACGAATCTGTAAGCCAAGTCGAGCAAATGGCACACTCAATAGAAGAGGTGGCAAGTACGTCGGCAGAGTTATCAAACAATGCCGAGCAAGTAAGTGAAACTACCAGCATAGTAATGACAACCTTAAACCAAGGGATCTCTTCTTCCAATACTAGCCAAAATACAATTGAATCTTTTGCCACAGAAGTAGAAAGTATGGCCAACAATTTAGAATTATTGAAAGAAGAAAGTTCACGTATTGGTTCAGTATTAGATGTTATCCGTGGTATCGCCGAACAAACAAATTTATTAGCATTAAATGCAGCGATTGAAGCGGCGCGTGCCGGAGAGCAAGGACGAGGTTTTGCGGTTGTTGCTGATGAAGTTAGAGCCTTAGCGCACAGAACACAAGAATCAACTGTCGAAATTCAATCTATGGTTGAAGAGTTACAAAGTAAAACATCTAGTGCTGTTACCTCGGTAGCAAGAGGACAGCGCTTGTCACAAGATAGTTTAACGCAATCAGGTCATGTAGTAGCCGCACTAGAAAAAATAAATCAAGCCTTTGGAGAAGTTGATAGTTTAACTTCACAAATAGCGCAAGGTACGCAAGAGCAACAAAATGCTACGTCTTCAATAAATAACAGCATGATGTCTGTTGTGTCACTCAGTAGAGATATCAATAAGGGGCTTTCTGCTGCTGCCCAGCATGCTGATCAACAACAACAAACTTCTGTTGAAGTAGATGTGACCCTAAACCGTATTTGTGTGTAGTCATTAATTGATTTGATTAAGAAGTGAATTAACTTTTCCCTTCTTGATTTCTTATGTGTGCAAGTGCTTGCAACTGTTTTGATTGTTCGTGTAAGCTGCTGCGCACTAATACTTCTCTATCGTCTTCGCGAATAAAATGAAATATTGCTTTGTGTACATAAATATCATTTTGTTGTTCGATTTCTATTACTTCACCATAACAATAAACGGCACAGTTATCATTGAGCAGGAAAACCTTCAGTTCTAGTAATTGTCCTACTTCAAAAGCATTACTGGCATTAAATTGCAGACCACCACCGCCAAACTTTACCCCTTGGTATCTATGCTGTTCGTTATCCTGTTGACTGAGGATATAACTAATAAGTAAATCAATTTTAGTCGATTGGTGATTAAGAAACTCAACGAGTTGGCTGGCAACACCAGAAAGCGTCTGTAGTGGCCTAAGAGCTGCTCTGTCAATGCTTGTCATATCACTAGCCATTTTAAAAGGTGTTGGCATGTTATCTTCAAACTGAGCAAAACTGATAGCTTTGGTTGATTCAATGGGTAAAATATTGATTGAAAATTCATGTTCGATTGAAAAGAACTCGTGATATTTTGCCAATTTTTTCTCTACTGTTTCGTTGCTCATAAAAAGACTCTTTGTAAACGTGTTGAATGTTATGTAAATTTCGTTTGATAACAAACTTATAGTAGATGATACACGAATTAAATATTTTTTATTAATGTTCGCTTACAACAAACAGATTAAAATAAAGTAAGCTGTGTTATGATTATTCCCTTCATTCATTCTATGCTATTTATTAATAATAATTAAATGTTTCAACCTGTTAGCCTATTCATTGGTTTACGATATAGCCGTAGCAAAAAACGCTCGGGCTTTATTTCCTTTATTACCTTTTTCTCTACCGTCGGCATTTTACTTGGTGTTGCGTCGTTGATCACTGTGGTTTCAGTTATGAACGGATTTGAGGGGGAATTAAAAAAGCGCATTCTTGGTATTGTGCCTCATGTCATTATTGCTCAAGAGGCTGCCGAAAATAAAAATACGTCTTTTAAGCAATGGCAAAACCTAAGAGCGCTATTGTTACAGCAAAACCACGTTGAGCAAGTTACGCCTTTTTTAAGCAGTGAGGCCTTAATTCAATCACCTAATAATCTGCAAGGGGTTTTGTTACAAGGAATTATGCCTGAGTTTGAGCAAAAAAATATCATCAATACTCATATGTTATCAGGCTCCTTATCAAGTTTATCCGAACAAGCATATTCGATTGTTATAGGCCGCTCTCTTGCCAATAATTTAAAAGTCAATTTGCATGATACCGTGCGGCTTGTTTTACCGAATAAAACACTATTTACCCCTATGGGCAGGATACCTGTACAGCGTAAGTTTGTCATCAGCGGCATTTTTGATGTTGGCTCACAAGTTGATGACACTATGGTTTATGTGCACAGTAAATATGGCGCAAAATTATTACGCCGAAAAGGTGATGGTATTGACCAATTGAGGCTTTATCTAGATGATGCTTTCAATGCCGATAAGGTTGTTGATATCTTGGAATCTAAAGCCAGTAATATAGCTGAATTAGAGAAAGCAACCCTGACTACCTGGAATGATAGTCAAGGCGCACTATTTTCAGCCGTCAACATGGAAAAGAAAATGATGTGGATAATGCTGAGCTTAATTGTTGCGGTAGCAGCTTTTAATATTGTATCAGCATTGGTCATGGTCGTAGTTGAAAAGCAGGGCGAAATTGGTATTTTGCAAACCTTAGGGCTCTCTCGAGTGGGGATTGTGAAAATTTTTATTACCCAGGGCATGGTTAATGGTTTATGGGGCGTAACCTTAGGCAGCATTTTTGGGGTACTTGTCGTTTCAAACTTAAATGAAATACTGTCGATTTTGGGACTCAATATATTAGGGGGGGGGTATGGCGTACAAGCACTGCCAGTTCAGCTTGAATCAATCAATGTAGTTGTTATTGTTTTTTCAGCATTAGTGATGAGCTTCATTGCCACCTTATATCCGGCTTTTCAGGCCTCAAAAACACAACCGGCAGAGGTTTTACGTAATGAGTAAAGTACTACAATGTAGCCAATTATCTAAATCATATCAACAAGGTCAAATAACAACTAAGGTCCTAGATAAGTTAGAGTTGACTGTTAATAAAGGTGAGCTACTTGCCATCGTAGGTAGCTCAGGTTGTGGTAAAAGTACTTTTTTACACCTTGCCGGAGCATTGGATTTACCAAGTTCAGGCGAAGTGTTCATAAATGATGTTAATATTTTAACCTTATCAGATAAGCAAAGGGCGGCATTTAGAAATCAACACATTGGCTTTATTTATCAGTTTCATCATTTGATGATGGAATTTACTGCGCTGGAAAATGTGGCAATGCCACTACTCATTAGAGGTGATAAACCCAAACAAGCGATTTCCATGGCAACTCAAGTGTTAAGTCAGGTGGGGTTGTCACATCGAATTAATCACCGGCCAAGTGAGTTATCAGGCGGAGAACGTCAACGTACCGCTATAGCTCGAGCACTCGTTACAAAGCCCGCCTTAATTTTAGCTGATGAGCCAACGGGAAATTTAGATAGCGATACGGCAGAACAAATTTACCAATTGATTCGTAATTTGAATCAAAAGGTACAAACAAGCTTTGTTATTGTTACTCATGATATAGCTTTGGCAATGCGTATGGACAGACAGTTAAAGTTGGATCATGGCAAACTAGCTCCTTTTATTAAGCCTGAATCAATGGTTGAGCATGAAAGTGTGAGCAGCTAACGTATGTCCAATAACGAAAAATCAATTAGTAAAATGCCAAGACAAGATTTTCAAACAACTTTATTTAAGCCGTTAAGTATATTTCTAGCGTTGCGATATGTAAGAAGTCGACATGGGCACGGCTTTTCAACATTTATTTCAGCATCTTCAACCATTGGTATTGCGTTAGGTACTATGGTGCTTATTATTGCGTTAAGTACTATGAATGGCTTTGAGCGAGAATTAGCGCATAAATTACTCTCAATTGTACCCCATGCAGAATTAATGTCGGTTGAAAAACCAATATCTGATTGGCCGTCTAACATTAAGAAAATACAAAATAACCCTCAGGTATTGGCCGCTGCTCCAATCATTAGTTTAACCGGTATGATGCAGCGTAAGAGCCAGCTTAAAGCAATAGAGATTAGAGGTGTCGATGCAGTATTAGAAACGCAAGTTTCTGATATTCAAAATTATATTATCGCTGGCAGTTGGCATGATTTGGACAAAAAGCCAAGTAATGGAAGCCTAGGTAACACTAATGGCATAATAATAGGCGTCGGCATAGCAAAAAAATTATCTGTTGAGGTAGGGGATGAAGTACAGATTCTCCTACCATCAACCAACAGGAAGGACGCTTTTGCCAACAACAGGACAAACGATTTCTCTGCCCCAGTAAAGCAACAAGTGAAAATTGTTGGTGTGTTTAAGTTTGGCGGTACTGTTGATGAAACACTTGCTTATATTTCACTATCGCAAGCGGCAAAAATAAAAGGTTACCAAGCAGGAGAAACGCAAGGCATTCGTTTGAAGCTTGATGATGTTTTTTCTGCACCTGCAATTACTCGAGCGGTAGCGTACAATTTTAATCATTATGTCTACCTGATGGACTGGACGAGAACACAAGGGCACTTGTATAACGATATACAAATGGTTCGTATGGTGATGTTTATCGTCTTGGCGTTAGTCATTGCGGTTGCAAGTTTTAATATTGTTTCTACTTTAATTATGGCTGTAAATGATAAAAAGGGGGATATTGCCATTCTCAAAACAATGGGGGCAAGTAACCAACTCATCATGCTTACTTTTATCTATCAAGGTTTGGTTAATGGTTTACTTGGCAGTATTATCGGTGCAGGCTTGGGCGTGTTCTTATCATTGAACCTTGTCGATATAGTGACCTTTTTTGAACGGTTGTTTTCCTTACAGTTGCTGTCGGCTGATGTCTATTTTATTGATCATATTCCGAGTCATTTAAATACCTCAGATGTTTATGTCACCGTAATAACAGCACTGGTAATGTCATTAGTCGCAACAATTTATCCGGCATGGCGTGCAACCAAGATTGAACCAGCCCAAGTGTTAGGACAACTGTAAGTTAATTCTCGAGTTAGCTGGCATTACCTTTTGTCTATGGTGGATGCGTTCAACACCTAAAAACAAGACAAAAAAAAGCCCGCAAAATCTTTTGCGGGCCAACTTAAATTTCAAGTTGATAGAAGGAAGTCTTTTTCAAAGAGAAAGTTCCATGAAACATGTCAGAGAGAAAAGATAACAAATTCATCTATAAAAATTACATATCAAAAAGTATCATTTCAGTCGTTGTCTGGTAATGATGTCACCATGGGGAAGATAGACATCATTGCGCTAGCTCAGAAAGCCAAACCAGAAAACAAAGCTAGTTTAGTCGTACCTTACTTAATTGACAAACTAAATAAATTAGAAGTTCGGATTAGATAAACTAATGCGAATATTTGGTGATATAAATAGACTGAAGTAAACGTCAATCATTCGATTATTAGAGGTGTTATTGATGTTTCTTGCAATATATGTGAATAATTATAATATTGTGAAGCCCATGTTTGCTATTAGATATATTGCTATTTGTATTTGACAGATTAATTTTACAACGATTGGATACTAATTAACTTTTTTCCAGCTAAATGTAATTATTCAACAACTTCGTCTTGTTTGTAGGCTAGGTTATCTATTACTATAGATTAACTTGAATATATTAGCGTAGAAACCCTGTATTAAATGTCGAATTTAAGATCAAATACAAGTTTTGATTTCTCTATTAGAGTCTATTACGAAGACACTGATGCTGGGGGAATTGTTTATTATGCCAATTATTTGAGGTTTTTTGAGAGAGCTAGAACAGAGTGGCTTCGAAAACTTGGTATTAATCAAGCAAACTTTTTAGAACAAAACATAGGTTTTGTGGTCAGAAAGGTTGAAATGGACAATATTGCTTCGGCAAAGTTAGATGATTTACTTAATGTTAATACGATCATTATTACGTTAAAACGTGCGAGTTTAGTCTTTCATCAACAAATAACAAACCAAGCACAACAAGTAATATGCACTGCTACAGTGCGCGTTGCTTGTGTTAATTTCCAAAATGTTAAGCCTATGGCTATTCCAGAATCTATATTAGGAGCGTTTAAACGTGTCTGCTGAATTTTCAATTTTTGAACTTGTATTAGAAGCCAGCTTATTGGTTAAATTGGTCATGTTAATTTTACTTGGTTTCTCTATTGCCTGTTGGGCCATGATTTTTCAACGTAGACAAGTACTAAATAAAGCAAAGCAGCAACTAAAAGACTTTGAAGATAAGTTTTGGAGTGGGGCTGATTTAAGTAAACTTTATAGTGAAGTATCAGTTAAAAATAAAATTGAAGGTATTGAAAGTTTATTTGTGGCAGGTTTCAAAGAGTTTGCCCGTTTACGTAAAAGTCACATTGATAACCCTCAAGTAATTGTAGACGGTACACACCGTGCCATGCGTGTAGCTTTATCACGTGAAGTAGATAGTTTAGAAACGCATTTACCTTTTATGGCAACTGTTGGCTCAATTAGTCCTTATATAGGTTTGTTTGGTACGGTATGGGGAATCATGAATTCATTTATCGGCTTAGGTGCGGTACAACAAGCAACTCTAGCTATGGTTGCGCCTGGTATTGCTGAAGCGCTTATCGCTACGGCGATGGGGTTATTCGCTGCGATACCTGCGGTAATGGCGTTTAACCGTTTTAGTCATAAAGTAGAAAAACTTGAAAATGGCTATGGTAATTTTATGGAAGAATTTGCCAGCATTTTGCAACGTCAATCAGTGATTGAGAAACAAGTCTAACTAAAGGCGTAACTTATGTATCAAAGAGTCAGACGTCGCAAAGTAGCTGAAATAAACGTTGTTCCTTATATTGATGTAATGTTGGTATTGTTAATTATCTTTATGGTTACCGCACCATTAATAACCCAAGGCGTAAAAGTAGACTTGCCTCAAGCTGAAGCAGAGCCATTAGATAAAGACACTAAACCACCACTTGTTGCGTCAGTGGATGCCCAAGGTCGCTACTATATTACGCTTGGGGCCAATGACAAGGAGCCCTTATCTGCCGAAGAAGTTGCCACGTTAGTCAAAGCACATTTGGCTGTAAATCCTGACACCCCAGTGGTGGTTAATGGTGATGGTGCAGTCTCATATAATGCCGTAATTCAATTAATGGTCTTACTGCAGCAAGTTGCAGGTGTACCATCGGTAGGGCTAATGACTGACACAATGGAGAACTAAGGTGAATCAGAAGTACGATCGCGGCACATTAATAAAAGCGCTTTGGCTAAGTGTTATTTTACATATTGGCTTAATTGCGGTGCTTTTTAAGGGCGATTTTGCTAATGAAACTAAGCCTAAGAAAAATACATCAGTAGCACAGGAAGTCACTCCTATAAAAGCGACAGTGGTTGATGCTACTAAATTGCAAAAAGCGATCAATAAGATTAAAAAACAAAAAGCAGATGATAAAGCCGCAGAAAAACGCGCCAATGATGCGAAAAAACGTCGTACAAAAGAAGAAGCACGTATTAAAAAACTAGAAAAGCAACGTAAGAAAAAAGAACAAGAGAAAAAGCGTGCCGATAAAGCTGCAAAAGAGTCTAATGCGAAAGCGGCGAAAGCTGAGCAAATTAGAAAACAGAAAGAGCAAGAAAAACAAAAAGCAGAAGATGCTGCTGCCCAAGCTCGCTCAAAAAGGCTTAAAGCTGAAGCTGCAGCGAAAAAAGCAGATGAACTGCGCAAAAAGCAAATAGATGAACGCAAACGCAAAGACAAAGCTGCGGCTGATAAAGCCGCTAGAGAAAAGTTACTGGCTGAGCAAATGGCTGTTGAAATGGCCACGAGAAATAAAGCAAGACAGCAGCAAATGATGTCAGAAATCCAGCGTTATGGCGCATTAATCACTAATGTTATTGATCAAAATATGATTAATGACCGTTCGACCATGGAAGGAAAGTCTTGTAAATTGATGATAAGTCTTGCACCATCAGGCTTTGTTACGCAAGTACGTGTGGTAAGCGGAGATGCAGTGGTCTGTGAAGCTGCTAAACGAGCAGTTTATAAAGCAGGTACGTTGCCTGTTTCAAAAGATCCTGAAGTGTTTAAGGAAATGCGCAACATTGATGTAATTGTGGTACCCGAGTTTTAGCCGTACTCAATATATTTGAATAAATTCAGTACAAATAACAGTTAAATGAAATAGAAGATAAAAATGAAAATAAAATTACTAGTTGGACTTTTTATAACACTACTTTCCACTTCTACTATGGCAACGCTTGAAATTGTCATCACAGGTGGAATAGACAGTGCGCGACCCATTGCCGTCGTTCCTTTTCAATGGCAGGGCACAGGTGAGTTACCAGAAAGAGTATCTAAGGTCATCAGCGATGACCTGCTACGTAGCGGAAAGTTTAGCCCAATTAGTGCAGATAAATTTCCACAACTGCCTACTTCATCAGCCAATATTGACTACAGTGCTTGGGCAGGTACTGGTGTTGAAGCTATTGTTGTCGGTACTATTGAAGAATCGACGTTAGGGAAATACCGAGTTAGTTATCAGTTAGTTGATGTTATTCGCGGCCAAATTACTGGCGGTCAAACCTCTATGTTGAGCAATGGGGAGTTAGTACAAACCCAAGATCATATTTTAAGTCAGAGCAGTGCTCAAATAGGCAGTGAACAATTCCGTCGCTATGCCCATACTATTAGTAATGCGGTGTATGAATCGCTTACAGGAACTAAAGGGGCTTTTTTAACTCAAATTGCTTATGTCATTGTTCGTGATCAAGGGGCGTTTCCTTATCAATTAGCATTTGCCGACTATGATGGTTTTAATGAACAAGTGTTGTTGAGTTCAAATGAACCGTTAATGTCTCCCTCATGGCATTCAGATGGCGAGCAGTTGGCTTATGTTTCTTTTGAAAACCGCCAAGCACAAATTCATACAATGAATATATACACTGGCCAACGTCAACTGGTTAGCTCTTTTAATGGCATTAATAGTGCACCACGCTTTTCACCAGATGGTTCTAAAATGGCCATGGTACTTTCTAAAGATGGTAATCCAGATCTATATGTAATGACGTTAGCCACTAAAAAACTTCGCCGAGTTACCCGCAATAGAGCAATAGATACCGAGCCGAGTTGGTCACCTGATGGCAATTCTTTAGTATTTAGTTCAGAACGGGGTGGTAAACCTCAGCTTTATCGCGTAAATTTAGTCGATGGTAAAGTTAGGCGGTTAACTTTTGACGGTGAAGTGAATCTAGGTGGCTCTATTACACCTGATGGCAAGCAGTTAATTATGGTTAATAGAACGCGAGGACAGTATCGTTTGGCAAAACAGGAATTAGATTCCGGTCTATTTCAAGTTTTAACGAAAACTCGCTTAGATGAATCACCCAGTGTTTCACCTAATGGCGGAATGATAATTTACAGTACTTTACATAATAATAGGCAAGTATTGGGGTTGGTCTCAGTTGATGGCCGGTTTAAAGCTCGTTTACCTGCACTTGATGGCCAAGTTAAATCACCAGCATGGTCACCATTTTTGTAAACGATGAAATTAGTTATCTAAATAAGATGTCTATAAGAACAAATTATATAATTTAAAAATAAAACTTTTGAAAAATAATAAGGAAAATAACATGCGCTTAAATAAAACTCTTAAAAACGTAGCCATTGCTCTACCACTATTGGCATTAGCAGCTTGTAGCTCTAATGACAGTTCTGATGAACAAGCTAGTGTTGATACCAATGCTGAAATAGCTCAACAGCAACAAGCAGCAGCGGAAGAGGCTGTTCGTGTTCAAGCAGCTAAACGCGCGGCTGAAATTAAAGAGCAGGAGCGTCAAGAGTCAGCTAAGTTACGTTCAGAACATATTGTTTATTTTGATTTTGATGTTTCTAACGTTAACGAAGAATATGCGCGTATTTTAGATGCTCATGCAAAATTTTTAAACGCCAATTCAAATGTTAAAGTTTTAATTGAAGGTCATGCAGATGAGCGTGGTACTCCTGAATATAACATTGCTTTAGGTGAGCGTCGTGCTAAAGCGGTTGTTACCTTTTTAGAAAATATGGGTGTATCTTCAGAGCAGTTATCTGTAGTTAGTTACGGTGAAGAAAAACCAATGGTTAAAGATCGCTCAGAAGAAGCTTTCTCTAAAAACCGTCGTGCAGTAATTGTTTACTAGCACCAATGAATAAACTGTTTATATAAACGGCTGATAAAAATCGGAAAAGAAATGAGACTAACCCTTTTAAAGCAATCAGTTTTATTTGGCTTTGTTTTAACTGCTAGCACAGCCAATGTGCTAGCAGCGCAAGCGCCAGTGATTGATGTAAGCTCAACCTCTATTAACAACCCAAATTCAGGAACCTTAACTGAGCAGCTAGCTAATGTTGAACGTAAACTTGACTCACGTAATCGAGCTCAAGTTAATATTCAGCGTCAATTAGATGATTTACAAACGCAAGTTAATGAATTACGTGGTGTGACTGAATTGCATACTCACCAGTTGTCACAAGTGCTAGAACGTCAAAGAGAGTTGTATCAAGAGCTCGATAGACGTGTTAGTGAGGCTTTAAAACCTACGGCTCAAATTCCTAGCGCAATCGCTGTTGATACACCAACGATTACAAAGAATTACAGCAATGATTTAACGGAAAATGAAGCTTATGATAAGGCGCTCAATTTAGTCCTTAAAGATAAGCGCTATGAAGAAGCCATTCCAGCATTTCGTAGTTTCAATACAACTTACCCACAATCAACCTATGCTCCTAATGCTCATTATTGGTTAGGGCAACTGTTATTCAATAAAGGCGAACTGGTACAAGCGGGTGAAGAGTTTACGACAGTCGTTGATACTTTCAAAGATTCAAATAAAAGGCCTGATGCGCTATTGAAGTTAGCTATGGTTGCACAGCAACAAGAGAACACCAATAAAGCTATACAATTGTATAGGCAGTTATTAGATGAATATCCAGATTCAACATCTGCTCAATTAGCAAAACCGCGATTAGAAAATTTAACTCAATAATTTTATATTGATCTATTATTAATAATTGCTGACAAAACTAGCGCTTTGCTTTGTTTTTAAGCAAACGAAATATAATAGTGAAAAAAAACGAAATTTGTTGTTGCACTAAATTTTTATATCAGTATCATATGCGGCGCGTTGAGGCACCAACCTAAACGCAATGTCGGCCGTTAGCTCAGTTGGTAGAGCAGTTGGCTTTTAACCAATTTGTCGAAGGTTCAAATCCTTCACGGCCGAC
>CAJXWZ010000025.1 GCA_913062815.1 uncultured Colwellia sp. | reverse complement strand
ACATCTACTAATGAACCCGGTAAGAAAGCACGAATATTGCTAACTTCAACCGTGAAACCACCTTTAACTTTACCGTTGATAACACCGATAACAGTTTCTTTTTCTTCGTAAGCTTTTTCAAGAACTTGCCACGCTTCATGACGTTTAGCGTCTTCACGAGAAAGAATAGTTTCACCGAAACCATCATCTGTCGCTTTAAGTGATACATCTACTTCATCACCAACAACAACTTCTACTTCACCAGTAGCGCTCTTGAATTGGTCGATTGAGATAACACTTTCAGATTTAAGGCCAGCATCAACAATTACGTTGTCTTTGGTTACTTTTACGATTGTACCGCGGATAATTGAACCCGGGCGTGTTTCGATTTCTTTTAAACTTTCTTCAAAAAGTTGTGCAAAATTTTCAGTCATAACTTGTGTATTAACTCGTTATTAATCCATTCAACTTCATTGTTTCATGGGGTTGTTAAAGTAGCCTCGGTACATCCATGACGTAGGCTTTAGTTAAAAAAATCTTTTGATTAAAAGCTTGAGCTATTATAAAAGATCAATGTTTATGTTAATTTTCCATTCGTAAATGAAAGGACTTTATTAACCACTTCTGTAATAGAAAGGTCAGTAGAATCAATTATTAACGCGCCTTCTGCCGGTACAAGCGGGGCAACTTCTCGGTTACTATCTCGCTCATCACGCTGACGTATGTCATCCAAAAGGCGCCCGATTTTAACATCAAAGCCCTTCTCTTTCAACTGATTAAATCGACGGTCTGCACGTTCTTCAGCACTTGCTGTTAAAAACACTTTAACTGGGGCTTTTTGAAAAACAACGGTCCCCATATCTCTACCATCAGCAACTAGGCCGGGTGAAACACTAAAGGCGCGTTGTCGTCTCAACAAGGCTTCACGAACACGTGGAAAAGCGGCAACTTTGGAGGCAAGCGCACCAATTTCTTCAGTGCGAATGGTATCGGTAACGTTTTCCCCTTCTAAAATAACTTTGCTTTCGCCTTTACTGCTTATTTCAAACTGAACATCAAGATGAGCTGCCATAGGAATAAGTGGCTCTTCGTCATCCAGACCAACATGATGGTGTTGTGTGGCTACGGCAAGGACACGATAAATTGCACCACTGTCCAGTAAGTGCCAACCAAGCTGCTCAGCAACAATTCTGGCAACAGTTCCTTTGCCTGCACCACTAGGACCGTCAATCGTGATCACTGGAACGGTTTCCTGCATACATCTATCTCCTTACGTCAAAAATCGGCGGCATTATACGGGATTTAACTTTGAAAATCGCCTAAAAAATTATTAAGTGAGATATTTAACAAGAGACTTGAGCCAACTTGTCAAAATAATCGGGAAATGTTTTCGCTGTGCACTTAGGATCATTAATCGTGACCGCAGTGTCACTTAAAGCAACTAGAGAAAAACACATAGCAACTCGGTGATCATCGTAGGTATCAATTTCAGCGTACTTTAACGTTTCTGGTGGGGTTATCGTTATAAAGTCTTTACCTTCTGTAACTTCAGCGCCAACTTTTCTAAGCTCTGTTGCCATAGCAAATAATCTGTCAGTTTCTTTTACTCGCCAGTTATATATATTTCGGATTGTAGTAGTCCCCTCGGCAAAAAGTGCTGTTGTTGCAATAGTCATTGCAGCATCGGGTATATGGTTCATATCCATATCTACCGCAGTAAGTGCTTTACCTACAACAGTTATGGACTCATCAGCCCAAATGACTTCAGCACCCATTTTTTCAAGTACATCGGCAAAATGTTTATCGCCTTGAACACTTAACTTGCCAACACCATGAACAGTAACTTCTCCACCTTTAATTGCTCCAGCGGCTAAAAAATATGAAGCTGAAGACGCATCACCTTCGACCATATACTGATGAACAGACTGGTAGGATTGATTACCTTTAACCGTAAATGATTGGTAGTTATTATTTTGTACATCGACACCAAATCGGCTCATTATATTAAGTGTAATATCAATATATGGCTTAGAAACTAGCTCACCTTCAATGTTGATTTGGGTGTCTGTTTTCAATAACGGTGTAATCATTAAAATGGCAGTTAAAAATTGACTAGAAATAGAGCCGTCTATACTGACAGATTTGCCGGTTAAGGCTTTACCCGTTATTTTTACAGGTGGGTAATCTTGGTTTTCTAAATATTCAGTTTCAGCATTAAGTTGTGTTAAGGCACTCACCAAATGACCAATAGGCCTTTCTTTCATTCTTGGCTCACCCGTCAAGATAAATTCGCCGTCACTGGCGGCAAGTGCCGCGCATAATGGACGCATCGCAGTGCCGGCATTCCCAAGATATAACTCAACTGGTTCATTAACGTTGAAAAAGCCATTGTTGCCTATAACTGTACATTCGGTACCACAGTCACTTAAGGTGTAGTCTACGTTAAGCGTTGTTAATGCATTAAGCATATGATTGATGTCATCACTAACAAGTAAATTAGTAATTTTAGTGACGCCGTTAGCTAAGGCAGCGATTAACAACGCACGATTTGATAAGCTTTTTGACCCTGGTAAAAATACCTCGCCATTAATTTTATTAATTGGATTTAAAGTTAACTGTTCCATACTATTTATTCTCTTGTTCAAATTTTTTCATAAAAGTCACTAACGCTTGTATCCCTTCAATAGGCATAGCGTTATAAATACTGGCACGCATACCACCAACTATCCTATGTCCTTTTAATGCCATTAACCCTTGAGCTTCGGCTTGCGCTAAAAACGTGTCATTGAGACTTTCATCTTTTAACCAAAAAGGAATATTCATTTTACTGCGATATTTTGTTTCAATATTATTTTGATAAAAGTCACTATTATCTATAGTTTGATATAGCAATTCTGCTTTTTGTTGATTTATGCTAGCAATAGCTTTAACACCACCTAGTGTTTTTAACCATTGAAATACTAACCCAGCCAAATACCAGGCATAAGTAGGAGGTGTGTTATACATTGAATCATTATTCGCAGAAGTCTGATAATTCATTATGCATGGCGTTGCTTGTTGGGCATTCCCTAACAAGTCTTCACGAACAATAACAATAGTTAATCCTGAAGGGCCAATATTTTTCTGTGCACCGGCGTAGATCAAACCAAATTTAGTCACATCAATTTCATGAGATAAGATAGTAGAAGACATATCTGCGACAAGTGGGACGCCCTTTGTCTCCGGAATTTCATTCATTTCAATACCATCAACCGTTTCATTAGGGCAATAATGTACATAAGCAGCATCTTCATTTAGTGCCCAGTTTTGGCTCGGTGTTAAGCTAGTTTCACCATCAGCATGTGTTTCACGAATATTGATAACATTGATTTCGCCGAAGTTTTTAGCTTCTGTAGCGGCCGCTTTAGACCATGAACCATTGACAATATAGTCTGCTGATTTACCTTGCGGTAATAAGTTTAATGGTACGGCTGAAAACTGGCCACGGCCACCGCCATGACAAAACAATACTTTATAATTATTAGGTATCGCCATGAGTTCACGTAAATCAGTTTCTGCTTGTGCTGCCATAGCCATATAAATACTGCTACGATGACTTAGTTCCATTACAGAACTACCCGTACTATTCCAATTAATAAACTCTTCTTGTGCCTTTACCATAACTGCTTTAGGTAACATAGCAGGACCCGCACAAAAATTAAAAACTTCAGACATTGTATATTTCTCAAATATTAAAACTAAACGGTCGAGACTCACTAAACACGAGCGACCTACAAACACATGACATTTGTCTTCCTGACATCATGATTTACCATTATCCTTAAATAAAAAAAGGCGGTTATTAGCCGCCTTTGATTAAGTGTGCGACAGTTATTCTTCCTCGTCGCTTGATGAATTTTCTTCATCCACTTGTTGAGCGCTTTGTTCTGGATTATGCTCAGCTGAAGTATCGGCTTGATTTGTTACTTCACCTTCTACATCTTCACCCTCTATAACTTCAGGCTCTTCTACTTCATCTATACGTTGCAAGGCTACAACATGTTCATCTTCACCTGTACGGATTAAACGAACACCTTGAGTATTTCGACCGATAATACTCACTTCATTAACCCGTGTACGTACTAAAGTACCGTTATCAGTAATTGCCATAATCTCATCAAGCTCTTCAACTTGGACTGCGCCAACCACTTTACCGTTACGTTCACTCACTTTAATCGAAACAACACCTTTAGTTGCTCTGCTCTTAGCAGGATATTCCGCCAAATCTGTACGTTTACCAAAACCATTTTCAGTGATTGTTAAAACTGGACCATCATTTTTGGGTACTATCAAAGAAACAACTTTTTGTTCACCTTCAAGTTTAATACCACGTACACCCGTTCCCGTTCTGCCGATAGGTTTAAGTGCCCAACGTTGTTCACCTGTTTCCGGATCTAGTTTAATTTCACCTGTTTCGCTATCGCGAACTTTTTCATTAAAGCGAACGACTTTACCTGCATCAGAGAACAACATAATATCATTGTTACCATCGGTAATATCAACACCAATTAAGGTATCGTCATCACGTAAGTTAAGCGCAATAATACCGTTTGCTCTTTGGTTTTTATAAGCAGTCAATGCTGTTTTCTTAACCGTACCAGACGCTGTTGCCATGATAATATATTTACCCTCTTCGTATTCACGAACAGGTAAAATAGCAGTTATACGTTCATCATTTTCTAAAGGCAAAATATTCACTATTGGGCGACCACGTGCTGTACGTGTTGCTAATGGTAATTGGTATACCTTGAGCCAATAAAGTTTACCGCGATTTGAAAAACATAAAATTGTGTCATGGGTATTGGCAATCAATAAACGTTCGATGAAGTCTTCTTCTTTCATCTTAGTCGCTGCTTTGCCTTTACCACCGCGACGTTGTGCTTGATAATCACTTAATATTTGATATTTAACATAACCTTCATGAGAAAGTGTAACCACAACATCTTCTTCGCAAATTAAATCTTCTAGCGATAGATCATGGGAAGCATTGGTAATTTCAGTACGGCGCTCGTCACCAAATTCTTCGCGAATTGCTTCAAGCTCTTCACAAATAACTTCCATTAAGCGCTCAGGACTTTCTAAAATATGCATTAATTCGGCGATTAGGTCTAATAACTCTTTATACTCATTTAGAATTTTTTCATGTTCTAAGCCACTCAACTTATAAAGTTGTAACTCGACAATTGCTTTTGCTTGCACTGGCGTTAAATAGTATTTGTCATCACGAATACCAAATTCAGGCTCTAACCATTCTGGGCGAGCGGCATGAGTGCCTGCACGTTCGAGCATAGCGCTGACATTACCTAAGTCCCAGCCTTGCGCTACTAGTTTTTCTTCTGCTTCTTTTCTTGAAGGAGAGTTTTTCACTAATTCAATAATTGGTTCAATATTTGCGAGCGCAATTGATAGACCTTCTAAGATATGGGCTCTATCACGGGCTTTTCTTAATTCAAAAATAGTTCTACGAGTAACGACTTCACGGCGATGAAGAACAAACTCTTCTAACATTTCTTTTAAATTGAATATTTTTGGTTGGCCATTACCTAGCGCCACCATATTAAATCCAAAAGACACCTGCATTTGGGTAAGTTTATAAAGGTTATTTAAAACCACCTCACCTACTTCACCACGTTTGATTTCAATAACCATACGCATGCCGTCTTTATCCGACTCATCTCGCAGGGCTGAAATACCTTCAAGGCGTTTATCTTTAACAAGCTCGGCCATTTTTTCAATAAGGCGAGCTTTGTTTACCTGGTAAGGTAATTCATGAACTATTATTGTTTCTTTACTTGTAGTTTCATGTACTTCTATGCTTGCACGAGCACGTATTTTAATTTTTCCTCGCCCGGTACGATAAGCTTCTTCTATTCCGGCTCGACCACTAATTATTCCTGCTGTTGGGAAATCAGGACCAGGAATATGAGTTAATAATTCTTCAAACGTTATTTCACTATTTTCAATAAGGGCCAAACAACCATTAATGACTTCGGTAAGGTTGTGCGGAGGAATATTGGTTGCCATACCAACAGCAATACCAGAACCACCATTTACCAATAAATTTGGAATGCGTGTTGGCATAACTGCAGGGATAAATTCAGTACCATCATAGTTGGGTACAAAGTCAACCGTTTCTTTATCTAAATCAGCTAAAATTGAATGGGATATTTTGTTCATTCTAATTTCGGTATAACGCATTGCCGCAGCACTGTCGCCATCGACTGAACCAAAATTACCTTGACCATCAACAAGCATATACCGCATTGAAAATGGCTGAGCTAAACGTACGATAGTATCGTAAACAGCTGTATCACCATGAGGATGATATTTACCAATTACATCACCAACGACACGAGCTGATTTTTTATAAGCTTTATTCCAATCATTGCCTAAAACATCCATCGCAAATAGCACGCGACGATGTACAGGTTTTAAGCCGTCACGAACATCAGGCAGTGCACGACCAACGATAACGCTCATTGCGTAATCTAGATAGGAAGTTTTTAATTCATCTTCAATATTTACTGGAACTATTTCTTTGGCCAGATCTGACATAAATAGGCGTATCCCTTAAATTATACATAACAATAAATTTGCGCAGTTTATAAACTAATGATTGTTATTATTTAAATAAATATTACAAGCGCAAAAATAGTAAATCAACGCAGCATACTATCACAGTTTTTAGGGATGCCAAACTGCTTTATTTACCCATACAAAATGAGCTTAAATGTCATAAAAAATCTGATGATAAAACCATCAAAATAATGGTTTAGTTGATCTATTTCATCACTTTGCTGCGGGTTGGTCTTTGTTTAGTGAAAAGTTTCGTTTAGAATCGAAACATTGAAAGTTTACTTAGATAAAACCATGACTGAATTTAACAACCAACTAAACGTAAGTAACAGCGAAATTGCTAAATTTGAACAGATTGCTAGCCAGTGGTGGGATTTATCTGGCGATTTTAAACCCTTGCATCAGGTTAACCCATTAAGAGTGCAGTTTATTTGTCAGCATATCGCTTTGCATAAAAAAGACCTTTACGGAAAACAGGTAATCGACGTAGGTTGTGGTGGTGGTATTTTATCCGAGTCTCTTGCTAAGCTCGGCGCTAATGTTACCGGCATAGATATGGGCAGTGAACCACTTAACGTTGCCAAGCTACATGCACTCGAATCAAACTTATCAATCAGCTATGAAAAAATTACTGCAGAGCAGAAAGCTAGTCAGGCCGCTGAAACCTTTGATGTAGTTACTTGTATGGAAATGTTAGAGCATGTCCCAGATGCAGCATCAATCATTAAAGCATGCTCAACGTTAGTAAAACCAGGTGGTTTAGTGTTTTTCTCTACACTAAACAGAACGGTGAAATCCTATTTATTGGCTATTGTTGCTGCAGAGAAACTATTGAAATTAGTACCCGATGGTACCCATGCACATGAAAAATTTATAAAACCATCTCAACTCATTGGTTGGGCTGAAGAAAATGGTCTAACTTGTACCGATACTGCAGGCATTCATTACAATCCAATAAATGAAAATCATAAGCTAACAGCTAATTTGGATGTTAACTATATTTTAGTTTGCCAAAAAATAGCATAACACCTCTTGATTGTTTCTTTTGCAACCAAGTTGTTTAAACTATCAGCAAACAACATATCCGGTTGATAATACAGGGTATTATTTTCTATATTACTATTTGATATATAGAGTTTTAAAAATCGATTAAAATATTTTTTAGCTATTATTTTTTTTAAAAAAACATTGATTTCAGCAAGTTCCTTAACTTTAAAAACCACACTAGGTTAGTGAGCACTAACCTAGTGTATTCAAGTAAAAAGTCAACTCAATTTTGACCCTTTTTATCTCTTGCAATAGGAACGAAATCTCACTATCTTGTGTCTAGCTTTACGAACAAACCCTAGATGTTGTGCATTTAAAGTAAAATGCACATAGGACATAATAAAAACAAAAGGGCTCTTTGACACGATTTAAAATTAAGTTAAAGAAATAATAATAATCTACACCACAGGTCTTTCATGAATAATAATCTTTTTGTTACCAAGCGTAATGGCGAAAAAGAACCCATCGATTTAGAAAAAATCCACCGCGTAATAGCTTGGGCAGCAGCAGATCTTGAGCAAGTGTCTGTTTCACAAGTTGAATTAAAATCTCATATTCAATTTTATGATGGTATAAAAACTGAAGATATTCATGAGACAATTATCAAAGCTGCTGCGGATTTAATATCAGAAGAGACGCCGGATTATCAATATTTGGCAGCTAGACTCGCTGTATTTCATTTGCGGAAAAAAGCTTATGGACAATTTGAGCCACCAAAATTGTACGATCATGTTGTTAATATGGTGGAGTCTGGTAAATACGACCAGCATTTATTAACTGATTATGATGAAAGCGATTTTGAACATATGTCGCTATTTTTAGATCACAGCCGAGATTTAGACTTCAGCTATGCTGCAGTTAAACAACTTGAAGGTAAGTACCTGGTACAAAACCGTGTCAATGGTGAGATATACGAAAGCGCACAGTTTTTATATATTTTAGTTGCCGCTTGCTTGTTTGCCAAATATCCAAAAGATACAAGGTTGTATTATGTAGAAGGTTTTTATAACGCTATATCTACCTTTAAAATATCGCTACCTACACCTATTATGGCTGGTGTTCGCACACCAACACGTCAATTTTCATCATGTGTGTTAATTGAATGTGATGACTCGCTGGACTCTATTAATGCGGCTTCAAGCGCTATTGTTAAGTATGTTTCACAGCGTGCTGGTATTGGTGTCAATGCCGGTAGAATACGTGCTTTAGGTAGTGCCATTCGTAATGGCGAAGCTTTTCATACTGGTTGCATTCCTTTTTACAAGCATTTTCAGACTGCCGTTAAAAGCTGTTCTCAAGGTGGCGTTCGAGGGGGAGCAGCGACCCTTTTTTATCCGCTTTGGCATTTAGAAGTAGAAAGTTTATTAGTGCTTAAAAACAATCGCGGTGTTGAAGAAAACCGTGTTCGACACCTAGATTACGGCGTACAATTTAACAAACTGATGTATCAACGTTTGATTAAGGGTGGTTCGATTACCTTATTTAGTCCTAGTGATGTACCAGGGCTTTATGATGCTTTTTTTGAAGACCAAGAAAAATTTGAAACGCTTTATGTACAATATGAAAATGATGACTCTATTCGTAAAAAACGTATTAAAGCTATAGAGTTATTTACTCTTTTTGCCCAAGAGCGGGCAAGTACTGGCCGTATATATCTGCAAAATGTTGACCACTGTAATACTCATAGTCCATTTGACCCAAGCGTAGCACCGATTCGCCAATCCAATTTATGTTTAGAAATTGCTTTACCCACTAAACCAATGAATGAAGTAAATGATGAAAATGGTGAAATAGCCTTATGTACCTTATCTGCATTTAATTTAGGTGCGATTGATTCACTTGATGAGTTAGAAAACTTAGCGGATCTAGCTGTACGGGCTCTAGATAGTTTACTTGACTATCAAGACTACCCTATTCCTGCTGCCAAAAATGCAAGTTTAGCGCGAAGAACTTTAGGTATTGGTGTTATCAATTACGCCTATTATTTAGCTAAAAA
Organism: uncultured Colwellia sp.; assembly: GCA_913062815.1. Classification (GTDB taxonomy): domain Bacteria; phylum Pseudomonadota; class Gammaproteobacteria; order Enterobacterales; family Alteromonadaceae; genus Colwellia. The sequence continues at coordinate 66,594 of CAJXWZ010000025.1, read as the reverse complement.
TGGTTTGTATTACTCTAATGGTAGTGCAAATAATCTTACCCATAGAACCTTTGAAGCTATTCAATACTATTTATTAAAAGCAACAAACGTCTTAGCTAAAGAAAAAGGAGCTTGTCCAAAGTTCAATGAGACTCGCCTTTCTCAAGGCATTTTACCAATTGATACTTACAAAAAGACTATTGATGATATTACCGGTGAACCACTACATTTAGACTGGGAAACCTTAAGAGCAAGTATTAAAAAGCATGGAGTTAGAAATTCAACGGTTTCAGCATTGATGCCCTCAGAAACTTCATCGCAAATATCAAATGCAACTAACGGCATTGAACCACCACGTGGCTTAATTAGCGTTAAAGCCAGTAAAGATGGCATATTAAAACAAGTCGTGCCTGAATATCAAAAACTTAAGCACAACTACGAATTACTTTGGAATATTCCAAGTAATGAAGGTTACTTAGAGTTAGTTGGGATTATGCAAAAATTTGTCGACCAAACTATTTCCGCAAATACTAACTACGATCCAAGTAAGTTTGAAGGAGGAAAAGTTCCGGTAAAACAGATCTTAAAAGATATATTAACCGCTTATAAGCTTGGTGTTAAAACGATGTATTATCACAACACTCGTGATGGTGCTAGTGACGATGTAGAAATTGAAGATGATGGCTGCGCTGGCGGTGCTTGTAAAATATAGGTCACTATTACCGCTATTTTATTCGAATCGGTTTAATAATAATAACTGCACAATAAATTGAGAGCCTAGAAAAATCTAGGCTCATTGTCACCAAGCCTTGCGTGGCACATTAAGGAATTACAGCACATGACGTATACCACGTTTAATCAAACTCCCAACGATGCCTTACTAGAGCCTATGTTCTTAGGTAATAGTGTTAATGTTTCTCGGTATGATCAACAACGCTATATCGCCTTTGAGAAGTTAATTGAAAAACAGCTTTCATTTTTTTGGCGCCCTGAAGAAGTTGATGTTTCAAAAGATAGAGCTGACTGGCAAAGTCTAACTAATTCTGAAAAGCATATATTCATTTCCAATCTTAAATATCAAACGTTACTTGATTCTATGGCAGCCCGCTCAGTTAATGCAGTATTTTTACCCTTAGTTTCCTTGCCAGAAGTTGAAACTTGGGTAGAGACATGGGCTTTTAGTGAAACGATACACTCACGTTCATATACTCATATTTTACGAAATTTATTCACTGAACCTGGTGAAGTATTTGATGACATAATTGTTAACCCTGCCATTTTGAAACGTGCAAGCAGCATTTCAAAATACTTTGATGATGTAATTTTAACGACACAGCTTTTACAATCACAAGGTGCAGGGGTTTATGAAATTGAAGGTGAAAAAATAGAAGTAAGTACTCGAAAGCTTAAAGAGCGTTTATTTTTAGCTGTTTGTTCAGTGAATGCGCTTGAGGCGATCCGCTTTTATGTGAGTTTTGCTTGCTCTTTTGCTTTTGCAGAGCGAGAGTTATTGGAAGGAAATGCCAAGATTATTAAATTAATTGCTCGCGATGAAGCACTACATTTGACCGGTACACAACATATGCTGAACAACTGGATGAGTGGTAAAGACGATCCAGAAATGAAAGAAATTAGTGAAGAAATGCGCGACGCAGGATTACAAATATTCTTAGATGTGGTCGAGCAAGAAAAAGAATGGGCTCAATACTTATTTAAAGACGGCTCAATGATTGGTTTGAATGCCGAAATATTAAATCAATATATCGAGTACATTTCAAATCAACGTCTTAGTGCTATCGGCTTTGAAGCGCCTTTTAATATAAAAAGTAATCCTCTTCCTTGGATGAATGCCTACTTAGTGAGTGATAATGTACAAGTTGCTCCTCAAGAAACTGAGATATCGAGCTATTTAGTAGGACAAGTTGATTCATCTGTAGAAGCTGATGACTTCGACGATTTCGATTTATAACACCATTAGTCGCATTTTATGCCTGCATCAACTAAACCTGCTATTCAATTAACACCGCAAATCAGTGTTAATGGTAAAGTAGTTGCATTTAATGAAAAGAAGCAAACATTATTAGAATGTCTTGAGCGAGAAAATGTAGAAGTTCATTACCATTGTAGGGATGGTTTTTGTGGAGCATGTAGGGTTACTCTTACTGCAGGAGAAATTAATTATCCTAACGGTGAGCCACTCGCTTTTGTTGGCGAAAACGAAATATTACCTTGTTGTTGTGTTCCCGTTACCGATATTACTCTAACAATTGAATAGTAATTTGCGTTAAGGCTATGCCCTCAATATTTATAATCTAAACGAGCATCTTAATAGTCATATTAAGATGCTCCTTTAGTTTATATAAAGCGATATTTTCTAGAGCTAACAACAACTAAGATAATTAGAAATATATAAGAAAAGCTACCACTACTCGAAGTTTCAGGGGTTGTTTCTTTGGCAATAGTCTCGTTTGATACTATGGCAATGCCGCCAGGATCATCAATAACTCCATTCGCAATACCATCATTATCATTTGGTCCACCATCTTCAATAAGCAATCGTAAGCAAACATTATCGATAATTAATCCCTCTTGATAAAGCTGACTTTGAGGTGCTGGGCAAACACCATTAACGGCAATACTTGACGCCAAGCCATTATTACTATTTGTCACAAAGTCTTGCCATTGGTTTTCTACGGTATATTTACGATATACCGCATATTCTGCAATGGGTTGTGACAATGGCAATACAATAAAAGCAGAGTTTCCAAAAGGTGTTATCTGATGAATTTCGAAATCAAAATAACCGCCTTGATTTACTAAATTGTCCGGTTCAATTAGACCTGTAGCATCAATTTCTTGCTGTGATAGTTGCATACCATCAGAGAATTGTAATTTAGCAAACTTACCTAACTGTAGATGTAAACCAGGCTCTGTTTCAGCTAATTTAACCACGGATGAATTAACGTGCAGAGGTTGTAAATAAGGAATCGCTGATATATCTAAAAAGGCAGGTAAGCCATCATTATCATTGTCTTCATATCCTTCTGTCAGATCGGATATACCATCTCTATCAGTATCGGTAGTACTCAACCTAGCTAAACTATTTACCAGAGGTACCGCAAAGTACTTCGTCTGTGACAATGGCTCACTACCATTATTCGTGGTATTGCCACTATCGGTTACAGTAACTGATAACTCTATTAAACCTTTATTTTCATCAGGCAAAGCAACCGCAAGAGGGTCAATAAATACTTGCAATTTATTAGCACTAATTTGTGCCCCTAAGTATTCCGGAAGTTGCCACGCTATAATGTGGGTATCATCTACATTTGAATCACTTATTGTTAGTGTTATATTGGCTTCACCTGCATCTATAGCTATTTGGTTTGTTATAATATTATTTTGCTGCAAAACTATAGAAGTTTCTGGCGCTACATTAGTCTCTACAACATGAATCGTATGTTTATTATTGATTCCACCATTAACACCTTGTTCAAAACTTATAACAAACTGTTCTTGCCCTTCTATTTCAAAATCAATATTAAATGGAATATCGATAAAGCCTTGACTCCCTTCTGTTATAACGATTTTATTACTGTTTAATTGATAATCCGCATCATCAACCGTTCCAGAAATATTGAACGGTATTTCAAGCGGATAACTAGGAGCGATACCAGATAGAACAACCTTAACTCTTGCAGTGCCTCCCTCTGCAACTGTTTGTTCTTTGGCAAAATTTACCAATGGATGTACGTTAAGTGTTTGTTCAGTTGTGGCAATATTTCCAGCATTATCAACTGCACGCCATGTAATTGGAAATAAGCCCGAACTAATATTTTTAGCGCCCGTTTCAAAACCAAGCGCAGTTAAATTACAACAATTAGCCCCATCTTTACCATCTGAGACACTCACCTGAGTGAGTGAAATAAGATCAGCTAATTCTAACATTGTATAAGTATGTGCTGCATTAATGTGAACCGCCTGGGGTGGTGCAATTATCGGAGCATAATCATCGAGTAATGGATTTGAGTTGGCTTGCGCTTCTTCAGCATTAGTAATGCCATCTTGATCGGTATCGTAAGTACCATCCGCTTCTTCAAGGGGATCAAAGTTATACAGTAACTCAAAAGCATCACTCATACCGTCGCCATCGTCATCTAAATCGGCATTATCGCCAATAAGATCGCCATCCGTATCAACCTGCTCATTAGCATCTAGCGGTAAGTCATCATAAAAATCTAAGACACCGTCACCGTCATCATCATTGTCAAGTACATCCCCAATACCATCATTGTCGGTATCACTTATCTCAAAGGGATCAAGGGGAAATGCGTCAAGATGATCAGGTGTACCATCATTATCATCGTCGCTATCTTCATTGTTACCTAAACCATCACTATCGTTGTCTTCAAACTCATTTGCATTTAAAGGGAATAAATCTAAAGCGTCAATGACCCCATCACCATCATCATCCTGATCGGCAACATTGCCAATACCATCATTATCGGTATCTTCGTGCTCTAAAGGATCGTTTGGTAGTGCATCAAGATGATCGACAAAACCATCGTTGTCATCATCGCTATCACTGTTATTACCTAGACCATCGCCATCAATATCTAAAGATTCATAAATATCTAATGGGAAAGCATCTTGCGCATCCAAAACACCATCACCATCATCATCATCATCAGCGTTATTGCCTATGCCGTCTAGGTCAGTATCAAACCATTCAAGTACATTTGAAGGAAAAGCATCCATATCATCGGTAAAGGCATCATTATCATCATCACTATCAACATTATTGCCTAGGCCGTCACCATCTGTATCGAGATGCTCTGTAGGGTCTAAACGAAATGCATCTTGAGAATCTAAAACACCATCAGCATCATCGTCGTCATCGGCATTATCACCTAAACCATCATTATCTGTGTCAATATATTCATTTAGATCAAGTGGATACTCATCTACGCTATCAACAATACCATCGCCATCATCATCCGCATCGCTATTATTACCAATGCCATCACCATCTGTATCAATACTTTCAGCTGGGTTTAACGGAAAAGGGTCATCGGAATCCAGAACGCCATCTGCATCATCGTCATCATCAGTATTGTCACCTATACCGTCATTGTCTGTGTCAACATACTCAGCTAGATCTAACGGGAAGTCATCTACGCTATCTATGATGCCGTCATTATCATCATCGGCATCGGTATTATTACCAATACCGTCACCATCAGTGTCTGTAGTTTCATTAGGGTTAAGAGGGAATGGATCAACAGAGTCATTTACTCCGTCACCATCATCATCAATATCGACATTATTACCAATACCATCAGCATCAGTATCTGTGGCATCATTCATATCCAATGGGAAGTCATCAATACTATTTGCGATACCATCTCCATCCACATCAGGATCAGAATTATTCCCAATGCCATCGCCATCGAGATCTTCACTTTCTAAACTATCTAACGGGAATATATCGTTTACATCAGAAACACCATCACCATCATCGTCAACATCAGCATTGTTGCCAATACCATCATTATCTGTGTCGATATACTCACTTGAATCTAATGGAGCAAAATCATTTAAGTTTGAAACACCATCACCGTCTTGATCGGGATCACTGTTATTCCCAATACCATCGCCATCAGTATCGGTAAATTCTGTAGCATCGAGAGGAGCGACATCGTTTACATCAATAACACCGTCACCATCATCATCTGTATCGGCATTATTGCCAATACCATCTAAGTCTGTATCAACAATTTCTGTTGGATCGAGTGGGGCAAAGTCATCTGCATTTGCAACTCCATCGCCATCTTGATCGGCATCGGCGTTGTCCCCGATACCATCGCCATCAAAATCATATTGCTCATCACTATCAAGAGGGTATACATCTAGTGAGTCGGCTACGCCATCGCCATCAGCATCAGTATCAGGCCCATCACATATACCATCATTGTCCGTATCTAACCTTTCTAAAGGATCAAGGGGGCATTTGTCTAACGCATCTTGTACCCCATCATTATCATCATCATCATCAGCAACATTACCTAAACCATCATTATCGGTATCAGTAATTTCTGTTGCATCTAACGGAAGGTCATCATTTATATCTAAAGTACCGTCACCATCATCATCACTATCAGTGTTATTCCCTATACCATCTAAATCGGTATCAAACCATTCACTACTATCATCAGGAAATATATCACTTGCATTAACAACGCCATCACCATCTCTATCAGCATCGGCATTATTGCCCAAACCATCACCATCACTGTCTCCTGATTCCGTAGGATCAAGTGGATATAGATCATCGCCATCGAGAACACCGTCACCATCATCGTCATCATCAGCATTATTACCAATACCATCGATATCAGTATCAATTGTTTCTAGTGGGTCTAGAGGGAAGGCATCAAAGTTATCGATAACGCCATCGTTATCATCGTCAGAATCGGCATTATCACCAATGGTATCGCTGTCTGTATCTACAGTTTCAGTTGCATCAAGAGGAAAAGCATCGGTTACATCGGGAGCCGCATCATTATCATCATTCGTGTCTTCATTATTACCCAGACCGTCATTGTCTGTATCTAACCACTCAAAATGATTAATGGGAAAAGGATCGTGAAAATCAATAACTAGATCACCATCATCATTATTATCGATTGTATTATTTAACCCGTCCCCATCAATATCAAGGTCAGAATTATTACCTGTTCCATCTAAATCAGTATCGTGCCATTCAAGCGGGTCTGTAGGAAACATATCATCGGCATCATCATAGCCGTCACCATCAGTATCAACTGCAAAAACAGCACTACTGAATAATATAATTAGAATCGATAAATATTTAAATCCACGCATTTAAAACTTCTCCATACGCATACTAAAATGAGAAACCAAAGAACCAAGTTTTAACTTTCCGCGGATTAGGTAAGCTAAATGATGTTTGGTTAAAAGTTATTTAAGATTAGTTCATTCAACAAGAATGGCTAATTAATAACCTTCTTGTTGCCCAAAACGATAACTGAAACCAACAAAAATAGATGAAACATTACCAAACTCAGAATAATCCGGGTAATGTTTTACCCCAAGCTGCATAGACACTTGATTTGTGAATTTTTTATGCACTAAAAAGGCGACTACGCCATTAATGTCACCTTGTTCAGAAAAGAACTTTTCTTCGTTTAACGCTGGCCAAACAAATTTGTTTTCAGTTAAGGAAACACCCACACCCGCTTGAAATTCAAACATCAAACTTTTAATAAAAGTACTATAGGATTTTGGTTGATAACGGTAGCTCAACATAAGATCAATAGTATCTAAAGAAAAGTCAATATCATCACCATTCCAAGTTACATTAACGTCTTGTAGTCGATTATAACTAACACTCCAATTAAATTCTTTTTGTTTGAAAAAGCTATCACTTAAACCTAGACTCACACCATACGTGCCTTCTTGATCAGCTTTGTGAATATGTATTAAAGGTTCAATAGCATAACTATTGGCGGAGACCAACATTAGTACGCTGATAAGAACTGTTACTAACGTTGAGGTTGATTTATTAAGACGTTTTTTACTGCTCACACTACTCTCCTGACAAATTATTGTCGTCTAAGGGTTATTCTAGATGAAATAGAACTATAAGTGTTACAAGCAAAAAACAAACCAATTTGATAGGCAATAACCAAACTTATTTAAAGAGTAATAACAGAGCAAGCATAACGGCTATAGTGACAAAAGTAATGAAAAAAGCAGTGCGAAATAATCACAAAAGACCTTTTATTGCCGCACTTGTCACTATTTCTTGCCGATCATATATTAAACCGCTATTTAGCTAAAACAAGTCCTTCCCTGCGAGGATCAGCACCGCCAACCAGACCTGTTTTTGTCACCTCGATAGCATGAATACCACTATTTAAATCACGTAATTGAACTTGATGACCTTTTTCCTCAAATAACGTCTTTAACGCAGCCGCAGAAGTACCACGTTCAAGTGTAGTCACATAATTTCGATTTGATATTTTTGGCAGATTAATAGCTTCTTGAGGATCGAGGTTCCAATCAAGTACTCCTATCATGGTTTGTGCAACATAGTTAATAATACGGCTGCCACCCGGTGAGCCTACCAGCAGTTTTAAGGATTTGTCTTTATTGAAAACCATCATCGGTGCCATGGAGCTTCGAGGACGTTTATTGGGCTGAACTCTATTTGCCACCAAATTGCCATTTCTTTTGGGTGCTAAAGAAAAATCAGTCAACTGGTTATTTAAAATAAACCCTTCAACCATCAACGCTGAGCCAAACCCATTTTCAATACTACTGGTCATAGAAACAGCGTTACCTTGACCATCAATGATAGTAAAATGCGACGTAGATGGGCGTTCAATGGCATTGTCTTTGGCTAAAGCAATTGCTCCAATTGGTTGTCCTGAAACAGCTTTACCCATATCTTTGTTTGGATCTATCAAAAGAGAACGTTTAGCTAAATAGTCTGGTTCAATAAGCCCTTCAGTGGGTACTTCAACAAAATCAGCATCTGCAATATATCGATTCCTGTCGGCAAAAGCTAAGCGCGAGCTTTGAGTGTATAAATGCATCGCCTCTATTGAATTTGGTTGATATTTAGATAGCTCAAATTTTTCTAACTGTCCCAAAATTTGAATAACAGCAACACCTCCAGAACTGGGTGGTGCCATGCCACATATGTTGTATTGTCGATAGTCTCCGCAAACAGGCTGACGCTCCATAACTTGATAGTTCGCCATGTCTTTTAAAGAAAGTAAACCAGGTGAAATCGTTGAATTTTGAACTTCATCAACAATTCTTTTAGCTATCCAACCTTTATAAAAAACATCAATGCCTTCTTTTGCAATACTGCGATAAACATTAGCTAATTTTTTATTTACCAGAACATCTCCTGCTTTTACAGATTTTCCATTAGGAAAAAAGTACTGGTTTATTTCCTTCAAAGAATGAATGCCCGGGTTAAAATTCATACTTAATAGCTTTTCTAAACGCTTAGATACTACAAAGCCTTTATCTGCAAGTGAGATAGCTGGTTCAAATAATACAGACCAAGGCAATTTACCATAACGATCATGTGCTTTTTTAAAGGTTGCTATTACACCTGGTACGCCAACAGAGCGACCGCCGACAACAGCATCAATCCACTTAAGTGCATTACCCTTTTTATCTAAAAATAAGCTGCTCGTTGCTGATGCTGGTGCTATTTCTCTACCATCAAAACTAGTCATATGCTTATTTTGTTCATCCCAGTGAAGCATAAACGTGCCACCACCAATACCGGATGATTGCGGCTCAACTAAGGTAAGTACCAGCTGAACAGCTATTGCTGCATCAACAGCACTTCCGCCTTGAGCTAATATATTAAACCCGGCTTTACTTGCATATGGATTGGCTGCCACCACCATGTATTTTGAACCATGAACAGCTTTCTTATTCTCATAACCTGTAGCAGCTTCAGGTTCTCGGGTTTCTCTTTTGGTAGCAACAGGGTTCGCTATAACTGTATTAGCGATTAAAAGTAAGCTGGCCGATGAAAGCGATAAAAGGAGATTAATAGTCATTGGGAATCACATTGTTTTGTTTAGGAAAAATTATTAATAAATGAATAATATGAATTATTCATTTTCTAAAAGATAACTGAAATTGATTAAACTGTACAAATTTATTTATGAGCGGCTGATAACAACCACAATCTATTCCTTGGTTTGTTGGAGAAATACTGATTTTTTGCAAATCCCCTTCAAGTAATGAAAGTGCGTAGCAAGTGGCTTCCAAACTTGATAAGGCCTTTGCTTTTGCTACCTTGCGAATTAAATATTGACCTTGATTGGCTACAATATCAGGTAAACAAATTTGCTTTAGAGATTGTAAGTTTTTAGATAACATAAACATACGATAAACTTTTTTCCATGTACCATCGAGTATTATCAATAGTGGTGGTTTATTGTTGTCAAAAAATTGTTGCTTATTGTAACTACCATTTATATTTAAAGGAATAACTTGAGCTTGTTTACTGGGATAAAGCAAAACTGAGCTATGTTTAGCTAATAGATGGTTTAATTCAGTATTTTTTGTAAAATCTTCGCCTACCAATACCTGACATAAATCAAATGAACGTTCTAACAAGGCGACGGTGCCTTTAACTTGCTTTACCTCTGTTGGGTGTTGCAATACTAAAACTGGAATTATATTGTTGATCTTATAGATAAAATCACAAATACAGGCCCTTGTAGGACGTTGACACTGTGTACACAAATTTCTAGCCATAAAAGAAATGTACCGTATATATTAAAATTACTATGCCGACATTGTATACTCAAGCAATAAAGACTTCAGCCTTAAACATTAACAGACATGAATTTTAGTAATTTACCTCTATCTCGCCGCCAATCTTCACTTGTTTTACTGCTCTTTGCCTTATCTCTATTACTTTTTATTTTAGAAAATGTAAATGGCGACTCTATTACTCAAGCGTTGTTCTATCAAAGAGACTTAATAAGTGAAGGAGAGTTATGGCGCATATTTACAGGTCATTTACTTCATACTAATGGCTTTCATTTATCCCTTAACTTAGCGGCATTAACTTTACTTTGGGCGCTTCATGGCCAATTTTATAACCTAAAGAACTACAGCTGCGTATTTTTAAGTTGTGCCGTTAGTACAAGTTTAGGTATATATTTCTTTAACCCTGCATTATTACAATACGTAGGTTTATCAGGGGTCTTACATGGCATATTTATATTTGGGGCGTTAATGGATATCTTTAATAATGATAAAACAGGTTATCTTTTGTTCATCGGTGTATGGCTCAAGATTGCCCATGAACAACTATACGGAGCCAGTGCTGATGTTAGTAGTCTAATTGAAGCTAATGTGGCTGTAGATGCACACCTATGGGGAGCCATCGGCGGTCTATTGTTTTCTATTGTTTATCTATTAAAAATAAAAAAAACCAGTGGCTTTGGTTAGCTACTGGTTTGCAAACATAACAATCATTTAATAGATGATTATAAGGTGTTTTCAAACAACTTATAAATACGACGATATTCATTTAGCCACGAGCTAGGTTGAACAAAACCGTGGGGCTCGACCGGATAAATGGCCGTTTCAAAGTCTTGTTTCTCTAATTCAATTAAACGTTGCACTAAACGAACCGTATCTTCAAAAAACACATTATCATCGACCATTGGTGCATTTATCAATAGTGGCTTATTCAAACCTTCAGCAAAATAAATAGGCGAGCTACGTTCATATGCTATAGCATCGTCTGCAGGTGTATTTAAAATATTAGCAGTATAGCCATGATTATAATATGCCCAATCAGAAACCAAGCGAATAGCGGAGCCAGATTCGAATAAATCAGGTGCTGTAAACATCGACATAAGTGTTAAAAACCCACCATATGAGCCACCATATGTTCCGACTCTATCAGCATCTACATTTGCATTTTCAACAATCCAATTTACACCGTCACGCATATCTTCAACTTCAACTTTTCCCATATGACGATATATACTGGTTCGCCAATCTCGGCCATACCCGGCTGAAGCGCGATAGTCCATATCTATTACGACATACCCTTGCTGTACTAACATAGAGTGAAACATAAATTCGCGGAAATAACCTGACCAGCCTAAATGAGAGTTTTGCAAGTAACCTGCGCCATGGGTAAACATTACCGCACGGTTTTTTTCATTGGTCTTATCATAGTTTTCTGGTAAATAGACACGTGAATATATCGGCTCTTTTTGATGGCTCGAAGGTATGGCAACTATCGTTGGTGCTGACCACGGCATGGCTTTAAACGCTTCTGAAACAGTATATGTTATTTGTACTGCATCGTCCGCTATTAGTGTTTTAACATACAACTCTGGTGGCATTGTTAAGCTTGAATGTTCGATTAGTAACTTTGATTCATCTGGGCTTAGGGCGTAATTATTCATTCCGCCTAAATCTGTTAGGGCACTAAGGCGCTTGGTTGAATCAACTTGATAAATTTCATAAATGCCAGGGTGTTTTTTATTCGCCTTAAACACAAAGCGCTGTTTGTCTTTCATTAACGTAACAGCACTCACTTCAAATTTTCCTGAAGTTAATTGTGTCGCTTTTTTACTACTCAAGGCCTTATGATAAAGGTGCGAGTAACCGCTTTCTTCAGATAAATAATAAAGTGCACTATTACCCACCCAATCAAACTCATTCAAAGAGTAGTTAATCCACGCATCATCATGAAGCTTATGTTGAGTAACCAATTCACCCTTAGAAAAATCAACCGTTGTTAACCAACGGGTTTTATTATCCCAAGCCTCTAAAAACATAGCCACTTCACTGCCATCTGTACTCCATTTAACGGGGTGCCACATTTGCAATAAATGAATATTTCGCGCTTGTTTTTTGCTCGTGTAGTTTTTCCCTTCTCGGGCAAAATTTTCCTTTTTTACTTTTGCGAGTACATCCGCATCAAAATCAGGCAAACTTTCATAACTCAACGCTGTTTTCTGCCCGGTGCTCAAATCAATAATAAAAAGCGTTTCTTGGTATTGTCGGTTATTAGCCACGCGTGCACGCACTTTTTCTGCGGCGATTGTGCCATCTTTAGTAACATAATTTGGCATAATATCAGCTTTATCACGACTAGATTTTGCTGAAGCTATGCTGACTAATAACTTATCACCCGCTGGCGATAAACTAGCGTGACTGACGCGATTATCTTTTCCGAAATAAAATTTACGTTGGAAAATAGAACTATTATTTGTGGTTAGCTTATTTTTTTGTTCTTCTTTAAGTTTTGCATTTCTTTGTTGTAGCGCAATGTAGCTAATTAATTTATGTTGCTCTTTCGCTAAGTAACTCGCTGGCGCTTGAATCTCTTTTGGCTGCTCTTTCATTTGTAAGTTAGCTAATTCGACAATTTGTCCTGACGATAAATTATGGGAAAAGAAGCTGTTTCCTGCTCTATAGGCTACTTGACCATTTGTTAAAAATATCGCGTCAGTTTCTTGGGTAGAGGTATGTGTGATCTGAGTTACCATTTTACTGGTTAGGTCTTTCACGAAAACATTACCACTATAGGTGTAAACCTCATGGCTGTCAGTTATGTTTCTTTTGGCATTATTGTTTGAAACTTTATGCTGGTTAGATAACTTTACTTTGCTAACGGTTGAATTAGCAGCCAATGACTTGACCAACAAATCTCTTAGTGGTGTTCCCAATTGCTTTTGTTTATAAAAAACCGTATTACTATCATCACCCCAATACCATGATTCAGGCGCGCGACCAAACCAGTCAGGATCAGCCATTATTTGCTCTAGGGTAATAGTTTGATTAGCAGAAATCACTGCTGCATCAACACTAGCAGGTACTATAACCGTTGCAGGCAAAGAGGCTTTGTCAGGATTATTTTGTACTAGTTTTTCCGTGTTTACACATGCAACTAAAGATAAACTTAAAGTAGCAGCTAATAATTTTAATTTCATAAATTTATAGTCTCAGAATTCAAAGTAAGAATAAGGGTGATGGATGAGCAATAGTTGTTTTAGTTATACTGATCAAAACCAAATTGATCAATATGCTAATGGCAATAGGTTATTTAAATTTAGGGTAAAAGTGTAATGGAATGCTACCAATAGTTACTTTTATACGACAATTGTCTTTTATTGCAATGACCGTTGTCAGTCAATGCAGTTAAAAACTGCTATAAGTAAATAAATACATTTTATTTTAAAATGAATAAAGAAAAAGAGACGTTATGTTCAACCTCTAATGCTTTCAATTTTTCAATATGATGAGCTTCGATAATTGTTCCTTTGGTCAAAAGGATACTTTGATTAGGGTTCGCTAAATCTTTAGCGAGAATATGGTCAACTTCAAGTTGCGAAATATTAACAATATACTCAACACTACCCTCGGTTGCATTTGGCATGCTCTCCAGTAAGGTAATAAATTGATTAACAACATGGGGATCATATATTGATTTAGACAGTTCCTTAATACGGTGTTGAGCCTCAATAGTAGAAATAACAGCTTGTGTTTGTCTACCAATAGCTAAGTTATCGTATGCGGAGACTACCGATAATATCCGAGATCCAAGAGGGATATCTTCCTTAGACAAATGCTCCGGAAGACCTAGCCCATTATAATGCTCTGGGATATGCTTAATGATGTTGGCGATATTACTAAGCTCTTTTACTTTGAGTAGCAAATTGAAACCTTCACTATAAAAGTTATTAAATAAAGTTCGGTCTTGTTGACTCATTGAGTCAAACGTTTGCACTAGTAATGATTGTGGTAGGGCTAACTTGCCAGTTTCATATAGTAGACCTGCAATATAAATTTGAAAAATAACCAGTTTGTCATTCGTCAACTGTTCTGCAACAAGTCTAGCTTGCGCAGCAACTCTATAATTGTGCTTAGTCTTGTCTTGAGTATGAAGAGAAATAGTATCCGCATTAAGGTCAATGAATGTTGAAAATGTTTTTTTGAGCCTTACAAAACTTTTAGCTTCTCGATATGAAAGCAATTCTAGTTTTTTCTTGCCTTTATCGACTTCTAGCCCTAAGGCATCATTTAAAAGAGAAAGCTCAGCATTCTTTTCAATATTTCTTCTTAATAACCTTTTAGATTTAACTTCAGAAAGAAACAACTCGTGCGCTAACTTTAGTTCAGAGACCAATTCATTATTGTCCCATGGCTTAGCAAAATAATGAGAGATCTTTCCTTCATTTACTGCAGAAACTGTTGAGTTAATATCTGCATGACCGGTTAAAAGAAAACGTTTTGACCTTTGACTAATTTCTGTGACTCTTGCTAAAAATGTAGCTCCGTCCATTATAGGCATACGCATGTCTGATATAACCAGAGGTACAGGATTATTTTTAAAGAAATCTAATGCCGCAAGCGGATCTGAAAACAAATGCAGCTCAAACTCTTTTCGTAAAAGCCTTTTAAGCGCGTTAAGCACATCTTCTTCATCATCTACTATTAATAACTCAGGTTTAGTCATTGCACAATTCCATTTTTATAGCCATTGAATGGCAATTACCGCATAAGCATATGATTAGCCGCTTTTAAATTTCTTTCGTATCATCATTAAGAACACCCATTTAGAGGAAAATCATACTTCAGTATAACTATCAAGTAAGAGGAGAGAGCTTAGTGTTTAACCATAGCAATATTATTATTTAAATGTAAACAAACAAAGTAGTTATAAGCGCTCTTTTAATAAAAAAACGCTTAGCATCCAATCAAATAGTTATCAATTTTATCTGCCCTATTTTGCCATGACTCACTAATGACACTATTAGTTCTTACCTTTTTAACTGAGGTTATCGCCAGCAAATCATTAATATGGACAATGCTATCAAAATTCATCTTTGTAGTAACTTCGGCATTGGCAAGTAAAATAGCTTGGGCTATATCCTCTTTGTCACCAATAATTTTCACATGATCTTCGTAAGCGGCTACTGCATTAAATTTTGTGGATACTACTGGCGTACCACTGGCTAAATACTCTCTTAATTTTAAAGGATTACACATTTGTATTTGTTTGTTGTTTATAAATGGTAGTAAAGCAACACTCCAGTGTTGAATATAATTGGGTAATTCATAGTGCTGCTTAGCCTCCAAGAAATATATATTTGGCACACCAAGTAATGCATCTATATTGCACTCGACATTACCAATAAAGACAAAGTTCCAACTTGGTAGGCTTCTGGCGGCAGATAAAATAAGATCTTGATCTATCCATGTCGAGATACTGCCATAAAAGCCCGCAATAAAGCCTCCCCTTGGTAAGTCATCAGGCATTTCTCTTTGCTTATTATTAAACAAAGGAAAGTTGACTCCATGAGGCACTATTACTGCCTTTTCTTTTGGGAATTTACTTAACAAGGCTTCGCTTGCGGTAAATACATATTTTACTTTGTTAACAAGTAACTGCTCTTTTTTTAAGACCACAGCATGATCTACACCTGCTAAACTGCCAAAGTCATCACCACAATAATATACACTGATGCTGTTTTCAAAGAGCGATATATAATCAACGGCTGTCGGTAAAGAACACCATACAATGGGGTCTTTAATATCAAGGCTTATTACAGCCTTTCTTATCTGCCTAGCCAACATCCACTTACTTATTTTCACCGAAAACCATGAATTTGCACAAGGCACAACCAAAGGACTTATAACGGTAAAATTGCGGCATTGGTTTATTTCTGCGAGTTTAGAATTTTCTTTCTTAGGTCGGATAAATGATGTTAGTTTTTTTACCACACGGTAAAAATCTCGCCATGTCAATTTAGGTTTTCTCAAGCCTATCGAATTAATCCAAATTACTTTTCTATGTTGATTTAATTCTTTAATAAGATGCTGAGTTGAACTTGGATGACCGCCCCAATCTTCACCAAATACGATTAATGGACGACTCTTGTTAACTTCAGTGTGGATGGACATGTTTATCTCCTCAAAGTGACTTCACTATACAAGCTGGCACTCCTGCAGCTAGTACATGCTTAGGTAAGTCTTTGGTAACAACACTTCCAGCAGCCACAATGCTACCCTCGCCTATTGTTACCCCTGGCATAACTTTCACTCCTGTGCCAAGCCACACATCATTTTCTAGGATAATATCGCCAATTTGATTTTCTGTATCTGGCTTACCCTTTGCGCGTTCCTTAGCATCAACAGGATGACCTGGATATCCTGCTAAAAAGCAATCACCGGCAATACGAACGTTATCACCTAAAATAACGGTAGTGCCAACAGAGATAGAGGTACGCCAAGCAATTCCGACATTGTTTCCTATTACTAGCGATGGACGGTAATTACCTACCGTGCGCCCGCTTATCGTGGTCATAGCCGCCAACCGAACGTCATCTCCCATAGTGATTTCTAAACTACCAATAACAACGGGTAAGCCACCATATAAATAGAGGCGCTTCGGCTGGTTATTAACCCTTGTTTTGAAGATAGCCGTATAATAAAAAATACGGGTAAAGTCAGAAAATACTTGCTTAAGTGTTATATGCAATACATATAAAACACTAAAAATAATTGGAACTTGTGGGATCTCAAATGATTTAATTGCAAACCAACTTCTCTTTATCAATTTAGCCATTTTATGATCACTTGTTTTCGCCCATTGTTTGGCATATTTCATATTGAATGTATTCATTAGACTACTACCAACTTTGCTATTATTAATTAAACAATGCATCTTCCAATAAATCACCCTCAAAATAGGCCGGCAATTGCAAAGAAATGACATTGACGAATAGTGAAGTTGAGCGGAAGCATTTGTGTAATCCAAAAAAATTTTCGAATCAAACTTAACTCGTCACAAACGACTCTGTCACCCATACGTCCACACACGATAACTACCTTTGATAACTGTACAGCTTTACAGTGCATAAGACGTACCAATCAAAAACAATCGTTTATTAACAATCACATAAGTATTTAAGCAGGCAAATAATTGCATTTTGCAATAAACGATTTAGCTAATTGATAATAGAGTTGAGAATCTTCGAATAGCACTTTAGGTTGGTATAACCGCGTGCAAATTGTTGACTATTCTTTGCCAGTCTATTACGTAACTCACCATCATTGATAAGGGTCAAAATAGCAAAGCATAAACTTTGGGGGTTATTGGCATCAAACTTCAAGCAATTGATGCCATGGGTTAAGTGTTTATCCCAATAGGCACCATCTTTTGGGATAACAATAGTTAAACCTGCCACCATCGACTCTAGAATAGATAAGCCAAATGGCTCTTTTATTGATGTTGATACAAAAATTGAAGAATTGGCTCTAATGTGATCTAAATCTTTTGGGTCTTCCTGGAACTTTATTTTATATAGCTCTCGCGATGGCGCTATGACATCGTTATTTTTGGCTACGATAAAGCATGCATCACCATAATAATTACTTAGAATGTGTTCTGCTTGCTGATCTAGCTCTTTGAAAGCTTCGACAAAAAGTTCAAGTCGCTTCCAAGGTAAAAGTGAAGCGGCCCATAGCACACCAACAGCACTGTTTTCTTGTTTCTTTGATATAGCATTAGCATCGACTGAATTGACAAAGTCGTTAAATCTTGGAGAATTTAAGAGTGAAAAGCTATTGCTCCTAACCAGCGCGTTCTTAATTGAAGCCTCTGTAGATTGAAGATAATGCACGCTATAAGCTTTTTTTAATCCATAAGCAGCGATACGCGTCTCAGGCACATTTCCTTGAACGAGCTGTATAACTTCACATCGAACAATAATACTTAGTACATAAAGAGATAAATCTACTGTTGGTCCAGAAATCCCTATTACCTTAGAAAAAGTTCCTCGCTTAATGAAGTAATACAATAAAACTAAGCTATAGAAAAAATGTTTAAGAAAGTAGCCGAGCCCTTCTGTTTTATTAACTAAAAAGTTTACTGAGTACAGCGGTAAAACTTCAACATTACAAGGCTGCCAAGAAAGCTTATCATTTGAGACCACAACCACAGAAAGGTTTTCAGGAAACGTCGACAATACTGATTGTGCCACCTTTTTTGAACCGCCTTTATAAGGCACAGGATCAAAAATCAACACCTGCTTAGTCATATCTCACCTTCCGTTTAAGTAAGTTATTTAACTTTTCAGAGCATGATTTCACAAAAATAAAGAAAGTAGCGACAAAGCATGAAAAAAATGATTTTTGTCTTGATGCAAACAGCATGTGGTATTGCTGCTCAACTTCAGCACTTTGATTAATCAGAGAATAATTATTGCTAATGTGCTCTTTGCCACTTATGGCCAATTGCTTTGCAAAATTAGGGGTCTCTATCAATCGCGATATCGCAATTGCTAACTCATCGCAATTTCCTGCAGGCACTAACAAGGCATTTTGCTCGTGAGTATAAATTTCATTAACACCAGGAACGGTTGTACTGATAATAGGTAACCCTGACAAACTTGCTTCAGCTAAAGTTAAACCGAACACTTCTTCTAAAGGCACAGAAATAAAACAATCTGCATTGCTGGAATATAAGCTACCAACATCAGAAACTTCAGAAAATATTGAAACCACATCACCAAGTTTTAATTGTTCAATTAACTGAAGTAAATTACTCAGCTCTTCTCCGCTCCCGAAAATTGCCAATTTTACCGAGCGCATTGTGCCCAACCTATTTAAACTAGCGATTAAAGTATCTATGCCCTTGCGTTTGATCAACGAACCTATATAAAGAATAACGAAATCATCTTCTTTTGCGTTAATCATTTCTCTGATATTTATAAGTACTTTGGATTCCACTCTTTTTTCTGAAATGCCATTGTGAACGACAGATAAAATCTTTGGTTCAAATTCATAGTCGTTAAAAATAGTCAAAACAGCTTTGCTTACCCCAATCACTCGGTCGGCAAAATGAAATAGCAATATAACTCTATCTCTTTGTTGATATCGTGCGTGTAAGTGTAGAAGTAATGGTACTCCCATTAATTTACATACCAAAGATAGCCATTGGCATGGTGCCCCATTATTACAGTGAACCAAGTCAATATCATGCGCTTTTATGATCTTCTTGGTCTTTAGTAAAATTTTGAAATATTGAAAAAAATCCCACCGTGGCAGAGTCCAATAACCAATATTGACAAACCTGTCTAGAATAACTTTAGCGCCGATTTTAGTAGCCTCTTGAGCTAGCACTTTACTGTTACACCACAAAATAGGCTTTCTGCCAAGGTTAATTGATGAAGTTAGCATATCCAAAAGAACAATTTCACTACCGCGTATCCAATCTTCACCGTAGTGTACGAACAAAACATTTTTCATATTTAGCTCCTTCAAATTTTTTAAACTTAATTTTCAGCCTATTCTTTATGAAAATAACGTTGTAAAGCGATAACAAGTGCAACCTGTAAGTAAATTGGCCAGATAAAACCTTGAGTAAGAAAGGTGCCTGACACGACAAAGCCAACAATGCCCGCAGGGGCTGCATTAACAGTAACTCTCATGCCAGGTGAAAGCTTAGCTAAATCGGTATTTTTTAAAATTTTCCAAGCGGCAGTAAAGGTTGTCACAATCAAACCTACAAACAAAAATAGCCCTAAGAATCCTGACTCCGCTAACACGCCAAACCAAGTAGAATGCACCGCATGATTCATTCCATCCCAATGTGTGCTATAAGAAAAATAATTATGGATAAAGTTGTTTATACCTACTCCTAAAAATGGATTATCAAGGGCCATATTCCAGGCAGCTTCCCAAGCATATATACGTCCCATTGCAGATTCATCAATACCTTCTTCTGCTGCTCCTCCTGACGATCTATCGCTAATACCTGCTACTGCAAACAATATCAATAAAACAACAGTACCACCGCCAAACAGCATTATTTTTGAACGTACTCGATTGTAGGCAAATAACCCCACAACCGCTAAAAATCCTAACAACCCCCCCCTACTTTGCGTTGCCAATAAAGCAAAAAGCAACAAAACAAATACTACAAAAGCAAATACCCTTTCAAATCGAGTTAATTGATTCTCTAAAAAAGACGCTATTGCATATGCCATAGGGTAAAGTAACACTAGCGCCAAATCATTAGGATCGCCAAGCAGTGAGCCAATATCTCGTCCTATGGTAACTCTTGTCCCTTCTACAAGGCCCACGCCATTAGCTTTGTTTATTAGAGCGACAATGCCTACACATGCACCCGCTACAAGAAAAATACGGCATGAAATGATAAAGTGACTTTCCTCGCGCATCATCCATGCAATAACGAATGTCATTATAATGATTTTACTATATACCCCAGTCCAAGCTGTCGTTGCTACACCAACATTAGCTGAAAATGGAATTGCTAAGGTTACAAGAATGAAAAATAACATAAGGTAAGTAAACTGTTTGCTCCAATAAGGATGCAAGTTTCTAGTTATCGTTAAACGAATAGAAATTACCAATAGTGAGCCTAATGCAAGCATCATTGGAAATTTTAAAGGCTCTATCATCGGAAAAACTTCATGAATTCTAAAGAAAGAAAAAACCACAAACCCTATAACCACATAGAATGAAAAACGAACTACCCCCCAAAGCGCAAAAGGAACGACCCCAAAAGCAACCAAAACTATAGGATGTGGGAAAAGGTACATAACGCTAACAGTTAGCATTATGTACGTAGCAATGGCAAATCCCTTTAAATTGCAACTATCCATGCGTTACTCTCTATTAATTGCCCAAGCCACATTGCGATTATTGCTGCACCAAAAGCAGTGCATAAATAGCCAAACCGGTAAGGAAGATAAAGTTGTTTTTGACTATAATGATAGAATAAAACCAAACGTAGGATATTAGCCACTAATAGAGAAGCTATTGCGCCGACAACCATGAATATCGGCACTAAAACAAGCAATAATAAAGCCCCAACACCACAGCTAAAAAAATTGATATTCATTTGAGTTTGACTGCTCTTATCAATAAAACACCCTAAATTTAGTAACTCAGATACCATTTTGATTAACATACAAAGCAATAACCAAGGTAATATTGTTATAGCTGAGTGATATTCAACTGGGGTTAACAATTGGATTAAATACGGACCAATAAACCCTATTGCTCCGCAGGTCAAAACAGATATTATAGAGCCAAGAATAGCAAAATGCGCATTGACTTCCTTGCCATTCGATTCATTTAAAACGCTATATCTTTTAGGGAGCCACCACAAAGTAAAAGGTTGAATGAGTAAAGTAGGAACTAAAGCAAACTTAATAGCAATTGCATAAGCTGCAATTTCCTTTGCTCCAAAATATTCTGCTAATACCCACCTATCCATCCCCGAGAGCGCAAATGTTGCTAAGCCACCAATAAAAATAGGTGATGCGTATTTTGAAATGTTAATTAAGTTGTTTAGTGAAAAGTGCAGACCCGTTTCTTTAATTTGTATAAAACATAAGAAAACTGCAACAATAACAGAGGAAACAGCTCCGGCTGCTAGAATACTTGATATCCCCATTCCTTGGGCTAACCAGTAAACTGATAATACCACCTGCAACAACACCTTCAGCATAGTGATTTTAAAAAACAATATCGCATTATCAGTTATGCGTAACCAGGCTAAGGGCACATTAATTAGACCACTAACGGCTAAGGCCATCCCTAGTAAATAGACTTCGTGTGCAGTAATTGCATCCGGGAGTAGCGTAGCAATTGAGGAAGATAAAAAATAAAAGAATAAATAAGAGCTGAAAGCAACAATAAGAGCGATGAAAAGGCATTCACCTGCATGCTTCTTTTTATCACTATACTCTTTGGCTAAACCCACAAATCGACAAAGTGCTTCAACTAAGCCAAAACCGAGAATAATTGAAAATACATTCGCCATTACCACCAGAATCTCCAACCTTCCATAATCTTCTGGTGACAAATAATGTGTATAAACAGGCAGCATTACTAACGAGATCCCCTTCATTAGAAACATACCTAAGCCATAGTAAACAGATTGACTCATCAGATTTCTATATTTTTTCTTAAGCATAGCCCTGCTCCATAAGTGCAGAGCTATAACATTGAATTATCTTAGGAATGATAGCTCTAGATGAAAAATTTGTTTTGATATAGTTTTTTGAAAATAGTGCAATCTTATCGCTACTTGAGTGATTAAATTTTGCTATTTTTTTCAGACGGTTGATAAAGGCATGTTCATTTAAAGGAGGGATCAACCAACCTGTCTGGTTATCATGCACAACACTTGCTAAACCACCAACATCATAACTAACCACAGGAATACCTCTCGCTAATGCTTCTAAAGCAACCAAAGGGAGTCCTTCTTCGCGACTGGTGATACAAAGCAATTTTATTTGTGACCAGTAACCAGACATGGAATTGACTTGACCGACTAACGTTAAGTTTCTAGGTTTTAACCGATTTATTTGTCTAAACATTGGTCCATCGCCAAACATGGTAAATTCCATTTCAGGCAATTTTGTTACTATCTGATAAAATAGATCAGGACCCTTTTCAAAACTAAACCGACCAACAAAAGCAATTTTCTTGGCTTGTTTAGTATCCAAATTGTCTTCTTTAGGCATCTCAACAAAGTTTTGAATCACAGTAGTATTACTGCTAATCGATTGCGCTATTTGCTTAGAAACACAGATACAAGTAGAACGAAAAGCCGTAACTCTATCCAACCAACAATAGAAGCGCATTTTAAGATTTCCTCTTTCCCCTGCGTGAAAAGTAGAGACAATCGCCTTTTGGTATATAAACCCAAACAGTCGGCCAAAAATACCGGCTTTGTAACCGTGAGTATGAATAAGGTCTACTTCTAATTTTTCAAGTAAACTAAAAAGTGAAAATATTCCTTTTTCGGCTTTGTACATAATTGACTTAATTGAGTCGTCCTGATCAAAAACAGGGTGAAAGCCATGATCGGTGATCAGCACAATACACACTTGCTTGCCACTCGCTACTAATCCTTTTGCTAAATGACAAACATGGGTTTCAATTCCGCCGTAAGTCTTACTATCTATTAATAAACAAATTTTATGTTGTGTACCTGCCATACAAACCTCAAAAAACTATTTAGCCTATCTGTTTATGAGCACAAAACAGGCCAGATAATAATTCAACTATTTATCATAAAGTTAACATGATTGATGAATAACAATGTTTGCAAAACGAGAGTGGTATTTTTTATTTTGCAAAGCAGAATAATGTTGAAACGCCAATGAATATTGTCAAATTAAAAAGCATCTATTGGCAGATGTTAGCAACAATGCAGGTTAGCTGAAAATTATGTTATGGCTGAAATGAATTGGCAGAAATGTTGCAGAATAGATGATTAACGCTTGGTTGAACAGGATAATGATATGGAACGAAAATCTTTATTTTTAATATTAGCAAGTCCATCATTTATTTGGTTAGTACGACCTGATGTATACTCTCCATGGTATTTGGAAAACTTATTGGCGTCTCCCCTGGTCATTTTGATCGCTTATATTATTTTACTTGTACTATTAGTTAACTATCTTAAGACAAAGATTGTGATTTACACCTTTATGCTACACCTTAGTATTATAGGTACTTTGATAACTATAGATAGCAGCTTACATTCAAGCAAACAATGCAATAACCGCATCAGTGTTTTTCAATTCAATAATAGATATAATGAAAATGATAACCGAAAATTAGTCTCGCTATTAATGGGGACAAACTATGATCTGGTGGTATTACAAGAAATCAGCCCATTAGCAAGAAAGGAGCTTATCAATCAGTTAAGTCCTATATATCCATATTTTGTCACCGGTATTTCTTTAGCAGAACATATAGCAACAGACCAATTAATATTGAGTCAACATCCATTTACAAAAGAAAAATACTTCAAACACCAAAACAACTCTCATCTTATACAAATGCAATGGCACTATACTAATGAAACAATTCATTTATTCACATTACATCCTCCGTCACCGCGCACAAAAGAGCTTTGGAAAAAAAGAAACAATACTTTGTACCAGTTAGCTAGCCAAATAAAATTGTTGAAAAGTGAAAGTATATTAATCGTTGGTGATTTTAATCTTTCAAGCTTCTCAGCGAGAATAAAACTTTTCACAACGACATTAAATGGAAGTTTCAAAGGTTCATGGCCTAACATACAAAATATATTGCCATTTTTAACAGTTGCTATCGACCATGTTTTTATTAATTCGAACATGATGATATGTTCAAGAGAACGTATCGATGTTGTCAATTATTCAGACCATTACCCTATAATTACTCACATTAGCCTATAAAATTTTAGCGTCTAATTCATCCCAAGCCTGTTTTTTTCTATATATTGTTGATGGGCTCACTTCTAATAAAGCCGCAGCTTTAGGAATATTACCCTCGCAAAACCGCACGGCTTCTTCAATAACACCTTTCTCCACAAGCCATAAAGGGGTGATATCATTATTTTGAGCAACGGCTACGTTACTATTGGTAGGATCTGAATTTACTTCACTGACAAATAACTTAGTAGCCAAGTTAACATCTTGCCCATTTAACGGTGGTGGTAACATTGAAGGCAATACTTCTTCGCCATTATTTAAAACAACTAAATTTCGAATCACATTTTCTAGTTCTCTGACATTACCAGGCCAAGAATAGTTGAGAAAAATTTTCTCAACTGCTTTACTAAACTGCTTAAAAGCTTTGCGCTCTTCATTACATATATTACTCAGAAAACTCGTGGCAATTTTTAGGATATCAGCCCCTCTTTCTTTCAAAGCAGGTAAGTGAATGGGGATGACATGCAGCCGATAATAGAGATCTTCTCTAAACCTTCCCTCTTCTACTTCTTTTAGTGGCGCTTTATTTGTAGCGCAGATAAAACGTACGTTAACTTTTTCTAATTTGCTTGAGCCAACTTTTTGGAAGGTACCCGTTTGAACAAAGCGAAGTATTTTACTCTGTAGCTCGATATTCATTTCACATAGCTCATCTAAAAACAATGTCCCTTCATTCGCTAGCGTAGCAGCGCCTTCTCTGTCTTTTAATGCCCCTGTAAATGCGCCTTTTACGTGTCCAAAAATTTCACTTTCCATTAATTCATTTGGAATTGCCGCGCAATTTAAGGCAACAAATTTATTATGACTTCGCGGACTTTGCTTATGTAACGCCTCAGCGCACAACTCTTTGCCTGTACCACTTTCTCCGGTGACAAAAACAGTGGCCTGACTTGGCGCTGCATTCTCAATGATATGATAAACGCTTTGCATTTCAGGTGAAGAACCAATAAAACCGTGATACTTATCACGTTCATATTTCTCCTTAAACACATCAACAATTTGTTTCAGCTCATGATTTTTACTGGCATTTCTTAAAGTTATTTGTAAACGTTTCGCCTCTATCGGTTTACTAATAAAATCGAACGCTCCGTATTTCATGGCATCTACAGCCAAGTCAACAGAACCATGAGCAGTTAAAACGACAACAACTGTAGGTATTTGATGTTCATGAATATATTGCAATATAGTCATGCCGTCCACATCAGGAAGGTTTAGATCTAATATGAGCAACTTAGGAGGATCACTTTTTATTATGTCTAAGGCATCCGCTCCATTTTCAGTAAATGCTAGCTGGTATGGTTCGTTTGCTAAATAGCTTCCATATACAGCTGATAATGTCTGGCTATCCTCAACAATTAAGACTCTTGTAGTAGGCATATATAAAATTATCCCTTTAAAAATATCTGCATACCTTTAGTTTAGCTAATATATTAGGGATTGTTGATCTTTCATGGTTAAATTTTGTTTGCATTAAATGCTTTTTAAACACGACTCGAGGAATTTAGCATAGTCTTTCTACATAAATACCTCGGAACAAAGAGCAAAAAGCATTTAAATTAATCCGAAAAACAGCGTTTATTAGCTATATCTACTGCGTTATTGCACTTTAGCGTATCGCGACATAGAGCTAGCTTATTAGAGAATGCAAGAGCAACAGATCTTAGGTTTACTTAATCTTTTTCTACAACAATAAAAGTCATATCATCATTTAATTCACCGCAATAACTTATAAGTTCACTGTAAATAGCGTCTGACAATTGTTCAACTGATAGTAAATCACCTTTTTCATTCAGTTTAGCAATAGCGTCTAAAAATAAGTTTGACTGTTGATCGCTCTCTGCCCAATCTAAAAAACCATCAGTAAAAAGTAACATGCGTTGATTTGCTACCAAATTGATACGTTTAGTGCAATAACTAGTATCTGCACAAACCCCTGGCAACCGACCTACAAGGCTTACTTCCTCTATGCTTTTATTACTTAATATTTTCGGACTAGGGTGTCCAGCACTAACAAGGTCAATATAATTTTCATTTAACTCTATGCCTACGCAAGTGAGCAGCATTTCACTTAACAGTGGGTCGTTAAATACCTGCTTAGACAAAAGGGTAAATATATCCGCAATACGTATATCTGCGGTTTGTTCAATCAACCCTTTGATATATCCATCAAAGGAATGGGCAAATAGTTTTGATGTGGCATCATGCCCCATTACGTCAGCTAGAATTAATATTTCTCTATTGGCAAATGATTTTTGCACAACAAAATCACCTCCGCCGATTTCTGGAGAAAGAGTCCTTAGTGCCATTGAATAATGGTTATTGTTATTGAGTATGTTTGGTTTTAATGCGTTATTAAAAACTTGATGTGATTGATGACTAAGTTGACGATTTCTAATAAGCGTTCGCTCTATAGACATCAATAACCTCTCCTTACTGATTGGTTTAGTTAGGTAATTATCTATTCCTAGCTCACTTGCCGATACTTCCATTTTAGGGTCATCATTCGCCGTTAAAAAAATAAAAGGTACTTGCGACATCTCAGGGTCATTTTGCAGTGCACTTTTTACCGCAAGGCCGTCAATATTTGGCATTTCAATATCACAGATGACTAAATCAAATCGTTCCTTCGACATATTCGTAAGAAAGTCTTGGCCATCTTGGTAACTAACTACACTATATTGCTCTGATAAATATGAAGTTAGCAACGTTCTTTGCATAGGTTCATCATCTATTATGGCAATGACATTTGATGAGTTAATTTCGTTTGGGCATAGACTAAATTTAAAGACATTCTGTTTACCTTTTCTACTATAAAGACTGAGAGGGAAAAGGTGGAATATAATATCAAGTCCCATGCCTGACTCATCAAATTGAGGTGGTTGATGAAAAGTAATCCCTCGTTCTAGACCGGTAAAATAACCGCCATCATCCTGAATAATAAAAGACAATCCATCATTACTACGCACAATATCGACTGAAACCTTAGTTGTCTTAGGCTTTGAATGTTTAACTAAGTTTGTTAAATACTCTGATAATGCTAATAAAATTTTATTGTGATAATGCTTTTGCACGTTTAGCTTTACAAGTATTCGCCCAACCTCAGCTCGAATAACTTTAACTTCATGAAGGTCTGGAAAAATATACTTATTGTATAAGTGACTTTCAGACACAGCGTTTTTCCTTATATTGCTTTAATTCAGAAATAGCTGCATTTGCGGTATCCAACAATATAGCAACAATCGGTTCTAATTTTTCTTGGTTGCCTTCATTGCTGTCACGCTCAAGCATTATAGCTAAATGGTTTAGCTTCATCGCACCAATAGTTGCTGAACTACTTTTGATAGCATGTGCTTCATTTTTTATTTCTGTGTAAACCCTGCCTTTAAAAGCTTGCTCAATACGATCAACCCTTCGTAATGTTTCGTCAATAAAGAGCATTAAAATCTTGGAGAAAACATCAATACCTGTATCTTTAACAAGCTGTTTAACTATATTCGAGTCGAGTGTGTTAATAACGTCAAGGTCAAACACCTTGTTATTAGATTGTTCGTCATATTCAGCTGTTAATAAACTATGAATTTTAGTCAATAGTAACTTTCGATTTATAGGTTTTTCAATAAAATCATCCATCCCTGCTTCCATACAGTGTTGAATATCCCTTTTTGCTACATTGGCTGTCATCGCCCAAATAGGGAGGTCCGCAAATCTCCCCCCTTCACTTCTAAGAATTTCACACGCTTGAGCCCCATCCATTTTTGGCATAGATAAATCCATCAAAACAAGCCTATAACTATTGCTTTTTACAAATTCAATGGCTTCTATACCATTAGATGCGATATCAACCTTATAATTTGCATTTTCCAACATTGCTTGGGCAACAAGTTGGTTTGGTAAACTGTCTTCTACAACGAGTATACTTTCATTATTACCCGTTTCTATAACTTGCTCATTATCAAAGGAAGTTGCCTTTTGAATTGAACCTCCAAAGATTTCACTTAACAAAACTTGATAGTTATCTACAAAAATACTTTCTACACTTGGCGGTAGATAACGCATTTTATCTGCTTTAACTGGTAACTCAGTACGCCCTTCTATATATAGTTGTTGCTTTAAACTTTTTTCTTTAACCAAAGTGACGTCACAATTCCACAGCTGAAGTTGCTTTGTTAAAGCTCGCTCACAAAAAGCATCAAAGTTAATTAAACTAACTTTTTGTTTCACCAATTTTTCTTCATCGATAAGTGCTTTATCATAATATCGATGAGGTAGTTGAAAATTAAATGTACTCCCTTTACCCACAGTAGAGCTGACCGATAGTTTTCCGCCCATCAATGCCACCAGTTGTTTTGAAATAGCTAAACCTAAACCTGTACCTTCATATTGTCGTTGATAGGACGAATCAACTTGGACGAATTCATCAAATAACACTTCAATATCTACTTTGTTAATCCCAATGCCGGTATCGGTCACTTCAAAAAATAGATCTTTATCATCAGAATGTATACTCAGTTCAACGCCGCCAGAGTCAGTGAATTTAATTGCATTGCCAATTAAATTAATAAGTACTTGATTTAACCTTTGTTCATCTAGCATAAATTGTTCAGAAATTGACGGTGAAAGGCAAAACATTAATGATATTTTCTTGGCTTTAGCAGTATCAATAAATATGTCATGTAAATAATCAACAGAATTTAATATTGAAAATTTATTACTATTTAATGAAAGTTTACCTGCTTCTATTTTTGAGTAATCAAGGACGTTATTTACCACCGATAAAAGTGCTTTTCCTGCGCCAAGTGCATTATTTACTAGATTATCTTGTTTAGGTCCTATGCTGGTATCAGCTAATAGCTCCAAAGAGCCTAAAATAGCGGTCATCGGGGTTCTAATTTCATGACTCATTACTGCTAAAAACTCATTTTTAGCATTTAATCCTGCATCAGCCATTACTTTTGCTTGTTCCAACTCCTTATATAATTGATTACTCCGCGTTTGAATGAGTTGTTTGGTTTGCACGGCTTGTTTTAATAACGCTATTAATTGTGCTCCTTGCCAAGGTTTTTCGATAAACCCCCATATCCGGCCTTTATTAACAGCAGAAATCACCACATCAGCATTTGCATTACCGGTAAGTAATATTCTGATTGTTTCAGGACAACGCTCAGCAATATTAGACAATAATGTTACACCATCCATTGATGGCATTTTCAAATCAGAAACAATGATATCTATATTTTGAGAGTAGACAAATTCAACTGCCTCATTTGGGTCACTAAAAAAGAAGGTTTCTTCGTCTAACCCTCTGGTTTGCCGTTTTAAAGCATTCAGAATTTCTATCTCATCATCAACAAACAAGATTTTTGCAGGTCTACTTTTAAGTTCAATGGACATAAATATTTATCTACTTTTATGAGTTATACAGAGACATTTAGCAAAACTATTGATGCTAGTGCTTTTCTTAACTTAGCCATAATGCTTGGGAATATTGAATTTAACCGAGCCGTTTCTCTAATTATTTCAGTAAGTAATGAAGGATTATGCTTATCATTTATGACAGAGCCGATTAAATTAACATTTCTTACTTTCAGTTTCTGTATGCCTTCTTCGATTAAATTAGCAGGTGTTATTCCTGCTTCAATAATGAGTATAGCTCCTTCACAAACCTCGCAAACAATTTCTGGTGGTATATTGCTTTGGTTGAGGGATTGCAGTCCTGATGTGTCAAATAAAACACAATCGTACTCTGTTAACCATTCTTTAATTGCCCCTACCAATATGTTTGATTCCTTGTAACGCATAATGTCTTGAATATTTTTAGGTGCCGGAAATAAATTATAACCTTGGTCAGTAACCGGAATAATATCTTGATCTTTTATTTCAGGTAATTGCCTAAGTTTTTCTGAAAGTACTGGATTGAAAGTATTCAGTTCGACTACAAGCACATTTTTACCTGAAAATTGTGCTCTTTTCGCTATCGCTTTAATCAAAGTTGTTTTACCTTCTCCTTGTTTAGCAGACGTTACGGCTATAGTACGATAGCCTGCCCCTATGGTTTGACTATAAATATTTTCAATTTCAACATAATGAATAGGATATTCGCACATGTTATAGCCCTCCGGTTATTGCAACGAGGGAAACAATACTGACAACATCTTTTACATTCCCCATAAATATATTCCAATTACTGCTCGAAAGATCAGGTACATACACTGTGTCACCTGCTCTAACGATTGGTAAACGTTCAAAATTAGGATGCTTAACAAAGGCCTCAAAATTGAACACTTGGCTAGCATTTTGATGATGATCTGCTGTCGAAATATTTACGATCATTATTTTTTCCAAATAAGCAGTTTGTGTTGGTCCTCCAGACTCAGCGAGTAAATCTAAAACTGTCATTTGGTCATTAAATTTATATCTACCCGGTTTATCAACAGAGCCAATGATACGAACAGTCTGCTCTTTTTTCTGATCTAGCCAAGGCTTGTTCTTTTCAGGTATATATATTGTGTCTCCTGATTTCACCATCGGCAATAAAGTTTCATCGCCTGTTTCAAAATACAAACCTAAATCAACTGTCGTTACTTTAGTTTGATTGCCATTACGGTGCGTTACCTTAACCTGATGAATATCAGCATGTTGATTAGGGCCATCAGCCGCTGATAAAATGTCTAAAAAATGAAGTTTATCATCAAAGGCATATCGGCCTGGTTGCCCTACTTGCCCAAAGACATAAATTGAATTTGATTGCGCTTGTCTTAGCCACCTTGCTTTATTATCAATTACATCCCGAGGGCGCTCTGGTACAACGATAGTGTCACCTGCGCTGACATTGGGTAGTAACGAAAAATCTCCACCTTCCGTAATAAAACGACCCAAATCAAATGGTTTATCTCTGCTGTCTTGACCATTTTTTATAATACGAATTTGCGAGATGTCAGCATCTTGTGTTGGACCACCTGCATGTGACAGTATGTCTAAAAATGACATTTCATTACCCCATTCATAACGACCTGGTTTAACCACTGCACCAATAACCCTGATGGCTCTGCTTGGTGAAATTTTTAACCAAGACTTTTCATTCATGTCAGTTTTTTCAGGGACAAAAATTGCATCTCCAACTGAAATTGTTGGCACTACATGATCACCGAACCCTTCAGTATAGGCTTGTAAATCAAATGCATCTACTTTACCTGTTGTTCTAATAATTCTCAGTTGACGAGTTTCAGCAAACCGTGTTGGGCCGCCAGCATTGGCTAAAATATCGAAAAAGGCACTGCCACTAGATGCCTCATAAGCACCCGGTTTAAAAACCTCTCCCATAACATAGATGGTGCGTAAGCCACTTTTTATTTCTTCTTCTTGAATAGGGACAAACAAGGTAGAGCCTGCTGTTATTTTCGGCATACGTGCCGTATCGCCGGTATCGAGATAAGCCTTTAAATCAAATAACTTAGGCTCACCTTCATTAATAACGCGAATATGTTCAACACCTGCATATCGTGTCACGCCCCCTGCTCTCATTAACATGTCAACAACAGTATTACCTTCTTTGAAAGAAAAAACACCAGGTTTAAGCACTTCACCAAACACTTTAATTGCAGTGTTTGCTTCTGAGCCATCGCCACTTGCAGAAAGCGTTGCTGCATCGAAATCCATTTGAACATTACCAATTAAAGGTGATGCGGGTACAAAAATCACATCAAGGGACTCTATTTGTGGCAGAATTGAAAAGTCACCTGTATCAAGGTATTTTTTATAATCGAACGTTTCAATATCACCGTTTCTGTTGAGTTGTAATTTGTCTAACTGGGCTCCAGCTGTGGCTCCGCCAGCTCTTTGTAAAGCCATTTGTATATTGCCATCTTCAGGAAGATCAATAATGCCGGGAGTTTCCACAAAACCTAACACTTGAACCGTTAAACGTCTTTCAATTAGATAGAGTTCAAAATCATTAATCGCCCTATACTCATTACCTAACACCTTTTTCAACAGAGTCTTAGCATCTTCGACTGTCTTACCCGTAATAAGTATTTGCCCTACTTCTGGTAATGAAAGTGTACCATCACGTTTTACTTGAAAAGTGTTCTCAAAAGCTTCTTCACCAGGCAATTCCAGCATTAACACATCTCCGGGACGAATTTTTAACGCTTGTGCATGTGTATGTGTATTCACAGTAAAGATGAAAACAAGTATAAAGATCAATAATTTCCTAATCATGAGAATCTCCTTGAGTAACTTCAACTTCAGCACGCTGACTTATCAACTTAACTGTCAATAACGTGTAACGATTAAATACTCGGTCAACATCATTATGTTCAGTTTCTCGAATTAGCTCCTCGCCATTAGTAGATACAGTAATACGTACTGGTATAACGCCCCTGTCGATTAAATACCCGGCAATTTCTTGGGCTCTTTTTTTCCCTAAATTATGATTATAAGAGTTGCTACCTATACTATCCGCATTACCAACTATCGAAATTATTGATTCAGGGTAAAGATTTAAAAGTTCGGCCACTTTATCAAGGCTTGCTAGGTAAATAGGTTTAATATCTGCACTATTAAACTCATGAAGCGTTTCAAATATAATTTCATTTTCTAGCTCCTTCACTGCCTTGTTTGTCACGGGAACAACTTCTATGTTGTTTTTTACATCACATTGTTCATATCGACCTTCTTGATACCAATGTTTTAGCATAAAAGTATTGTTTGTTTGTTTACAACCAAATTTTCCTTCTACATATGACAAAATACAGCGGGTTTTTTTTATCTGTCTATCAAAATGTGTCAGTGTAATAAACGCATCTTTATATAAAGTATTTTGATATTCGTTTTTTGCTCTTGAAAAGATAGCATTAGCAATAAACATTTGACCATTTAAACAGCGGCCGGCAGTGGCTTTCTCTAACGAAAGCAATTGGTGCTGGGCTGCTTTAATATACTGTTGCAACACTTTGTCTTGATTTTTAACAGAATGCTCAAGGTCAAATATACTAATCATAGTGCGTTTACTACTCACTAAACTGCAACCAGTCAAAAACATGAGTAGTAACACTACAATGTGTTTAATTAGACTAGTCATTATGATGCCGTCTTAATTGCTTGAGTTTTTAACAAGTAATTTTCAATACTTTCGTAGCAGTTGATTGTTTTGTCTAGCATCAACATCTCAAAAAGCTCGGCTGGTTGAATACCTAAACCGACCACAGAAAGATTAAGGCCTTTGGCAAGCATTCTTTTATAGAGAAAAACAATGGCGCCAATACCTGATGAATCAATAAACCTGACATCATTAAGATCAACTACGATATTGGTAGTTAATTCGCTTAACGCTTCTAATTCGTCACGCATTGATTTTACAAGCTCTGCATCAAATTCATCGTGCAATTTAATTACAAAGTCGTTATTGATAATGTAGTTGTCATTTTGCATGGTAAACCTCTCAACTTGTTGTATTCAACATGAATACTGCAACGAATAAGCCAACCATGAAAATACTATATTTTTCAATAAGGTAAGAGATTAACTGCATTTATATAGAATTATAAAATGCGAATAATATGCATAATGCAAAATACAAGAAGCAAATTAAAAAGTTTAAGCGGAATGAGTTGGAGAATATTCGTCAGGTATTATTGTAAATAGTTTGATCAACAAAGCGCTCTAACGCTAAAGCGTCATGCCGCCCATACTTATCTGCAGGGATCTCGGCAAAAATACACGAGAGGTCATCATTGACCATGTCTAATCTACGGTGGTTTGGTATAACACTAAAAATGTCTTTATTCAGTCCTAATGCTTTTAAAAAATTTAGCTGAAAAAGTAACTCATCACACTGATTAGTAAACTCTTTCACTACATTAGTTAAAAAGTATATGCCAACATTTTCATTTTCGTTTATTGCATCAACAATCTCTGGCATCAATAAACTAGGCAAGGTACTAGTGAAGAAGCTTCCAGGACCTAAAAATAATATATTTGCACTGCTGATCGCTTGAATTACTTCACTTGTTGGTTTTATGCTTGGTTCAAGGACTAGCTTAACCACTTCTTCCTTCATATGGCGATCTACTGAGGTTTCTCCAATAAACCTTTCTTTATTTCTAGTTTCACTGACCAAGTGAGCTGCAGCATCAGACATAGGTAATAAATTTACCTTTATATTTAAAAACTTAGTCATCACCTTAACGCTGTCAGTTGGCTTTAGACACATTTCATTGATAGCACAAAACATTAGGTTACCTAGGCTGTGACCAGACAATTCGCCAAACTCTTTAAATCTATGCTCAAATAATAAAGATTGAATAGAACTTTCTTGGCTAAGTTCAGACAAACAATGCCTGATATCGCCCCATGCTATAGTATTAGAGTCTTCTCTTAACCTTCCTGTGGAGCCGCCATTATCAGTTGTGGTGACTACACCGGTTAAATCAATATTTTGCATTTTAGAGATAACTTTAAGCAAGTGACCTAATCCATGTCCGCCACCGATACATACTATTTTAATATTATTCATCTCGATCAGTACTTCCCCCTTAAAGTTGAGTGTAAAATCATCATTAACGACCTCTACCGAGGATCATTATCATCAGAGTACGACATATTATAAGAAAATCCATCGTTAGCCACTTTGTTAGTTTAGTCAGTGATAAGGAGTATGCAAAGTCATAGAGTATTTTAGATTTCACATCTTCGATTGAAGTATCATAACCTTGATGCACCTGCGCTAACCCTGTAATACCTGGAAGCACATCATAAGTTCGCTCTGAGTAAAAAGGGATTTTCTTCTCTAAATATAGGGCAATGCCAGGACGTTCAGGTCTAGGCCCAACAATTGACATCTCGCCTTTTATTACATTGATTAATTGAGGTAATTCATCAAGCCTACACTTTCTTAGAAGTTTACCTATTAAGGTTAATCGAGGATCATTTTCCGCAGCCCAAATGGCCCCTGTAAGTGCTTCAGCTTTATTACACATAGTTCTAAATTTATATATATCGAAAAATTCAGTTCTATCATTCAAAATCACCCCTACGCGGCGCTGGCTATATATAATAGGACCGGCGCTGCTTACTTTAATTAATACTGCAATAAAGATAAATAAGGGCCATAAGGTGCTAAGTAATAACACGGCTATCGATACATCAATAAAGCGTTTGATGTGATTAACATTAAGCTGAAAATTAGTATAAGTATAAATAGACATAATTTCTCCTAGATTTTCGTCCAAACCTTTTGTTGTAAACCAAGCATATATTTTAGTGAGCCAATTAACGCGACCCAATAGCCATTGATCAGATAACAAACGAGTTTGATCAATTTATTGTTAGGTGAATATTTAAGGATATTGGTAAGCCAAACACCGCCATATACTAAGACTTGGGTAACAAACACATAGATAAAGAATGCGTGTGTAGATAATAAATACAGGCTGGTCAGTAAGATAATCAATAATATGAATGGTGTTAACGCCCTTAGTGCTTTCCCGGAAGCAAAATTAAATGCATTCCAACCATATTTAGGCGCTAATAATGGCAATAGATAAATAAGCTGTTGAAAATTTCCCGCAGCTATTCTAACTCGTCGTTTCATATCTTGGTTTATATCTACACTCTCTAACTCTACTGCAGCAACTCTGGGTTCATAAACAACACGAAAGCCCTGTTTGATCACATTCATTGGGATAAGAAAGTCATCATTAATCGTATCTACTGGTATTTCCTCATAGCAAACTCTTCTTAGTGCATAAAAAGCGCCATGAGCTCCGAGCACACTGGCCACAGCACTTTCTCTCGATTTTATTGCAGTTTGATAATTCCAGTATTTTTGTTCTCCTGCAGAGCCTTTACTCGCAAATCGATAAGCACCTGAAACCGCGCCAACTAAGTCATCTGCAAAATGTGAATCTAACATGAGTAATGAATTGATGGGTAGCAAAGCAGAAACATCGCTTAATACGATATTTTCGAATTTGGCCTTGTTAATACCATCTTTTAATACTGCTACCTTGCCTCTATTTTCATTAAAGTTAATCACTTGAAAGAGTAAGTCTTGGCAAGACAATTGAGTTAATGCGTCATTAGCAACTTGGTACGTTTGATCGCTACAACCATCGCATAATAAAATAAATTCATATTTATCACTCGGATAATCTAATGCACTTAAGTTATGTATTTTATCGGCAATATATTTTTCCTCGTTATAAGCAGGGATGATGATTGAAAAGCGATTTAATTGTTTATCCTTAGTGCTTTTAACATAGCTTCTTCCCTTGATTTCAAGTGGTATCAAATTTAACTTTTTTGCTACCAACTTTAATAACACTGGATATAGGACATGATGATAAACAATCAAAAAACATGAAAAAACAAATAGGTAAAGTATGATTAAATCTAACATAATTTGCTCCTTAAATCGGATTGCAGTAACGAGAGATATTGTCGTATCATTTGTTTAATTGAACGTTCTTTTTTAACAAATTCTCGCGGGCTATCATCAATCTTCTGCTCTAAACAATGAGAGAGAGCTTGAGCTAATAAAATTGGATCATTAGGTGTTACCACTACGCCAGTCTTATTACAAACAGCTTCTTTACAACCACCGACATCAGTTAACACAACGGGCACATTACACGCTTGTGCTTCTAGAGGAGAGATAGGCAGCCCTTCATTGTTAGAGCTTAAACAAAATACGTCTAATAACGCATAGAAATTATTCATATTTTCTACATGCCCTAGAAAGAAGACTCTATTTTCTAAATGTAGACTTTTAACAAGTGTATTTAACTCATCACGTAAACTTCCTGTTCCGGCAAGGAGTAACCCAACTGAGTTTGGCAATTTAGATAACGCTTTAATTAATACGTCATGTGCTTTTACTGATTCTAATCTAGCAGCACAACCAATAAAACTCATCTCAACAGGTAAGTTTACTTCCTTTTTATAAAAGGCCTTATCTTTTATTGTTGGTTTAAACTTATCGGTATCTACACCATTTCTAATGACAATCGGTTTGATGCTAGGCATTAGGGTTTTAACCTGTTCAGCAACAAAATTTGCATCTGCGACAAAAATAGGATTTATCAATTTTAATGCTAGAAATTGTAGAAATTTTCGCTTCTTATTTGCTAAGTGCCAAGCATCGTGTTCTGTGTGCACTACATGCTTTATATTTGCTAATTTAGCAGCTAAACCACCATAAATTAATGGACCAATATGATGAGTATGCACATAGATCGGTTGAATATTTTTCAAGAATCGGGTTAACTGTTCAAGCGTATTTAATTGCCATCCTGGCTTTTTATTCAGTGCTTTTATAAATTTAGTATTTGAAGGAATGTCATGCCAATAGTTTTGATAATATGAACATTCTAAAGAAACAATATAAACATCAAAAAATGGCGCTGCTACTTTTTGAAACTCTAGTGCGAAGCTTTCAATTCCGCCCGGCTTTAGATGCTGAACTACATGTACAATGGCAGGTTTCATAATTTGTCTCCTAAATTAGGTGATATGAAAGGGATACGAGTTATAACAGGAGCTGATGTAATTAACTCAACTTGTTGTTTTGAGCGAATACTGGTGTCCGCAATTTCAACAAATAAAGCTAGCCCCCCTCCCAAAGCTATTCCTCCCATAACACCAGCGATAAGGAAAATAGATAAGGTGAAATTAGTTGGATTAGTGGGCTTATAGGGCTCATCAATAATCTTGATTCGCTCTGGCTGCTCAAATTTCCCTAAAGCTCCCGTTATTTTGGCTTTTTCAGAGCGAGAAAGAAGGTCAGAGTATAGGCTACGCTTTACTTTAAGATCTCGCTCCAACGCTAATAATTGTCTTTCCTTATCACCCGAAACAAGAATTAATGCTTTTAACGCTTCTGATTGTTTCGAAATTGAATTTATTTCTTCTTTTATTTGTTCAACTTTACCAACAGCAAATTGAAGCTCTTTAAGTTGTGAAACCAATAAAAAATTTTGATTACTGTCCATATCACCATCTTCCATTTTACTGGCTATTTCCCATAAACGGTTTAGCGCATCATCATTCATTTTATAAGACGACTTGCTTTGTACGGTACGTTCTCTTTCAAGTTGAGCCAACTTTCGATCAGCTGTTTGCACCTTACTATGACTATCGGTATAACGAGAGCGTAACATTGCTAATTCACTTTTCGTTTCGACAATATTCTGCTCAATTTCACTCATAACGGGATCCACTTGTGCCAACCGAGTTCTTATAGTTTTTTTAGCCGCCACGGCACCTGAAAGTTCTATTTTACGTTCTTCGAGCAACATATTTAATTGAGCCATTCTGGTTGTATTTGTACTGTACAAACTCGGTAAACTCTCGGTATTTTGTTGCTTAAATTCTGCTAAATTCACTTCCGCTTTATGCAAAGATAACTTTTGCAGCGCTAACTGCTCCGTCAAGAAAGTTTCTGATGCATCAATTGCTGATAACTCAGGAGCAAGCAGTTTTTCAAGAAAACGTTCACGCACAATTTCCAATGTTTTCACTATATTTTCCGTATTATCAGTTCGATATACTAATTTAACGAGGTCTTTCCCCATCAACTTAACGCTCAATGACGCTGATAATTTTTTAACAAAACTTTCTATGTCATCATTGGTTGATTCAACTGATATGATATCTAAGTCATAGCCAACATTTATTAAGGTATGGCGACTATGTAATAAAGTATCTAAGGCCGTTATTCTATTCTCAAGATCTGTAGATACAGACAGATCTTCTAAAAATGGATTCATTTTGGCGCTTTCTTGTACCAAGATAGTGGTATGTGTTTCCCAGGTCCTCGGTGCAAGTAAACAAGTAATCAAAGCAATAATAGGGAAAATAATGATTGGCATAACAATCATATATCTTCTACGCCAAGCAGCAGCAAAAATAAGGTGTATATTGACTACAACACTAGTATTCATGTTATGACTCCAACTCAATGAGTAATGTATCGACGGCTTGGCTAGGGTTAAATTTAATGACGATTTTTCTCTGACTAGTCGAAAGAAGCTTTAACATTTCATCGGCTCTCTTTGTTGCAAGGAGTATTTTTTGTAGACTTGTCGCCGCCGTTGCAGGAGCAACGTGCAATACAGCTTTCTTACCTGGTTGCAACATTAGCGCTTTAAAGCGAAGTTGCTCAGCAGGTAATAATTGACTCTGATATTGTTGGTATGAAAAGACTGTAGCTTTACTTTCCAATTGCTGTTGAAGGCGTAGTGATTGAATCACTTGTAATGCTTCTTTATTCACTTGGCTTTTAGCGGAAGCATCCTGTTCAAGTTTTTGCATTGCTGTCTGTAATGCAGATGAAACACAACCACTAGTAAACAGTACAAAACAAATGAAAATTGGGTATTTAAAAGAATTTTTCATTACGCTGCAACCACTATGATATAAAACATAACTTATACATATCAATAGCCATGCCAACTAAGTAAGCCTATGTTTATACTAAACAAATACAATTTACAATTGATATTCTATCTTTATATGGGTACGCTTTTTGCGGGATGCTTTGCAATTTGCTAAATAAGAATAGGGATAAAAAATATTTGTGAGGGATGAAAAGTTTTGTTAAGAAGGAAGTCTTTAACAATAAAGACAAAGGCTCCCTTTCATAACTTTTGAGTTAAATATCTACCCTAATCACCCATATATCACCGTCTGCATTTCGGTCCCAGAATAGATTTATGGGGCTGGCATTATTTTCCATGGGCCATATTTGAGCGATGAGATTAGTTTCTTCGACGCTCAAAGAAATCTTAAATGCTTGCTCGTTAGCAGTGAAAGATGTTCTTATCTTACAACTTTCGTAATTAATAGCTTGTACGCCATTTTCTATGGCATAGTCACTGCAAACATTTACATAATAATGGTTTGTTGCTCCATCTATAGAAGCCAAAGTCAAACTCAAATCGAAACCACTACTAAAATCAAAAGCAGTATTACTAACAAGATCATTCGTTGTTTGTTCTGCTTCAGGCACTGTCGGTGCTGCTGGTGCAGGTGTTTTTGTACTTTCTTCTCCTCCACCTCCCCCCCCACAACTAATGATATTTAAAACAAATAGTATATTCAGAAAGTTTCTGTATCGTAATTTCATACCTTACTCCTTAGAAGTTATAAGTTTTACTGGTAACTGAATTTATTTCAGAAAACCAACTCGACGATGTACCACCATTTGTCTCAACAAAATCGCTAAAGCCAGGGTATGCTTGAAGTAAATCAACCCTTTCTTTAGGGTGCTTCCATTCTTGTGATGAACCAGGGTTAATTGCAAGTGCCCAAGGCAAACCAGATGCAGTTTGATAAGTGGCATTTGTATTCACATTAGAGCGATCATCTGCGACACCAAACATTGTTAAATCTGCTTTTGATGTTGGCATTTTGTTTTTAAGATGAATTTCCAAACTTCTGCCTGGGTGATAAAAACTATCGCCATGATACATATGAGGCTGTGCGAAAATAAATGGATTATATGGCGCTTCAGGAAAGGCATTAATGGCAATCGGTGAAATAAATGGCACGGTTACACTAAAGGTCATTTGTGAACTATTAGTACAATTATGCTCTGTTTTATAATATTCACATGCTTGTGTTAGCACTATATGTGATTCTAGGTCTTCTGATATCTTGATTACTAAATATTCAGTATCTTCTTCTATAGGAGATACCTCTTGCAAAACACCATTAATTTCAAACCTTACCAGTGCGGGATCAACATTATTGGGCGATACATTATCTAGCTGTATTGCGAAGCCACTATGATAAGCAGCACCTAAAGCTTTTAACTCCCCAGTAAACTCTATTTGTTTTACTTCAAAGTTCTCAGTTAATAAAATAGAGGAGTTCTGCGCAATAACCACATCATTCATATCATAATCACCTTTTTCAGGCCAACGATCTTCAAAGGCAATATAAAATGGCGTATCTTGTATTTGACTATTGTTAGGATTAGTAACTAGAATGCGATAATCTTCAACTTCACCATCTGACACCCCGCCACTT
The DNA here is from genome assembly GCA_913062815.1 of uncultured Colwellia sp. Classification (GTDB taxonomy): domain Bacteria; phylum Pseudomonadota; class Gammaproteobacteria; order Enterobacterales; family Alteromonadaceae; genus Colwellia. The sequence goes on along the minus strand of CAJXWZ010000025.1, from coordinate 24,745 downwards.
GAAACAATACCTTGTGTGGAACTAAATCTAGCCCGAAGCCAAGTAAAACCATTCAATGCATCAAAAGGTGATTGAACAAGAAATGTTTCGGTAGCATCTGACATATATTTATCAGATAGTAATTTTTCATTGGTTGCAAAAACACCATCTCTATTCCAGTCACCCCAAATGCTCAAGTAACCACTGCCGGTAGCTTGAACTTGCAGTAAGCTATCTAAGCCTGCTATTAAAGGCGTTAGAAACACTAAACCATCATCCTGATCAACTGCAGGATAAACCTTTGCTGTATGTTCATATGAAATGCTATTGCCTAAATAGTTATTGCTATTTCCATGTCTAGCACCGTTGCTATAAAGGGTAGTACCAAAACTATCGGGGGCATCACCAAAATCGGTAGTTGCTGGTACTGATTCATCTATTACAGGTGCCACAGCACAACGTGCGCCATCGTTTTGAGTAGCACTTGGGCCATAAGCAAAAAACTCAGCGGTTGGGTTTGTTTTTTGGGGATCTATAATAAAAACATGGCCATCATTATTACGACTGATATAGAACTTACCATCTACATCAAAATAAACGGCTCCAAAAGTTCCTGACTGTCCTACATTTCCTAAGGAAGTTTTACTGCCGTTTGAGGAATCTATTTGAAATAGCTGACCATTCTTATCAACCGTATATAAATATTGGTTACTTGGGTGGAAAGCAAAATCATAAATAGTCATATTTAAAGAAGAGCCATCTATAATTTTAATCGCATTTAAATAGTCCCCACTTTGCTCATCAAGGGATACTTTATATAACCCGTAGCTTGACCCTTTCTTATAAAAATAATAGGCATTTTCATGTAGCGCTATATCACCAACAAAGAAGTTAATTCCTGGATTTGAGTCAATGGGAAGAGGCTCAGCTTGATAGTCGTTGCCTATACGGACAATAGTGCCCCATTCATATCCCCATCCATAAAGGTAATTATCATGAAAGTTAAACCCAATAGCATTTATTTTGTCATTTGTGCCTAAATCAGATGATAACAACGAATAATCACCCGTTACTAAATTAACACCATAAAGCTGAGCAACCTGCTGTTGCATTAAAAAAGCTTTGGAAGGACAAGACTCAAATGGAGCACCTCGTCCAAGGTTTGAAAAAAACAAACTAACGACAAAGAACATGTAGAGATAGCTTTTAACATTACACATAAATTTACTCCTACGAATAGATTAACTAGTCTATTGCAAGGAGTATTCCAGTAATTTTAAACATATAATACAACTACTTAGAAAGCGTATATTTATCAAAATTGCATTTTGCTAATCAAAAAACGAAAATTTATCGATAGTATAATAAAAAAGAATACACTAACTAAAATACTTCATTTAATGAAATCATTTTAGTTAGTGCATTAAGAACAATGGATAAATAATTTGGAGATAAGTAACTAAATTGGATAGTTTGATATTCAGGATTGAAAAGTTATAACTATTGAAGGTCCTTCATTAGATAGGTCTTCATCCATGAATACTTCAGATTGACAATTCATTTCTTTTAACTGCTGCCTGATGATGTACTTATCTTGATCACCACACACCACTCTTATTGGTAGGTTTGAAGCTTCCGACAATTTAGACAATGTTGTTTGAAAGAGGCCTAGAACATTAGACGCATGAGAAATTTGAATGGCAGTACAGCCAATATCTATTTTATTTGCTTGCTTCAATTGTGAATTCATAACTAGCTCCGTAAAACAATCTACTAATTGGAAAGAGCATAATCTGTACCAAAGAATTCAAATGACATTTTACAATTAAAAATCAATAAGATATATAAGCATAGACTTAGAAACTGAGATACCACTCCTAATTTGCAAATTTAAATGCTATAGATTTATCAAATTGACAAAGTAAACATGATGGTCTATTTCCATCACAAAATGACATGAAGCATTTATATTTTAAACCTCTATGGGTAAGCTAATAGTAAAGCAACTGCCCTTACCTAAGGTCGATGTGACTTTAATTTCACCCCCATGTTGCTCGATAATTTGGTGGCTAATAGACAAACCTAAACCGGTCCCCTCGCCAATGACTTTAGTTGTAAAAAAAGGCGTGAATATTTGAGAAATTTGTTCAGGTGAAATTCCACAGCCGTTATCTTCAACTTCGATGATTATATTGTCATCTTTGGAAAAGCTCCGAATATATATCTGTCCATTTTCCTCAATAGACTGACCTGCATTAATCAATAAATTCATAAATACTTGGTTCAATTTCCCTGGATAAGCCATTATTCGTGGTAAATGCATTAAGTCAGGATGAACTTTGCAATTAAACTTGAGCTCATTCCACACCATGTTTAAAGTTGCATTAAGCCCTTCGTTGATATCAGTCAAAGATTTTTCAGGTAAATCGACACGAGCAAATGTTTTCAGGCTTTGCACTATTTCTGTTACACGCTCCACACCACCGATACAACTATCAAGTAAAGGCGGTATATCAGAAAAGAGAAATTCCAGATCATGCTTCTTTGCGAGTCTTTGCTGGATAGTTTTTTGGGTTTCATTACTTAGGTTTGATAGGCTGTCTTCATAATAGCTTTCTATATCATCAAAGTATTCTTTTAGTACCGTTAAATTGCTTTTAATAAAACCAATAGGATTATTAATTTCATGTGCTACGCCCGAGGCTAATACACCGATGCTTGCCATTTTCTCAGATTGTACTAACTGCGACTCACTTTGTTTTAATTCTTCATTGGCTTGTGATAATTTACTATAGCTTTTCTTTAATGACTGCTCTCTTTTAGCAACTTTCTCTGTCATCAAATTAAACTTTTTAAATAACTCGGCGAGCTCTCTTATCTTGATGTTTTCAGTTAAATTTATGTGTTCAACCCCCTTATCAAGTTTATCTGTTGCCTGGGATAACGCCAGAATAGGTTTTACAAAATAGCGATAACCAAACAGGTAAGTTAAAAATGTCGTCACCGATATAGCTATTAATATTATTGCGCTTAGCTGCAGTACTAAACGAGTTAGCTCTTCATTTCTGACTTTTTCATCGACAGTAAACCTAAAGGTCACGCCTATTTTCTGCCATTTTTCAATATGCTGTCGGCCTATAATATGTTCTCCAAAAACAGCTAAGACCTTGCCACTATTAATCACTTCAATCATTAAACCTTTGAGTCTATCGCCTTCATCTTGTTGATTAATACTATCTACAGGGACGTGTGCAATCAAAATACCTTCAACACTGTTGTTATAACTAATGGGCACCGCAAAAGCCCAATAATAACTATTACCGACTTCAAGTACACTAATGTGCTCACCCTTTTGCTTGTTCAATAATTCATTTGTCCATTTGAAAGCTTTATAGTCGATAACTTCTGCACTTTCAGTTGAATGCAAAATGTTACCTTCAAAGTCTAATAGTGTTTCACTATATTTATGCCCAAGTAAGGTCAAATCTGCCATAAAGTCCCGAACCTTGCCTAAGTTTACTTCTGGCTGCATTAAGCTTTGTACAAAAAGTGGATTGTTTGCTTGCTCAAAAAGTAATATTAAGTGTCTTTCTAGAAATATTTTGTAATTATGACTGATAGTGCTAATTTCCCTATTTACCACTTTGTCATATTCTTTATTGGTAGAGTTCAATACATAATTGATGACCAGAATTGATGTGATAATCGCTAAGCCTAGATAGCTAATAAAAACAAAACGCGCTAAAGCAAATGATATAGACTTTTTCACTAAGCTTAGTCTTCCTTAATTGAATTTATTAGCACTACATTGTCATCCATATCATAAGCCCCCATGGCATAGTCTGTAGTTGTTAATGCTTCATGCGCATTTAAATTACTCTGTGAATATATCGAGAATGGTTGCTGATAATTTTTTAACAAACCTTGAACAGGTGCCCGCAAGTTAGTCAAAGCTTGGTGTATTGCAATTTTATCATCTTGCTTATTGCCCGTTAAGCCCGCCTGATTTATTGCTGCAATTAAAATTTTGGTTAAATCATAACTGTGCACAAAACCGGTATGAGCTTTAATATCATATTTGTCATTTATACCGATATTATTAGCTTTTGCAAGTTCGAGCACTGACGTTTCAAATTTAGACAAGTTTTTGTTTAAAAAAGTAAAATTAGTTTGGATAAATTGTAAATTAAGCATGGCTCTATCTTGTTTTGTGATCACCTGACTGAAATCTCCCCCTGTGATACCCCAGTGACTACGAATAGGTATCTTTAATGATTCAGGTAAGGCAACCATGGCTTTTGAAAATACTTTCCCTTCTGGAGCATTACCAACAAAAAATATAACATCTGCTTCTGACTCTGCAATGCTGTGCAAAATTAACTTAGCTTGATTTACGCCAAGCCCCCAATTAAACCAACTGATACCCACAGGCTTTAAGCCATGCTCGGCTAAGGCTAAATTCATTGTTTTTTCATTAGATTTCCCCCAACCGGTATCTTCCAATAAAATATGTGCTTTTTTAAAGCCTTCATTTATTGACCTGTTCACAATAAAAGTGCCAGCATTGCTATCATCTATTGACAGTCGAAAAATCCAATTCTCATTTGATTTCGCTCGAGTGATAGGGCCTGCTGCTGCCCAAGGGTCTAATAGCAATATTTTCTCATTATTAATAAACGTTTTATTAGATAGTAGTGGAGGTGAATGAAGGCCAGAAAAAACTAATAGGGCTTTATCATCTTCAAGGTATGCTTGAAGGTTCTTTTTACTCCTTAACGAATTTGCTCGATGGTTTTTATCAATGAGTTTAAATTTAAAATTCTGAACTTCATTGTTCACTTCAGCAAGTGCGGTGATTATTCCTTGCTTTATGGAGTGGCTGGATTGTTTAGCGCCAGTAAAATCAGCATCAATATAAATTGAATATTCTTTTTGTGCTGACTGGACTTCACTACTAAACAAAGCCATGAATATGCAAATAAAAATAAATGTATGAACGCTAACCATTTTAATAGTCATGATAAAATCTCCTTGTTTTGCCTTGAAACTACAATACAAAGCGTTATTCGTCGTATAATTATAGTAAATTAAATGGCTGAATGATTAAAAAAATCAGTATTATGAGTATATTACTTACTTTTTAGATTACCTAACTTTCCTTTTATTGATGTAAGCGTACAGAGACATAACCAATTTATAATTACATTTATTATCGATTGCTCTCAATAGAATTAGGCGCGCAGCTTAACGTGCATGTGTTATTATTCATCTCTCGAACCTCTGTTAAACTCAAAACGTCATGTCAATTAACTCTCCTTGCTTTTGTGGCTCTGCATTAGATTTCCATCAATGTTGTCAACCTTTTATAACTTTAGTAACTTTGCCAAAAACACCTGAGCAATTGATGCGTTCTCGCTTTAGTGCTTATGCTATGGGTGACGCTCAATATGTTTTTGATACTTATGCTAAAAATAGTCAAAGTTCTCAAACAATAAAAGAAATTTCTGAATGGGGAAGTAGCTGTAAATGGCTTGCACTTAAGATTCACAGTACCAATGAACCTGTAGCATTGACAACGGATAACGCTGAACAATTTGTTGAGTTTTCAGCTTTTTACGTTAACCAAGGATATTTATACGAATTAAGAGAAAAATCACGTTTTATACTAGAAACTGATATGAATAAAGCTGTTCATTGGCGATATTTAGATGGTGACATCATTGAGCACTGTGAAAAAGAAGAGGTTAAACGTAAAGACTTGTGCCCGTGCAATAAATTTTCAACCGCATGGACAATAAAAAAAGGTAAAAAATTTAAACAGTGCTGTGGTAAATAAATGCCCTAAGCTGCAACGTTTAATAGACTTGTTTTTACGATTGAAGTTTGAACCGCTTTTAACCAAGAATCAACTTTCATATCCAAAGGTTTGTTAATACATTCATCAAGCTGGTTTTTAGCATATTTCGCTTGGCAAACCAAGGAAGTATTACCTATGACATTACTGTTTATATGCTTGTTATCATTTCGAAAAGCTAAGGGTTTAGGAGCAATGGCATTGCTTAAATGTAAGTTTGGCAGATCATTATCAACGATTAAACTAGCTTGATTGTATTGATGAATTTGTTCGATATGCTCTAATGCCAACGGGGCTTCTAAGGGTAAATCAAAATAAGTTCTTAAAGTATTTGTCGTCTGCTCTTTAACATCCGTTGCCGTGCCATCAATAGCAGAAGCTTGTGGTAAAACAAATTGACTCTGTTCTCGAACATCATCACAAAGCATCGCTAGCATTAAAGAAAAATCTGCACGCCTTGACTGATGAACACAATCATTTAACTGCTCGCCCAATTGCAATTCATGCAACAAGGGGTCAGTAACATTAGTGTTATTGTTAAACGTATGTTCTAGAACATTTACAGCCAAAATTTATCTCTTCTTTACAATGAAATGCAAAACAATTTTGCAAAATACACTAGTAAAGAAGCTATCGGCCAAAGACTTTAAAACTTTATAATTAATTCCATAAAATAGTCATTTACCGTAAATTAATTACTCTATAGGCCAAATAAGGGAAAAAGCCGCACCGCCAAGTTCGCTATCTGAAATAGTAGCCTTACCTTGATGCCATTCCATAATTCTTGCAACAATAGCTAAACCTAAACCAAAACCGCCAGTTTCACGGTTACGTGATTGATCTCCCCGAGAAAACGCATCAAAAATCACCCCTTTAAATTCATCTGAAACGCCTTCACCGTTGTCTTCAACACAAATACAGCACATATTATTTGCAGTGCGCGTAATGCTCACTTTAACTTTACCTCCGCCATACTTAATCGCGTTACTAATAAAATTATTCAGCGCTCTATCTATAAAATGGCTATCGCATACCGCTGACAAATTTTCCGTATTATCAATAAATTCTATGTCAATCGTATCTTTTTCATGACTGTTTATTTGTTTAGCAATCAATTTAGGAATATTTTCATAGGTAAAATTAAGCTCAGGTCTATCACTATCAAAAGAAGCATAAATGAGCATTTCATTGATGAGCTCTTCTAATTCGCAAATATCATTGTTTATTTGTTGCTGATATTTTTTTCTTTTTTCATCATTATTTACTGTAGAAAGCATCTGCAATGCAAATTTACTTCGGGCCAGCGGCGTTCTTAATTCATGGGAAACTGCACTGCTCAACTCTTTATGTGCATCAATTAGGCGTTTTATGCGCTCAGCCATCATATTAAAAGACTGAACCATGGGTGCTACCATTGCTGATGTCGCTGTTGCGGGGCCTACATTAAAATTACCCTGCCCAAATTCACTAGTAGTCTTTTTAAGTCGCTCTAGATCTCTCGATACTGGCCATAACCAAAAAAATATAATCAGGCCAAAAAAAGCTAAGATTAGTACTCTATAAATCGACTTAATTCGTGGTCTAGTTGGCATTTTTGCAGGACCCAGTGTTATTACAGAATCACTGTTGGGGATCAGATAATGTAAATTCACCATATCACCATGGAAATATACATGAGTTGTTTCGTGCTTCAGTGCATGATGGTCTTCATGTTCCATGGCATCAAATGCTTTGATACTTATAAGTTTTAATGGGAGCTGATAACGTTGTGCCGTTTTTTCAACTATCGTTTGCCATTCAGCTTCAGGATGCTTTGTAGCATAGTCACCCACAGCCATTAACATGGTTTTATAGCCGGTGTATGACTCTATATCTTGTTCTATATAACTATTCCAAACATTATCAAGTAGCCATGAGAAAATAATAAACACGGTGATAATGAGAAAATAAAGACTGAAAAAAGACCGCCCTACTGAACTAAAACGAAACGTCATTACTTCCCCTTGTTATTAATCGATTGATTAACTATGAATAGAGTAAAATCAAACCGATGATTTCGCTCTTATATTACTCTTGTATTACTCTTTTATGTCCAAGCATCAGGAACAAATAAATAGCCTTGCCCCCAAATTGTCTTAATTCTAAATGGGGTTTCGGTATCATCAAACAATTTTTTACGCAACCTTGATATTCTCACATCTACACTTCTGTCTAAGCCATCATACTCACGCCCTACAACGGCTTTATAGATATAATCACGATTTTGTACTTCCCCTGCTTTGCTAGCAAGTAACCAAAGTAGATCGAATTCTTGACTGGTTAAGTCAACATTATCCTTTTTTAATGTCACTTTTCGCGAAGCTCTATTGATATGTAAATCACCGCATACAACTTCACCCGCTTCACTATGTTGGTTTGGTAACTTACCTCTTCTTAACAAGGCTGTAACGCGAGCAAGTAATACACGAGGCTCCACCGGCTTAATAACATAATCATCCGCACCTATTTCTAAGCCTAACACTTGATCAAAGTCAGTACCCTTAGCTGTTAACATTAAAATAGGTCCTGAGAAACTAGGACGTATATCACGACACACTGCAAAACCATCTTTTCCTGGCAACATAATATCTAAAATTATTAAGTCTGGAGTAAATGAGTCAACTCGTTTAGCCACGGTATCGCCACGAAATTCTTGCTTAACATGATAACCTTCACTGGTTAAAAAATCGGTTACTAAATCCGATAATTGACGATCATCTTCAACTAATAAAATTTTCTTTACTGAAGCAGTCATGGTCTTTTCCTTTACTTAATAATGATTAACTGAGGCAAGCTTAAACAAGTTACAGATCATTAACAATACGCGGTACGAGCTGTTACGGTTAAATTACATTTCTTAACACTTTACTGAGTATTTGTTCGAAATATAGGCACAAAATACATTTTCTTTAAAAATAACTTGCGAGAACTAGACTAAACCAGCAAGATCAAAAAAAATTAGTGAGATCACCTACCTATGAAAATTATCTCTTTTAACATAAATGGCCTTCGTGCTCGACTACATCAATTACAAGCGATTATTGATAAACATCAACCAGACATCATTGGTTTACAAGAGATAAAGGTACATGATGAAATGTTCCCTTTAGAAGCCGTTGAAGCAATGGGCTATCACGTATACTTTCATGGACAAAAAGCACATTACGGTGTAGCCATGTTATGTAAAAAAGCAGCTCTCAATGTGCAGAAAGGATTTCCAACAGATGATGATGATGCTCAGCGCCGCATGATCATGGTAGAGACAACCAATGAGCAAGGCGAAAAAATTACTGTACTCAATGGTTACTTTCCTCAAGGTGAAAATATAAGTCATGAAACGAAATATCCATACAAACGGAAGTTTTATCAAGATTTGATGACTTATTTAGATGAAAATCATACTAAAGAAGAGCAAGTCATTGTGATGGGTGACATTAATATCTCCCCTCTTGATTTAGACATAGGCATTGGCGAAGTCAACCGTAAGCGTTGGTTAAAAACAGGCAAATGCTCATTTCAACTGGAAGAGCGAGAATGGCTAACTACTTTGATGAATTGGGGATTTACTGACACTTTCCGTCAATTGCATCCAAGTCGCACTGAACGATATTCTTGGTTTGATTATCGCTCTCGTGGCTTTGATGATAATAGAGGTTTGCGAATTGATGTCATATTAGCGACAAAATCACTTTCAAAACAATGTATTGAATCAGATATTGATTATGAACTACGTGGCATTGAGAAACCTTCTGATCACGCACCTATATGGTCTACTTTTGAAGGTTAGTAATTAAGTTATTATGTCTTCATTAACGAATTATCTTTGTCCTTTATGCCAGCAGCCATTGGCTTTTAATCATCAGACCTATCGCTGTGACAATAATCATAGCTTTGATCAAGCCAAACAAGGCTATGTAAATCTTTTGCCGGTGCAATTTAAACATTCAAAAACACCCGGCGATAACAAAGATATGGTACTTGCTCGTCGGAATTTTTTAGATAAAGGCTTTTATCAACCTTTAGTAGATAAAATGCTAGCGCTTTATCAACAATACGGCGAGCAAAGCTTACCTGTGTTTGATGCCGGTTGTGGTGAAGGATTTTATACTCATCAACATAAGTCACCAACGAATAGTGTATATGGCGTCGATATTGCGAAGGAAACAATAAAAATTGGTGCAAAACGGTATAAAGACTGTCATTTCAGCGTAGGCACCTTATCAAAACTCAGTTTTAGTGATGGTTTCTTTGCTTGGCTCATTTCTGTTTATGCTCCTATTTTAGAAACGGAATTTACACGAATTCTTAAAACTGGCGGTTATTTGCTGACGGTAACCCCTGCTGAGCGTCATTTATTTGAACTTAAAGCATTAATATATAATGAAGCAAGTGAGCATGATGCCAGTAAAACCCCAATCAAGGACTTAACACTAATTGAAGAGCAAAAGTTAACTTACCCTATGAGTTTTGAAAGTAGTGAGGATGTGCTGAATTTATTGGCAATGACACCATTTTCATTTAAGGCATCAGCAGCTTTACTATCACAAATAAAAACCATGAAAAACTTTACCTGCCAAGCGGATTTCATACTACGCCTGTATAGGAAGTTATAAGTATACGAAAATATAAGTGGCAGTTAATTTCGTTGAGAGGTAAACGTTAACTGTAACAACTGAGCTAAATCAATAAACCTGGGTTTAGCTACCACTAACTTAGAGAGTAAATTTCCCCCGCCTTGCTCTTTCGCTTTTTCTAAGCCTGATCTATACCATGAAGCTAAAGATGGCGGCAAAAACTTATCTGCTTTTACGCCTAACACGACTAATGCCTGTATTGGAATAGACAAAAGGAAAAGCCCATATACCAAAGCTTGTGGTAATGCCGCCAACGCTTTATCGATGCTGCCAACACCCGTTAAATATCCAGAGGCGAAATAAAGCTGCATAATAAAAGTAAACAACGCTAAAGCAGGAAAATATCGGCACACATAACGAGCAGTTTGCACCGCTCGGTAATCAGAAAAGTATTGTGCTAATTCAGCCTTTTCTGGCCAAAGTTTTATATATCGTTGACCCAAACTAATGAGTTGTACTACAGATAAGTTCATAAACTAACTATAGCAGTAAAGCGTGGCTTGGAAAAGTTAGTATCAAACAAACTTGTAATAGATTGTTATTTTAATCTTAATAAAATATCCACTGAAACTACTCTCAAGCAAATAGTATTATCGATGAAATTAATAATTCAAAAACAATCGTATTCCTGCCAATTGGCGGTCAAAATAGCGCTCTATACTTTGGGCCTATCCTGGCAAGTAGAATATTCTCCTTTTAATGTATTTGGCAATACCTAAGCTTTTCCATTTTAGAGATATTTATGACATCAACTTTAGTAATCGGTAATAAGTTTTATCGTTGTCTCATTACACAATAAATAGCACCTAAGAATAAAATCCATACTTGCATTAAACTCCTAATCATTAAATGGTTAAGTGTCATATAATGGCATACACACTATAAAACCCACAGCTTTAGTGACGTTCAATCAGCTAAGTTGTTCGTCCGCTCTACTAGAGTTCACAATAAAAAATCGTTATAGTAGTTGTAGAATCAGCTTTGTCCAATGTAACTTTGCCTTCTTAATGATTTAAAAGGATAATAATGAAGTTAACGTTAAAACTCTTAGAAGAGTGTTTTACTATTCATAGCTTGCCTGAGCATAGTGATATTCCACCGCAGGTTTTTTCAGCATCAATGTACTTTATTGCTAAAACCTTTGATGAAGTGTCAATTGTGCTGCCACAGAATATTTCTATCGACAGTGACGAGTGTGAGCCTGACTGGCAAGCTTTAGAAGTTGTAGGGCCATTAGATTTTACCTTAACGGGTATTTTATCTAGTATCTCAACCGTGTTAGCTAATAATAAGATCAGTATATTTGCGATATCTACCTTTGACACCGACTACATTTTAGTAAAAAAAGACACACTAACGTCAGCAATAGCGACTCTAAGAGCTAATGATTACCAAGTAATACAATAACCACACAACTAACCAGAAATTAAAATGAAAGAATCAATAACCCTCTATGGAATAAACAACTGCGATACTGTTAAAAAAGCTTTAAAATGGCTAAATACAAATGATATTGCTTATGAATTTTACGACTTTAAAAAACAGCCATTAACAAAAGAGCTACTGAGCAATTTTGTGGCATTAAATAACTGGGCAACGTTAGTCAACAAACGCAGTACAACTTATAGAAACTTAAGCGATGAAGTAAAAAACAACCTAACTGATGAAATAGCTTTTGAACAAGTTATGATGCAACCTACCCTGTTAAAGCGCCCTTTGTTACTAATTCAATCAAACGATATGACAAGCAAGCAATTACATTTAGGCTTTAAAGCAGATATTTATCAAAAATATTTTTCCGCACTAACATCATAAACTTGTACTTTAAACTATCTATTAGCGATTATGCATAGAAAAATATTAAAAGGATTGCCATGTCTTCGCCAACCAGCGACGTAATAGAATTAGCCATAGACTTAATTTCTCGTCCTTCCGTAACACCGGAGGATGCCGGCTGCCAGCAGCTGATGAAAGAGCGACTTGCAAAGCTTGGCTTCGACAATGAAACTCTTATATTTGAAGATACCACTAACTTGTGGTCTAAACGCGTTGGATTTACTGATGACGTAGCATTTAAAGCACCTGTTTTTTGCTTTGCTGGTCATACCGATGTTGTACCTGCAGGAAATCTAGCGCTTTGGGATACGCCTCCTTTTGAACCTACTATCATAGATGGTGTGCTTTATGGTCGAGGTGCTGCCGATATGAAAGGCAGCTTAGCTGCGATGATTGTTGCAACTGAGCGCTTTATTAAAAACCACCCCAAATATTATGGCACGATAAGCTTTTTAATCACTAGCGATGAAGAAGGCCCTTTTATTAACGGCACTACCCGCGTAATCGATACCTTGGAAGCGCGTAATGAGAAAATTACCTACTGTATTGTTGGTGAACCTTCAAGCACTGATCGTGTTGGTGATGTTATCAAAAATGGCCGTCGTGGTTCAATTTCTGCCGAAATCGATATAAAAGGTAAACAAGGACATGTTGCCTATCCTGAACATGTCATAAACCCTATTCATAAAGCTATGCCAGCCTTAACTGAACTCAGTCAAGTACATTGGGATCATGGCAATGACTACTTTCCTGCAACCAGCTTTCAATTATCGAATATTAATGCCGGTACGGGTGCAACTAACGTTGTACCAGGGCATTTAACTGCATTGCTAAACCTGCGATATAGTACAGAGTTATCTGATCAAATTATCGTTGATAAAGTAGAATCAATTTTAGCTAAGCACCAGTTAGACTATGAAATAGAATGGACCTTCAATGGTAAACCTTTTATTACTGAGCTAAACAATGAAGCAGGTGATTTTTTATCTGCTGTTAGCCAAGCAGTTACTTCGGTGACAGGAATTAAACCAGTATTATCTACATCAGGAGGAACATCTGATGGCCGCTTTATCGCACCAACCGGCGCAAAAGTAATTGAACTAGGGCCATGTAACGGAACTATACACCAAGTTAATGAAGCCGTTGTCTGTGATGATTTAGATAAACTTTGTGATATTTACTATGCTTGTTTAGAGAATGTATTACTAAATAATAATAATAGTAGTAAGTAATACTCTACCCAAAGAGCATAGCAAATGAAGTCAATGAATGATTTATCCCCTAATAATATCTCAAAGGAAATTTTGGGCTTAACAGATAGCCATATCAGCTATTTTAAGCAACCAGAAACTAACCATACTGTTGGGGTTCATCATTCAATGCTTGAAAATTTTCAAGCATTGGTTGCCTGCGCCAAAAAAGAGGATATTGAGATAAAAATAGCGAGTGGTTTTCGCTCTTTTGAGCGACAACTGCTCATCTGGAATAACAAGTTTAGTGGTATAACAGTAATTAATGATATTGATGGCAAGAAAGTAGATGTTAACACGCTAGATGACGGTGAAATTGTAAAAGCTATTTTAGTTTATTCCGCATTACCTGGCGCTAGCCGACACCATTGGGGCTGTGATATAGATATATATGCCGATAATTTATTGGCAGGAAAACCCTTACGGCTAGAGCCTTGGGAATACAGTCAAACGGGACCGATGGCAAAATTAACAACTTGGTTGGCACATAATGCGGTAAATTATGGTTTTTATTTTCCTTACGATAAATTTAGAGGTGGAATTGCTCCTGAGCCTTGGCATTTATCGTATGCCCCCCTTGCAAGGAAGTTTCAACCTCAACTAGAGTTAGCAATACTTCAAGATTACCTGTCGAAAATAGATATCGCAGGAAAAGCAGCGATTACAAATAACTTGTCTGAAATATTTAGTCGATACATTAACAATGTCTGCAATGCCCCCCAAGGGTTTAACTAGACAAAAGCCTCATAGGAAAACATATGGACAACTGGATTTCTTACCTCATTATAGCTATCGCATTGCTCATTATTATTGGAAATTTGAGTACCTTTCAAAAAAGTACGAACCATAAAATGCGAAAAAAGAATTTAAATGATCTTCAAGAAACTCTACCAAGGTCAAAAAGAGCAGAACATCAAATGCCAACCATTGAAAAAGACCATTCAAAATAATTTATTAGAAATAAAAAAACGCTGAAAAATCAGCGTTTTTTTATTATATATTGTAGAGGTTTATCGCTTAATAGAAGTTTCTAAAAGATAAGCCGGCTTCAATAACAGGGAATATTCGCTCTAACGTATCTAGCGTTAATGGCTCTCCATTAGCATCATAAATACTAACAGATGTCTTTTGATTCTTATCATCTAAAGGATCGAGTACAAATTGATATTTAGCATCACTAACATCAATAACGGGTTGCTCATCACCCCAGATACTATCCCAAATACCTATATCAGGCTTGGTAAAGTCAACAAAGTATATCTTTTTAGTTTCATCTAGATCACTAATGGTAAAGCCATGTTTCTCAAAGAAAATAGGCATATTATCCCAAAGGTTATCTAAAGACATTTCAACCACATAAGCAGACTCTGCTGCTTTGTTCTCGCCAACTGTGACAAGCTTTTGATTAGCACGCATCAAGCGGTTTTCTCGTTGTTGCAAGCGATAATTGTAATCTACTTGAGCAACCACTTCATTAAGCATCGCCATCTCAGCACGTTGTTTGTCAATGGGATCAATATTTTTAGTACCACCTTCATTATCCGTTTTCATGTAATCAATGAGTGATACTTTTAACGATACACTTCGCCCATGAGGTTTAAGGAAAAACTCATACCGAAAGCGCATGCTTGTAGATGATTCAATATCGGTAAATAGCCAGCCTGTTTCTACTTCATTGTGATACCACTTTGAATCTAGAGTCTCTGCTATACCTTTTAAGTCGCTATCACTAGTGACTTCCACTTCTTCATAACTTACATCATCAGATGTTAATTGACTAATAAGTGAACCTTTAATAAAAGTGAGTAAGTTTTCATCTTCTAGAACTTTATCAAACCAAATAATGGCTTGATCTGATTCTGAAATAACACGAGAAGAAGCGGCAATAGGTAATACCAATGACGGAGCTCTAATATCTACTTTGCTACCGATAGGGCCTTGATGATTTACATCATTGGGAATGGCAAATTCTCGCTGTGTTGCCGGCTTGTCTAAACTGTCAGGAACGATGAACTCTTTAGATTCTTGTTTTTTTGCATAATCAAAATCTCCCTGCGCATGCTTACTGTCAACACTACTACACGCTGACAATGCTAAAGTAAGCACAGAAAGACAAAAAAATTGACGACTCATTAAAACTCCTGAGAAAAACCACTTGGGTAAATATTAATAGTATTCGTTTGATGGCCTAAACCGTATTTGGTTCAACCGTGCTTCAAAAAAACATATAAAGGGTATATATAAATTAGCGCACCATGGTACTTGGCTGTTTTTGCAAACACAAGAATATTATTCCCTTTATCCATGGTTATTTTTGTCGCTAAGATAAGCTATAATCTCTTTTTTCAATCAACTAGGCGAGTAAATGTCTCAATATTTAGTGCTAACAGCCATGGGCAGTGATAGAACAGGTTGTGTTAGCGAGTTAACTAAATTGGCGAGTGAATGTGGTTGTAATATCTTAGATAGCAGAATGGCAATATTCGGCTTAGAGTTTACCTTTATCATGCTCCTAAACGGTGACAACCGCTCTATCAACAAGATTGAAGCGCGTCTTCCTATGGTGGCTCATAACTTAGACCTAATTACAATGATGAAGCGTACCTCTGGTCATAAGTCTTACGATTTAGTAGAACATTATCAAGCAAATTATACGGGTACCGACCAACCAGGTATTTTAAAGGCAATGACAGCATTTTTTGCCACCCGTAAAATTGATATTTCGTCATTGAAGTCAGAGATTGATCCGAAAACTAATAATATGAGTGCGAGTATCTCTATTGCACTAACTCAAAAAATTAGTATTGACGATATTGAAAATGATTTTCTTGAGCTTTGTGAGCAATTTGGTGTTCAAGGCTGCATTAAAGAAACAACGCATAGTTTAATATAACCCCCCACTTGAAGGATTGATATGAACACCCTAACTATAGGTGATAATGCACCTTTATTTACCTTAAAAGACGAAAATGAGCAGAATATAGCATTAGCTGATTTTATTGGTAAAAAACAAGTTTTAGTCTATTTTTACCCAAAGGCAATGACACCTGGCTGTACTGTTCAAGCACAAGGCTTACGCGATAGCCAAAGTCGTTTAATTGAATTAAACACTGTTGTTTTTGGTATTTCTCCAGATGAGCCAAAGCGTTTAGCGAAGTTTTGCCAACGTGATGAGTTAAACTTCACACTACTTTCTGATGTAGATCATAAAGTTGCTGATGACTTTGGCGTTTGGGGTCTGAAAAAGTTTACCCTTGGATAAAAACTATGATACAAAACCTTGATAATTTTCTTTGATAGTCTAGCTTTAATATATTGGGTGGTTTTAAGGAATGTATTATGTCAGATGTTCAAGCAGAACTTATTTACGATGACTTTCGGTTATTCGAAATAGAAGTTGATACTCTAGCTCAGCTTAAGATTACACCGCAGATAAATGAAAGTACTGGTGAGGCTGTCTTATCCCCACACCTTAACCCGTCCCCTCAAAAAGATCATTACAAAAAAACAAATATCATTTTAGCTCCTGATGGCTCGATAGTTTACCCACAATCTCTCTACCTTGTATCAAAGTTACGCGGTAAAGGCAAAATAAAGGACACAAACAGTATTGCTAAAGCTCTCCTACTATTTACTCGCTTTCTTGATAGTACACACTCTGATGAACACGATGAAAATGGTACTTTAATACGCCGTGGGGAGCACGTTACTTACAAGAGCCTAACTAGATATGAAGAAGAAGGGGCTCCTTGGCGTTTTGCTGATTTCTTACTTTTAAATTGTCGCCATAGAAACTCGGAAGGAAATGAAGCGTTAGCGTTGGCAACAGCGAGAAGCTATATGAGCTGTGTCATTTGTTTTTATAAGTGGCTGCAAAAATGCGGATACATCAAAAATGATAACAATTATGTTGTAACGCATTACTCAAAAGTTACCGTGGGAAACAATAATGGCTGTAGTCAGCACGATATATTAGCTCACACGAAATCAAATAAGCCTAGTGAAGTCGATATGTCTAACATTATGAAAATGTTCCCTAGAGCTGACTCAACACCTGCTCACAAAAAACTTAAGCCCATGACGATTAAGCACCAACTGTTGTTTTATGAGCATATTGAATACTTACCAGAACCCTTTCCATTAATGTTCAAGCTTGCCGTTAAAACAGGTACTCGAATTGATGAGTTATGCCATTTCCCAGTACATCAAATTGGAGAGATAGACACGTCAGGGCTAGATGTTATCCCTATACGAATAATTGTAACTAAGTTCAATAAACCCCGAACAATAGAAGTACCGATTACTATTTACGAAGAACTTGAAATTTATAGGTTTAGTAAGCAGCGAATGAGTAACGCATCAAAGCAAAATAACCTTATCGAATCTGGAAATATGTCAGACAATAAATACTACCTATTCCTCTCAAATAAAGGTGCTGTCTATTCACAAAATACACTTGAAAAGCACTTCTCTAATTTCCGCCAACACCTAATAAACATTGACCCGACTTGGTATTACAGAATACATGATTGTCGCTCAACATTTGCTAGTAACTGGTTGCGAGAGGAAGCAGAATACCGTGAAGTTAGCTATGATTTTTTAAAGGATGAATTAGCGGAACTCATGGGACATTCAGACACCTCTATAATTGAAAAATATGTAAAATCCATAAATGAATATGACTCTCAGCGCTCTGCAGCCAAGCGCAAGAACAACAAGCTAAATGGAGTGTGGTAAGTATGGCAAAAAGCCCATTATCAAGAGGGTCTAAGCAAGTTAAAGCACCCCATAGCCCAAATAATGTAACGGCATTAGCTCTTACCATACCAATTAAAGAAACAGATAATAGAGCTATTCGTTACTTTGATATCACATACCTCACACACCTCGGGTGTGACCTAAATAATGAACGAATCAAAGATCGTGTCTCGTACATTAAAAATTTCACAAGAAAATCTCAAGAGTATGTTAATAATGGCAATTCAGCAAAATCCAACAAAACAACACTCGAGCAATTCCAGACTTATGTTTTCTACTGTGACAGCCAGAATGTAGATCCATTTTCGAGGGCAGGTTATCTCAAGTATTTTGGTAATGATGGAGAGCTTCGTCATCAAATGAAAGCGTATGATCCATCTTTACGTATTTGGCAAAGAAGTAATGGTGATGTCGTTGGCATCAAGGAGTCTACGTGTGTATTAGCCCGAACAGGCGTGAAAAAAGCTCTAACATGGTGTGGCGTTTATGATGAAAGTTGGATACATCAACACCGTATTTTTAAAAGTAGAACGGACCCTATCAAACCTTACTCAGAAGAAGATGAAAAAATAATAGTTTCTCGTTTGAGTGATTTATTTTTTGGTTTAGCTTCGCAGTTAATTGCGATTAAAAAGGAGGATAATCCTGTTGTTGATGATCTTCCCGTGACTATTGATTTTGGAAGCCATAAAGAAAAACTTCTAATTTCCAATTCGCTTTGCGACCCTAGGGGAAAGGTTAGGCAATACAGTGCTTTTAATATGACAATGGGCGCAGCATACCACTTGTTTTGCTATTTCACATCACTGAATGACAGTATTGTAAGGGAGGTGTGCCACCCTATCGTTGTTGAAACAGACAGTCGTGATAAATCAATAAAAACCATCAAAGTGAGAGGTTTTAAAACAAGAGCGAACAAGGACGTTAGTGCTACATTAACAAATGAGGTTGACGATAGTGTTTCATTCGATGTTGAAAAAAAATCAGGAGTAGTATTTATTGAAATACTGTCAGAGCTCTCATTACTTTACGGAAGTGATAAGGAGTTACTTTTCACGCTTGATTCAAATGAGCAAGTGTCGAATGAGTTTAAAGTAAAAGAAATTAACAAACACTTACAAACGCAATTAAACCTAGTATCTTCACATCGAACATTAAACTTACCTTGGTTTCGTGAGCTTTTCTATACATTCCAACAAAGTAAATCTATTGAATTAAAGACAATGAAAAATAAGATTGGCCGAACTATTGTTAGTAAATCATTATACCAATTAGATAAGTCAAGATCTACCAAAAACATATTAAATATCAGTTACCTGATTTTATCATGCTTTACCGGAAAATCACTAAAAGGAGCATTATTACCATTAACCTATTCAGAGAAAGATAAAGACGGTAATGTCTGTATTTCGTTTTTATATCAAGATGGTGAACGAGGCTTCTTTGATGTTCCAATTAGTGAATTGTCATTGGTAAAAGACATTGAAAAATGGGCAAAATGGAGAGCTAATAGCGCAAACAAGAACCACCAACACTTCTTACTGAGGCATGGTCCGCTCAATATGAAGCCAAGACAATGGGCAGGGTTTAACCCGATAAGCTCTAACACCATGAGTTATTGGAGCATAAAGGTTAATGACTACTTCCTTTCGCTTCAATCAAGCCGATTTAGAGAAACTACTAGTTCCCAAGAGTATAAAGATGGCCATTTATCTCACTTGACCAACTTACTGCAAAATACGTTATCAACACTAGATAGACACTATGCTAATGGACACCCTGAAACCAACATGAAAATTCTTTCACAAGCGATTCAAGTACTTGAGCGTATAGCTACTGGTGGCAACCTTGAACAAGCTAAAAAAGAAGTTAGAGAAAAGCTTGGCATTGAAATACTTACACATGACGCTTGGTTAAAGAAAAATATAGCGACCAACCCTAATGGTGTAGTGTGCAATGGAAAGCAAGATTTAAGAAATGGGAAAAGCACACAGAGAGCAACAAATAAAGCAATTGGTAAAGACTTAGCCTGCTCAGAGTTTGATATTTGCTATAAGTGTAAATCAGCTAAAGCAGTTGATGAGCCAAATGCAATTTACAAGCTAATATCCTTTATTGATGTATTAAAAGAAGCTTTAGACCACCACCCAAATGCTAAACAAAAGGTTCAAGATAAGATTGACGCTTTTGAATATACCTTAGAAGGAGCAAGCCCTGATGTTTTTGAAAATGCTATTGCGATGTTTACTTTAAATGGTCGCCACCCCCGTGTCACAATGAATCACGCTTTAGTGTCCATCTATCGCTAAGTTGAGTATAAATCATGATAAAAATATTCAATATCGACCATTTTGAGTCGATTAAAAATGCACAAAGTAATGTAGGTGCGTATTCAAATTACCTTATTGATATTTTAAAACCAGCGATTGAGCGCGGAGACTGGGATGAGTTTGAGCAACTTGACATAGGTTTCGATACAACGGGGCAATCATTGGGTAAAATTGGTGATAATAAAGCATGGAAAAAACTTCAATCATTCTTTGAACCCAATACATCCAGTTTTAAGAGCTTAGATTTTTCGCTAAATGCTAAAGTTATAGAGCGAAACCTTCAAAATGAGCTAAAGGCTATTATTTTGAAGATGATGTGGATTTCACCTAAAGATTACTCATTTGAAACATTATACCTCACCTTAATAGTCTTAAAAAAGTTTATCGAACCTCTTTTATTAAAAGGTGTAAATAGCTTTTTTCATATTGATTTCGACTGCCTAGAAAGATGGGTATTAGAAAGTTCAACAGAGCTCGAGTTTAGAAGAGAACATACATACAGTCCTATCAACAAACTATTCATTGAAAAGAAAGGGCTACCTTTTAATGTTTCATTAATGAGTACGTTAGCTGCTTCTGATTTTAACCTTACTTTAATAGAAAATGAGCAGTACCCCGTTATACCGCTACGCCTCTATTATCGAGCTTTATGTAAGGCTGAATCATTAATAAATAGCCTTTATCCTATTCTTGATGAGGTTGAAGAACTTTCAACTTACTTATTGAATTTTAGTGATAATATCTACAAAGGGTATACGAAATACCTACACAAAGGCATGAAGAAACACCCTACTGGCAAGTTGATTTGGCGACTATCAAATAGTAATAAGTATGACAAGACTAAAAATAAAGCATTCATGGAATCATTTAATGAGCTAGAGTCTCCAACGGAAATACAGATTCTAGCTCTTTTGCAAGAGCATCAACCAATAGTAAAGGCTAATTTTTATGATAAGTGCTACCCAGAGAGAGAAATTACTGTAGGCGGTAAAACCTTATCCTACCCTTCTCAAGTTAAAAGCCTACTTATGGCATACTCTGGTGGGTGCTTATGGACATTAATAGCCAAGTCTGGAATGCGAATCGATGAGGCTTACCACCTCCATACAGTTAATGGTTGTAAGAAAGAAGTTATTTCTGGTCAAACCATTTATGTGTTAAACACTGATCTGTCAAAAACGATAAAAGGATCACAATCAAAACAAGACGAGTTTGTAACCAGTAACTTAGGTATGAAAGCATATGAGATACTTCAAGCTATTCACAAACCTTTACGTAAACATCACTCTGACAGCACTAAATTTTTCCATAAACTTAATGGTGATTTTAATGCAAGTAGGAAATGTTCTATTTCAAAAAAAGCTAAAAAATGGTTTCACACTACCTTAGCCAACGAACTTGCACTAACCAATGAAGACATTAAAGATCTAAAGCTTTCTACCCCAGCGCAAGATTTTGAATTAGGTAAAACTTATGAGTTCTGTTGCCATCAACTTCGTCGCTCGTTTGCATATTACCTAATTGGCTATGAGTTACTATCATTCCCACAATTAAAACAACAATTTAGCCATGTTTCTCTAGCCATGACACGCCACTATGCTAAGTATGCGAGCAAATTTCAGAAGCTTCGTAAGAAAAAAGTTAAAAATATAAATTTATGTTCTGTGATTGGTAATGAAAGAGTTAATCAAAAGGCTAAAATATATCTAAATATCTATCAGAAGTTCGCCAACAAGGAGCGGGTCGCTGGAGGTAAAGGTAAAGAATTCGCTAAAAGGATGATAGAAAAAGGTACGAACGCCTTTACTGATGGTGACAAGTATAACAATATGCTAACCCTTGCATATTGGGAAAATGTCATTCGTGACGGCCAACGTCATATCCATGTAGTAGCTCCAGGTATCTACTGCACATCTTCTAATTGTAGCCTACGAACACAAGTGAATTTAATGGAGTGTGTTGACTGTGCTAATGATTACGTCGTTGATGCCGTCTACGCTGAGGCTATGCGAAAAGAGGCTGAAACCCACATTTACTATGATATTCAGCACAACGAGCTAACTCCACAGGCAGCTTCAGAGTCTTACATCAAAATTAAAGCAGCAGAGCGTATCATGAATGACTTGGGCATTGATTATGAGCCTGTGGTGCTACCAAAACAAGTACAAGATCTTCTTATACCCTACACAGGAGTAACAGTATGAAGCAAGCTACAAGAAATAAACTCTTAGATGCCTTAGAACGATTGATTGAAGGTAAACCTGACAATCGAGAATTAAGATTAAAGGCTAAAGAGGGAAAGCTAAAAATCAATGACAGCACGGTGGAGAAAGAAGCTGGGCTGTCGGTAGGTTCTCTTCGTAACCATGGTGATATAAAGGGCATGATTAAAACTAAATCGCTCACTAACCGTGTTGAGAAAAGTGAGTCAGGAGAATCCCCCATTGAACTTTTAGAGGGGGAAGTAAAAAAACTAAAAAGAGATAGAACTCAAGCCAATAAAAAGAAAGCTGAGTATTTTGAATTGGCTAAAAGCCATAAAAAAGCTCTTGCTGCTCAAGCAACAAATCATATTAAAATGGTACAAGAGTTAATGGAAATGATCCCAATTTATGAAAGAGAAAGGGCTATGGATAAAATTGTGAAAACGCGACCAGACAACGTCATTGAGGGTAAGTTTAGATAAAAATCTTCCTACCTAGTGTTTACACTAGACAAGATATTTTTAACCACCTAAAGTAGCCCTCATTAGCAGATTATAAATATACCAAATAGAACGGTGATAAATCACCGTAAATACAACATTCAAATAAGGACACAAACTATGACAATCGAAGTGGGACAAACTGCACCAGATTTCACCCTAAATGACCAAGACAATAATTCAGTTACGCTCTCTGAACTGCAAGGGAAAAAAGTACTAATCTACTTCTACCCACGCGCTTCAACCCCAGGTTGCACTATTCAAGCTCAAGGACTCCGTGACACTAAAGCTGAACTAGATGCCCACAATGTTGTTGTTCTCGGTTTAAGCCCAGATACGCCTAAAAAGTTAACTAACTTTATCAACAAACAAAAACTTAACTTTACTTTGTTAGCAGATGAAGAACACGCTGTTTGTGAAAAGTACCATGTATGGCAATTAAAAAAGTTTATGGGTAAAGAGAATATGGGCGTGATAAGAACAAGCTTTCTAATTGATGAAAAAGGTAATGTTAAACATGTATTTAACAAATTTAAAACAAAAGACCATCATGAAGTGGTTCTCGATTATATAAAAACCATTAGCTAATATTATAGCTACAACTGTGACCAATAATACTGATCACAGTTGTTGAACGATTCTTTGGTAGTTTAAAAAACGAATGGTTGTTGCATGTTTATCATTTAACGATAAATAGCATGTAAATAGATGTTGAAGAATTTATTAAATATTACAACTAAAAGCAGTTGCATACGACTTTAAAAGACATGTCTCCGATTGAGTTTGAAAATGTAAGAGGAAAGTGTGCGCTTAGCTTGACCAGATCACTCTACATAGGTCGGGTATAACGGCACAGGTATTATTTTAGACATAAATTAATTATTAAAGTGATTTAAATATGTTACTATTTGCCCTCCCCCGCTAAGTCCAATGTTTAATTTGATTTTCATAAGTATCTTATTGTGAAGTTTCTACACAAAATACACGAAGTACCATTTCATTTGATTAACGAAATGAGTAACTAATGGTGCCACCTTTGTGAGCAAGTTTTCTTACCATCAATGATTAATGGTACCTCTTTAAGACTCAGACAAGCCTAGATAAAAGAATTTTCAAATAATGTTTACAAGATATTTCTTAATTATTCGCACCAGAATAGTCATAAATTCAATTTTGCAAGGCAATATTTACAAATAATAAACTCAGGTAATGAACAGAAATGACATTAAAATATTTTATGACAAATAAAGGCATGATTTGACGTATTGCATCATATCCGACTGCAAAATTGTCATATAAGTTTATAGGGAGTTCATCTTAATAAAACAAAAATAGGACTGTATATGAATCATACAATAATA
>CAJXWZ010000024.1 GCA_913062815.1 uncultured Colwellia sp. | reverse complement strand
AGCTCAAATTATGATTTAAATAGCGTTGGTAAACAACTTATATTTAGACCAGAGGAACGATTAAAGTGATTTTTTGATAGCATTTGCAATTTCTATTGATAAAACTGAATTTATTGCTAATTTTCAGTCCTCTCTGAATGGACAATGGATCTTTATCAATATATTCGTCAGTTAAAACCATCCATTATCATTAACAACCGAGTTTCAAAACGCCATAAATTTAAGTTTGATTTTGGTACGCCATAAAATAAAACACCAGATTGAAGACTTGATCATTATTGGGAAGCTTGTTGGACCATGAACAAATCATGGGGGTACTCTAAATTTGATAATAAATGGAAATCTGAACGCGTGTTAGTGCAAACATTAGTGGATATCGCTTCTAAAGGCGGCAACTTATTACTGAATGTTGTCCGACTGGTTTTTGAAAATTTAAAGTCTTCTATCTCGCGGTGGGAGCGAAAACACCATAGAGTATCTACACTGAAGTTATTTTCTATGGCGGAAAGGAGTCCTTCACTAGTGAGGTTTTCTGTGTACGAAAAATATTAAAATGTGTAGAGTGATGCGTTGTTTCTTTGTATAACAAAACAGAAGAGATAAGTATTGATATTAAGCCCTAAACTGGCATCTAGGGCTTTATTATAAGAATGAGCCTAATACTTCTTAGGCTCATTTAAGGTTTAGAACTTTGCACGAACGCCGATAGTGTATCGTCTATCTGCTTCGGTATAGCTCCAAGCACTGCCATATTCATTCTCGAAAATAGAGTGTTCACCCGTTAAGTTAGTGCCGTTAGCCACTACGGTTAAGTTTTCATTAATATCCCAACTGGCAGAAAAGTCTAATTGTCCTCTATCTGCACGGTAGTTATCTGAAAAGTTTAGTACGCGTTTTTCATTTTCTGTGGCCAAAAAGCTATCACGGTAGTTGTAAGCGAGTCGAACAGCAAAATCTGAGTATTCCCAAAAGCCTTGTATATTATAGGTGTTTTTAGAAATCTCTAAAAGTGGGTTACCGTTTGGTTGCTCACTATCAGCATAGGTATAGTTTGCACTTAAACCTAAACCAGACCATGCTCCAGGCAGAAAATCAAAATGTTGCTGGTAACCAATCTCAAAACCTTGAACTTTACCATTTTCACCGTTGGTATCTTTTTCAGTATCAATACCTGTTAGACCTGCATCTCTTAATCCTTCAAGGTGTGCCATACCGTCAGCATCTACGGGGAAGCTTGAACTATCAGAAAATACCATATTAGTATTGTCTACACCTGCTGAATCAAGCTGACAAACAGCATACCACTCAGTAACGTTTTGACCAGAAGTTGATGAATCAGCAACACAAGTTGATTCGGTACTTAAGAAAGACTCTACATCTTTGTAAAATACGGCGAAAGAAACCATGTTACCTTCACCAAAATAATGCTCTACTGAAAGATCAAATTGTGTGGCTCGATAGGGTTCTAAATCAATTGCGCCCTGGGTTGCTTTAGTTGCATCATTGTTAACATCAAATGCTGGACTTAATTCACCAAAATCTGCACGTCGCATAACTTTCGCTGCTGCAAATCTTACAAGGGTGTCATCATTAACAGTATAAGTAACATTCAAGCTTGGTAAAAAGTCGTTGTAATCATTTTTACCTATAACTTTAGCACCATCACGAATAACGGCTGACTCAAGGTCTGTTTGAATATAGCGACCACCTATAATGGCACTGATGTCATCAAAGTCTAAGTATGCTGATAAGTAGACTGCCGCTGTATCTTCAGAGATATCGCGGTATGCACCATCTTGAAAATCTTGATTATCTCGTAAACTACCGGTAGTGGCGTAGTTAGTTCCTGCCAGTAACTGCTGCAGTTGACTATATACGTTACCAGGGTTAGATAATCCATTATAATTAGCAAAAGTTAACAAGTCATTTTGCCCTGAAAGACCCATTTGGTCGAATGAATTATTATGACTAACCGTGCTAAAGCTATTTGGAAATGCCGCATTGTAATCATCTATCCATAACGTCGCTAGAGAACCGTCAGAATCATTAAAGGCTTTTTTGTATATGTCTTTTATTTCTTCTTTATACTGCTCATATTCATAGGTACGATTCGTCGCACGAACACCAGCCTTAACTTGAGATACCCACTCTAAACCAAGAGGCTCATCAATGCTGATATCAAAGCGGGCTGCTGTTTCATCGTTTGTCGTATTTTTTAATTCACTTTTAAAGGTACGTAACGCTAGGTTTTCTGCTGCAGTGAAAGCGTTCGGATCTGAATGAATAATGCTTGGCAGTTTATTTCCTGATTGTGAGAAAATACCATCATAAACATGCGTAGTAAGGGAGTCTGATGTGCCATCAAAGCCCGCTTGTTCAATTGGGCGTAATGTAAATTCAGAATCAGGTCTGGTACTTTCTGAAGAAGCAACAGCAATTTCACCAGAAATCAATATGCCATCACTAATGTTCCATTCACCACCTAGCGCATGAGAAAAAGAGTCAGTTTCACGGAAATCGCTATAGGTTTTAGGAATAGCAAAATCATTTGTTAGGGTATAATTGTTAAGTTGACCGTTTGCATCTTGGGTTGTTCCAGAGTTGGTCTGCAAAGAGCCAACGACACCCAAAATTGAATTACCTGATTGCTCACCCGATCGCTTTGTTCCATTTAAATCAAGGTAGAACATGCCGTCACCTGACTCTGGTGCCCACTGAAGTGATAGATTAATAGCGGTACGTTCACGATTCTCAACATATTGTTCTACGGTATGTTGGTCTCTAACGATAAATTCACCGTTTTCAGGGTTTCCTGGTAGGCCATTAACATCAATATCTTGAAATAAAGTACGCTCTATAAACTCATCTTGACGAATTTCACGATCTTGGTATGAAAGCATCGCAATGGCACCAAATGAACCTGCGCTACCAAAATCCCAGTTATTACCAATTGAACCGCTAAAAATAGGAGCCCAGTTTTCAGTTTTATCGGCATACTCACTGTCTAAAGAAACGGCGCCAATTAACTTATCCAACTCTAATGGACGTACAGTTTTCATGCTTACGGTGCCACCAAGGGCGCCTTCGATCATATCTGCGGTCGGTGATTTAACAACTTCTACCGTTTTTAAAAAGCTTGATGGAAAATCTTGCAGACTTATACCGTCACGAGAATCACCAATAGTAGAACGGCCATTCAATTCCACACGGTTTTGAGGTAAGCCACGAATTGAAACGCTATCACCAACACCAAAATCGGTATTGATTGACACACCTGTGATACGTTGTAATGCTTCGGCTATATTGTTGTCTGGTAGTTTACCAATATCTTCTGCAACAATAGCATCTACAATTCGACCATCAGCACGTTTAACTAGTGCTGCTGCTTTCATGCTGCCTAGCATACCTGTTACTTCGATGACTTCTATGTCATCAATTTGACTTTTAGCTTGCGCTTGCTCGGCCGAGATTGCATGTGTAGATAGTGTTGCTGTTAGCAAAGTACCTAATAAAATTTTGCTGCTTTGTAAGTGTTTTAATGCAGAAGTTATTTTGTTGAGTTTCATATTACTTTCCCCGTTCTTAGTATAGATGTTTATTTTGCTTTCTTTCTTTCTTTCTTTCTTTCTTTGTTTATTTTTTTAATTGTGATATTACCAATATGTTTTTCGGTAATGTTTAATTGTATTACCATAACTTAGTATGTTTACTGTTCGATTTCAAGTGTGTTTTTACCAATGGCGTCTGTTTTGGTATTACCATGCGTCTGTGGTTCTTTTGTTTATTGATGGTGATAGGAACAAAAAAAGTTCGATTTTGTTAGGGTGATTGGTATATTTATGATGGCTGAGGAGAAGAAATTGGCATAGAGCACGTTGAAAACATCTAGAGAACTAGATGAGGTATTACATTATTGAGAAAGTCTGTCAGCGGAGAGTATGGCACGCTAAAGTAAAGGGGCAACTGGAGAATGATTAACTAGAACGTTATTTGGATGCTAAAAGTTTAGCTTAAGGTAAGAAAGACAGTTACCTTTAGCAAGTGGTAACTGTTCTATCAGGTTTGATTGTTTTCGGTAAAGGTTATTACATCTTAGATTTTTACCACTAAGAGAATTAGGCTTCTCTTCTAATAGAGTATAAATCTCTCTTTTCACTACTTTTTCTTTTAATTTCTTCAAGTGCTCTTGCTTCTTCAGCATCGAATAATGTATTAATTAATCGATCAAAGTGTTCATGCATTGCCTTTCGGGCTTTTGTTGAGTCAGCTGACTTTAAAGCATTATAAATAGCTCGATGTTCGGCAATTGTTTTTGCATCATCCTTGCTGCACACTTTTGAGTAGTCTTTACTGATTTCTTTTGATGAACTTCTTATTTCCCAGAGGTTTTCAACTAAGCTGATCATGGCTTCATTTCTTGTTGAATTAGCAATAATCCTATGGAATGCTCTATCGGCAGCCTCTATATTCTTATTTGCCTCCATATCAACAAGAGTCTGATTTAATTCGTTTAATTCGTTTTCTGAAATTAAGGTTGCAGATAGCGCAGCAACTTCACCTTCTACTAATGCTCTGGCTTGGGTTACTTCAAAAGCATTTATTTTTTGAATAGATTTCTCTGCCTTTTGAGCGGCTAACACATATACACCAGAGCTAGTTTTTACTTCTACCTTTTTTCTAACCTCTAATGCAATAATCGCTTCACGAATAGTTGGCCTGCTGACACTGTACTGTGTCGCTAATTCTCTTTCTGGCGGTAACCTACTACCTACGGGGAATTTACCCGAATCAATGGATGCCTCTATTAAATCGACGATGCTCCAGAAAAGCCTTTTTGCTGCCATTTTTACCTCACCTTAATAGGCTGAAATCTTAAACTAACCATAGTGGTTTTCGTTGAGTTATTTTTTAAACAACGAAAAAATTAATATTTACATATTATATCGTAATATACAAGGTGTTGTTATACCAATAACCGGGTTTTCCTTACTGTTATGGTAAGACCAAAACAAAGCGTTAATCAATGTGTGTTAAATTACACCTGCAGCATAATTTATCGAGCCTGAATATGAAACATTGTGCAAATAAAAGAAACGGCCTATTTTGATTTGTTGCCATTTATTGATTCATTGCTTTGCTTAACTTTAGCTTAGAAAAGGTGACACTAGTATAGTCTCCGTTTTCTTTGTCAACTGCCCAATCACCAGTACCTGAACAGCCGGCATACCACATACCCTCGGCATCTTTAGTAGAGCATTGGTTATAAGCTCCTGCCTTAAAGTAATGCCAATCTCCTGTATAGCCAGCAACATTATCTTTTTCATCTATTTTACCATTAGCGTCAATATTGTTGGTTAGGTCAATTTGATAAACAACCGTTGCTCTATTTTGCAGAGTAAAATTAAGATGCATAATATTGTTAACTACATTAATGGTGTAACTAAACTCTTCACCCAATGCGACGCCTATACTTTTCGGGTCATCCGAGTTTTCCCATGTATTACCCCATACCGAGTATGCAATGTCTGTTCTATTCGGATCGTCTTTTGGCAGGTTTCGTTCGTATGTCCAAAATACTGAACCGGTTTTGTGGTTTGGCCATTTTTTATAATAGATTTTTATCGGCTCATTACCCCAGCCAAACCCATTGCCTTCAGCAATTAAGGCTTTATCTTTACCTGCATGAATTTGACCTACAACAACAGAATAAGCGGGCTTTTTTGGGTGTTTAGCATTTCTAGCAACATGATTTACCTTTAGTGTCGCCTCTAATCGGCCGCCAATTTGATCAAAGTAGGCTGCGTCTTGATGTGCCGCAAGCGCAAAGTTATTACCATAAGATTTTGTGTCAATTGAGCTATCTAACCCTCGAATCATTTGGCGTAATTCGCTACGTGTATTGGATGAGTTTTGGGTTGTTATTGCTTTATTTGGCGAAGTAAAGACCAAAGATCCATTTTTGTCTAGATAGAAAAAATCAGCATGTTGATAGCTCATCAACGCTTTTGTATCGATATCATCGGCCTTGCCATTATTATCTTGATCGAGCGGTACTGTTATTTTCCAATGAGATAAGTCAAATTTTTCAGCTGGTACATCGGATGTACTTGCACACCCTGACACCAATGTCATGAGTGAAATAAAAATTACAGCCTTGAACATAAAAACACTCCAGTGTCTGTGCATGCCCAATTGGCATGCTATTAAATAATTTTACCATTTATAACCAATGACTTTTTATCTGCTAAGTCCGTTGTATAGCTGATTTTTATAGTAAGGCATAGATATTATATTGTTTTGTAGTTTAAGTTTTGTAGCTTTAGTTTTGAAGAATTAAGTCAATGCCATCATCATACATAAACTTTTAAACTCTAAAAGCTAGTGCTAATTATAGCGCTAGCTTTATTTTCTAGAGAATATGCTTTTACTTACTCTTTTTCGCAACGACTGCTTCGGCAGTATTAGAGTGGTAAGGTGAATCGGCATTATCTGTATCTAACGATACACCTTCGTTGTAAGCTTCGAAATCATCTTCAAATACGACTGCCGTACCTTCGATATCGGAATAAACCTTCACCTCGTCAACAAAGTAAGCTGCATTTGGTATGGTTGAACCATTGTCACCCAATTTAAAAATTGCATACCTAACACCTGTCATAACATCACTAAGTGATGAAGAAGCAGACGAGAAGGCTTCTGTAGTAACGCTTGTGCCATTTATGGTAAGTGTGACTAACGGTGCAACAGCATCAGAAGCTGCTGATGCATCCCATGTCATTTCAACCTCGGTCCATGTGTCAGGTATGAATGGGATGGTAACCTCGATATTGTCTTGGTCGCGAATAACAAACTTATCAGCTTGGATACGAAGATCAAGGATGGCGTTACTGGTACTGGTAGACTCACCATATAAACCAATATATGCATCTTTAGCTGATCCATCTGCAGTTTCTGCTTTATCTTCTTTGAAGAACGAAGCGGTTAATTTACCTACAGAGATGGCGGAGTCGAGTTTAAGTCGCAACTCACCGGCATCGTCTGTCATGTTATCGGTAATTTGAGCAACTTGGTTGTCTGGGTTACCGCCTTCTCCAGGTGCTGTTCCAATAAGCTCAACAAAAGCTTCAGCTGTATTTGAGTGGTACGGTGATGCAGC
This sequence comes from uncultured Colwellia sp., assembly GCA_913062815.1. GTDB lineage: Bacteria > Pseudomonadota > Gammaproteobacteria > Enterobacterales > Alteromonadaceae > Colwellia. Next base: position 69,496 of record CAJXWZ010000024.1, on the reverse strand, counting down.
GTTATCGGTATCCAGAGAATCACCATCACTATAAGCTTCAAAGTCGTCTTCAAAAGCAATTGCAGTTCCGTCGATATCTGAATATAGCTTAATATCATCAACATAATACGCGGCGTTAGGTATGGTTGAACCATTGTCACCAAATTTAAATATGGCGTACCTGACACCTGCCATAACATCACTCAATGATGAAGAGGCTGAAGAGAATGCCTCTGTAGTTACACTGGTGCCGTTGATAGTAATAGTGACCAATGGCGCTACGCTATCAGAAGCAGCGGAAGCATCCCACGTCATCTCTACGTCTGTCCATACATCGGGTACAAATGGAACGGAAACCTCAATATCATCTTGGTCGCGAATAACAAACTTATCAGCTTGAATGCGCAGATCAACGATGGCATTACTGGTGCTGGTCGATTCGCCAAATAGGCCAATATAAGCGTCTTTAGCTGAGCCATCCGCTGTTTCAGCTTTATCTTCTTTTAGAAAAGATACGGTTAACTTTCCTTCCGCTATGGCTGAGTCGAGTTTAAGTCGTAACTCACCGGCATCGTCGGTCATATTATCAGTAATTTTAGCAACTTGAGTTGGTGCTACCTCAGCGGCGCCAGTAATTGTGAATACGACTTCTGCCATGGTGTTATCTGCAGAAGAAATTGAGATGGTATCCGAAAGCGTGTCATTTTGATCAAGCAAAGAAGCAACCGTTGGGTTTGACGTATCGAGTGTGTAAGTCCAATCACCACTTACAGTAATAGAGAAAGATCCAAAGGTTGTTATGGTATCTGTTTGAGCTTCAATGGTGTTTTCACCTGAATCATCATCGTTAACAATAACAGTACCGGTAAGGGCATCAGTGATACTGTTAACAACCGTAGCGGTTAAATCACCCGAAAATGTCGCAGGGGTATTCGCCGATGCAGTTCCTATAAGTGCTGTGGCTGCTGATGTAATTGTTTCATTAAAGTCATCGTTGTCAGTATAAGTGGCTGTTACAGTGATTGCCTTACCAACTTCATTATCGGTAAGAGCATAAGTGCTCTCTATTGCATCATTAACTACTAAACCATCTGCAAACCAAGTGTATGCAACACTTTCAGCATTAAAATTGTTGTCATCGATTAGCGTAGCGGTCAGTACCTTACCTGATTCTAGTATACCTGTTATCGTCACCATACCGGCAAAGTTCATAACAACGGTATTAGTGTCGTTAGATTTAAGGACTTCTTGATAGTTGTCGTTATCAGTATAAGAAGCTGTGACGCTAACTTTAGCGCCAGACTGACTCTCAGTTAAGGTTAAAGAATTTGAACTAGCATTGGAAATTGCAATGTTATCTGCCGTCCAGCTATAAGAGATGTTTGAATCATCAACACCGTTACCATCAGTGACAGTTGCTGTTAGTGTTTCTCCTACTTTTGCTGCCCCCGAAAGTGCTATTTGACCAAATGAATTACCTGTTGTATCTGGTAGTTCGTCATTGCAACCAGCAACGGCTAAAGCAACAGCTGCCATCGCAATCGTTTTATTCACAAATTTGTTCATTGTTATAATTCCCATTATTATTGGTAAAACAATCTTGAGGTGATTGGTTTGTTTATAGTATTAAATGGTAAAACAATTTTGTCAACCATGTTGTGGCTGTAATGAAAATAAAATATAAAAGTTAAGTATTATCAAATAGTAATAAGTATAAATAAGCGCGAGGTAGTTAAACTTTAATGTTTAAGCTAGAAATATGTAGAGCTATATCAAAAAATAATTTTCAAAAAGAGTAGAGAGTACATACTTAAGCTCTGTACTCTTTGGTTATTGATTACTGCAGTAACGTTTCACTAGCCTACTTGTATTGCTCAAGGTTTTCAGCGACCGATAATTGAATAGTGTTCATGCTATCTCGGGCAACATTTATCCATTTCTTTTTATACTTATTGTCTGTTGTTACAAAAGAGATAAAAGTTAGGAGACCATTAATTGGCAATGCATAAGTTATAGTATACTGGTATTTTCCAACTGTTTTTATTTCGTACTCGTACACAGCGATTTTTGTACCTAATCTACTGTAAACCTTATCTTTTTTCCATTTTGCTTTACCACTTGCTTTGCGAAGCATATTTGAGATGGATTTATGAATCTTATTCATGCTTTTGGTATCTGCAGGTGTTTGATATTGAGTAAAAGTAAAGCTCACGTTTTGCTCTTTATTACTAAACGCAAAAGCAGGGGGCGTTTTTTGTTTACCGTACCGTTTGTGCAAAACCGACTGAGATAGTTGTTTTAGCTCTGTTGGAAGATTAATGGCCAGCTGGTTTTGGAAAAAGGTATAGCTATTTGTTTCTGCAGCCTGAACAACAAAGCTAAATAAAAATAGTATAGGGTAAAGTAGTTTCATCATATATCTCGTGTTTATTGGTTGGAGATTAATAGCCACTATGGCTATTGTTAATTTGGTAAAAAGTGGCTTGCACATAGTCATGCGGGTCACCGGAATTGTTCTGATTGTAAACGCCTGCTTTAAAATACATGTACTGATCACCTTGATCATATCCGCTTTGGGACATGTCAACGACTTGGGTGAATTCACTGCCGTCAATCTTGTTTACTGTCACTGCAAGTTCGTGGCCTTGTACGGTAATTGAATAGCTGAACTTTTCATCTAAAGGGATGCCATTAGCAGGGTTGCTGGCGCTATTACTGCGACTTCCGATAATTTCATAATAAATATCTTCTCCCCCTAGAATTTCATGAGCAAGATAAATGGCACCGTAAGTATTCTCTGGCAGTTTACGATAGTACAGCCGAACAGGCTCATCGTCATTGGCATGAATTTGGCCAATGATGACACGACCAATTTGATAATCTTCACCGGTGGTTGTCACATTATTAATTGCCAGTTCAACATCAAGTGTTCCATCGATACCGCCTGCATTGTCTTGATCTGCCTGAGGAGCTGTAGAAAATACCCAGTTATTTGGGTTCACCCCTTGTGTCTTATAACGGGAGTCACCTCGGCGTAACATTTCTCTTAATTCTGTACGAACATACTTTGTATTGGTCGAGGTGCGATAGCCAGAAACGGATGTACTAAATCGTAATCCTCCATCGTGTGACAACGTAAAAAATCTTGGATCAAAATAGCCATTAGATAGGTTATCCTCTTTAATACTATCTGATTTTCCATTATTGTCTTCATCCGTTGGCACGCTTAAATACCAGTCGATTAATTCAATGCTATGACTTGTCTCTTGCTCACAGCCAAATAATTCTAACTCTACAATTTCGCTTACCTGTGAAACTTCATTTCCTGCTAGCTCAAGCTTGAAAAATAAAGCAGTAGTTGCTTGTGATTCTGTAGCGGTTAAGTCAATTAAATCAGGAATGAGGGCGTTGTTTTTGCTCTGTTCAACACTGTCTAATAATTGCCAGTTTTCTTTATCTTTCGACGTATAAACTTTGAACAGGTGGCTAAAATCCAAACTTTGCCAAGTGACAATTAATGCTTTTAACAGTGCGGGTTCCGCAAGTTCTATAATAATATTTGTATCTAAGTTGGGGGCTATCCAAACTGATTCGTTGGTCTTGTTGCCATCGAATAGCGCTGGCAAATTTGCGCGGTCATTTTCAACGTAAACTGTTGAAATAGTTAATGGGTAATTTACCTCGCAACTTATGTCATCAATATTAATCGGTGTATCTGTTTGACCTACTTCTGGAGCTTGTACTTGTGGCATAGTTGATACATCAGGAGAACTTCCGCCGCAGCTAGCTACCCCAAACAGGGATAGTAGTGTCAAAATTGTATATATTCGCATGGATAACCTTATTTACTGCTGAGTTTGAATGATCACTTATGTTTATTGCTTGCTTATTTAGCTCGTTTGCATACTCCCGGTGCTCACATTTCTAATAGGGCTACTTTCTGGTTTATCTAGAGGAGCATGGAACAATCCTAAAGGGGTTTTACACCAACCCACATACCTTGGTCAACCAAAAAATATAATTGGTCACCCGTTTTTCGAGGTTTAAATGTTGATAATCAAGCCCACGAATATTCAAATGCAATATTCGCTGCTGCTAGCTCATCCGCGTTACCTAAGGGCTGGATAGTACATTGCTGCTCATATCTCTACTTACTTATGTCTTTTCTGGTTAGTTGGTGAGTGTTTTTTGGTAATGTTTTTGGTGTGTATCTATATTGAATTGTTTTACCAAAATGGTTGACAATGGTTTTGTATGCTGCTTGAATAAAGAGAATGAAATGATGGAAAGAATATAAAATAACTATAATTAATTGGAAGATAACTATGTCTACTGCTAACAAGTTAAATAAAATCAGCCGTATATTGCGCCAACAAGGCGGCTATTATAGAAAGTTTTTATGTGCTTCTACTTTGCTTTCTTTAATTGCGCTTCCAACGCTAGCTGCGCAAGAAAATGAAAATCAAGTAGAGTCAACAATTGAAGTAGTCAACGCCGATGGCGAAGTTGAAGTCATAGAGGTTTACGCGGAACTATGACTCGTTCTTTGAATGAGAAGAAACACAATACCGCCATTGTTGATGCCGTCGCCGCCGCTGATTTTGGGGAACTACCCGGTTTATCATTATCTGACGTTATCGAAAATATATCAGGCGCATCGGGTCATCGCTTGAAAGGGAGCCAAAATGAAATATCCATTCGCGGATTAGGTTCATACTGGGGATATTCAACATTTAATGGTCGTACTATTACAAATGCTGGTCCTGGACGTGCAGTTAACTTTAAAAAATTCCCTTCTGAACTTGTAGATAAAGTAGTTATTTATAAATCTCAACAAGCTGACTTAGTTGAGGGTGGTACTTCTGGAACAATTGATGTTAATTCTTTGCGAGCTGTTGATTATGGCGAAGCTCTAACTACGATTCAGGCAACAGGTATCTACAATTCATATTACCAAGATGTAGATGGTGACGTATCACCATGGGGCAGAAAGTTTGTTGTTTCCACGGTGCAACAGTGGGAAACGGAAAACCTAGGGGACATGGGTTTTACCTTTGGCTTAAATCATACTGATTCTGCCAATCCAGAAGAAAACTATGGTGGTAGTTCACAAATGGGAGTTTGTGCATTACGTGCTGCTGATGGCTCAAATTTAATCGGTGGTAGTAATTGTGCGACTGGACAACAGGGTGTAAGTTCTGGTCGTGTAGGTCGTGAACCTGAAATTGGCGTTGATACTGACTTAGCAGACTTTGATCAAAGCAGTATATTTTATGTACCAAATGACGCTTACTGGCGCACAGGCGAAGATGAAGATATTCGAACTGGTGCGGTATTTACCTTTCAGTGGGTACCCACTGATAAATTAGATATCAATTTTGATTATGAGTATTCCGATCTAGAGTATACGGAAAAGCGTATGGAACTAGCACTAGATTCTCGTAGAGATGACTTGGCAGATCATATTGTATCTGATGATCATACTTTGCTTTATGCAACCGGAGAAGCTAGACCTACACTACAAGGTGAAAATCGCAATCAAGTTGATGAGTATCGCGGTGGTGGACTTGAAATTGAATATGCTCCTACAGATGAATTAACCCTTGCTTTAGATTTATCCTACTCAGAGTCTTACCGCTATCGTTTACGTGACCGTACTAAATTCCGCTCAACCGAACGTTATAACTATGCACTAGATTTTCGTGGTCGAAATGTACCAACACTTACTTGGTTAGATGATAACCGCTTAGGCCCTGATGATGCCGGCTTTGTATCTTCACAAGCATTCGATGCTAGCAATATGATTAACTTTGTTAATGATGGCCACGCATATGTTGAATACCGTCGTGCACATGAGCATCGCAATGACGATATTTTTGCAGTTAATTTTGATGGAGAGTATCAATTAGATAATGACTACTTATCTAGTATCAAAGCAGGTTTTAGATATTCAAAAGAGCATTTAGTTGATTACGTCAGTAATGACGTTTCTTTAGTCATTGCCGATGGCTCGCAAAGAAATGGTGCCAGTGACAATGAAGATAACAGCTGGGATGAGTTAAACCCCGATGCAAACGCGGGATTAATTAATGGCATTATTAATAATTGCCAGAATGGCCACTCAAATAACATTCAATTTACTGAAGAGCCTGGCTCAGGTGGTGATGCTACCCGTTATGCTACATATGATCACAAATGTTTTATTGGCCAAATATTGGGGCAGCTTCCTGATGCCAGTGGAACCGGGTTTTATGATATAGGTGAAAGAGCAGACGGCCGAGATGGTGCTGATCGTGACGTCACTGAAACTATCACAGCAGCCTATTTGATGGCCAACATAGATACTGAAATTTCAGGTACTCCTGTGTACGGTAATGTTGGTGTACGCATGGTGAAAACTAAAACGCATTCAGATGGTTGGGGCGATAAAGTTTACATCACTTCTACTGAAAGCAATGAAGGTGATGTGACATGGGACTCCGTTATTAATCCAACAGGAGATATTGAAGCGGTTACTTTAGATTCACAATACACCGAATGGTTGCCTAGCTTAAATTTAACCTTTCATGTTACAGACGAGTTCTATATTAGAACGGCAGCGTATCGCTCTATGTCACGTTTTCAAATGAATGCTATGTCAGCGGGTGTTAGTTACGAAACTTGTGAAGATGAAGACGATACTGTTTGTGATCCCGGTACTAATACCGACTTTTCACAAGTGATACGTAGTGGAGATGCTAGTGGTAACCACTTGGCACCATATACGGCGTGGAATTATGACGTGTCTTTTGAATATTACCCATCGGAAGATGCTGCGTTGACCGCCGCTTTTTATCACAAGTCATTTACCGGTGGTTACGATGTTAAAACTGAATATCGTGACATTACTGTGAATTTAGATGGAGTAGATACCCTTTATCCAGACGTTGCCCATGTAGTAAAGCAAACTTCTGAGGATGAATCGGTTATCAAAGGTGTTGAGTTTACAGGTCAAAAACATTTTGTTGAATTACCAGAGCCGTTTAACGGTTTAGGTGCTAAATTTGCGTGGAATTACGCTGAATCTGATTTTGTCACCGCAGAGCCTGCGAGCTCGGGTATTGTTCCTGATGCGAATTTATTTGGATTTTCGAAAAACGTAGCCTCTGCTTCTATCTATTGGGAAGGCGATGACACCACAGTACGTTTATTGTGGAAACACAGATCTAAGTACCTTCAACCTAATAGTTTACCGTTTCCTGACCGTTCACATCGATATGTTCAAGCTGCTAATTACCTCAATATGTCAGCTAAATATAAGATTAATTCAAATGTTAGTTTGTTCTTAAAAGGTCTCAATCTGACTAATACTCCGCAAGTGTATACCCGAGGTAATGATACCACTATTGCAGATTATTCACGTTCAGGTACTAAGTGGGAGTTTGGTATAAAAGCAAAATTCTAACCCCGTATTGATCGTTGCGAGTGATTTCAATCACTCGCTAGAAAGAAAAGTTATGAAGTCATCGTAATGGAATATTAATGGGGCTTCATCCATTTATTAAAGAGAAAAATGCAGCTCATTTATTTAACAGGTGAGCGATGATTCATGTCATCAAAGCATGTACTATTTTATTTAGGAGTTAAATATGTCTAAACCTACGATTGGTTTTATTGGTCTTGGCCTTATGGGTGGGAACATGGTTGAAAACCTTCAAAAACGTGGTTTTCAAGTCAATGTAATGGATCTTAATAAAGATGCAGTAGCAAAAGTTATTGCCCGAGGCAATGCTAGCGAAGTTGCGTCAGGAAAAGAACTTGCTGAAAAAAGCGATATCGTAATGCTTGCCCTTACCACTTCGAAAGTCGTTGAAATGGTAGTTTACGGTGATGAAGGTATCTTATCTGGTATCAAGGAAGGTTCTGTATTAATTGATTTTGGTACCTCAATCCCGGCCTCTACTCGCAAAATAGGTGCAGATTTGGCGGCAAAAGGCGCTGGAATGATCGATGCTCCTTTAGGTCGAACTCCTGCACATGCGAAAGATGGTTTATTAAACATCATGGCTGCTGGTGATATTGATACTTTCAATAAAGTTAAAGCTGTTCTCGATGAACAAGGTGAGAACGTATTTCATTTGGGTGCTTTAGGTGCTGGTCATACGACTAAGCTTATAAATAACTTTATGGGGATGACTACCGTTGCTGCCATGTCTCAAGCATTTGCTGTAGCCAAGTTAGCAGGCGTAGACGGTCAACAGTTGTTTGACATTATGTCAGCAGGTCCATCTAATTCGCCATTTATGCAATTTTGTAAATTCTATGCAGTAGATAGTGAAGAAAAACTAGGTTTTTCAATTGCAAATGCAAACAAAGATTTAGGTTATTTCAACGAAATGGTTAAAGATCTGGGTAGTGAATCTCTTATTGCGCAAGGTACCTCTACTAACCTGCAGGCTGCTGTTGATGCAGGTCTTGGTCAAAACGATGTGCCAGTGATTTTTGACTACTTCCTTAAGTTAGAAGAGTAATGTCGCTAAAATACTTGCTCGGTAAACACAAAAGTTTAGAGACTCACATTTAGGGTGTTCTCTCATAAGACTTTTTCTTACATGGAGTTGTAAAAGTCTTAACTTTTTTTTCAAAACAGAAATTACAAATGGTAAACAAATGAAAATACTTGCAGTCATACTTTTATCTTTGATCCTAACAGCTGAGCTTTGTGCAAAAGAGTATTTGGTTGATTCGCCTAAAGCGTTTAAAAAAGTCGTTAAAAATGTTGCGGCAGGAGATACTGTTAAGTTAGCCAATGGCATATGGCATGATTTTGAGATTTTGTTTACTGGTACAGGCAATAAAGATAAACCAATTACGTTAACCGCTGAAACTAAAGGTAAGGTGATATTATCTGGTCAGTCTAACCTTCGTTTAGCCGGAGAGTATTTGGTTGTTTCAGGTTTAGTCTTTAAAAATGGTTTCACTCCAAGCAGTGAAGTGATCGCATTTCGTCGCAATAAAAAGCATTTTGCTTATCATTCACGCGTAACTGAAACCGTGATTGAGGATTACTCAAATCCAGACAAGCGTGAAGGTGATTATTGGGTGGCGTTGTATGGTCAGCACAACCGTTTTGACCATAACTACTTAGCAGGAAAACGCAATAAAGGTGTCACTTTGGCGGTTCGCTTAAATAGTGAAAATAGCCAACAAAATCATCATCTCATTGAATATAACTATTTTGGTCCACGGCCCATTTTTGGTTCAAATGGCGGCGAAACACTTCGTATTGGTACGAGCCACCATTCATTAACCGATTCATTTACGGTTGTTGAAAACAACTACTTCGACCAATGTAATGGTGAAGTAGAAATTATCTCGGTTAAATCAGGTAAAAACCAACTACGTAATAACGTATTTTTTGAATCCCGCGGTACATTAACGCTACGTCACGGCAATGGTAATGTTATTGAAAATAATGTGTTTTTTGGGAATGGTGTTGATCATACAGGCGGTATTCGAGTGATCAATAAGGACCAAATTATTCGCAATAATTATTTGGAAGGCTTAACCGGCTATCGTTTTGGTAGTGGACTCACCGTTATGAATGGTGTGCCTAATTCGCCCATTAATCGTTATCATCAAGTAGATAATGCTTTAATTACCAATAATACCTTAATTAATGTTGATCATATTCAAATAGCTGCAGGTAGTGATGCAGAACGCTCTGCAGTACCGATTAATTCAAAAGTCGAAAACAATCTAATTTTCAATGAAAACAATCAACAACCATTTACCTTGTTTGATGACATTTCAGGAGTAGAATTTTCTAATAATGTTGCTAATACCAAGGTGGTTACAGCTCTAGAATCAGGTATTTCTCAACAAAAATTAGTCTTAGTACGTGCCGAAAATGGCTTACTTTATCCATCCAACTCAGTACTCGGTGTTAGTAAAGAACTATCGCCAATAACTAAAGAGCAAACAGGACCAAATTGGTATCCCAAAAGAGCGGGAGACACAGCTTTTAATAGCGGTAAGATTATCGAAGTTGAGGCAACAGAAGATGCCTTGTTTAATGCGGTAAAAGCTGCGCAAGATGGTGATGTGTTAGTACTTAAAACAGGGCGATATAACGCGCGCAAGGTTATTAATATTAATAAGACCATCACTATAAAATCTAAACATAGGCAAGAAGCGCGTTTGACATTTGAGCGTGGCACATTTTTCGAGATTGTTGATGGTGGAAGTTTAACTTTAGACGGCTTAGACATTAATGGTAGTAATAGCCCTGATTATTCTGGTAATACCTTGATTCGCACTAAGAAGTGGGGCATGACCGCAAACTATCGTTTAGTGATAGAAAATACGCGGATTGAAAATTTAGATATTAATCATTCATTCCATGTTTTTGAGTCAGGTAAAGGCGCTTTTGCCAATCAAATTCGACTTGAGAATAATCAGTTTCACAATATTAGTGGTGATATTTTACGTTTAGATAAAGAAATTGAAGACCTAGGTATATATAACGCTGAGTATGTTGAGTTAGTGAATAACCAATTTGAAGGAGTCAAAGGTGCTCTCGTTAAACTTTATCGTGGTGGCAGTGATGAAAGTACTTTTGGACCGCATTTGTTAATGAAGGGCAACCAAGTGCAAAATCTTGGCTTGGGTAAACGCAATAAGAGCAATGCCAGTCTATTTTTACACGGTGTGCAAGTGAGCAATATTGAAGATAATCAATTAAGTAATGCAGCGCCCATTGTTGTTGAACATACCGTTGGTGAGCCTAAAACAAGCATAATTAACAATCAGTTAAATATCTCTCCAAGTATCGCTGAGTTAAAGAGTAAAGGACTGCATACCGCCACACTTAGTAATAAGATTGTTAAATAGGATGGTTGATATGAAAGCACTACATCAATCACTTTTTGCCATTGCGACTATTATCTTGCTAATAAGTAATTGCGTCCAAGCAAAGCAGAGCCCTAATTTAGTGATCAGCGCTCAAGATGTGGCTATGATGCAAGCGGCGATAAAAGGCGATGGCTCATTTGCAAAAACGTTCATTAAAACCAAAGCAATAGTTGATGCTCAAATGGCATTGCCGATGAGTGTGCCTACTCCTGCTGACGGTGGCGGAGGTTACACTCATGAGCGTCACAAGAAGAACTACCAATTGATGTATAACGCCGGCGTTATTTATCAGCTTAGCCAAAATAATAAATATGCCGATTATGTACGGGATATGTTACTTGAGTATGCTGAATTATACCCTTCTATAGGTTTACACCCTCAACGTAAAGTTAACTCTCAAAATCCAGGGAAATTATTTTGGCAAAGCCTCAATGAAGCTGTTTGGTTGGTATACACCATTCAAGCCTATGACCTAGTTCATGACTCCTTAGCAGATGATGATATTAACAAGATAGAGCAACAACTATTGCGACCCGTAGCAATTTTCTTATCTGAGGGACAACCTTCTACGTTCAATAAAATACATAATCATGGTACATGGGCAGCCGCCGGTGTAGGTATGGCAGGGTATGTAATGAATGAAGCTGAATGGGTTGAAAAAGCGCTTTATGATTTAGAAAAATCAGGTAAAGGTGGCTTTTTACGACAATTGGATGAGCTGTTTTCACCGCAAGGTTATTACAACGAGGGACCATATTATCAACGCTATGCCTTGATGCCATTTATTACGTTCGCAAAAGCAATTAATAACAACCAACCGGAACGAAACATTTTTGACTACCGTGATGGGGTCATATTGAAAGCGATTACTACCACAATTGATTTGAGTTACAACGGTTTGTTTTTTCCTATTAACGATGCCATCAAATCAAAAGGTATTGATACTATTGAGTTGGTTAACGGTGTAACTATCGCCTATGGTTTGACTCAAGATAGCCGTTTATTAGACATTGCTAGACAGCAAGGACAAATCATTTTGACAGGTGATGGCCTAAAAGTCGCAAAGGCATTAGATGCAGGTCGAGTAACGCCTTACCAATTTACTTCGACGGCTTTTGGTGATGGAGCAGACGGTACAGAAGGTGCCTTTGTCGTTATGCGACAACATGCTGATGGCGAGCCGGCTGACAAAGGACAAGCGTTAGTATTTAAACCCTCGGCACAAGGTTTAGGTCATGGTCATTTCGATAAACTCAACTGGCAATTTTATGATAAAGGGGCTGAAATAGTTTCGGACTATGGGGCTGCTCGTTTTCTCAATGTTGAAGCCAAGTATGGTGGTCGATATTTACCAGAGAACAAAACTTACGCTAAACAAACTATTGCGCATAATACCGTAGTTGTTGACGAGCGTAGTCATTTTGATGCAAGCACTAAACTTGGTAATCAACATCACCCAGAGTTATTGTTCTTCAAACATACTGCGCAGGGCAGTGTTTCATCGGCGCAAATTGATACAGCTTATCAAAAGGTGAATTTGCATCGTACTATGGCGTTAGTTAAATTGCCTGACTCAGGTGAGCCGCTAGCGTTTGATATCTTTGGCGTGAAAGGTGATGAATTTCATCAAATTGATTTGCCATTGCACTATCAAGGTCAATTAATTGATAGTAGTTTTGCGCGAAATGCCTTTGCGAAGAGCTTAACACCGCTAGGAAATAGTAATGGTTATCAACATTTGTGGTTAACTGCGCAAGCTAGGCCTGAGGCAGGCTTGGCAAAAATAACATGGTTAAATGACAATGGTAGCTTTTACACTCATACCGCGATAGTTGATGGTGAAACTGAGGTGTTATTTACTCGTACAGGTGCTAATGATCCTAACTTTAACTTACGTAATGAAGCAGCTTTTATCTACCGTAAAAAAATGTCCAAAGCACATCGTTTTATTAGCGTGATAGAGCCTCATGGTGTTTACAACCCATCAAAAGAATTTACCTTAGCGGCTACTTCTAAAATTTCCGCTTTAAACTATCAATTTGAAGATGAATTAGAACTGATAAAGGTTAGGTTAGTAACTGGAAAACAGTATCTACTAGCAATTAATCATAAAGAACATTTACCAGCAAAAACCAAGTTTTCATATCAAGGCACTGACTACCTATTCAGTGACCGTTTTCATTTATTTAAAATAATTACGAAGCAGTAAGGCGAGGATTTATCATGAACGAAAGTGCCCACTTTTCACTTGGCAGTGAGACTGAAGTTGAAGATATAGGCGGTGGATTAAAGCGTCAAATGCTCGGCTTTAATCATGAATTAATGGCAGTTAAAATTTGGTTTGATAAAGGCGCTATTGGCTATAATCATGCACATAGACATTCACAAGTGACTTATGTACTCGAAGGTGAATTTCATTTTAATATTGATGGTGTAACTAGAATATTAAAGCCAGGGGATAGTTGCTATATACCACCACATGCAGATCATGGTGCCACATGCCCCACTGGCGGAATATTAATTGATACCTTTAGCCCCGCACGAGAAGACTTTTTAGAGGATGATTCATAATGAAAATGAAAAATTTACGTTGGTGGATAATTGCCTTAATTGCATTGGCTACTGTTATCAACTACATAGATCGTCAAGCGCTAAGCGTTTTATGGCCTGATATTGTTGAAGATTTATTTCCTGATAAGTCGGCGCTAGAGCGAAAACAAATATATGCAAATATCTCTATTGTTTTCGTTTTCTCTTATGCTTTTGGGCAAGCGATATTTGGCAAAATTTTTGACTGGTTAGGCACTCGAATAGGTTTTGTACTATCCATTGGCGTTTGGTCACTGGCAACTGCAGCACACGCATTTGCTCAAGGTGTGCTAAGTTTTAGCATTTTCCGTGCAATATTAGGTGTGGCAGAGGCAGGAAATTGGCCTGGTGCAGCTAAGAGTAATGCAGAGTGGTTCCCAACGAAAGAAAGAGCTCTGGCTCAAGGAATTTTTAACTCAGGTGCTGCAATCGGCGGTATTATTGCAATTCCACTTATTGCCTTTTTGACCGTTTATTTTAGTTGGCAGATGGTCTTTATTATTGTCGGGCTGGTTGGTCTATTATGGCTCATTCCTTGGCTAGTATTAGTAAAAGCACCACCTAAAGAACATCCTTGGCTTACTGAGGAAGAACGCACGTATATTTTAACCGGACAAAGAAGTTGTGAAGATGATTGTGCGTCATCTGAAGAAGAGTACAACCCTTCAACAAAGGAATTACTTTCGCGCAAGCAAAGTTGGGGAGTAATTATTGCTTCTGCAGCAATCGACCCTATTTGGTGGTTGTTTGTTTTCTGGATTCCTATTTACCTAAATGAAGTGTATGGCATGGATGTAAAGTCTATTGGTATTTATGGTTGGGTGCCATATGTTGGCGCAATGTTTGGTGCTTGGTTTGGTGGTCTTCTTGCCCAGAATAGGATGAAGGCGGGTTGGAATACCGACAAAACACGTAAGTTAACCATTACCTTAGGTTGTTTTATCATGTTGCCAGCGCTATTAGCCATGGCTAATCCTGGAGCACCTGCTACTGCGGTAATGATCATGGCAATTATACTATTTGGCTTTCAGACCGCTATTGGTAATGTTCAAACGCTTCCGAGTGACCTCTATGGTAAAAAAGCGGTGGGAACCCTCGCTGGCTTATCAGGAATGGCAGCGAAGTTAGGCGCGGTTGGTCTTACGGCACTCGTTCCAATTTTAACTGCTGATGGTAATTATACTCCTGCATTTATAATTGGCGCTTCTCTAGCTGTTATTGCAATGGCTGCTGTTTGGATTCTTATTCCAAAAATTGAACCGTTAAAAAAGCAAGTAACTGCTACTGTTAAAAGTACTCAACCAATACAAGATAAAGGTTAGCTCGATGAAGAACATTTATTTATTCGGCGAATGTATGATTGAGTTGATGACGACTTCGCAAAGTAATTCATCAAACTCTTTATCAAAGACGATGAAACAGTCATTTGCCGGTGATGTTTTTAACACCGCGGTTTATTTAAAACGCACCTTTGCAGATATGAAAGTGAATTTAGTGACAGCGGTTGGAAAAGATAATTTTAGCCTAGCCATGATCCAATATTTTGAACATGAAAATATTGGTACTGACTTAGTCTTTCAGTCAGATAGTAGGATACCTGGGCTTTATGCTATTCAGCTAGACGATGAAGGTGAGCGTAGCTTTACCTATTGGCGTGAAAACTCTGCAGCTCGTCAAGTAATGCAACATATCGGTGAAACAGCGACTGATACGCTATCAAAAGGCGATATGTTTTTCTTTTCAGGTATCTCTTTAGCGGTTATTGAACCAAGCGCTAGGAATAACTTTTGGACTATGCTTGGTGAATTGAAATCTGCAGGGGTAAAAATTGTATTTGATCCAAACTATCGTGCCCGTATGTGGGATAGCCAAGAACAAGCAAAAGCGCAATTTGAAAAAGCATTTGAATTAGCCGATATTGCTTTACCTGGCGTTGATGATTTTGAACAATTATATGGCCTAACAACTTCTCAGGCTGTTTATGATTTTTGCAAAGCTTATCAACTTGAAGAGTTAGTGATTAAAAATGGCGAAGCAGGAATTTTCTGTTATGCAGATAGGCTCGCTTATCATTTCTCTATCACTCCGGTAAAAGATGTTGTTGATACTACTTCAGCGGGTGATTCGTTTAATGGTGTATACCTTGGTGCAAGATCAAATGGCTTCACCCTCAGTGAGGCAATTGAGCTTGCATCTAAAACTGCTGGATTTGTTATTCAGCACCATGGTGCCATTGTAGAACAGTGCGCGTATCAACATTTTATTAAAGAACAAACTATTTAGCTGTTTTTTATCTTATTAATTTAAAGGCAAACAAATGGAAACATTTTCCACACTGATGGGGAAGCAGACTCTGCTACCCATAATTCAGGCAGACACTATTGAACAAGGCTTAGCTATTGGTAAAGCTATGGTTGCTGCAGATATTCATTTAGTAGAAGTTGTACTGAGAACAGAAGCTTCTATAGATATTATCAAGGTATTAAAAAAAGAGTTACCAGCGTTGAAAGTTGGCGCTGGTACGGTTATTGATGCTGGAATTTTAAACCAAGCTCTTGATGCTAAAAGTGATTTTATTATAACACCTACACTATCTACTAGCTTACTAACTCAACTTGCTAATTGTCCTGTACCGGTATTACCCGGTGTGTCGAATGCTGCTGATATTTTGCTAGCACGTGACTTTGGCTATTGCCAGTTGAAATTATTCCCAGCATCACTATCTGGTGGCGTTGCTTTTTTGTCTGCCATGAGTGCAGTTTTTAGAGATATTACTTTTTGCCCTACAGGGGGAATTACTCAAAGTAACCAGCAAGAATATCTAGATTTAGCCAATGTTTTTGCCGTTGGAGGCACTTGGGTTGCTAAGCCTGATTGGATAAAAATGGGCCAGTGGTCAAAAGTTACAGCTGCTTGCAAAGCAGCGCAGAGTGTTGATTAAAATGGCGGGTATATCAGAACTAATTAATAATGGCTTTGTCTTTGGTGATGAGCTAAGCGTGCTTTTTAACTACGCTAAAGAAAACCAGTTTGCTCTACCTGCGGTAAATGTTGTTGGTACTAATTCTGTTAATGCGGCTCTAGAGGCAGCAAAAAAGGTTAACTCGCCTATCATTCTTCAATTGTCTTATTCTGGCGCAGCGTTTTTTATTGGCAAGGGCGTAAATTTATCAACAATGGAAGCCGCTATCCAAGGAGGTGTCATTGCGGCTAAATATATTAAAAGTGTCGCTAAGTTTTATGATGTGCCAGTTGTTATTCATACTGATCATGCATCAAAAAAATTGCTTCCCTGGATCGATGGGTTATTAACCGAAGGAGAAAAACACTTTGCCTTAACTGGGGAGCCATTGTTTAGTTCCCATATGATTGACTTGTCTGAGGAAACTTTAGAAGAAAATATCGTTATATCGACTCATTATCTAAAGCAAATGTCAGCCATGAAGATGACTTTAGAAATTGAACTTGGTTGTACCGGTGGTGAAGAAGATGGCATAGATAATACCAATATAGATAATGCTAAGTTGTATACCCAGCCCGAAGATGTTGCCTACGCGTATGAAAAATTAAACGAGGTCAGTAACAATTTCATCATTGCTGCTTCCTTTGGTAACGTCCATGGTGTTTACAAGTCAGGCCATGTCAGTTTAACACCAATGATATTAAAAAAATCTCAAGCACATGTTGCCAATAAGTTCTCACTAGGGCACCACCCTTTAAATTTTGTTTTTCATGGTGGCTCCGGCTCGGATATAGGGGATATTAAAGAAGCTATTTCGTATGGCACAATTAAAATGAATATTGATACTGATACCCAGTGGTCATGTTGGCAGGGTGTTCATCAATATTATCAAAAAAACAGGAAGTACTTACACAGTCAAATTGGTAATCCTAAAGGTGAAGAGCTTCCTAATAAAAAGTTCTATGATCCTCGGGTTTGGTTACGTACAGCTGAGGAAGCTATGTGTGAAAGGTTACAGAAGTGCTTCCTTGATTTGAATTGTGTTAATAGGTTTTTGTAGAGCGAGTCAAAGCCATATTATTGTTCCAATTTAGAAAGGTATTATTATGAAATATAAAAATATTAACTCCAGTGGTAAAAAGTCAATTGCCTTAGTTGCTCATGATAATAAAAAACAAGATCTTGTCGCGTGGTGCCAAACTTACCAAAACCACTTATCAACTCATCAGCTCTATGCAACAGGCACAACAGGTCAGTTATTAGCAGAAAAAGTGAAGTTATCTATAACCAAATTAATCAGTGGGCCTTTGGGAGGGGATCAACAAATAGGAGCATTAATCACTGAGAGTAAGATAGATATGCTAATATTTATTTGGGATCCCTTAGAAGCTCAACCGCATGACCCTGATGTTAAAGCTTTATTGCGCCTTGCTGCTGTGTGGAACATTCCTGTTGCTTGTAACCTTGCTAGCGCAGAGTTTTTAATTAACTCGAGCTTGTTTCATTTGAGTTATGCGAGAAAAGTACCTGACTATGAAAAATACCTTAGTGAAAGAACATGATTATCCACCATTTATATTATTTTTAGCTTCAATCTTCATAATCTTAATTGTTTGTGCTTTTCCCGCTAATGCAACAGATTCAATCAAGATATTAAAGCCTATTTTAGGATTTGATAAAAGGGCGCAGCATAAAGATGAAGTTATAATACGTTCACTTGAAATAACGGAAGCAGAGTTTGGGCCATTTACTTTTGAAGCTGTTAATGTAGATATGACACCCAGTAGAGCGTTAGCCTCTATAAAAACAGGTAATCTTATTAACACCTTTATTGCACCAGCAAGTGACGTTTGGGATAAAAGTGCTATTCCGATAAAAGTACCTATCAGACAAGGGTTATTAAGTTACCGCTTGCTATTAATCAATAAGCAAGACTTAACTAAATACAAGGGAGTGCAAACGCTTGATGAGTTAAATCAATTAACAGCAGGTCTGCAACATGGCTGGATTACTACTAAAATATTCAAAGAATTAGAAATGAACATGATCACGGGTCATAATTTTGAAGGCTTATTTTTGATGTTGAATAAGCATCGCTTTAATTACTTACCTCGTGCTATTTACGAAATTTATGATGAGTTTGAAAGCCGAAAAGAGCAATTAAACAATGTCATTATCGAGCCAACATTAGCTTTATATTTGCCAATGGTGACTTATGTTTATGTTTCACCTACAGAGCCATTGATAGCGAAAAGAATTAATGCTGGTTTACGCAAATTAGTTGCTACAGGTGAGTTGACAGAAATTTTGAATAAGTACTATGAAAAAGATATTCAAAAAGCCAACTTGTCGAATAGGCATATCATTAAAATTAATAATCCATACTTCGATGATAAAGCAGTGTTAAATGATAAAACTTTATGGTTTCAACATAACGATTGATAAGCAACATCACTCTACTTGATTCTCGTTTTTCTCTGTGACTAGTTTTTTTATTTAGTTGATGAGCATGATAATGCCATAGAAGTTATGTGCTAATTCATCTGGGAATTTAAGCGTTTTTGGCCACAGAACTCTTATTTTGCACTAGTTGTTTCACTTGAATTTTTTATTTCTGCTAATTTGTTCAGATAGCTATCAATTGTCGATCTAGCGGAAGCAGTTAAGCCGCCTTTGTCATGTTGATCCTTTATTAAAGACTCAACTTGGGAAAATATATGATCAACATTTATGTTAACTTTTTCTTTGTTATGTTTGTCGGTTATATCAACAGCGCCTGAATCATGGTTACCAAATAAGTTTAACCAAGCGTCTGTTTTATGACCTAAAGCCATCAACTTTTGAAAGTAACTTTCTGATGAAGAACTTCCTTTTATAAGATCAGCAATTGCACATACGATGGATACAGGGCTTAATAATAAGTCTCGCATCGCATCGATAGATAATTTCACCTGAAAAATAAAAACATTTTTAATTAAGGCCCGTCGTGAAGTTTTAGGTTCGCCCATAACCACTCCTTTAAAGTTTCAACTGTGAATAATAGAGTGTCGCATAGATGTTTTGCATAAGCTATTTTCGTGACTTTAGGGTTGTGTTATGAGCTTTCATAAAGCGAGTGACTTGAAGTGAAATGCTGTCTTGAACAACATTATAAATAACCAAATGCGGGCATAAAAAATGTCAAAGAATATACGAAAGCAATTTAGTGACACATTAATGGGGGCATGGTTAATCCATGCCCCGCTTTTTATTTTAAAATAAAGTATAAATAAATGTTGCTAAGGCAGATTGCTGAGAGGCGACCACTAAACCACCGAGTAAACTTAATATGATAATAATAGGCAGTAACCACATCTTTTTACGTACCCGTAAAAATGCCCATAGGTCGGTTATAAATTCAATCATTAAAACGGATTCTCCAACTGTTCTTTAGTTAATTTTTCTGTTCGCTTTACGTAGTTTGAACAGCCATTGTTTTGCTTCTTAAACTGTAGTTTATTGCATGTTCTTAAAATCATTCCTATTGGAAAAAAGAGCAAGTAAAAAGTTAAGCCTAAAATTAGCCGAGTGTTAATAAAGCCAATAATACCGGCAACAAACATCCAAGCGCGAAAAGGGAAGTAGATTAATTTAGGTGCAAGTAACGCCAATACAAGGAATACAGCACTGACAATAAGTGTCCACCACTGTATACCTTTATCAAAAATCCACGGTGCGATGACACCAATAAATAAAGGGAAAGCCCACACCATTAGTAGGCCAAATTCTTTCAGTGTTTTATTGGTTATTGCTTGTTTGGCATGCTGCATAATTAATCTAACTCAAATTGATTTTGTTTAGCTAGAGCAATAGCCGCTTCACTTTGCTCTGATTTACATAACATAATGTTTTCCATCACCAAGTAATCCATTTCAGTATTTAAAAAGCAGTTAATGGCATCTTCTGGGGAGCATACTGGCGGCTCGCCTCGTACATTAAAAGAGGTGTTTATTAGCACGCTACTATTCGTGCGAGATTTAAAAGTGTTGAGCAACTGGTGTAATTTAGGGTTGGTTTCTTGATGAACGGTTTGCAAGCGTGCGGTGTAATCAACATGGGTAATTGCGGGTAACGTTGAACGGGCTTGATTTAACTTTTCAATGCCTTGCAGTCCTTCCGTTACGGGTAATTTCAACTGGTCATTAATGTCAGCAACTATCAGCATATAGGGACTTGAGCCTTGATGTTGAAAATAGTCACTGACATCTTCTGCTAAAACAATAGGAGCAAAAGGACGAAAAGACTCGCGATATTTAATTTTTAAATTCATCACTGATTGCATTTTTTGATTTCGAGCATCACCCAAAATGGAGCGATTGCCCAAAGCTCTGGGGCCAAACTCCATTTTACCTTGAAACCAACCAATCACATGTTCTTGGTCGAGTAATTCCGCCGTTTTACTATTTAAATCGACATCGCTTAATTGGGTAAAAGGCAATTTTTTTGCTTGTAATATCTGGCTAATTTCCTCGTTGGTATAACTCGGGCCAAGATATGCGCCTTGCATTAAATCTTCTTGCTTGCTGTCATCTAAGCCGTTTGGTTGAGACTTTTTTCCGTCATAGTAGTGGTGCCATGCAACTAAAGCTGCACCTAAAGCTCCACCGGCATCGCCGGCAGCAGGTTGAATCCAAATGTTTTCAAATGCCCCTTCACGTAAAATACGACCATTAGCAACACAATTAAGTGCTACGCCGCCAGCAAGGCATAAGTTTTTGCTGGTGGTTAACGTTGACAGGTGTTGCACTATTTTAAGTACAATCTCTTCAGTAACAACTTGAATCGAACGGGCTAAATCCATCTCTTTTTGTGATATTTCAGACTCGCCAGCACGTGGTTTGCCGGCAAACAGTTGATGAAACTTAGTATTGGTCATGGTGCTACCAATAGCAAAATCAAAATAAGACATATCAAGCACAAAGCTACCGTCTGCTTTCACTTCAATTAAATGCTCGAAGATGGTATCAACATATTTAGGCTCACCAAATGGTGCCAACCCCATTAACTTATACTCACCAGAATTCACTTTAAAGCCAGCATAGTAGGTGAATGCTGAATATAGCAGTCCTAAGGAATGAGGGAATTGAATTTCCCATAAAGGGGAAAGTTTATCATCTCTGCCTTGCCAGGCTGAAGATGTTGCCCATTCTCCGACACCGTCTAAACAAAGCACAGCGGCATCATTATAAGGGCTTGGAAAAAAGGCGGAGCCTGCGTGTGATAAATGATGTTCGCTAAAAAGCAATTGGGGTAATTTAGCCTTTTTATCTAGGCCGGCAAGTAATCTCAACTCGCGCCTTAAAACACTTTTCAGATAGAGCTTTTCTTTAAGCCAAATGGGCATAGCGCGAATAAAAGAGCGAATGCCTCTGGGCGCGTGAGCAAAGTAAGTTTCGAGCAGTCGTTCAAACTTTAATAAGGGTTTGTCGTAAAAGATAATACTGTCTAAATCGCTAATGTCACACTTTGCTTGTGCGAGACAAAATAAGATCGCATGGGCGGGAAATTCCGGATCATGCTTCTTTCGAGTAAAACGTTCTTCTTGTGCCGCAGCAATTATTTTTCCGTCCACAACAATTGCTGCGGCACTATCATGATAAAAAGCTGAGATACCAAGTATTTTGGTGGTCATAACTGACTTCAATTTTAATTATGAGCCTACTATTACGTGTTATCTATACGTTAACTATAGTGGGGAATTATCCCTGAGCTCTTTTATATATTATTGTCTTCGATTATAGGCATAAAAAAATGGTAAAAGCCATGCGTTGCAAACGTATTCAATGGACTTTATCTTGCAAAGTTACAGGCTGTGGCGTAGGGTTTTACCATTGGTAAAATAGGTAAGTGAGCAATTATTTCGGTGTCAAAAATATCTACTAAGCAGCTGAGCTTTTATCTCATCTTGATCGCTATTCCCTTTGTTATTCTATTATTGCTTGAACTTGTATTGCGCATGAGTTCGTTCGGTAGAGAATACCCATTGTTTATTGATAAGCCCTCAATAAATAATGCGCCAAGTACATTTTTACAACCTAATCCTGAGGTGATCAATCGTTACTTTGCCAATGAAAGCTTGGCACCTAATGTCAGCCCTGACACAGTATATTTCACCAAAGAGAAGAGTCAGGATACCTTTAGAATTTTTGTGCAAGGTGGCTCAACCGCGGCTGGTTTTCCTTATGGGCGATGGGGCTCTCTACAAGGTATGCTTGAGCAGCGCTTCAAGCGACTTTATCCCAATAAAAAAATTGAAATAATCAATACCGCAATGGCGGCTGTAAACAGTTATACCTTGCTCGATTTTGTTGAAGAAATTATTGAGCAACAACCAGATTTGGTATTAATTTATGCAGGGCACAATGAATATTTAGGTGTGATGGGCGTAGGGAGTGCCTTTGCTGCCAAAGGTGGCCGTTTAGCAACCTTAATGCATCTTAAATTTAAAGGTTGGCGGCTTTATCAATTGCTGCAACAAGCATACTACTTTGCTTTTGCCCCAAAGGAGCAACCCAGTAAGGCGAATAAAACCTTAATGTCGAAAGTTGCTAGGGAAAAGGAGATCGTTTTAGACAGCAATTTATACCAACAAGGCATTGAACAATTTAAAGGCAATATGTCACTAATACTATCTAAATATCGTAAGGCTGGTATTAAGGTCATGTTAGGAAATTTGGTCAGCAATGAAAGTGGTCAAATTCCGTTTTCTAGCGTAGAAAAAACAGATTGGCTAGCAGTTAGAAATAGTCTAACTAAAGCTAGCGCAAAAGCCGAAGTTGTACGAATAAAGTCTTTACTTAAAAAAGAAGAAAACGCAGAAAACTATTACCAACTTGCGCTCAATTTCGCGATGTTAGCTCGTTATAAAGAGGCTAAACAAGCCTTTGTGCAGGCTAAAGATAATGACTTGTTACGCTTTAGAGCACCGAGTGAATTAAATGGGGTTATAGAGAGCTTAGCAAAAGAGTACGATGTTGATTTGGTCAATACACAAGCATTTTTTGAGGCTAATTCTGCTCATGGCATTATTGGTAATAAACTTATTCTTGAACACTTACATCCGACCGTTGAAGGTTATTTTTTATTAGCTGAAGCTTATGCAGAGTTAATTATTAGTAATAACCTTATCAGTAAAGAAGCAGTAAGCACACCGCAGCAGCAGGTAACTAGGCACCAAGCCAGAGCAGATATTCCCGTTAGTGTTGTTGATAAACTCTATGGTGATTTTGTGGTGCGTAAATTAATGAATGATTTTCCTTTTACCAGTGAATTGAACCCAGGGAGTGAGAGCGTGTCGCTGCCTGCTAGTAGAAAATTTGAAAAGCAAGCCCTGATAAAACGCTTAGAAAATGCTAATTGGCTGTCTATTCAACAAGATTTATTGGTTAAGTATCAACAACGAAATGAGATCCCACAAGCGGCGAAAATAGCAGGAGCGATTAGTACAGCCATGGTAGATAATCATAGGTCATCCTATATCGCTGGGCAGTTATACCAGCAGCTCAATGATTGGCAATTAGCAAGTTATTATCATAGTAAAGCGGTGCATCAGCAAGGTGAAAATGTGTCGTATTTACTGGCATTAGCCCAAGATTATTTTTTACTAGAAAGTTACCAGAAAAGCTTATTAGTTTTGGGAAAAGCGAATAACGTAGTCACTGCAACACCTGGGCAAAAACAACGTATTGCGCAGTATATCGCTAATGTTAAGCAAGCTGCAGCTAAGTCAGCCTCCTTACTAAATTAAGAGCCGTTCATGACAAAAAATAAAGTTTATTTAGTGATCACTTTAGCCATACCTTTTGCATTTTTTGCGCTATTAGAAGGCGGCCTACGCCTGTTTGATTATGGTAGAGAAATACCACTTTTTATGGATTATCCAGCGAAAGAACATGCTACTGCCCCTCAATACTTATTACCTCGCCCTGATGTGGTTAAACGCTATTTTCCAGAAGATGCCGTTGCACCTACGGTAACTATAGAAACTAACTTTTTTTTAAAGCATAAACCTGCAGATGGCTTACGCATCGTTGTACAAGGGGGCTCAACTGCGGCGGGTTTCCCTTTTGGCTATGGCGCTTCCATAGCCGGCATGCTTGATTATCGATTAAAGCAGAGCTTTCCAGAGAAAACGGTAGAAGTTATTAATACTGCATTAGCCGCGGTAAATAGTTATACCGTTTTAGATTTTGTTGATGAAATTATTGAACAACAACCTGATGCGGTTTTAATTTATGCTGGCCATAATGAATATCTAGGTATATTAGGCGTTGGCTCTGCTTACACTGCGGCTAATTCTGCTGCAGCAACACTACTTTATTTAAAGCTTAAAAATGCCAGGATTTTTCAATTACTGCAAAATATTTACTGGCAGTTTACTAAATCGAAAATTCCTGACAATGCCCAGCGTTCACGTACGTTTATGTCAAAGGTAGCCAAGCATAAAAACATCCCCTATGACTCTGATTTGTATCATGCTGGCTTGGCGCAATTTGAAAATAATATTGCTCTGGTCATTGCAAAGTATCAAGCGGCAGGTATACCGGTATTTATTAGTACTATTGCCAGCAACTTGGCGGATCAAGCGCCTTTTTCTAGCGAAGCATCAATAAGTGAGCACAGTGCTGATCTTTACTATCAGCAAGGTCAAAAATTGTTAGCTCAGGCAAAACATAACCAAGCTAAGCAAGCCTTAATAAAAGCCAGAGATTACGACTTATTACGTTTTAGAGCGCCCAGTGCAATGAATGATGTTATTCGCTTGTTGTCGAAAAATGATGGCGTACATTTTGTCGATGCTAATAAAGCGTTAACAGGTGCAGCCGAGCAGGGTGTTATTGGTAAATCATTAATGCTAGAGCATCTACATCCCACCATTAATGGTTATTTTGTTATTGCGGATAGTTTTTATAAAGCATTGGCACAGTCAGCGGTTTTTGGTGCATTCCCTGCTTTAGTCACTACTGCAGCAGCCCAGCAAGATATGCCAGTATTTGATGCTGAAGTTTATTGGGGTAAAGCAAAAATTGCTGGGTTAATGGCTGATTATCCCTTTACCGACACACCGCAAAAAGTACAGTTACCTGTAGCAAAAACGCCTAGTGATCGTTTAGGGCTATCGGCATATAAAAGTCAGATAGGGTGGTTAACAATAGCAACAGAAAACCTAAACTATGGCAAAAAGCATGATAAGCCGTTATATCTAAAGTCAGCCAAATTACTAGCGGATGCGATGCCTTTTGATGCAAAGCATAGTTATAGAGCGGGCGTTGCACTTATTCAAGCTAAAAAGTTTAACCAAGCGCCTAGGTACTTAAAAAGGGCGATTGAAATTAATGAAGGAGAGATTAATTATCAACTCGCCTTAAGTCATGCCTATTTATCGCAAGGAAAGTTGCAGCAAGCACTACCGTGGTTGGAGTCGGTATTGAAGTTGGACCCAAAAAACACTACCGCAATTGATGTTTTACCTAAGGTGAAACATCAATTGGCGCAGTAGGCATTATTTATTTTAGGTGTTTATCAAAAAAGCTAACCATTTCTTCCAGAGTTTGCATTCTATGTGCTTGTACACTTAAATGATGGTTAGCATCTTCAATCTCAACATAGCGTACATCTTTATCATAATCTTCTAATTCATCGGCCATTTCACGGCTATGCTTTATTGGCACAACTTTATCGTCTGTGCCATGAATGAGCAAAATGGGAATGTTAATTTTCTTGGCAAAATTTATTGGAGATGCGGATTCAAGCTTATCTTCGTCAGTGCCAAATTGTTTTCTAACCACTTCTTTATTTGTAAATCGGCGCGCGTCTCTCACGATACGTTCTAGATCTGAAACACCAGCAAAGCTGGCGGCGCATCTAAAACTTTCACCATGTTTAACTGCCGCCATTAAAGCCGCATAGCCGCCGTAGCTAGCGCCACCGATACAAACTTTATTTGGGTCAATAATATTTTGCGCTATTAACCACTTGGCTGCATCTTGCAAGTCATCTTGCATAGCTTGTCCCCAGCCCTCAATAGAGGCCATTTCAAAATCATAGCCATAGCCTGAAGAGCCACGGAAGTTTGGTTGAAATACCACATAGCCTCTATTAGCAAATAGCTCAGACCAATAATCAAAACTTGCATCGTCTCTCGCCATCGGGCCGCCGTGTGGGAAGATAATAGCAGGTAGTTTTTCTTGTGCTTGGCTATTGATAGGCTTGGTTAAATAGCCTTCTATTTTGATGCCATCGCGCGCAGTATAGTGAACTAGTTTCTTGCTGGCGTAATTTGATTCATTAATTTCAGGGTATAAACTAGCAAGATATTCTAAGCTGTTGTTTTTTCTATCGCCAATTAAATAATCACCGGCTTTGGTTTTAGAACTCGAATAGAGCACATATTTACTTTGATCCTTCGACATACTGATGATGGTATTGTCAGAATCAGGTAATGCAGCATTCAAAGCTTTTTTAAAGGCGATGTATTCATCGTCCCAATATACCTTGTTGTCAATATCACCTTTATGGCTCAAACCGACCACAGCACCGGTTTTAGATGAATAAATTAAAAAGCCATCAACATCGTACTTATCATCAGCATAAACTAACTCGCGTGTGAGTGCTTTGTCTTTTAGATTGACTTTAAAAATAGCATTGCGGCCTTGATGCAAGGCTCGAATAAATAGTATGTAGGGGTCAAGGTCAAAGCCTAGAACATGCACTACTTCTTTTTCAAAAACTTCATAAGACCACAAGTCGCGTTCTATCTTGCCTTTTAAATTGTATAGTTTAAAAGATACCTTGGTTTCATCTAATTGGTAGCTTATTCTTGCTCTACCTTGTTGGTCAGCAACCCAATTTTCAATATAGGTTTTTGCTTTTTTGATTCGGCTTCTTCGATCAGTACGAATATTAACTTCATATAATGACGGTTTGTTAGCTATATTAAAATCAATTGCCATCAAAATTTTATCTGGCTGAGCAGGTATTAAACTTATAATATTATCTTGGAATTGTGCATTACGCTCTTTCCTTGAGCCTTTGGGTTTTATTAATAATTTAAGTTCTTTTTCATCTGATAAATCAAATTTGTACAACCGTGTTGAAGTGTATTTTATCCTTCCTTGTCTTGAGGTATAAGCAGCACTGATCAGTAAAACATCGTCATTACCCCATCTATACCAATTTAACACCACGCCAACATTATCAGCTTGCAATACCGCAAGGCTTTCACCACTGATAAGGTCGTAGGTCATCAAGACTAAGTTTCCACCACGGTTTTTAATCATAGCAATACGATTGCCAGACGGTGAAAGTTTAACATTGCTATAGTTAGGCAAACTCCCGTAAGCACTGATAGGCAATGGCGTGATTGAAGTTGTTTCGGCAAATGATTTCCATGAAAACAGAAACAGTAAAGAGGCCAAGAACAAAGTAGAGTACTTTTTTATGCAGGCGGTAGAAAAGCAGAGGTAAGTCATTTTATTAATCATATTCCCTTGATTTGTTTATTTTATCCTGACAATTATAGCAATTTTATTGAGCAAAAAAATAGCCATTAAC
Source organism: uncultured Colwellia sp. (assembly GCA_913062815.1). Taxonomy (GTDB): domain Bacteria; phylum Pseudomonadota; class Gammaproteobacteria; order Enterobacterales; family Alteromonadaceae; genus Colwellia. Next base: position 41,481 of record CAJXWZ010000024.1, on the reverse strand, counting down.
TGGCAAACTTTACTATTGAATACGTATGTAGTCACTGTTCAATAGATAGGCAAAGCTTTAGCATAAAGTCAGAATATAAAAATAGGATTGATTTTTGATGTTAACAACAAGCTTTAAGCAAATACTTATATGCACCGCCTTATCTACAGGTTTAGTTGCCTGTGGAGGCGGTGGCTCTGATGATGGTGGACCAACCCCGCCACCGCCACCGACAAATAACGCCCCAACAATTACTACATTCTCAGCACAAGATAACGAATTAACGGTTACTTATGCGTGGGCTGTAGCTGATGCAGATGATGACGCATTGTCATGTGTGCTAAATCCTGGTGGGGGCGTAGCAAGCATTGAAATTGCTAACTGCTTAACGACAACATCTACTACAGTGACTTATGAAGCCTCAGGTACTATTACTGCTAATTTACAGGTATCTGACTCAAGTAATGCTAGTAATAACCAAGACCTTAGTGTGACGGTTGAAGTATCAAATACAACTCCTGCAGTTGATAGTTTCACGGTAGCAACTTCTGGACTCGATGCCACTTTTTCATGGACAGTTTCCGATGCGGATAATGATACTTTATCTTGTGTGATTGCCCCAGGTGAAGGTGTTGATAATGTTGACATTACCGATTGTAATGCAACGACCTCTACCACAGTAACTTATCCTGCAACTGGTGATTATAGTGCTGATTTAGTCGTAAGTGACGATGTTTCAGCTAGCGCTCCTGAGACGTTAGCAGTAAGTGTTGCTCAAAACACGACATTACCTGACCCAGTAGTCACCGCAGGTGACAATGAATTGGTTATTTTCTTTAACAGACTCGATGGTGATTATACTGGTTGGGGCTTGCACTTATGGGCAAATGACGAATGTACAGCCTATGGCGGCGCTGATGTTGACTGGGCAGCACCACAAGCAAAATCGGGTGATGATCCAAACTACGGTGCTTATTGGATAGTTACGCTAAAGTCTGATTACGCTACCAGCGATTGTGCTAATTATATTATGCACAAGGGTGATGAAAAGTCGCCTAATGGTGATGATCAACAAGCAGACTTATCGGGCGAACGCATGATTTGGTTGCTTGATGATATTAATGAAATATTTACGGTACCAACGCTATTCCCTTCAGGGGTACTTATCAATGATACTGCGGCACATTGGGCAACTGTTGACACTGTGTTTTGGAATGTAGCTGATAGTGGTGTGACTAAAGTTAGAGTTTATAGCTCAGATGTTAACGATTTAGGCTATGATGGCGAAACCGGCATTAGTGGTGATAACTTTATTGAGTTTACCCCGGCTACCAATAGTGCCGATGCGTTAGGCATGCCAAGATATGGCGCACTAGATACCTTTGAAGCAAGTAATCCTGATAGTAGCAAAGCTAAACAAATGCTTACCGGTAAGTTATTAGCCATTGCCTATAACAGTGCCGATGAAGTACTTGCAGCAACCTACGTACAAACGCCACGCGTACTTGATGACCTTTATACCTCAGGGAGCAATGATGCAGATGAGGCAGATTTAGGTTTAACTTATACTGATACCGATATTACCGCCAGCCTTTGGGCTCCTACTGCGCAACAAGTTTCGTTAAGTATTTATAATGATGTCAAGGTATTACAAAGTACTACAGCGATGACTCTTGATGGTGAAACCGGTATTTGGTCATTCACTACGCCTATGGCTAACGATCGCTTGTTCTACCGATATCAACTCACTGTTTATCATGATCAAAACAAGCAATTTGAAACGATTTGGTCAACCGACCCCTATGCAGTTTCATTATCAACTAACGGCATGTACTCACAATTTGTGAACTTATCAGATGCTGATTTAAAACCTGCTAATTGGGATTCACATACGGTTCCTACTATTACAGATATTGAAGATGCAGTTATCTATGAAGGTAATATCCGAGATTTCAGTGTTCGAGATGAAAGTACTAGTGCTGCGAATCGTGGTAAATACTTAGCATTTACTGAAGAAAGCTCGGTACCTGTTACGCATTTAAAAACACTAGTTACCGCAGGATTAACCCACTTTCAAATTCTTCCTGCAAATGATATTGCCAGTATAGAAGAAGACTATAGTCAGCAAATAAATTTAACCAATACGGTAGCAGAGCTTTGTGCCATAAATGGTAACGCACCTGTTTGTGGTGTAGAAAATAATGCGGCCACACTGTTGTCAGTATTTGAAAGCTATGACAGCAGTACCGAACAAGCAAAACTCTTAACGGAAGCGATTCGTGATATAGATGGTTATAACTTTGGCTATGATCCTAAACACTTTAATGCCCCAGATGGTAGTTTTGCTAGTGATGCCGATGGTACAGTGCGTATTTTAGAAATGCGTTCAATGATTAAAGCACTTCATGATATGGGCTTAAGAACGTCACTCGATGTGGTTTACAACCATACTAACTCGTCTGGACTTTGGGATAACTCAGTATTTGATAAAGTGGTACCGGGTTACTATTATCGTCGTGATTTAACCACTGGTAATGTTTTCAATGAAACCTGTTGTCAGGATACGGAAACAGAACATCGTATGATGGACAAGCTAATGATTGACTCATTAGTACAGTGGGCACAAGCATACAAGTTTGATGCTTTCCGTTTTGATATCATGGGTAGCCACTCAAAAGACTCAATCTTAAATGCTCGTGCAGCGGTAGCAGCCGTTGATGCTGATACGTACTTTTATGGTGAAGGTTGGGGACGCTCTAACCAAGGCTATGAACAAGCAGCGCAATATGAAATGGCAGACAGCCAAGTAGGAACGTTCAATGACAGGCCGCGTGATATTATTCGCAGTGGTTCATTATTCAATGCTGCAGCTAACTTAAATGAACAAGACATTATGCGCTTAGGTTTGTCGGGTACCTTGCAAGATTATCAATTGCAAGATCAAAATGGTGAAATAAAGCTTGGTAAGAATTACTCACAATCATCTTATGCTAAAGATCCAGCAGACATTATCAACTATGTATCAAAGCATGATGGTTCAACCTTGTGGGATAAATTGCAATATGGTTTAGCCACCGATATGTCAGTTGATAACAGAGTTCGCGCCCAAAATATCGCCATTACCATGCCAATCTTGAGTCAGGGTATTCCTTTCTTACAAATTGGTGGTGACATACTGCGCTCTAAATCAATGGACAAGAATAGTTATAACAATGGTGATTGGTATAACTTGGTTGATTTCACTAAAAATACCAATAACTGGAATGTAGGTTTACCGTTAGAAATTGATGATGGCAAATCTGTTGATGATGTTTTGGCTATTATTGCGAATGCTGAGACCGCCGTTGAAGCGAGTCATATTGATTTTGCCGGTGATGTATTTCAAGAATTTTTAGCCATTCGTAACAGTAGTAAATTATTTAGATTAGCCAGTGCACAAGACGTATATGACCGTGTGGGTTTTCATAATACCGGTAGTAATCAAACCAAAGGTTTGATTGTCATGAGTATTGATGATGGTACTGACTTGACTGACCTTGATGCTAATAACGATGCCATTGTCGTTATCATTAATGGTAGTGATAGTGAGCAGTCGCATACGGTGTCTACCGCTACTGGATTCGAACTGCACAGTATTTTGCAAACATCGGTTGATAGCACGGTACAAGCAGCTAGCTTTACTGTGGGAGCAAGCGACGGTACATTTACCGTCCCCGCTTTAACAACCGCTGTGTTTGTTAAGCCGCAAGGAGATAGCCAAGGCGCTGGTTTATCAGCAGGTGTTACCCGTGATGCACCTGATATTGCGCCTTACGGTAATAATACTATTTACCTACGTGGTTCAATGAATAACGAAGGGAATGATGGCTTTACCGACAGTGATACGTTTACTTATGAAGGTAATGGTGTTTATAGTTTAGATGCGACTTTATCTGCAGGCGTGCAAACATTTACAATCACTTCTGTTGACTCTGCTGCCGTGGACTTAGGCTTTAGTGATGTGAGTATTGCCGACAGTCCCATAACCATTAGTGATAATGCTGACAGTATGGAATTTACCGCCGATGCCGAGGGTAGTTTCACTTTTAACCTTGATGCTTCAGATACAACACCAGTGTTAACAATAACGAGTGTTTCACCAACGGTTGATTGTAGCGCCTTAATTGATTCACCAGATGCTATCCCGTTTGATATTGCCGGTGATGGTGAGTTATATGTGAAAGGAGATCATGCAGGTTGGAATGCCGAAGAAGCGTATCGCATGCATTATAAAGGTAATAATGTATACCAAGCGGTTGCTGACTTTGATGGTGCGATGCAGTTTAAATTAGCGTCGAGTGATGGTGACTGGAATACACAGTTATGGGCACAAGCTGATGGTAGTACCGAAATTAATCGTTCAGATTTAGTGTTAGGTGCTACTTACCCAGTTGCTTATCAAAATGCAGGTACCGACAATAACCAAGCGACACTTGCTGCAGGTAGCTATAGCTTCTTATTAACGTTAAATGAAGCTAACCCGGCACAAGGTGCTAATGTTGGTAGTTTGATTATTCAACAATGTCAGCCATAAGCTGACAACCATAGCTAACAAGCAACACTAAAAAGGCTTGCTGATGAAAATCAGCAAGCCTTTTTTATTGACAAAGTTATTGATTATTGTTGTTCAGCAGAAGACTTTTTACTATATTTTCCCTCATCCATGTCTTTCAACATTTGTTTGTATCGGCCACTGTCTTTTAACTTTTTCATACCCGCAGTGAATTTATCTAGAAAATATTGATTACGAGGGTTATTTTTATTGAGTATTAAATGCAGGGTATTTCCGCCAAATTTTTTAGTACTGTGTGTTATTAATTCTGCTTCATCTGCGGATAAAGAGTTTATTATTTGAGCATTGCCAACAGCAGGGTCATTCGGAAATACTTGAATACGACCAGCCAAAAGTTTTTTGAAATTGAATTCATCTTTTAGAGCAAAATCAACGTCTAAAGCTTTAATAGCAAGAGCATCCATAAACTCTTTACCATAATCATAAGTAAGAGTACCGCCAATTTTTAATCCTTCCAAATCTTGTAAGGAATCCCACTGAAAGTTAAAGCTTTTCAAGTGAAAAAAAACGAAAGAGGTTTTAGTAATGACTTCACTAACCAAAAACTCTTGGGCTATCTCTTTGTCAGGCCACCAACAACAAGAGGCATCCCAGTCTTTGCCACTTTTGGCATTTTGGTAAGCACGTTGCCAAGGGAAAAACCCCCATTCTACCGTGATACCTTCTAACTTAAATGCTTCAGTAATTATGTGAGAGTCTAGGCCGTATTGATAAGTGTAATTAGATAGAAAGGGCTCCCACTCACCGCTAGTGATACGAATTGATTCTGCAAACGAGCTGGTGGTTAAAATAACCGTTACTAGTAGTGTGCAAAGTAAAGCTTTCATTGGGTCCTTGTTAAAGTATATGAGTATTGATGAATCTATAAGCAATACTATGTGACTTTAGCGAAATATCCGTCAAAACTCATAATAATATCAACGTTATGTATAGTCATATATTAGTAGTAAAACTAATTATTAGTCAATTGTATGTGGCGGTTTTCTACATTAAGCATTGCTCGCTTGCTGCTCATATTGGTTTATTGAATACACACTAGAGTAGGCTAAGTAGAGCTAACGCTTTATTTATGTTGGCTAGATTTCTTGATTTTTTTAGACAATTCGAATTCAAATTCATCAGGAAATAAGATTAACCCCTCTTCTGCTCGATTAGGAAAAGCTACTATAGCAAGTTCATCTTCCGCTAAGCCTGTGGTCCAGCGGCTTTGCCATTCGTTAAGTGATATCGCTTGTGCTTTACAATCTTTCCAATCGTTTGTTATCCAACCCTGAGCAAACTCTTTATTAGGCCAAACAGGTAGGCAATCTTCGTCTTCGGTATTCAACATCATGCAGCCATGTTCATCAACTAAAATCCAAATTTCTCCATGTTTGATAACTGTTTCAAGTAAATATTTAAAGCGCTTTTGCTCATCATATTGTTCAATGGTATTAATTAATTCGGGGGTTAACGTCATATTGCTAAACTAAACTAAATAAAAGAATAAAGTGCCATAGTACAAAGGTATTCAATCAGGAACAAATGTTATTTCATCAAGGCTATAAAACAGTCTGACTTTGGCAATTCTCGGTCATTGGCGCGGGTAGTTTTATTATAATGCGACAAATGTCACATTTAACGCTTGCTAAATTGTGACACTTGTCGCACTATGTGCTCATTACCTACTTAGAATTAATAAAAATGCAACCGACAGCACCTGAATTGGAAATTTTAAAGCTGCTTTGGCAGAAACATCCTAAAACAGCAAGAGAGCTTCACGATGAAGTTGAAGGTGTGCTTGGTTGGAGTTATTCATCTACCCGCAAAACGTTAGAACGTATGGGAGATAAAGGTTTCGTTTCAATGGAATTCAAAGGCAACAAAAAAATCTATTTTGCTCAAATAGAGAAAGTTAAAACCTTAGCTGCCTTTGCACAAGACTTTGCCAAAAGAGTATTTGAATTAGATACACCATTACCTGTGGCTATGTTTACTGATAGCAAACTGATCAACGACAGTGAAATTGCTGATCTTGAAAAACTGCTAAAGGATTTACAGAAAGAACAAGAAGAATAAAACATGGACTATCAATTTTTAGTTAACAATACCCTAATGCAATTATTGTTCTTCATCGGCTGGAGTAGTTTTCTATATGGTGCTTCACTGATTATTACTAAACTAGTACCAAGGTTAGTGAATTGGTCACGGTTTTGGCAGGCTTGGCTTTGTATTGCTTTAGTACCCTTGATTCCTAATTCACTCTATCAGGTAGGTCGCTTTATTCCTGATGTATTAACTAACGCTTTGGCTGACACGCAACAAAATCTATTGGTGGTTTCTCATTCAGTCATTCGTCCAACAGAAAATATTACCGAGCTGCCCATCTTCACATGGCTGGTGTTGCCAATGATAGTTGCTGGTTGTAGCTTGTCATTATTGCGTTTTAGTTTAAGCGTATTCAAAGTGAATAAATTTGTGCAGCAAGCAAGCTTGAACAATGAATTAATAGGATTTCAATCACAGCAGCAAAGTTTGGTAGAGCGCTATAACATTCGTGTGTTGATTACAGCACAAGAAGTTTCGCCTATGGTTTTTGGCTTTTTCAGGAATAATTTGTTACTGCCCAAGAGCGTTTTTAACATGTCTGAAAAGCAGCGATTTTTACTGATAGAACATGAATTAATGCATATAAAAAGGCATGACCCTAAAGCGGTAATTATCAGTAGACTATTGGCATGCCTATTTTGGTTTAACCCTTTTATTCGTTATTTTGAAAAGCGTTTTCTTCAAACAATGGAGTTAAATTGTGATCTAGCGGTTATCTCTTCTTTTCCTAAAGAAAGGTTGAATTACGCTAGTGCCTTAATTGAGAGCTTAAAATTAACTAAAAATACCGTTGATAGCGGTATAACATCCTCTTTCTCTGGTCCGCAATTTTCGAAGCGAGATTTTGAAAAGCGAATCAAAATGGCGATGTCAGAGCAGTCAGAGCATAAATATGGTTTGAGCCAGTGGTTGGCTTTAGTTTTGTTATCACTACCTATTAGTTTTATCTCTCTAGCCGCAAAGCCTTTTATATCTATGCCGATTATCAATGCTAAGGACTTGGTCGGTATAAAGCCGGTAGTAAATGGGCGAATATCATCTGGCTATAAAGATATTAGTGCTTTTAGAGGCAATAAGCCGCACCGAGCTATCGATTTTGCGGCGAGTATAGGCACTAAAGTAGTGGCCAGTTTTTCTGGCAAGGTACTTATTGCGGATGACGCCACTTTACATCGTAATTATGGCAAAGTTGTGCTGATTGAACACGAAGGGAAAATGCAAAGTTTATACGCCCATTTAGATAGTTTCTCGGTTGAGGCTGGCCAATATATTACCGCAGGGCAAAAGTTAGGCACTGTTGGTGAAACAGGGCGTACAACCGGCCCTCATCTACACTTTGAGCTACTCAAAGACGGTCAACATACTGATCCAAAACAGTATTTTAATTTGCACAAAAACTAAAATATTTATCTGGCATAAAAGGCATGCAATGAAAACAAAATACCAGTTATCTGGCCTCTTTTTCACCTTGATGAGCGTTTTTTCTACACTTAGTCCTGCGGGTACTTTGTACACTGACTTTCCTGAGATTATTAATGCTGACGAAAAATATGTCTTTTATTCTCATGGTTTAATTGTTGAGGGTGAAAACCTAATGCCAGTAGATGAACGTTGGGGAGTATACGATTTTATTGCGGTAAGAAAGGCGTTGACAGATCCGGACTACAATCTTATCTCTTATCATCGGCCTGAAAAAACCGTTGCTGACGAATTTGCCGAAAAACTTGCAATTGATGTGAGAAAATTAATTAAAGCCGGTGTAAAGCCAGAAAATATAACCTTGCTAGGATTTTCACGGGGTGGTGAAATCACCTTGCTTGCCACCACAAAACTAAGAATGGATAAAATTAATACCATTTTACTTGCAGTATGTGGAGGCTTTATTGAGCAACACAATGAGTATCAAGCTTTTGGCAATATTTATTCAATTTATGAAACCTCAGATTTTGCTGGCTCTTGTCAATTTCTGCAAGACAGAAATGAACAAGTGAAATCTTTTCAGGAAACTTCGATCAGTACGGGTAAAGAACACGGAGCTTTTTATCAGCCCCTGCCGCAGTGGTTAACCCAAGTTAAAAAGTGGCTAAAATCTGCTTCAGAATAAGCGTTGCCAAGTTAGCCTTTGTAAACCAACACTAAAATATTCACTTTACTATAACCCTTTAAATACAAGGGCAGGGATTATCATGCTTAAATTACTGAAAACATTAATGGCACTGGGCTTTTTATGTATTGTTTTTCTAAATAATAATGCTATAGCCGGAGAGCTATATGAAACATTTCCAACAACCATAAAGGCCAGTGAGAAATATGTGTTCTATTCTCATGGTTTTATTGTTGAAGGCACTAACCCAACACCAATCAGCCCGCGCTGGGGAATGTATGACTTCCCTTTAATTAAGAAATCTTTGTCTGATGAAGACTATAATCTTATTGCATATCATAGAGTGAAGAACACTGACCCACGAGCATTTGCTAAAAAATTAGCACATGACATTAAGTTGTTAGTTAAAAATGGTGTACCGTACCGTCATATTTATTTGGTTGGATTTTCTCGAGGTGGCGCCATTACCGCATTAGTATCAAACGAAGTAGCTTCCAATGAATTGAATATTATCATTCTTGCTGGCTGCGGTCGGTTTGTCACCAATAATCACGATTTGCAAGTATATGGTAACGTTTATTCTATCTATGAAACATCAGATGGTGTTGGCTCGTGCCAGCATTTAGTCAATAGAAGTAAGCAGGTTAATAAATTTGAAGAAATAGCCATCAGTACAGGCAAGGAGCACGGTGCGTTTTATCAGCCACTACCCGAGTGGTTAAACCCGGTAAAGCAATGGATAAAAGCTGATAAGTAATGAAGCCTCAAGCTTCACTTTATCGGCAGGGTTGAACTCAAGTGGCGGAGTTTACGTAACTATTTGAAGAGTATAACTAACAGCTCTTTGCTGCTGTTCGCATACTGTGCCTATTATTTTGATGTTTTCCGCTTAACTTTCAATATTTAAAGCGAGTTAATTTCGGTAAATTCCTAACGCTATCAATATAGCATTTACTACTACCGCTCTAATAGCAGAAGTCTTACATAGCAAGCGATTCACTTTAGAAATGCGCATTAATAAGCCTTAACGGTGACTTGTTTTACATGGTTCAATGGTTAGGTACTAATGCTTATTTTTACCACAAAGCCCTGTAAGTAATAAGTCAATATTACCGACTCTAAGGATCACTTTGATACAAAAGCAGATCTTGCAGAACGTCAATGTATGGAATGTTTAGTGCGCTATATAGTTCTATTAATCCGAATAAACCTATAATCAGGGTGTTTTAGTTACCAAAGAGCCACAAATTTTCACCTGCGTCATTGCCGAATTTGCTTCTTTTTTAAGTAGATTGATGAAACCTATAGACTCTTCCAAATCATCAGCTAGATAAACAGCTTCGGCATTTTCTAATATCACTTCAGCCGTATAATAAGCACTATCACAATCACAACTATCAGCAGCTTTCAAAATTGAATGAGCATTATTCTTTAAGTCGTTGGCAATATCACCGACTTGGTCAAAATTATTTGAGCTGAGTGCTACATTGGCCTTGTTAATGATTTGATTTATTGATGCTACCGCAACGGTGCAGTCATTTGCTCTTACAGGTGTAGTATAGAAAAAAATACAACTTGTAACGATTAGTGTGGTTTTAAATAGGCGTGATTTATTCATTATTCATTCCCCCATGCTATTGGTATTATTATTATTGTATGGTTAAAAAATAATCGATCAAACATTGTTTTAGCACAAGCATTGCTAACTAGCAAATTTATAAAAGTTAAGCTGTCAACCGTTTAAAATAGTCATATGTAACATAACGTAACAAACCAAGACGTATCTGTAGGGTAGCGTTTTGTGAAAACAGTGGGGTAATAGGCGATAATAGTAATTCGCGAATCTGCTTCAAGGTGCGTTAAGTAGAAGCTACAGTATCGTTATAGCTACCGTCCGCTTCAAGCTTAGTTGTCTGTCAGGATAAAGGCAGAACTACTTCTTCAGAGCGTCTAGAAAGCCCAAATAGCTATTGATGCTAATGACCGAAATGTTGGATAAATCGACTATACCGAAGAAGAAATCAAAGGAAGTTTTGAGCGCAAAACTTTTGTAAGCAAGCTTTACTAGTGATGTCATTATAAATTCATGTTAAATCAGTAGTTAATTATTTACACAGTGCGTAAATTGAACAATAATTGATGAATATATCTCCTTCTTGAAAAGGAATTTAGAATGTTTGATTTTCTTGTAAATTTATTTGGCACGATTGTTACTGTCTTTTTCGTTGTTTATCTTGTGCTTTTGGTGATTCTACAAAGTAAAAAGAAAGAGTTATCTTCTCTTAATACTTTTATTAACATGAATAAGATGCCAGTGTTGCGTCCTATTCCTATCCCAACAGCAAATCAACAATTATTGCTCAATAAGCTACTTGTTTTTATTTTTCAGGTAAGGCGATGGCGTGTAGAAGAAGCCTTCATTTATGAATATGAAGGTAAACAATATGCTGTTCATGCAGGGTTTGAATTTGATGGAGCCTCTATACCTAAAGCACTTTGGGCCTTGTTAAGTCCGGTTGGTTTACTGCTTATTCCTGGCCTTATCCATGATTACGGATATCGCTACAATGGCATATATGTCTTAGATGAAAATAATACCCCTGTATGGGATAAAACAATTTTAACTCAATCAGGTTGGGATGAGCTATTTAAAGATATTGGTAACGATGTAAACCAAATTCCAATATTGAATGAAGTAGCAAAATTTGGTTTATGGCTTGGCGGTTTTCAAGCTTGGAATAAATGGCGAGATAAAAAGGAAGATAGGGTGCCTTTCAAATGGAAGATTGATAACGAAACACAAACCGATAGTGAGTCACTGAAAAAAGCTCCTGAAGATGACGTTGACGATATTGATACTATGTCTGAGCAGGATATGAGCAGTGAAACCTTTGATAGTGGTACGACTAAAACAACACAAATAGGTTATGTGAATAACAACAACCAAAAAGTGCTGGGCAGTAGAAATCTTGATGAAACCGATAAGAAGGATGTAACTTTCAAAATGTCGTGTGGACAATGTAGCGAAATTTACGGTGCTAAAACAGCAGAAATTCATCGACGTAAATGCCCAGTTTGCCAAGAAGGAAAGCCTAGTGTGAATTGGTAGGTATTTTGGAGCTCAACTCATGTTGAGTTCCATTTACATTCAAGTACTTTATAGACTCAATGCTATTACCCGTCTAGTGATAAAAGTGAACCTAGGATAGTCAGAAATGAAGTCTTCATTTTCCAACGCCACCAAAAGAATTCACTTCGCTTTAATTCAAGTTTTCGCAACGGATGAATTATTATTCATCAATACTTCTTTTAGGACAGCTAGTATATTGCTCAGGATCTAAATTAGTGAGACCTTTGTCACGTCTTATTTCTTTTAAAGCATTATCAAATTTGTCGATAAAGGAATGGGCATTTTTATACTTACGTGAAATTAGCAGGCGAATAGCAACTCTATCTTGGCGAAAGGCCTTGTGATGAACTTTAATACTGGATAATAAGGGCTCTTTAGCTTGTTTTATTAATGCTAAACCGACTTCTCTATCTAACAAGAGCAAATCAATTTCTCTATGAAATAATAAATCAAGGTTATTACGATCTGAACCAGAAATTTCAACGATTGCCTTGTCCATTTCTATTAGTTTCTTTAAGTCTTTGCCGTATGCATAATGTGCCGTGACCCCAATAGTAATGTCTTTATTCAGATCTTCAATATTGTGCCAGTCAAAATCAAAATCCTTGTGGTAGAAAATAACTGTTTGTTCATAACCTATTGGGTCACTGAAAAAGAAATCATCAGCACGCTCTTTATTACACTCCCAACCTGCTGCTCCATCTAATTGATTAGCTCGAGCTTTAATTAAAGCACCAACGCCAGTTCTAAACCAAACAGGCTCTATTTTTTCCCCCATTTTTTCAAAAACAGTATTTAATAAGTCGAGTTGTTGTCCACCACTTTTAGCCGTCTTAGAATAATATGGTGGCCAATCGGTAACAGCAATTTTTACTGTTGCCTGTACTTTGAATGTAAAAGCAAAGTATATCAATAATATAAAGAAGTGGCGTAATGAAAAACTAAACATGCTAACCTCTAAAATTAGGCAGTGTTCAATGAGTATAGTGTTGAATGGCCTTTTTAGCTTTACTGACTCAAGTAGAGTAGTACATATAAATTTGATGTTTGAATTTATCAGTAAGTAGACTTTTCATACTTTGCTGAGATTAGGGTGCAATAGGCGATGAACGTAAATTGTAGTTAAATATTAAACACAATGTGTCGAAATATTTTACAGTATAAAAAATACCATGATGGTTGTGATGCTTATCTGATTGAATTAAATGTATTTTTAATTATGGTGTAAATATTGCTTTCGACTGGGGTAATGCCAAATAATATTAAGTCGAATAACAATATGAAATATTTCTTTAATAAATCATTATTTTTTGCTGCCAGTTTATTTGTGGGCTTTCCTGTAATGTCGCTTCCGACATCAGTAGTGGTAGATGGCATAAAAACAGCCAATGAATATACTGGTGGCCTTAGTAGAGGTTCAAAAGATTTATTGTGGTGGAATGGTCATCATTCTATCTATGACAAAGCAGCTAATAATCAGAATAAGCTATTTTGGGAAATAGACAAAAACGATGAATTGTATTCATTAAGCGTCTTCTTCGAAGTACCTACATATGCAAGACGTATGATTTGGGCGAGCGGCTGTGATTATAATGATTCGGGTAACGAAGCAGATTGTGCAGCGATTGATGACACATATCTTGATGCTTATCTGGAAGGTACACATCATGGTTCTGTTAAAATGGACTATCAAACGCAGACAGGTAGTGAGTACTTTGAACTCAGGAATGACGATGCTAGTATTGCAAAAATAAAGTGGCAAGACGAAGATAATAACGGTTTAGATGATGGTTATACGTGGGCGACCTCTCGCGAATATCTCATTAAAAATGATATTTGCGACACATCTCTGTGTCTTGAATATGAAATGGCCTCGTCGATTGAAATAATGTGGAACCTTGATTCGCAAAGTGCTGTGACGGTATTGCTTGATAGCATCAACAATATGGAGTTGCATTTATCTGATGAAGCTAGAGGGCTTCCACCGGTTGAGCCAGAACCAGACCCAGAAACGATACCTGAGCCAAGTAGTATTCTATTGCTTGTATTAGGATTCATAGGAATTTTCGCTTCTCGTAAAGTGAGTCGTTAAGAAAAGTATTTTCTTAAGATCGTCAACTAACTGGATGTATAGCGACTCTTGCTAGCTTCTATTCGAGCATTAGTAAGTATCTTTGTGATTATAGTTAAAACCCCCATAGACCAATATTATCTATTTTTAATCGTCGAGGTTGCTGTAATAAATACAATGCCATCCGAGCTAAATCTTCATTTTGTATGAGACCTGAATCGATAATATCATCAGGCTTTTTCTTTGATTGAATTAATGCAGGATTTAGAGAATGCACATGAATACCAAACTCTCTAACCTCTTCTTGTAATGCTTTACTTAAGCCGACCATGGCAAACTTTGATGCACAGTAAACTCCTGCGTTGCTATAACCATTTAACGCCGCTTGTGAAGCAATATTGAGAATATAGCCTTCTCTATTTTCAATCATCTTAGGTAAAAAAGCTTTAGCCATAAGATACACACCTTTAACATTGGTGTTCATGACATCATCCCAGTCATCCTCTGCTGTTTGCCACACTAATGTTTCTTTACCGAAGCCGCTATTGTTTATTATTACGTGAACATCTCCTAACTTTGCGGTAACAAAGCGTTCAAAATTATCAACTTGTGCAGAGTTACTCACATCACATACTTGAGCAATAATTTTGTTAGGGAAAGTCTTAGACAGTTCTGCTACGGTTGACTTTAGTGCTGCTTCATCTCGTCCACAAATAGCCACCGACATATCACTGGCGAGTAAAAACTCAGTAATGGTCTTTCCTAGGTTTTTGCCACCACCAGTGACGATAGCAACTTTACCTGCTAGCTCATATTTGTCAGTAAACTGGTTTAATAGGTCTGTCATTAGCGTTCTCATTTATGCATTATATTGAAAGGAGTTAGGAGTAGAATTAAGGTGGATCAGCACTAGCATACGTTTAATCTTGTCGATGTTCACAATGTCTGACAACTGAATACGTATGCAATAAAGTAAAACGGGTTTTTTTATATGCTGTTAACGCGTAAGTTATTAGCAATAAAAAATTATTAGAATGGTATCTATGAAAAAGTCTTCAATCTCACTTTTATCTTGCGCTACTCTTACAGCGTCGCTGTTATTTTCAGGATGTAGTGATAACACTTCACAAGTGCAAGCATCTTCACAAACAACTGAGGAAAATGCTGTTATTGCTAAAGCATTGGCTAAACAAGCAACGGATAGCTCAGCTCACTGGTTAACATCTGAAATACTCGTATTGCCTAAGTCTGATGAAAAAGTTTTATATCAATTATTGAATTCAGCAAAAGGTGAGTTTGATGCGACGACACTATTAGCAGTAGCTTTTCCTGAAAATCTAGCGGTTAAATATCCACACCTCGCCAATTTTCAGGCTTACAAGGTTGATTTAACCACTGCACAAGCAAAGGCATGGGTTAAACAACAACTATTGGTGATTGCGCTTGATAAACAAGCGCAAACAAAAAAAGTATCTTTTGTGCAAACGGGCCCTTTACTTGATGCGCTATACACTGATGCTGATAACGATGCGGATGAAATTACTGACTTAGGTGCCACGGTAACCCCTCAAGGTGTGAGCTTTAAATTATGGGCGCCAACTGCGCAGCAAGTGGAGCTACTTATTTTTAACCAAGACTTATCTCCAGCTACTGCCTCAAGTATCATTATGATTGAAGATACTAAAACAGGTGTGTGGTCAGCGACAGGCGAAACGTCATTAAAGGGGGCATTTTATCAGTATCAAGTGACCGTTTATCACCCTGAATCAAAGCAGATTGAAACACTAGTTACCACAGACCCGTACTCTTTAAGTTTGTCTGTAAATAGTAAGCACTCACAAGTTGTTGATTTGAATGGCAGTGAAACTCAGCCACTTAATTGGCAAGGTCATACTGTACCTGTAATAAAAAATGTTGAAGATAATATTTTTTATGAAACTCATATTCATGATTTCAGCTCAGATGATAAAGCACTGTCTGACCCAAATGCTCGCGGAAAATATAAAGCCTTTAGCGAGCAAGCATCGTTTGGTATTAGCCATTTAAAAACGCTAAAAAAAGCAGGGCTGAATAATGTTCATCTACTACCGACTTATGACTTAGCAACAGTAAATGAAAATACTCATCAATCAGTAGATATTAATGACACAATTGCCCAAGTTAAGGCTAAAGTATGTACGGCTAGTAAAAGTCTAACGGTTTGTTCAGCTGATTTTGATGAAAATCAAACGATGAAGTCTTTATTGGCTAGTTTTGAAGTTAGTAGTGATAAAGCTCAATTAATTGTAAGTGAACTAAGGCAGTTAGATAACTTTAATTGGGGTTATGATCCATACCATTACACCGTACCTGAAGGAAGTTATGCGATAAACCCTAAAGGGGCAGCGCGTTTAATTGAGTTTAGAGAAATGGTGCAAAGTCTACATGGTTTAGGTTTTCGCGTGGTGATGGATGTTGTATATAACCATACCTATCAATTTGGCTTAAAAGAAAAGTCAGTACTGGATAAAATAGTACCGGGCTATTACCACCGCTTAAATATCATCTCAGGTGAAGTTGAGCAATCTACCTGTTATACCTGTGGCAATACCGCAACAGAAAGAGCCATGATGGCAAAACTGATGTCAGATTCATTGGTAATTTGGGCGCGCGACTATAAAATTGATGGCTTTCGCTTTGATTTAATGGGTCATCAAAGTAAGTCGGCTATGCTGGCTGCTAGAGAAGCGGTGAGAGCGGTAGACAGTGATACTTATTTTTATGGTGAAGGCTGGAATTTTGGCGAGGTTGCTAACAATAGCCGTTTTGAACAAGCTAGCCAGTTAAATTTAGGTGGCAGTGAAATTGGCACCTACACAGACAGGCTACGTGATGCCGTACGTGGCGGCGGCAATAATACTCGGGATTCACAAGGCTTAGGTAATGGCTTACTGACACAGCCTAATGAGCAGCAAAACAAAGAACAAGTGCGTCGAGAATACGATGTTCGCATGGATCAATTGCGGGTTGGTTTGGCGGGCAATTTATCTACATTCAAACTTAAGCAGCGTAATGGTGAGCAGGTATTAGGTAAAGATATTCCGTATGGTGATCAGCCAACGGGTTATGCATTAGATCCCGCAGATACGATTAATTATGTTTCCAAGCATGACAACCAAACCTTATGGGACAATAGCCAATATCGTTTGCCATTTGATGTATCTACTGATGACAGAGTAAGAATGCATTTGCAAAGCTTATCTTTTACTCTGTTCGCTCAAGGCATTCCCTTTTTACATATGGGCAGTGAGTTTATGCGCTCAAAATCATTCCTTAGAGATAGTTATGATTATGGAGACTGGTTTAACCGAGTAGATTTTTCTAAGCAAAGTAATTATTACAATATTGGCTTGCCACCGGCAGATAAAGACCAAGATAATTGGCCTCTAATTAATAAGGTGATGCAAGGTCACCAAGGACGTGATCACGTTCAAGCGAGTCATATTAAATTCAGTGCAAAAGTCTTTGAAGAAATGATAGCGCTACGCATGAGTTCCGCTTTATTTCGTTTAACGACAGCGAAAGAGATTAATGACAAGGTTAGTTTCTTAAATACTGATAATAAGCAGCTAGGTTTATTAGTGATGAAGTTTGATGATAGCCAAGGTGAAGCTGTTGATGACAAACTTGATGGCTTAATGGTTATTTTTAATACTAGTACTGAACCGCAAACATTTGCCTATACTGGTGCTGAAAAATACCAACTTCACCCTGTTCAACAAAGTGGTACTGACGAGATGGTAAAACGCAGCAAAGCAGATAAGCAGGGCTTTACTGTGCCAGCATTATCGAGTGTTGTATTTGTAAAATACTAACAATAGTTAACCAAGGTTTAGCGCCTTTTTTAATGGTGCTAAATGTGATTCAAAGTGTCGCCATTGCTCGGTGGCACTTTTGTATATGGGTTGTCTTACCTGTTCTGAACTCGGTGTTTTAATACTGCGCTTAGTTTTATGAAAATCTAGACAACTTTGTTCAAAAGTTAAACCGCAAAAAGCCAGTATTCTACGTACTTGTTTTTCTAAATCATCCACTACATCTTCATGTTTTACTCTTAAGACAAAGTTGGGTAACACTTTATCCCAGTGAGCCATTAATTTAAGATAAGCTTGATAATAGCGACCAATATCTTCAAGGTTATAACTAAAGTCTTGCCCTTCGGCAAAGAGCTGTTTGAAACCACTAAAGCAACACGCCATAGGAGCTCGTCTAGCGTCAATGATTTTAGCATTGGGTAAGATTAACTTAATCAGACCAATATGAAGGAAATTGTTAGGCATTTTATCAATGAAAAGCGGGGCTTTATCACGATATACACGGGTTTCATTGATAAACTGTTGACCAAAACGTTGAAAATATTCAGGCTGAAGCGTACTTAAATTCTTCGGGTATTGGCTGTCGTTTTTAGCATTACGCCCACGTAAACGTGATGCTAAGCCTAAAATATTATGGAGTTCCATGGTGCCATCCACCTGGGAATGTGAAGCAAGTATTTGCTCAAGTAAGGTGGAGCCGGCTCGGGGTAGCCCGACGATAAAAATAGGATCAGGCGCATCGAAGCCAAGCTTACTACGAATGTCAAATAACTCAGCGGTACAATACTCAATTTGCTCGTCAACTTGCTGCTCTGTTTTAGTAATATCATAGCCATTGTGTTGCTGCTTTAAGCTATTGCCTTGTTGATAAGCAGCAAAAGCTTGCTCGAAAAGCTCTCTATCTTCAAAAGCTTTACCTGTGGCAAAGTAGAATTGTACTTTATCGTCAATGGCTAAGGCTTCGTTTGTTTGCTCTTGCTGCATATGTGATATTTCATCATCAGTAAAACGATAGGTTTTGGTGTTGGCTAAACTCCAAAACGCATCTCCGTAACTTGGGTTGAGCTGGTAGGCTGTTTGATACGCACTTACGGCTTGTTCGATTTCGCCTTGTGCTTTAAATGCATGACCTAGTTGCAGATGAAAACCAGCAATATTGTCATCTTCAGCAATGACTTGTTCAAATAATGTGATTGCTTGGTTTATCTTGCCTAAACCTGTGAGTACATTCGCCTTGGCGATTTTATAACTGAGATTATTTTCTTGTATGCTGAGTAGCTTTTCTACTTGTTGCTCAGCTACTTTGTATTTTCCTAAACGGATCAGTAAATTAAGGTATTGAGAGCGGGCATAAATATGGCTAGGCTCTAACTCAATGGCACTGGCGAGGAGAAACTCTGCGTCGTCATAAATTTTAAGTTCGATGCCTATTTCTGCAAGTAGGCACATGCCATCAACATGGCGTTTGTTGTTTTGTAAAAAATGGCGACAAATTTGCTCCGCTTTTAATAACTTTCCATCGTGCATTAATTCCGTCACAGCAAGTAATGCCGGGGGAAGTTTTTTTAATTTTGCCAGCTGATTGGCCGCAGATTGTACTTTATCGGCTAAATTTGCTTGATGGTAAATTTGTATTAACTCTTGCCAGCTAGCTACTAAGCTTGGGTTGAGCTTTACGGCTAATTCAAATGCTTTGGTTGCTTGTTTTTCTTTCTGCAAGGCAAGATAAATATAACCTTGCTCTTGATTACCTCGGCTATGGCTTTGGTCTAGAGCTAGTAACGTTTTAATACTTTTGAGTGCTGGTGAATACTCTTGAGCATATCGTTGTGCAACTGTGATTAAATACCATATTTCAATCTGATGTTGCTTGTCGGTTGTCTGTGTTAATAACAACTTACTTTGTTTAATTGCTTCAATGAACTTAGCGCTTTGAATTAACTGCTGAATTGCTTTTAATTGCATGTCTGTTGAAGAGGAAGTTGCTTTATCCAACGATTTAGCTCCGAAATTGACTAGAAAAGTACTAATGAATACTGTATCAATAAAAAGCCGCTTGATACAAAGTTCAAGCGGCTTTTCGTTATAGTTTAGCCTTATGGGCTAATTAAGTTTTAGTAAAAGTCATATGAGAATCTAAAACCTATAGTGCGTGGTCTGTTAGTGACAACCTTAGGGGTAAACTGCTGTGTGTCTACGTAAAGCACTGCGCTTTCATCAGTTAAATTGTCAATGAAGATCTCCGCTTTCCATTCGTCATTGGTTACGCCAAAACTCAAATTTGCCAAAACATAACTGTCTTGTACATAACGTCCACCAGCGAATGTTTGGCCATTGCTATTTTGATAATTAACACCTGAAAATACATCAGCCTCTTTTTGAATGCTT
The DNA here is from genome assembly GCA_913062815.1 of uncultured Colwellia sp. Lineage (GTDB taxonomy): Bacteria > Pseudomonadota > Gammaproteobacteria > Enterobacterales > Alteromonadaceae > Colwellia. Next base: position 21,255 of record CAJXWZ010000024.1, on the reverse strand, counting down.
AAGCCAGAGCCGGTACCATAGACTAAATTGGTGGTATCTTCGAGTACATAAGCATCCATGGTCATGCTTGCTAATCTTTCACCGGTATAGCTAATAGAGCCATTGATATAGCCAGTCATGTCTTTAGCAATATGGTAGAAATATTCAGCTTGTAAGTTTCCAGAAAACTCAGCAGAGTATGGCAGTCGGCTACCAACCGAAGGAGCAATACCGGCCAGCTCACTGTTAATTGAAGTAAGCTCAGTATCTAATAAGCTAAAGGCACCACTGATAACGAGATTGTCGGTTGCAACCCAAGTAAAGTCACCATCAATACCTTTAATTTCTGCATCACCAACATTATCGGTAAACACTAAGAAACTGATGTTGGTGGGATCAAAACGCGATGTTTGCAGATCTGATATTTTTGAATAATAGGCAGTGGCATTTAAACGTAAGGTTTGATCAAGCAAGGTTGATTTAATACCTATCTCAACGTTATCTAAACTATCTGTGGTTGAATAAACAGGAATGCGGAAACCATCAAAAGCACCTTCTTGGTTTTTCGCTAAGCCACCACCAACTCGGTTAGTTACTGGTGGTCTAAAGCCTTCTGAATATGAAGCAAACACCATGACATCGTTGGAGATTTTCCAATCTAAAGAGGCTTTAATAATAGTGTCATCTACAGTTAAGGTACCATCGCTATCTAAAAGGCCTGTTTCTAACTGACCACTGGCAATGGCAGATTGAATAGCTGCTGCTTCATCAGCGCCAAAAAACTCAGTTAATGCAGCATCACTACCATCACCAAAGGCACGTAATCGTCCGCTAACATCAACGGTAGTGGTTGAACCTTTAAAGATATCATCAATTTGATACCAACGAGCGCCAAAACTTGCCGTTAAGGTATCAGTGATATCAAATTCAAATTGACCAAATACAGCTATTTGGTCAATAGTGTGGGTGATATCATTAACAAAACTTATTTCTGAAGAAAAAGGTCCGCCGTCGCTGTTTATGCCTTCAGTGCCCACCAGTGTTCTTTTTAAATTAGTAAAGTAGGGTAGGTCTGTATTGCCAATTTGGAATTCACCCACCGTTGACAATTCTTGTGAATCATAAAAAACACCAGCCGTGACGCGCCAGCGCTCTTCCGCTGAGGTATTAATTCGAAATTCATGAGTGATACGTGAAGTACTAGTTTGTTCTTTATAAAATTTTGTTGGATCTACACATTCTTGCGTTTCTGGTGCCCCTGCATAGTTACAAGCATAATACGCAGCGAATGAGCCACCATTGGTATAACCGGTATAGTCAATTGTTGAATTAATGTCTCTATCAAGATAACCACCAGTATAAACGACTTCTAACTGCTCAAGTCGACCTTCAAGCGTCCAAGTAGTTAAACCAAAATCATCGTCATTATCTTCGGGTATAAATCGATTGACTGATGATTCACCTTCAAGGTTAGGGTCATAAGCAAATACTCCCTCGGTATCTAATGACTGTTGGGTATGTTGAACCAATAACTCCCACTCATCATTAATCAAATAAGAAAGACCAAAACGAGCACCTGCATAGTTTGCTGTGTTGAAGTTATCTTCAACTAATGCATCATTGCTAGGTGGAGTCACAGGTACATTTTCAGGAGCAGTTAATGCGCCACCAGAAATGCGGCTTATTACAACAGCACTGCCGTTATAGCCACCTTCTCCAGGCACATTTAAAATGTTGTCTATCCAACCACCTTGATGATCATTATAAGCAGCTACACGTACCGCAATTGAGTCAGATAACGACATATTAAAGTAAGCTTCAACGGAATTACTCATGTCACCACCGGAAGTGGAGCTAGTACTGGTATCTAGACCTGCAGAAAATCCGTCATGGTTAGGCTTATTGGTAATTAACCTTACGGTACCAGATTGCGAGCTAGCACCAAATAAAGTACCTTGTGGCCCGGGTAACACTTCAATACGCTCAACATCAGTGGCATAAATATCTAGGTTACGTCCTTGCATTGACACTGGTTGCTCATCCAAGTAGAAAGCAACTGAAGGTTGCAGGGCTTGAACAGAAGAAACCGCAATGCTGGTTTGTGTGGTAGCGGCACCGCGAATGTAAATTTCATTTTGCCCAGGACCTGTACCCTGAAAAACGACATTAGGTAAAAATTCAACATATTGATCAAAATTGGCGACACCCAACTTCTCTAAACTATCACCAGTTAATGCGGTGACGGTTACAGGAACTTCTTGAATGGACTCAGTTCGTTTAGTGGCAGTTACTTCAATAACTTCAATTTTGGCGTGTTCTTTCTTGGGCGTTTCTTCAGCCATAACTGAAGTTGATGCTGCCAAGGCAGTTAAAACAGCACAATGTAACTTAGTGAGTTTCATGTTGTGATCCCTAGGTTTTATATTTATTTGAAGATAGAGTTTTATTTGTTAGAACTCTAACTATTTTATGGTTATAAAAGATAGCAGTAATGAGTGTTTTTTTCAAAAAAAACAAGGAAATAATGATTGTGAACATCAGTTGTAGTTAAAAATAACATTTTAATTTACAATCATTGGTTAGATTTCTAAGTATACCCAGACAAAATAGAGGGGATTCACTTGACAGGTTCCGAAAAAAGCTCGCTCAATAAATGGGTATTTATCTCTTCATCGGCAATTATAATCACTTTACTTGCATATACCGCATTATTGCCAAAGCAAGCTGATGCATTCTTTACTTTAACGCAGACTGCTATTGTTGATAATGGCAGTTGGTTCTATGTGTTGACCGTTGCTTTTATATTGTCTTTTGTAATCTTTCTCGGCCTATCTAGGTACGGTGATATTCGTTTAGGCCCAGACCATTCACTGCCTGATTACAGTTTAACTACGTGGCTTTCTATGCTTTTTGCAGCGGGTATGGGCATAGGTTTAATGTTTTTTGGCGTTGCTGAGCCTTTAATGCATTACCTATCACCACCCACAGCAGAAGCAGGAACGGTTGAAGCCGTTAGAGAAGCAATGAAAATGACCTTTTTTCATTGGGGATTTCACGCATGGTCAATTTATGCCATCGTTGCCTTAGTATTGGCATATTTTAGTTACCGACAAAACTTACCGCTGACCTTACGATCTGCACTTTACCCTTTAATAGGCGAAAGAATTTTTGGTTGGCCAGGGCACTTGGTTGATGTGTTTGCTGTTGTTAGTACTGTTTTTGGGGTTGCGACTTCATTAGGGCTTGGTGCTTCTCAAGTTAATGCTGGCTTAGATTATTTGTTTGGTTTTGAAGTAAATATGACTAATCAAGTTATTATTATGGCGGCAATCACATTGTTCGCAGTTATTTCAGTAGCGACGGGTTTAGAAAAAGGGATAAAGCGCCTATCTGAAACCAATATGATCTTAGCGGTTGCCTTATTAATTTTAGTCTTTATTTTGGGACCAACTGTATTTCTCTTACAAGCTTATTTACAAAATATCGGTGATTACCTTGCTGATATTGTTCACCACACCTTTAACCTCTTTGCCTATAAGAAAAATGAATGGCTTGGCGGTTGGACGATATTTTATTGGGGGTGGTGGCTAGCTTGGGCACCTTTTGTCGGTTTGTTTATAGCACGAATTTCTCGTGGGCGTACAATTAGAGAATTTATTTTGGGTGTGATGCTCATTCCAACTATGTTCACCCTCTTGTGGATGACCGTTTTTGGTAACAGTGCGATAGAACTGGTATTCAATCAAGGGTTCACTTCCATAGGTGATATGGTGAATAAAGATGCCTCAGTAGCATTGTTTGTGTTTCTTGAACACTTCCCATTTGCCAGTGTCTTATCAATGCTCAGTGTTTTGATGATAGTGATATTCTTTGTTACCTCATGTGACTCTGGCGCTATGGTTGTTGATATGCTTTGTTCTCATGGAGAAAACAACACGCCGCTATGGCAGCGTGTTTATTGGGCGCTAAGTATTGGCGTGGTGGCCGCAATTTTGTCATTAGCGGGTGGTCTCAATGCCTTACAAACAATGACTATTGCTAGCGCTTTGCCATTTTCGTTTGTACTGATTTTAGCTATTATAGGGTTAATTAAAGCCCTGAGAGTTGAGGCAGTCAAGCAGGATAGCTTGCAAATAAATGCCATGCCTAATACTGGTCATGAAAGTCATGACAGTTGGCAAGCACGTCTAAAAAATATTATTGATGTGCCTAATAAAACGAATGTAAATAAATTTATTAGTACCATTGCAACGCCAGCCTTTGAATCGGTAGTGACTGAGTTTAGTCATAATCAACTGTGCGCTAGTATGGAAAAAACGTTCCAAGGAATTACGTTAACGGTGAAACATGGCGAGGAGCATGACTTTGTTTACGGCGTTATTGCCAGTAGACATGTGCAACCTGAATTTGTCACTGATGATATCGAAAACGAAACAGATAATGAGCAAAGTTATTATCGTGCAGAAGTACACTTAGTCGAGGGTGGGCAGGATTATGACATTATGGGTTGGTCTAAAACAGCAGTAATCAATGATATAATTGACCAATACCACAAACATCTTCATTTTTTGCATTTACTAAGATAGTTAGAGCTCTAATCGTTCGTAGAATACGTGGTTGTTGCGCTCACTGGGTCTAACTCTAGTAATGGCGCAGCATCAATCTCATTGGCGTCCATCATTGTGGCAATACGCTCCATTGAAGAAATAAGTTGCGATTGCTCCCATTGGGCTAAATCACAAAAGTTTTGAATAAAATGTTCTTGTAATGGCTGAGGTGCAACTAGGAGTAATTCTTTACCCTTATTGGTTAAAAATAAGCTGACTCGACGCTTATCTTGAGTATTACGAACACGATTGATCAGACTTTTATTTTCTAGCCTGTCTAGAATATTAGTTACGGTAGCGGCACTTAAAGTAATATTTTTAGCAATTTGGCTTGCGGTAATGCCCTTATGCTTTGCAACTTCTTGCATCATAAGTAATTGTGGGCTGGTAAGTCCTGAGGTTTTATTGAGTTGTTTTGAGTGTAAAGCAATGGCACGAATCACTTTTCGTAAGGCAATTAACAGCTCTTCATGTTTTTCCATAACAAGATACTTTTATCAGGTGTTATTGCTAGTCTAATCAAAAATAATCGAATTTCCTAGAATTATAACTAACCGTTTTTCAGATGTTTGGTGATAAATGTAAACAATACCCTTTGCCTGCGAAAGTAAGTTTATAGGTAGTAATGTTATCTCTTGGATTTGACGTATTTGTTTCGAGTAAACCTTTTTCGATTAGTAGTGTCAGCATATTACTAGATAACTCAGCCAGTTTCGACTTTGCCGTTATCTCCACTTTTGTGGCAACGCCTTTCAGTGAATAAACAGCTTTGATTATGGCAGCCTCAGCTTCTGATATAGAAGGAAGTTGTCCGATATAGGCAGGGTATTGATCTTCAGGATATTTTCCCTGAATACTTTTATATGATGATTGTATTGCTTGAATATCTTCCTCCTTATCGCCTGTTAATATAAAAGTATGAAACACGCCTGATTCTTTACTAAGATAATCAACTTTGGCGAGAAAAATAGGCAGTTGACAATCTTGGGCAACATGATAAAAACCAGTTTTCCATTTACTTACTGCGCCTCGTGTTCCTTCCGGGGTAAATAAAAAAAACACTCGTTTATTTTTTTGGGAGTCGATAAAAGCTTTAATCTGTTCGACTTGCCCTTGACCATTAGGAGAGCGGTCAATCGGCATAGCACCTAGCCACATTAATAAAGACCCTAGAACAGGAACTTTGCATAAGCTGTCTTTAATTGAAAAATATATTTTTACATCTTGCAAAATTGCCGCACCAAGTGCGTAGATAAAATCCCAATTTGACGTGTGAGGAGCTGCGATGGCAACACCGGCACCTTCAGGAGGAAATCTACACACAGACCAATTAGCCAATTTAAACCAGAGGGTAAATAAATATTTTAAAAAATACTTAGTAAAAACTCCGTCAAAGATAGTTGTTTCGCGGATAGAGAGTGGCTTTTTAGTCATGAGTTATATCGAAAAGAGATTATACGGAAAAATGTGGAGCTAATTATAGCATATTCAGTCATAGTCATTCTTCATGTGAATCAAGCTTTGACGTTAATTATAAATTTAATCTGTTTATTCATGGTTTATGACAGTTGAAATTTTAATTAATAACACCATATTAATTTGCCCGAGAGGGAAGTGTTTTCTTCGTAAAATTTTAAAGGTAAGCTCATGACCTATGCACTAGAAATTTCTAATTTAGCAAAAACTTATAAGGGTGGCTTTCAGGCACTTAAAGGAATTAATTTAACCGTTAAACAAGGTGATTTTTTTGCTTTGCTAGGCCCAAATGGTGCAGGTAAGTCCACTTCTATTGGTGTAATTACTTCTTTGGTAAATAAAACACAGGGACAAGTAAAAGTTCATGGCTATGATATTGATACCGATTTGGAAAAAGCCAAGTCTTTTATTGGCTTAGTTCCGCAAGAGTTTAACTTTAATCAGTTTGAACCTTTAATGAACATATTGATTAATCAAGCTGGTTATTATGGCGTTAGTCGAAAAGTAGCGATTGAACGTGCGGAAAAGTACCTTAAACAACTTGAACTATGGGATAAGCGAGATGTTGCCGCGCGCACTTTATCAGGCGGTATGAAGCGTCGGTTGATGATTGCCCGAGCGTTAATGCATGAGCCAAAAATGTTAATATTAGATGAGCCAACAGCAGGGGTTGATATTGAAGTTCGGCGCAGCATGTGGGAATTTCTTCGCGAACTGAACAAGGAAGGTATCACTATTATCCTTACCACACATTATTTAGAAGAAGCGGAAATGCTGTGTCGTAATATTGCTATTATCGACGGTGGCGAAATTGTTGAAAATACAAGTATGAAGTCTTTGTTAGCGCAATTAGATATTGAAACCTTTGTGTTAGATTTAGTGCGACAAGATAAAGAGATTAGCCTAAATAACATTGAACATAGAATGATTGACGATCACACATTAGAAGTAGACTTGAGTAAAAAACAAAGTCTAAATCAAGTGTTTGAACAATTAACAAAACAAGGTGTTGATGTCTTAAGTATGCGCAATAAAAGCAATCGATTAGAAGCGCTGTTTGTGAATCTAATATCGAAAAAAGAGCCGAATAAAAAATCAACGATAGTAGAGGGCTAATATTGTGAATTATTCTATCGCGTTAAAAAGTATTTTAAATAAAGAAATTCAACGCTTTATGCGTATTTGGGTGCAAACACTTGTGCCGCCAGCGATCACCATTAGTTTGTATTTTGTTATTTTTGGTTCACTCATTGGCTCTCGAATTGGTGAAATGGGTGGCTTTGATTACATGTCATTTATAGTGCCGGGCTTAATTATGATGAGTGTTATTACTAACTCTTATTCCAATGTGGCGTCATCATTTTTTAGTGCTAAATGGCAACGAAATGTTGAAGAGATGCTGGTTGCGCCTGTGCCTAATTGGGTTATTGTTGCTGGCTATGTGGGCGGTGGCATGGCCCGTGGTATTTTGGTGGGCTTAATTGTAACACTCGTATCATTACTATTTGTTGATATTCAAATCCATAATATATGGGTCATTATTGCGACAGTGTCACTTACTTCAGCAACCTTTGCTTTAGGCGGATTAATTAATGCTATTTTTGCGGGTAGTTTTGATGATATCTCGATTATTCCGACTTTTGTGCTAACTCCTTTAACTTATTTAGGTGGAGTGTTTTATTCAATTAGCCTGTTGCCTGACTTTTGGCAAGGTGTTTCTCAAGTAAACCCCATCGTTTATATGGTCAATGCATTTCGATATGGTTTCTTGGGGATCTCTGATGTCAGCATAACTACCGCTTTTGTTGTTATTGGCTTTTTCATTATTATTTTATTTACTATTGCTATGACGTTAATTAGTAAAGGTATAGGCTTACGAAGTTAATTAAGAGAGAATATAATGACTGCTGATATAACGGGTGACTCAAAAGTCATCATCACCAATCAAGACGGTATACATGAAAAACTTGATGAAGTGGTGATAAAGCATTTAAGCCATGCTTTTCAAAAGCCCTATCAAGCGCATACTGAACTTGCTTTTAAAGAGATGGATACTTTAGTGCGTAAATTTCTTGCTGCAAAGCCTGACGGTGACATTATTTTAGATGCATGTTGCGGTGTTGGGCAAAGCACACGTATTTTGGCGGCACAAAATCCACAAGCATTGGTGATAGGTGTGGATAAATCGGATCATCGCATAACTAAAAATATAGAAGGCTTTTCATCACAAGATGGCTACCAAGCGGATAACTATCATTTGGTACGAGCAGACCTTAATGATTTTTACCGCCTAGTTAAAGCGGCAAATTGGCCGGTAAGCAAGCACTATATTTTGTATCCAAACCCTTGGCCAAAATCTAAACATTTACAGCGCCGTTGGCATGGTAGTGCGGTATTTCCACAAATGACCAGCATTGGCAAGTCACTTATTTTACGCAGTAATTGGCGTTTATATTTACAAGAATTTCAACAAGCAGCAAAACAAGTGAATTTAGTGGGATGTATCGAGAAAGTAAGAAAGACAACAAGCCCTTTAACGCCCTTTGAAGCAAAGTATCAAGTGAGTGGGCAAGTTTGTTGGCAACTTATTCTAAGGCAAAGCTGCCAAACAATATAGAACATTATTTATTCAATATTTACAGTTAAAAACACTATGTTATTATCATAGGCTGCTGAAATTGTTGCTACACCGGTCGTATTAGAGACGCTTGTTAGTTCTAGATATGCTTCTTCTGTGCCATGTGCTTTTAACTCTGTTTTCAAAAGGGGACTAGCGTTTATACTCCATTGGGCGAATTCGGAAACATTTAAATTTGAGGTGCCAGAAAACATTGCAGAAAGAGTCAGACTTGTTGATTGGCCAACTTTAAGAGATATTATATCTAACCCATCATTTATTTGTATTTTTTCTAATTCTGCAGTCCCTGCCACTTTGAGTAATGCTACGTCTTTTTTAGCACCACAAATGGCATCTAATTGGGTAAAGCCGGGTTTTAAAGCTAAAATGCTACCTTTATTTTCTCCAGTTGTCGTAAGCCCTGAAAATTCATGGTGTTCTTGCTGCCATTTCACACTTCCTTTAATATCATGGAAATCATCAGGCGTTGAAAAGAGTTGTGCTTTAGCATTTACAAGTAATCTATCACCAACATTCATACTGATTATCGATGTGCTTTCATTATCAATGAAAATATCGATTAGCCTAAGGTTACTAGGGTCAGAAGTTACTATTAAGCTATCTGATAAATCGCCAATATTAGCTGTAATAGTTATATCCTCAACGATATCACCATAGGTAAATAAGATACCACTTGAGCTAATTGAAGCGTTTGAATTCTCATTTAAAGAAAAACTTAGCTCTTGAATTGAATTGCTAGCTTGATAACCATCTTCATAAAGTATATCAGCGCTAATTGTTGCATCTATGCAAGTGTTAATGGAACCTGTAACAGGTAACGACTGTTTAAGGCTAATGCCACTAACCGGAGTATCATTTATTGAAACTTCTGTTTCAGTGTATAATTGGTTAATACTCGTAGCCCTAATAATTACAATTCCTTGGTTATCTGTTGAATTGGCAACCGCAGTTACTAACCCTTGGTTATTAACTGTTGCCACGTTTACATTACTTGAACTCCATATTAATTCGTTAGAAATATCTCTAATATCATTATTTTCATCAGTGCCAGTAGCTTTTAACTGATGTACATCACCAGCTTTAATCCGAATATTGCCACCGGTAATGGCAATATCTTTTAACAGTGTGCCTTGTGCTGTTTGACTTTCTATTGTAATAGCGGTGGCTAAGCTTTCAGAGTCACCACTTGAATTACATCCCGACAGAAGTAATATCAATGAAAAAATAGCGGAAGGTGATTTAAGGTTCATATAACAGCCCAGATTAAAAAGAATAAATAAAACCAAGTTCAATACCAGAAATTTCAATATGATTATCTTTATATAAAGATTGGTAACTAAGTCTCAACTGAGCTTGATCTAGATATGATATTGATTGATATAAATTAACACCCCAAGATAAACCACTAAACTCATCCTTATTGAAATAGTTTGTTTCAGTATTTATTGCAGTGAGGCTTGTTTGCGCATAACCGAGTGCTAAATCTAACTTGAATCCGTTTTTAGTTTCAGATTGAAGTACTAGATACGCACCAAAACTTTGATTCAATTCTAGATCGGTAGCATTAATATTATCAGATGCTACTGAAGTTAAATATTGACCTTCAATTGCGATATTTTTGGTTAAATTAGTTCCTACTCTTAATGCTGCCATCGATGGGTTAGTGATTTCGTTCGCAATATCTAATTTGCTATGCACATAGCCTAACCCTACATATGATTTTTGGGCTAGAACAGGGAAAGTTATAATCGTGAGAGAAGTTATCCAAGAGATGAAAAAAAATTTTTTACAAAACATAGCCATCAACAGTATTAGTGAAAGGTGTGAATAATATACAGATCAAGCACTTTGTACAAGCTCATTGACCTCATCGTATTGTAAAGGCATTTTTAATTACCAAATTTAGATGCAAATAACTATATTATGGTTAAATCAACCAAAATCATTAATATTAAAAAAGGATAGTAATAATAATAACCTATAAATCAAGAGTTTAACGTGTTGGTATGGCAGTTGAATATTAAGTTACAAATTGTTAAATAGTTAGGAATCAAACATGAAAGCAGTGAAAAATAAAATGTTAGTAAAAGTAGTTACTTTGATTATGTGTTTACAGGCAGGATTAATTTACGCAAGTTCATTTGTTAGTTAGATTTCATATAGTCACTATCAACGAAAATAGAAGACATTTGCTCTATTTTTTATTAAAGTTCGGCCTTAGAACAAAGTTAAGGTTAGAAAATAAGTATGGCTTCCGCTAAGCGCACTGCTCAAGCAACACAAACATCATTACATCAGATATTTACTATTGCCGAGGCGCCTGATTCAACATTAGGGCGTATTGAGCAAGAGATGTCTCAAAATCTTGCTGGTTTCTTGAATAACCATATTGTTGCCAGTAAAAATGCCTTAACTGATATCGAACAAGATTTCATTTGTCCAAGTATTCCGGAGCAACCAGAGTTTGTTTCGGATCATATGCGTCATTTATTAGATAAATTGGTCGCACAATCAGTCCATACTGCAAGCCCAAGTTTTATTGGTCACATGACCTCTGCATTACCTTCGTTTATTTTGCCTTTATCAAAGCTAATGGTAGGGTTAAACCAAAACTTAGTTAAAGTTGAAACCTCCAAAGCTTTCACGCCACTCGAGCGCCAAGTTTTAGGTATGATGCATAACTTGGTGTATCAAGAAAATGAAGCGTTTTACCAAACTTGGATGCATTCTGCGCAACATTCCCTCGGCGCTTTTTGTTCTGGTGGTACGGTGGCAAATATTACCGCGCTTTGGGTTGCTAGAAACAAACTACTCAAAGCAGATGGTAATTTTAAAGGTATTAGCCGCAGGGGTTTATTTGCTGCATTGCAGCATTATGGTTACCAAGGATTAGCTATATTAGTTTCAGAACGGGGCCACTATTCGTTAAAAAAATCTGCTGACATTTTGGGCATTGGCCAAGACAGCGTTATCGCGATTGAAACCGATGAAAATAATAAAATTGACTGTCAAAAATTAGCAGCTAAATGCCAACAACTAAGTATTCAAAATATTAAGGTACTGGCTATTGTTGGTGTGGCAGGTACAACGGAAACAGGTAATGTTGACCCTCTAGATAAAATGGCAGATATTGCTGAGCAATTTCAATGTTATTTTCATGTCGATGCAGCTTGGGGGGGCGCCACTTTACTGTCAAATAAACACCGGAGTATTTTAGCTGGCATTGAACGTGCCGACTCAGTAACCATTGATGCACATAAACAAATGTATGTACCGATGGGCGCTGGCGTGGTTTTGTTTAAAGATCCCTCTTCAGTGGCTGATATTGAACACCATGCAGAGTATATTTTACGTCAAGGCTCTAAAGATTTAGGCAGTCATACGCTAGAAGGCTCTCGTCCAGGTATGGCAATGTTAGTATATGCTAGCTTGCATATTATTAGCCGTCCCGGCTATGAGATGTTGATTAATCAGGCGATAGAGAAAGCCGAGTATTTTGCAAAATTAATTAGTGAGCATGAAGATTTTGAATTAATTACTCATCCTGAACTGTGTTTATTAACTTACCGCTATGTGCCTAAGTCAGTACAAACCCTACTAGAACATAGTGACGAGAATACCCAAACGCAGATAAATGACTTGTTAGGTAAATTGACTAAGTTTATTCAGAAGCGCCAACGTGAAGATGGTCGTTCTTTTGTCTCGCGCACTCGTATAAAAGTAGGACGTTATAATAATGTAAAGGTTATTGTTTTTAGAGTGGTGTTAGCTAACCCATTAACTAGCAATGAAAATTTACAAGACATTTTGGCCGAACAGTGTCTATTAGCTCAAGAAAGTGAAAACTTTTTACCGCAATTGCTAATTGCGGTAAAAGCAGCTAATTAGCTATTTATAAACTTACTGGCAGATTATCAATCAATCTAGCCTTACCTAAATAAGCAGCGGCTAGAATAACTATTTCTTTATCCCCTGGCTCGGCAGGGGCTAATGTAGTTGCATGACAAAGGTTAATATAATCGGTTTTCAGCCCTGCTTTTTCAATCTTTTCGGAGGTTTGCATAACTAAGGCAGCGTAATCACGAGGTTGATGACTTGCACATAATTCGGTACTGAGCCACTGTAAGCTTTTATATAATGCTGGAGCGATAGCTAATTCATTAGCGGTTAAATAACCATTACGTGAGCTCATGGCAAGACCTGAGCTTTCTCGAATAATTTCGACTGGCACAATCTCGACCGGCATCGACAAGTCTTCAACCATAGTTTTAATGACTTGTAACTGCTGATAATCTTTAGAGCCAAAGCAAGCTACGTCGGGCTGTACAAGATTGAATAGTTTACAAACAACCGTTGCAACACCACGAAAATGTCCGGGTCGACTGGCACCACAATATAAATCAGAAATATTGGGTACTTCTACATAGCTATTTTCGCCAAACCCTTTAGGATAGATAATATCTGCAGTCGGCGTAAATAATAAATCGGTATCAACTTCAGTTAGACTAGCTTTGTCTTGCGCTAACGTTCTAGGGTAGTTATCAATATCTTCACTTAAGCCAAATTGCATTGGATTAACAAAAATACTAACGATCACTTTGTCAGCATAACGGTGCGCCGCTTCAACTAAAGCTAAATGACCGGCATGCAAATTTCCCATGGTTGGTACAAAAGCTATAGACAAGCCTTGCATGCGCCAGGATTTTACTTGTTCACGTAAGTCTTTGATGTTTTCAACTGTGTTCATGGTGCTCTAGCCTAGTTTTTTCTTTTAGGCTGCCACTTCAAGTGGCAACCTAAGTCATAAGATGTTGAGGCAACCCTTGCCAATATTAATAATAAAGAAAAGACTATTTAAAAATATGATCTTCACCAGGGAAGTTGCCTTTTGACACTTCACTGATATAAAGCTCTATAGCTTTTTTAATATCGCCAGTTTCTTTAATGAAATTTCGTGAGAATTTAGGCATATAGCTACATGAAATACCTAATGCATCGTGCATAACAAGAATTTGTCCATCGGTATCTTTACCTGCGCCAATACCAATAGTAGGGATTGAGATGGCTTCAGAGATAGCTTTACCTAACGGTGCAGGAATGCATTCTAATACCAGTAATTGGGCGCCAGCAACTTCTAATGCCTGTGCGTCCTTAATCATTTGCTCAGCCTGTTCATCACTACGACCTTGTACTTTAAAACCACCGAAAACATTGACAGATTGCGGTGTTAATCCTAAATGGGCACAAACAGGGATACCGCGTTCAACCAGTGCTTTAATCGTATCAGCCAGCCAAGCACCGCCTTCCATTTTTACCATGCTAGCACCGGCTTGCATTAATTTAGCGGCATTAGTTAGTGCTTGCTCAGTAGTGGCATAACTCATAAAGGGCATGTCGCCAATGATAAGTGTGTTTTCAACGCCTCGTTTTACACATTGAGTGTGATAAGCCATATGATCAATTGAGACGGGTAAGGTGTCATCTTGGCCTTGCAGAACCATGCCTAATGAATCGCCAATCAAAATAGCATGAATGCCCGCTTGGTCAAAAAGCTTTGCAAAACTTGCATCATAAGCAGTAATGGTAGATATTTTTTCCCCTTGCTGTTTCATCTTTAACAAGGTTGATGTCGTTATTTTAGCCATACAGTTCTCAAGACATTTGTTGAATTAAATGGTTTAGTTGAGTAATTACTCAGTTGCGCTACTTTCGCACAATTTTTTTTTAACTGCAATATACTGTTGTGCTTAGCTTAGTTTTATCATGGAATTAATGGTAATGTTTTGGCTCAAAAGTTTTACACTTTGGCCATTAGGTAAAGAAAGATTGGGAGCAATTTCAGCTAAAGGCAACAAGACAAACTCTCTATCCTTCATGCCATAATGGGGGACTATAAGGCGTTCGTTGTTGATAACTTCATTGCCATAGAGAATAATATCGAGGTCTAAGATACGTGCCCCCCAACGATTTTCTTTACGGACTCTGCCTGCATTATTTTCAATCAACTGAAGTGCATTTAATAATTCTAGGGGCGTTAAGGAAGTTTCTAATGCCAATACAGCATTTATATAATCGTCTTGATCTTGAGGACCCATCGGTTTGCTTAGGTACAGTGAAGAAATTGAAGTTACGTTACTATGCGCAATATGTTGTAATTCGGTTATGGCACTTTTAACTTGCTCAACAGGCTCAGATAGATTGCTTCCTATGCCTATATACGCTGTGAAAGTTTGTATTATCATTGCAGTTACTATTCAGCAGTAGTTTTAGCCGTTGGTTTTTGACGTTTCCTAGGGCTGCGACGTTTACTTTGACCACCTTTAATTGCTTTGACCATTTGTAACTGTGCTTCATTTGAAACATTTTGAAAGTCGGTCCACCACGTTGCTAATTCTGCCAGATGAGTATTATCTGTTTCTATCTCACTGCGAAGTAATAAAAAATCATAACCGGCGCGGAACTTAGGGTGCTCAAAGGTCTTAAATGCTTTCTTTCCTTCACGGCGTATTAATTTGTCTTGCAGTATCCAGATATCTTTCATCACGCTTTGAAAGCGCTTAGGTATAGAAATACTGCGTTGCTGTTCGGGCATTATTTCATTTAGACCTGCAAAAAAAGCATCTTGCGGTGGCAATGAATTATTGGCATTAACTTGCTTAATATAGTTTTGCAATGGATACCAAAGCATCGCTGCAAATAAAAAGGCGGGTGTCACTCGTTGTTCATTATTGATACGTTTATCTGTATTTGCCATCGCAAGTAAAATAAAACGCATAAGTTGTTCATCATTATTATCTAAGGCCTGATCGACAACAGGAAAGAAGAACTTAAATAGATGGTAGTCACGCAATTGCTCAAAGTTTGCTACAGCCTTACCAGAGATGAACATTTTCAAAAATTCTTCAAACATTCGAGCCGCTGGGATGTTAGCCATTAATGGAGCTAATTCAATTATAGGAGCACGCGTTTCTTGCGCCATTTGCATATCAAGTTTAGTCGCAAAGCGAATAGCACGAAGCATACGCACAGGGTCTTCTCGATAGCGGACTTCAGGATCACCAATCAAACGAATAACCCTGTCTGCAACATCTTTCACACCATTAGCAAAATCAAAGACTTTGAAATCTTTGGTCGAGTAGTAAAGCGCATTAATAGTGAAATCGCGACGCTGCGCATCTTCCTCTATGCTGCCATAAATATTGTCTCGTAATAACATGCCATGTTCGGATTGTTTTGAGGTCTTTTTATCTTGTTGATCTTTTTCATCATGATGACCACGAAATGTTGCCACTTCAATAATCTCACGGCCAAATACGATATGAGCTAACCTGAATCGGCGACCAATTAAACGACAATTACGAAATAAAGCTTTTATTTGTTCAGGCGTAGCATTAGTTGCTATGTCAAAGTCTTTAGGTGTTAGTCCGAGTAAAATATCACGTACGCCACCACCAACAAGGTAGGCGTCATAACCACCTTTATTTAAACGGTAAAGTACTTTTAGGGCACTTGGGCTAAGAAACTGGCGAGAAACTGGGTGTTGATCACGTGAAAGTACTATCGGTTTATCCAGTGTAGCTACATGTTGGCTAACTTTACTTTTTTGACTCGAGTTTTTAGAAAAAACTTTTTTACATAAATTAATAACGCGTTTGATGATGCAAACCTTTTTGATGAAGGAAATAATAGGAAATAATCAAGTAATGATACAGTAAATAAGTTTTAAAGAGAATGAAAAAGCAGCGATATTTACTATGGAGTGATTTACTCAACTAGAATGCTCAGCTGACTTTACCAAGGTAACACTTCCCCGTTTGAGTGTCTAAATACACCAGAATCAGTGAGCGTTAATTCTTTCATTAACTGAAGTAATCGTTGCGCCGAAATAGCTGCGCTAATATCTCCATTACTAGTACCACCTGCGGTGTTGACCATATCAGTTTGCACATAACCTGGATGGTAAATACCAACGGCAATTTTCTGCGGAGCTAGGTCTTTGGCTAAAGACATTGCGCCTATATTCAGCGCAGCCTTTGACATTCTATAGCCATAGCGACCACCTGAGCTATTATCAGCAATAGATCCCATGCGCGAGGTAATGAAGGCAATTTTACTACCGCTATTAAAGTTAGTTAATAATGCTTGAGACAGAGCAAGTGGTGCTAAGGCATTAACGGCAAATTGTTCTGTGATAGTTGTTTGGTTAAAATCTTGCAAGCTTTCATTGCGCAAAATGCCGGCATTATTAATGAGCAGATCAATGTGGGTGTGGGCAAGTGCAGTCTTGGCTCTTTCGATACCGTTTTCAGTTGTAATATCGACTTTATCGATAATGTTTACTTCAAGCGCATCAAGTTGCGGTGAGCTTTGTCGACATAAAGCAAAAACTATATCGCCATTTTGTTTACAAATTCTAGACATTGCTAAACCAATGCCACGATTAGCGCCTGTTATTACAATTGTTCTAGCCATAATGTTTCCTCAATTAGCAAAGGTATTTTTATTTTGGTCTGGTCAAAGTGAAAGGCTTAGTAATGGCAGCGTATTCACCACCGCCGAGCCGCGCTAGAGGGTTAACTTTGTCCGCCAGCACTTTAATTCTTTCTGTCCCGTTACTATCTAGCGTTATATCAACCACTTTATCATTGATGTATACCTGCTTTATTTCAACAAATAGTAAACTCTGGGGGGCATCGCCTAGTTCCTTAATTTCATAAAGTTCGCACCCATAGGCAATATCGCAATGCGTTAACCTTGGCAAAGCAAATCTCTTAAATTGAGTTGTTTCAATACCAGCATGTGTTAATTCTGACTCTCCATGTGGTAGTGTCGCGGCCGTTTTGGTTACTAGAGTTGCGTGTTGTTCTGAGGCAATATGAATCACCATTTTTTTTGAACGCTGAGCATTAACCAAAGTATCCTTGTCATCACCATTTGGCTTTTTACCAACTGAAAGCATTAATATTGGGGGAGTACTCGATACTGCCGTAAAGTAGGAAAAAGGAGCTAAATTTAAATTACCACTATTAGATTCAGTTAACGCCCAAGCGATAGGGCGTGGAATGATAGTTTGTGTCATCAAATGATAACGTTGATTGGTAGAATAGTCAGAAAAGTTTAAATTCATATTGGTAAGCTATTATATTAGATGATAATTGTTAGCTTCAGCAGCGCTGAAATTGCTTTTAAAACTAAATGCATAAGGTGAGTCTGCATTGTCACGAAGGTAATTTAATCTCTCGATACCTTCTTCAATAGTTGGAGTGCAGTTATCCTCGACCCACCATAAAACATAACTATCTTGCGGTAAACTTTCAAACCACTGTGATTTACGACGAAGAAAGTCGCGGTGGTGCGTTCTAAACATGAAGTTTTTAAGCGCATCGATAGAAGACCAAGTTGACATGTTGACGATAATATTTGGATCAGAAAAGGCCTGAATGTTAGTGGCATCACCACTATCATCTTGTAAACGCCAAATAAAACCAGGGCTTTTTTCTGCCGTTTGGTTTACGGGATCTAAATTATCGACAAATTCTTTTAATTCAGGTGACTCTAATGAGTATTTTGCTTTGGCAATGTTCATCTGTGCAAGTTGCATAGCTTCCTCCGTGATAGTTAATTCAAAAAGTTACTCGATGTTAATTTCTTTAAGTTTGGGTACATTGCCTCTTAACCAATTGTCAGTTGCCCATTTGATAATATCAATGACATTTTCTTGCAGCAAAGCTGGAGGAGGTTGTTGTCCTAAAAATTCTAATGCTGCAATTAATGCCGGCTGTGGCTGGTCATTATCAATAGCCGGTGCTTTATTTTGTTTACTAAGCTTATAGCCATTACTTGTCACTGCTAAGGGAACATGCCCATATATCGGCGGAGATTTATTGAGTGATGAGAACAAAGATAATTGTCGTGCTGTTGGTTCAAGTAAATCGCAGCCGCGAATTACATGGGTTATACCTTGAAAAATATCGTCATGGACAACAGCGAGTTGATAAGCAAATAAACCGTCTTTACGATGAATGATAAAGTCTTCTTCAGCTAAGGCTTTATCACATTGAGTTTTATTTAGGGTTTCGTTTTGAATTAAGTCATTAAATTGATAATGACCAAAACGGTTAATTAATCGAATGGCGCTATTAGATTGAGGCTTATCTAAAGAACGACAATGTCCCTGATAAATACCCCCCAAAGCTTTTACATCCGCACGCGAGCATTGGCAGTAATAGCTTAAATTGTTTTGTTGCAAATCATCTAGCAAATGTCGATAAAGCTCTGTTTGCTGACTTTGGTACAATACTTCTTCATCCCAATGTAAGCCGAAAGCTTCAAGGGAAGTTAAAATAGCAGCGCTAGCGCCTGGTTGTTCTCGGGGAGGATCGATATCTTCAATACGAATTAACCATGTACCTTGATTATTGTTCGCATCTATATGCGCTTTAGTATCTAAGAAACTAGCCAACGCGGAAATTAAGGAGCCAAAATGGAGTAAACCAGAAGGAGATGGAGCAAAGCGACCGCGATATGGCAAAACAGGGTTTGACTCGGGTCGCTTGATTGGCGATAAATTTTTCTGAGAAGTTAAACTTATCAATGGCCTAGCCAGCCATTTGGCGCTCTTTAATCTCAGCTAAAGTTTTACATTCAATACAAAGATCTGCAGTAGGTCTTGCTTCTAGACGACGAATGCCAATTTCAATACCACAAGATTTACAATATCCGAATTCATCTTCTTCAATTAATTGTAGTGTTTTTTCGATTTTCTTAATGAGTTTTCGCTCACGATCTCTTGTACGCAATTCAAGGCTAAATTCTTCTTCTTGCGCTGCTCTGTCGACAGGATCTGGAAAATTTGCTGCTTCGTCTTGCATGTGCGTAACTGTACGATCAACTTCCTCACGAAGCTGAACACGCCAAGCATCTAAAATCTTTTTAAAATGTTCTTGTTGGGGCTCACCCATGTATTCTTCGCTAGCTTTTTCTTGATAAGGCTCAACGCCTGCTAATGCTAAAATACCTAATGCTTTGTTTTTACTTGTTGGCATGCTGAATCTCCTAATACTACAAAGACCAAGGTTGTTTGGTAAAACCAATTAACTATTTTGCCTTGGTTGTAATTGCCAATATTAACTATGTGACAAATTTAATATAGACCTAAAATATCAGGACTATATTGTATCACACTTGATAAAAATCAATGTTTTCAACTAATAAAATGAAAAATAAAAATATAACTCTTTTTTATCAACGTGTTATTGATAGCTTAGACATTTTATACTCAGCCAAATAAATAGGCTTTTTTTAATGAGCATGCTTTTTTATCAAGTTTTGAGGGTATTCGTCAATAATTAAATTGTGCAAAACAAAATTATAGCGCTTGAATTATGCTCTTTTACTTGAAGATATTTTGCCTTTTCTGAGCTGGTTATATTTTAGCTAATTAAACTACCACTTTATCTATAGTGGTGTTATAATCTCGCGCCCTTTGACTTTGAGTGCTTGGCTTTTGGCTAAAAACTTAAGTGACTGGGATGTCTTTTTAGGCAGTGACGGGTCAAATTTCTGGCCTTGAATTTTAATTTATCTTTTTGTTTTACTTAGCTTAAATTTGTAAAATATAAAGATAACAGTGGAGCAAAAATCAATGATCCAAATGCAATCACAGCTGAATGTTGCTGATAACAGTGGCGCTAAGCGTGTTCAATGTATAAAGGTTCTTGGTGGCTCGCACCGTCGCTATGCACGCATTGGTGATATCATCAAAGTTGCCGTAAAGGAAGCAAGTCCTCGCGGTAAAGTAAAAAAAGGTGATGTTCACACTGCGGTAGTGGTGCGCACTAAGAAAGGTGTTCGTCGTTCAGATGGTTCTGCCATCCGTTTTGATGAAAACGCGGCTGTAATGCTTAATGCAAGCTTACAACCAATTGGTACTCGTATTTTCGGGCCAGTGACACGTGAACTTCGTAATGAGAAATTTATGAAGATCGTATCATTAGCACCTGAAGTACTATAAGGAGTCACGATAATGGCATCTAAGATTCGTCGTGATGATGAAGTAATCGTACTTGCAGGCAAAGACAAGGGCAAAACTGGTAAAGTTACCAAAGTTCTTGTTGAAAGCGGCAAAGTATACGTAGAAGGCGTTAACTTAATCAAGAAACACACTAAGCCTGTACCTCAGTTACAGCAGCCTGGTGGCATTGTTGAGAAAGAAGCACCTTTACAAGTGTCTAACGTAGCTATCCTTAACCCTAAATCGGGTAAGGCTGATCGCGTTGGTTTTAGAGTTGAAGACGACAAAAAAGTTCGTTTCTTCAAGTCTGATAACGAATTAATTTAATTGGAGTAAACGATGGCGAAACTGCATGATTTTTACAAAGATACAGTTGCAGCTGAACTTCAGAAGAAGTTTGGTTACAAAAGTGTCATGCAAGTCCCTCGGATTGAAAAGATCACCCTTAATATGGGTGTTGGTGAAGCAATTTCTGATAAGAAAGTGCTAGAACACGCCACAAATGATCTTACTGCAATCTCAGGTCAAAAGCCGGTCACGAC
>CAJXWZ010000023.1 GCA_913062815.1 uncultured Colwellia sp. | reverse complement strand
CATTTAAACGAAAGCCTGAATAGCAATATTCAGGCTTTTTTATTGTTTATTGATGGTCTGTAATAATCTCTATGCTGTCGTTGGTATTTCATATATTAACGATAACTAATGCCACACTGCTAACCCTTTTATTAATGAAAAATAGACCTCAAAATAGTCAGCAAAGATACGAAACCGGACGTTAGCCTTGGCTTATCTAGCGACAAGTGATCCGACAAAAGACCTACAGTAGATAATGTAGTTGCGCCCAAGTTTTCATCGTGAAACTTAAAAAATCAATATGCACACTTGATTGAAATCACCGAAAGCGGACATTCGATTTACATGACTTCTCTGTGTTAAATGGTTAAATGGTGCTTTGTGGCAACTTGGTGCGGAGTATAGTCGACATGAGGAGTAGACGGTGAAAAAAGGTCAACTATCGGATCCTACAGCTGGTATAAATTTCCTGTATAGGCTCTAGGTGTATACGAATGAATGTATTCACTTTACGGGTCACTGATAAACTATCAATGGAGTTTCTGATAATATTAATTGATAGATGAATTTATTGATTATGAGCTTAGAATTTATTTTCACTGGCCTATAGTTGATTGATATCTTTTATTTACTGTGACTAAATATCAGTAAAATAACACAAAATAATAGTGTTATTTTACTTGTATACCATAAAGTAACTGTTTCTATTTTACACGTTATAAACACGTCACTCCATTTAATGTATTCATTAATACCACTCATCCCTTGCAATTATGCACAAGCGACACGCACAAATTGAGAATATTCACAAGTAAGTTATTCCTCTATGATAGCTTCAATTCAAACACACGAGGAAATAATTATGATTACTTTATACCATGCACCAGGTTCATGTTCTCTAGCCGTAAAAGCAGCCTTAGCCCTTACAGGCTTAGAACACGAAGTTAAAGTTATTGATGCTCAATCAGGCGAACAGTTCGCACCTGAATTCGTTAAGATTAACCCGTTAAGCAAGGTACCAGCACTTATTGTCGACGGTGACATCATCACCGAAGGCGCGGCTATCTTGCAATACCTTAGCGAAGTAGCACCCGCTGCAAAATTACTGCCTGAAGTTGGCACTATGGACCGCGCTCAAGCACTAAAATGGATGATGTTTGTTTATTCGAATGTACACCCACATTTTGCCCGTGCCTTTGTGCCTGCTCGTTACGGTAATGATGAGGCAGATGTTAAGGAAAAGGCAGAGAGCTCACTACATGACCTGTTCTCTATCATCAATGATCAGCTTGCCGATAACGATTACTTAGCGGGTTCAGTTTTAAGCATCGCAGATTTATATCTGGGCGTTGCTATTCACTGGCAGATGATCATGAAAGACTCATTAACAGAAAAATACACTAATGTTGCCAATTATTTACAACGTCTGTTGGACCACCCTGTTATTGGTCAAGTATACAAAAGCGAACTTTCTTAATCGCTAAAGCATAAGTAACAACTTAAACGCTGACAGCAAGCATTTGTATTTTCCTTACATATTCATTTGCTTGCCTCGTTTACTAGAAATTTAATAAGCGAGGGCAATGTCGTCTCGCCATAGGAAATATTATGAACAACATTTTCAGCTCAATCACCTTAGGTGACTATCAACTAAGTAACAGAATCTTTATGGCCCCCCTGTCGCGTGGTCGCGCCGTTGAAAATGGTGTGCCTAATGCAATGATGGCAGAGTACTATGCCCAACGTGCCAGTGCCGGTCTTATTATTGCAGAAGCAACCGCTGTCGCCAAACAAGGCTTGGGTTGGATGAATGCACCAGGCATATTTAATGACGAACAACAGGATGGCTGGAAGAATATTGCCGACGCCGTGCATGAAAAGGACGGACGGATCTTCGTTCAACTTTGGCACATGGGAAGTACCGTACACCCTGACTTTCTTGACGGTGAATTACCGGTTTCTTCTTCGGCGGTGAAACAGAAAGGTTCATTGACCACCCCTAAAGGGCGCGATCGTGAATTTGCAGTGCCAAGGGCGTTAACTAAAACAGAAATTGGCAACGTCGTGCAACAATTTGTCGACTCGGCAAGGCGGGCTATCGATTCTGGCTTAGACGGTGTTGAGATCCATGGTGCCAATGGTTTCTTAGTTGATCAATTTACCCGTGATGGCATTAACCAGCGTGAAGACGAATATGGCGGGTCAATCGACAACCGTTTACGTTTTATGATGGAAATAGTCAACGCTGTATGTTACGAAATAGGCTCGGGCAAAGTGGGGATCAGACTTTCGCCTAGCAATAAAGTATGGGGCATCAAAGATTCAAATCCTAAAGCGACCTTTTCCCGTGCAGTAACCCTATTAAATGAGTTTAATCTGGCTTATGTACATATTTTAGAGCCCAAACCAGAAACAGGTGATCCCATGGCAGATGCTGATTACTTAACGCCAGTATTGCGCGAAAACTACCGAGGGAACCTCATTATTAACGGTGGTTACAACAAGAAAACAGGAAATGAAGCCTTAGCTAACAGCGAAGCGGAAGCCATAGTTTTTGGTACACCATTCATTTCTAATCCAGATCTAGTCGAAAGATTTCAGGCCGATGCAGCTTTAACTCAGCCAGATAACACTACCTTCTATACAAGTGAAGCGAAAGGGTATACCGACTATGCCTTCATGGCCGTATAACAAAACTTACTTGCAAAGAAACATCATAGGAGCTTATCTCTGATGTTTTTTTCGCTAGCCAAACAACTAAATAAATAAATTTCAGGAGCGTAATGATGTCAGCATTTTATGTAGCACGTGTAAAAGTTAAAGATAGTGAGAAACTTGAAGAGTATGCCAGCCAAGCCTTCCCAATTATGGCTTCTTTTGGTGGTGAATTGCTTTGCAAAGGAGATTTGCAAGCAAACAACCAAGGAGACAAGGATCATGACTTTACAGTTGTGATGCAATTTCCTGACCTAGCTAAGCTTAATGAAGCATTTAATAGCGACTCATACCAAGCCATTGTTCCTATCAGACGGACGGCGGCAGACGTAACTATTTCTATCTATCAGTAAATGCAAAGAGGCTAACAAAAATGAAAAAAATTGCATTAGGTGAACAAGGATTAGTGGTACCAGTGGTAGGTCTAGGATGTATGGGCATGTCTGAGTTTTATGGCAAGCACAATCAAAAAGATAACCTGACCGTACTTGATCGCGCCGTTGAATTAGGCTGTACGTTTTGGGATAGCGCAGACATGTATGGCCCCTTTACCAATGAAGAGTTATTGGGAAAAGCATTAGTGGGTCAGCGCGACAAAATTACCTTAGCTACTAAATTCGGCATTACCCGTGGTAAGCAAGGTGAATGGTTAGGCGTAAATGGTCATCCTGATTATGTCAAAGCCAGTTGTGAAGCATCCCTCAAGCGCCTAAATACCGATTATATAGATATTTACTATCAGCACCGCATTGATCCTAATGTGCCAATTGAAGATACCGTAGGAGCTATGGGTGATCTAGTGAAAGAAGGAAAAGTTAGATATCTAGGTTTGTCTGAAGCCGATCCTGAACAGATCAAACGTGCCCATCAAGTTCACCCTATTTCCGCTTTACAGACTGAATATTCCCTCTGGAGTCGAGACGTTGAAGAAAATATCCTACCTACCATTCGAGAACTAGGTATTGGCTTTGTTGCATATAGCCCAATGGGACGTGGCTTTCTTAGTGGCACAATTAACCAACGAAGTGATCTTCAAGAAGGTGATTGGCGACTAGAGAACCCGCGCTTCGAACAAGTAGCCATGCAGAAAAATCGAGTGCTACTTAATACAATCAACAACATAGCTAAAAACAGTGAATATACCTCTGCTCAAATTTCACTCGCTTGGCTACTGTCACGAGGAGAGGACATCGGCATAATCCCTGGCACAAAACAGATTGAATATTTGGAACAAAATTGGCTATCTCAACAAGTAAAACTGTCTAAACAAGAACTAAATTCTCTCAATCAGTTATCGGATAAACATGTGATCGCTGGTCCTAGGTACTAAGAATTAACCTATATTATTCGGGCGTTACTCACTTAACATAATTAAGTTCTTTAGGAAATTCTCATGACATCTCAAAAAATTATTGCTGGCTCTGTTTTTCCTGATCTATTCGTTAAAAACTTGAAAAATGAAACTCTAGATATCAGTCAGATTGATCAAGACTTTGACTGGAAAATGATTGTAGTTTACCGTGGTAAACACTGTCCTTTATGTTCTGCCTTTTTAAATGAACTTGAGAAATATCAACATAAATTAAAAGAAATTCGAATTGATGTTGTTCTTGTTTCTGCTGATAGCAATGATCAACTAGTGGAACATTTGCCTCAACTCGATATTACTTTACCTGTATATTTCGGACTGAATATTATGCAGATGAATGAACTTGGACTTTATATTTCTGAACCTCGTTCAGAGCAAGAGACCGATCATGCTTTTGCAGAGCCCGGACTATTTGTGATAAATCAATCCGGTCAAGTGCAATGTGTTGATATTTCCAACAACCCATTTTTTCGGCCACAATTAAGTACATTGGTATCAGGTTTAGAATGGATAAAGTCAAAGGATTACCCAATTCGAGGAACTTACCAATTAATAAACGAATGATTAACTAATAAAGAATGCCTCCTCCTAAGAACGTTTTAATAACTAGCGGAGAATCAACTAATCACATTTATAAAAACAGGTATTGAGACTGGTATTCAAGGATTGATATCAGATAGATGACTTCCTAATTGATTTCAATCTTTGTACATGGATTCATTTCCTTCAAAAAGTAATTTACGCTGCTGCAACCGATCAGTTAAAAACTCTCTACAACACCTGACCTTAGCAGTATTTCTAAGGTCAATATGGCTTAATACCCATACCCCCCAAGAAGAAAGTGGCAATTCAATTGGCAAGCGTTTAACTGACATATCACGTATAACATCAGGTAAATAACAAGGCATTCTAGCAATGCCAATTCCTGCTTTAACAGCAGCATACATTGAGTATAAATCGTCAACACGTAAGGCAACTTTTGCTAACGGATAGTTCTCTTTTGCCCAAAAGGGTAATTCAGATTCATTACTCCATACAATAATGGCGACTTGCTCTGATAAATCCATATTAGATTTGCTATAAATACCATGTTGTAAGTTAGCTACTTTTTTCCCTATCAAATATTCAGGTGGTTTATCCGTTAATCTTATTGCTATATCTGCTTCTCGTGCAGCAAGATTTTTAACTCCTTTAGCGACAAATAAATTTGGCAATATATCCGGTTGAAGCAGTTTAAATTCAGCTAATTCTTTAGATAAACAATAGTCAAAAATATCGTGTGGCATTGTCAGGTTTATTTCTCCTTGCAAACGACTATCTTGACCAAATAAATGACGGAATACCTGTTGATTTTTAACTTCAAGTTCCAATGCTAATTCATAAATAGAGCTAGCAGCAACATTCATCTGATATCCACTTGGTAGTCGTTCAAATAAGCGGACACCATGCCGTTCTTCCAACGCTTGAATACGCCTTGATACGGTTGAATGATTTACTCCTAGCTCTTTAGCAGCAGTACTTAAATTACCGCAACGAGCAACAGATAAAAAATATCGTATGTCATCCCAATTAGTCATCTGTTTTTTTATCACTTAAGTTAGTATCTCCTTAAAGTTTATAATATCACAACAAATTGGGCTAGCTATTGTGCTCAGGTAAATGCAATTATCAATAGAGCTTATTCACAGGGAAATTTTTATTAATCTCTACCATTTGTTAACGTTGCCCACCAATTGATAATCCCCCATCAATTAGTAAACTCTCACCTGTTATAAAAGATGCTGAATCACTGCTCAACCATACGACTGAATTAGCTATATCCTCAGACTCTCCGAATCTTTGCATTGGAGCGTGAGATTTAAACGGCTGTGCTTCTTTACTATCAGGGTCAAAGAAACGGGACAGCATAGGCGTTTTAATATAACCTGGGTTAACATTGTTAACACGAATCCCATCAGGGCCTAACTCTACAGCCAATGCACGAGTCATACCGTCAAGTGCAGCCTTGCTTGCCGAGTAAACACTTGATCCAGCAAATGCACCTTTTGCTAACCAAGAAGAAGTATTCACAATAACGCCACCTGATTGTTGTGCCTTAAATTGCTTTATTTGATATTTACAGCATAACCAGACACCTTTAAGGTTAATATCAATGACGTCATTCATAACGTCATCCTCTATTTCGGTGATTGATGCGAAAGTACCGTCTATCCCTGCATTATTAAAAGCTATATCAAGCCTACCATATAGTTCAACAGTACTGTTGATTAAAGCTTTCACATTGTTAGGATTTGATACATCAGCAGCGATAAACTCTACATTTTCGCTTATTTCTCGCAAACTCGATACAGCCTGCTTCCCTGCTGAATCACTTCTTCCTGCTATCACAACCTTTGAACCATTTTTCAAGAAAATCTTGGCTGCGGCATAACCAATCCCTGTTGAACCACCTGTGATTAGAACTACCTTATCTTTAACATTTATCACTTCTATTACCTCTTCAATCAATTATGTAAGTACTGAGAACAATGTAAATTATATCGATAATTGCATGAAAGGAATGGCAGTTTAGTTGTGCTTTACAGACAATTAATTGTGCGAATCAAGCATACTACTACGAAAGGATTTTGGACTAATATGCTGATGCTTATTGAAGAAGTGATTGAAACTACTGGCATGATTGAACCCTAGATTATAAGCAATTTCAGATATTCTTTTATTCGATTGACGCAATTGCGTTTTAGCCTCTAATATTTTTCTTTCGATAATATGTTGTTGTGTGGATTTCCCAGTAACTATTTTCAATAAACGGCTTAAATGATTAACATGTACGGATAGTTTATTAGCGTAATCTTGAGGTGTAAAACCATTATTCACACCATTAAATTGTTGTTCTAATAAGTCTAAAAATTTATCAGATATTATTGTAGATGGAGAATATTTATTTATCTTCGACAATAATTGCGCATTTATTCCTTGATGTATAATAAGTTCAACATAATTTTGCATAGCAGTTAAGGTATTTATTTGCTGCTTATTCTGCTCTATTAATAATTGCTCAAAAAGAAAAATAAGCAGCGCATGGTCTTGAAGTGAGTATGAATAAACAGGACTAGTATTACTTTTAAAAGGAAGAGAATTCAATAGGCTTTTGTGTCTATTATTTGTCAAAAACTCAGCATCGAAAGTCAAAAAATAACCCGTTTGTTCTTCTGTTTCTGCATGCCAAGCGTAAGGGATATTGGGGTTTAAAAAGAGTAAGCAATTTGGGCGAACTTGCAAACGTTGCTCCCCATAGAACAACAATCCGCTACCTTTAACTACCAATGAAATTTTGTAAAAATTCCTACGCTGTGATTCAAGATCTAAATCACAATCGAAGTTCTCTCTTCGGTGGACTCGACAGAGACTATTATCGTTGGACTGATCATGTATATGGTAGAAGTGTTCAATTTGTTGATTGTGTTTGTTAGCTCGCATTAAGTTAATCCTCTTAACGTTTGATGCTTTTTGACTCCTATTGCCAAAGCCTTTATTCCCTAGTTCTAATTATTATCCCCGGAGAAATCATTAATATACCTGTCGATTCATTGATGATGCACTAGGAGGTTTAAATGACTGATATGCATTAGTCTATATCAGATATAACAAATATTAACGATGGAAAATTCCAACGTTGCTGCTACCCATGTTAATAGTCACATAATGAATAGCTCAGCCATAAGATTGGAAAATAACGATGAGCCTTTTTATTTTTCAGTGTCTATTTAGTTGAAATGCGAACGAAGTAATTTATACCCAAGCAATATAAGAAATGCAGCACTTATATATTTAACTATAAAAATTTTGCACCTATAGCCTCCGCCAAAGAGAGAAAGAATAAATAAGGCAATACAATAAAAGTTTAATCACTAACAACGATTCCCATGTTCATATAAACCGAGCAAAAAATCAGAAGAAAAAGACCGAGCAATAACATAGCCTCAAACAGAGGAAAAGACTACTTAATAGCACCTAGTATTTCCTTTAGGTATAATGCATTGATAATTTATGGGAGCATTACAATACTAATAATCTAAAGTGTATTTTCTCTTTTAAGCATTTATACACCGCATTAGCTTTATACCAGCTACATCAGTTGAGAAACCGAAACCAGTATAAAATGGTACCATTTCAGGCAGACAATATAATTCAAAGTGTTTTACCCTTTTTAATTTTTCATGAGCTTTAACAAGATTCATAAGTTCCTTACCTAATCCATTACTTTTATGTTCTACACTAACAATTACATCGAATATAATTGCTTTATATATAAAATCACTAATAACACGTGTAAACCCAATAAGGTTTTCATCATTATCAAGGATCCCAATACAAATTTGAGATCCTTTCACACATTTTATAGTATCTTCAATTGAGCGCTCTTCCCCCCACCACACTTCTTTATAAAGTTGATATACTTGTTTCACATGATTTTCTGAAAAATTATAGATAATCTTCATATTTTATTATTTACCTACGAGGCTGTAGAATTTCTATTTTAATAAAGCTTTCAAAACATGGTTGTGAATTTCGGATAAAACTACTCACAATATAAACCTTATAACAATACTTCGAAAAACTTTGTTGAAGCTAATTTCCTTTGGCGAAGGTATTATCTTTTTCTAAAAAGAGTAATTGTAAAACCTCAACTCCCTTTCTAGCGAAGCTATATAGCAGACCAATATTACCGATAAAAAAGCGAAACAAGCAATTTCCTTTTAAATAGCTTGCTAATCATCACTGCCCCCTAATCACTCAGGTTATGACCAACTCCTAAATTCCCGTGAGATATTATCTATTTGTGAATTAATAAAGCCTCATCTTCCAACAAAGGACCTTCAATATCTACTTTTCTTCCTCCGGCAGATAAAATTTCTCGACTGGATATGTCAAAATCAATTGCAGGGTTTTCTCTACCAAATTCTTGATAAAAACGAAATTTACTTAAGCCAAAAACTAATCTACCAATTCCCCCCCAAAAAATTGCAGATGAACACATTGGGCAAGGTTCATCACTTGTATAGATAGTGCACTTATTCAAAAACTCGGCATTGTATAACTTCGACGCATTTCTAATTAAGTTTATTTCAGCATGACCCAAAGCATCTACTTCAGTTAGTACTGAGTTTTCACCTTCTAATATGACCTTGTTGTTTTCATCGACTAATAAGCAACCATACGCTAAATTGCCGTTTACTTTCGAACGCCTAGCTATATCAAAAACTTTTCTTAACAACGACTCTTCCACTTCATTTTTCATAAAATCTCTCCACTATTGATATTTAATAATTGTAATATGGCCTCAGGGCTTTCCTAATAATTAGAAAACCATTTTTGTCTGACTTACACCATAAAAATCAAACCAAAAACAAGTTTTCATTTGATATTCCAAAGTAAACGACATTATATTCAGATATTAGGTGATTTTTTCAAGTGCTTGTAAATCCTCCAGCCTGTCACCCATTGTTTTATTGCAGGTTCAAGCATAACCAGAGTGATACCTATTACTATCAAACCACAAGCTATTACTTTGCCTCCCGCAAGAGTTTCACCATAAAAGTACATAGAACAAATAAAACCAAATACTGGTATTAATAAAGTTAAAGGTGCCATAGTTGATATGGGGTAGATGATAACTAAACGGTTCCAAATCCAATAACCTAACAAAGTAACTGGATAAGCTTGTACAAGCACAAAGAATATCCCCACAGGGCCAAGATTATTAGCTAATTCAACAAATGCCTGTGTGCCAGACGTAACTAAAGATAGAAGAAATAGAGTAATAGAAGCAAACAAACATGACCACACGACAAAAGCGAACATTTGCTTTATGTTTGCCCACTTTACTATAAAGGCCGACACACTCATCGCACTTGCTGCAATCATAACAAACATTATGCCTAGCAAAGTAACAGAACCATCTTGTACAGTCAGTACAATCAATAAACCACATATTGCGATAACCAAACCAATTAGTTTAATAATGCCAATTTTTTCTTTTAAAAAGAATACACCAATAAGTACACTAATGAATGCACTTGATTGTAATAATAAACTTGCCATACCCGCTGAAACACCAGCTTTGATGGCAAGTGTTAACATTGCCCATAATCCAACACCAAAAATCAAACCATAAATAATTAATAAAGTGAAACTAACCTGAGGACGAGAGATAAAAAATACGGCAGGTATCGCCGCCAATAAAAATCTAAGACCTGTTAATATAAAAGGATCTATTTGAGATAATCCCATTTTAACAAATGAGAAGTTTGCACCCCATAAACAAATTACACTCAACGCGACCAAGAAATGACTGATTTTCATATTTAACAACCTACTTAAAAACTTTATTCAAAACATGCCTATGAAACTGATGCATAGACCCAGGGCGTAATTTCCCTACGACTCCTTTAATTGATCAAATGGCATAATTCCAACGATTAAACCAACTTGTTATCCCATGAAGATAGACAAACAAGAAATTGATGAAAATCAATCTAAAATATACTTTTAGAATGAGGGTTCATTGGTTATTGATTATTGGTTATTGGTTATTGGTTATTGGTGAAATAACGGTAACTGTATGGTTATAATGTATCAAATATTATCAAATGCTATCCGTGCAAAAATGCATTACGTATGTGCAATAAAATAATATTAAGTATCTCTATTTTAGTTTAATGGAGTAGGCGTTTTCATTTAGTAAAACCTCTGCTCAGAATAAGACCTCTTCACGATCCATTCTTGCGTAAGTTCATGACTTTACTTTTAGAACTCAGATCATGCAAAAAAAACTAAAATTTAAATACAGAAAAAAGTTGCCTAAAAGAATACTTACTATATAGTTGTATCATGCAACCATGTAGTAAGTATTCAAGGTGAGTGATAAAAACAATGAGTAATATAAACAAGAAATATGAAATAAATGAAGGAATGATAAACACTATTCGAACCTCGTCACGTACATTGGTACGTGAATTCGGTTATATGAATAGAACAATAGCGGGCACTAAATATTCCCCGTCAGCGGTTCATGCAATAATTGAAATAGGTGCTGAAGATCTACTTTCAGGAAAAGAACTTTCGGAACGTCTGAATCTTGAAAAATCTTCAGTGAGCCGTTTGGTTCAAAACCTAATTAAGCAGGGAGAGGTTGAAGTAAAAACATCAAATATAGACACGAGGCAAAAGAATTTATTTCTTACTCAACAGGGAAAAATCACCTTAAATGATATAAATAGTTTCGGCTTAAATCAGGTAAGTAACGCCTTAGGTCCACTTGATGAGGGATCTCGCAATGTGATCATGCAAGGGTTAAGTTTATATTCCCAGGCTCTCGTTCCTGATGTAAAACCGATAGAGATTACTATTCACGAAGGCTATCGACCAGGCCTTATTGGAGCTATCGCAGGATATCATGGAGTTATTCATAATCAGATAGCCGATCTTGGTGCTATTTTTGAAGGCCTTGTAGCCACAGGGATGTCAGAATTTATGCCTCGCGTAGAAAATAATGCTAATCAAACATGGTATGCGGAACAAGGCGGTAGAATTATTGGCGGCATCACTATTGATGGAGAAGACTTGGGGAATAATATTGCACATCTCCGATGGTTTATAATTGATAACACTCTCCAATCAGCTGGCCTCGGCAGTAAGTTAATCAGAAAAGCTATAGATTTTTGTGATGATCAAGGATTTGATGAAACTCACTTATGGACCTATAAGGGACTGGATGCTGCAAAAAAACTTTATGAACGCCATGGTTTTAAACTTGTTGAAGAAGTAAAAGGTGACCAATGGGGGAAGCAGGTTATAGAACAAAAATATGTACGAATACAAACTAAATAACTGAAGACGTTTCCTTGTTCTCATTACCGTTACTTAATAGATATTATATTTTCAAGTGCTTATTACTGTTTTTGAACAAAATGTGAGTAGCCTTTTAAATATTTTCTTGAGTTGACTTATGTGTTGGGTTTCGTTTTGACAGGAGTTCATTAATTATCAAATAGTAATGGTAATACTAAGGTTCCTGTTTTTAATTGAAAATGGAACCTTCTAGGTAATACTAAATAATATTCCTATGGCACTCAGGGAGCTTAGCCCCATAAATTTAATACTCTAACTAGATGATTCTAATGTCTGCTTTTGAGGTGGTGTACATAATTTCACGCAAAATCTAGAGCGAAGTTTTGGGTGTAAAAAATAACAACATCAAAAAATCGAATGGCTGCTCAAGGTTCTGAACTGCCGTTAGTAACTCAAATGCTAACTTCCGCTTTTGGCTAACTGAAGAAGGCTCTAATACACACTGCCTCAATGTTAACAAAGATACGAAAGCGGACGTTCCTCCATAGATAATAAAATGGCGATTTTGATGATGACTTCTGTCGATAAGACTTTAAGCCTGAATGTGAACTAAGTTCCATGTAAGAGACATCGTCTAGAATCAGATAAGAAAAAAACGGACAGGAATTATTGTCGGAGAATAGGCAGAATAACCGCCTATTCTCGTTTAATCGACTACCAACATAGTACCGTTGGCTATCGATGTGAGTCTGTTAAACTAGAGGTTCACAATAATCTTGCCCACCTGTTGATTCGACTCCATATACTCATGAGCCTGTTGAATATCTTCGAAGTTGAATTCTTTATCGATTACCGGGATTAATTTATTACTTTCAAATAAAGGCAATAAAAATTTCTTGGCAGAATTCAATTTTCTTTTGTCCTGAGAAATTTCAAAGATGGTGTATCCTTGGATGATGAGTCCCTTGCCCAAAGCCGTGAACAACGGAAAAGGCGTGACCTCACTGTCCAGCGCGCCATACTCTATGATGCGCCCAGCTTGCGCGGCTGCCTCAGCCAGCTGATTCACTATGGGTCCACCGATAGGATCGAATATCAACTCAGCACCCTTGCCAGAGGTTATCTTTGTCACTTCAGCCACTAAATCCTCCGAATCAGTTTGAATCACATGATCCGCTCCATGCTCTAGTAATGCATCTTTTTTGGCTTCACCACGACTGGTGGCAATTACAATGGCACCCTGACTCTTTGCAATTTGAATGGCTGCAAGACCGACGCTACTGCTAGCGGCGGTAATTAACACATGCTGCCCATTTTGTAACTGGCCATAATGAATCAGAGCACCATAAGCTGTCACGTATTGCATCCAGATAGCTGCCGCTTGTTGCGGACTAAAGTTGGCTGGCGTTCTAACAACAGCCGCCACTGGTACCACAGCATGCTCTCCATATACGCCAAACTCGCTCATGGAAAAAGCTGGTACCGTGCTAACCATGTCCCCAACTTTAAACTCGCTTACGTTATCACCAATGGCATCAACTATGCCGGCAGCCTCATACCCTAGGCGCGAGGGAAGTTGCGGTGTTTCCAAGTAGGCACCGTTGCGAAACATGACCTCTGCTCGGTTCAAGCCAATGGCCTGTACCTTAATACGTAGCTCATTTTTAGCCGGCACTGGCACAGCTACGCTTTCTATTTTTAAAACTCTGGCGTCGCCGGTTTCATGAAACCGCACTGCTCGGGAATTTGATGATTTCATTTGTCTCTCCAATTAAGTGTAATTAATGATTAGGTATGTAAGAAATAAGGCAAACTTCACTAGTAATTAGTTAAGTTTGCTACTGGTATTTGGCGCGCTAAAACCTCTAGCCCACTATATGAAATTGACTGTTCATGCCCAGGTCACGCAGCGGGATAATTTCCTGATAGGCCTTGGAAGCATACCAATTCACCGCACTGTCACGATCGGGAAACTGAATCACCACCTTGGTACTAAAAACCGTGTCGCCATGCAGTGCTTCGATGGAGCCCTTGGCTAGGAACTCACCACCATAAGGAAGCAGGGTTTGTGCCGCTTGGGTACTGTAGGCTGTTAGTTTCTCTTTATCGGTTGGGGTTAGGTCAACAATAATAAGTGCGCTCATGAGGCTTTCCTTGTGTTAGTTAAATTTACTGTTTGTGTATTGATTGAGTTGACACATCATATGAAAGCTGTGATTATTTAACAATGCCTAGAAATTGAACTGATTGTTTAAAAATATGAACAATATAAAAAGACTTCCAGCCCTGCTCATCTTTGCAGAAGTGGCCAAGCAAAAATCTTTTACCTTGGCCGCGAAGCAGGTGGGTATGAGTAAGTCGGCCATCAGCCAACAGCTCAAACGACTGGAGGATGACATAGGCCAGCAGTTATTATCGCGACACACCCGTGGCATGTCACTAACAGCAGCTGGAGAGAAATTACTGGGGCGTTGTGAATTACTACGCGATCAGGTTGAGCTAGCGATTCAAGAGTTGGACAGCAGCAAAGAAGCACCCTCCGGCACCTTTGCCCTAACTATTCCCCACTCTTGCGAAAAAGACGTGGTGGTTCCTGCCCTAAGCCAGCTGTGTAAGGAATTCCCCCTAATTCAACCGCAGATTCACGTAACCGATAGCGCTCAGGACTTAATCCAAAATAACTTAGATGTGGCTATCTACGGCGGCGAATTAAAAGACAGCAACTATCGCTCCTTACCCTTGGGTAGCGCCAATGAAATTTTTTGCGCCTCCCCAGCCTATGTACAAAAACATGGACTGCCCAGCCAGCTCCACCAGTTAAAAGAACACAGACTCATCGCCACCTCCTGGCAGAAAAGCCCATTGGCGGTTTACAATAATGATGATTTAACTGAAAAAATCGACCTGAATGTTAACTTCTTCGTCAACACTAACACTCTTCCTAATGCTCTTGAAATGGCGCAGCAGGACATGGGCATCGTACTCTTGCCCGAGTTTACTATTCAGTCGGCATTGGTCGGCGGGCAGCTGGTGCGAATATTACCTGGAATCCAAGGCTGGCAGTGGCCATTTTATATGGTGCACAGATTTCAGAGAGACAAGCCCATTCACATCACCCGATTTTATCAACTGGTGAAGCACTTTTTTGCCAAGGCCAATGCTAGGGGGTAATTCATAAGGAGTGTGAATGTAAAATTTAAGAGATGACAGGCACCCAATAAGAAGCAAAGCAATTAGCATAATATCAAATACTTAAATGTGTTTCTGAGTATTTTGGCGTGTTACTAAGACGCCTCAGTAATATGACTCAAATACTTTATTACAAAATATATGGCAAAAAATATTGGTCTAATGTCAGGAATGCGACTTTGAAGTCATACCAATACAGTTACGTGAACGACATCTATGGCTAAGCGGACTATTTATAGTGACCATTCACATCTAAATTAGGTCGGTTTTGTGGTAGCTGAAGAAGTCTCTAATGATCACTAGCTTAATGTTAACAAAGATACGAAACCGGACATTAAAATCAATAGATTTTTGAGCTGTATTTTGTGTTAATAACACGTTGAGCTATCTTCATCTTGACAGTCAACAAAGCCACCACAGCGGTCATTCATAAAATTGTACAAACATGACTTGTAGTTGAAGTAGTTAAGGTATCCATCGAGAAATAGATACCTTATAAACTACAAATAATAGGAGAAATATTTAAAATTCAATTAGGGCAATTGACAAACCTCTTCTTCTTTTTTGTGATAATAATCAGCTGTCAATCCAAGTAGCTGAGGTACTGTGGCCGAAATTGCGATAGATGAAAACGTGCCAACTAAAATCCCTGAAAAGAGCGCAATAGAAAAGCCAGCTAATGACTCCCCTGCAAAAATCCATATAGCTAATATCGTAGCAAGCGTTGTACCTGAAGTTATCAAGGTGCGAACGATGGTTGATTTAATTGCTAGATTAATAATTGTCTCTATGCTGTTTTCTTTATTTCTTTTCATGATTTCTCGTATCTTGTCACCGACAATAATTGAATCATTTAGCGAGTAACCAATAATGGCAAGTAAACTTGCGAGTATTGTTAAATCAAATGAAAGTTCAAACCATGCAAATATGCCAAGTACGATAATCACATCATGAAAAAGTGCAATTACAGAGCCTGCCGCTAAACGCCATTCAAACCTAAAAGATAAGTAAAGTAATATCACTATCACTGAAGTTAATAACGCTAATCCACCTTGGTTAATCAACTCTTCTCCCACTTGGCTGCCAATGTAAATAGCATCTTGTGGCATGATTGTTAAGCCACTTATCTCGGAAAATTCAGTTAGCCATGTTTTTCCTTTCAAACTTATATCATTATCAATCTGTTGTACGCTCCAGTGTGTACCGTTTTCAGCCGAAGATAATTGAAATGTGTCTGGCAAAAATGACGTTAATAAAGCCTCCATTTTGTTCTGAGTTATCGATTGTTGAGTAGAGAACTCTGTTAGGTATCCGCCTGTAAAATCTAAACCAAGGTTAAGTCCGTTGTAAAATAGGCCGAGTAAAGAAAATAAAATGAATACTGCTGCAAAATAAAAACTAGCAAGTCGAAACTTACTTAAAACTTCTGTTTGTTTTAATAAGAAATCATTCATAATTTTACTCCAAGTAGCTGAGACTTGTTTTCACGGATAGATAGGTTGGTTAATGCTTTTGAGACGAATACTCCAGTAAACATACTGGTTAATATTCCTAAGCATAAAATGATAGCGAAACCTTTGACTGCACCATAACCGACAGAATATAAAATGATACCTGTGATCATGGTGGTAATGTTGGCATCCAAAATAGTTGAAAACGCACTTTTATAACCATTTTCAATTGCAGAGAGAGCATGCCGCCCACGTTTTAATTCTTCTTTTATTCTTTCAAAGATAATCACATTAGTATCAACCGCCATACCTACCGTTAGCACTAATCCTGCGATCCCTGGAAGTGTTAAAACAGCACCGGGAAGGAGTGACATTAAACCAAGTAAACTCACTAGGTTTAAAGCCAATGCAACATTAGCGATAATGCCCAACGTGCGATACCAAAAAGCCATAAACAATAAAGTAAAAGAAATTCCGATGGTCAACGCTTTAATACCGTTATCTATATTATCAGCACCAAGTGTCGCCTCGATACTTCGTTGCTGTACAATTGTTACTGGTGCCGTTAACGAACCAGCCCGTAACAATAACGCTAGCTCTTGTGCTGCCTGTGGGCTAGACATACTGGTAATACTGAATTGAGAGCCTAAGTGTTGTTGAATGGTGGCAACATTAATCACTTTGCTTTTCTTAACCATTTCATTCTTGGTATTGCGATAAAACTCAGAAAACACCGTCACCATAGGTTTACCAATATTTTTCTTAGAAAACGTAGACATTTTCTTACCACCAACGCTATCTAACGTTAAGTTTACTAATGGTATACCCATTTCATCTTGACCTGAACGTGCATTTTTAATACTACTCCCCGAGAACACTACCTTACTATTCATCCTCAATTTTCGTCCATTTTCATCAGTCATATGTAAAATTCCTGCTGCTTTTGAGTGTTCAGCCATTTGATAAAAATCTAGTGAAGCCGTGGCACCAATAATCCTTTTGGCCTCTTCGGGGTCATGAACACCAGGTAATTCGATACGAATTCTATTTTTTCCTTGTTTTTGGGTGACCGCTTCTGTAATACCTAATTCTTCTATTCGTCCTCTCATGGTTTTAAGAGTTTGTTTCATTGTTTCTTGACGAAATTTAACTTGCTCTTGCGCGGAGTAGGTTAAGGTGATTTGATTTTCATCCAGTTTGTTTTGAGTTAACTCTGGGTAGTTTTTTTTAATTTTTGCCAAAAAATCTTTATAAGCACTTTGCTTAGGTGAAGAATAATTAATCACAATTGAATAGTTATCTTGCTGTTCAACCTTACTTAAACGAATGCGTTTTTCTAAAGCTAAAGACTTAACATCCAAAGCAATACTTTTTAGTCTGTCAGACAATGCTCGCTCGGTATCAACATCAAGTACAAATAACACGCCTCCACTTAAGTCTAATCCTAGCTTTATAGGTTTTCCTTCTAATGATTTCAACCATGTTGGAGCATCATTTTCGATTGAACTATCAATAGAATAATTATCGCCAAACTCTTGTATTAAAAGGCGTTCAATAATGTGCTGATCTATTTTATTGTTTAAGGTAATGGTAGTGCTATCTGTAGATGCATTAATTACATCTACAGTAAGATTATGGTCAGCTAGCAAAAAGTTAATATCTTGAGGGGATATTATCTCGTTTTGAGTGCTGTTGTGTGTAAGGTGAATATTCACCTTATCGGAGTATAAATTAGGTAATGCGCTAATTAGCATAAACAATAATACGAAAATAATGACAATATTTTGCCATTTAGTATGCTTTGCATACTTTTTTGTACGTGAATTCATCATAAAATCTCAAAATAAAGACTCACCATAAGTAGCTACAACGCAATTGTCGTATAGCAAATACAGCAAGTAACCGATGGTTTAATATCAGCATTGAAAAAGGGTAAATAATTGATTTTTACAGTGCAGAAAATACGGATTTATAATTTTACTGAACTGCGGGTGATGAATTAACTGTGGTAAGTGGTACGAGATGAATATAAAAAGTTCCCGTCTTTCCAGCCAGAAAGTCGAGATGAATTAGTGTTATGACCTAATTGTTCAAACCATTGAGGGGTAACAGGAGGATTTGCTAGGTTTTTAAACAACCCCGCAGTCAATTTGATTTTAAAAAACTCTATAACTAACACATAGTTTGGTGTTGTTTGTATCTCAGCAGTAAATAACGAAGGGCTAAGTCTATTAAATCTTGGAATATTAAATGCCTCTTCCGACTCATTATTATCAAAAACTGAAACACTTGGTTGTTCAGCTAGAGAACAAGAGACATGATTTAAAGGCCCTTTATCAATAATTTCAAGGCTCGGCAAAGTATTAGCTGTTTGAGCTAATACTAATAAAAATAACATGATTGTTAATTTACGCCACATGAAAATAAATACTCCTTTAAGATATTCAATGATATATGGTTATTTATCTATATTTCAATAGTTTTATTATTTTTAGTGCATATTGAGTTATCAAATGGAACGTTTAGGCTTCCAAGTGAGCATTAGATAATACAATTATATTCCATTACTAAAGTATTCAAAGTAGCAAAAAGTTAATATCTAGATAAGATATATCAACGGCAGCAATGATACGAAACCGGACGTTTCACTAATTCGTTTTTATGACTCGTCTGTGCGCAAAGAAGAAGTAAGGTTTTGAAATTTTGAGTATTCGTTGAGGTCAACTGAACACCAGTTAGTTGACCTAAGAAAGTCGACAGCTGAATTCAAAATTATTGGCATAGCGGACGTTAATAAAATCGGTTTTGAGATTAATTTAATGTTCAAAAAATAAAAATACGGCTATAGAACAAGAACAATATCTATGACCGCTGCAAGCTCAAAGCCGTCTGTGTCGTGTTGTCTTTGTACGATCACTTTTATCTCAAAAGAGACCAAACCCATTGGCTAAAATCACTCCAAATTATGTTCAATGTCGAAACATAAACTGACATCAATATTTGAAACATCATAAACACGTAGTTCTCAAAGCTGTTTTTAATTAATACTGATTGAACAATACTTTTCATTGCCTTTTCTTCGATTTTATATCACTAAATCACCTGCATTTGTAGCTAAGGAAACTATACTTGTTAAATATAATATAATTTAATTCCTAGATAGCAGAAAAATAATGTTATTAAATACTCAAATTATACCTCCACTAACCATTCTCTTGAGCCTGATGGTACCTTTTTCTACATTGGCAGATGATAAATTAGAGAGTGATATGTCGTATTTCTTTAATCTGTCACTAGAGGAATTGTTACAGATTACCGTTAGTACTAGCGGTCTTACCGAAAGTACCGTTAGTCAGTCGCCCTCAACGGTCACTATTATTAACCAAGAACAAATTACTCGAAGTCCTGCTAGAAATATTCGCGACTTGCTTGAGATCTATGTACCGGGTTTGATGTTCGTCGATGACTCGACAAGTGGTGGTAATATTCGTATTCGTGGGCTTGGCGAGCGAAATTACACGACCCTTTTACTCATAAATGGCAGACCAATTAATCAAAAATCTTATCGGGGATCACTTTCAGTACTGAATAACTGGGACATGAAGGATATAGAAAGAATTGAGGTTGCCAGAGGGCCAGGTTCAGTAACCCACGGTCCCGGTGCTATCTCGGGTGTTATCAATATTGTGACCAAAAAAGCAGGGACTTACGATGGTGTAACCTTAGGAGCAACATATAACGCAGATTACCAAAGCAAAGGCGCTTATATAGATGTTGGCCATGTAGGTGAAAATGTACAATGGCGAACTCACATCAGCATGATGCGTACCAAAGGATATGAAAATCTTCAAATATATCAATTTTCTAATAATGGTGAGCATGGTTACAAAGGCGATGACGAGGCTTTTAGTGGCTCAGACGGTAACACTGTGGCTAATTTTTACCGCGATGCCGATGAAAAAGCGCAAGTCAAAATATCCTTTGATATGGCGTTCTATGATAATTGGCATTTATTAACGCGCTATAGTTCATCGGGAAATGTTGGTACAGTGACAAAGAAGGATTATTTAAATGGCGAGCAAGCAACTCACGAATTTCGTGAAGAGCTGTTCTTAATTAACCTTGACAATAACTATCAGATAAATAATCAATGGCAATTAAAAAGTTTACTCAGCTTCGACTCTGTTAATTATTATACCACTAACGCCAAGCAATTAGACCTCGATCATAACGGTATATTAAACAGAACAAAAAACTATTCAGAAAACGAATGGTTTGCTCGCTCATTACTTACTTATAGCTGGAATGAAAATAATTCCTTTACCGCAGGTATTGAATACTCCCATGATTATTTAGCCAAACCCTGGGGGGAATCAAAGAATACATTCCGTGCAGGCTCTAGCAGACGCAATTTTATTTCTGAAGATTCAGTGTATCGAGGTGATGGTAGTAACGGTACTCTCAAAGATTCTAATGTAGTTGAATATACCGATGGCTGGTCGGCTAACACTTATTCAATTATGGCTGAGTTAAAATATCATTTACTACCCGAGCTTCAAGCATTACTTTCGGCTAGAATGGATAAAAATGATTTTACCGCCAGCATGTTTTCCCCTCGCATTGCCGTGGTTGCTAACATTGATGAACACAACATTATAAAAGCTAGTTGGCAACAATCTCTACGCATGAATACCATGACGGATCTTTATATAGAGGAACTTGAAGGCAATCAAAACGATCCGGAAGAAATCAAAGCATTTGAACTTACATACCACCATATTTTTAATCCGCAATGGTACACAAACTTAAC
This sequence comes from uncultured Colwellia sp., assembly GCA_913062815.1. Lineage (GTDB taxonomy): Bacteria > Pseudomonadota > Gammaproteobacteria > Enterobacterales > Alteromonadaceae > Colwellia. The sequence goes on along the minus strand of CAJXWZ010000023.1, from coordinate 71,412 downwards.
TTTTTATAGTTACGATGCAGAAATTATTGCTTGGAGTGGCAACAAGTCAGAGCTAGTTGGTACGCAAAAATCCAATGGTTTAGAGTTAGAACTTACCTATCAAGCCGATAATGTCACATTTGGTATTAATCATTCCTATCTAAAGCTTAAAGATTGGGATTTTGTTGCCATGACAGATGAGGGATCAAAAAGTCAAAAAATTAGTCTTTCAGACTTTTTTTTTCATAGAGGCTTTCTAGCTTTAAACAGCACAGGTAATAGCCTCACATTTTGGTCTGACAACACCACTAAACTATGGTCAGATATTCGTTTGGGAGATGATTTCATACTGCATTTTGATGCCAGAATCTTATGGGAATTAGAATATGGCAATGACTTATTTACTATGTATGACAATGCTTACGCTGCGGTAGATACAAGCTCTTTATCTCCTGGCGATATGGAAAATTATGCTAATGGTCTGCAAACCTTGAGTGAATATCAAAGGGCAGTTGATGAAAAAGGAGCCTTTGGACGGTCGGTACGTCTTAATGCATCTTTGATTTGGGATGTACCTTACTTCAACAATACTAAACTGAGCCTTTACGCACAGAACCTAATTAACTTTGATAATAATAAACGACAAAAATCAATAAACTATGGTTTTGTTCCAATAAGTAGTTGGGTGGAAGAGCCTCGTGCTTTCTGGCTTACCTTGGAAATTGAGCTTTAACTTAACTGTGATCCCCTATGTAATTCTAACAGTAATGACTGCAATCAGGCCACTGCGGAAATTGTTAATCGGCAACTAAATCTGACTCGTATTGATAGTGATATCAAAAGACTGTCTTCAAGGAAAATCAAGTTTCCTAATCCAAATCAATGAGACTTGGATTGAATGGGTAAGCCATTAATTAACTTCTCATGATTCAAAAAGTTGATTTGGTCTGACTCATGCTAGTTTCGAGTTAAGATAAGTGCAAAGGGGCGTTGCTATTGGATACAGCATTATCTGCCAACATTACGGGCAAGGTGATGGTGCAGCAAATGCCTTTCCCTGGAATACTGGTCATGACGATATGACCCTCTAACTTTTGTTCAACAATGTTATAAACAATATTCAAGCCTAAACCTGTCCCACCTTTGTTACGCTTGGTGGTAAAAAAGGGCTCAAATACTTTATTCAATACTTCAGCGCTCATGCCTATACCATCATCTTTATAAATTATAGTAACTTCATCAAGGGTAAAATGTTCAACTTCTATGGTGATTAGCCCCGACGCCTGCTCTTCAAAACCAAATAAAAAGGGACACCCCTAAATTTGATTAATTGATTGTTACTGTCTAGGCTTAACTTATTGTTTGATTACTGAACAAGGATTAAGCCATGACCCGCGCTAGAAAAGAGCAAGTATGCTTAGCTGAAACGCCTTACTATCACTGCATTTGTCGCTGTGTACGTAGGGCTTTTTTATGTGGTGAAGACCAAGTGACAGGGCAAAACTTTGACCATCGAAAACAATGGCTAGTTGATAAAATTCATCAGTTGTCTTCAATATTTGCAATTGATATTTGTGCCTATGCCATTATGAGTAATCATTACCATTTAGTACTTGAGGTAGATAAAAGCAAAGCAGATAGCTTCTCAGATACTGAAGTCGTCATGCGTTGGAAACAACTGTTTAACGGTCATATCCTTGTTGATAGATGGTTAACCAAACCAGATATCACCCAAGCAGAAAAAGATAAAGCACTAGTCCTAATTCAAGTATGGCGCGAGCGTTTGTATGATTTAGGCTGGTATATGCGTTGTTTAAATGAAAGCATAGCGGTGCAAGCCAATAAAGAAGATAACTGCAAAGGGCGATTTTGGGAAGGGCGATTTAAATCTCAAGCATTGCTAGATGAAACGGCGCTTTTAGCCTGTATGGCGTATGTTGATTTAAACCCAATACGTGCTGCAATTGCTGACACACCAGAGCAGTCAGATTTTACTTCTATTCAGCAGCGGTTAAAGGCGGTTGCTATAGCTGCAAGTCAAGGAGAGGGTAGAGCAGCGCAACCTGACAATTTAGCACCTTTTACGCATTATCAACCGCATAGTAAACAACAAATAGGCTTGCCGTTTTCGTTAGTCGACTATGTTAAATTGGTTGAATGGACTGGGCGTTGTATTCGAGAAGATAAACGAGGTGCAATTCCAAGTCATATTAAACCATTGTTTGAACATTTTAATGTGAATGAGCAAGATTGGTTGGCGATTATTACCGACTTTAATCGTCACTTTATCAGTGCTGCTGGCAGTCCAAAACATTTGATTCACTGGGCCGTTGCCACTAATCGAAAGTGGTGCGCTACTCATCGAAGTTTGAAGCTGTATCAAAAATCCAATTTGTCTTAGCTTGAAGAGCAATAGAATAAAATTATAAAATTATAAAACTATAAAAAGGGACACCCCTAAATTTATTTAATCAAAACACCTCATTGAAGAGGTGTTTTTAATGCCTTTTGTGTAGGTTTTAATGTTGTGTTTTAGGGGGCGTTTGCGTAACGTGCGGCAAGTTTTCAGCGGCCTGCTGGCACTTTCTCAATGGCAAGGCGGCACAAACGTTTTGGCAGGGTAGCCCTTTGGGGTGGCATCTACAATGACTAGCAAAATTAGTTTAAATTATAATTTGCTACCCTAGGATTTTCAGGTAAGTCATTTTCTTATCGGCTTTGTATTATTCTTTTGTTGTTGGCAGGTAGTGAACATTATTTATATGTCATTCTTGTTAAGAAAAAGGAAGAACACTTAAAAAAATATTTTTTAGACCCCGAATTTATTCAGGTCTTTTTTTACACATAAGTAAAAAGTTAGCCTTAATAATACTTTCGGTTTACTTATATCGACTTCCACGTAAAATGCAGAGAAAGTTTCTTTTGCCACATAACTACGCTACATGAATGCCAATACGTTAATTATTCTCGATTTTGAAACTACAGGTTTATCCCCAACTAATGGCGATAGAGCCATAGAAATAGGTGCTGTGAAGCTTGAAAATGGTGAGGTAACCGATTCTTTTCAGGAGCTAATGAACCCTGGAAGACCTGTGAATTCATTTATTGAAAATTATACTGGCATCACTAACCAAATGTTAAGTGAAGCTGCTCCTTGTTATGAAGTGATGGAACGTTTTGCTGATTTCATTCAAGGGCAAAACCTTGTTGCTCACAACGCTTCCTTTGATAAACGCTTTTTAGATAGCGAATTGAAACGAATATCTTGCGACTATGATGGACAGTTTTCTTGCTCATTACTTGTCTCTCGTAGGTTATATCAATCAGCACCCAACCATAAGCTAGGTACACTGATAGACTACAAAGGCATTACATCAAATGGCAACTTTCACAGAGCATTATACGATTCAGAAATGACTGCAAAATTGTGGTTAGCTATGATTAATGATATTCAGCAGCAAGCAGATATTGAAGCTGTTCCATTTTCTTTAATGCAAAAGTTAGTTAAAACGAGCAAAGCGAATGTGTCTGAACTTTTTGCTAATTATAAAATATAAAAAGGGACACCTTTAAATTTATCCAATCAAAACACCTCATCATTGAGGTGTTTTTTTATGCCTTTTGTGGAGGTCTTAATATTGTGTTTTAGAGGATCATATACGCAACGCATGGCAAATTTTCGGTGGAATGCTGGCGCTTTCTCACTGACAGGCTGGCACAAACGGTTTGGCGGGGTGGCCCTTTGGGGTGGTATCTACAATTGTATATTCCAGTGATTTGGACCTTGCAGTCATCAAGTGAATGTACATACAACCTATATGTTGTTATTGGTAAAAACAGTGTATAGGTTGTTATTTCTCTTTACAACCTATACATTGTAACCTATATTTACAATGTATAAGTTGTTTTCATTGTGAATGAGAGAGTCCGATATGAACTATATTGTTAACACGCCAGCACAGCTAAAGCCTATTCTAGTGGGGTACCGAAAATCAAATGGCATGTCACAAAAAGATATGGCGGAAAAGCTGAATGTAACGCAGCAAGCTTATCAAGCTCTTGAATCAAAGCCTCAATCTGTGACGTTAGAGCGGTTGATAAAGGTTTTAAATATTCTTGGTGTAAAGCTATCCTTATCTGATACTGAATCGTCTTCTTGCTCAAATAAAGAAGACGGCACGGTACACGTACATGCATATAGACGCGTGATAGAAAAAGAATTAAGTGGCTCTAAGTATCAGCAAGTAAGAACTAAAAATGTACCTTCTGGCAAAGTTGTAAAAAAGCTCAACAAGGATAGTTGGTAATGGCTAAACGTAAAATAACGCATTTAAATATATGGATGAATGGGGTTCTTGTTGGCCAATGGGGAAAGAGAAGCGGTGTAGAAGAGTTAATTTATGCACAAAGCTGGGTTGATAGTAAACAAGGTCGCCCATTATCCTTATCGCTTCCATTTACACCGGGTAACCAAAAACTTCGTGGTGATAATGTTAAGTTTTATTTTGATAATTTATTACCAGACAGTGAAGGTATTAGAAATAGATTGGCAGTTAAGTTTGGTACGAACAGCGCCTCTCCCTTTGATTTACTTGTTGAATTAGGAAGAGATTGTGTTGGTGCCATTCAATTACTCAAACCTAGTGAAGAGCCTGATGATATTTATCAAATATCAGCTAAACCGGTTGGAGAGGCTGAAATAGCAGATATTTTACGTAATGCCGTATTATCTGACGGGTTGTTCAATAAAGATAATGATGACTTTAGAATATCCCTGGCAGGCGCCCAAGAGAAAACGGCCTTTCTTTGGCATAATGAGCAGTGGTGTGTGCCATTGGGAGCTACACCAACAACTCATATTTTCAAATTACCTTTAGGTTTGGCCGGCAATATTAGTGCAGATATAAACTCTGTCGAAAATGAGTGGTTATGTTCAAAAATATTAGATGGGTTTGGTATTCCTGTAGCTTATTGCGATATCGGGCAATTTGAAGATCAAAAGGTACTTATTGTTGAGCGATTTGATCGCGAATATTCTGAAGATGACAGTTGGATCATCCGATTACCGCAAGAAGACTTTTGCCAAACAAATGCAATTTCGCCTTTGCAAAAATATCAAAAAGATGGCGGCTTAGGCATTACTGAATGCATGCAAATATTAGATGGCTCAAGTAAGTCGGTAAAAGACAAACACACATTTTTTGCCGTTCAAGTTATTTATTGGTTACTTTTTGCCACGGATGGGCATGCTAAAAACTTTAGCATCAAACATACCTCGCGTGACTCCTATGAAATGACCCCACTTTACGATATCTTATCAATTTTTCCAATTTTAGGCCCAAAACAAGATCAGATCGCCAAAAGAAAAGCAAAATTAGCGATGGCAGTACGTGGTAGTACAAATTATTATGAACTAGAGAGAGTTCAAAAACGCCATTTCATTACACATGCTGTGAGTGTTGGAATCACCAAAGAGGAAGCACTTCAGTTAATCAATAACCTTATAGAAAGTACACCAGCAGTGATTGAGCATATTTATGGGATGTTACCAGAAGGGTTTAATATGTCACTAGCGGACTCTATTTTACAAGGTATGCAAGAGCAAGCCGATAAATTAGCGAAAATGCCGGCTCAAATGTTGTAGTTTGAATGTTTTCCATAAATATGTGGAATGACATTCAAATAATTCCATATATTTATGGAAAATTTAATTCTTATCATCCTATTAAATGAGTAAAAAGCATACGGGTAGTGGCATTGAATTCTTAGTAAGGTAGTTGACGAATCGCTTTGGTGATTAAGTAGTACGGAATGCTCCAATAAACCACTAGGAATGTGATAATGATTGATTTACCTAGCTTAAAACGTGAAACCCGTTAAGGTATGCCTGCCGCCGATTAAAGCTTATTTAACCGCCATTATGTTGTTGGTTACTCCTATTATTTTAGATAAGCTAAATGGGCATTAGAAATAATCGACCCGAATAAAGAAGATGTAACAAATAGAATGTAACGCTGAGTTAATTGTTTCTGGGGTATAATCAAGGGTATCAAATTTATGCTTCTATATAACCACATGAAAAACAACGGGTTGTTATAGAGTGGGCAGCATGATGTAAAACTTGTCTCATAATTGAAAAGCCCGAATAGTAATATTCGGGCTTTTTTATTTGTATTTTCTAAGTTATTTTTCATTACAGAGAAAATTACTTATTAGGAAAGTGCCACTCTTCAACAACACCATCACTGTTACTGGCCATAATGGCTTGAGCACTTTTTTTATCGTTTATAGCAACGCTAAGTACTGATGCTCTACCAAGTTGCATTGAAGACTCCCATTGTGCGAGTAGTGCGCCATCAGTAACGCGCCATAATTGCAATACTTGTCGCGGAGAACCGGTTAAAAGTAGACTTTTATCCGCTGAAAAAGCAGAATCATTTACTTCAATAAATTTTAAATAGGTATCAAGCTCAGCAATTAAACTCCCTGTTTGTAAGTCCCAAAATTTTCTGTCTTTAACCGCATCAATACTAAAGCCAACCAAGCCATCAGCGCTTACATCAACATGGTTCACTCTGGTCGCATGCTTGAATTCAAATTGATTCTCACCCGTTGTCGTGTCCCATAGCATCGCTTTTTTATCGCTTGAGCCGGTCAAAGCAAGTTGACCATTGTCAGATAAGCTCACGGCATTAATATCTAAACGATGCTTCTGATAAGTGGTTACTTTGTTCGTTATCGTGTCAATAATACTGGCTTTACCACTTCTAAAACCAAGTAAAAGCATTTGACCACTCTGTGAAGTAGCAATGTCATTGATGATGTTCTCTGCAACCTGCCATTCACCTATTATTTGTAGGTTGTTAATAGCGTATTTTTTTACAGATACTCTATTTGAAAGAAACAGAAACTGCTTATCTTTACTGATATGAGCTATTTCAATATGTTGTGCGTGCGCAGCTGACAAGCAGCTAGGTTTACTAGCTGGCAGCTGGTTTTGCCATAAACAAACACTATTCGCATTTACCACAACATTAAGCTGGCCATCACTTGATAACGCTGCCGCTGAAAGAATTGAGTCACTATGACTATTTTTACTAATGGCTTTAGAGCTATACACTTCTTGTTGGCTACAGGCTGATATCAGCAAAGAAAACAACATTGTAATTAAAATTTTCATCGGGTCTTAATTCTCTTATTTAGTCTATTTTGGCATTTTTAGCTGGTACAGTTTACCTGATTTATAACGACATATCTTTACAGTATTTTTCCTATTCTTTGTATACTTAATGAGCATATTGGGTCACTATTGATGTTACAGAGGTAAAATTTCTAGGATCAGGAAATGAAAAGTAAATTCAGTATATTAGCTGCACTTTTAATAAGTATAACTTTACCTGCATGTGTACAAGTTCAATCTGAAGTTAAACGAGAAAATAAGCAATTAGCAATTTCTAGTGTTCGCGATGCTCCTTTGACTTACGCTAAAGGAAGTACTTTTTCTTTATTACCGCATTACGCTAAACAGAGTTCATTAAACGCAAAGCAAACTCAAACTGTTTACGCTTTGTATAACGATACTATTAATAAAAACCTGCAAGAAAACGGTTACCAAACAGCTGAAAAAAATCAACCAGTGGCTTTTCATGTTGGTTTTGGTATCGCACTATCAAGTGACTTTTCCGATGAAAATATAAATGAAAAGTTCGGCGTATTACCTGGCTTGCAAGATAAACAGAGTTTACAAAAAGGCAGTTTCTTAATTTATATAGAAGACACTGCTTCAGGTGCCATTATTTGGCGTGGCGCTGTACAAGGTTTCGCTCACGAGCAGCTTTCAGTAGAGCAACGCAAGCAAAGAACAATCTCAATTGTAGCGAGTGTAATGCAACAATTTTATCAAACAAAATAACATTTCTTAACAATGTATTTATGATAACTATGGTCTACTTAATTAAGCCATTAAAAAGAGGAAAATATGATGAAGAATATAACAACTATGTTGATTGGTATGTTGACATTAATTACGTTGCAAAACCAAGCGAATGCAGCAACGTCAGAAGTTACGTGGACTGATTATAAAGAATATCGTGATATACACGCAGGTGAAGAAAGCCGAAAACACTTTCGTGAACGTACTTTCAAAAACTTTGAGAAACATTTTGCTAAGTTAGCGAGTAAGTTGCCAGAAGGGCAAGTGTTAAAGATAGACGTTACTGACGTAGATCTAGCGGGTGATACCCATGCCGGAGGTATAAATCGTATGCGAATTGTTAAAGAGATTTATTCACCGCGTATGAACTTTTCTTATCAACTTGAAAACGCTGATGGTAGCGAAGTCACTGCAGGTGAAATAAAATTAAAAGACATGAATTTTATGTCGACTAGTAATTTAAGATACCGTCATGAGTCATTAGGCTATGAAAAGAAAATGCTTGATGAATGGTTTGTAGATACATTTAAAGCGCATGTTATTGAAAAAGATAAGTAACCTTGTCAGTGTGTTTACTTAAAATGGCAATGGAACCTTTGGACTATAGCAACCAGCCTGTAATGGTTATACGTTGTTGATGTGTAGGGGAGGCAACCATTGCCACTTGATGATACATCGGATAATCAAGTTTAAGCAGCAACAAGCTGTTAAATTCAGGAGTTAGTACTTTTTTATAAAAGCGGTATTTTTTGGGGAATAGCTCTAACTGGCCGCCAAATTTAGGCTGCCAACCTTGACTTAAATTATAAACAAAGGCGTATTTTCCTTTAACATTATCATTGTGATAAGTGAGAAAATCGCCTTTATTAAAGCTGGCGATAAAACCACCTTTTGTTAAACCATTAATGGGTAAACTACTACTAAGTTTATCAATCAGCGTCTTTCTAAATTCTAAAGCAATTCCTGATAATACTGAATGTGGCGCCTCAATATACCGGGAGCGTTTAAAGCTGAATGAAAAGCGATTATCACGTTTTGCATGAAGTGCCTTGCTATAACGACTCTTAATACGTTTGTTACCAAAGGTGTTTGAGCCTGTAAGTGGCGAATAAGGTTTGATTCTTTGGCGCCATTCTTGTGGATTTCTCGTGCGAATAATTGATTTTCGAAAAGCTGATGCTTGATGTTGAGGCAAGAATTGAGGTATTTGCAAATAACCATGCTTTTCTAAATGTTCAAAGTAATCCATTCTTTTAACCCAATTCAATCCTAAATATTCACATGGTTATTGGCTATTCATTTATATTTTCAGGACGTTTATGCACTATGAGTTTGTTCAAATCCAGCTAATACATTAAAGAGTTGCTCTATCTTTTTTACTAACGGAATTAACAACGCTTGTTGGTTTTTATTCGCTTGCCAATGCAATAAATCATCGGCAATTTCTTCAACATAAGGTTGAAACGTATTGGCTGAACAGTTAAACCCGGCATCTTTTTTAAAAACAGCTTCAAAACCTGCTTTCTTATGTTCACGTAAGTCAGCTAAAGTGGCATCGGCTGTCAGTGATTTTTTCAAAATAATTGAAATGTTTTCAATTAACTGTTGTTCAATAGCTTTGGTCATGGTTTTTTCTTTTTAAAAGGTACGGTAAGAATTGTGGTAATTATGCCAGATAGTACTGCGTATGTTTAGCAGTGAAGCATGTTATTTTTACTATAGGTGGTTTAAGCGCATCAGGCTATATTTATTGGTGTTTTACTCGTTTCTCCAGCAATTTCACGCACCAATTTAGGCATTAAAAAACCTGGCAATGAAGCTAACATCTCTTTTACAATTGTTATGGCTTTTGCTTCTTCTACATCGAAATGAGCTACCCCTTGCACAGGATCAAACAGGTGCAAATAATAAGGCGTTATACCAACATCAAACATGGTTTCGCTTAACTTGATTAACGCATTCGCGTTATCATTAACACCTTTAAGCAGCACGCTCTGATTAAATAATGGTATTCTTGCTGCTCTTAACGGTTCCAGCGCTTCGGTAAAGTTATCATCTATCTCATTGGCATGGTTTATGTGTAGTACTATCGTTGATTTCAAGCGGCTGCTTTTTAATGTGCTAACTAAATCTTCAGTAATGCGATTTGGAATAACGACAGGTAACCGAGTATGAATACGCAAACGTTTAACATGAGCAATAGCTTCTATTTTTTCCACCAACCAAGCTAAGTGTTTATCGCTAGCCATCAACGGATCGCCGCCGCTAAAAATAACTTCTGAAATTTCTTTATGCTCGCTTATGTAGGTTAACGCCGATTGCCATCGTTGTTTATTAGGGCTGTTTTCTTGGTAAGGGAAGTGGCGACGAAAACAATAGCGACAGTTGATAGCACAGGCACTTTTTACAATCATTAATACACGGTTTTTATATTTATGTAGTAATCCCTCTGCAACCGTATCATGCTCTTGCAGAGGATCAGTGAGGTAACCATCAGTTATGACAAACTCGTCAGATAAAGGCATCACTTGTCTTAATAACGGATCATTTATATCGCCAACTTTCATACGCTTAATAAATGGCAAAGGCACTCTAACAGGAAACAATTTTCTTGCTTTAAAGTGTTGTTTATAGTCATCAGCATTGATATTCAATAACGATAATAAGGTTTCTGGCGCTGTGACCACCTGACGTAGATCTTTTTGCCATGAATTTTCATCGCAAAGATGCAATTGAGGAGCGATCTGGGTTATTATCTGCGAGAATTCTTCTGGTCGTTTTTCGTTTAATTTATTGTTTTCATTCATATTTGTTATATTCAAACTAAACGATCAATCATTGTGAACAACAACTGTATATCTATTAGTCACTTACAAGTTATCTATCTATTACAGATATTAAAAAACCGCCATAAAAAGCGGCCTTTTCAATGCTTATTTCATTAAGCCGCTAAGTGCCTAAAAGCCTCTGCAACTTGTGTGTTTTCTATCTTTTCAGCATAAGTTGCCAAGTAAACTTGATAGGGTGGCAATCCACTCATTTCAATCATCTTTTCTAGAGTTTCATTTGTTGGCAAAGCATGACCATTTCGGTATTGGCTAAACATAACTCTTGAAACACCAAGTTTCTGAGAAGTTTTATTATCGGAAATTCCGTTACAGACCTTATTTAATACGTCTTGAAAGTTCATTTAGATTTACCTGACTGCTGCTGACTTTTTAAGTTTAGTTACATGTAAACCCTTTTGCAACGTGTTAGCGAACACTTTACAGGGTGTTAGTCGTTGGTTTACAGTTTAAATGCTTTCGCGGTGAAGTCATTTACTTAATGTTGTTGACGCTCATTAGATGTTATTTCAGCTTAGCCCTGAAGGCCTACTTTTTTTAATATGACAGGGCTTGTTGTGACTAAAGACATCTATTTTCAAAATGAAGCATGGGGCGATGTGGCTATACAGCACAACGGTCAAGTGCATCATTTCTCGAATTTAGTCTCTTTAATTTCATTTTTACAAACTATCTACGGACACGACTTCAACTTAATCGAAGTTAACGACGAAAACTACCAAGCGTTATATAACTCGGGAGTTTTTGATGACCAATAAAATCAATAGCATTCCTTGTAAAGTAGATGCACTTTCACTTACTTGGTCACCAACCGAACTACTACGTATTAAGCACTTAGCCAAAATTGGTGCATGCCTTAAAGGTGACATTGTTACTACGGCAAAAAATGACTCTTTAGCAAGAAAGCATAATGAGTTAAAAGAGAATATGCATAAAGAGTTTCTTGCCACGAATGCTTTTAATAATGATGCTTATCAACAAATCGTTTCTCGTTACAAATCTTCATGTGAGCAAATCACACGTGAATTCGACGAAAGACGGTTTAAAGACCTACCTTTAAATTCAATGCGTTTAGCAGAAAATGAAGTTGCTGCAAGATATGAACTTCGCGACATGCTCAAAGGCGAGTTAGAGGTCGATACTGCCACCAAATACGATGACCGATTAAATAACCTTTTAGATAATATTGGTGTGGATTTAGTCGACACACTTTGCTGCGGTGAAGCTGAGCGCTTTGTCTGCCGGTTAAACAATGTGTTCACTTCTGAAACGTATATGTGGACGGTTAGACCTAACCCATCAGGACGTTTCAATTATCAATATTCCGCAACACTGTATGCTGATGGTGTTAATGCAGGGATTATAGCTTGGGGTGGTAAAAACCTTGGCTGTTACGTTTCTTTCATGGGCTTAGGTTGTGACGCGTTAGATATGGCAAGGCTCTATCAAGAAATAAAAAACATTCCTGAAATTAAAATTACTCGAATTGATTTGGCACATGATGATTATGCAGGGACGCGCTCAATTAATGTTGCTAGAAAATACGCTAAAAAGGGCGGTTTTAACTCTGGCGGTCGTCCTGCCTCTTACATGTATATCGAGTCTGGTCACCTAACTCAAAAAATACAAAAGCAGCTTAAAAAAGAGTTTCGCTTTATTCCTGATAAAGGACGTTCTTTATATGTTGGTTCGCGTGAATCTGGCAAGCTTTTACGAGTATATGAAAAGGGTATTCAAATGGGTGACCCTAAAGATAAATGGGTACGCTGGGAGCTTGAACTACATTCGAGTCAACGTGTTATTCCTCTCGATACCATGATTAAACCAAGTGAGTATTTAGCGGGTGCTTATCCTGCATTATCTTTCTTAAATGAAGAACAAAGCGTAATCAAAACCATCGTTAAACGCACAAAAATGACGGTTGAAAAAATCATTGAAAACCAAGTCATTTCAACTCGTAAAGCCATCAATATGATGCGCTTAATTTGCGACATGACGGATACACAAATCATCGACAGATTCTTAAAAGACCTTGCTGATCCATTTACTCGGTCTTCGCTTCCTCAGCGGTTAGCTATAACCACCACTGAGCAAGCCTACTTAGAGCGACTTTCAACAACAACCTAAACGAAAAAAGGAAATAGAACTCATGGCTAAACTTCAAAATATCATCGTAATTGGCGCAAAATTTGGTAGTGGTACTAGCAACAAATCAGGCTCTCCAAAACCTTACCAATTCGCCAATGTGACCTACTTAAAAAATGCGGAGTCGTTCCAAAATGAGCAGCACAATATTCAAATGGCGGGATTTGATACACAAGAATTAAGTGTTCTTTTTGATGCGGCTTTGTTCGAGCGCTTTAAAAGCCAATGCCCCTTTGGTGAAAAAGTTCACTTACTGCTTGATGCCGACCCACAAAATCCATCACGCAATATCGTCACTGATTTTGAATTAGTGAAGTAGGGCACAGTCATGGTTGATTCAGTCGCTTTTTTTGAAAAGAACATCAATTTAACTAGCTTAGTGCCTGTTACACAGCGATTTCATTGTGGTTGTGGTTGGTCAGGTGTAGTGACTGAATTAGCCAAATCACATGATTACAGTTGTTGTCCTGACTGTGGTGATTATGACATTCGCATGCCTTTTCAATTCTTTGAATAGGCAGAGTAATGAAATTTTTAATCATTCTTTTATTGCTGTGCTCGTTTAACTCAAACGCAGCTTATTGCTTGTATGAGACAAGTAACGGCAACTTAAGAATTGATAGTACATCGGTGGAGTCATGCCCAAGTGGCTTGGTTCTACTAGATAAGTCTGATTATGACGCAATGAGTCAAGACGCAATCATTGCCACCTTAAAGGACTTATTTGAATTCTCTGGTGAGGACTTCGCTTATTTTAATGCCATTTGTTTAATTGGCTTTATTGCGGGTCATTCACTGGGAAGAGTTAACCGAATTCTCGGTAAAACTTAACGCTCATATTGAGCACTTTACTTAAAAATACTAAGGGTATTTATTATGAAAAACTTAAAAAATCGTTTTATGAAAACTAAAGTTGGTTTCGCTTTATCTGCGGGTTTCACTGGTGCTATGGCGCAAGCGGCTGATCATTCAACGGCCATTGCTGCTGCGGGAACTGATGGCGAAACCAATACGGGCGCTGCTGTTGTCGTTGTTTTAGGTATCGCAGCTGTTGTAACGGGTGTTGGTATTGTAATTAAATTGCTTACTCGCTAAGCACAGGTTTAAGCAATGCTTACATCATTAATGTTCGCCACCATTTTCACTTACTGTTTTGTTGAGGGTTTCTCCAGTGCAATACGTACAAGTTAATGTGTGGCAAGCATGGAAAATAGCGGCTTTTTCAGTCGCTTTTTTTTCCTCTTTTTTTGCCTTTTCGTTTAAAGTGGATTATTCAAAACTTGATGGTGTATCGCCTAAAGTAGACACGCAATGTGTAGTAACGAGTACAACTAATGGTACTAATGCCTTTCTTGGTAGTACTTGCGATGTGGATGTTGCTAACCTGTGTATGTCTCTTTATCCAGAACAAGAAAAATTTAGTACTAATGACTATCGAACTAACCCCTCGGGTCATCTTTTTGAACAAACCGAAACTTTTGCAAAAGTCCAATGTACTTGGACAAGAAATTTCGTCGTTACGGGTGTTGGTTGGACTTCTGCTGAATCTGGTATTTATCTCGGAAATGTTGGTTTAGGTAAAGTTGATAGTAATAGTTGTCCCCCAGAATCACATCCTAATCATAGCTTTGGTCTTGATACTAACGAAGATGGTGAAACAGATATCTGTTATCACCCTAACGATATAGCTTACGAACAAGAAAAAGAAAATGAACTGAAAAAAAATGATGATTATTGCAAAGAATTAGTCATTGATTCAGGCAACAACACGGCTTCAACAATGTGTTATAACGCATACAATGGCGCATCCTGCTCAGTCTCAAAACAAACCACTGGAGATGCCAGTTATTACTCAGGAACTGGAAACAACGCTTTAGGTTGTGGCAACTCAGAAGACCCCACCTATGACAGCTCAGGGACTGGCACTGATAAAGATAGTTGTATCCACTCTAATGGCAAAAATTATTGCGAGGCTAAAAGAGATAAACATTGCTCTTCAACTTCTGGTACTGAAATTTGTGATGATGGCTGTATAGATAATGGCTCGACGCTTATGTGTGATACTTCATTACATAACGATGTTGGTGAAGGCGAATCAAATTACCATGATGATAATGGTACTTGCTCTGTCATTGCGGCTAGCTCTTCAAGGGGGTTTTGTGAAGATATGGGCGGTGATTGGGATGAAGCACAAGACTATCAAGAAACCTCTTGCCCTGTTGGGACGGGTACTTGCTCTGTTCCTACGGCGGGTCATTGTGCCGCTTGTTTTGATGCAGGGGGTAGTTGGACGCCTGATGACGTAACGACACAATCACAAGAAACTAAAGCAAGTATTGAAGTCGCTGCACTGGTTAAAAAAAGTAATGAAAAGTTAGCTCAAATTGAGGCGGGTGTGCGCTCTACAATGGAAACGCAAGTTTCTACAATTAAATCAGGTAACCAGAAAGTCGTTGCCGCTATCGAAGAGCTTTCTAAGCTAACAAAAGACAGTAGTAGAGAAGTGGTGTATGCAATAGAGAAAGAAGAAGAAAAAGAAACCTTTTCTACAACGACGGGCGATATTGATAAGTCAAAAATCAACGCCCTTTTTGATGAATCAAGCAAAGCGGCACTTCAAGCAGAAATCACACAACTCCAAACTGATATGACTAGCTTTATCAACTTAGCTAAGGCGGAGGCTACTTCCTTAATGACGATTAATGTGCCAAGTGGCTCAGGTTATGAAGCCAGAAATCTTGTGTTAACACAGGGAAGTTTCGATTTGTCATTATCGCGTTTCGGGTTCTTTTTTAACTTGTTATCAGGTGCGGTGATGTTGCTTTGCTCCATTTCTGCAGGGTTTATCCTATTAGGAAAAGACTAATGAAAAAAATCATATTAGGCGTATTTCTCTTTGTGCCGTTTATCGCTATGGGTGATACCTATCAAGATATTGCAGGGGCTTCACAAATGGTTGCCGATAGTTTTAGCGAAATGTGGACTTACTTTTTTGATGATGTGCCAAGCATGTTGCAGCGTTTAACAGGTTGGTTAGTTGTCTGGCTTGTTAAGGCTAAGCTTTTTGTAAAACTTGAACTCATGCAATATTCGTGGGGAGTTGCCAAAGTCATCATTGCTGATTTAAATATCATGTCTCAAATCACTGCGCAAATGACCGCTTTACCGCAAGATGTAAGGCAGGCATTAATTGATATGCGTCTATTCGATGGTATTAATTTGTTATTCCAAGCGTGGATGACGCGCTTTGTTATGAGGTTCTTAAGCTAATGGCAACGTCAATATTCCATGGTAATCCCGGCTCTTTTAAATCAGCCAGTGCTTTGTGGTTTGAGGTATTGCCACAGCTTCGAGCAGGGCGGTTAGTTGTTACAAATATTGAAGGAATTCTTACAAAAGAATCTATTGAAATAGAGCTAAACGAAACCTTTCCTGAAACCGCTGATATCTGGCGTTTATCAAGTCAAACAGAAAAAGGCTTATACCTTTGGCGTCGTTGGTTTTGGTGGATGCCAGTTAACGCTTTTATCATCATGGATGAAGTACAAGATGTCTTTCCAGATGATGCCAAAGTATTCAAACCTGAAGAGCTAGATAGCCAAGGTATCGACTCATTGAAAGATAAGTTACCAACAAAATACTTTGAGTATTACAAAAAGGAAATTGCGAGCTACACACCACCAACGGATGAAGGCTCAACCGATGATACAGGCGAAACGGTATTGGATGAAAATGGCCATATTATCTACCCTAAAAAAATGCGTGAAGCGAATATGCGACAGCGTAAATATAACTGGGATTTAATTTACTGTACTCCTGCAATTGAAGAGGTACATAAACTGATAAGGCGTGTTTGCTCTTTTGCTTATTATCACAAATATAACGACACGTTAGAATTTATCCCTTGGTTTAAAAGGAAGCCTAGAATCCATGAACACAGTCCAAAAAACAATGGAATACCCAAAAAGAAAGACGATCCGACAGTTTGGCGGCGGGTTCCCGTCGACGTTCATAAGCTCTACAAGTCAACCAGTACAGGGGAGGTTACAAAACGGGGAGGTGTTAACGGCTTCAAAGACCCTTCGCTTATTTTTGCTATCGCCATACTACTTCTTTGTGTCGGCTATGCGACATGGTGGGGATTTATTAAAGACGATAGGAAAAGTCTTGGCACATACCACCGTGAGTCTCTTCAAGAAAACGGCCAAGTTTCTAGCGCGTCCACTGCTAAAAATTCTAATTTTTTTAATTCTTCTAACCGTTTTTCGCGTGGTAATGAAAATGCTCTTTCTTTAGCGTTACCTTATGAAGCGTCAAAAATATATATGACAGGTTATCAAACGGTAGTCTTAAACAAAGACAGAAAATACAAAGAGTACATTTTTAAGCTTGTTTCTGGTAATGATGAAATTAGCATTAATAGTATGGATTTACATTACTTTGGCATTTCTGTTGAATATATAAATCACTGTACCGTTAAGCTTGTTGATGGTGACTTAACACGTTTCGTTCATTGCTCACCTAAAATCATTAATAATAAGCCGATTGTTAATAATGAGTTAGAAAGTACCTAGCGAACAATTGAGAACGATGACGACGGCGAAGCCTGAGCAAGGAGGAAGAGGCCGAAGAGGTGAGAAGTCAATGTTATAAGTTTACTAAGAAGCTAATAAATAAGAACAAAATAACAATTGGCTTTTACTGCATTGTCGCTTATTCTAACCATAATACGGCCATTAATTAGGCTGTTAACTATAAAAGGAGGTGTTATGCCAAAGGATACATTAGATATTATTGATACGGCAGTTAAAATTGGTTTAGGTGCAATTATTAGTGGTGTATCAACTTATTTTATTACATCTAAAAATCACTCAGTTGATAAATCAAATAAACAGATAGATAAACGTATAGAAATATTAGAGTTTGCTACTGAAAGCATAGAACCTCATCTGAATACCCTGAGAAAGTACGTATCAAAGGTTGATGGCTCCCTCAGACATGGTATTCCTTCTGGAGATGTTGACCGTCAAACACTGACACAGCAAGGATTATTGGCTATAGATAATGATTTTGTTGATACAAGAGAAAAAAAATCTATTGCTATTTCTAGACTGAAATTAATTGGTGAAAATGAAATTATTAGCAAATTGTCAGTCCTCACAGACTTAGGAAATGATTTTAGAGAGGAGCTTATTTTTAAGAAAGTGGTTATGTCTCCTGAAGAACTTGAAGAGTTTTGTACTCAGCTAAATATAGCAACTAACTCGTTTTATCATGAGTTACAAATAGCTTTTGAGCGCACCTATGGCTTACAAGCAGCTAAACAAGTGCGTTAGAGTCTGTGCATGGACAATTTGCCTGTAAATTTATCAGGCAACCCTCTACCTTTCACTTGATTAACTACGTCCTACATTACTTTCCATTTTAGTTCCTTTTTAGTTTCAATTTAATAAGTACCCGTTTCGAAGAAACATATGGGTGCGCGTTAATTTGATGCTAATCAACCAGACTGATTGAAATCTTTTGTCAAAGAAAAATCTCGGAGTTTCTGAGGTTATTATTTTTATGCCTGGTTGCAATGAGGTACGAATGAAAACCAAGCAGTTAAGAAAATAATGTTCTTAGACACCGTTATTTTTATTGATGAAAGATTGATTGAAAGTCTTTGGAACTGCTTTTGACTTTTATGTTTTCTTTAGGAGCAAAGCGACCCCCGTTTAGTAATACGGGGGTAAAGTTTTTCTCTGTCCTCTATGTGCTTTAATTATAAAGGGCTGTAGTAAGGTGTCTTTTGAAAAATATTTTTTTGTTCTATAGTACATTTTTGTGATGTACTATTTTTTACTTTAAAGGGATTTAACTTTGTTAAGCTACATATTTAAGAAATTAATGATTTTAGTTTTTGGTTTAATAATATTCTATTTTCTTATGCAATTCATTACGTCATCTATTGAAGATAGTACCGAACGGATGCAAAAGGATATAGGAAAATTACAAGAAAAAAAAGTTGAAACTGCTAGGGAGATGATCTCAGAACTAAAACAGGAATTTCAAATAGAACAGCCCGTTTCTCAGCCTAAAATCGCAACTTTAAGTTATACAAAACCAAAAGAATCTACTATTTCTCTGCAAGACAAAGATTGTAATGATGCAATTTTAAAAGCTATGTCAGATAAAAGCAAAGAAGCAAAAGCATCTAAAAAAGAGTTCTGTGCTCATAACATCAAATAACTTTGCTCATTTGTTTTTATTGACTATATTGTTAATCTGTAAATAAATTAATTCAAGGATGATGAAATGAATCAAGAACTTCCTCCATGGGCTTTAGTTAAAGTATGGCTCGATATTCAATATCAAGATACTCCTCAAAATGTAAAAGATAAGCGCCTTAAATTATTGATTTATTATTTTGGTTCAATTAAATCAGCAATAAAATATGTTGAAGAAAATAATGATTATCAGCGTGCATCATAAAAACATATCTCTAGGACTTCTTGGTGCGCATTGCCGACGTTAGAGGTTGTTATATTTACGTCAGCTGCTCTGACAAAGTAGACGTTAATATCAATAATCTTAAGCTTGTTTGGTTCTCAGAAAACATTAACACTAAACTAATTATGGATAAATACTAAAGTTACGTTGAAGTACTAAATAGAGTTCGAGTTATTTGTATAATTAAATACAAAGGTTAAACTAGTGTAAACTGTTAGTACATTGCTATCTAAAAACTAAATAGATAAAGGAATAATTAATGAATACAAAGTTTACCTGCTACTTGGCGCTTAGTTTAACTGTTTCTTTCGGTACAATTGCTCAAGCAGCCAATGAGCAATTTGTACCAAAATATGGCACTTTTCCAATGTTAGACTATCCAAATTATGAGGTTTATAAAACTGAGTTTAAGTCATTAGTCTCTCAAGGAATAAAAGCTGACAAAGTGACTTGGAAAAAATGTGATGTAAAAAGTGAACCTGAAGAAGTGGCGAGATTAAGAGCCGCAATTCAGTCTGTAGTTAATTCTAGTGCATCAACATCTTCTAGCTCTTCATCACTTATGTCTCGTGCAAATAACAGTAGAAACCAAAGTGGTACAAACGAGACTATTATTTTGGAAAATCACGCTATCTATTCGCCTGACGGTGATTGTAGCTCTGAAATCCTATATGAAGAATATGAATTCACATTGCTCAGAGAAAGAAGTATGAATGATAAAGGGACAATTGTTCATGTAAAAACCAAAAATAAACGTTCTGCTAAGAGTCTAGTCAAAAGTATAGGTACGCATATATATGCCCTTGAAGAAACTGATAATTATACAGAAGTATCTATTTTGTCAGATTTACATAAATCACCTCCAATAACTAAAAATAAAACATTCGCACTGTCTAGCCAAATTCCATCTGAAACTAAAGATAACCCACTTGGGTCATTAAGCTTGACATCAGAATCAGTATCTGGAAAACCTGAAGGCATGTATATTATCTCTACATTGAGTAGAGTTGAGGGAACAAAGTACCTCCAATACAATTATATTAATTCTACACCACTTAGCGCAGGTCTATTCAAAGATGGTGTAAGACACGGAGTTTTTCAAGAGCTTACCGTTGACGGAAAGGTTCACAGGCAAACATGTTTTGAAAAAGGAGAACCCGTTGAAAAGATAAATTGCACATCATTGTAAACGAGTTTGAACTAAATGTTGATCTTTAGACTATTACTTTTACTTATATCTTTTCACTCTTTAGCAGCGGATTTTGAAATGAAAAGTGCCTCTGCACTTTTACTTCTAAACTGTATTGAAGGTGAATGCGTAAATGGTTACGGTAAGAAACAAGCAACCAATTACCCAATATCTTTTGAAGGGTATTGGAAAGGAAGATCTGCCCCTCTCGAAGGAAGTTATGAAGTTAATTATCGTTCAGACCAGTTTACAAATGTGTATAAACAAGGTTTTTTGACAAAAGGCGTTTCATTTTATTCAGATTTTCTTACAAGTGAATTAGATTACTTCACTGGAAACTATGACATTATTGATGATGTATACAGTGGAAAGTTGCGGGCTGTACCTGCTAATGGTACATACTACATGAGCGTAGGGGCACAGCTTAAAGGAAGATTTTTCGCCTTTCCAGTTCCAATCCAAGGTGTTTTTAAAGATGTCACCAAACTCTCTTTTAAACAACGTGAACAACTAACTGCCACAAAATTAATTTTTATGGGTCAAGTCAAGTTTCAAAAACAGTCAGAGTTTGGGGTATATTCTGCCACATTTGGAGTATCAGGGAAGCTTTCTTTTATACCTTCTGACCGAGGAGTGTTAGAAAAAGTAAAGAACGATTACATCAAAGATGTCAAACGGCGAGAAACGGCTCGCAGAGAAAAGATTCGAAATGAAAAAATCCGTAGAGAAAAAGAGCATCAACAAAACTTAGCAAAACAAAGACAAAAAGCAGAGAAGAGTTTACCTTGGGGAAAGATTTTTGCCTTTGCTGCAGGTGCTGTCGCAATTTCCAATGCTGATAGCATCGACGCTATACAAAAGCTTGATATCATGGAAGCTTACACTAAAGATGTTATGGGTAATACAACATCCAATATGAATAATATTCAAAAAAAATATACCCAAAACTATCAGTTTAATAATGTTTATAATGAATTCGATGCAAATCAAAAAAAATACGAAAAAGAATATACAAAACAAATCATTTCATCTAAAAAATATAATATTAAAATGCCAGATGGTTCAGTAAAAGCATTTAACACACAAAGTCAATTAGATACCTATATTTCTCAGTATAAGGAAAACATAACAAATCAGCCTGCAAGGCGAGAAACCGCTCAAGTATCCTCTGCACTTGATATTGGAGTTGTTCGCACCCGAAAAGATAATAATCAATATAAAGGTAAAGATGTAACTCAAACGACCCCTAAAGATATCGTAGCTTATGGTGCCTATTGTTATGAACCTGAACGTTTTAAAAAACTACCAACGATGTCACTTTTTAGAAATAGAGAAAAATCATTTGAAGGTAATGATTTAAAAGAGTTTAAGTATGGGAGTACTAGTTATGAAGAGTTGAATGATTTCTGGGTATCTAAAGGTTTAGATAATTCACTCGCTTTCATGAGAAAGAATCTTCGAATGCCTGCGGTAAAAGTTTGTCAATGTAGTCAAATGGAACCCGTTCTTAGCAAAACACTTAAAAAATCAGGATGTTCACTTCATGAAAAACCACAATGTAAGGAAGAAATGACAGGAATAGCTGACGGTTCAAGTAACAGCAGAAATTTAAAACCTGATGCTCGTATATTTGCTTGGTATAGCTGTAAATAATTATTACTGCATGGCAAAAGTTCGTCAAAATGAATTTAGAGGAAGCAGTTAGCATTAGATATGACAGTTCTCAGTTTAGAAAAAGTTGATGATAAGGGATTCACTGAAAATGGATAAAATCAATTGGTTGTCTTTTATTCTTGAGTTGACGTTAGGAACTCAAAAGTTAACGACGGCTTTGTGGTAAAAGCCGCCTATGGGCGGTTATTTTAATTGTTTAAAACGGCAGCATTTCAACCGCTGCTATTTTTGCATCTTCGCCTCTCATATCATAAATTCTTGTTGTATTAATATTTGAATGTCGCATCAGTTTTTGAACAATAAAAACATCAACACCACTAGCTAATAAGTTGGTAGCAAAAGACCGTCTTAAATCGTGAGGTGTGAAGCGTTCTATACCGGTGTTCTTACATCTTTTGTCAATAATATCGCCAACGGTTCTTACTGAGATTCCTTTATCCAGTAATCTATGGTTTTTGGTTAATGATGAAAAAATAGCGCCTTGTTTGCTACCGCGTATTTGTAGCCAACGTTTTAATGCCCTTAGAGAAAAACTAGGTAAATATACATTTCTAATAACGCGACCTTTTCCTTGAATTATGATTTTATTACCTGAAATGTCTTTGAGTTCTATCTGTGCTATCTCAAAAGAGCGTAATCCGCAGCCGTAGCCAACAGCAATAACGGCAGAATCTCTAAGGTCTTTAATATCATTGCCAGAATAATTAACAGCGCCATTTAGCTCTGTTGGGCTTAATGCTCGACCTGTTATGTCAGAATGGCCTTTTACACCATCAATGTCTTTTATTCTCATGTAAGTTTCAGTATCAATTATATTAAGTCGCCATGATTCTCGACTGACACTTTTTAATTTACTGATGTAGCTGTTAATGCTGCTAGTTTTTAAATCCTTGTCGATGAATTTTCTTCTAAGCTTTAGTATTTCGGCATAGTTCAAAGCTGACCAATCTAGCGTCATATGATTCGTTTGATTATATTCAAAGCACAAGTAATCAATAACTCTAAGGGTGACTTTGTTCGCTTTTTTTGTTCCAAGTGAGTCTGCAAATACTTTTGCAGGATTATTTTCATTTTTTTTCATTTATTTTCAACATCCTTTTATGTACATCACAGCAACTATCTGCGGTGTAAGGTGCAAAAATACAAATGTAGAACAAAAAAAGAGGTGAAAACCGATGAAATATAGTCGCATAAGGGTTATTATCTGCGACAATTCTAATTTCAACTTATGATCTGTACCTTAGATACTGCGTAGTTTAATGGTAATAGACAATTAATTAAAGAGCACACTTATGGCTAATTTTTCTACCAACCAGTTTAAAGCTGGACTTAAAATCATGCTTGATGGCGAACCATGTAACATTTTAGAAAACGAGCTAGTAAAGCCAGGTAAAGGTCAAGCCTTTAGCCGCGTGAAAATTCGTAAACTTGTTTCAGGTAAAGTGTTAGAAAAAACCTTTAAATCAGGTGAGTCTGTTGAAGGTGCTGATGTAATGGATATTGAATTAGCCTACCTGTATGCTGATGGTGAATTTTGGCACTTTATGAACAACGAGACTTTTGAGCAAATTGCTGCTGATGAAAAAGCCGTGGCAGATACATTAAAATGGTTAGTTGAAGGTGATATTTGTACTATTACTTTATGGAATAGCGCCCCCATTTCAGTAACGCCGCCGAACTTTGTTGAAATAGACATCACAGAAACAGACCCTGGTTTGAAAGGTGATACCGCAGGTACAGGTGGCAAACCTGCTACTTTAGCTACTGGTGCTGTAATTCGTGTACCTCTGTTTGTTCAAATCGGTGAAAAGGTTAAAATTGATACCCGCTCAGGAGAGTATGTATCTCGCGCAGCTAAATAATCACCTTTTGTTATCCCTAGACACTGTTAAAGCAAGCCTAAGTTCTTAATGATAACTTAGGCTTTTCGTTTTCATAAGCAGTTAGATATTACTCCCCGTCATGGTAAAATTGCCATTACACTGAATCACTATACTTCAACTACATAGTGGGGTATATTCTTGCTATCCTTGTTTTTATTACCTTATTTAGAGTCTAATTAAGTGAAAGAAAAAGCTACTTCTTTTGATATTGCTTATCAAGCTGGTGTTTCTCAATCAACAGTGTCTAGAGCCTTGCGTAATAGTCCTTTGGTTAACGAAGAAACCCGACAAAAAATTCAAGCTATTGCTAAAGAATTAAATTACAAGGTAGATAAAAACGCCAGTAATTTACGCTCACAGCATTGTGAAACAATAGCACTACTGCTGTTTGAAGATCCCACCAATGATGACTCGGCTATCAATCCATTTTTTCTTTCTATGCTGGGTAGTATTACCCGAGCTTGTGCTGATAAAGGCTATGATCTGTTAGTGTCTTTTCAACAAGCAAGTAACGACTGGCATGCCGATTTTGAAGATAGCAATAAAGCCGATGGTCTTATTTTATTGGGCTATGGTGACTATGTTGATTACGAAGAAAAGCTCATCAAACTTAGTGAGCAAGGCACACACTTTGTACGTTGGGGCGCAGAAGTTAAAGACTTACCTGTTGTTTCTATTGGCTGTGATAACTTGCTTGGCGGTAAAGAAATAACCGAACATGTTATTAAGCAAGGTAAAAAACACTTCGCCTTTTTAGGTAGTGCTTCTAGCCATGCACCTGAGTTTTTTGAACGTTACAAAGGCCACTGCCAAGCGTTAAAAAGTCATAATTTAACGGTTAATGAAAAAACCCAATTCAATGCGTTATATACGGAAGAAGCGGGTTATGAAGCGGCTTGTAAATTAATTGCCAGTGGTGAAAAGTTTGATGCCATATGTGCCGCAAGTGATTTGATAGCAATTGGCGCAATGCGTGCTTTAAAAGAACATGACATCTCAATTCCAGAACAAGTAGCCGTGGTAGGTTTTGATGACATTGCCATTGCCAGCTTTACTTTTCCGCCGTTAACAACCGTTAAACAAGACACTAAATTAGCCGGTGAGTTATTAGTCAATACTTTACTTGAGTCAATTGACGGTAAAGATATATCGACTACCGTAATAGCACCTGAATTGATGGTAAGAAAGTCTTGTGGCAAATAAATAAATAGGTTGCATTGATTAGTAAAAAAGGCGCTTATTGAGCGCCTTTTTTAATACGTTTATATCAAGTCATCAGAACTTAAGCGGTTACTTCATTGTCATTTGTTTTCGTTGACTCTTCTTCTGCGCCATCTTTAACAAACACTACCGATAGAGCAGCTAAGGTCATTGAAATACCAGCCATCATAATGATGTAGATTGCTTCATTATCAAATACTGACGTTAAAATCCAGCCGGCAAAAATACCCGAAATTATTTGCGGTGCGGCGATAGTAAAGTTGAATATGCCCATATACACACCCGTTTGTTTTACCGGTAGTGTTCCAGCTAATATAGCATACGGCATAGCGAGAATAGCTGCCCATGCGATACCTATACCCACCATAGGTAAGAATAAAGAGACAGCGCCCATAGGTACTTCAATTTGAGTAATACCAAGGTTTACTATGGTTAGCTCTGGGTTTTGCATTAACATAATACTTAGGTAACCAATACCACCGGCTAACAGCGACAATGAATAAGTTAGCTTACGACCAATTTTATTGGCAATCTTAGCCATAAATAAAGACGCAATGGCCGCAAATAATGAGTAGGCGGCGAAGATAATACCCACCCAATCACCCGCAGTACCTTTTGCTTTAGCAATGTGATCTGGAATAGTGCCTACCGTTTCCAGATAATGAGGGTCAAACCATTTTGCTTCTATGCCCCAAATGTGCTGTGCTATTGCTGGCATGGTGTATACCCACATAATAAACAAAGCAAACCATGAAAAGAATTGCACTACTGCTAATTGCTTCATGGTAGTAGGCATACTTTTCATTAATCCGAAGAATTCAGATAATTTTTCACTAAGTGAACGTTCAGTATCACTTTGCTCTAATGGCGCCAAGCCATTTGTGCCGGGAGCATATTCTTTGGTTCTAAATACCGTCCATAATACTGAGCCCAACATTACTGATGCTCCAATATAAAAGGCCCAAATAACTGATGGCGCAACTGAGCCTGCACTTGCGGTATTTTCTAAACCAATCACATTAGTTAATACGAAAGGTAGAATAGAGCCAAATACAGCGCCAATATTAATTAGAAATGACTGAATGGAGTAACCGACGTTACGTTGTTCAGCGGGTACCATATCAGACACTAAGGCGCGAAATGGTTGGAAAGCTAAATTAAAAGATGCATCCATTATGGCAAGCATCATAGCACCAAAAAATAACGGTACCATAAATGTGGTGAAGGCGGCTGAGTTTGGCATTAATAACATACCTATTGCAGCAGCAATACCACCCGCTAAAATATAAGGATTTCGTCGACCAAATTTATTCCATGTTCTATCCGAAGCTGAGCCAACAATGGGCTGAATTAATAAGCCCATAATAGGAGCAACTAACCAGAATAAGGATAAGGAGTGAAGATCAGCGCCTAAGTCCGATAGAATTCTACTGGCATTAGCATTTTGCAGGGCAAAACCAAATTGCACACCAAGAAAGCCAAAACTGACGTTCCAAATTTGCCAAAAACTTAAGCGTGGTTTTTGCTGTGATAAGTTTGTACTTTCATTAGTATCAGTGGTGGTCATATAGCAGACTCTTATAGTAATTATTGAATACTTACGATAAATGCTTGAGAAAAAAGTATTCTGCTTAATGTTTTAAGCAGAATACTAAAGGCCAAAGGGAATTGGCTCCCATCAAACAACGATGTATTGAAAAATAATACCTTCAATATAGCCAATATACCTATAATGGTAGTTAACAGCTATCTATTACATACGTATTCAATCAAGGTATTGTGCTATATCTTCCAGTCAATTTCTTTAATTCGAATCATAAAAATAAAAAAGGCTACCTAACAGGTAGCCTATAAAATCAGATTTATTCTAAACAGTTTAACTAGAATAAATAGCTTACATTGAAATCAATGCTGCGAGGTAAGATGTAACGACCATTGTCTAACAGACCTGAAGTTCCGCGAGGGTCACCTTCAGTTAAACCTTCTTCATCCGTTAGGTTATTCACCGCAAGTTGCATTCTTACTTCATCAGTAAGGTTTACGATAACGCCGACATCAATTTTGGCAAAACTTTCTAATATTAGTGCGTCAGTATTAGCATTATCACTGAAGCGATCAGCTGCCGAAGAAATCGTACCGTATAAAGTACCGTACAGACCACTGTCCAACTCAAAATCATAGCTTGGCGTAATACGTACTTGCCAGTTTGGTAGTCTCGCCGCTTCATTGCCGATATTTTCAGGGGTACTAGACTCAGTTTGTTCAGTTTGTTGCAGCGTCGCACCAACGGTAACAGAGAAGCCATTGTCGGTGAAGAAACTAAAATCA
Source organism: uncultured Colwellia sp. (assembly GCA_913062815.1). GTDB lineage: Bacteria > Pseudomonadota > Gammaproteobacteria > Enterobacterales > Alteromonadaceae > Colwellia. Next base: position 43,722 of record CAJXWZ010000023.1, on the reverse strand, counting down.
AGCTCTACACCATAGGCTTCTGTAGTCGTTACTTGTATAGGTGCGCCTGGTCTAGAGCTGAACTTATCACCGGTAACTTCATTGAAGAAACCCGTTGCATAAAGTTCAAAATTATCAGATGAATGCTTATAGCCTAATTCATATTGTTCAACATTTTGAGGGTCAACTTTGCCTTCTCTTAAATCATCAAAAAAAGGCATCTTACTACCGTCACTGGTACGAACAAAAATACCTTGTTTGTCAGCAAACATCCAGTTGGCACCCACAGTCCAAGATGTACTTGTTTCATCGAACGAATGTACTTGATCTAACGTACCGTCTAAGCCCACATCAAGAGTGTATTCAATTTCATGGTTTTCACGACGTACGCCCGCATCAAGAGTAAGCGCATCGGAAAACTCAAAAGAGCCAGCTAAATAAAGTGCTGTGGTTTTGCCTTCTCCAATGCTATTGATATCGTAACTCCAGCTACAATGATCGGCATTATCATTGCAATCAATACCCGTTAAGTTTTCACCGCCTTGCTCAACAACATGGTATGACTGATTACCTAATGACCACCAATCTTTAGATGAATAAGTCGAGTTATAAAAACCACCGGTGACACTACCCTTATCAAAAGTTTTGGTTAAAATAAAATCATTGGTAAATGCTTCAATTTCCTTGAGAACAACCCAACCACCAACCATTTGAACATCAGTGTCACCATCATAGACAGTACCAGTAGCAAGGCCGGTTGCAGAAACGCCATTATCAGCAACAGTTGATAATTTAACTGCGCCACCTTGTGGTAATAAACCATAGGTATCAGCATCGCCATTGGTATAACTGAAACGATCAACTAAAAACCAGCCATTATCTAAGGTTAGGTCAATGCTGCCGCCAGAAACGGTACCATCCCAACCTCGGCCTTTACCAAAATCAAAAACTTTAGATTCGCCCTCACCAAATTCAATTTCTTGAAGACGATTATTAGTACCTATTTGCGTAAATTCATTATCAACGCCTTCAACCGTGATAGGTGCTGGTACATACCAGGTGCCATGGTCATCAGTACTGCGGGTATATAGGTTAACTTTACCGTTATCTAACTCTTTAGTAATGTTGATGGTAAGTTGCTTACCTTTTTCAGCATTAAAACCAGCATCACGAGCACCGGGCGAGCTTTTAAAATAACCACCCATCATGAAGTACAAATCATCTGATATTTGACCACTTACTACGCCATCTACACGCTGTAAACCGTAATCTGATGTGGAATAATTTATTGAGCCTTCAGTATCTTCACTGCCTTCTCTTAATAAAAAGTTAGTAGTAAGGCCCGGTTGGCCATTAGATAAAACAGGGTTAGTACCACCACGCAGTGCTTCCATAAATTCAACGGTATCATCTATGCGAAATAGCGTTGAATTTTCTAGAAAAGAAAGCGTCGGTGGCGGGAAAATAGGGGCTCCTTGTAGTTGCACTGTAAGGTATGGTGCATCACCAGCACCAGGGAAGCCACGAACAAAGACATTGGCACCAGAAACACCACCTGAGCTTTCAGCCCACACGCCTGGTACTGCTTTAAAAAGATCTGCGGTACTCTTTGGAGCTATCTTTGCCATGTCATCTTCAGAAAAAGAGCTAATAGCAAAACTTGCTTCTTCTTTGGCGACCGCCTTACCGGTGAGTGAACCCGTTACTACAATCTTTTCTATTTTTTCATCAGATTCAGGGCTTTCAGCGGCTAAACTATAATTTGCTTGGCAAGCCAGCGTCATTGCTAGTGTTATTGATGATAACTTAAATTTATTAGTCATGTTGTTGTCCTCTTTCTCTAATATTAGCAAGAGCTATATCAGTTAGTAGTTATATTTAGTGTTTGTTTTTCCTTCCCCACACTCAATATAAAATTACTTGCAAACGATTGCAAGATTTTTTTGCAATCGTTTGCATTATTTGTGCTTGGTTTTATGGAAACGATTGCGTTTTTACTCGTTTATGTGATAATCGCTCCATGAATAAAAAAAATGTAATGACCCTTGCTGATATAGCAAAATTGGCTAATGTGTCTAAATCAACGGCTTCACGAGCATTAAGAAATAACCCTGTTATTAAACAAGATACTCGTGAGTTAGTGCAAAAAATTGCTAAAGAGCATAACTTCAAAGTTAATGTTACGGCGAGTAAACTGCGTACCCAAAAAACCAATACTATTGCTGTGGTGGTGATGTTGGAACAAAAATCGGGTCAGGTAATTTCTGATCCCTTTTTAATGGAGATATTGGGCACCATCGCTGATGAATTAACTAAATTTGGTTATGACATGTTATTAACAACAACCAAAACAGCGACACATGATTGGTACAGTTATTATTACGAATCAAAGCGAGCTGATGGGCTAATTGTTATTGGTCAAGGAGAGCACGACCAACGCATTGAGTTGTTAGCAAGTACTGACTTACCTTTTGTGGTGTGGGGCACTGAAATTCATGAAAAAAGTTATACAACCATAGGTAGTGATAACCGAAAAGGTGGCTTCTTAGCGGTACAACATTTGATTCAACAGGGCTGTCAACGTATTGCGTTTCTTGGTGATATTAACCATAACGAAGTTGAACAACGCTGGTTAGGTTATCAAGATGCCTTATTTGCAGCAGACTTAGCCGTTGATCATACGTTACAAATAAAAGCAGATTTCACCTCACAAGATGGTTATGCGAAATTGCGTGATCATTTATTAATTGAAGATGAAAGTATTGATGGTCTATTTGCGGTAAGTGACGCTATTGCATTAGGCGCCAGTAAGTACCTTTATGAGCAGAAAATTTCTGTACCAAATGAAATTGCTATTGTTGGCTTTGATGATATTGCTATGTCAGAATTTTGTTCACCTTCGCTATCAACGGTAAGACAAAATACCGCGGCAGGTGGTCGGTTACTTGTTAAAACCTTATTGAATAAAATCAACAAGCAACCAGTAAAATCTCAGTTATTAGATGTAGAAGTTGTGCAAAGACAATCAAGTAGCCGTATTTGATTGATAACTAGACAAAACCTTATTTAGATCTAACTCACTCATATTAGCAAAAACCAATTCAGCTTGAGTGAGTACTTTGGTATCGCCAATACCAACGGCAAACATATTAGCCGATTTTATTGCCTGTACCCCTGCAACAGCGTCTTCAACACCGATGCAATACTCTGGTGCTACTTTAAGCCCGTTGGCTACAGCAAGGAAAATATCTGGCGCAGGTTTACTATGAGTAACAACTGCGGCATCACCAACATAATCAAATAAGGCCTCAATGCCAAGTTTGTTAATTACCAGTGCCGCATTTTTACTAGCAGAAGCCAAACCAATTTTGATGTTAGACGCCTTGAGTTTACGGAAACAGGAAAGCACACCTGCAAAAAGGTGGTTAGGATTAATATCAGCAATTAAGCTTAGGTAATGCTCATTCTTATCGCAAAGTAATTGCTTAAATTGACTGGCTTCCATTGCGATGCCTCCTTTCTCAAGGATATAAAGTAAAGAGTTTTCACGATCAACCCCTTTGAGTTTCTCATTATCATCTAAATTAAAATCTACGCCTAGTCGAGTGGCGATAGCTTTCCATGCTAGATAATGAAATTCTGCGGTGTCCGTTAACACGCCGTCTAAATCAAATATTACTGCACTTGGTTTCATAATTTTTACTCTCTTTATAACGTAAACTGCACGATATTTTGCTGTGCCGTTAACGAAAAATGCTGTTTGTAATGTGCTAGTAACAAACGATCACCTGATAACAACTGGTATGACGCTTTTGTCGTGGTTAGCACCACCTGTAACTGACAATTAAACAACTTAACTTTGAAGCTAAGCGATTGCCATTTTTCAGGTAGGTTTGGTTTGAAACTAGCATAGGTATTTCTAATGCGAAGGCCGGCAAATCCTTGTACAACACACATCCAAGAGCCTGCCATGGCAGCAGTGTGAACACCATAGTGGCTATTATTATGAAGATCGTTTAAGTCGGTTAGTACGGTTTCTTCGAAATAATCAAAGGCGGTTTGATGATCACCGGTTTCACTATAAGCAAGGCTATGAGCACAAGCTGATAAGGTTGAATCGTGAGTAGTTAGAGGCTCATAAAAGGCCAAATTATTACGTTTAAGTTCAATATCAACCTCATCGTCTTGAAGAAAATTAGCCAGCACCACATCAGCTTGTTTTAACACTTGATGACGATAAATGACTAACGGATGAAAATTAAGTAACAAGGGATACTTTTCTTTTGCGGTACTGGTAAAGTCCCATGGCTTTTTATCTAAGAAGCTATCATCTTGCGGGCTAATATTTTTCTGTTCATGATGAGGCAAATACATGGTATTGCTGATCTTTTTCCACAGTGAAATCTCATCATCAGAAATCGCTAATTTTGCTAACAAACTGGCAAGCTGCTTAGGATTATCTTCTTGCAGTAAATCAATTAATGTAATAGCAAAGCCAAGATGAATTTTAGCCATGGCATTGGTGTAATAATTATTATTGACCATGGCAGTATATTCATCTGGTCCTGTGACCATATCAAGACAAAACAAGCCCTGTTTACTTTCGTTAAAATGCCCTAAAGACGGCCATAAACGGGCGGTTTCAAAAACTAATTCAGCCCCTTCATTCCAAATAAACTGCCAATCTTGTGTTGCACTAAAGTAATGTTTAACAGCATAAGCAACGGCTGAATTAATATGATATTGAGCTGTGCCTGCAGGAAAGTATGAAGAGCACTCTTCACCACCTATGGTACGCCAAGGAAATAATACTCCTTGCTCATGGCCCATTTGCTTCGCGCGAGCTTTGGCTTTAGTTAAGCCGTTAAATCGATAACTCAGTAGATTTTTAGCTGTCTCAGGCTGGGTATAAATAAAGTAGGGCGTGATGTATATTTCTGAATCCCAAAAGTAATGGCCATCATAGCCTGGTCCAGTTAGCCCTTTAGCGGCAATATTACGCTGACCATCTTTACCTGCAGACATATTAAGGTGCAGCATGTTTAAACGCATGGCTAATTGATGTTGCTCGTTTCCTGTGATCACTACATCAGAGTCTTGCCAGAAGTTATCAATGTCTTGCTGATGTAAATGTAGGTTCTTTTCAAAACCACGTAGCAAACAGGCATGTAAAGCATCTTGGCTTTGTTCGACGAACTCGCTTAGCAGTAGACTACTGTGGCTTTGGAAACTAGATGAGTCTTGGCTGGTGTTATAAAAGCTATATTTAGTTAGTTCAACTACATTATTACCTAGCTGTCCCTCAAATTGATCTACCAGTATGTTTGCATCAACACAGGAGGCGCTAGGTGTATGAGTAAACCCTGCTCCTTTTGTTTCAAAGTGATGACAAGTGGCCGCAATGATCAAGCTCTTTGGCTCATGCAATTGCTGCAATATGTAAGAGTATTTAGCAGTAGACTCACTGCCAATCATTTGCAAGTGCTTGTTTGTTGATAAGCTACCAACTCGGGGATCATCACTTTCTACGTGGCTATTTGATGAGGCATCAATATATGATTTTATTGATATATTGCCGGTGTAATTGATTCCTTCAATACGATAGTGATTGATCATCATATTGCTTTGGTGCAGACAAACAAAACGAGTAATAATGAGTTTTAATTTTTTGCCTGAGGATGTCGATAAATGCAACTCTTCATGAAACGTAGCTTGTGCCAGATTGATGTACTTTGTACTTTGTGCTGAAGGGCTGAAAACCTCACTGCCAGTCGAAATTTCAATAACTTTGGTATTAGCAACTTGCAGCATTTTATTATTGAACTTGGCAAAGCCGTAAGCTGACTCATCGTAGTCAATGGCTTCGCTAACATAGGCACCGTTGATATAAGTGCCTTCACATTCATTTTCTGAACTTTTATAGCCACTTGTTCCACGTGTACCTAAGGTACCATTGCCCAGTGCAAACAATGTCTCAACGACACCAGTATTAAGGTGGCCAAGTTGCTGCTGTGGAATAATCCAACCTTTTGACTCGTCAACACAAGTATTCTTTTGTAAAGTGCTCACTGTTATAACCCTTTTAAACTATTTACTTCTCCACGCATAATACAAGCACATTTATTTTTTTGCAATCGTTTGCAAAAAAATAAAGTTAAGGCTAGTATGAGCAATACAAAAATAAAAGTGCAATCGTTAGTATTGAGAATTGTAGCGTGCTTATGGTAAAGAAATAGGTAATGCTTGCTATTAGCTTTCATTACTAATCGCGTTAACTATGATTTAATAAAGCAACTATTTGAGAGGTATCATGAAGAATTGGCGCATAAAATTATCCTTGTTATTAACCTATTTTGTTTTTGCAATATTGCTAAACAGTGTTGGTATTGTCATTTTACAAGTGATCAATAATTATGAAGTGAGTAAATCTGCCGCGAGCGTATTAGAAGGCTTTAAAGATTTGCCCATTGCTTTGGTTTCATTCTTAGTAGCTTCTTACCTACCGCGCTTTGGTTATCGCAACGCCATTGCAGTAGGGCTCGTTATTGTGATGGCCGCTTGCATAGTCATGCCTCAATTGCCAAGCTTCGCCATGACTAAGGTATTGTTTCTTTGTGTTGGGGTAGCCTTTGCTTTAGTTAAGGTTTCTGTGTATTCAACAGTAGGTTTGATTACTGGCAATCGGCAACAACACGCTTCATTCCTTAATACCATAGAGGGATTCTTTATGATTGGTGTTTTGGCTGGCTATTGGATCTTTGGGCTGTTTATCAACCCTGATGAGCCAAAATCTTCTGATTGGCTAACGGTTTATTATTGGTTAGCTTTATTATGCGCGATTAATTTACTTTTACTTATTTCTACGCCCTTTAAACAAAAACCGGTCTCAGAAAAGCAATCTTCAGCATGGCGTGAATTTTTAGCCATGGTCACTTTAGTTAAACTCCCCATGGTATATATCTTTGTTATTTCGGCATTCTTATATGTTTTGATTGAACAAGGTATAGGTACTTGGTTGCCAACGTTTAATAATGAAGTGTTACATTTGCCCACCAATATCAGCGTGCAAGTAACCAGCATTTTTGCCGCCTGTTTAGCTATTGGTCGATTAAGCGCAGGTGCTATATTAAAACACGTTAATTGGTATACTTTACTGAATGGTTGTTTGGTTGGCATGGCCGTGTTGATTCTATTGATTTTACCATTAACGAACAATTTAGAACTTAGTGATAACATTGGTTGGCATAATCTACCTTTAGCCGCTTGGCTATTTCCTTGTATTGGTTTGTTTATGGCACCTATTTACCCCGCAATAAACTCAGTGATTTTAAGTGCTTTAGCTAAAGAAAAACATGCGGCAATGACAGGGTTAATAGTGCTGTTTTCTGCTTTAGGGGGCACAACAGGGTCAATTATCACCGGCTATGTTTTTTCAGCTTTTGATGGACAAACAGCGTTTTATTTAACGCTACTACCGATAGTAGTGATTGCAATAATGTTAAAGACATTACAGGCTTTTGCAGAAGTTAACGATGAAATGCAATATGCTAAATAAAGTAACTCTGGGGCTATGTGTTATTGCTGCAGTGTGAGCATTACTTTCAGTTAAAAAAGCGGCTTGATTAATCCTGGCGATGAAGCAAAATTGTAGCTACTTAACGTAATAAGTAGCCTTTTATTTATTCAGCTCTTTCCAGCCATTTCCTACATGCCTTGTTAAGATAGTATCAAATGTCCCATCTTGCTTTAATGTTTCAATAGCTTCATTTATTTTTTCTAATTTATCTAAATGATTCGACTTATTTGAAAACTGAAACCACTGCTGCTTATACGCTAAGGGGAATGCTGGAAGTTCAACGGCACTCATTAAATTTAATTCATTGAGAATGTTTGTTAGCGCAATAGCGTTTCCTACTATGGTATCTAACCTGTCCATCGATAACATTTTTACAAGCTGGGGATAATTATCTGCTTCGTGTATATTTAAATTTTTATCATTGCTAAATTCTGTACTTACAGATTGAGTACGTAAAATTCCAATCATTTCACTTTTATATAAATCTTGATAAAGACCTAGTTTTTGCCCTTTTTTGTTTAGTGCAATAATTTTAATTTCTCTTATTATTCCTGCATATTTAACAAAGGGATCTCTTTTGGTAAAACGAAACATGATAGTAGCATCACATTTGCCACTTTTTAAATTATGAATGATACGGGCTCTAGGAATCACTTTAATATCAAAAGGTACGCCAGACTTTTTTGAAATAGCCTGCATGTATTCATAATGAGTGCCAGTCCATTGCTTGTGTTCATCGAGATAGGCGAAAGGGTAGGAGTGAATCACATTTACAACGATGCCATTATCTTGAACCTCAGCATAAATATTCTGTGGATATAAAAGAAAAAACACTACCACTAATGTAATCAACCGCATTTTTACATTCCATCAAACAATCAAACTTAAGATTAATAGAGTTTAAATTGAATTCATTACAAATAAAACTTCCGATGCATGATGATTACTAAAAACAGGTGTAATCATTTCAATTCGAAAAAGCTATAGGTATATAACTTACCAATATCATTCACTATTATAAAACTAACACAACTTCCAGTTTTTGAATATGATGCGGAGTGCCTTTTTAAAATACAATAGAATATTGCTTATATATCAGATGTATAGCGGTATTGGTTGCTTAGGCGATACATGGCACTATACGCCCCATTACAATGTTGTTTGTCTATATATTAGACAATGCTATATCTGTAGACATGCACTTAGCGTATCAAGTGATCTTTAAAACCAAGCTAACTTACTGTGTTGTATGTACTCTTAGAACGAATTTGTTAAAAGCTCATTGGCTAGATGCCTTTATTTTCAATGGCTCTATATGAAAAATGGCTATTCAATCTCTTGAATAGCCATAGTTTGACTTGATAGCCTGTAATTAATCAGGCCCTTTTTTATTTTTACAAATGGCTTATTGTAGTAAATAAGCGGCAGCACCAAGCAAACCAGGTTGTTGCTCGGTAATGACGTAGGTTGGCGTTTGCTTGGTGATGTGAGATAAACGGCCTTTTGTTTCAAAACGTTCACGAAACTTAGTGGTGTTTAAGAAATCAATAAAACGAGGCACGATACCACCAGCAATATAAACACCGCCTTGGCTATTCATTATCAGCGCTAAATTACCGGCAAAGCTACCTAAAGCCTGACAGAAAATAACTAAAGCCTGATGACAAAGATGACAGCTATTATCAATACCTTGCTTACTTATGTCTTGTGCAGATAAATGTACTTGCTCTTCATCACTCGCTTTATGTGCTAACGCTTGATAAATTTGCTCTAGTCCGTAACCAGAAAGGAGCTGTTCGTAAGATACCCGCTCTTTAATAGTATTTAAAAAACGTAAAACGGCAATTTCTTGTTCGCCTATTGGTGCAAAATCAACATGGCCGCCCTCACCACTGACACAATGCCATTGGCTTTTACCAGCGATTGAAACAGGCACTAAATTCGCCACACCTAAACCGGTACCGGGTCCACACACTGAGATAGGCTTACCCGCAACCGCTTCGCCGCCGCCAACCTTCACTTTTTGTTCATCACTTAACAAAGGGATAGCCATCGCAATAGCAGTATAATCGTTGATCAGGGCCAAACTATTTAATTTTAACGTCGCCTTTAATTCAGTTTGTGAAAACTGCCAAGGTAAGTTAGTCATAGAAATAATGTCATTATCTACCGGGCAAGCAATAGCAAGGCAGGCATCAAGCGTACAATTATTGAGTTGCTTAGTATCAATATATAGATTGAGCACTTCAGCTAAACTACCGTATTCTGCGCATCGATAGGTTTCAATATGAGTAAATTTCTTTTCGTGTTGTCCATCTGCTTGAGCAATACGAATGTTTGTACCACCAATATCGGCGATTAATTTTATGGAATTCGTTACGGCTGTATTCATTGTCAAAGTTTACCTAGTTATTCTATATGTAGCGTTAAAGGTTGATGCTGCCAAGAAAACGAGAGTGATAAAGTTTTATGAGACTTATCCCAATTTGCCTTTATGCTTTGCTGATTATCAATCTTTACGCTGTTAGGTTGTTTTTGCCAATTATGAATAACTAAGTTTATCTCTCTGTTATTTGGCATACCTTTATAAGTTTTATTATTGTGCGTTAAATTAATGGTTAAGCTGTGTTCTTTCTGGCTTGCATTAAACGATAATAACTCATAAAAATCTTGCTTGATAGCTTGAAACATTTCACCATCATCTTCATACATTTCATAGTTTGCAGAAGTAACTGAGCTATCAGCATAATAATGCAAATTCAGCTTGCTGCTATCGTATTCTTTGGTTGATTGAATATCATTGACCATAGGGACAAAACTACCGGCGCGAACTAATACAGGTAAAGTTTCTAAACTAGTGGCTAGTTCAATAACTTGATTTCCTTGATGCTTTCTACCGGTGAAATAGTCAAACCAAACCCCTTTGGGTAAAGCAACAGAAACAGATTTCACCTTAGCATCAACCACGGGAGTCACTAAAAAGGCGTCTCCCCAAAAATAGCTGTTCGCGTTATTCATTAAACTCAAATCAAGTTCGTTTTCAAAAAACATGGGCCGCATTAACGGCAAACCCGTCGTACTATTTTGATAAGCTAATGTGTAGTTATAGGGTAATAACTGATATCTAAGTTTGATAAATTTTCTGAGAATATCTTGCGTTTCTTTATCATGAAATACCACTTCTGGTGCGATGTTATCTTGTGCATGTGGGCGATAAATAGGTTGGAACACGCCGTATTGTAACCAACGAATATACATCTCTTTATCAAAGACTTCACCGCCGGCAAAGCCACCTAAATCAGAGTGAGTATAACCCATGCCTAACAGGCCCATTTGTAAACTGAGTTCAACTTGCGGCTTCAAGCCTCCCCAGCTACGGCTAACATCACCAGTCCAAGGGATCATGCCATAGCGCTGTGAACCAGCAAACCCTGAGCGCATCAAAATAAATGGTCGCTCATTAGGTGATAGTTTTAGCTGGTTTTGAAAAACCATCTTCGCCCATTGATGTCCATAGGCATTATGAATGGCATCACCGTTAACCACACTACCATCGCTCATCGTATGTAAAGTATCGCTAGGGTGAACCTCAGGTTCACCTAAGTCACCCCACCAACCGGATACACCCTGTTGGTAAAGATTGTTGTATATATCATTGAACCACTGCTGGCCTTTGTCACTAAATACATCAACTAAGCCTGTGTTACCAAAATAGAAGTCGAATTGCTTAGGAGTACCATCATCAGCCTTTGCTAACGCTTGCTGCGCTTTTGCATCGCTCCACTTTTTCGAGGTTGATAACACAAATGGCTCGGTGATCAATATAGTATTTACCCCTTGTGACATAATATCTGCCATCATTTGCTCTGGTGTAGGAAAAGCAGCAGCGTCCCAAGCTAAGTTGCCCATATGGCCCTTAATGTCTTTACCAAACCAATAAAGATCTAAGATGATGGCATCAAGAGGGAAATCTAAATCAATAAATTTATTGACCGTATCTCTGACTTCTTGCTCTGTTCGGTAGCCAAAGCGAGAAGCATAATTACCCAATGCCCAACGAGGTGGCATGGGTTGCTTGCCAGTAACATCAACATAATTATTGATAAGTTCAGGATAAGTGTCGCCAGAAAAAACAAGATAAGCCATACGACCAGAAACCGCTTCAAATTGAATGACATCGGCATTGGTTTTGCCAAGATCCATCCAACCTTTTGCTGAATTATCAAATAACAAAATATATTTTTTACTTGATAATACCGCCGGTAAACTAAAATTCATTTGGTTCGATTGTGTTTCATAACCATAATGTGCACGATTATATAAGGGCATGCGATGACCGCGTCTATCCATACCGAGTACACGTTCTCCGCCACCGATTAACTTTTCATCCTTATTTAATTTAAAGCGAAAACCTTGAGTTTTATGTGCTTTTTCATCTTCTATTAGGTTGCCCGTGAAAAAACCGGTTTGCTCTTTGGTCAGCAATTGTTTAGCACCTTTGGTAAGGCTATAAAAGGCAATACTAAAAGGACTCTTGCTCACCACCGCGCTGAGTTTTTTACTGGAGAATGAAAGGCTTTTAGTGTCATCTTTAAGGGTAAATACTTGCTTTGTCGCTGCTTCTTTTATGGCAAAAGAGGGTAGCTTTGCAGCGTTTTGTAATAACACATCAGGGCTTTTCTTCGTTAAAGCATAATGTACTTCAATGGCCTGAACACCGTATGCAGTTAAACTGACATCACCTTGTTTAGTGGCAATGACTAACGTGTTGTCGACTAATTGATGACTTAAATAATGATTACTTTCACCAGCAAAGGCACTGAAATGCACAAAAAGTGCAACAAGAATATAAGTTGCTCTAAGTGGTGAGAGCAGCGAGAAGAAGGTCAAAGGTAATCCTTAGAATAAGCTTATTTTAGTATGTAACGATGATAACGCTGTTCGTCAATATCAACATCTTGAATACGTATGCAATCTCTTGTTAGTGCTATAAGTAATCTCTAGCATTAAGACAATTCACTCATCATAACGATTAAGACTACCTAATGTTAGCTCAGATGTTTACTCAGAAAAAAGTTATTACTTTATTGTTACCTTGCTTACTATCTGCTTGTGCAGTAACCGAGCAAATAAACTCAACACAAAATTCTACCAATTTTTACGGCACGCAAAATCATTATGCTTCGCAAGCGGTTTATTTTTTAATGACGGACAGGTTTGTTGATGGCGACCCGAGTAATAACCAAGAAAATCAAGGTGGCGAATATCCTACTTTTAATATTAAATTGTCAGGTGAACATGGTGAACACGCCAATGTGGGCTATTTAGGCGGCGATTTTCAAGGTGTGTTAAATAATGCACAATATATTAAAGATATGGGCTTTACTTCTATTTGGACGACCCCCATTTTTGACAACCCAGATCAAGCTTTTAGTGGTGGTGAGCCAATAACATTTGCAGGCGCATTTAAAGATGGCGGCAAAACCGGCTACCACGGCTATTGGGGAGTTAACTTTTATCAGGTAGATGAGCACTACAATTCTGCTAACCTCAGCTTTCAAGACTTGACCATGCAATTAGAGCAAGAATATCAACTTGAATTTGTGCTAGATATTGTCGGTAATCATGGTTCACCTTCTTATAGTATGCCGATTGATCAAGCTAAATTTGGTGAACTGTATGATGAAAATAATAACTTAGTAGCTGATCATCAAAACCTACACCCTACCGAGTTGTCATCAACTAACACTTTGCATCAATTTTACAATACCAAGCCTGACATTGGCGAGTTGTCCGATCTGAATGAAAACAACCTTGAGGTTTTAGCGTACTTTACCAATGCTTATTTAAAGTGGCTTGAACAAGGTGCAGATTCAATTCGCATTGATACCATTAAGCATATGCCTCATCACTTTTGGAAAAAACTAACCGATAATATTCGCGCAGAATATCCTGATATTTTTATATTCGCCGAAAGCTTCTCCTATGATGCTAACTTTATTGCTGAGCACACACAAATTGAAAACGGTGGCGTCAGTGTTTTAGATTTTCCCGGACAAAAAGCAATCACCGCGGTGTTTGAAAATAACAATAGCGACTACCGGGATATTTTATCGTACTTACATTTGAATGACGGTACGTACCACAACCCTTATGAACTGATGACATTTTACGACAATCACGATATGGCGCGCATGAATGCAAGTGATGAAGGTTTTATCGATGCCAATAATTGGCTTTTTACCTCTCGTGGCATACCGGTCATTTACTACGGTAGCGAAATGAACTTTATGACAGGTAAAAGAGAGCATGAAGGTAATCGCAATTATTTAGGACAAAACAATATAGAAAAAGCCAAATCTCACGTTATTCACAGTGCGTTAACGCGCATTGCTAATATCCGCAAAAGCTCAGTAGCACTGCAAAAGGGCTTGCAGTTGAATGTAGAATTCGACGCTAATACCGCAAGCTTTTATCGAGTGTATCAAGTAGGTGACGTTAACCAAACCGCATTAGTTTTACTTAATAAAGGTAATACTACCAAGGCGTTGAAAATTGATTTGTTGAATCAAGGTCAGTGGCTGGATGCCACGAGTGGCGAAAGTATCAATATTTTACCAGAACAAAAAGAGTTGATTATAACTGTGCCTGCTCATGGCGTAAGAGTGCTTTTGCTTAACCAAGCACTAACAAGTAGTACGATTTTACAGCGATTAGCTACAATCAATAGACCCTAATATTTGGTAAATCTTTACCTCGAAAACGCTCAATGTACAAAAAGTCAAAATGGCAAAGCAGTATCTGCTTTGCCATTTTTTGCTTTCTAGGCAGAAATTACATACGTATGCATAGCATTTTTGCGGGTTTTAGTCTTTGCATACGTATGTAGTTCATTGCCCTAATTTTAGAGTTGGTCATAATCGAAGCATAGGTTTTTTTATTAACTGAATAAATGAGAGTTAGAAGTACTTATGGTTACCAAAACTAAAACCACCACGAAAAAAGCAGCGACTAAAGTGTCAGATATAAATACTGCTGAGCTGAAAGCACGTATTCAACACCACCTTCAATTTACGTTAGGTGACGTTGCTGATGAACAAGAAACAAAATCAGCTCATTGGCAAGCAACCTCTTTAGCATTACAAGATGTAGTCGTAGCTAAATTAAAGAGCACTCAGGCTCGTCAATTTAAGAAAGATGCCAAAAGTGTTAATTACTTATCGCTTGAGTATTTGATGGGGCGCTTATTGTCAAACAATCTGCACAATGTTGATTTATACGAAACTGCAGAAAAAGCATTAAAAGCCTTAGGTTTTGATCTAGCTGATTTATGTGAAGAAGGTCCAGATCTAGCATTAGGCAATGGTGGCTTAGGTCGTTTAGCTGCTTGCTTCTTAGATTCTTTAGCAACATTAGATTATAACGCCATGGGCTATGGCATCCACTACCAACACGGTTTGTTTAAACAAGCGTTTGTAGATGGGCACCAAGTTGAAACGCCTGATATGTGGCGTGAATTCGGTAACCCATGGGAAGTTTGTCGCCCAGAGTCAGCCCAGTACATTCCACTATATGGCCATGTTGAGCAAGTAGCACAGGCTGACGGTAGTACTAAGTCAGAATGGCAAGCAGGTAAAGTCTTTAAAGGTGTACCTTGGGATATTCCAATTGTTGGTTACCACAGTGACACGGTAAATACCTTACGCCTTTGGGAATGCCGAGCTGATAGTGCCTTTGATTGGGATAAATTTAACAATGGCGATTACTTACACGCTTTAGCAAATCAAGTTCATGCAGAAAGTGTTTCAAAAGTGTTGTATCCAAATGATGAACACGAAGCGGGCAATGAGCTACGCTTTATTCAGCAATACTTCTTCTGTGCTTGTTCTATCAAAGACATTATCGCCCGTTTTGAAGCGCAACATGGTGATTTATACCAGAAGAAGAATTTAAAGATTTTCGCTGAAAAAGTGGCGATTCAGTTAAACGACACTCACCCAACTATCGCTATTCTAGAGTTTATGCGTCTCTTACTTGATGAGCATGAAATGACTTGGGATGATGCTTGGAGCCTAGCACGTAAAGTATTTGCCTACACTAATCATACCTTGTTACCTGAAGCGTTAGAGAAGTGGTCAGTCGCGCTATTTGTTAAAGTGCTGCCGCGCCATTTAACGATTTTATACCGTATTAACGAAGCCTTCTTAAATGATGAAGTTTCCAAAAAATGGCCTGATGATGAAGGTATGCGTACCCGTTTATCTATTATTGAAGAAGGCGAGCAACGTAAAGTAAGAATGGCGCACTTGTGTGTTGTTGCCGCTCATAAAGTTAACGGAGTTGCCCAGATTCACTCCGATTTAGTTAAAAAAGATTTATTCCCCGAGTTTGATGCTTTATGGCCAGGCAAATTAACTAACGTGACCAATGGTATTACGCCACGTCGTTGGTTAAAAGCGTGTAATCCATTGTTATCAAACCTGTTATCTAAAACGATTAAGGAAGACTGGGCAAAAGATCTTGATAGCTTAAAACAGCTGGCAGGCTATGCAGATAAAGCCGCTTTCCAGAATAAGTTTATGGATATTAAGTTGCAAAACAAAATCAGCTTAACTAAAGATATTAAAGAGTTAACTGGGATTACCGTTAGCCCTGATGCTATTTTTGACGTGCAAATTAAGCGTTTACATGAATACAAACGCCAACATTTGAACTTGTTACACATCTTAGCCTTGTATCGTCGTTTGTTAGAAAACCCTGAATTAGATATGCCATCTAGGGTATTTATTTTTGGCGCAAAAGCGGCGCCAGGCTACAAGCTTGCCAAAGAGATTATTTACGCTACCAATAAAATAGCGGAAAAAATCAATCACGACGCAAGGATTAAAGACAAACTTAAAGTGGTATTTTTACCTAATTATCGGGTCAGTTTGGCGGAAAAAATAATTCCTGCAGCCGATGTTTCTGAGCAGATTTCTACCGCCGGTAAAGAAGCATCAGGTACAGGTAACATGAAGCTCGCCCTCAATGGTGCTGTGACCATTGGTACACTAGATGGTGCCAATATTGAAATTGCTGAAGAAGTTGGCAGTGACAATATCTTTATCTTTGGTTTGAACGTTGATGAAGTTAAAGCCCTTGATAATCATGGCTATAACTCACGCCATTTCTACAACACTAATAGTGAAATAAAGGCTTGCTTAGATTGGTTAGACACCGACTACTTTACACCAGGTAATGCCGGGGAATTATCACCACTTAAGCATAGTTTCCTTGATGGTGGCGACCCATACAAAGTACTGGCCGATTTCCAATCGTACTCAGATGCACATTTTGCTTTAGGTAAGGCTTACCAAAACAAAAAGCGTTGGGCGCGTATGGCCATCTTAAATACCGCGATGATGGGTAAGTTCAACTCAGATCGTTCTATTGAAGATTATGTCGATAATATTTGGCACTTAACTAAGTCATAACACTTATTTTGCCGAAAGTGATTTCGGCATTATGCAGAGAAAAGTATGAGCAAAAAAATTAGCACCATGAAAAGTGTTTTAGCAAGCACAAGTATCAAGCAATCGGATATTGATGCCATAGTACAGGCACGACATGGTGCTGCTCATACGATTTTAGGTTTGCGAGCACTTACTAGTTCCAGGTTTCTTGTTATCAGTGCCTTTATAGCAGGTGCTGATAGTGTTGCCATTATTGATAAGAAAACACAAAAGCAACTTGCGCTACTCACTCAAGTTGATTCAGCGGGTTTTTTTATTGCTAAATTACGCCGCAAGAAAACATTCGCTTATCAGTTGAAAGTGTCATTTGGTCAAGAGGTTCAGTTGATAGAAGACGCTTTTGCTTTTTCTTCAACGCTTGGTGAGATAGACATTCACTTATTGAATGAAGGTAATCATCAAAAGCCTTATCAAAAATTAGGCGCTCATCATTATGTTATTGACGGTATAGAAGGTACCGCCTTTAGTTTGTGGGCACCCAATGCTGACTCAGTTTCTGTCATTGGTGACTTTAATCAGTGGGACGGCCGTATGCATCCCATGGAAAATATTTTCCATCATGGTAGCCGCAGTGGTTATTGGACGATTTTCATTCCAAATATCAAACTCGGTAGCTTATACAAGTTTGAGCTCAAAGACAGTCAAGGCAATACCTTAGCAAATAAATCAGATCCATTTGCTAGCCAAGCACAATATCGCCCAGATACGGCCTCTATTGTTGCCGATGAAAGCGATTACCCTTGGCAAGATGAACAATGGTTAATAGAACGTGGCCAACGTAATGCTCGCAATGCGGCTATTAGTATTTATGAAGTGCATCTAGGCTCGTGGAAACGCGCTGAAGATGGTGGTTTCTTAAATTACCGCGATATTGCCAGTCAGCTTATTCCGTATGTGTTAGAGATGGGTTTTACCCATATTCAACTTATGCCAGTGAGCGAATATCCTTTTGATGGTTCTTGGGGCTATCAACCTGTGGGTTTATTTGCAGCAACCGCTCGTTTTGGTAGTCGAGCAGACTTCCAATATTTTGTCGATGCTTGTCACCAAGCAAAGCTGGGCTTACTTATCGATTGGGTGCCAGGGCATTTTCCTAGTGACGCTCACGGGCTAGCACAGTTTGACGGCACGCATCTATATGAACATGAAGACAGACGTTTAGGCTTTCATCCAGATTGGAATACCTTAATTTATAATTATGGTCGCACGGAAGTGGCAAACTTCCTGCGTGCTAGCGCATTGCATTGGTTAGATAATTTCCATATTGATGGTATTCGCGTTGATGCCGTCGCTTCTATGTTATACCTAGATTACAGCCGAAAAGAGGGAGAATGGCTACCCAATATTCATGGTGGTCGCGAAAACTTAGAAGCCGTTGCGTTTTTACAACGCTTTAATGAAGAGTTGTATAGCCAATACCCAGGTACATTTTCTGTTGCTGAAGAATCAACGTCTTGGCCGGGCGTATCACGTCCAACAGACTCTGGCGGTTTAGGCTTTGGCTATAAATGGAATATGGGCTGGATGAATGACAGTTTGCAATATATGCAAGAAGATCCTATTCATAAAAAATATCATCACGATAAATTAAGTTTTAGCTTGGTTTATGCCTTTGATGAAAATTTTGTGTTACCACTGAGTCATGACGAAGTAGTACATGGCAAAGGTTCTATTCTAGCGAGAATGCCCGGTGATACTTGGCAACAATTCGCCAATTTACGTGCCTATTATGGTTTTATGTGGACGCATCCTGGGAAGAAACTACTCTTTATGGGCTGTGAATTTGCTCAAGGAAAAGAGTGGGATCATGATGGTGAATTGGACTGGCAACAGCTTGATGTGCATTGGCACAGTGGCGTTCAGCAATTGATCAAAGATTTGAATCAAGTTTATACCTCAACGCCCGCTTTGTATGAAAAAGATTGTATGAATGATGGTTTTGCATGGCTTGAACATGACAATGCCGAGCACTCTATTTATAGCTTTGTTCGTTATGGTGAAGACAAGACTAGCCCAGTTATCGTTATATGTAATTTCACTCCGCAGTGTCATCAAAACTATCAAGTAGGTGTGCCTAGCGCGGGTTTTTATCAAGAAACATTAAACTCTGATGCTGAAATTTACGGAGGCAGCAACCAAGGGAATTTAGGCGGTGTCATGAGTGTTGCAGGTCAATGTCAAGGGCAAGATCAGTATCTTAATATTACTGTGCCACCGTTAAGTACGGTTATCTTTTCCTATGAGTGGCGGGATAATTGATGGCAACAGCGAAAAAAACAAATAATGTCACTGTCATAGCACAAGGGCAAGCCAAAGAAGAGACTCAAGCTAAGGTTTTTTCTGTCAGTTCTGGACGTTCTTATCCGTTAGGTGCCACGGTACATGAGCAAGGCATTAACTTTGCCATTTTTTCAGCCAATGCTGAGAAAGTTGAGCTGTGTTTGTTTGATGCCAACGGACAACATGAAATTCAACGTATTGTACTGCCCGAGTTCACTGATGAAGTATGGCATGGTTTTGTCCAAGGGTTACCGGTGGGCACTTTATATGGATACCGTGTCTATGGGCCTTTTTCACCTCATGAAGGCCATCGCTTTAACCCCCATAAACTCTTATTAGATCCCTATGCAAAACAACTTGCCGGGGAGTTTATTGCTTCTTCAAGTCATTATGCTTTTGACGAGCACTGTTCTGAGCCAGATCTTACCTTAGATATCCGTGACAATGCTGCATATTTACCTAAATGTGTAGCAATTAAACCACTTGAATTGTGCAATTCTCATCCACAAATACGTCGCCGTGATACCATTATTTATGAAATGCACGTCAAGGGTTTCACTAAACAACATCCGGATGTGCCGGTTGAGTTACAAGGCACGTTTGCAGGGCTAGCAGAGCCAAGTGTATGTCAGTATTTGAAAGAGCTAGGCATAACTAGCGTTGAGCTATTACCTGTACATAGCTTTTTAGATGAGCCCTTTGTTAGAGAAAAAGGTCTGAGCAACTACTGGGGCTATAACAGTTTAAGTTTTTTTGTGCCTCAGCCAAGTTATTGCCATAGCGGTGAAATTAGCGAATTTAAGCAAATGGTCGAAGCTTTTCATCAAGCCGGAATCGAAGTGATTTTAGATGTGGTTTATAACCACACCGCCGAAGGTAATGAGCTTGGACCAACACTAAGTTTTAAAGGCATAGACAACGCCAGTTATTATAAATTATGTCCTGAAGATAAGCGCTTTTATATTAATCATTCAGGCTGTGGTAATACGGTCAATATATCGCATCCTAGAGTATTACAACTGGTCACTGATAGCTTACGCTATTGGGTAGAAGTCATGGGCATTGATGGCTTCCGTTTTGATTTAGCCCCGGTGTTAGGTCGCGGTGAACAGCATTTTTGTGCCAATAACCATTTTTTTACCAGCTTAAAACAAGACCCCGTTTTAGCAAAAGTCAAGCTCATTGCTGAGCCATGGGATATTGGCGAAGGTGGTTATCAATTAGGTCGATTTCCTAACCAATGGTTAGAGTGGAATGATAGATTTCGTGATACTTGTCGCCGCTTTTGGCGTGGCGATGAAGGCATGGCGCCAGAATTTGCAGCGCGTTTGCACGGCTCTAGCGATATATTTGAGAAACCAAGCCGTCGCCCTAGCTCCAGTGTTAATTTTATCACCTCACACGATGGTTTCACCTTACATGATTTAGTGAGTTATGAAAACCAGCAAAACTACGCGAATGGTGAACAAAATAGAGATGGACATAACAGTAATTTCAGCAGTAATTTTGGCGTTGAAGGGGAAACTGACAATGACATTATTAAGCAACTTCGCCAACAACAGAAACGTAATTTATTAACGACATTATTCATTTCTCAGGGTACGCCAATGCTACTGGCTGGCGATGAAATGGCTAACAGCCAACACGGTAATAATAATGCCTATTGTCAAGACAATGAAATTTCATGGCTAAATTGGCAAAACAATGAAGCGCAAGCTGAAATCGATTTTGTCAAACGTTTGATTCATTTACGTAAAGAACATCCTTTATTAAACCGCACTCATTACCAGCATGGCAACACGGTTTCAGCACAAACCGACTTACCTGATATCAGCTGGCTAAATTGTCGTGGCCAATTAATGCAAGAAAGTGATTGGCATAACAGCGCAATCAAATGTGTGTCTATGTTACTGGCCGATACCGAAAGCGAAGTGTTACCTGAAGTCGATACTATTTTTGGTGAATATTGCCCACTAGGCCAATTAAAAGATGATGCCTTGCTGATCATTTTTAATGCACATCAAAGCGATATTGATTACGCCCTTCCTGCGTTAGATGGATATTGGCAAGTGTTATTAAACACGGTTATGCCTGTTGATGTTTTCAATGATAGTAAAAGTAAAAATCTAATAAAAACAAGTATTACTGCAGCAGCACACAGTTGTGTGGTGTTAAGTTTTTCCCGGACAAAAGTACTCACCTCTGTGAGTAATGAAGATAGAGAGTAACAAGAAAATGATTTCACATTTAATAGAACAGCTTGCACATTTAGTTGGTTTTCACCAAAGCTATAGTGATAGTTATGGAAACCAAGTTTTTGCTAAAGATGAGGCGCGTCAGGCGTTACTCATTGCTATGGGGTACGATCTAAGTAATACAGAAGTACTTGAACAGCAAATAAAATTATTAAATGAGCAAGCATGGCGCTGCATGTTACCAGCAACCCATATAGCCAAAAGTGAAGCGCATGAACATGACATAGTGCTCAGTGTGAAGTCGACAAATACTGACAACCTTTCTTGGAAAATTACCACAGAAGCAGGGGAGATCTTTACAGGGCAAGTAAATTTAAGTCAATTAACAAAGCTTGATGAAACCCATTTAGACGGTGAGCACTTTGCCAAGTATCAATTAACGCTGCCACAGCTAGCGCAAGGTTATCATCAGTTACAACTAAGCTACGCTGAAAATGTAGCTAATTGCCATTTAATATTTGCACCACAAACTTGTTATAGCCCTCAAGAAGCATCTGTCGATAAAATGTGGGGTTATGCTGCACAACTTTATTCACTAAGAAGTGAAAACAATTGGGGTATGGGAGATTTTGGTGACTTATTGAATTTAGTTGAAAAGTCAGCATCACAGGGGGTTTCTGCCATAGGCTTAAACCCATTACACCCACTTTATCCAAACAACCCAGCGCATCGCAGTCCGTATTCGCCCACCAGCCGTTGTTTCTTAAATGTTATGTATATTGACGTTACTAAAGTACCTAACTATGTAGCATGTCAGCCCGCACAGAAACTTTTTAGTAGTGAAGAATTTCAAGATAAACTCGCCTTTGCCAAAGGTACTGAATTAATAGATTATCCAGCGGTCGCAGATGTTAAATATCAAATACTCGAATTGCTCTTTACTGACTTTAGTGCTGCTGGGAATAAAGCGTTAAGACAAGAATTCTTAGACTTTAAAACAGAGCAGGGCGTAGATTTACTTCGTTTAACTACCTTTGATGCACTTTATGAATACTTTAGAGCAAAAGATGAAAATGCTTATGGTTGGAAAATGTGGCCAAATGAGTATCAAGACCCTAATAGTGAACAGGTTATCGCTTTCCAATCAAGTCATAGTGAGCGCATTGAGTACTTTGCCTTTTTACAATGGTTGGCGCATCGACAGTTAACTGCGGTAGCCGATAGTGCTAAAGCAAAGGGCATGCCCGTTGGCTTGTATTTAGATTTAGCCGTAGGTTGTGATGGCTCAGGGGTTGATGTTTGGTGCGACAAAGCCGTATATGTCTCTGGTGCTGCAGTAGGTGCACCACCAGATGCAATGAATACTTTAGGACAAGATTGGGGTTTAACGCCAATCAATCCAGTAGCATTGAAGCAACAGGGTTATTTACCGCTGGTAAAAGCCTTACGTAGCAATATGCAATATGCAGGAGCATTACGTATTGATCATATTCTTGGATTAATGCGCCAATATTGGGTAGCTCCAGGCATGAAGGCTGATGAAGGGGTATACATTACTTTTCCATTAGAAGATATTTTACGTATTATTGCGTTAGAATCACGCCGAGAAGAATGTGTAGTAATAGGCGAAGATTTAGGCACAGTGCCTGATGGTTTTGGCGAAATTATGGCAGCAGCAGGCTTGCTTTCTTATAAGGTGCTCTTTTTTGAACGTTGGGATTCTGGACTGTTTATGCGTCCAGATTTATATCCTGCACAGTCAATGGTGACCGTTTCAACTCATGATCTACCTACGTTAACAGGTTGGTGGACTGGTCGTGACCTTGAGTGGCGTCAAGAACTCGGTTTGTACCCAAATGAAGTTATGGGCCAGCAAGAACGTAACTCGCGTATAGATGATAGAGATTTATTAGTATCAGCATTAAAAGATTTAGATGTCATTGATATGGCGAATGCACCTATACAAGCTCCTGCGAAAATGAATACAGAGTTGTCGGTGGCAGTACAAAAATACATGGCACAAGCACCTAGCCATATTCAATTGATTCCATTAGAAGATGCTTTAGAAATTGTAGAGCAGGTCAATATACCAGGCACCATAGATCAACACCCAAATTGGCGTCAAAAATTACCAGTGACTCAAGAAGCGTTTTTCCAACAAGATTCAGTTAACGCTATTGCTGAAGCAATGCAACAAGTAAGACCTAAGAGCTAGCGTGCAGTAATTTAAAAGTGATTATTTCTGTGTCTTTCTATTTGAATGTAGCAAGGCACAAGCAGGATGTTAAACTAACAATAAATGAGAAAAGCATAACATGAAAAAATTAATTCAATCTTTTACTCTGATAACTGCTCTTAGCTTATTGACCAGCTTACCTGCAACCGCTAAGCCAGACACAACCACAGGAAAAGCGGCTAAATTGGCGCCTTACTCAGAACGAGACTTTCAAGATGAAATCTTTTATTTCGTACTGCCAGATCGATTTTATAATGGTGATGAAAGTAACGATTTAGGTGCAGCAAAAAACGACAAAAAACGTGCCTTGTCTCGTGGTGGTTTGGATAAAACCAGTAAAGGCATGTTTCATGGTGGTGATTTGGCAGGACTGACTGAAAAACTGTCCTACCTTGATAACTTGGGTATTACCTCTATTTGGTTAACGCCTATCTTGCGGAATCAAGCTATGCAAGCCGATAGCTCTGGTTATCATGGCTATTGGATTTTAGATTTTACCGAAATAGACCCACACCTTGGCAGCAATGCTGATTTGAAAAATTTTATTGAACAAGCCCATAAACGTAATATTAAAGTGTTCTTTGATATCATTACTAATCATACGGCTGACGTAATTAAATATAAAGAATGTCATGGTAACGATGGTTTAGGCTGGTTAGTTGATGGGAATAGCTGCCCCTTTAAATCGTTAGCGAAAGTTGCTGAGGGTGATACTTACACCCCCTTGATTCCAAAAGGTAATGAACAATTAAAAACCCCTCAATGGTTGAACGATATTGAGGTATATCACAATCAAGGAGATTCATTTTGGCAGGGCGAAAGCGCAATACGAGGTGATTTCTCTGGCTTAGATGATGTAGATACTAACAATGAAAAAGCCGTTAACGGCATGATTGATATTTACAAAAATATCATTGATGAATTTAAACCTGATGGCTTTAGAATTGATACGGTAAAACACGTTAATATTGAATTTTGGCAAGCATTCTCACCTGCCTTAATGGCGCATGCAAAAAGCTTAAGCATTGATAATTTTGTTATGTTTGGTGAAGTTTACAATTTTGTTCCAGCTGACTTAGCTTATTTTACTACCGAAGGTAAGCTACCTTCAGTGTTAGATTTTGCCTTTCAAGGCACATTAGCTGATGCTTTAGTGAGGCAAAAAGGTACAAACGTATTGGCTAAGCTATTTGCGCAGGATCATGTCTACCAAACATCTCATGCAGATATTCCTAATACCGATGCTAATAAATTAGTCAACTTTACCGGTAACCATGACATGGGACGTTTCGCTTATCTGTTAAAGCAAAGTAAGCATGACTACAGTGAACAAGAGCAAATTCAGCGTAATCTGCTTGCTCACGCATTAATTTACTTCAGTCGCGGTGTACCGGTTATTTATTATGGTGACGAGCAAGGCTTTGTCGGTGACGGCGGAGATCAGGCTTCGCGCCAAGATATGATGCCATCTAAAGTTGATAGTTATAATGATGATGACCTATTGGCAACAGATAAAACCACAGCGGTAGATAATTTTGATATTAACCACTTGTTTTATAAAACGTTCGCTCAGTACGCTGAGGTGTATCAGCAATACCCTGCATTACGTTTCGGTCAGCAAACAACCCTTTATTCTCAAAATAAACCGGGATTATTTGCCATACAACGAGCCTATGTAGCATCAAATAAATCACAAAAGTTAGTCGTTGTTTTCAATACCGCTACAAAAGTGCAAAGCCTAGAGACTATGCCTGAGCAGGCAAACGCAAAGTTAGTATTTAAGTCCGAACAGAGTGAAGCAGGTAAATTAGCGCCATTAAGTTTTGCAATTTACCAAATTTAATAAGCGGCGTTATAGCAAGGAGCTAACATGACAAGTACTCTGTATAAATTTGTCGCGACAATTCTCATTATATTTGTTACTAGTCCCTTGTTGTTTGCCGATGACAAAGTTCAAGTGACTTTTGAGCTCGAATCATCGTCGTTATCAACGGATAGCCAAGTATTTATTGTAGGAAATCATGCCTCTTTAGGTGCTTGGCAGCCAGACCAAGTGAAAATGACATACCTTGGCGAAAATCAGGGGAATCATCGTTGGCAACGAATATTGAGTTTTGAGAAAGGCGATGCACTTGAATTCAAATTTACCCAAGGGAGTTGGGCTAATGAAGGGGCTAATGAAGCAGGCTTTCCGCTCGGAAATAATTACCATACCGTGTCAGCATCAGCAACCATAACTAGTAGGATCAAACATTGGCGCACTAGTGCAGAGTTACCAGTACAAGGTCAAATTACCGGTACGGTAAAATACCATCGTCAAATGAAAGGAAAAGGAGTGTTGCCGCGAGATATCATTGTGTGGTTACCACCAGATTACCAGCAAAATACTCAAGCACATTACCCAGTTTTTTACATGCATGACGGCCAAAATATTATTGACCCAAATACCGCATCATTTAAAGTGGATTGGTCAGTGGATGAAACGCTTACGCGTTTAATTCAAGAGAAAAAAATACCGCCAATGATAGTGGTAGGTATGAACAGCACTGAACAGAGGGGTTTAGAGTATTCACCAGGGGTGCAAGGTGAAGCCTATATGAACTTTGTTGTTAACAAGGTTAAGCCTTTTATTGATGATACTTACCGTACTAAAACAAGCAGAGAATATACCTTAATTGGTGGCTCATCAATGGGCGGCATGATTTCTCTAATGTTAGCATGGCAATATGATCATGTATTCTCTAAAGCCATTTGTATGTCACCTGCGTTTAAAATTGAAACGCTAGATTATGTGAGTACCGTTGCAAGTTACCAAGGCGACAAAAAAGCCATTAAAATATACATTGATAATGGCGGAGTAGGCCTTGAACAACGTTTACAACCGGGTATTGATGACATGCTGTTGGTGCTTAAACAGCAAGGTTACCAAGAAGACCTGCTTTGGGTGATTGATGAATCGGCCAAGCACACAGAAGCGGCTTGGGCGAAACGCTTACCTGCAGCATTAGTTTGGCTGATAAACCCAAATGACCAGCAGTCGATTAAGGACAAATGAAAGTAGCAATAAGCGCTGAATATCGAATATTACTTAGTGTTTATGGTTGCGATTTATGCTTGATAATGTCAAAGGAGTTCAGAGGTTTTTCTATGTGATATTTAATCTTTAGCTTATTTACAAGTGCTTTGTTACTGCTAAGGAAGTGATTAAACTCTTCAATAATTTGAGGGTGTTTGACTGAAGATAGATGAAATGCAAATATTTCGTGAGGTATATTTTTATTCACTTGAATTTTAATATCCTTACTCAATAAACTCAGGTTGTGCCTAATAACACTAGCATCAATATTAGTTGCATCTATATTCTCATGAGTTAGATGTTTTATGATACTTACGGGCGAGCTTTCTTCAATAATAGCCAGTTGTCCGCCTTCAAGTTTGTCAAACCATAAGGTAGGGGTAAAGCCAATAATGGTACCCAAGGTTTTGATATCTTCTCTTCTGTAGTGCTGTTTAGAGGCAAGCATATAGGAACCAGACATCAATTTTATAACAGGCAAGCTAAACGTAATATCTAATTTGTTCAATGTTTGTTCGCGCCACTTAATGTTGTCTGGAAATTTAAAGTCAATATTGTCTTCCAAATACCATTTATCAAAACGGTTTAGTGGCAGTGCTACAAATCGGTACCGATAATTGTGTTGTTCAAAAAAAGTAGCTAATAGTTCACGCGTAAAACTCGGTTTAGTGGTGTTATTGGCCGAAAAGTTGTACAGAGGGTAATAGCTAACATCTTCAACGCCAATAATAAATTCTTGAGCAGTAGTTGTATTAGGGTACTTAAAGCTCAATAAGAGCAAAACTGTTAAAGTTATATATTTTCTGGATAAAGAGTATTTCATTGCACAACCCCATACGACATTGTTGGGAAATAAGATGTCCGGCTATTACCTCAGTGTAATAGAGTCGTGTGATTATGCAATTTACGATAGGAGTATATGATGCTTAGCATGGTGCTTTATTTATCATCATTGCATCATTAAACTAATAGCTAAGTTAATGTAACAATACCCAAGGTACTTAATCAAAAATCAAATTGACTAATTAAGTACCTTCACTTTGCTTATTAAGAAGTTTGGTGAATGTGAACATCTCTTTGTGGGAAAGGAATAGTAATATTCGCTGCATTTAGTGCACTATAGATATTTGCGTAAGCTTTGTATTTTGCGGCATATAAGTTATTCGTTGGCGTCCATAAGCGTATGGCAATAGTGATGGCGCTGTCTGAAAATTCATCAATACCTACTTGCAGCTTTTTATTATCGCCAATAATGTCAGTTGCTAATATCGTCTTTTCTAGTAATTCTACAACCTCTAGTGGGTTATGCTCGTAAGCTATTCCCACTGTTAACTCAAGTAAAGAGTCATGCTTAGAATTATGCAGTATCTCTCCGACTATATGTTTATTAGGCACAGTAATAATTACATCATCTTCATTCTTAAGTACGGTATAAGCGAGTAAAACCTCCTCAACAACACCGGTAACATCATGCACTGTAATAGTGTCACCAACAACGAAAGGTCTGATGAGAATAATATTAAAGCCAGCGGCATAATTCGCCAATAAGCCTTGTAAAGCTAAACCCGCACCAAGCGAAATTGCGCCTATTGCAGCAATAAACGGCGTAACACTAATACCGAGTTTTCCTAATGAAATAATGGTAATCATAACCACCATCAGCATTTTAGTGGTATTGGCTAAAAACTGACTCAAGGTAATATCGAGCTTATGTCGTTGACATAACTTTAATACCCAAGTTGCTACTTTTCCGGCTAATAAATAGCCGACAATGAAAATAATGACGGCACCAATAAGTTGAAAACTATAATTGGTGAAAAACTCAATAATCACATTGTATATATTGGTTACTTGATCTATTTCGTCTTTTAATAAATTAGACGGGGTAAGTTCCGTTTTGCTGGTTTCGGTACTGTTGGCAAGTTGATTGATAAGCACAAAAATTCCTTAATAAATGAAGTTTACATCATGAAAGTGTTTCTAATTTAATAGTACCTTATTAGACAATCAAGCCAAGTGTTGGTATAAAATTATTGTATTCGAGAGGATTCTTGATAAGAATCGTAAATAATCGATTCAAGGTTTAATCTTTAGCGCTACTTTACTGTTTTTACAAGGATGATATAACATGCGGTTTGGTACAATTTTCAAATGTTTGTTGGTAATAGTTTTTGGCATCCCCTTACTGAGCTATTTGTTACTTGTGGCTATTAATTTTAATGATGAGGTTAAGTCAGAGACTGTCATAGGCTTTGAAACGTTTCTTAGTGAAAAATTGACGGTTGAAGATAGCCGTAATGGCTTTGTTTATGCTGCTGGCTTAACGGCATCAGTTGAAGATGATTTTTATAAAACGGGCATAAACCGAATATTGGCAGTCAATAACAACGACTACTCAAACGATTCGCTCAGCAAGGAGATAGCTTTAGATACTGCAAAAGCAAGTGAAGATATATACAAGCTTGTCTCCCCTTGCGGTATGCCTGAAAGATTCAATGACGCCTGCAATGATCACTTATTGGCAAAAACGGAAGAAATAGATGCTGTTTTGGCGAATAACAGTGTTTTACTGCAACGCTATAAAATTTTGATAAGCCAAACCCATTGGTATGAATCAGTGAGATATGACCTATATCAAAGTACATTGCTAGGTCCCTGGAGTACCACTCAAAAGCTTTTGATGCTTGAGGTTTGGCGCGAAGCATCTAAAGGTAACAAAGCAGCGTCCGTAGCTTTATTGCAGCAAGATAATGCTTTTTGGCAAAATGCCATGGGCTCTACTCATTATTTAATTAACCTTATGGTTATGTCGGCTATGGTGAAGCAAAACTATCAATGGGGAGAGCTCGCTTTCAAAAACCTTAACCAAGCTGAAATAACACAAGCCGATTTAAAGGTTTGGTTAACAGGTTTTAACGAATTTCCCTTTTCGTTCAATAAGGTTATCAAAGGTGAGTGGCAGGTTGCCAATAGCTCTTTTTCAGAAATCTATCGTCAAGATGAATGGTGGTTAATTTTTGTCAAACCCATTTTTAACTCCCAAAGTACTAATAACTTATACGCCGAGAGACTCATTGATGCAGCACAAATAGAACAAGTTAGTGAAGCTAGTAATGATATAACAGCAAAGTGCAGCCAAGATTGGAGTTTTTCACTCCTAACTTGGTATGCATATAACCCTATTGGAAAATTAATAGTATGTTCGGGGAATCTGGATTTAATGCACAGTTATGGGAATGAACTAGCCCAAGTAGAAGCGCTAAGGCTTGCGTTGCAAAAAAGCCTGCAAGCCAATTAAGCTTATAAAATTGTGTATTTAAGGCAATTCTTGTCCGTTCCTTGCCTCTAGCAGGCGGTACCAATCTTCATGGCTATAGTTTAACTCAAGCGCTGTTGTAGCCGCATGAATACGCTCTGCTGTGGTTGAACCAATAATTGGGCATATGTTAGCAGGGTGCTTTAACAGCCAAGCTAAAATCAATTGCCATGGTGAGCAGTTATACTTTTGAGCTTGTTTGGCTAATTCATTTTCAATACGTGCTTCGTCAGTTTTTGAAAAAGTATTGCCCCATGCAGGGTAAACCACACCGCCTAACGGGCACCAAGCAATGGGGGTTATGCCCAATTGCTGACACTGATCTAACGTACCATCGTTAAAGCTATTGATGTTGTGAATATTTATCTCAACTTGATTAACCAATAACGGCTCATCAAGTACTGATTGCAGGAGCGCAACTTGAGAAGGTGAAAAGTTGCTTACGCCAAAATGTTTTACTTTTCCACTCACTCTTAATTTATTGAATGTTTGCGCTACTTGCTCAGCACTAAATAAATAATCAGGGCGATGCAACAGGAAAAGATCTAAGTAGTCGGTATTTAATCGTGACAAAGACCCTTCAACTTGCTGTGTTAAATAGGCATCAGAAAAGTCATAACATTTAGGGTCGCCACTATTTGGCATATTGCCAACACGAATGCCCGCTTTTGAAGTGAGTATCATCTCATCACGTAGGCTTGGAGATTGAGCGAGTATTTCACCAAACAAGCTTTCGCTTTCACCACCGCCGTAAATATCTGCATGATCAAAGTGATTGTAACCAGCTTCAAGTGCCGCTTGAATGGCTTGCTTGCCTTTAGCTCTGTCTTGTGAAGCGTTATCACCAGTAATGCGCATACAGCCGTAAATCAAGCGAGAGGAGTCATATTCAGCTAATTTTATATATTTCATAGGTTACTTCTTAAATTTATTGAAAAAGACAATGTTGCTTTAAATATTCGTCATGACTAGGCAGTTTTTTTACTGTTTCTGTCATCACATAATGAAAAGAGTCCATTGTTTTGGGTAAATTGATTTTTTGTTTGTAAGCCATTATTGGGGCAACGCTTTCAGGGAAAATATTTTGCCCTGTTAATACAGCTAACCAATTGTCTTGTTTAAATAAGTCACTTGAATCGACATTTAAGTGACCGTGACTAGAGAATAATTCAATCTGATGTTGCAACGAGTCAGGTATTGCCATGTGTTGGCAATAACGCCAAAATTCACTGTCATCACGTTGGGTGGCTTTATAATGCAAAATAATAAAATCGCGAATATGCTCATATTCAACCGTGGTCAAATTATTAAATTGTTTTGCATTGATTTCATCGCAATGCTTGTTGGGAAAGTGACTTATGAGGCGCATAATCGCTCTTTGAATTAAGTGCAGACTGGTTGACTCTAGTGGCTCTAAAAAGCCGGCAGACAAACCAATGGCAACACAGTTCTTATGCCAAAACTTCTCTCTGCGCCCCACATTAAAGTTTATCACTCTGGGCTCTGATAACACCTCGCCATCAATAGCGCTGATCAAGTCATCCATAGCGGTTTGTTCATCGATAAATTCACTGCTATGCACAGAGCCATTGCCCATACGTGTTTGTAAAGGAATACGCCATTGCCAACCCGATGTGTTCGCAATAGAACGGGTATAGGGGCTAATGGGTTTGACATGACTTGTTTGCACGGCAATAGCGCGGTTGCACAATAAATTGTTCGACCAATCTATAAACTTCACCCCTAAGGTTTTTCCTAATAGCAGGGCGCTACCTCCACTACAATCAATGAAGAAATCGCCAGTAACATTTTTGCCATTAGCCAAGGTTACCGATGAAATGAAACCATTTTTGGCATGAGTATTTACCTGAGTGATTTTCCCTTCTTGTCTTTTTACCCCAAGCTTTTCACTGTATCTTCGCAAATAGTTGGCGTATAAACCTGCATCAAAATGGTAGGCATAGTCGAAGCCAGAAAAAAGCGACTTTTTATCGTTTGAAGGTAATGAAAACTTATTGTTCTTAGCTAGGTGCCAAGCGCTGGCATATTCTTGCAGTGGTTTTTGATCGCCAGCTGCTCTATGCTTATTCCAAAAATAAGAAAAAGGAATGTAGTCAAAATCTACCGCGAATCGACCAAAAGGGTGAAAATACTGATGATTTTTCTCAGGCCAGTTTTCAAAGCTGATGCCAAGTTTTATCGAACCGTTACAGTGTTTAAGAAAGTCATTTTCATCAATACCTAACAGGCGATTAAAGGTTTTAATGGGGGGAATGGTTGCTTCACCAACACCAACTGTGCCAATGTTATCTGACTCAACTAGGGTAATATTGATATTACTCTCCAGTTGTTTAGATAACATGGCAGCGGTCATCCAGCCTGCTGAACCACCACCGACAATAACGATATTGTTTATTTGATCTTTTGTTGACATGGTTTACCTTAACTACTAATAACTTGGCTTAAATAGCGTTTATGGTCGCTAAAATTTAGGGCACTGCGCGCGATAAACTGATCGATATGATCGAGATCATATTTTTGTGCTTGGTCATTAAAGGGAAGCGCTTTGTTTATTGCAGGAAAAACGCCATATCCCGCCAGCATAGCATGCCATGACACCGGTGGGTAAAAACTGACCATGTCTGGTCGAGTGAGAGTTTTATTTAAATCATCGCCATTTAACCAAGCTTGCACAATTCTCTTTAAGTTATTGGAAATTTTAGGGTTGTCACTATTTTGTTGCCAATATTCGGTGTCTGTTCTATCGCTTAATCGGTAATGAGCAACAATATAATCACGGATCCCTTCAAAGCGCGCATTGAGGTTTTCATTAAACTGTCGTTGTAAATGTTCGCTTTGATTCGAGTTCATTGCTGAATCAGTAAAATGTAACCTGGTGTATGCATCAATAAAATTTTCAATAGTTTCACATACAAAGTGTAAAGAGGTAGCTTCTAAAGGCTCAATAAACCCTTGCGATAAACCTACGCCAACACAATTTTTATACCAGTGCTGTTCAACACGGCCTACTTTCATTTTTAGATGATTAGCTTTAATGCTGTTATCGGTTAAGCCCAGTTTTGCTCTTAATTCGCTTTCTGCTTGCTCAGCTGAACAATGCTCTGCACTATATACGTAACCATTGCCGGTACGGTTGGTTAATGGAATATCCCATGCCCAGCCGTACTTCATTGCTGTTGAAATAGTTTGAGAGTTAATTTTTTCGCCTTTTACATGGGGTGTTGCAATGGTAACAGCACTATCGTTGAACAAATTATCTTTATAGCTGATAAAAGGTACTTGCAAGGTCTTTTGTAAAAGAATACTGGCAAAACCAGAGCAATCAATAAATAAGTCGCCAGCAACTTTTTCACCATTATCTAAAGTAAGCTGTTCAATATTGCCACTTTGGCTTAATCCAATATCTTTAGCGGTAGCAAAAACATGCTTAACCCCTTTATTTATGGCAAGTTTAGCAAGAAACTTTCCCAATAGAACAGCGTCAAAATGATAACCATAACCAATATCAAAGGGGAAGTTTTCATTGCCTATGGGTACTTTTTGCTGTTTAGCTAAAGTCGCAGCTAAAAAGAAGCGATCAACAGTACTATCTACATCATAACCTTGACGCTTAAATTGGGTATTGTGTACAAAGGCGGGAGCGGTGTGGGCGTCAATAATTGAAATAAAAGGGTGGAAGTAACTATCAAAACCTTTTCTACCTGACCAGTCTTTAAATAAAATGCCATTTTTATAAGTGGCGTTACATTCAGGCATCCAGTCTGTTTCTTGCACACCAATTTTATCAAAAAAATCTTTCAATCGCGGAGTAGAGCCTTCACCAACACCAATAATGCCTATATCGGGTGATTCTATTAAAGTAATAGTTATTTGCTTACGTGCTAATTGTGTTTGCCATTTTGTTGCCATTAAGTTGGCGGCCATCCAGCCAGCGGTGCCGCCCCCGAGAATAATAATGTTATGTTTGTTGTCATCTGAATTCATAAAAAACCTTACTATCTCTTTTTTTGTCGTGCTTAGGGCAACGTTTACAAAATTGTATTAACAACCCTATAAACAAAAAGAGCAATACTTCATATTTCATAAGTATTGCTCTTTTATTTTCTTAATTTACCAATTACATAGTGTAGTTCACACCAAAGTAAATGGTACGGCCAAAGTACTGAATAGTACCGGTACGCGTAGTGTCACCAAAGTATGAAAGGTTTGGTTCATCAGTGATGTTATCGGCAGAAATAACGGCTTGCAGATTCTCAGTGAAGTTATACGACATTTGCGCAGAAATAATCGTTTCTTCTTGGAAGTATGCAGACTGATCACTACCAATCGCTATTTGACGGCTTAAATAGGCTGAACGGTAACGAGCATTAATACGCGCTGAAAATTTCTCATCCCAATCGTAAAATAACGCAGCACTTAATACACGAGGTGATAAACCTTCAATTGGTCCAAGAGCACCGTCTTCACCAGGAACAGATGAAGGCTGCTGAATTTCACTTTC
Source organism: uncultured Colwellia sp. (assembly GCA_913062815.1). Classification (GTDB taxonomy): domain Bacteria; phylum Pseudomonadota; class Gammaproteobacteria; order Enterobacterales; family Alteromonadaceae; genus Colwellia. The sequence goes on along the minus strand of CAJXWZ010000023.1, from coordinate 9,030 downwards.
AGTATAAGAGAAGTTTACATTAGCACCTAAACCAGAGAAGTAACCCGGTAAGAAAGTAAAGGTTTGAGTATAACCAATTTCAATACCACGCATGTAACCCGCATCAGCATTATTCTCGGCATGGTTATAAGTACCATTCTCCCAAACTAATGGGTCACCAAGAGGCTCACCAGTTACAGGGTCGTATGCCGCATGAGTTTTATTGTCTGGTGTGGCAGGTAATTCAAAGCCATTACCTTCAAAATCATATTTCAGATCTTCTAAGTCACCAACAATGTTTTCAACATCTTTATACCAAAGGGCGACCACAAAGGCACCATCAGTTTCAGTAAAGTAATGCTCAAATGACAAGTCAAATTGATTTGCATAGAAAGGACGTAATTTAGGGCTCGTTGAGCTATCTAAACCAATATAGTTACGGCCATCACCGTCGCGGTCAACATCAAAGCGCCAGTTGCCACTGTTTGCTAGTGTTGGCATTTCAGGGCGCGACATTACTTTAGCGTAAGCAAAGCGTATTTGGTCATCATCTGTTACTTGGAAGTTCAAGTTAAATGAAGGAAGAATATCAGTATAACTTTCGCTAACTGTTTTTCTTAACCAAGTATCACTTGTTCCGCCAACATCATCAGGAATCACATCACCATTACCTGCGCCAACATTAACTAAACCCGTACTGCTTTGTTTTGAATCGACATAACGTACGCCAACATTACCGGTTAGTGGCTTACCAAAAACTTCAGTATCTATATTTAACTGCACGTAAGCGGCTAGCACATCTTCTTCAACTAAGTTAGCTTGGCTCATGGTCCAGTCATGCTCCCACGTACGAACTGGCGTACGATCAACACCTGGAATCCAAGCGTTTAAAATAGCGTTGTTATCGACCGATAAAAAGCTAGGCATGCCTGATAATTCACCGCCAATAGTGGTAACCGTAGAGTTGCTACTATCTAACACATGTGGATTAAAGCTATCAACAATAATAGGATTGCCATCAGCATCAACACCAAAGGTAATGTATTGACCATTACGCATGTTACCGTCTGTTGTACCGTATAAGAAACGACCACGGCCTAATTCATAATCGCGTTGTGATGCGCGAGCGCCGAATTCAACTGAGCTAAACACATCGCTTTCAAGTTGATAAGCAAAATCAACACGCAGTGCATCAGATGAGTTTGATTCAATGTGTGGGTAAGATTCCGCACTCGTAACCATCATATGTGCAGTATCGGTAAAGTCTTGATTAAATTGTAAATCAGGGTTATTTAAACCATTTAACTGGTAGCTGAAAATAACGTTATCATCAATAACTGGGTATGGAACACTTGAGTCTTCAAAGTAGGCCATGCGCATAACCTGATCTTTGTAGTTTTCATCACCTTTAGAGTGAGAAATGTCGACGGTCATGGTCAAGTCATCAGTAATATCCCACACGCCATTTAGGCCAAAAGCTGATGATTTACTATTCGTCGTATTATCATCGGCTTGCGTTTGAATATTGACATCACGTGTAGAGCCCGGGAATGGCGGCGCAAGTAATGAATTATTTGGATCTCTGTAGATAGTGCCGCCAACTAAAGCACCATTAGCATACAAAGGGTTATCAATTAATAAGCCTGCTCCAGGGGTAGCAATGTTATTAATACCAGAAATACGTAAACCACGATCCCATTTATTAGACTCAAATTTTGAGTGGAATGCATCAAATTGGAAACGTAAGTCATCTCTTGGCTCCCAGTTTAAAGCTAAGGTGTATGCATTACGATCATCTTCACCACCGCGCTCGTTAATCTCGAAACCCGAAGAAATTAATATGCTTTCTGGTGCACCATCATAGGCTGCAGATAAATCTTCTTCATCAAATTGGTAATTGACAAAACGACTTGAAACGGTAGGTTGAAACATATTTGCCCAACCAACAGACAAACCTAGTGTTTCATCAAGGAATTTACCTTGATAAGAAAGCGTTAGACGACGGCCAAACGTATCTGAATCATCATTGTCAGCGGCAGCTTCATTATAATTTCCGTGCAGTGACGCACGAAATTTTTGATCTTCTTCAATATCTAATGCATTGGTTGTTTCCAAGTTAATGGATGCTGCAATACCACCTTCGATTAACGAGGCTTTTTGTGATTTATAAACCTGTGCACCAGAAATCAATTCAGAAGGGAAAATATCAAATTGAATTGAACGGCCACCACTGGTTGATACCATTTCTCGACCATTTAAGGTAGAAAAAACAAAACCACCGGATAAACCACGCACGTTTAATTCGCTCGATTGACCATCGATACGTACCGAAGTAACACCGGGTAGGCGCGTTAATGAGTCCGCTATTGATACATCGGGTAAACCACCAATGTCATCAGCAGATATGGCATCAACTACTGTATCTGAAAAACGTTTGGTGTTTAAAGACTTTATAACACTGCCTCTAAAACCTGTGACTTCGATAACCTCAACTTGGTCGTCGGCATCTTTTTTCTCTGCTGCTTCAGGTGCATCTGCGGCTATAGCGAAATTTGGTATAGCGGCTAGTTGTAATCCCCCAAGCATTAACGCTAACGATAGCGCACTGGGCTTAAATGTTTTCATGTGTATTCCTTAAGGCAAGTTGTATTTATGCTTAATGTTTTATGCACCCTACTTAGCTTTAGCTTAGCGTTAATGCTGTCATTTGCTACCTTTGTGTTGTTATCGGAATCTTACGTTTATATACACTATTATTAGTAAGTTTTAGTTCTATTAATTTTATTTCAGCTTTTTGAGTGTAAAAATAAGTAAGTCAAAAAACAAGCAATTGTTGTATGCATACGTATGCAGCTAAAATTACGGCAATGCATACGTATTCATAGCCTTACAAAGGATTAGAGTTATATACAAGGCAAGTGACTTTGTGTAGGTTTAAGGTGTTACTAAATAAAATTTAATCGGAATTAAAGTAATTGAAGTTACGCCCTACTTAATCAGCGAAGTTTAGGCATAACAAGTAAATATATACACATAAACTAAAACCATATAGTTAATGGAGTTATAAACTCATGAAATATAAATTCAAGCCAATTATGCTTGGAAGTGCGATTGCCGTAACTGCAGCCCTCAGTGGTTGTGGTGGTAGCGATGAAGCGCAGCCAGAAATTACAGATGTATTTAAAGAAGTAGGCCTTTGGTGTAAAAGCCCAAGTATTGTACAAATTGCCAGTGCTGATTCATATGCTTTATCGGCTGAAGAACAAGCTAGTCTTGGCGACGCAAAAGCTATTGCAAAAGCAGCAGCTGAAGGTGAAGCGGGAGATTCATGGGATGAAGCGGCATGGGAAGCTGATTTTAAGTATGAAGACTTAGATCTTTATGCCATTTTAGGTTTAACACTAGAAGAGACAGAGCGCCAAGCGGTTGCTAAAGAAGAAGCACGCGCTTTTCAAATTGGTCTAGGTCAAGATGCTATCCGTGGTGATGATTTTGACGCATGGTTTGATGTATGGTTTGATGAGATTCCTCCAGCAAGTTACTTAGGTCCATCACAACGTATCAATCGTTCAGTTAACGAAACAAGCGCGGAAATGGATGGCGAAGAAATTTGTTATACACCGCCTTTATCATGTCCTAATTATAAAGTTATTGATGAGTCAGGTACTTATGAATGTATCGTACCAGAAGTAAACCCATTAGATGCACCTGCACCGGTAGTCACTGCGGGACCTAATGAAGCGGTTGCTTTCTACCGTCATGAAAATCATGTAGACGGTGGCGATAATACTGAGTTATATGAAAACATAGTTATTCACACTTGGAATGATGACAGTGATACTTGTACAAGTTATGCAGAAGATTCAGTGTCAAGCTGGGGCTCTAACTCTGTTTACTCTCAAGACAACAATGGTATTGATCCTAACTACGGTAAATACTGGAAAATTCATTTATTAGATGAGCCTGCAGATTGCGGTAACATTATTTTCAATGATACCCAAGGTACCAAAAGAATCTCTGATAGTGATTTAATGATGCCAATTGGTGCTGCAGGTAATGTAACTTTACATAACCTTGATAAAAATGCATATGCTGATGATAACTTCCCAGTAAATGTCTATGACGGCATGTTATTAATTAACCAGCATCCATTCTTTGGCGCAGAAGCTTCTTCAGGAATTGCTTCTTGTGGTTGGGGTATGGCACCAAATGAAGCAGGTGTTTGTGTTGGTGATGAACTAGTGTGTCCAGACACTGCAGTAGCCGTTGGTATTGGCGCAGAAGAAGTTGCCTCAAAATGTGTACTTACATTTGATCCAGAAGTAACCGATTTATTATTACGTGGTGGCTTTAACGGTTGGGGCAGTGAAGATGATGCTAACTTTGACGCTTCGCAACTAGCTTATGCTGGTGAAGGTCAATACCGTGTTAACTACCCTTACGCAACCGATTGTGAAATTGTTGAAGCCGTTGAAGCATCAGAAGGTGTTGAAGCCGTCGAAGGTGAAGATTGTGTTGCTAATTATGACTTTAAGATTGCTGACTTAGGTTGGTCTGAGCCTGCTACTTTCGGTAGCATTAAAGGTGGTGACCAATCAGCTGTTGGGACAACTATATTGATGACAGTTGGCTCTGATGTTGGTCAGAACATGAAAGTTGATATGGCTGAAGACAAAATCTATCAGTTCTTAGTTAATGCTAGTGATGTTACTGCGGTTGAGCTTACTATTAGTGAAGTACCAGTAAATGCATTCCCAATGCTAACTATTGGCGCAGAATCAACGGAACTAAGCTATACCACTAACGGACAATACGTTGTTAGAAAAGCACTAGCTGCTGAAACGCATAGTTTTACTATCGCGGACCCAAGTACTGGCTTTGCTGTTGGCGCAATCGCAACTGACAATGTAGTAATGGAAAATACGCCATTAGCATTAGAAGATGGCGGTGGTGCATTGAGCTTCACTTCTGCTGCTGCAGAATACGACTTCATTTTGAACATGTCAGATCCTATGGCTCCTACACTTGAAATCAAGCCTGCGTTACCTTGGGGCTCTGATCCAGTGTACATCCGTGGTTCATTAAACGGCTGGGGAACACCTGCTGCTGATGAAATGAAGTGGAATAGCGATTCGCGTTCTTACAGTGTTATTTACGGTCTAGAAGCTGGCGGTACACATAACTTCAAGTTTGCACATGAAAGCTGGGGTCCTGTTAACTTAGGTACAGGTGAAGTAACGTTCTCTGATGAAGGTGAAACTTTAGGTGGTGACGGCAACATTCAAGTAAATGTTGAAAAAGCTACTTCTTACCAGTTTGAAGTGTCATATGCCACAGCAGACCCTGTTGTGAAAGTATCTGAAGCGCCATTATACTTACGTGGTGGCATTACAGGCTCTGGTTGGGGTGCTGATGACGGTAACCAACTTGGTTTTATGGCTACAGATGAAGGTAATACTGCAGAAGCTTCTCATACCTACTCATTAGAAGTTGACTATCCAGGTGGTGCAGCACAATTTAAAGTGGCTGATGAAGGCTGGGGTGGTAGCTTCGGTTATAACTACGGCGTTGAAGTAGCAGATACTGCAGTTGTTTTAGGTGAAACATTGACTTTGGTTAACTCGAACAACAACATCTTAATTGATGTGCCAGCAGGAACATACATTTTCGCCTTTGAAGATGGTGTTACGAAGACAATGACGGTTACTGCCAAAGAGTAATTCTTGCCTTAACAGTTAAATTGACCATTAAAAACCCTGTTGAATAAACAGGGTTTTTTTTGAGCTGTGCATCGTCAAAAACTATGAGCACTTTTGAATATCTTTCTGGCTTGTAGCTAGATTTGGAAAAACAATCTAAATTTTTGCGTCTAAAGTCGTGAGAAAATCACAAAAAATTCATAAATAACAATAAGCCTATGACAACTAAGTGCTGCTTGCTGACATGAAAGGCGGTTGAAGTTTAGGTCAGCTCTCAGGCTCATATCAGTCATTAACTCAATAATGATTTATGCTAACTTAAAGGTAAGTTCTATCTCTAAATGGGGCATACAGCGTCATGGGTTTTATGGCAATTTAGTACGCAAAGCAGAAGTCCTAGAGTCGATGTAGCTAAGGTCTGCTCAAAGCTCATATTAGTCATTGACTTTCCATTACTTGATATTAACTTTTTAACCAAAGCGGTCATCCCTGAGATATGTACTCTGTATAGGTCATGCTCTTTAACCAAAAACAATCAACTTACCCTAGTTACAAATTCGTCATCCTATGAAAAGTTGAAATATAAAATTGACAACATGCATATGCATGTATTATATTTATATACATGTTGTTTAGGAGCTACTTATGAATACAGATTTTTGCTTTAACTTAGCTATGCGCAAGTCTAGCCGTTTAATCACTCAATTTTATGAGGAGAAGTTGAAGCGTGTGGGTTTGAAAGTTGGACAATTCTCCATTCTACGAGCTGTTTCATTTCAAAAAGAAACCACTAATAGAGAACTTCAAAACATACTAGTACTTGATCAAACAACGTTAACTAGAAACTTGAAACCGTTATTCCGGGATGGGTACCTGCAAGCTTCATCTGATCCAAATGATGGTCGGCTTAAAACAATTCGTATAACTCAAAGTGGCAAGGATTTATATGAGCAAGCATTACCGTTATGGCAACAAGCTCAACAGGATATTTTAAACAAACTAGGCGAAGACAAAGCTGAGCAAATACATGAATTAGCAGATGAATTCGTCAAGGTACTGAGTAACTAACTGATCGAATAAGATCGTATTTATTTAACTATATATATGCATATACATATTAAAGAGCACAAACAATGAAACTTTATATCAACCCGCTGACGGTCAACAACATAAAAGTACTATTACTTTGTAATGCACTAGAGATAGAGCCTGAACTTCAAGTCATCGCGCTCAATAAAGGAGAGCAGCGCAGTGACAAATTTATAGCTATCAACCCTGAAGGTAAAGTCCCTGTTTTGCAAGAAGGAGAGTTATTGTTGAACGAGTCGAATGCAATATTGCAATACATTGCTGCTAAGTATCAATCTACTTTGTGGCCTAGTGACTTAACTGAACAAGCAAAAGTGTTACGCGTTTTATTTTGGCAATCTAACTACTTTAATTCGGGTGTTGGACCATTAGCACATCGCAAAGTGGTTATGCCATTTTGGGGGTTTGGAACACAGGAGGTTGATGTTGAGCAAATGACTAAATTTTCTAAAGCCGTTAGCACTTTAGAAGACTTTCTCAAAGACAATAAATTTGTGGCTACAGAGGTAGTTTCAATTGCAGACATTAGCTTAGCGGCATTTTTTATTTTTGCCGATAAAGCTGACATGCCATTAGAGCACTATCCTAATATTCAAGCTTGGCTTAGGAATATCTCAAAGCAACCTTGGTTTAGTAAAACTCAACGTTATTTAGAAGCGATTACTTCAGAAGCAATAACATCGAATTAAACTTTTAACTAAATGCATGCATATACATGCTTGTAAGGAGCAAATCATGACAACTACAACATTAAAATTAGCAAACTCAACATCAAACCAAACTCCGCTTTGGACAGAAAATACCAATATCAATATGGTTGATTCCGCAGGGCTAAAAATGAGATACCTGAAAATGGGAGGAGGGGAACCTCTAATCCTTATTCATACTCTTCGTACTCAACTCGATTATTTCAGCAAAATAATCCCTGAATTAGCTAAGCACTATACCGTTTATGCATTGGACTTACCGGGGCATGGCTATTCAGATATTACCAATCAAGTGCATGATAAACCCTTATTCATTCACCATGTAACTGAGCTAATAAAGGCGTTAAAACTAGAAAACGTAACTTTGGTTGGCGAATCTGTTGGTGGTTCAATTTCACTGGGAATAGCTGCTCAAGCAAAGATTTCGATAAAAAGAGTTATCGCATTAAACCCTGCTGATTATGTTAAGAGTAATGGTTTGGATAGAAGCTCAACCCTTGGAAAAATCCTATTTACTGGTATTCGTTTACCTTTTATTGGCTGGATAATTTCAAATGCTGAAAAGCGTGATGTTTTACAGCAAGTCCTTGAGGGCGGTTTTGAAAATAACAGTAATTTACCTGCTGATTTAGTTGATGAATTTAGCCAAGTTGGTAATAGAAAAGGTTATAGCAAAGCTTTTCGCTCTATTTTCTTAAATTGGAATAGCTGGGTAAAAGATCAGCTTCAATATTCAAAAATTAAAGTTCCTGTCCGTTTTGTTTATTCCGAGCATGATTGGTCTGCTAATGCCGAGCGTCACAACAACAAAGAACTGATTAAAGACGCAACATTAATCACCATCAAAGATTGTGGTCATTTTTCTTCGTTGGACCGACCTGAACAAGTGGTTAAAGCCATTTTACAGGGTGAAGTTTAAACCACTTCCTGCCTATATACGATTGTCTACATTGAGAAAATAATCATGAATAGTTCAAATCCAATATCAAATACATCTTCAGGTAAGCTATCCCGTGCAAATTCTATTGCTCGGATAATTGTGACTTATCCTAAAGCCATAGTATTTATCAGCCTGATGATAATGGCCGCATTGCTGAGTGCTTTACCAACATTATATAAAGATACTCGCTCAGATGCTTTTTTAGCTGACGATAACCCTGCGCTTGTTTATAAGAACAAAGTAAAAGCGCAATTTGGTTTAAGCGACCCTATGGTTATCGCCATTATTAACAATAATGAAAATGGGGTATTTAACCCTAATTCATTAGCATTGGTGGAATGGCTCAGCGAGGAATTAAGCGCTTTAGAAAATATTAACAGTGACCGTATAACTAGCCTAGCAACAGAAAATAATATTAGCGGCACAGAAGAAGGCATGGATGTAGTGCCATTTTTTGATGAGCTGTCAGACGAACAAACTAGTGCTGATAACATCTGGCAACAAGTCTCTGATTTTCCTTTATATATGGGCAGTATTGCAGCCGATAATAAAAAGGCGACTTTAATTGTTGCTGAGTTAATTGATGAAAATGAAGTAGAAGAGACCTATCAGCAAG
>CAJXWZ010000022.1 GCA_913062815.1 uncultured Colwellia sp. | reverse complement strand
CTGCTAACGTTTGGCTCGGTTCCGCTTCGCTACACAATTTTAGCAAACTAATAAAAAGCCCCTTAACGTGGGCGTTATACGCAAAGATGAATCAACCTTATAGAGTTCGAATAAAAACAAAGGTGAAAGTTAGACTAGCATTAATCTTAATACTATTTATTGTGTTCGGTTCAATATCTATAAACTATATTCTCCAGTTAGATTTTGGAATTACACCAAAAGAAGTAAAATATGGTCGTAAATATCAACTTGAGGCATTAAAAATTGGTGGCGGAGGCAGTTACCGTGGAAGTACATTGTACACTGTCGGTAGGTTTAAACTTCCAAATGGAAAAATAGTGAGTGCAAAAGTTTTTCTTATTTCTCACAATAAATTATATTGCGTCTCAGAAGTTTTAGTTAATGGTAAAGTTAAAAGTTACCTTACTTTGCCTCCCCAACATTGCGTATAACAAGCCAATTAAGCGGGACTAACAGTTTGCTCGGTTCCGCTTCGCTTCACATTTTAGTAAACTATTATCAGCCCCTTATTGGGGCGTTATGTGTAAAAGGAGTTTCGGTGAAATATCTATTTATTGGTTTACTTTTAATTAGTAGCAACATATTTGCGACAGAAAAGTGTCCATACGATAATGACGATAAAGCGTCTTTATTGTCCGAAAGCCTTTCAATAGTTAATCTTCCACTAGGTGCTCTAGAGCTATTTAACTCTGGTCAACCGGACGAAGCAAAGCAGTTATTAATTAATGATCTTACTAGCTCAATTATTGCTATGGATATTTTGTTGTCCCATAAGGGGTGTACTTACCCTAAAAACGAAGTAGAAAGAACTATGGCGCTATTCAAGACTTTGGCGCGTATGAATGAAATCTATCCCGTTCCTGAATGGGAAGTTGATCCTAAGATTCAATCTATATTTCAAAAAGCTATCAGATATGAGGCAACGCCATAAAAAGGTGTTAATTTACACATAACAAGCTAATAAACAAGGACAAAAAACAGTTTGCTGTTTTCGTTCCTCAACATTTTAGCAAACAATTTTTTGCCCATTATTAGGGCGTTATGTATTTAGGCAAATTGGGGAGCCGTAGAAATTGAATCAATTGGCTGAAAAATCTATTGGGTGCCCTTACTGTGGAGAGAACATTAAAGTTTTGATTGATCCATCCGATTCGGATCAACAGTATATTGAAGATTGCCAAGTATGTTGTAAGCCGATAAATTTCTTAATTTCTGAAAGTGTTAATGGCGAACTATCAGTCAACGTTTATAGTGACGATGACACGTTTTAGTAAATACTATAAGTCATTAAAGCAGGAAAATTTACAGTTGGCTGTTTTCACTGCGTTCAACATTTTAGCCAACTATAAATTTCCTCTTAATGAGGCGTTAGCAGTATAAAGGGTAATTAAGTTCAAAATGGAAATATTCGTTGCTATTCTATTGGTTTTTCTGGTTTATAGGTCAGTTTCCTATAACCTTAAAGGCATCTATCATAGTCTTCTTGCTTTGAGATGGGACTCAGTTGACGGGTTTATAACTTACTCAAGCTTAAACAATTATAGGAGCCCTTATAAAAGGGTAAAAGTATATGAATTGTCAATTTGGTATGCTTACCAGCACAATGGAAAAGATTATACATCGAAAAGGTTCGTATTTAATTATTCAAATAATTCATTTAGTTTTATCGGTAAAATGATGCTTTGGAACATAAGACGTAATCGAAATTTTAAAGTGTACGTGAACCCGTTAGATTCAAAAGATGCTGTTTTAATTAGAGGGCTTACTCTTTTTCATGTAGTTAATTTATGCCTGCCTATAATATCAGGGCCATTTAAGCGAAGTTAAGTACACGCTGTTCAGTTTACAATACAGCTATAAGGTTTTAAAGTCGGACTCGTAACAGCTTGCTCGGTTCCACTTCGTTTCACATTTTAGCAAGCTATTACTCGCCGCTTAAAACGGCGTTATATCTCTAGGAGTTTGTGTTGACTGTTGTTGAAACTGAAAGGTTATGTATTCGACAAATTACGAATGAGGATGCTAAAAATCTATCAAAAGTGTTAGCTGATCCTTTAGTAATGCAATATTCGACAGTAGGTGTTCATACAGAAGAACAGATTTATGATTATATTGCTAACTGCAAAAAGCAATATGACTTAAATGGTTATGGACATTGGGCAATTTATAACTCTGCTACTGATGAGTTTGTTGGCGTCTGTGGTATAAATAAACATAAAGTGGATACTGATGATGTTATACATATTAACTATCGTCTCGCCACTGACCAACAGGGTAAAGGTTATGCTGTTGAGTCAACATTGGGTGTACTAGATTTTGCCAAAAACGCTTTAAAACTTAAAGCTATACATGCACTAATAGAGTCAGCCAATATTAGTTCTGTTAAGGTGGTAAATAGAACAGGCTTTCAATTTATTAAATCTGCTGTATTTCGTGGCTTTAAAGTAGATATATATCAAGTGGCTTTATAAAACGAGATATAACAAGCTAATTAATAAGGACAAAAATAGTTGGCTGTTTTCGTTCCTCAACATTTTAGCCAACAATTTTTTGCACATTATTAGGGCGTTGTAACTCAAAATCCAAGCCTTGTGCTGCCTTCAAGTTTTAACTATACTTTGTACCATATAAAGTACAACTAAAGGTATCGTTATGAGTAGACTTCATTTTGATCAGGATATCCAACCGCTTTCAGACTTTAGAGCTGGTGCGGCTTCTTTTATACGTCAAGTTAATGAAACAAGAAGACCTATTGTAATTACCCAAAGAGGGAAAGGTGTAGCTGTTGTTGTTGATGTTGCCGAGTATGAATCTATGCAAGAAAAGATTGAATTACTTGAAGAAGTTCAAAAAGCAGAAGCGCAACTTTCTGCTGGACTAGGTGTTTCAAGTTCTGAAGCTAGAAAGCGAATTTTACAGAGTATTCAACGTTGAAAGTAGTTTGGTCTCCTTTAGCATTAGAAAAATTAGAAGCAGCCGCTAAATATATTGCACTTGATAAATCATCCGCTGCCGATAAATGGGTGAATGACATTTTTGATCGCGCCGATTTACTTGCTTCTCAGCCTGAAATAGGTCGAGAGGTTCCAGAGTTAATAGGATCAAACTATCGTGAAGTAGTTTTTGGTAATTACCGCATTATCTATAAAATTGAAAATGAGATTAAAATACTCACTTTACGTAATAGTCGACAGCTGCTAAGTTCTGATAATATTGAGTTATAACAAACGCATTAAGCATTGGACTGCTAACAGTTTGCTCGGTTCCGCTTCGCTTCACATTGTTGAAAACTATTAATCAGCCCCTTATGCGGGCGTTAGCTGCAAAGCGTATATCGATTATTCTGTGAGAAATTAATGACTATTGGAACATGTAATTGTGGTGAAGTATCTTTTGAAATCACTAGCCAGATAAAAGATATATATTTTTGTCACTGTTCAATCTGCCGCAGCAATACCGGATCAAATGGAATAGCAGTGGCTGTAGTAAGTAAAGACAATTTTCGCTGGCTAAAAGGTGAAAACCACATAAAAACATGGACTAAACCTAACCACGACTGGCAGACTAGTTTTTGTACTAATTGTGGTTCGAGTTTACCCGGAAAAAATGATGACTCTCGAATGTACATTCCTGCTGGTTTGCTACCTAACGACAATGAAAAATTAAAAGTTACTCATCATATTTGGGTAGGTTCAAAAGCAAGTTGGGATGAAATCGGAAGGGATGGTATTCAGCATATTGAAGCCTTCAGGGGGTAATTTATAAATTGCAGCTATAAGCTAATAAATAAGGACTAAAAACAGTTTGTTGTTTTCGTTCCTCAACACTTTAGCCAACTATAAATTTCCTCTTAATGAGGCGTTATATTTTTATCGACGAGTGATGCGCATCACGCTATGCTTATGTCATGATTAAATCTTTCAAACACAAAGGCCTCAAGAAATACTTCCAAACAGGAAGTGTTGCTGGAGTTCAGGCAAAGCATCAACGTAAATTACGTATGCAACTAACAGCAATAGATACCGCGCAAGAAATTGATGATATCAATTTACCTGGTTTTAAATTGCATCCTCTCAAAGGGGATCGTGATGGGATTTGGTCTATTACTGTAAATGGTAACTGGCGCATTACTTTTGAGTTCATCGATGGTAATGCATACATTCTCAACTATGAGGACTATCACTAATGACTATGCATAATCCGCCGCATCCTGGAGAGTTTATTTATGACGTATATCTAGAACCCGCAGGTTTTAGTTGTCGTTATTTGGCTAAACAACTAGATGTAGCATCATCTACATTAAATAGAGTTCTAAAAGGTCAAAGTGCAATCTCACCAGAAATGGCACTTCGCTTATCTAAAGCAATCGGCAGAACACCTGAAAGTTGGTTAGCAATGCAAGGTAACTATGATCTTTGGCATGCTAAACAACAAATTAATTTAACTAATGTCCAAACTGTAAATTTTGCAGTGGCATAAAAAATATAACAAGTTGCTTAAACGCAAAAATAACAGTTGGTTTTTGCTCCTTCGTCGCTTATTTTAATCAACTATTATATGCCCATTATTAGGGCGTTAGGCTTTTCTATAATTCAGGTGTAAATGGATATTATGACGAATAAAATTACTAAATTAGAAAAAGTAGGCTTTGTTTTAGTTTCACTTATAGTTTTGTTGCAGGGCTTTTATGGCACTTTTGCATTCATTGATCCTACCGCTTTTTCTACAGTAAGAGGCACTGAACTTTTTTCTGGTAAGGACGCTGATTGGGTACAAATATATGGTTCACGTACTATTTTTATTACCTTAATTTTCGGTTACCTTTTATATACTCGAAATCATGTTGTTTTAATGTGGGGGGCATTATTTGCTGTTGTTATGCCAATTACAGATGGGCTACTTGCATATGAAGCTCAAGCACCATTTAAGGTTGTTGCTAAGCATATCGCTACTATTGTGTATTTGTTAATAATATTCTTTGTATTTAAAAGGGTTATTGCTAAAAAAGCTAATAAATAAGGACAAAAAACAGTTGACTGTTTTTTGTCCTCAACATTTTAGCCAACAATTTTTAGCCCATTATTAGGGCGCTAGTTGCTCCACGATGCTCGATGACACCATAACGTTATGGTGTTATAGTGTTGTTATTGAATCAATGGAGCTATAACCATGAGTAACTTATCTAAACGTTCAACTGTTTATTTTGAACCAGACATACATCAAGCTTTAAAAATGCGGGCAGCCTCGGCACATCTATCAGTTTCTGAACTTATCGATGAAGCGGTTAGATTATTAATGCGTGAAGACCAAGAAGATTTGGCTGCAGTATCAGAAAGGGCTAATGAGCCTGAGATATCTTATGAAGATCTGCTAAATGATTTGAAGTCACATGGCAAAATATAAAATCACTTTTAAAAAGTCTGTAGCTAAAGATTTACGAGTTATACCGAAAAGCGATATACAAAAGATTTTAAGTAAAATTGATTCTTTGGCTGAGAATCCGCGTGGTGAAGGCTGTATCAAGCTATCAGGCAAAGAAAACTATAGAATTCGGCAAGGTTTATACCGCATAATATATGAAATTAAAGATGGTCTGCTTGTTGTAAATGTAGTTAAAGTAGCTCACAGATCACATGTTTATAAGAGCAATTAACAAGTTGCTCAAACGGAAAAATAACAGTTGGCCATCGCTTCGCGATTATAGCCAACATTATTTTCCGCTTAGCAAGGCGTTATATGTGAAAGGTGTGCTGCTATTTTATGCGCACTAAAAATAGGGTTAAGGTGTATTTTTTGGAATGTACAAACTATCGTGATGAATTCGGTTTTCTGTTAACTAAGGCATTTATTCCAGCTGGATACCAAATAACTAAAAGTTTAGAGTTAGATAAACCCCCTGAAAGTTCAAAATATGAAGGATTAAGTTTTTCTATCGATGAAAATAATATTGTGTATCGAAAAGGTAAGGTCACTCCAGATAGACCCGGAGCATTTTTAGCTATTTGGAAACGCCCCCTTTTAGATAAAGGGAATAAACCTGTTCCGTTACAATCTAATGATCTAGACTTTTTATTCATAAAAGTAGAGAGCCATTCTACTGTAACGGTTAATGACGACCCGGGTAATCATTCCAAGTATGGAATGTTTATTTTCCCCGTATCCCTACTGATTGAAAAAGGTATTATTTCTTCTCCAAAGGCCAAAGGAAAAACAGGATTTAGAGTTTTTCCTCCATGGAGCCAAGATAGGGGATTAATTGGCACGAAGGTTTTTTCTGATTCAGGTAAAAAAACTCAGCGTTGGCAATTGCCTTACTTTTTAGAAATAGATGAATACGGCTTAATAGATTCATTAAAATTAAATAAAATACTTAACACCAACGGTTCGTAATTCACACCTAACAAGCCACTAAAGTCGGGACTGCTAACCGCTTGCTCAGTTCCATTTCGTTTCACATTTTAGTAAGCTATTATCAGCCCCTTAATGTGGGCGTTAAGTTTCTCTAGTTGATGCGATCCATTGCAGCCTTATATACTTTGCCTTTATTGCGTTTTCCAACCGAGATCACTGTGACCGTAATTACATTATCATTTACTTCGTAGACTAACCGATAACCAGCTTGCCTAAGCTTAATTTTATATAATTCGTTACCGCCAGGTAGCTTAGCGCTTTCAATATGTGGGTTACTTAAAACCTCGGTTAATTTTTTCTTAAACAGTGATTGAATTGTCGCACCTAATCTTTGCCACTCTTTAAGCGCAGACTTTTTAAATTCTAAATCATAGGTCATTTAAACTAACCTTTATACTTGCTTCGTTTTTGCGTTGTTCAACAATTGCAAGTAACTCTAAGTCTTCAATATGATCCATCATAAACTCATAAGTCTCTGCTGGTATGCAATAAAATGCAGGCTCATTTCTATTCAATATGGCAATAGCTTCTCCGTGAGCACTCAATGCGACCTTCATTGGGTTTGCTTTAAGCTCACTAATACTTGCAGCAGCTTCAGTTAATATTCTAGTTGTCATGCTTTACTCAGTACGTTAAAGTGGTCTTTAATTAGGGCTAGTATAAACAACGAAACTTAACAAGTCACTTAAAAGGACAAATAACAGTTGGTTTTTGTTCCTTCGTCGCTTATGTTAACCAACAATTATTTGCCTCTTAGTGGATGTTAAATGGCTCGGAATTATATGCAGTTAATATTGCCCACAGTGAAATACCAAAAAAGCTATATTAGTTATATTAAAGAACTAGGTGATGAAGAACGTTATCCTTTTCCACTAGATTTTGAGTATGAAGATTTTATCGAGCTTTTGAATAAAATAGATAATTATGCCAATGGGATAAACATACCAAAAGATGCTGTTCCAAGCTCTACTTATTGGCTCATAGAAAATAACGAAATTATTGGTGTAACAAACTTAAGGCACTCTTTAAACCAACAAATAGAATTTTGCGGTGGTCATATTGGCCTAGGAGTTCGCCCATCTTATAGAGGTAAAGGTGTTGGTAATATTTTATTGGCAAAATCTATTGATAAACTTAATTCAATAGGAGTAAAGGTTATTCATATTCATTGTTATAAAGAGAATGCTGCATCTTCTTCAATGATTGTTGCGAATGGTGGTAAGCTTGATTCTGAGATTTCATACAATGATAATATAATTCAAAGGTTTATTGTCAGTGTTAGTTAACAATAATTTAAAGCGGGACTGCTAACAGTTTACTCGGTTTCGCTTGGCTACACATTTTAGCAAACAATTTTTAGCCCCTTATTGGGGTTAGTTGCTCCTAGATGCTCTGTGACATCATAACGTCATGATGTTGTTATTGAATCAACGGAGTAATTACCATGAGTAACTTATCTAAACGTTCGACTATTTATTTTGAACCGGACATACATCAAGCTTTAAACATGCTACCAAATAACTACGTATTGGTTTTAATAGATACTTGAAAAGGATAGAAGCGAGTGAGAATATTTTTGATCACCTTCATGGCCACATTTATAACTTTTTGTGCCAGCGCACAGAGTAAACAACTTGTGGCAGACAGCGGCTTTGCAAGGCAGGCGCTTAACAACTGCAAAACTGATTTGCGTTACCTTAATCAGGTCATCGGTTGGCAAGTGAAGTGGCCCAGGCAGTGGCAGAGCATCATAGCGGCTGGGCCAGAGACTGTGGATGAAGCAACCTCAACTTGGTCTCAAGTTCCCGCTGCATTAAAACTAGCTATGGAAACACTACGCTTAGGTATATCCTCTGAAGAAACAGCGCCACGCGCAGTAGTGATTCGAGTTCAGCAACAAGTTCGCGACCTTTTGTCTGAACTGACTATGGTTAATTCAAAATATACCTTTAAAAATGTTGATAATATAAATGCAACACAATGGAACTCCCTTGTAAGAGAAAATATTGCGCCAGCAGTTTCAAGCTTTGAACATTTTCTTCATAACGAATATCTCCCAATAACCAGTACAGCTCCCGGACTTTCCCAACTCAAAGGTGGGAATAAATGTTTCTCTGATGCTGTAACGTGGTGGACTACCTTGAACCCATCTCTGAATGAAATTGAAGAGATCGGTAAACGATTTATTAAGGAATCACGGGCTCAATTGATCGCAACGGGAAAGAAAGGCGATACGGTGGAGAGCATGCTTACGGGTCTGCGTACTCAAATAGATGATAACCGCACTAGCGCTAAAGAGTTACTTGCCATTTCAGAAATAGCGTTGGCTCGGGCGCACGATAAAACGTTGTTGTCATTTTCGAAACGGACTAAAAAAGAAATCATAGTTCGCGAAATGCCGAAATATTTACAAGCATCAGCGCCCGCAGGGTATTACGGCCGAGCTCAAGGTAACACTCCAGCCCGATATATTATCAACCCGTCACGTCCAAATGAGCGACGTCTTATGGCTGAGGTGATTGCTTTTCATGAAGGAATACCTGGTCACCACCTTTGGTCTACATACCCTAGGAAGGAGACGACCACAGGTTATAATTCAGGTATTCTTGAAGGTTGGGCACTCTATTCTGAATATCTTGCAGATGAAATGGATCTTTACAGCACAACGTATGACCGCCAAGGTATGATCACAAAGCATCTTTGGGCAGCGAGCCGTCTTATTGTTGAGCCAGGGCTTCATTTGCGAGGTTGGTCGCGTGAAGATGCTATTCGCTTCATGATGGAAAATACAGTGATGTCTCGTACCGAGGTTGAAATTGAAGTGGACCGCTATATTGCCATGCCGGGTCAATCACTTAGTTATATACTTGGGGCTGATTTAATTTTGACTGAACGCAAGCGTGCTCGAAATATCATGGGCAGTCTTTTTGATATTTCTGATTTTCACGATGTCATTTTAGAGCCAGGAGTGCGTGCATTACCTCAAGTTCGCAAAGATATTAGGGCCTGGATTAAGCTAGCTAGCGCAGGGGCTGAGCAAAAAGACACGTAAGATAGGCAATGTAGCCGATGTTAAAAAAGGACATTTAAAATTAGTGATAAACGTTTTTATATTTGATAACTTTCAATATATCAATGAATTGTGTACTAACAAGAAAATTAGGCAGGACGTCTAAAAGCTAGCATTCGTTCGTGCCTCACTAATTTTAGCCAACAATTTTAAGCCGCTTAATGCGGCGTTAGTTTTCTTGGAGAGTCAGGCGTATGCAGAAAATAATCACAGTTCTACTTGTAATAGTTGGCTTTATACATATTATGCCGTTATCAGGTGTGTTGGGCGCTGAACAATTATTTTCTTTATATGGTTTATCTTTCGAAGAGTCAAATATTTCAATACTAATGCGGCATCGCGCAATATTATTTGGTGTTTTCGGTCTGTTTTTTCTTTATTCTGCATTTAATAGACAGTATCAACCTCTTGCATTTACCGCTGGTTTTATTAGTGTGATCTCTTTTATTTTACTTTCATGGTCTACTGGTAATTACAATACCGCAATCCATAAAGTGGTTGTTGCAGACATAATTGCATTTGTTTGCCTGTTATCAGCTGTGGTTTTGTTTATTCTTTCTAATCGAAAAAGCTAACAAGAAAATAAATCAAGATAAATAACAGTTGGTTTTTGCTCCAGCGTCGCTTATTTTAACCAACTATTATTTACCCATTATTAGGGCGTAATATTTTTCTAATGATCTGCGTAATGTCCACCAATTGCGAAGATATAAACATACTCATCATCGAACTTATAAATAAGTCTATCTTTTTGAGAAATTCGCTTTGACCATAAACCAGACAAATTATGTTTTAGTGGCTCAGGTTTACCTAATCCACTACTAGGAGGTGAGCGAAGCATTTCTTTTAATATTTTGCATAACGCTTTATGTAATTTTTTATCTTTTTCTCTTAACTGCTCATAAGTGAGCCACGTCTTACCTTCAAAGATTAATGATCTCATCTAATTGCTCTTGTGTTGGTTTGTGGCCTTTATTGCTCTTATGCGTATTCATTGATTCTGCTATTTGTTGCATCAAACTATTACTTTGTAATACATGTAATGTTTCTTGTTCTCTTTCCCAGTCATCGGCACTCATTACAATAAAATCATCACCAGCACGTCTGGTTACTTTAATAGGTTCATGTTCGCTAACTGTTTGTTCAACGTATGTTTTTAAGTTGTCTCTAAACTGATTTACACTTATGCTGTCCATAGTAAACTCCAATTTATGTACGGTAATGTCGTACATTGTAGTTTAAAAAATATTACAAGTCACTTAAAAGGACAAGTAACAGTTGGTTTTGCTCGTGCCTCGCTTATTTTAACTAACTATTTCATTGCCTCTTAATGAGGCGCTAGCAGGCAGTGTTACCCATAATTAGTGGACACCTTCTATAGTTAGATTATGTCTAACTATAGAAGGTGATACATGACTAAGAAACAAACCCAAACTTATACTGAATAGATTCGCAAAGAAGCTGTTTGTAGAGCAGATAGAAAAGGCAATACTGCTGCTTCTGTTGGAAGAGAGCTAGGTATTAGTGCCCAGAAAATCTATAACTGGCGTCGTCAGTTTAATCGTCTTGCTGACAAACAATTTAACTCACTTAACGGTGTAGATTATTCCAGAAAAGAAACGGGATAAGTACGACGCCTTAAACGTAAATATCATGATTTATAAGAAGAAAGTGAGTTTGTGTAAAATGGCTTTGCAGACTATTTACTACTATAAATTCACACCTAATATTAAGACTATTTTTTGGCATTAGTGATCAACAGTAGGTTTATTTCAAAGATTAGGGACAATCACAAAACGTAACTAATATGTTAAATGTTCTCATCAGATGACGCGTTTATCATTATTTGTGTGATCCACATTTAAGTAATATTAGCTGTTTATTATTACATTATTTCAATGCTTGTTAAGTGCTCAACAGTTGACTATTAATCACAGTTATTTTCATTACAACAGGTTTGGTTTATATCTTTTCATTGTCTCTTTTGATTGCTTATTATACAAACGCCTCTTTTTACAATCTTTTATTGTTTTTTTGATTGTTATGTACAACTTGAAATCTGTACAGTTAGCCCGCTGAAACTATTGATAATAATCGGCTATAGAGTAGCTAACTAAAACTTAAAAAAGGGATCTACATCATAGATATATTACATCACACAGCCAAAATAGCTTTGCTAGTATTTTGTTTAATCCCTCACCGTGCTTGTACTATTAAGCACATTATCAGTCGCTTAAGCTTCAACAGATGGGTACATGACGAAGATTGATTCGACGAATATGATGATGAGGACATAGAGTGCGTCTAACTTGATATTATTGGAGGAAATCAACATGACAACAGTAAAAGCAGCATTAGAATTAATGCTATGGTAATTAAATCTCAAATGATAAACATAGTCACCATACTTTTCTTTGGCCTTATGCTAATCGCTATCGACTATTACCTAGTAATAGCTACAGATTATAAAATGTCAGGAATAAATATGATAACTTTTATGTTTTGTATGCTCATGGTTAACGTAGCTATTATGCTGATTGGAGATATGCTTAGACAGGTTTTGATCCAAATATTGGTACAAGAAAAAAATATGCTATCAAAGTCAGACAAGCAATAATCAATCTAAATAACCTGAAAACTGGTTACAGATTCAAAACCATAATTCAACTACAAATGTTAAAGCAGGTATTGTTGACTTAAAGCCAAACTTTATGGAAATTGGTTTGAATTCAAATGCTCATACAAATGGAATGGTCCAACTATAAGCTAATCAAGCGGGACTACTAACAGTTTGCTCGGTTCCACTTTACGCTTACACATTTTAACAAACAATTATTAGCCCTACATTATTGGGACGTTAGCAATACAAGGATATGTAATGAAATTAGCTATAATCTTCACTTTAAGTTCTACTTTGGTACTTACTATAAGTGGCTGCTCTTCAGAGCCAACGACTAATTTTTCTCAACTTGGCCAAGAAACATCAGACTATTGTTCGAAGTTTAATGGTGTTAATAAATCAGGTAAGAAAATCACTCACTGTAACTAGCTACACCATTAAAACAACAGTAACTTAAAACAGTGGTAAAAAAGTTGAGAAAAGCAAGATTGTAGAGTGCGGCACATAGTGTTGTTCACAAGCCAATCAAGCAGAAAATTTACAGTTGGCCGTTGTTACTGTGATCTGTACTTCTTTGATTGACACTTTAGCAAACAATTTTTAGCCTCTGCTTGAGGAGTTAGATTTTAATGGAGATTTCGAACCTGTGCGTATATTAAAACTATTTACACCTTTCGTTTTATTGACAGTAAGTGCAACATCTTTTGGAAAAGATAGCCCTTTTACACCTGTTCAAGATTTATTCTCAGCTATGTCTGCTGTTGATCATGAAAAAATGAAAAGCTTGGTGACGACTGACTTTCAATTATTGGAAGTAGGTGAAGACTGGAGTATTGAAGATTTAATTAAAGCTATTAACCCATCTGAATATACAAGGCGTAATTATTTCAACCTCATTAAAATTAAAATAAGCGGACAGATGGCATGGGTAAGCTATTGGAATAAAGCAATATACACTAATGGTGAGAATGTTAATTCAAAAGCTTGGCTAGAAAGTGCGGTAATGATCAAAGATGGGACCAGTTGGAAAATACAAATGCTACATTCAACTCGAATTAAATCAGCAAGCATACCCAAAAACATCGAATTAACAGAATACGTAGATTAATTTAAATATATCAAGCTGTTTAATAAGGAAAAATCAGTTGGCTTTTTCGTCCCTAGCATTATAGCCAACTAATTTTTTGCATTAACAGGGCGTTAGGCAAATGGAGTATTACAATATGCAAACGTGTAAATCATGTAGAAAAGAAATAGAGAACGGCGCAACTAAGTGTTCATACTGTCAAGCGCATCAGAATTGGTATAAAAATCCTCAGATCTATAGTGTTGTTTTTATGTTACCTCTCTTTATTTTTATGTACTGGAATATGGGCTTATTCAACAATAAAGACTTTAGTGATTTTGAAAGTGAATTCACACTCACTGAAGAAAAGGTAATTGATACCAATGGCTCAAAAGCAAAATTAATTACTTATAAAGTTAAGAATAATACAGAATATAAGTGGAATAGAATTAGCTATGAAGTTGTGAGTAGTCATAACGGAGAACTTTTGGCTTCAATGGTTGACAGTAATTATGCTTGGGTAATTCAACCTAATTCAGAATCTTTACTAACAGTAGAAGTGGCATTTGTACCAAAGGCAAATAAATGGCAATTAATAATTAAAGATTTAAAATCTGATCGCTTTTGAAATTTGCCAACAAGCAAATGAACAAGTCAAATAACCGTTGGTTTTTGCTCATACGTCGCTTATGCTAAACAATTATATTTTGCCTATTAATACAGGCTAAAGCAGTCTAAGGAGTTTTAGTGAACGAGAAATTATTTGTCTATGGGACTCTGGGGCCCGGCCGACCAAATGAGCATATACTTAGTGATATTGGCGGTACATGGGAAACGGGTAGTGTAAAAGGATTCCTGAAAGATAAGGGCTGGGGAGCCGAAATGGGGTTTCCTGGTATTACCCTAGATGAATCAGGTAAAGAGGTTGAGGGTTTTGTCTTTGCTTCTAATAATCTAGCCGAGCATTGGGCTAGGCTTGATGAGTTTGAAGGAGAGGCATATCTTCGGGTTGTCGCAAAAGTAAAATTAATAGATGGACGTACAACAGACGCTAATGTTTACACTTTACGTTGAATAAAGAGAGTATTTACCTATAAACCGATACTACAGTTTATGGCTAACAGTAGTATCGGTAGAGCCTTTGATAAGTTCTTGTAATGCTTTTATGTGTTTTGAGAACACTGAGTCACTTACCTGCAGCAAGATAGTGGGAGCGCATAATTTAGTTAAGTATACCTGTTGATTTTAGATAACAGCTAGGATACTTTCTGATAAACCAAGTAGGCTGAAACTAAGTCACTCACCGCGGTACCGACTGATTTAAATAAAGTAATTTCTTCTTCAGACTGCCTTAATATTTCAGGTTGTTTGCACATATCGGCTAACTCGCCCACGATAGCGTTGGCATTGAAAACACCTTCTTCAATTGGCATGAGTAACTCGCCCGCTTCATTTAACGTATTGGTTAAACTGTCTACAAAAACTCGGGCTTTAATTACTGTGTTGCTGTCACATTCTCTGGCATCCACCCTATGGTTACCTAAACAATCAACATGGCAACCTTGAGCTACTAATTCACCATTAAATAGTGGCGTTTTTGCCCCTGTTGCACAACAAATAATATCTACATGTGGGATTTCTTGGTCGACCTCTAAACTGGTATAAAAGCTGATATTTGGATAAAGGTCGCTAAATTCATTAATGAGTTTTTGTACTTTACTGGCGCTTCTTCCCCAAATGGTTATTTTGGTAAGCTTACGTACACTGATATGCGCATGTAGTAAATACGCAGCTAAATTACCGGTACCAAACAGCATTAAGTGTTGGCTATTTTCTCTTGATAATAACTGACTTGCCAATGCTGAAATCGCTGCAGTTCGCCAATAGGTCACACTAGTGCCATCAACCAAGGCTAAAGGCTCGCCAGTTTCACGGCGAAAGAGCATAATTTTAGAGTACAACCCGGGTATTTTATGCAAAGCCGCATTTTCAGGAAAATAGGTAAATACTTTATTGCCAATGACTTCTTCATTCCATGCGGGTAATACCGCTAAAGCATCATGATTAGTGCTATCTTCAGGTGCAAGCTCGTGTACTTGTCGTTGTGGCATATAAAAAGGTTTGGCAAAGCTTTGTTTGAGTAACGGTATTAGCTCTGCAAAATTTAAACTGCTTTGTACTTGTTCGGTAGTGATTATTTTCATTTATTTCTCTTTTCACAAATGGATTATAGTTCTATCAGCGTTCTTGGTGATTGGGTCAAAATTTCTAAGCCTTGCTCAGTTAATACCACGTCATCTTCAATGCGAACACCACCCCAATTAGGAATATAAATGCCTGGCTCTATGGTAATAACACATCCTTGTTCTATTCGTGCGGTGCAGTCAGGCCCTAGAAAAGGTTGTTCATGTAATTGTAATCCCACGCCATGGCCTAATCCTTCTCCGGCATAGGCTTTATAATCACTATTTAGTAAAATATTCGCCGATTGTTGATATAAATATTCACCAGTTACCGGGGCGTTTAGTGATGACGCTAAGGCATCTATTGCCGCTTGTTGAGCTTGTTTAACAAGTTGATAAATATGTTTTTGTTTTGCATCAGCTTTGCCAAAGACAAAGGTGCGAGTCATGTCTGATCGGTAACCGTTAACCACGGCACCAAAGTCTATTAATATTAAATCGCCTTGCTTGAGTTCTCTACTTGATGGAATGCCGTGGGGTAGGGCACTACGCTCACCAAAGCCTAGAATAGTAGCAAAAGACAATTCTTCAGAGCCTAGTTTTGCCATTTGATAATCTAACTCATTTGCTAACGCTCGCTCGGTTATGCCTGCTTTTATGTGTGGAATAATATTGGCAAGTGCTTTATCTGCAATACTTGCTGCTTGTTTGATATTGGCTATTTCAATCGCTGATTTGATTATTCTAAATTGCTCAATAGCGCCTGATAAGGGAGAGATTGATTTTATCTCACTAAGCGCAGTAATTTTTGACGACATTGATTGCCATTGATTGACACTAATATGGTCACTTTCAAAAGAGAGTGTTTGTGTATTGTTTTGCAATAACAACTCACTTATCAGTGAGGCTAAGCTTTGATTCGCGCGATCTCGGCAAATAACTATAAACTCGCTGGTCTGTAATTTCGCTTGTTCAAAATAACGATAGTCAGTGATTAAGTAGTTGGTTTTATCGGTGAGTAACACCGTGGCAGCATGCCCTGAAAAATTAGTAATATAGCGAATGTTAATATCGCTGAATATGAGCATTGCATGGTGCGCTTGAGTCAGCACGTGCTGGCGTAATTTATCTAGTTTCATTTTAATTTACCTATCTTAATAAAAAGCCATGTTGCAATGGGTCATCTTTGTTGAGCAGCCATTGGGCCTTGCCACAAATAAACGCCTCACCAGTGACTTGCGCGACAATGGCATCATGATTTTGTTTATGCGTGCCGTAGTTAAGTTTGGCAATTGCCTTAACCTTGAATTGGCTACCTAAAATACTTTCAATGGTAATGGCTTGATGTAATGGCAATTCGCCTTTAGCTAGGTGTAGTGCTATTCGGCCGCTAACGCCACTACCTGTTGGGCTTCTGTCCAACTCGCCATCGGCAAATATACAGACGTTGCGACTGTGAATACTTGGAGTAGAAGCCTCATCAATAAAAATTACTCCATACAGAAAGCTTAAATCATGTTCAAATGGATGGTTGATAACATTGCTATTCGATATGGCTTCTTTAATTTTACGTCCGTAGGCAATAATCTTGTCTTGATGAGCGGGCGTTAAGGTTAATGGTAAACTTGCTGCTTGAACGTAGGCATAAAATGCTCCGCCAAAGGCAATATCAAAATGCACGGTACCAATACCTTCAACTTCAATGACTTGATTTGTTGCGAAAACAAATGAAGGCACAGAGTCAAAACTTACTTGGGTAATAATATTTGGTTTAGCTTTATCAAGGGCAAATGCTTTAGCGTGTATTTGCCCGCAAGGTACGTCAATTACCACCTTAGTTTCATCACCTGTTTGTTCAACAACACCTGATTCTACGGCACATTTTGCCAACGCGATAACGGCGTGACCGCACATGGTAGAATAGCCTTCGTTATGAATGAAAATGGCACCAAAATGGCTAGTTTCACGTTCAGGCTCAGTAATAATGGCGCCATACATATCGGCATGACCGCGTGGTTCAAACATAAGTGCACGGCGTAAATGATCATGATTTTCTTGGCAATTTCGTCTTTTTGCTAAAATAGAGCTGCCTTGTAATGTAGGAAAACCACTGGTAATTATTCGCAAAGGCTCGCCACCGGTATGACACTCAAGGGTCTTAATGGTGAGGAAGTTTTCTTGGTTAATTTTCACTTGCCAGTGCTCAAACTTATTGAGGTGATTGAGAGAATTTTTCATGTTACTCATTCACTTTAGATAATTGAAACGCTTGTTGCTGCTCTATGTCTGACACTAAGGTTTGGTTGAAAATATAAAGCGCAATACAGGTAATAAACCCAAGTAAAGCGATCAGTGTCCACATCAGCATAGGGTTTGACAAATCGACGGCTATGGCTTGATATAACCAGCCTGACAATAGGCCGCCAAAAAGATTACCGAGTGCCATCGAAACAAAATAGTAGCCCATAAACATAGCGGCCTTGTCTTTGGGTGCAAAGGAAGCAACATATTCTTGGCTTTTTGGCGCAGCGGTCATTTCACCAATAGAAAAAACAACTACCGAAACAGCAACTAATAAGCCACCAAATATAACGCCATGGGCAAAACCACCAAGTAGCATAGCGATAGAGAGTATCGCTGTACCTGTAATCAAGGTTAGCAGCGCATTAAATTTATTGATAAACCGGCTGATGAAAACTTGAAAGATAATGATCATCAAAAAATCTATGCTTAAGATAGTGGCAGGATTCATCTGACGATAGTCTTTAGACCAAAGCTCTGCATAATGATAACTCAGCAGATTTGTTTGCTCACCGATATTAGTCATAGTGGTGAAAGCATTTATCAGCTCATCATGAGGTATACGAACATCTAAAGCGTTTAACGTAGATGATATGGTTTTTATGCTGTCTATATCATCGCTTAGATTTGTATTGGCCACTTCTTTACTTAAACGGCTGATTTCACTTGCTAATGTTTCAATATTTATTGATGTTAAGGTGTCGTGTAGCCAAGGGCTAACGCTATGCAATATGCGCACAAGATCACTACTATCTACAAAATCACGAATATATACAGGTAGGGTAATAAATATTTGTAAGTATACGGTCCAAAAGCCCGTCAAAATTAGCAAATACACCATAAAAGCCTTATTGCCAACTTTCATTTTTTGCTTATACCAAGGTGCCGTTTGGCTGTGTATATGAGTACTTTTTCCTATTAAAAAATCCCACAATAGCGAGAAAACTATTAACGCAATGGCCATCATCAAGGTCATTTTTCCACTGCTAATTAAGCCCGCATAGAAAGACACTAATATGATCAATAAAGGTACCACTAATAAAGCTAAGCGTGAATTGCCTAGCACTTCTTGCATTTCTTTGCCTACTTGCTTTAAGCCGCCTACTTTGCTGTGACGTTCAGGCTCTTTGTAAAAAAATAAGGCAGGGATAAAGTTAAGCGAAATCCATAAGGCAGCAAATATAAATACCCATTGCCAGCCATAATTCTTTTGAATGATAGGCGCTAGCAAGGGTCCTAAAAAACCACCAATATTTACCATCATATAGAATATGCCAAAACCTAAACCACGATTCGTTTGGTCTGTACTGCGGCTTATGGTGGCAATAACCACAGGCTTAAAAATTCCGGCACCTAAAGCAATCAGCATAAAAATACTTAAAAAACTGGCTAAATCATCGGCATAGCCTAAAAAGTAATAACTCGGGGCCATTAAAGTAAATGACAGAATAAACATTTTTCGATAACCGAATCTATCAGCAAGTGCACCCGAAACAACCGGAAATAAATACAAGAAAAATGGCACTATGCCCATAATTAGGCCGCGCTCATTATTACCTAGCCCTAAGCCTCCTTGTGTCGTTGGCGTCATAATATAGCTTGCTAGTAACGTATACATACCATACCAAGCTAAACGCTCAAAAATCTCCATGGTATTGGCTACATAGAAGGCACTCGGAAAGGATGTACTAGAAGCATTACTCATATGCAGGCTGCCGTTTATTTTTATCAGAAAGTAACAGAATGCAATTATTGTATACAATATATCTTTATTGGGCAAGTGTAGATATAAAAAGGAATTTGAGTGAAAATTAAGATTGGTGTGATGGCTAAGCCGACTTCCGATAAAGATTAATTTTCCAATAAAAAAGCCACGCTAAGTCTATCAAGCGTGGCTTTTATCAAATTACGATGTGGCTAAAACTCTTTCTTCACGCCTACGTAGAAAAATCTTCCGCGGAATGAATAAAGGTTGTCATCGGTTGAAGTAACACCTTGATTTAAGTACGGTGGCTTCTTATCAAAGACATTTTGAATACCAAAATGCACATCAGTTCCTAGGCTATTAATAAAGTAACCTGCTTGCATATTGTGGAAGGTGGCTGCTGACATCACGTCATCTTCAGCGGCTTCAATTTTTGAGTTGTAATTAGCATCCCAAGTGACGCGATAATCACCCATAGACCAGTCCACTTGGATATTGGCCTTGTATTCAGGAATACTGCCAAAAGCAGAGTCGTAAGTACCGACAATATCTCTAAATGGTGTATCACTAGTGTCTTGAACTTCGAATTTACTCATTAGGGTAGTATCAAAGTTTACACGCCATTCGCCCATTTCCGTTGAAAAGGTATAGTTAGCGTTAAGGTCAAAACCTGATAGATTTCGAGCGGCAATGTTATTTTGAGGAGAAAAAATAGTCTTAATGTAACCTGTACCATTATTACTACGAATAACGTCACCGGCAAAAGCAGGGTTGTTTAATAGGTTTTGGTCAATAACATAACGAGAACTAGCAAATACCACATTGGTTTGTGCTATATCAAAATAATCAAGCGTAAAAGATAAATTATCCATCGGCTCTATGACAAAACCTAAAGTCAAATTTTCTGCTTCTTCAGGTTTTAAATCAGGGTTACCGCCGCCAATAATATCGTTACTTTGAATAGCATTATTACTGAAGGCAGGATTTAAGCCCAATGCCACACATTCTGATTTACTTGAACTAAAGTTAATATCATTGCCTGGGTTACACGGGTCATAAAGGCTGGTATTGATATTTGAGGTTTGCCCTTGATACATTTGCGCCATAGTTGGTGCACGGAAACCTGTGCTATATGAAGCACGAAACTTTAACATATCAGCTGTTTGATATATCAAGCCAAACTTAGGGTTGGTCGTACTTTCATTAATATCACTGTAATCACTATAACGAACGGCTGCTTCAACGTCTAAATTCTCAAATACAGGAATTGATAGTTCTAAATATAGCTCGGTAATTTCACGTGTAGGTGAAATTACCGGCGTGCTTGAACCGCCCCAAGAAACATCAAAAGTGTCGGTACGTTGTGCTTGATCAACTTCCATTGAAAGTTTGTCTTCACGGTACTCTAGACCGGTTGAAAACATTAAGTCACCCGCAGGTAATGCTATGACTGGTCCTGAAATATGCGCTTGCATAAACATTAAATCATTTTTGTTAGTGACTACTGGTGCCGTGGTATTGATAAAGTCTAGCATTTCAGTGGTGATACTACCTTCGGGACCAAACACATTAAGTGCCACACAAGTTGGATCTGCTGCTGTTTCACATTCATCCGACAATGCTCGTTCTATCATAGAAATTGACGGCTGCGCGCCACCACGAGTGATTAGTTCGGCAGATTGACTTGAAAAACTTAATTCCCAATCATAAGTGTCAAAAAGTGTACCTTGTAAGCCTAATGTATAACGGTTAATGGTGTTATCCGTTTTATAAATTCGTGAGCCGTATTCGCTAAAACGTCGGCTAACATTACCGGCTATACCAAATGGGTTGTACTTTTGGTTTGGGCCAACACCAAAGTTGTTACCGTCGGCGTCAGGGTATCGTTTGAAAGCATTAGGTGTATCAACACTGTCGCCGTACCAACCAGTGTCTGTGCCTGGAGGTGCTTGATTACCTTGAACATAGCCATCATGGAAAGATAGCTCTGCGAAGAATGTGGTTTCATCACTCAGTTCATAGTCACCGGTAATGAACACGCTATTGGTTTTGTTATCATTAGCACCTGATTGTGCGGCACGGTAGTTGTAACCCATAGTGTTATAATCAAAAGCGGTTACATTACTTGGGTTGCTAGCATCTAAAACAGTCCATGTATTGTCTGGATCTAGACCAAAGCCCGATAAACGTGCAAAAGGTGTAGTACCTGAACTAATATTAGAGCCCCCTAAATAATCGCGCTGGGTTTCTTTGGTCATGTAGCGATCTTTTTCTTCCCAGCCTGAATTATTACTACTTGAGGCCGCTATCATCACGCTACCATTATCGCCACTAAAGCCCATTAATAAGCCTATTTCTCGCTCTTGAGCATCGCCTTTAGATGATTGACCATAATGCGAATTTACTTCAAAACCTTCATAATTTTTACGGGTAATAATGTTAATTACACCAGCAATAGCATCTGAGCCATAAATCGCAGAAGCACCGTCTTTAAGGACCTCAATTTGTGAGATTGCTTCAAATGGGATCGAAGAAAGATCAACTAAACCGTCTTCATCAGAGCCAACCATGCGACGGCCATTAAGTAGAATAAGTGTATTGGTTGCTTCAATACCGCGAAGCGTCGCTGTTTGAATGTTATTGGCACCAGAGCTACTTTGATTATTAGCGCTGTTACCCGTAATTGCAGGCAAACGGCGTAACGCAGCACTCACATCGGTAATACCTAAATTTGTTAACTGACTTTTTGTCACGACAGTAATAGGTGAAGTGGAGGTTACTTCGGCACGCGCTATTCGTGAACCCGTCACCATGATTTTTTCTATTTCTTCTTCAGCGGCAAAACTTGGGGTAGCAATACTCGATGCTGCAGATAATATCGCTATTGAGAGTGCCGATAGTTTGTATGTTTTGTTAATCGTCATTGTTTTTCCTTATGAGCTTTTTGTATTTATTTTTTGATGCACTACATTTCAATGTGCGCGTTATATATACATTATATTGTATACAATAACAATGGTTAGATAATTATTGCGCTAAGTACAAAAGTGAATTATTAAATGAAGGCAGTACTATAATGTTATTTGTGATGTGAGTATTACGTTGATTTTTAGGTGTATTCTAAAATTTTGTAGTGTGTTTATACGGTGTGAAGTAAGTAGATTTTGGCAATTGAAAAAGTTGCCAGAAATAGTTGTCGCAAGCGTGCAAAGCGCAAATTAAACAGAAAAAAGGTGACAAGTCTTGTTGAAATGTCACCCATTTATTGATGTCGTTAGCAGAATGCT
This sequence comes from uncultured Colwellia sp., assembly GCA_913062815.1. Lineage (GTDB taxonomy): Bacteria > Pseudomonadota > Gammaproteobacteria > Enterobacterales > Alteromonadaceae > Colwellia. Next base: position 71,806 of record CAJXWZ010000022.1, on the reverse strand, counting down.
AACTAGAGTATTTATACTGTTTCGCGTTGAACTAAAAAGGCTTTGATTTCATCACGAGAACTAAGAATATGCTGTTTTAATTTAGCGACAGCATTTTCAGTATCTCTTGCTTGGCAAAATGCTAATAGCTCGGCGTGTTCAGGACCTGCTTTTGAAATACCACCAGCCCATAATAGATGCATGCGTATATAACGATCAGCATTTTTGTTTAGAATATTGACCAAGTCGGCGGTTTGCGGGCGATTAGCACCAGAATATAAACAATTATGGAAATCAGAGTTTAACTCGCTCCATGTATTAGCCGCATTTTCTTTGCCTAAAGCGCTATCAAGTTTTGTGAGAATATCCGTGGCTTGTGCTAAAGCTTCGTCGGTTATGTTGACTATAGACGCAGCCAATAAATCGCCTTCAATCATGGCTCTTAGTTCAAATAACTCATCCACTTGATCAAGGTTTAATTCAGTTGCACTGGCGCCTTTATGAGGTTCAAAAGCTACCAAACCTTCAGCTTCAAGTTGTAATAAAGCTTCACGCACAGGAATACGGCTAACATTCAACTCTTCGGCTAATGCTGCCTGGCGTAAAGGTTGTCCGGCGACAATTTCACCGCTGAGTATCTTTTCTCTAAGAATTTCAACAACTAACTGTGTTCTAGTTTTGTATTCAATGGCCATTTTTGAAGGTTATTTCACTATTGCTTATTTTATACAATTCACTATAAAGAAATTAGCCACAAATAAAAAGGGGCTAAGATAAATCTTCGCCCTATCAATACGCTATAAGATAGTTGCTATTCGCTTGTTAGCTGAGGGAAATTAGGCCGTGAAATCACGTATGATTTAGCGGGTATGAGTTTGAAATCTAGCTCAATCCGTCACTATTATTCTTACGTTCAGTTTAGTTGCTTATTTAACCACAAAACCGAAGGCGTAGGGATCGTCGTCATCTATGGTGATGCAATTTTTACCAAAGACTTTTGCCCAACCTTCAATGCTCGGCATAATAGCGCGAATAGTACCAGTGGTTGATTTGAGCAGAACTTCTTGTTCTATTTTGCCAACAAATTGGCTACCTATATAACTTTCATGGACAAATTTATCACCAAGTTTTAATTCTCCTTTGCTATAAAGTTGAGCCATTCTGGCACTGGTACCTGTACCACAGGGCGATCTATCTAAGGCCTTGTCTCCATAGAAAACAGCATTAGCCGCATCGGAGCCGTGCGTTGTTGGTATACCTGTCCATAATACATGAGACACGCCATTTACACTGGGATCTTCAGGGTGAATACAAGTCAGAGTTTTGTTGGCTATTTCGCGAACAATGGTACTCCAATGCAAAATGGTGCCAGCGTCCCACTGATCGATACCAGGGAAGTTATCCTGCGGCTCAACAATGGCATAAAAATTCCCGCCATAGGCGACATCTATTTTCAAGCAGCCTAATTGAGGTATGTCTAAGATGACATCACGATGTGCTAAATAAGAAGCGACATTGAAAATTTTAACTGCGGTTACTTTTTTGTTTTGCTGTTTATATTCAATGGAAACTTGACCGGCAGGTACATCAATGGTCAGTGTGTTCTTTCCATTTTTTATCGACTGTTTAGGTTTTAGCAAGCCATTTTCTACTGCTGCAGTGACTGCACCAATAGTGCCATGACCACACATTGGGAGACAGCCAGAGGTTTCAATAAACAGAATTGAAGCATCAGCATTATCGCTGCAAGGGGGATATATAAAAGCCCCTGACATCATGTCGTGACCTCTTGGCTCAAACATTAATCCCTGTCGAATCCAGTCGTAATTAGCAAGAAAATCACTGCGCTTCTCGCTCATGGTGGTTCCTTTTAAATCAGGGTGGCCACTGGTAACTAAGCGTACTGGATTGCCACAAGTATGGGCATCAATGCAAAAGTAAGTTCCTTTGATCATGTTAATGTTAAACCGTTTGTTTTCATATTTATTATCTATGTAGTAAAGAAAGAAAGCACAGTGGCTGAAGGCTGTGCTGATAAATTAACCGTAGAATAGTTAATCAGTTAATCAAGATTAAATTTACTCAAATCGATGCGATTATCATTCGCTTCGTTGAAAATACGCGCTACGTTTGCTCGTTCTTCGCCAGAAAGTGGCATACGCGGAGCTCGGGTTAATTCACTACCGCGACCGGCAAGTTGCTCACATAATTTTATACATTGCACGAGTTTGGGCACAGTATCTAAACGAAGTAAAGGTAAGAACCAGCGCCAAATTTCTAAGGCTTCTACATAACGGCCTTGTTTAGCTAGTTGATAGATAGCGACCGACTCTTTTGGAAAAACATTGGTCAAGCCTGAAATCCAGCCAGTACAACCTAGCATAAGCGATTCAAGAGCGATGTCGTCAACGCCGCCGAAAATAATGAAGCGATCGCCAAAAGCAGAGAATAATTCAGATATACGACGCGTATCTTCAGTCGCTTCTTTAATTGAAACAATGTTCTTTTCTGCGGCTAAAATTTTCATACCTGCTATGCCTACATCAACCCCGTACGTTATTGGGTTGTTGTAAATCATGATAGGCAGATTACAGTTACGAGCCACTTGTTGATAATGATGAATCGCTTCGGCTTCGTCTGATTTATAAATCATTCCAGGTAACACCATAAGGCCATCAATGCCAATCTCTTCACAGGCTTGTGAGAATTCAACGGCAAACTGAGTTGAGGTTTCAGCGACTCCAGAAAGTACAGGTACACGACCGGCAACTACTTCTTTAACTGCGGTTAAAATAGCAAGCTTTTCTTCGCGTGTATGTGAGGCGTTTTCGCCAACGGTACCAAGCGCTATTATGCCATCGACGCCTTCTTTGATTATGGTATCTACCATTTTTTGAGTAGCTTCAAAGTCAATAGATAAGTTGTCGTTATATTGTGTGGTTACTGCGGGGTAAACACCTTGCCAATTCACAATCATAAAAATTCTCGTTTTCAAAAAGTTAAAAATACTAGTAAAAAGTTGTACTAGTCAAAGTAAGGTATATTGTATACAATAATGTTTTTGTTGCAAGTGTTAAGTTAAAACTAAAGCTGTTTTAATTTTGTACTGCAAGGTAAGCTTTTGACTTGTAAGGTAAAATAAATGAAATCTAAAGTGGTGTCATCAAAAACAAAAGTGCAAGAAAATAATAAAGTAGCAGTAATTGGTGCAGGTATTGTGGGGGTGAATTGTGCATTAGCATTGCAAATGCAAGGTTATCAAGTCACCTTAATTGATAAGTTAGGTATTGGTGAAGGTTGCTCTAAAGCGAATGCTGGTCACTTTGCTACTGAACAAGTTTTTCCGCTAGCAGATCCCTCTCTATTGACGCAACTGCCAAAAATGTTAATTGACCCTCTAGGGCCAGTAGCATTATCTCCAAAGCATTTCATTAAAGCTATTCCTTGGTTTTTAGCGTTTTTCAATAATATGCGCAGAACGCGAAGAATTCATAATAGTGAGGCCATTAAAGCATTAAATAAGCATGCTATAGCTTGCTATAAACCTATTTTAGCTGCAGCAAACGCTGAGCATTTACTGGTGATCAAAGGTTCGTTGCTGGTATTTGAAAACACGGTTTATAGCAAAATATCTGCAATACATAAGCAGTATCAACAAGCTGGGATTGAAGTTGAGTTGTTAAATAGGCTTGAGGTATTAAAACTTGAACCCAATTTAAGTCAAAAAATAAATCATGCATTATTTTTTAAAGACGTTGCTCATACCCCAGACCCCTTAGCTATCTGTTTGGCATTGGCTGAAAAGGCGGAAAATTTGGGCATGCTAGTAAAGAAACTTAATGTTGAAAGCGTTGCTCAATCTAACAATGGCGTGAACATCAATACTGTTAGTGAACAGTTGTTTTTTGATCATTGCGTGGTAGCAACCGGTGCTTATTCAAAAAACTTGTTGGCTGATTTAGGTTACCGCCTGCCTATTGAAGCAGAACGTGGCTATAGTTTAACGCTTGCCATGAATGAACAAGAATTGCCTATATTGTCGCGACCCGTAGCGTCAGCAGAGCGAAAATTTATTATCACGCCAATGGATAAAACGCTGCGATTTTCTGGCACCGTTGAATATGCAGGATTGTTTGCGAAAGCTAATAATAAGCGAGCTGACATGCTGATGAAAAGTGCTGAAAAAGTATTGGTGACATTGCCTGAGCAGTCTAAAAGGGAAGGTAATGCCCTTGGCGAACGCTGGATGGGATGTCGTCCTTCACTTCCTGATTCGCTACCAGTTATTTGTAAAGCGCCACAACATAGTAAAATATATTTTGCTTTAGGGCATCAGCATTTAGGTTTAACCCAAGGCGCTATTACCGGCAAATTAATTAGCCAACTAATAAATGGTCAAACTACCGATATTGATTTATCGCCTTATTGCATTAGCCGTTTTAACTAACATTGCCGCTATTGCATCCCTCCTTCGAAGTTAATGGCGCATAATTTGCTAGCAGTATTGGCTAACTATGAAACACTTAAAAGTGTCAAAAAGTCATCAAGCTTTTGACACTTTTGTTTAAGGGGAATTTTAATGCCAGTGCACGATACAGCGATTATGAATAATATCCAACAGCTTTCGTTGACCTTATCAACACAACAGTTAGAGCAATTTGTCGAGGTAATTGAGTCTTTGGCAGCACTATTGCAAGTGGCCAATAAAGATACCGAGAAAGCATATCGGTTGTACTTAAACTCTATTGAATCGAATCAAGAAGAAGCACAAATGAATGCGCATTTAATGCCTATTCACTATGGTGCAGTAAAAACTGCACCATTAAAGCATTAGCGGCTAGAAATAATTATGCTTCTAAACCGAAAGGGTCATCTACTGAATAAGAAGGCTCGGTAAACCAAACAGCGCCTTGCTCGCCCATGTAAAAATGATCTTCTAGCCTAACACCAAACTTATTAGGAATAACGAGCATTGGCTCATTACTAAAAGCCATGCCTTTTTCCAAGGGCGTATTGTTACCTCGCAATAAATAAGGCCATTCGTGAATATCTAAACCACAGCCATGGCCGGTTCGATGAGGTAAACCAGGTAACTCATAATCAGGGCCGTAACCACTATTGGTAATAACGGCTCGAGCGGCATCATCAACTGAGCCACATGTCTCGCCAAATTTTGCCGCTAGAAAACCTGCCGCTTGAGCATCTTTTTCAACTTGCCAAGCAAGACGTTGCTCATCTGAGGCATTGCCATAAGCGTACGTGCGAGTAATATCTGAATTGTAACCTTGAAGCAGGCAGCCAGTATCTATCAAAACCCAATCGTTATTTTGCAGTATTTGTGGGTCTTTCACCCCGTGAGGAAATGACGTTGCTAAGCCAAATAAGACAATACAAAAAGATGAGCCGGAAGCCCCAACTCGCTTATGTGCTTCATTAATAAACTGAGTCACTTCGAGCGTGCTAATGCCCGGGCGTAAGATGCGAGCAGCGGCTTTATGAACTTCCATGGTCATATTTTTGGCTCGTTGCATTAAAGCAATTTCAGCGTCAGATTTTATTTGGCGACAGGGTGCAGAAATATCTGCGCCATTGGTAAAGGTAAACTCTGGTGCGGCTCTACGTAAACCATCAAAAACAAAGAAAGCTGCGGATTCATCTATGGCTACTTTACCCTGAGTAAATCCTTTGTTTGATAATATTTTGGCGAATAAATCATAGGGGCTCTCATCTTCTTGCCAACCGTTATAGTTCCCTTCAATAAGCATATTGTCACTAAGTGAGCCTTCTTCAAAGTGAGGGGCGATAAACTCTAAGTTGCCCGTTACTGGCAAAATGGCGCCAACCATACGCTCACTTTTATACCATTTTAACCCGGTGAAATAGTGAAGGTTTGTACCTGCATCTAAATACAGCGCGCAAACATCCTGCTCTTTCATTAATTGCTGTGCTTTAGCTAAACGCGCTTGAAATTCAGCTTTGCTAATAGCCGTAATGTCTAAAGTCATATCTGATAATTTATCTAGCTCTATCTCTATAGTCGAGCCACCAACACCTATGGTCATGAAAGTACCTTTTATTAATTGTATACAATATATCAATTATCATAACAAAGCTTTTTATCTATGTACAATGGTTGTATTGCTGTATATTATTACAGTGTGTGCGGTGGCGGGGAAAAACAGCAATATGTTAAGTTTATTTGAGCAAGCATTAATTGAACCAATAAAGATTTTACCTATGGATGGTGCGGTTGATTATCATGGCGAAATTATGCCGGAGATTGAAGCTGAGCATTATTTTCATGCTTTGCTGGCAGAGATAGATTGGCGTTGTGATCAGGCAGTTATTTTTGGAAAACACATAGAAACAAAAAGAAAAGTCGCATGGTATGCAGATGAACCCTATAGCTATACGTATTCTAGTATTACTAAGCATGCCATTCCTTGGACCAAAAACTTGCTGGCATTGAAAGCCTTAGTAGAGCAGCAAACAGGTGAGCGATTTAATTCATGTTTGTTGAATTTATATCATAATGGCAGTGAAGGTATGGCTTGGCATAGTGATGGCGAGAAAGATCTCAAAGAGCGTGGTGCCATTGCCTCTTTAAGCTTTGGTGCAACGCGACGTTTTTCCTTCAAACATAAACAGTCCAAACAACTTATATCACTCGATTTAAAGCCGGGTAGTTTATTAGTGATGAAAGAAGACACGCAAAAGCATTGGTTACATAGATTACCACCAACAAAAAAAGTGCATGAAGCAAGAATTAATTTAACTTTTAGAACTATTAACTTTCAATAGCAGGGAATATTAATGCTCATGTTATTAAAATGGCTTTTAATTCTCCAATATTGAAGTTAACAATACAATTGGAACTAGATATGATTGAAAATGTGCAATAAACAATAATTGCTATGTGATATAAATAGTTACCTGTTTAAATATTGATAATGAAATCTCTATGGTAAATACCAATCGATTAATATTCATTCCTTTTTCTTTCTTGCTTTTTCCTTGTCTGGCTTTGGCAAATAAAACTGCCGTTCAATTTGAATTAAAAACCACGGTTAATTATCGTGATAGTGACACATATCGATTTCCTATAACGTTCCCATTTCCTCCTGAAGCGTTACCAGTAGGAGACCTTAATGCTTTTCAGGAAACGGTTGATGCCGGCCGGCATTTTGAAATATCAAACATTTCATTAAAAGGAGCGTGGAAAATCGCTGCTAAATGGCAGCTACTCTTCAAGCTAGATGCCATTGATCTTTATGATCGCAACCCTACCTCTCAAGATCAAAACGTAGACCTAGATGTATTCACGCTCAGGTATGGAACAAAAGCTATTGCTAAAAGGCCGACCAAATCAACTCAGTATTATCTACAACTAGGTAAGTTTGAAAAATTTGAACGACAAAATGATCGTCATCTACAAAGCTATGGTTTAGTGAGCACTACCTTTAATCGCTTTGAAGATGCAGGTATCGAATTAGGGATAGATTTAGGCTCTCAATTTTATGCAAAGGCAAGTTTAACCACGGGTAATCCTGTCTTTATTCGTGACCCGAATGCCTTAGCTGGTGATAATGGCATTGATGCACAAATGCCGCCATTTGAAAATCCCGACCCAGAATTAAAGTCGGGCATTGTGGTTTTGTACGATGCTGAAATTGAACATTTTGATTTAAGTAAAAACGCAGAGCTTGGCTTAGCACTCGGTTATAGAGGGCAAGCCGATGATAATAGTTGGCAACAAGATATCATGTTATGGGGCTACCAGCGTGAGTTGGCCACAGAGAGAAATTTACATGGTACATTTTATGGTGCAGACCTAGATATCCTTAACGCAGGTGGTTTTAGTTTGCCGTTTAAAGGCAATAAAAAACAAGATGTTGGTGTTAACTACTGGTTATATTGGCAAGAGTTTAGCTTGTTTGCACAATATGTAAATCAAGATTTAGCCGGTTTAACTCGTGTCGGTCAAGAACTGGAATTAAGTTATCAATTTGCTTTGCCATTCTCCTTTACTATGGCAGGAAAGCCGTTAATTAAAAACATTACTCCGGCACTACGTTATTCAACGCTGGCAACTGATTTTTCAGGTGCAGGTGGTTATCCTGCACCAAGTGTTAGTTGGGATTGGCAGAAAATAGATATTGGTTTCAATGTTGATTTTCCTTATCGAACTAAGCTCACGCTTGAATATGCTATTAATAAGTTCGAAACGAAATTTGGTACACAAGATAATAACGAATTGCTTGTTTCAGTCAATTGGCGTTATCGATGGTAGTTACACTTTTTGGATAAAAAAAGGGAGCATTGCTGCTCCCGAGTAAACATGTTTTTGTCAATACTTAGTTAGACAGTTCTAGTCGCTGTTGCTGGCGATATTAAGGACGCTTTTCGCGCCGGATACAACACTGCGATTTGGCCAACAATGAATAAAGCAATGATGCCAAAAAGAATGAGCTCTATATTAATTGGTGATAACTGAAAGGTTTTAACTAACCACATATTCAATCCTACAGCGCCAATACAGCCAATGAAAATACCTACACCAGAGATGAGTAAATTCTCCATCATAAAGTAACGCATAATTTGACCTCTAGTGGCACCTAATGCGCGACGGGTTCCAATTTGTTTGGTGCGCCTGTTGATAGAAAATATGGCTAAACCAACAATACCAAAGCCAGTGATGATAGTAAGCGTAATGACTACCGTGGTTAATATTTTATTGGTAGCATTATGACGTTGATAGCTTCTTTCTCTCGTTTCTTCCATGGTGCGTAATCGACGAATAATTCGACCTTTGTCACTTTCGGCTAACGCTTTTTCTATTTGCGGTATCAACAGATCGCGCTTACCCGGCTCTGTACGAATAAATAATCGACTGCCTTTACTTTCCATTTGAAAAGGCACCAACATACTACGTTCTACACCATCCCAGCCGTTCCAAGGAGCTTGTAATGCTTTTAGAATACCAATTATTTCAATGCTCTGGTTTTGAGAAATGTAAATGGTTTTACCTAAAGCAGTGTGCCAATCATCAGGATATAAACTTAATGCTAAAGCTTTAGTAACAATGACTTTACTAGGCCAAGTTGATTGCCCTGATTTTCGCCACTGAATATCGGTTGCGCTAAAGTTTTCACCGGCAATGAGTTCTAAACCCATTGCGTTGATAGCGTGATCATCTACCATGTAAATGGCAGTGCCTATGGCATCTTTATTTTCACCCATTTCAGTTTGTACACCTGACGACCAACCACCACCGCTTAAAGGAATCGCATTGATCTGTATAGCATCAATAACGCCAGGGGTTTTTCTTAAGGTATCCAAATCGGTATGTAGTGCCGCTTGAATATTATAGTCTTGTCCAAAAATTGTGTTAGTTAAGTAAAAAGTATTGTCTTCATCAATACCGCTGTTTCTTTGCATCTTTGTTTGTCTGTCTTGAATCATAAAAATAGCATTTACAATGATAGTCATGGTGAGTGCTATTTGTAAGGCAATGAGTAATGCCCCAATTTTATTGCGCATAAGTGCACGAATAATAAGTCCTGTTTCTAGCATGAGAGTCTCCTATTGGCTCTTTAATTGTTGAGCAGGGGATATGTTACAAGCGCGCCATGTAGGATATAAACCGGCAAGTACAGTACAAACCAATGCTAAAACGATAGCTAATACCATCATGGTTAAATCTAAAGTGGCGAGCCCTTGCATGTATTCACCGTATAAATTCTCAATACCTATTAGTCCTAAAAAGGATAAACCTAAGCCAAGTAAACCACCGGCTAAACCGATACAAGCAGATTCGATAATGTATTGGCTAAACAAGGTTGCTTTACTCGCACCTAACGCTTGACGTAAACCTATTTCAGGTGCTTTACCTAGAAATTTAGCTAGTAATAAACCAATGGTATTGAGTAAGCATACCGTTAAGAACATAAGTGACATTGCCATCATCATTCGAGCATCGTCAGCAACAACTTCTTGTTGCTCTAACCATTGCATAACGTTGCTTAAACGATTATCAAGCGGCCTTTCAAATCTGCCATATTGCTTCTGTTCTTCTACATAAGCGTTGAGAAAAGTCATGTAATCTTGCTTCTCTTGTTCGCTGTTAAGCTCAACCCAAAATTGTGTCCAAACACACTCACCAGCAAGAAATGCCGCCATGCCATCGCCACTGGGTTTCCAGCAATTTGTGTTACCTGACCGTCTAATTTTTTCTTCGGCAATCAAGCTAAAAGGCACAAAGACATCTTCAGACTCATTAAAAGCGCCGGTGCTAATGTCATAAAAAAGTGGTTTGGGTTGCCAGAGGTCAATAACCCCCATCACTTTAAAGATATTGTTATCAAACTTTATGGTTCTACCAACAGAGTTTTCGCCACCAAAAACTTGATCGTTGATTTTTTTACTCAGTACTATCACTTGCTCTTTACCAATGTCAGCTTGTTCAGACCAAGCAGTGCCAAAAATAAAAGGCACATCAAACATGGCAAAAAAATCGGCCGAATTAGCTCTAGCAGTAACGCTAATAGGAAGTAAATCTTTATCAGCAGGTTCAATAACACCGTAAGCTTGAGCCTGTACATTTTGACGAAAAGCTTTGTTAGCTTTCATCAAATTTGTTGAGTCAGTGTAGGTCAGTTGAACAGGTGGATTTAAACCATCATCATAGGGTTCATTAACATCCCAGCTATCAAGTTGCACATAAAATAACTGCTCGCTTTTATGTGGAATTGGGTTGGCAGACATTAAGTAATTGACGGTAATCGTGGTCATCGTGGCGCCAATACCTAAGCCAATTGCGCATATCATCAACAAGCTTAAACCCCAATGACGCAAGATACTGATCCAAGCGAGGCGTAAATAGTAACTAAACATATATTTTCCTTAGCTTATCTAAGCAATTGCTTGTTGATTGGCTGTTGCTAGGTGCAATTCTAACTCGCTCACACGACCATCCATAACTTGAATTGTGCGAGGCGAACGTTGTGCCAGTTGAGCATCGTGAGTAACCATAATAATAGTGGTACCTTGCTGGTTAATTTCTTCTAGTAAAGTCATCACCCCTTGTGCCATTTCTGAGTCTAAATTACCGGTTGGTTCATCGGCTAACAAAAAGCGTGGGTCGGTTGCCAGTGCTCTAGCAATAGCCACACGTTGTTGTTGTCCACCTGATAGCTGACTGGGTAAGTGCTTCATGCGAGAGGCAAGCCCGACTCGGGCCAAATTCTCTTCAATTCTTCTTTTGCGTTCTTTAGCATTGAAACCGCGGTAACGTAATGGCACATCAACATTGTCATACAAGTTTAAATCAGGGATTAAATTAAAACTTTGAAAAATAAAACCTATTTTGTGATTGCGCATTCTTGAGCGACCAGTGTCATTAAGCTTGCCTATGTCTTCGCCATCTAAGGTGAATTCACCACTAGAATAGGTTTCAAGTAGACCGGCAATATTTAAAAACGTGGTTTTTCCTGAGCCTGAAGGGCCTGTAACACTAACAAACTCTCCTTCATTGACGGTTAAGTTAAAGTCTCTTAAAGCATGGGTTTGTACATCGGCTGTTTGGAAAACTTTACTGATATTGTTCATAACTAACATATTGATATTCCTTGTTTCTAGTGCTAATTCTTAATTAAGAAGTACTTGTTGTGCTGAGTTAAATACATCGGTGCTTGAAATGATAATCTCATCATGTTCTTGCAAACCGCTGAGTAATTCGACATGACTTAAACTACGTGCGCCGATTGCGATAGGTGTTTTTTGCGCTAAACCATCGACAATTTTGTAAGCGAACTTTCCGCCGCTGCTATCAAGAAATTGGCCACGCTTTACTTGTAAAACGTCACTTTTATGTTCGAGAATTATTTGCGTGTTCAGACGTTGATTTTGTCGCAATTTTTTTGGTGTGTTTTGTGTGAAACGTACTCGCCCAGTAACCTGATTGTTCAGTATTTCGGGGGAAATTGTTACCAGACGAGCACTAAAACGCTGTTGTTCAAAACTAATGTCTACATCCATGCCAATGGCTAAATCATCGGCATAGCTTTCAGGAATATCTATTTCAACTTCAAAATTGCTTAAATCTACCACCATCAGAATAGGCTGGTTTTTGGCGAGAAAGGTTTTATTTTCAGTGCTTAAATTACCAACAATGCCATTTACAGGTGACGTGATGGTTAAGGCATTAACTTGACGTTGCAACTCGGCAACAAATAGCTGCTGCTGCTGTATATCTAAGGAGATAGCTTTACTTTCAAAATTAAGACTTTCACTGTTTAATGTTGCGTCTTGCACTGCATGCTTGTATTGCAGAGAGGCATTTTCTAGATCGTCTTGGGCTTTTTCAAAGTCTATTTGGTTAATAACACTTTTTTTATAACCTAAGTCTGAGCGTCTTTTTTCTCTTTTGGCGGTTGTTAAGCTCACATTGGCCAGATCAACTGATTTTTGGTCGGTTAACTGTTGCTTTTTCGCTTGAATTTTTTGTCTTGCCAGGCTTGATTGTAATTTTTCTAAAATGGCTTGCTGCTGAAATAGCTGGTTAGTTAACTCTGGACTATCGAGCGTTGCTAATACCTGATCTTTAACTACTTCGTGACCAGCTTCAACTTGCAAGGTTATGGTGCCATCCGCAGGGCTATAAACCGTGGGGCGCACTGCAGCAACAACTCGACCAAGTACGGAAATGTCACGAACAAAATCGCCTCGAGTGATTGTGGCAGTTCTCACGCGCTCAAGTGCAATTGATTTTTGTGCTTGACTCCAACGACTTGCTGCAGGTGCTACTTGCCAAATAATGGTAATGAGTACAGTAAGGCCAACAGTAATTGTCAGCAGCTTTTTGGATTTGTTTTGTGGTGGCGCGATCGAGACGTCTTGATCGCTAGTATCTTTAATCATAATTATTCCCCCGAATATTTATGATTAAGTAGTAAGTGTTTTGCAAAAGGTTTAAATAAAAATGAAATAAATTTCTTATTAGTCGCTAAATAAATGGAAAATCTAGTAAGTTGATAACGCTATATACTTTTTACTCGTTGTATTAATTAGTGTTTTTGGTTTTAGGGAAATCTCATTTATTCATGAACAATTCTGCACCCTAGTGTATGAATTTAGCCGAACTTGGTGGTTTTATGTTTAAAGTTCAGCTTTGTCTATACTGATTTTAGGTGGTTCAATTTTCACCACACTTGATTTAGTAAGACAAAATTTATTACTATGTAACTGGTCGGATGTTTTGTTTTTTTATTAATTTTTTACTGAGTTGTTATTTATGCTGTTTAACATAAAAGTTCTTAAAGTTGCGCACAAGGTCGTTATTGGCTTTGCGGTTATTTTATTGCTGCTGCTTTTTTCAAGTATTAGCTCGGTAGGTATTTTAAGTGATATCAAGCAAGCAACCGCAAAAGTAGATGATTTCGCGCTACCGATTCAAAAAAATGCCAATACAGTTCAAAAACAGTTACTAAAACAAGCTAAATCGTCGTCATTCATTGCCGCTTCTGCGACTATTGCAGAGATTGAAAAATTAAAGAACGTCTTTGAGCAACAAGGTGACTTATTAGTAAAGCAAAAAACAGTAATAGGACAACTACTGTATGTTTTTCCTAACATTGATGGCTTAAATAACTTCAGCCAAGCTTATGATAAATATACCGCTTCAGTTGAAACGATGTTTAGTCACCGCTTAGGCGAGTTAAATACGACTCAAACCTTTATTAAACAGCTAAAATCGATAGACGATATTCTTTTCGAAACAGGTGCAGTGCTTGGGGATTTATCCTATTTAGATGATCCTGATAATCAAAGTCATGTAGATAGAATTTCCGGCTCTGCTAGCCAAATAGAAGGTTTCATTTTTAATTTAACCGATGCCACTAAAACAATTTTATCAATTAATAATATTGTAGAAGTTGAAGAATCTCAGCAAACTATTGAATTTGCGATTAGTAATGTTGAACAATATTCAGCTTTCTTAATTACCCTTGGCAAAGACTATAATACTGACGGTTTGATTGACCAGTTTGTCGATGAATTCGAAAAGGCGAAGGATATGCTTCAAGGGGACAATAATTTGTTTTCCGTCAAAATATTACAGCTTGAACAGCGAAATGCCTTATCAGCAGCGTCAAAGAATTCAGAATTACACATTAACGCCTCGATACAAGCAATTGATGTGTTTTTGCAAGCGGTTGATAAAAACCTAACGCAATTACAAAATGATATTTTTGATAATGTTGAACAAGGAAATTTAGAGACGCTCATTATTTTTGTTATTTTATTTGCTGTAGGCGTAGTCATTGCTTTGACAACAATCAAAGCGATGATCGGTCCATTGAAGCGTATAAATAAGGTGCTTTCTCAAATTGCTAAAGGTGATTTATCACACCAATTAAGCGTAAAGTCTGATGATGAATATGGTGAGCTCTCCAAAAATGTTAATTTAGTTGTTGCCGACTTAAGGACGTTAATAGGCAATATCTCGGATAATACTCATTTACTCCATCATGCAGCAGAGCAATCAAGTGAAAAAATTGCCCAAGTGACAGACTCTCTAGCCATGCAGGAACAGACCATTGAGCAAGTCACTCTACAAACGGCTGAGTTGGGACAAAGTGCCGATCATATTTTGAATAAAGCAAATACTGCCGAAGAGAAAATGACCAGTGCATTAACACAAAGTCATGAGCTTGAACAAACTGCCAATACGACCAATGAACGCATGCAAAACTTGGTAACTATGTTAGACAGTACTTCAGATGTGATGTCAGTATTACAGCACGAATCAACTAACATTAGTGGTATTTTAGATACTATTCGTGGTATTTCAGATCAAACCAATTTACTTGCATTAAATGCTGCCATTGAAGCTGCGCGAGCAGGTGAAGCCGGTAGAGGCTTCGCTGTCGTGGCTGATGAAGTACGTTTACTTGCTAGCAGAACTCAAGAATCAGCAACTGAAATTCAATCGATGATTGAATCGTTGCAAAGCCAAACAGAAAAAGCAGTGGCAGATATTTCGCAAGGTAAAGCTGAGGCTAATAATTGCCAAGATCATACGGATCAGTTACTACAAACTTTACTCTTAATTACCGCTGCTATTGAGCAAATGTATGATATGAGCAGTGATATTTCACAATCAGCAACTCAACAAAATGCGCTGAGTAATGACATCAACCACAGCATTAAAGAGGTGGTTAGTCTAAGTCAGCAAAGTAGTGATAAATCATCCTCCACGCTAACCTATTCTAACCAAGTGGCTGATTTAGCAGCTAAACTTGAAGATTCAATAGACACTTTTAAAGTATCTTAAAGCATAAAGCCTAAATCGCTATTTTCAAAACGTGACAGATTTGGAAATACGGCATTAATTTCGTTTGTCGATAAGCCGAACCATTTGGCTAATGTAGCAGCATATTGATCCACGGAAGTGCTGGGAATAATGCGGCCATCAGCCAAATCATCCTCTGAATTAAGGGTGAAATCAGCAGGCATTTTTCCATAAACATCACCACCTTTAACTGCGCCACCCATGATTATTTGATGGCCGCCCCAACCATGGTCGGTACCATCACCATTACTGGTTAAGGTTCTACCAAAATCAGACATAGTAAAAGAGGTGATGTTATTGGCTAGACCACGCATTTGTAGATCGGCATTAAAAGAAAATAAAGCATTGCTTAAATCTTGAAGCAATCTGGGTTGATCGGTTATTTGATTATCATGGGTATCAAAGCCCCCCATACTGACAAAAAATATCTGCCTTGGCTGTGCCAGTAATTGTTGCGAACTGGCTAATGTGGCAACCATTTTGAGTTGTTCACCCAGGTGGTTGTTTGGGTAAACCACATTTGAGCCTTCAGCAATATTAATCGCATTGGCAACAATGTCTATATTGTTTTGGGCTCGATTATAAATAGCGCTATGAGCTTGACCTAATACATGGTTTTCGGCCGTTAATAGCTGCCTAAAAGCATTCACTCGGTTGATACTCCAGCTTTCATTAGGGTTGAGTGCTGCAAACGTCTCAACGCCATTGGCATCAAGGGAATAAGGTAGAGAGTTCATTCCCGTTTGTAAAACATTCGTACCATCAATAGATAAATTCATTGATAGAGGGTTGGCCGTATCCATAATTAAATCTGCCATTCTCCCCGCCCAACCGGTAAGGGAATTCTGCTCTGGCCAAGCGGTTTGCCAATGCTTTTGTTGATCATTATGAGAGAATAATTGCGGGGGTAATAATGATTCATTGGCCAACGCTTCGCTTTTACTTACCGGTTGTAATAGCGGCCCGGTATTCGCTAGAAAAGCTAAGTTTCCTTGATTAAATAATTGTTGCATTGGTGCCATAAAATTTGGCATTGCTAAGTTGTATGGCATAGCCGAGCTGGGGGTAATATTTAGTAAACTACTCTGTTCAATAGCAAGGTTTTGTCTTACATTTTGATAAGTTTGATAGTCACTATTATCACTGGGTATAAGCATATTAAATGAGTCATTGCCACCATGAAGAAATACACAGACAAGCGCTTTATAATCATCAAATCGGTTATTTGTTTGCGCTAAAGCGCTATTCATTAATGTCATGCTCGACAACGCGGCACTTGCACTACTAATACCCACTGAACTACCAAGAAGGCTTTTAACAAAATTACGTCTATTCATTAGTTAATCTCCTGGTTGTTATCTTTGTACTGTATATTGCGGTGATACCATGACTAAAAATAATAAGTTACTTAGTCTGTCATTAGTTGCTTCGCCGCTTGTGCTGTCAAAAGCTTCAGTTAAAATTGTTCGCATGTCATCACTCATGGTGCCGCCTAGCAATAACATATCCAAATAATCCAACAACTGGTTAGTATCATCAATCATTGGCTGTAACGCGCTTAATGATATTAAAATGCGATTGTCATTACTTTCTTCATCGTTGAATTCTGTATGCCCCCACAATGTCGAGTATGCTAGAAAATTACTAGTGCGTGTTAAGTAGTTTTCTGTAACTATTTCTAATTCTGGCGCGATCAAATTGTTGTCGCTGACAATGCCTGGCGGAGCATAGTCAGGCGAAAAGAAATTAAAAACATGGTGGGCTCCTAATGGTGTCTGAGCAAAAGCGTAGCTTGGCCAACCAAATTGGAATCTGTTATTAGGAGAAGATGCTTCAAAAGCTCGCCACAAGTGAACAGCCCGCAATAATGGCTCTCTTACTTTTCCAAAATTAGCATTGCTTTTAGTACCCTGAATAGCTTCTTCATCTAATAAAATTGCTTTAATGACCGCGCCTAAATCACCACGAACACCTTGGCCGTTATCATTAAAAATCATACTTACTCTTGCCACATATTCAGCACTTGGGTTACTGGTGACCAGCTTTTTAATAAGCTGCTTTCCAATGAAAGGCGCAACGTTTTCATGGTTGAAAAGGTTATCTAGAGCAATCGCGAGGTCTTGTTCGGCGCTTTGATTCGCTGGTACAGTGACGTTATTGAGTAGTTGTTTTTCTGAGGTATCATGAAAGTCTTCTACTGAAGTCATAGGCTTCATGGTGTTGTAATTTTGATAAAATCGCCACCATGACTCTGCTGTGGCACCATTAAAATTCCAACCAGTATAAACATGGGCGAATGCTTTAATTATATCCTGATTATAAGTAGGGATATTTTGGTTGTTTTGCAATTTTTCGCTGCCATCAATATTTAATTCAACTAAGCCAATACTAAAAAGTTGCATTACTTCACGGGCGTAATTTTCATCAGGGCGAATATTCAATGCTTCATTAGGTTTTTCATTGCCTAACACGCTTAAATACATGCCCATAATAGGAGATAAAGTAACTTCCTCAAGTAAGTCACGGTAATTACCAAAGGCATTATTGACGAGTAAATCGTAATAATTGGCTAAGCCATAAGTGTCATCGCCAAAAGTACTATGCTCAGATACCACAAAAATTTCACTTAAGGCAAAGGCCACCCGTTGCCTCAGTTGATCTGGGGCGGTAATTGCGTGGGTAAACCATGTTTCTAAGCGTTCTTCACGGTTTATTTCCTCATCAGCGGGTAAGTTAAGTGTAAGTTCCAACTCTTGCAAGTAATCAACGTGAGAGCTGGCAGGCAATGCTATTTGTGCATCAAGCCAAGGCTCAACCCCGATGCTGCTGACCTCGTTAATACTGTTAATATTAGCGCCAAAAGTCGCTGTGTTTAGAAAACGTGCGCTGTCGTTATTATTGGGTAATGCCGGTGGCTCTGGCTCTGGCTCGGGGGCTGGAGTCGGTGCTGGAATAGGTACAGGGGCTGGTGCAGGTGTTTCTTCAGAGCTACCGCCACAAGCGCTGAGCAGTAATGTAATCCAAATAAACAAAATACTTTTAAACATACTAACCCCTGACAACTTGGATTATTCACTTTTGAAATTAGTATTGATTAAAAAGTCATCAATTTCAATCTGAATGTAAAGCATGTTGGCTGATTTACAAAACCTTTACGATTTACAATTTATCGTAGCATTCAATTAACTTGTCTTAAATGTCTGATTCTTCATATGCTTTATGCTAATTTAACTTTATACGCGAATTTATTATTGAGGATGGAAATGAAATTATTTAGCCGGTTATGTTGTCTGGTATTGTTTTTGGGCGCATTGATATCGACAACAACCTATGCGGCTAATGAACGCAAGATTGTCGTCGATGAGCAACAAATCACAAAACACAGCACTAAAATTAACGGTAAAAGGATTAAATATACTGCTACTACAGGTACACAGCCTGTTTGGAATAAGACAGGGGATGCCACCGCTACGCTGTTTTACACTTACTATCAACGCACCGACATTGAAGATAATAGTAAACGCCCTTTATTGATTTCATTTAATGGTGGGCCAGGCTCAGCGTCTGTATGGATGCATGTCGCTTATACCGGCCCACGTGTTTTAAATGTTGATGACGAAGGTTACCCGCTACAGCCCTATGGCGTGAAAACTAATCCTTATTCAATCCTAGATGTAGCAGATATTGTTTTTGTAAACCCTGTTAATACTGGCTATTCTCGAGTTTTACCAAATAAAGACGGAAAAATGCCAGCTAAAGATAAACAAAAAGCGATGTTTTTTGGTGTAAATGCCGATGTAGAATATTTAGCAGAATGGCTCACAACCTTCGTAACCCGTAATAATCGCTGGCGCTCGCCTAAATACTTAATTGGTGAAAGCTATGGCACAACCCGAGTGTCAGGACTAGCGTTAGCATTACAGCAACAGCAATGGATGTATATTAACGGTGTTATCTTAGTGTCGCCAACAGATATTGGCATTAAGCGAGAGGGTCCAGTGAAATCAGCTAATCGCTTACCTTACTTTGCCGCAGCTGCTTGGTACCACAAAGTTTTGCCAAGTGAGTTGCAAGCAAAAGACTTAGCTGAGTTGTTACCTGAAGTTGAGCAATTTGCTTTAAATCAATATATCCCCGCCTTAGCTAAAGGTGGTTTTATTCCCGATGAAGAGAAGCAAACGATTGCTAAAAAAGTGGCGCGGTATTCTGGTTTATCACTGGCAGCGGTTTTAGCGAATAACTTAGATATTGATAATGATTTTTTTTGGAAAGAACTTTTAAGAACGCGTAAAAAAACCATAGGAAGACTTGATTCACGTTATTTAGGAATCGATAAGAAAACTGCTGGCACAAAGCCTGATTATAATGCAGAGCTAACGTCGTGGTTGCATAGTTTTACCCCTGCAATAAACTATTATTTGCGAGAAGAGTTAGCTTATAAAACTGATATTAAGTACAGCATGTTTGGTGATGTTCACCCTTGGGATAGGACCAACAATAATACCGGCGAGAATTTACGTTTAGCGATGGCGCAAAACCCCTACCTTAATGTGATGTTTCAAGCAGGATACTATGACGGCGCAACAAACTATTTTGATGCAAAATATACTATGTGGCAGTTAGACCCCAGCGGACAAATGCGTGAACGTTTATCCTTTAAAGGATATCGCTCGGGACATATGATGTATCTTAGACATGAAGATTTACAGCAGGCGAATCAAGATATTCGTGAATTTATAAATAAGTCGTTGCCAGAAAATGGTCAAGCGGCTAAATATTAATATTTAGCTTTATAATTAAAGGGGATTGCTAATGGCTGGCGCGAGTTTATTAACGTTAATCGATAAAATTGCCGTAGTGCTCGATGATGTCGCTTTAATGACTAAAGTCGCGGCAAAAAAAACGGCAGGTGTATTAGGAGACGACCTTGCGTTAAATGCTCAACAAGTTTCCGGCGTGCGCGCAGATAGAGAATTACCTGTAGTTTTTGCTGTTGCTAAAGGCTCAGCACTTAATAAACTTATCTTGGTTCCGCTAGCGTTAGCGGCAAGCGCTTTTTTACCTTGGATAATTACGCCTCTGCTGATGATAGGAGGAGCGTACTTATGTTTTGAAGGCTTTGAAAAAGTTTGGCATACGTTTTCTATTAGTCATGCAGAACAAGTAAAAGAACATCAACACGCAGCCAAAGAAGTGCTTGATGAAAATATTGATTTAGTCGCGCTAGAACAAGAAAAAATTAAAGGTGCTATACGTACTGACTTTATTTTGAGCGCGGAAATTATTGTTATTGCTTTGGGGACCGTTCAACAAGCAAGTTTTATGCATCAAGTATTAGTGGTTTGTGCCATTGCAATAGTTATGACTGTAGGAGTATATGGACTGGTGGCAGCCATTGTCAAATTGGATGACGCGGGGTTGTATTTACTTAGGACGGGCTCCTATAAAAACACGAAAGACAGCTTCACTGGAAAAATGAAACGTGCAGTTGGCAGCGCTTTATTGAGCTTTGCTCCTCGATTAATGAAGTCGTTAGTCTTTATCGGCACTATTGCTATGCTCCTAGTGGGTGGCAGTATTTTAGTACATGGCATAGCTGATGTTCACCATTTCTTGATTGCGCTCGAACAAGTTATAGAGCAAAGTTTAGCATCATGGTCAAGCGCTAGTGTAATAGTGCTGAGTGTAATACCTATGCTATTTGAAGCCATAGTAGGCTTGATTGCTGGCGCAGTAGTATTGCTCTTGGTAACGGTAATACCCCCTATATTTAAGGGTCAGAAAACATGAAAAGAGTGGTGCTATTCACTATGGACAAATGTTCACATTGTCAAACGGCTAAGCGCTATTTAGAGGAGCACAATATTCCTTACCGATTATGTAATGTGCAAAGTCCGAAAGGGAGAAAAGAGTTTGCGGCGACCGGCTTACGTGGCGTGCCTGTATTGAAAATTGGTAATGAAATTTTGAATGGTTTCTCAGTAAAGTCTTTTAATAAACTATTTAAAAGTTAACGCTTTTTACATGTTTAAAAAAGATACAATTTTATGATACTCTATTTGTTGAGTGTACATATTGGACTTTTTAGGGATAAATAACGTTGCAGCTAGTCTATCGAAGCATTTTGCTCTTGTTTCTTACCAGTTATGTTTTTGTTGTCAATGCTGAGCAATTGACAGACACCTCGACACTAGAAAACATGGAACAAAGCCTAAATAAGCAACCATGGCAAACATACCAAACATTACTTTTAGAAACTGAACAGCTGGATAACATGTCGCTACATTACAAATTGTGGTGGTGGCTACGTAAAGCACAAGCTGAAAATTTATTGTATTTCTTTGATAAATTTGAGAAAACTGTTACGCAAGCTGAAAAGTCCATACATTCTCAAACATCTGCCCAAGTAACCATTTATTTTGATCTCTTCCGTGGCCTTATTCTGCAGCGCCAAGGTCAATATCAACAATCACAGACGATTTTAAAAAAAGCAAAACACTTAGCAAGAAAAAATCATTTTACCTATTTGGCTGTGAGAGCAAAGCAAGAGTTAGCCTACACACGAAGTTTAACTGAAGTGTATGAGCTGTCATTAACTGAATTACAGCAAGCCTATGTAGAAGCATTTGCCCTAAATGATGAGTTTTTAATTGCTAAAATCAATGAAGTTTACGGCGCTATTTATGGTTATATGAATGATTATGATAATTCAGTTGAGTACTACCAAAAAGCGTTAACCAGTTATCAAAAACTTGGCTATCCTGCCCATGAAGTTGAAGCTATTTATGGTTTAGCAGCAACTTACCGCTATTGGCAAAAATATGAACTTGCCATTGAATATTACCAGCGTTATCAACAGACCATTGAATTTAGCCCTAACAACATTGATGGCAAATTTTATGCAGCTTATGGCATTGCCATGAGTGAAGCTGAGCAAGGCAGTTGTGAACAAGCTTTAGTGTCGATAGATTACGCCGTTGCATTGGAAGGATTAATCGATTACAAAGCGGAGTTATATAAACGTAAAGCTCAGTGTTTAATCGAGAAAGGCGATTTAAATGAGGCAAAAGATGCTTTGCAGCTAGCGAGTGATATTTTTAAGGGTATACCTGAGTTGGTTGGTACAAGTTGGCAAATAGAAATCATAAAGATTAATGCAGCGCTTGCCCATGCTCAAGGCGACGGTTCGCTTGCCTATCAATTATTAAAGCAGTTTAACAAGAAAGAAATTGAATCAATAAATAGTAGATCATCGGATCGCCTATTACGGGTGAGAAGTTCTATGGAGGTGGAGCGTCAAAATGTAGAAATTTCGCTTTTGCAACAACGTACAAAAGTGCAAGACTTGCAGTTCGAACAACAAGAACAAAAGAATACTATTCAAGCTTATGTTATTGGTTTTATAGTTATGTTGGTCTTCTTCATTTTACTCTTTGTTTATTTTCAATGGCGTCACGGAAAAAGATTATTGCAATTATCAATTCGAGATCCACTCACAGATTCGTTTAACCGTCGATATGTGTTTAATTTTCTTAATAGACTACTCAAAGATAATACCTCAGAAAAAACGACTGTTTCTATTATGGTCATAGATATTGATGACTTTAAGCTGGTTAATGATCTTTATGGGCATCCTTTTGGTGACGAAGTAATTAAAAAAATAGCGTTGTTAGGAGCAGAAGTGCTTCGAGGAGAAGATGTCATTGGTCGAGTTGGTGGCGAAGAGTTTCTTTGTGTTTTACCAAGAATAGACGCGGTACAAAGTCTACATATTGCACAGCGCATTGTAAAAGAAGTGAGTGCTTGTGATTTTCTTGCTTCAGATAAAAATGATAACAATCAAAGAGTAAATGTGACAGTAAGCATAGGTGTAGCAACGACATTTAGAAACTTACAAAATAGTTCTGGGCTTTATGCACAAGCTGACAAAGCGTTATATTATGCTAAATATAATGGTAAAAATCGTGCCATACAATTTCAAGAATCGATGCAAGATTCTTATCAAGCCAGATCTGGCATTAAAAAGCCAACTACGCCTTTAAATGACCAGTAAATATAATCAAGAGCAATCGTCAATCCGGTGTTCTACTTCGCAAATCCCTGTGTTTCAGCAAGCAATTTGTCTTTTGCAGGATTATCTTGAACACTTAGGTTATCAAGCCCAAATACATTTTGAATTAGAGGGCTGCTACCGTATTCTCACAGCGAACGGCCAGCATAAAAAGCTAAATTTCACTATGATTAATCAGTTTTTTCGTAGTATTGGTATAGATGGTGAGATAGTTAATGAATATTGGCAAAACCAATGGGAATACGTTTCTTTGTTTAATGGACAGAGCCCATTAAAAGAAGCCATGAATTTGCATCGAGTAATAACATCACTGCCACAATGGTTTAATCAATTTTTTCAAAAAGACGGCCTTGTTGAAACCTTAATTAATCCGGTCGTTTGGAGTGGTGATAGAGGGAAGTTGGCGTTCGGTTCTCAAAATATTTTTAGTCATGATACCCGGGCGGTACATATACCTAATGCAGTACAGCTTAATGTTAGTGTGTTAAACAACCAAGGAGAGAACCTTATTGCAAAAGACGATTTTGGTGAGTATTTGCAATATTGCTTTTTACGTACAAGCCTTGAATGTAGTTTGTTATATCTTCCCGTGGAAGCGGCATTCGATCGTTTAGCGTTGAAGACTCGCTATGGTTTAGCACAAGAGTTATGTTCGCCCATAGATATATCTGGCGGTCATCAAGGCAGCGTTGCATTATATAAAAAGTTTGGCAAGCATAATCAGCTTATGGGTGAAGAGCCTCTTTTATATGACAAAAATAGCAATATTTTAGCAGTGCACCATAATTGGCAAAAAACAGCACGGATAGAACATAGGCTAGGTGCTGCAAGCATTGATTATAATCCCTTTATTAATGTAATTTATGGTTTGCTCAATATTATTGATGCTGTTAATGCTTATGAAAAAAAACAACATGTCATACCCAATGAAGTTATTGCTACCGCGTTGCCACCATCACTTTATAGTGACGTTGGCAAAAACGGTACCCTAGGCGCTATTGATTTATTCAACATGAGTTCTTGGTTTAGTGATGGCATTAATTTGGTGCAAGAGAAGCAAACTGGATTGAAAGCAAATTCTGAACTTGACTGTTCTATGATGATAGGCGATAAAATAAAACAAATAATACTCAATAACTATCAAGTAAATTTTGTCAAAGCTTGAGTAAAATATAAGAAATGATTTATGGATGTCACTACAACAAAAGCTAAACAGCCATCAATAAATGGCACGAGTGTTGGCGCTAAAAAGCAAGAGCTGAAAGCGTACTTTAAACAAACGTGGGCTGAGTATGAGTCGTTATTCGCTTTAGTTAACGATGACAGTGCTTATTACCTTCGCCCAGAAAGGTTAAGACACCCGTTAATTTTTTATTTTGGTCATACTGCTAGTTTTTACATTAACAAGCTGATGTTGGGTAAATTTATCTCAAAACGCCTCAATAGTAAGTTAGAAGCTATTTGCGCTGTAGGGGTCGATGAAATGAGCTGGGACGATCTTAATAGCGGGCATTATGATTGGCCTAGTGTTGATGAAGTTCGCACATACCGTGATCAAGTCGCCAGCCTAGTTGAAAACCTTATTGATGAAATGGAGTTAACATTACCCATTACGCAAGATTCATTCGCTTGGATTATTTTAATGGGTTGTGAACACGAACGTATTCATATTGAAACATCGTCAGTTATCATGCGTATGTTACCTTTGCAATACCTTTCGGCGACTAAAGCGTGGAAAACTTGCGAAGATAGCGGCAAAGCACTTCAAAATGAACTAATACCTATCTCAGGAAAAACCATTGAATTTGGCAAGCCAAGCAGTGATGAAACTTTTGGTTGGGACAATGAATATGGTCATGACTCGTTAACGTTAAATGACTTTAGTGCGTCAAAATACCTAGTGTCAAATCAAGAATATTTAGCTTTCGTTAACGCTTCGGGTTACAAAAAACCTGAGTTTTGGACTGAGGAAGGTCAGCAATGGCTAGCATTTACCAAAGCTACTATGCCAAGATTCTGGATAGACAAAGGCCTACAAGGTGATGAAGTTGTCTATTGGCAGCGCAATTTACTGAATGAAATGCCATTACCACTAAACTGGCCTGTCGAAGTGAATTATTTAGAGGCTAAGGCGTTTTGTCATTGGAAAAACAGTTTGGTTACCTCTGCAGGTAAAGAGTTTATCCGTTTACCGACAGAAGGGGAGTGGTTATGTTTACGCGACAAAGTAAATGGTGATATAGCTAATTGGCAAAAGGCGCCTGCTAATATTAATCATGAGTATTACGCTTCTTCTTGTCCGGTTGAACAATTTGAACACGATGGCTTGTTCGATATTATTGGCAATGTATGGCAATGGACTGAGTCAACTATCGATGGCTTTCATGGCTTTAGTGTTCATCCATTATATGACGACTTCTCTACGCCAACTTTTGACGGTAAACACAACCTCATTAAAGGGGGCTCGTGGATATCTACTGGTAATGAAGCGCAAAAATATTCTCGCTATGCTTTTCGAAGACATTTTTTTCAACATGCAGGCTTTCGCTATGTGCAAAGCAATGCTGAGCAACTTCCTAACCTTGAGGCTAATCACTATGAAACCGACAAGCTTATAGCACAGCAATTACATAGCCAGTATGGCTGTGCAACATCCGCGATGCCAGTAGCAGCGAAAAACTATAGTCAACAAATAACTGATCATGTGGCAAGTGCATTGCAAAAGTACAATCTTGCTACTGATAAATGTTTGGATTTAGGTTGTAGCGTTGGCCGTAGTAGTTTTATGTTAGCGCAGTGTTTTAGTCATGTCGACGGTGTTGATTTTTCAGCGCGTTATATTCGTCATTGTGTTAATTTGCAACAAGGGAAATCAGTACGTTATCAGTTAGAAAATGAAGGTGATATTGTTGACTTTCATGAAGTTGATTTACAAAAGGCTGACTTACCCTGTAGTGAAAACATTCACTTTAGCCAAGGCGATGCGAGTAACCTCAAAAATATATTTACAGGTTATGATGCAGTGCTGGCGCAACATGTTCTTGAGCATAATTATGAGCCAAGAATATTTTTGCAGCAAATACATCAACGCTTAAAAGCAAACGGATTGCTTATTATTGTTTCAAGTTATGATTTTGATGAGCAACAAACAAGCAAAGAAAACTGGTTAGGGGGCATAAAAGTTAATGGTGAAAATGTCACCGGTTTTGATGGCTTATCTTTGTTGTTAGCACCTCACTTTACTCTGCTAGAGCAACATCAACTAACGCGAGTGCTTAAAAACAACCGCCGACACTTCACCTTAAGTTTTCCACAGATCAGTATTTGGCAATTAAGATCATAACATTAAGTATAAAACTACCTACTCATGCACCAAATAAAATCGCAACCGCTCTTTGTTGTGCTTTTTTGGTGCAACCTCCTTTCTGTAAATAAAGTAAATTACTGTAACCTTATGTTTTTAATCTTTTAAATTTTATGGCACATGAATTGAATTATACAATTCAATATCACCTAAAATTAAAAAAAGAGGTCTACAGTGAAAATAGTTAACGCAATAATTAAACCATTCAAGCTAGATGATGTGCGCGAAGCCATTTCTGAAATTGGCGTTGAAGGTATCACGGTAAGCGAAGTGAAAGGTTTTGGCCGTCAAAAAGGGCATACAGAATTATATCGTGGCGCAGAATATCAAGTGGACTTTTTACCGAAAGTAAAACTTGAAATCGCTGTTAATGACGACATTGTTGAGCGTTTAGTTGAAGCAATTACCAAAGCAGCTTATACAGGTAAAATTGGTGACGGAAAAATCTTCGTTTACAACCTTGAACAAGCCGTACGTATTCGTACTGGTGAGCAAGATGTCGAAGCTATTTAAGCATTAATAATTAATACAAATCACTTAAAAAACAAATAAGATTTATTTTAGGACTTATTATGGAACAGAATATTTTTCAACTTCAATATGCATTAGATACCTTTTATTTTCTAGTGTGCGGTGCGCTTGTCATGTGGATGGCAGCAGGTTTCTCAATGTTAGAAGCTGGCCTAGTGCGAGCAAAAAACACCACTGAAATTTTAACTAAGAATGTGGCATTGTATGCTATTGCTTGCATTATGTACTTAGTTGTTGGTTACGACATCATGTATGGTGGTGGCGTATTCTTAAATGGTATTGCTTTAGATGGTGCCGCTGATGCTGATGCGTTAGTAGGAACTGTTTTAGCTGAGTCTGCCGAAGCTGGATTTGGTGGCGGCGCAGTATACTCGAATGCTTCTGACTTTTTCTTTCAAGTAGTATTTGTTGCTACGGCAATGTCTATTGTTTCAGGTGCAGTTGCTGAACGTATGAAACTATGGGCTTTCTTAGCATTCTCTGTCGTTTTAACTGGTTTTATCTATCCAATGGAAGGTGCTTGGACATGGAATGGTGATTCAGTATTTGGTCTTTATACTTTAGGAGACCTTGGTTTCTCTGATTTTGCAGGTTCAGGTATTGTTCATATGGCCGGTGCTTCAGCAGCATTAGCGGGTGTTTTATTACTTGGTGCACGTAAAGGAAAATATACTTCAGATGGTAAAGTAAACGCGATTCCAGGTGCTAACTTACCTATGGCAACCTTAGGTACATTCATTTTATGGATGGGTTGGTTTGGTTTTAACGGTGGTTCAGTATTAAAGCTTGCCGATATCAATAGTGCTAACTCTGTTGCTATGGTGTTTTTAAACACTAACGCTGCAGCTGCAGCTGGTGCTATCGCTGCGTTAGTATTCGCTAAAATCTTGTTTAAGAAAGCTGATTTAACTATGACCTTAAACGGTGCATTAGCAGGTCTTGTTGCTATTACCGCAGAGCCATCTACGCCATCACCATTACAAGCAACTATTTTCGGTGCCATTGCCGGTGTAATTGTGGTGTTATCAATTCTTGCGCTTGATAAAGTTAAAATTGATGATCCAGTGGGTGCTATTTCAGTACATGGTGTAGTAGGTCTATTTGGTTTACTTATCGTACCAATTACTAATTCAGGCTCTACGTTTAGTGGCCAGTTAATTGGTGCAGCAACTATCTTTGTTTGGGTATTCTGTACTAGTTTTGTAGTTTGGTTTGCATTGAAGAAAATCATGGGTATTCGTGTTACTGATGAAGAAGAATATGAAGGTGTTGATAAAGCTGATTGCGGTATGGAAGCATACCCAGAATTCACCCGCGGTTAATTCTCTTAATTAACAAGTAATTTCCTACCAGTTAAACCTAGGTTAGTGAATTGAAAAAGCAGCAGAAATGCTGCTTTTTTTTTGCTCTAAATTTGTGTGTTAATTATTTCAATTTTTTTGATTAATGAATACGTATGTAAGCTAATGTTTTTTAGTTAAAAAAGGGTATGCTGATTTGTACTACTTCATATAATAATTACTGTTATGAAAAACCTTACACTCTTTTTTGTATTACTGTCCTTATCGTTAAATATACAAGCTAAATATGCTCACCTTAGTTCACCCAATGGCGACATAAAGGTAATAATAAGTGATGAACATTCTCAGCCGAGTTATCAAATAGCGTTCAATCAGCAAGCCATAATTGCACCTTCACAACTTGGTATGGAATTTAAAGATGCTGCGGGCTTTAATCAAGGTTTTACTATTGAAAATGTTTCACGCAATAGTGTTGACAGCTCTTGGCAATTACCTTGGGGTGAACGCCAAAAAGTAGCAGATAAACACAATGAAATAGCGGTCACATTCACTGCTAAACGTGATAACACAAATCGTTATACCGTACGGTTTCGCGCTTTTGATGATGGTGTCGGTTTTCGTTATGAAGTACCTAAGCAGCAAGGTTTACTAAACCGAGTTGAGATCACTAACGAGTTAACACAGTTTTCGCTAGCAGATGCCGAACATGTTACCGCATGGTGGATCCCCGCTCGTGGTTGGAATCGCTATGAGTATACCTACAACACAACCAGTTTAGCTGAAGTTGATAGAGTGCATACCCCCTTTACCTTTAAATTAAAATCAGGAGTACATTTAAGTATTCATGAGGCGGCATTGGTGGATTATGCTGCCATGACGTTAGATCAACGTAGACCGGGACTATTTAAGGCGGATTTAACACCTTGGTCAGATGGTATTCTAGTTAAAACCCAAACCGACTTTAAAACACCATGGCGAACAATACAAATCAGCAAAGATGCGGTTGGACTACTTAATTCAACTTTAATTCTCAATTTAAATGAGCCCAATAAACTTGGCGATGTTTCTTGGGTTGAACCGGGAAAGTATGTTGGTATTTGGTGGGGCATGCATGTTGGCGAAAATACTTGGGCCAGTGGTAGCAAACATGGTGCAACGACGAGTGAAACTAAACGCTATATGGATTTTGCGGCGAAACACGGTTTTCAAGGTGTCCTAGTTGAAGGTTGGAATATTGGTTGGGATGGAGAGTGGTTTAATAATGGTGATCTGTTCGACTTTGATGACAGTTTTTCGGACTTTGATATTGCAGCCGTCACTGAGTATGGAAAGAAAAAGGGTGTTGATTTAATTGGTCATCACGAAACATCAGGTAATGTGACTAATTATCGATTACAAATGTCAGATGCTTATGCGCTTTATCAAAAACATGGCATTAACCAAATAAAAACGGGTTATGTTGCTGATGGCGGAAATATTAAACGTATTGATGAAGCTGGCATTATTCGAAAAGAATGGCACGATGGTCAGTTTATGGTTGCTGAATATTTGCATAGTGTTACTGAAGCGGCAAAACATAAAATAAGCATTAACACCCATGAACCCATAAAAGCCACAGGGCTAAGACGCACATACCCAAACTGGATAGCGAGGGAGGGTGCACGAGGGCAAGAATTCAATGCTTGGGGCAGTCCGCCAAACCCACCAGAACATACTGCTATTTTACCCTATACCCGCTTACTTGCAGGGCCAATGGATTTTACTCCAGGAATTTTTGATATGGGTTTTAATGGCTTAGGTGAAAACACAAATAGGCCTCAAACAACCCTGGCTAAACAGCTAGCTCTTTATGTGGTTTTATATAGCCCAATACAAATGGCCGCTGACTTACCGCGAAATTATGAGGCTAAATTAGATGCATTTAAATTCATCACTGATGTACCGACCGATTGGCAGGAAAGTAAAGCAATCGCTGGCGAAGTTGGCGATTATGTCGTTTTTGCTCGACAAGAACGAGATGGCAATGATTGGTATTTAGGTGCACTAACCGATGAAGCGTCGCGAACTATTCAAGTAACACTAGACTTTCTAACGCTTGGAAAAAAATATCAAGCACAAATTTATCGTGATGGTGATAAGGCTGAGTGGAAAAATAACCCCTATGAAATGATTATTGAAAAGAAAATAGTAACGGCTGAGGATACGTTATCATTCAAGCTAGCCACCAGTGGTGGTGTAGCAATACGCTTTAAAGCGCTAGATTAAGCTGAATAGATTACGCAAAAGTTGAGAAGCAGGCTTGCGGTAAGCTTGCCTCTCTACACCATAAAATTTAGCTCGCTTTCAACACTGCTTTTCTAAAGAACAATACGATGACGTTGAATATTAACAACCATGCAAAACTACCGCCTCCACCACCACCGCTGTCATTTCCGGTTTCAGGGGGAGTACCTGAGGTTAACAAAGTATTTTCAATGGGGGTTAAATCAGCATCAGTGACATCTGAAGAATCAATGATAATAATTTGATTAATAACAACAAAGTTTTCAATACCTGGTGTACTTTGTTCACTACAATTTTGACTGGTGTAATCGAGCATTGGTATATCTTGGCACAAAGATAAACCGGCAATTTGCTCAACTATGGCCATACCATCGCCTATCACTTGACCAAAAACAGTAAAGCCTCCATTTTGTAAATCCAAATTACTGGCATTATTCGCTAAATTAAAAAACCACTCATCAGAAGCACTATTGACATTATTTGGCAGTTTAGCCATCGCTATAGTGCCTTTTACATTGGAATAAACGGGCTCATTAGTAATCGCTGGGTTAGTAGCAATGCCTGACAAAGGCCATTCACCGGTAAACGTAGAGCCGCCACCTTGAACAATAAAACCAGGAACAACACGATGTATTACAGAGTTGGTGTAGTGCTGTTCTTCAATATATTGTAAAAAATTGTCAACAGTATTCGGGGTGGTTTGATCAAATAGATTTACCTGAAAATTGCCTTGGGATGTTTGAAACTCAACAATAGTCGCGTTACAAAGTGATGAAAAGCCTAAAAATAAAAGTGAGGTGGCAAAAAGTTTTTTTATCATAATTATGGTTTAATATTAAAAGTATCTGAGCATGATAATAGTAGTTGTAAGCTAATTCAACTAACTTACTCATGGTTAGCTTATATAATGAAAAGTTACATTTTTTAGGGATAAATGCTATATATAAACACAAATATCATTTGTCTTGTTAGGGTTTGTTTAAGGTTTACTATGCGTTGTATTTTGCTGATATCAAGCTATCTCTTTTTATGCTGTGCGCATGTTCATGCAATAGATATTACTGAGCAATTAGAGACGATAAAGCAGCAAGAAGATAAAGCTGTTGCAATCAATGAGCTGGATAAATTATTAAATAATGGCTTAAGTTCGCAACAGCGAATCAAGGTATTAATACTACAAGCTGGAAATTACTTATCATTAGGTGACTTACCTAAGGCCCTATTAACGAGCCAACAAGCCAAGCATATTGCTCAACAAAAGCGTTTCCTTTCATTACAAGCCCAAGCAGATAAGTTGATTGGTGTTATCTCATATTATCAAGGTAAGTATGAGCAGGCATATACTGCATATCAGGCGGCATTAACTTATTTTCAAAAGCAGTCCCTTTCAGATGAAGTTGCTATTAAACAAGCGAATTTATTAAACAATATAGCTTTGGTCCAAACAGCACAAGGAAGGGCTATTGCTGCTCTTAATAGCTATCAGCAAGCCGAGCCCTTATATCAACGTTATGGCAGTGAAATGGACAAAATTGATGTGCGCTATAATTTGGCTACACTTTATATCAGTCTACGTCGCTTCGATATTGCTATTAGTATGTTAGAAGACGTGATCATAAGAAGGACTGAAATAGGAGATGACTATGGCGTTGCGAAGGCTACTGGAGATCTAGGGATTTCATTTCGCTATTCAGGTCAATATCAAAAAGCAGAGCTTAATATATTAAAAGCGTTAGCTTACTTTCAGCAACACCAACTTTTTTTTGACGAAGCATCACAACTTCATAATATTGCAGAAGTAAACTTTGAGTTATCTCAACCAGATAAAGCATTGAATTATGCTCTATTGGGTATAGAGGTGAGTAAAAAAACGGGTCATCAAAAAGCCTACGCGGGTAGCTTACAAACACTAGCAAAAGTATATTTTTATCAGGGTGGTATTGAAGAAGCACGCCGTAATGTAGAGCTTTCAAATACGATAGCTGAAAAAATGGGCTATCAAGGTCTGATACATGAAAATTTGAGCTTGATGTCACTTATTTATGCTGCGGATAACCAAACTAAAAAAGCACTACAAACGCAGTTGAATTATCAAAAAGCGCAATTAAAACAATCAAACAAAACCCTTAATGAACAAATTGCTTTATTTGAATCGGACCAACTAACCCAACAAGTAAGCAGTTTACAGCAAAGTAAAAAGCTGCAACAACTAGAGTTAATTAAAGCTGAGCAACAAAGTCAACTTATTGTCTTGGGCGTTATCTTATTACTAGTGATGTTGTTTTTAATATATCGGCGCTACCTTGAACACAATCTAAATAAAGAATTAGATAATAGGGTAAAACAACGCACAGAAACGTTAGAATTTTTAACTCAAGAACTACAAAGTGCTAACTCAATAAAAAGTCAGTTTTTAGCCAACATGAGTCATGAAATCAGAACACCATTAACGGCTGTGATTGGGCAAGCAGAAGCCATTATCCATGGCGATTTCGACAATGCCAGCACAGTGAAAGAAGTTGAAGTTATTCATAGTAACAGTTTACTTTTACTGCAATTAATTAATGATATTCTAGACTTAAGTAAAATTGAAGCGAACAAGTTTGAACTGGAAAATCAAAAACAAGATCTACACACCATAGTAAATAAATTGAATGACATTTTTACTGAGCAAGCTCAGCGTAAGGGCCTGTCATTTACCATTACCCATCATTTACCTAGCCCATTTATAATTGATATCGATGGCTTACGTTTAAAACAAATTTTAATCAATCTTTGCTCTAATGCTATCAAGTTCACGAGTGAAGGTTGGGTGACTTTAGATATTGCTATCATAGATAAAACACTTTTTTTTACCGTAACTGATACTGGAATAGGTATGAGTGAAGGGCAAATTATTAAAGTATTTAATATGTTTACTCAGGGGGATAATAGTATAAGTAGGCGTTTCTCTGGTTCAGGCCTAGGTTTATTTTTGTCAGAGCAATTAGCCAGAGTAATGGATGGAAATATTACGGTAACAAGCCAATTAGACCATGGCAGTAGCTTTGTTTTTAAGTTACCGTTCGGCGAAATTTATGCAACTTTGCCCAATGAAAAAATCTACGATAATGAGCATATCACCCAAACGCAAGAGCATACGCATTATACAGGAAAAATTCTCCTTGCCGATGACCATGATGATAACCGGCGGTTAATCGCTCGGCTTTTAATGGGCTTAGGCGTTGATGTTATTGAAGCAAGCAATGGCGTAGAAGCGGTTGACCTTTGTGTTACTTATCAACCTGAAGTTGTTTTACTCGATATACAAATGCCGGAAATGGATGGTATACAAGCGTTGGAGAAGTTACGAGAGCTTGGTTACAAGCAACCAATATACGCATTGACAGCCAATGCAATGTCACATGAAATTGCCCAGTATTTATCCCTTGGTTTTGATGGCCATCTTAAAAAACCTATTGAACGAGAAACCTTTTTAGCAACCATAGCGCAACATTACTCTGAGACCATCGGTGGTGCTGAATTTGGCAGCAACACTGCGGATGATATTGATTTAACTGATCTCGTACAGTCATTTGTGGCTAATTTATCTATTGATAAGTTAGCCATTGAACAATTTAGACAAAGTCATAATATTAAAAGTTTAGCGAGGGAAGCTCATAAGTTAGCAGGAGCAGCAAAAATGTTTGGTTTTGCTGAATTATCGCAAACAGCGAGTGACTTAGAGATAGCCATCAAAAATTCTAAAGAGGAACAAGTTGATGACTTAACACACTGTTTACTAGATGAAATTAATTCAGTTCAGCATAATCATAGTGTTGTTAGCAAAAATGATAAGTAAGTTTTCAATTTCTCAAGCCATGCTTGCTTTGGCTATTGCTTACTTTGCGTATGCATTACTTAGTTTCACTAAAGCAATACCCGATTTTGTTCAAACGGTTAATAAGATGACTCCACATATCAGCACTATTGTTGAGGAAGTTAAATTAGTTCGGGCTGAAGTAACGCAAGTTAGGTCCGTTGTTAATGCACAAGTGCCAGCAATGCTAAGCCAAATTGATCAAACTAGGCCTCTACTTGCACTAAGTTTGGCGCAAAGTGAGCAATACTTGCAGCAACTTCCTATTTTGTGGCAGCACCTAGCGGCTATTGAAATGCAAATGCAAAAACTACAACAAGACCTACCTAAGGCTTTAGTTCGAGTTGATGAAGTTGTCGCATCAAGTAATAAAGGAATTATTGAATTGAGCCTGTGGAGAGCCCATTCAACCAAATACATTGCAGAGATTGAGCAGTCTCGCGCTAATATACCTCAGTATTTAACACGCGTTGAAAATATTATTCTTGATGCTAAGACTATTGGTAAAGAAGCAAGTAGCGGCCTAGTATCAGGCTTTCTAAAGGGTGTTATCTCTCTACCTAAAGAAATGGTTGCCGGATTAACCGGTATGGTCGATACTCAATCGCGTTCCGCCAAGTTTCTTGTTGCTAATGACGTAGTTTTGATGCAAGAAAAAGTCCTTAGTTTATTGAATAACCAATCGAAAAGTCAGGCCTTTTGGCAAAATGATAACAGTGGTAATCGAGGCACAATAACAAAACAAGCGCCATTTAAACGTGAAGGTTTAACCTGTCATAAATTAGTCTTTGTCAATAGCTTTAAAAACCAACAAGAAAAATTAGAAAAGATAATGTGTAAAGATAGCAAAGAATTATGGCAAGTGATGTAACTAAATTAACTATTCTTGTGTACAATAGTTAAATATGAATTACTTTTTTATTACTGGAATTTCAAATGGCTAGAGAACAATTTGGTATTTGCGCAGAGCCTAATTTACACGGTAGTTATTTATTATTTAATGTATTAGATGATAAAAATGCTTTTGTTAGGGCGGCTTTGTCTCGCCTTCCGGCATTATTTGATGATTATGCCGATCAGTATTCAGAAGCTAATTTAATCGGAGTTATTGCTATTGGCGCAAATTATTGGGATGAGTTTTACCCAAAGGCACGACCGGCATTACTGAAAGCTTTTCCATCAATGAATAGTGAAGATCGCATTGCCCCCAGTAGTAATGTTGATATTTACATAGAGATCCGTAGTGATCGGGCTGATGTTAATCATATTGTTAGCTCAAAAGTATGCCAATTACTGGCAGAAAGTGTTGAGTTAATCGAACAAATTCAAGCATTTCGTTTTTTAGATGGTCGTGATTTAACCGGATTTGTTGATGGTACTGAAAATCCCCAAGGTATGCATCGCAGAAAAGTAGCACTGGTGAAAAACTGTGACGATGAAACCTTTGCTAGCGGTAGTTATTTGCACACGCAACGCTATCAGCATAATTTAACACTTTGGGGCTCTTTAAAAGCTCAAGAACAAGAAGATGTTTATGGACGTACAAAGCTAGAAAATGTTGAATATGAAAATGAAGTAAAACCTTTAACAGCACATACCAAGCGTACCAGCTTAAAAGATGAACATGGTGATTCTATAGAAATTCTTAGGCAAAGCATGCCTTATGGTGACATGAAGCGCCAAGGCTTATTTTTTGTTTCTTATTGCCAGTCACCTGAACCATTTGAAATAATATTAACAAGCATGATTCATGGGGATGAGCATGGCAATGTTGATCATCTATTAAAATATACACAAGCAGAGACTGGAGCGGCATTCTTTGCCCCGAGCATGACTTTTTTAACAGAACTTATCGAAGCTGAACAGTAAACTATCTTAAAGCTTACTCAAACAGAAAAACTAATAACGTCCATCAGAGTGGAAGGCCTCAATAGTATACCTGCCTTGATCAATGGCTAATTCTGACTCTGGCGCTAATTGACCTAATCGATATAGTGCAGGTCCTGTTGGCTCGCCTAATAAATAGCTTACCCCCTCATATTCAATGGTCATTTCGCCAACTTCGCCGGGAAGTGCAATACCAATAAAAGCATGTTGATCAATATAAATCATTGCCATATCAATTCTGGGCATCAACGCGCGCAATATTGTTGCGGTTAACGCCATTTTACTATCACAGTCGCCTTGATTTTCGAACAATAATTTTGCGGGTGGATTAAAGCCTGCGCCTGAAGAGGTTAAGCGAGATTCTAACGTTGAGTAGGGAATGCTTTGCACAAAAGCGAGTACATAGTCAGTAACCTTACGAATATTTTCAATGGCTACTTTATCTAAGATTATTGGTTTGAGTACTTTAAAGTCACTGACAGAATCGCTGGCAATATTAACATGATCTACTTTGACTCCTCTTTGCTGATCATGGGTGGTGAATAATTGAAAATAATTATTTTTGAAATACTCATCTATAGCTTGTCGCTCTATCTCTTTAACTTTCTGATAAGCCAGTGCGACATCTTCATCCTTTAACCCTTTTACTTGCACCACAGTTTTACCATCTTGTTGTTTAAAAATGGCGTGTGCCCCTTTTAATGGCTGCGATCTCAGTTTTTTTCTTACCGAGTGCATTATTGCTTTGTTGGCGAAATCACTTTGATATACTTTCAACATTCTAAAGCGTTCAAATAGGGCTGGATTTGCTAGGGAAAACGTCATCGCTTGTCGCTGTTTATCATGATCAAGCCACTGGTATTTGAAGATATATTCATCCTGTTGTGGATGTTTCGAAAAGCTTATTTGCTCAGCGTGCACAGTAGCAATAAACAAAAAGCCAAAACAAAGTAATATTTTGATGTTTTTCACCGTATTTCCTAACAGGTTTTCTATACTTATGTTTAACACTAACTCAAGGATTGGTGAAACATCAATTATTTTGGTTCAAAACTTTACTTTTATTGGTTTTAAGGTAGTATTCAAACAACTGTTTTAATTGTTTGTTCGAACATGCTCGCGACTAAGTTAACTAAATACATAAGGGGTTATTGTGGCTGAATATAAAGTTCCATTGAAAGATATGAGTTTTTTGCTTTATGAGGTATTTAAAGCTGATGATATGTGGCAAAAATTACCTAAGTTAGCTGAACAAGTCGATAAAGATACCGCCCAAGCCATATTACAAGAATGTGCCAAAATAGCGGAGCAAGAACTTGCTCCTATAGCTCGTCAGGGAGATGAAATAGGTGTCAGTTTTAGCGACGGTGTTGTCACTACAGCACCCGGTTATAAAGAAGCTTTTAATACTTACGCCGAAGGTGGTTGGACTGCTCTAGGTGGTGATGTGAATTATGGCGGTATGGGCATGCCTAAAATGCTGACTGCTTTACACGAAGAAATGTTATGCAGTGCTGATATTTCTTTTGCCCTTTACCCCGTATTGACTGCAGGTGCAGCCTTATCACTGGCAAAGCATGGTAGTGATGAATTAAAAGAACGCTATTTAACTCGAATGTACTCTGGTGATTGGTCAGCATCAATGTGTTTAACTGAGGCCCATGCAGGCTCTGATTTAGGTATTATTCGTACCAAAGCAATACCACAAGATGATGGTAGTTATAGTATCACCGGTAACAAAATCTTTATAACTGGTGGTGAACATGACCTTACTGAAAATATCGTACACCTGGTACTAGCCAAGCTTCCCGACGCTCCTGCAGGACCACGTGGCATTTCTCTGTTTTTAGTTCCTAAATTTAATGTCAATGACGACGAAACTTTAGGTGAACATAATAAGGTAAGTTGTGGCTCAATTGAGCATAAAATGGGTATTCATGCCTCTGCGACTTGTGTGATGAATTTTGATGAATCACAAGGTTACTTAATTGGTGAGTTAAACAAAGGCCTAGCGTGCATGTTCACTATGATGAATTTTGAACGTATTGGTGTGGGTATTCAAGGCCTAGGTGCGGCGGTACGTTCATATCAAAATGCACTTGAATATGCCAAAGATCGACTGCAAGGTCGTGCGCTAGACAGTAAAGTAAAGGGGGTTAAAAACCCAGCGCAAGAAGCAGACTCAATTATGGTTCATGGCGATGTCCGTCGTATGTTGCTCAACATGAAAGCATTAAACGAAGGCTCTCGAGCATTATCTTCATATATTGCCATGCAACTAGATTATGCTACTTATGGCGAAGGTGAAGAGCAGCAAAAAGGTGAAGCACTGGCTGCATTAATGACCCCTGTAGCCAAAGCATTCTTTACGGATATTGGTTTTGAAAATACCGTTACCGGCCAGCAAGTTTTTGGTGGGCATGGTTTTATTCGAGAGTGGGGGCAAGAGCAATTAGTTCGAGATGCCAGAATCACCCAAATTTATGAAGGCACCAATGGTATTCAAGCGATGGATCTACTGGTTAGAAAGGTCGCAAGCTCAAAAGGCGTTTTGTTAAAGGTATTTACTGATGAAGTCAGTGCATATATTGATGACAATCAAAATGAAGCAGGTATGGCCGAATTTATCGCACCTTTGACTGAAGCAGTAAATGATTTGACTGAATTGACCACAGAGTTATTAACTAAATCGGAAGCTAATATTAACGAGCTTGGTGCATCAGCTAATGACTATCTGCATGTATTTGGTTATACCGCTATGGCTTATATTTGGGCAAGAATGGCACAAGTGTCTTTAACGAAGCAGGACAGTAATGGTGAGTGTGGTGATAACTTCTATCAAAGTAAGTTGCATACCGCCCGTTATTATTTCACCCGCGTGTTACCTCGTCGAATTTCATTAATTGCAGCGGCAAAATCGGGTTGCGACTGTATGTTTGATATTAACGATGAGTTGTTTTAGTTAAAATTAGTCATTTAATAGATAACAGGCTTGCTTGCCTGTTATCTAAGTAGTGTTTTTATTTGCCTTTGTATTTTCCCTCTATTACTCTCTTCTCACCTGAACATTCTTTTCAAGCCTAATTTAGAGTTATTTCTGGGCGACTGTTCCACAAAACCCCACAAATTCATTCACTTCCTATAAAAACTTACACAGCCCTTTATTTTACTGGGGTTATGACCAGTAGTTGAGTTGATCTTTTTCACGATTCTTTGCTTGACATCAGTTTGCTTTAGTCACTAAACTGTATCAATGTGGAAAAAAGTGGGTAATTGTGGATCTTAGTAGTTTCATACTTACCCAGTCAGCAAATAAGGCAATATTAACTCGATGTTCAGAGGCGCTAGCGCAATCACGCTTGATAGCAAAAATAGAATCACGGTACCAACAAGGTATCGCGAAGAGCTATTGTCTGATTGCCAAGGAAAAATGATCTGTACGGTTGATATTCAGCACCCGTGCTTATTACTTTATCCTTTACCTGAATGGGAAGAAATTGAACTTAAATTGTGCAACTTATCTAGCATGAATCCACAAGAGCGGTTATTACAGCAAGTTTTACTTGGTAATGCCACCGATTGTGATATGGATAAAAATGGTCGTTTACTGCTCAATGGCCCATTGAGACAACATGCGGATTTAGAAAAATCCATAATGTTGGTTGGACAGCTGAAAAAGTTTGAAATTTGGAGCGAATCGGCCTGGCAAGCTCAAATGCACCAAGGTATTAGTAAAATTCAATCTGGCGAAATTGAATTGACAGAACGTTTGTTAGATTTGTCACTGTAGAAACCAATAAGATAAATAAAAGGTTATAAAAATAACAACATGGAATTAGATAAAACACACATTTCTGTTTTATTAGCTGAAGCAGTTGATGGCTTAGATATCGATGCCGACGGCTGCTATATCGACTGTACTTTTGGTCGTGGTGGTCACTCATCATTAATTCTATCTAAACTCTCTGAAAAAGGCCGTTTACTCGCGATTGATCGTGACCTTAGCGCGATCGCCGCCGCTGAAAAATTTAAAGATGATCAGCGCTTTCATATTGAGCATCAAGGCTTTGCTCATTTAGCCGATATTGCCCAGCAGCATGACTTAATGGGCAAAGTAAATGGTATTCTCTTAGATCTAGGGGTTTCGTCTCCACAACTCGATGAAGCTGAACGCGGTTTTAGCTTTATGAAAGATGGCCCATTAGATATGCGCATGGATACCACTCGTGGACAAACGGCTGCTGAATGGTTAGCCATTGCCGATGTAGAAGATATTACCTGGGTTTTAAGAACTTTTGGTGAAGAAAAACATGCTTGGCGCATTGCCAATGCCATTGTTGATGCCCGTGATGAAACGCCATTTACCCGTACAAGTCAATTAGCTAAGTTAATCAAAACCACAGCACCACAACGAGAAATTAAAAAGCACCCTGCTACACGAAGCTTCCAAGCTATTCGTATGTACATTAATAGTGAGTTAGACCAAATTGAAAAGGCGTTGGCTGCTTCTTTAAATGTACTTGCTGAAAGCGGTCGCCTAGTGGTCATTAGTTTCCATTCGCTAGAAGATAGGCTAGTGAAGCAATTTATGAAAAAGCATTCTCAAGGTAAAAAAGTACCTCGTGGTTTGCCAATCAGTGAGGCTGAATTAAATAAAGGCAAAAAGTTAGCATTAGTTGGTCGAAAATTAAAACCAAGCAAAAATGAAGTCGAAGAAAATGTGCGATCTCGTAGTTCAGTATTAAGAGTTGCTAGTCGTTTACCACACTCAGCTGATTAGTTGTGGTACATCAAAAGCTGGCATTAAGTAAACCAATAGCTAAGCAAGTGCTAGTACTGGAAATTTGGCAAGATATATTACAGCACCTTGTCAGTTATTGTTTATTATTTTTGGTGGTGGTTTCTGCTTTCTCAGTGATTTATTACACGCACGTTAACAGACAAACAACTAGCGAATTAGAACAGTTATATACACAAAGAGATGAATTAGATATTGAGTGGCGTAACTTGTTGTTAGAGCAAAATAGTTTAGCAGAACATGGTGCCATAGAAAGTAGAGCAAAAAAATTATTGAATATGAAGCGACCGGATGCCGATTCAGAAATAATTATTACTTTAGAGTAAGTATTAATACTGTCGGCTACGACGATAAATTTAACCCAAGATAATAGTTAAATGAACAAAAAAGCAAGCAATCGCAGCAGTCAACCAACAGCTAGTGCATGGCGTTATTACGTGGTGCTAGGCATTGTTGTCTTGATTTATACTGGATTGATGGCTCGCAGTGCATATATTCAAATAATTGAACCTGATATGTTACAAAAACAGGGCGATATGCGTTCAATGCGTGTGGCAGCGAATACTGTGC
Organism: uncultured Colwellia sp.; assembly: GCA_913062815.1. Taxonomy (GTDB): domain Bacteria; phylum Pseudomonadota; class Gammaproteobacteria; order Enterobacterales; family Alteromonadaceae; genus Colwellia. The sequence continues at coordinate 29,814 of CAJXWZ010000022.1, read as the reverse complement.
AACGTGGCTCAATTGTGGATAGAAATGGCGATGAATTAGCAATTAGTGTTCCGGTTGAAACTGTGTGGGCTGATCCTAAAATTATCATGAAAAATAATGCCCTTGCCATGACTGAGCATTGGCAGGCTTTAGCTGATGTACTTGGTAAAGATATAAATAAGTTAACTACGCGTGTTGTGCGTAACCCCAATAAACGTTTTGTTTATCTCGAACGTAAAATCTCTCCTGCAATGGCTAATTATATTCGCGAATTGAAAATACCAGGTGTGCATTTGCGCAAAGAGTCTAAACGTTTTTATCCAACCGGAGAAATAAGCGCTCATATTGTTGGCTTTACTGATGTTGATGATAAAGGCATGGAAGGAGTAGAGCGGGTATATGATCAGCTGTTAACAGGTAAAGGCGGTAATAAACGCTATAGAAAAGATGCTAAAGGCAGAAGGATTGAAATTCTGTCTGAACAAAAAGCACAAGTTGCCCAAGATGTTACCTTAACCATTGATCAACGTATTCAGGCCATTGCTTATAAAGAATTAAAGGGAGCAGTGCAAGCGTTTAAAGCGACATCTGGCTCAGTAGTTGTTGCCGATATTCATACCGGTGAAATTTTAGCAATGACTAATAGCCCTTCTTATAATCCAAACAATCGTCGTAATACTGCTATTCACCGTTTTAGAAATCGCGCGATTACGGATATATATGAGCCAGGTTCAACTATGAAGCCATTAACAGCTTTAACTGCATTGGAGTTTGGCTCTGCCAAGGCAAATACGATTGTTGACACTAACCCTGGTTGGATGCGGTTGGGAGGTAGACGGGTAAATGACCCCATCAATCGCGGCAAGCTGTCGATTGAAGATATTTTAGTGACCTCGTCAAATATGGGTACGACCAAACTAGCATTATCTGTACCTAAAACCTTTTTGATCGATAAGTTCTTTGATGCCGGGTTTGCTGAAACTACGGGCACTGACTTGATTGGTGAAAGTTCAGGTATGATGCATGACAGACAACGCTGGTCAAAATTTGAATTAGCAACACTTTCTTGGGGGTATGGTTTAGCCATAACCCCAATGCAGTTGGCACGGTTTTATGCGACATTATCTAATGGTGGTATTAAACGAGAATTGTCTATCATTAAAAGGGCTAAACCAGAAGAAGGCGAACGAGTATTTTCTAAAAAAAATGCACAAGCCATTACGGCAATGCTTGAAACTGTGGTAGATGATCACGTGGAAAAAGCTAAAGTTGACGGTTATCGTGTTGGTGGTAAAACCGGCACAACATTTAAAGCGGTAGCCGGTGGTTATGGCAATGACTATATTGGATTATTTGCTGGTGTTGCGCCAATTTCAGACCCCAAAGTTGTGGTTGTGGTAGTGATTAACGATCCCGGCGGTGACTTATACCACGGCGGTGAAGTGGCGGCGCCAGTATTCTCCCGCGTGATGAAAGGTGCTTTACGGACATTAAATATTGCTCCAGATGCCAAAGGGGTGCAAGCCAAAAATAACCAAATAAAAACTAATGTAAAAAAAGTTAATGCAAAAAAAGCTAAAGTCGTGGGAGCAGAGCATGTATAAAGCTGCTACACATGGCATCATTTCAGTACTGCGCCAGTTTAATATTGTTTGCGAACAAAGCGTTGAATTATCAAACTTCCGTGGTGGCCTAACAAACGATAGTAGGGAAATCACTGAAGGCGATATATTTTGCGCCATCATTGGCCATGCACAAGATGGACGTAAATATATTGATAGCGCGATAGTCTGTGGCGCAAAACTGGTTTTAGCGGAATGTGAACAAAGCGCTGAGCATGGTGAAGTTCGCTATGTAGCAAGTGATGTCGATGTTGCTGTCATCAGTTTTTATAAGTTAAACGAACAATTGTTCTCTCTCGCCAGTGCCTATTACCAATCACCTCAGCAAAACATGACCATGATTGGCATTACGGGTACCAATGGCAAAACCAGTACTAGTCAACTTTTGGCACAAGCTTTGTTGTCGTGCCAGAAACCCTGCGCAATTATTGGCACAAATGGCGCGGGCATGGTTGATGATTTGCAACCTCTAGAAAACACTACACCAAGTGCCACCGATTTAGTGCAATTATTCGCAAATTTTTCCACGAAAAAAGTTAACGAACAAGCCATTTCTCATTTAGCCATGGAAGTCTCATCTCATGCCCTTGAGCAAGGTAGGATATCAGGGGAAACTTTTGATATTGCCGTGTTTACAAACTTGAGCCGTGATCACTTAGATTATCATGGCACGATGGCCGACTATGCCACGGCTAAAAGAAGATTATTTACCAATAGTGAAAATCAAGTTGCCGTTATTAATGGGGATGATTTACAAGCTCAACATTGGCTAAAAAAATGGCCAAAAGCGCAATCCTCTGACCGAAATAATTTGTGGGTTTATGGGCGCGGAACAACTGTTTGTCAGTATGATAATTTTGTCAGCTGTCTGGCAATCAAGCATCACCACAAAGGTGTGAGCTTTGTCTTATCTACCCATTTAGGAAAAAGTGATATTCATAGCCCATTATTGGGCGATTTCAATATCGATAATTTACTCGCCGCTATTAGCGTATTGTTGGTTGAAGGTATTAGCTTAACCAAAATAGCAGAAGTTGTTGCTAGCGTTAACGCTACTCCCGGCAGAATGGAAGCTTTCTTGTCGGCTAAAGCACCAACTGCAGTAGTAGATTATGCCCATACACCAGACGCTTTAGAAAAAGCCTTGATTGCTTGTCGTCAGCATTGCCAAGGCAAGTTATATGTTGTTTTTGGTTGTGGTGGTGATAGAGACAAAGGCAAACGCCCTTTAATGGCGCAAGCGGCACAAAAATATGCTGATTGTTTAGTTATCACCAATGACAACCCACGCACTGAAGCGCCAATGAGTATCATTGAAGATATTATCGCTGGCTTAGATGAAGGCCACGAAGCAACTGTCATTGTCAATAGAAAGCAGGCGGTGATAGAAACGTTAACTAAAGCAGGTGAGAGTGACTTGGTGCTATTAGCTGGTAAGGGGCATGAAGATTATATCTTGCTAGGTCTTGAGAAAATTGCTTATGACGAGCGCAAGGTCGTGCAATGCTTTTTTGCAGAAAAAGATAAACAAAATAATGAAGGTGAACAATTATGATCCGCTTAGATTTAGCAACACTTGCTAAAGCTGCAAATGGCAAGTTAGTTTGCAACGAAGCGCTGAAATCTCTAAGTGTAGATAATCTAGTTACTGACTCTCGTGCTTTACAAAAACAAAATGCTTTTCTTGCCTTAAAAGGGCCAAATTTTGATGGTCACCGTTTTGCACAGCAAGTAGTGAGTAAAGGTTGCCAAGTCATTATTGTCGATAACCAAATTGATGGCATAGATCCTAATAAAGTAGCACAGATTATTGTTGCTGATACCCGTATAGCATTAGGCCACATTGCACAATTTGTTAAACAACAAGTAGCGCCAAAAACGATAGGTATAACAGGTAGCAGTGGTAAAACTACCGTGAAAGAAATGTTGGCAGCTATTTTATCACGCTTAGGTAAAGTGCTCGCTACCCAGGGTAATTTCAATAATGATATTGGTGTACCACTGACCTTATTGCGCTTAGAAAAAGATCATGATTTTGCGGTAATTGAAATGGGTGCAAACCATATTGGTGAAATTGCTTATACCACTGAGCTCGTTAAACCTGATGTCGCTATGATTAATAATATTGCCGCCGCTCATCTGGAAGGTTTTGGCGATCTATGTGGGGTAGCCCGTGCCAAAGGAGAGATTTTCGCTGGCTTGCCGCCTGAAGGAGTAGCGCTATATAACAGAGATACGAAATACACCAGTAAATGGCAGTGGCGCTTAACCGATAAAAAGGTAAAAACATTTTCGTGTTTAAATCCTAACAATGCAGACTGCTATAGCAGCGACGTTGTACTTGATGAAAATGGTTGCGCTAGTTTTAGCTTACAAACCTCGATAGGGCAGAGTGTCATTCAATTAACTGTACCTGGTAAGCATAATGTATGTAACGCGGTAGCTGCTGCAAGCGCTGCAATAGAATGTGGTGCAAGCCTAGACGATATCAAGTTAGGTCTTGCTGAAATGGCGCCAGTAAAAGGACGCTTGAATATTCACCATTTGGTGAGAACCAGTAACAGTACCGCAATTAAATTAATTGATGATACCTATAACGCCAATGTTGAATCGATTAAAGCGGCGATAACCTTATTGGCAAACTATAAAGGCGAGCGAATCTTAATTTTAGGTGATATGGCTGAACTTGGTGCTGATGCGCGCAGTTATCATCAAGAAGTTGGTGAGTATGCGCAACAGCAAGGCATAAACATATTACTTACCGTGGGTGTGCTGAGTCAAAATACCAGTGATGCTTTTGCCCGTAATAATCAAGCAATAAGTGAACATTTTAGTGATAAGGCCATGCTCAATGACTACCTGTTAGATTTACTTGCTAGCGGTAGCGAAGTTGAGCATGAAAAACAGATTTTAGTTAAAGGCTCTCGTAGCGCTCATATGGAATATGTCGTTGAAAATATTATTAATTGGCATGCTGGATCAAAAAAGCAAAGCCAGTTGTTAGGTCAGCATATACCTAACAAGCATAAACAGGACAATTCTTAATGTTACATTGGTTAGCGGAATATTTAACCCAGTACTATAGCGCCTTTAACGTATTTTCATACTTAACTTTTCGCGCCATTGTAAGTACTTTGACCGCGTTATTTATTTCGCTTTATTTTGGTCCAAAATTGATTCGTTATTTGCAAAAAATGCAAATTGGTCAAACGGTGCGTGATGATGGACCAGAGAGTCATTTATCCAAATCAGGTACGCCAACAATGGGCGGAATATTGATACTGGCTGCTATTGTTTTTAGTGTGTTGTTATGGGCTGATTTAAGTAACACCTATGTCTGGGTAGTGTTATTCGTGGTGACGAGTTTCGGAATAATCGGTTTTGTTGATGATTACAGGAAAGTGATTCGAAAAGATTCTAATGGCTTGATTGCGAAGTGGAAATACTTTTGGCAAACCGTGTCAGGTTTAGCTACCGCTGTTTTCTTGTATCAAATATCACACCCAGAGCAAACGTTTCTCCTTATCCCTTTTGTTAAGGATGTCATGCCACAGTTAGGCTTATTTTATATTGTCATGACTTATTTCGTCATTGTTGGTACTAGTAACGCCGTTAACTTAACCGATGGTCTCGATGGTTTAGCTATAGTGCCCACTATTATGGTTGCCGGTGCATTTGCCTTATTTGCATACGTCACCGGCAATGTTAATTTTGCCAGCTATTTAAATATTCAGCACATAGCAATGACTTCTGAGCTCGTAGTGGTTTGTACTGCAATCGTTGGAGCTGGCCTAGGCTTTCTCTGGTTTAACACTTACCCAGCACAAGTCTTTATGGGCGATGTTGGCTCATTAGCGTTAGGCGCAGGCTTAGGTGTTATTGCTGTGTTAGTAAGACAAGAATTAGTGCTATTTATTATGGGTGGGGTGTTCGTCATTGAAACCGTATCGGTAATTTTGCAAGTGGGTTCATACAAAATGCGTGGTCAACGAATTTTTCGCATGGCACCTATACATCATCATTATGAATTAAAAGGCTGGCCTGAGCCTAGAGTAATAGTGCGATTTTGGATTATATCGATGATTTTAGTTTTGATTGGGCTAGCTACATTGAAACTTCGATAAGATGTATATATCGCAAAGTTAGAAAACAAACATAGATTACAATACGTGAGAGAACAAATATAAAAATGACATTGTTAGCAGCATTAAAGCATAAACAAATACTAGTACTAGGTGCTGGCATCACAGGGTTATCCTGTGCTCGCTACCTTAGTGCTCAAGGTTTGTGTTTTGCTGTTAACGACTCACGAGAAAGCCCGTTTTCACTTGATTACAATAAAGATAAATTTGCAGCAGAGCATCCAACAGCCAGCTTACATTTAGGCCAGTGGCATAGTGAACTCATTCGACATGCAGATGTTATTTTAATAAGCCCAGGTATTGATAGCGCAGACGCAGAGATTGCAAATTATATCAGTGCAGATTGTCATGTAATGGGTGATGTAGAGCTTTTTTGCTTACTTAATAACGAACGAGATAAATCAATAGGTATACTCGCTGTAACAGGCTCTAACGGTAAGTCTACCGTGGTAACTTTACTTGATCACTTAGGCAAGTGTTTAGGCTTGAATACACAGTTGGGCGGAAATATTGGTCAGCCAGTGCTCGATATTTTTACTGAAGAGCTTGGTTGTCATAATACAGGGAATATCGTTGATGTGCCCGAGTTATTGATTTTAGAATTATCTAGTTTTCAATTAGAAACCTTAACTAGTATGAAAGCTATTGCCACCAGTGTGCTAAATATTAGCGATGATCATTTAGATAGACACCTGACCATGGCGAATTATCAAAGCATCAAACAGACCATCTATTCACAAAGTAAGTGGGCAGTAACTAACCGTGATGATCCAAATACAGTTACCAAGAATAGCTCTCAACTGCAGTGTTCATTTGGTAGCAATATACCTGAACAACAATTTGGAATTAGGCTCATCGATGAAAAAGCCTATTTAGCGTTTGAAGAGCAAGTACTTATCGCTTTAGATAAATTGCCACTAGCAGGAATGCACAATGCATTGAATTATTTAGCGGCTTTAGCACTTGGATATTGTGCTGGTTGGTCTATAACCGATATGGTAGACAACTTGCCAAGTTTTTCAGGTTTGCCTCATCGATGTCAGCGAGTTGAAAACAAAGACGGTATTGTCTGGATTAATGACTCTAAAGCGACCAACGTCGGAGCAACAATTGCGGCAATTAACGGTTTAGCGCAGACAATTGCCCAGCACAATAACGCAGGACATAAGTTAATACTTATTGCCGGTGGTGAAGGTAAAGGTGCAGACTTTGCGCCATTACTTGACCCGATAACACAGCATGTTAATCAGGTGATAACGTTAGGAAAAGATGGCAATAAAATTGCCGATGTAGTTAAGAAAAGTGCAGTGAAAACTAAAGCGGTACACAATTTAGCTCAAGCCGTGCAAGTTGCTAAAGCCAATGCAAAGGTGGGGGATATTGTTTTGCTTTCACCAGCATGTGCTAGCTTTGACATGTTCAAGGGGTTTGCCGATCGTGGTGAGCAATTTGCTAGTGCAGTGAAAAAGCATGGGGGGGTAAGTTAATGACTACTTCATCTATGGAAAAAGCTGAACCGGCAATGAAATTTTCATTTTTATTCTCAATCATTGAAACAATAACTGCGGGCATCACTAAAGTTTTTGACCAAAAGTTAGCGTCCAATAACAATGCCGTATTTGATCGTAATTTTGTCATACTAGCGTTAATTATGTACATGATTGGTTTAATCATGGTGGCAAGTTCTTCCATGCCAGTTGCAGAGCGGTTATTTAACAATCCATTTCATTTTGTTATTCGTCATACCATTTATATTGTCTTGAGTTTAGCTATTGCAGGTGTTGCGTTACAAATACCTATGGCATGGTGGCAAAAAAATAGCAGCTATTTATTGATGTTTGGCATTTTTCTACTGGTTGTGGTGTTGATTGTCGGGCGTTCTGTTAATGGTTCAACACGCTGGATAGTCGTTGGACCTATTACTGTTCAAGCTGCTGAGCCTGCTAAGTTGTTTTTCTTTTGCTATCTTGCGGCCTACCTTGTGCGTCGTCGAGATCAAGTAATGGAAGACTGGCGTGGTTTTGCAAAACCACTCATTGTTTTTGGTGTGCTTGCTGGTTTGTTATTAAGGCAGCCCGACTTAGGCACCATTATTGTCATGTTCGTTACGACCTTCGGTTTATTGTTCTTAGCTGGGGCAAAACTTTGGCAGTTTATTAGCTTAGCTTCTGTTGGCGTGTTGTTATTGTCTTTATTGGCCATATTCGAACCCTACCGCTGGCGTCGAATCACCAGTTTCTTAGACCCATGGCAAGATCCATTTGGCAGTGGCTATCAGCTCACTCAATCATTAATGGCTTATGGACGTGGAGAAGTTTTCGGTCAAGGTCTTGGCAACAGTATTCAAAAATTGGAATATTTACCCGAAGCACACACTGATTTTGTTATGGCAGTGGTAGCAGAAGAGTTTGGCTTTATTGGCATTGCCATTATTTTGTTGCTAAGTATGGTGTTGGTCTTTAAAGCCTTAATGTTAGGGAAAAAAGCATTAGCTAAAGAGAAATTTTTTGAAGGGTTCTTTGCCTATGCAATAGGCATTTGGATATGCTTTCAGGCCGCTGTGAATATTGGTGCCAGTGCTGGCATAGTGCCTACGAAAGGCTTGACCATGCCATTGCTCAGTTATGGCGGTAGCTCAATGATTATTATGACACTGGCAGTGGTTATTTTAATTCGTATTGATCATGAATTACGGATGCAAAGCATTCAAGCGACTTCGTCAAAAAGGAAAACACGGAAAATAGGAGAAGCTGATGACTAATAGCATTAAATCTCCCACTTTATTAGTTATGGCGGGTGGTACTGGCGGACATATATTCCCAGGACTTGCCGTCGCTGAAAAATTAAAAACTCAAGGCTGGCATATTCATTGGCTTGGCACGGCGGATCGTATGGAAGCAGATATTGTCCCAGCCTACGGTTTTGATATTTCATTTATCAATATAAGCGGCTTACGCCATAAAAATTTGATGGCATGGTTAAAATTACCCTTTAAGTTGCTGAATTCATTATTACAAGCGATTGCGGTAATAAGAGCAACAAAACCTGATGCCGTCTTGGGTATGGGCGGCTATGCAAGTGCTCCAGGCGGTTTAGCTGCTTGGTTAATGAGAAAACCTTTAGTTGTTCACGAGCAAAATGCTGCGGCAGGCTTAACAAATCGCTTATTAGCAAAAATTGCGACTAAGGTGTGTTGTGCATTCCCTAATGCTTTTAATAGCGATATTGTCGCACAGGTGGTAGGAAATCCACTAAGAGCAAATATTGGCGAAGTGAATAATTCAGTAGATAAATTAACGACCAATAATCGTAATATTTTGGTTGTTGGTGGCAGCTTAGGTGCTCAAGTATTAAATCAAACTGTGCCAGAAAGCTTTGCCGCTATTAGTAAAGAAAATAAGGCAAATAGAGAAACATGTCTTTTTAATATCTGGCATCAAACCGGTAAAGGTAATCAGCAAGCTGTTATTGATGCGTACAATAAACAGAATTTAATTGATGAGCATGTCAGAGTAAGTGAATTTATCGAGGATATTGCTAACGCATATCAGTGGGCTGATGTCGTTATTTGTCGTGCAGGTGCACTAACAGTATCTGAATTAGCGATGTCAGCAACCGCAGCAGTTTTTGTACCTTTGCCCCATGCGGTGGACGATCATCAAACAAAGAATGCTCAATATTTAGTGTCACGTGGCGCTGCCATCGTGATAAATCAAGCTGATTTATCTAGTGCAGGTTTAGCAACGTCACTCACAGAACTATTTAGCGAGCCACAAATTTTGAAGAATATGGCACAAGCGGCTTTTGCTGCTGCTGATGTTGAGGCGACTGATAAGGTTGCTAATATTTGTCAGCAACTCGTGACAACATAGAACAGATTATGAGTAATAAAATGAATGTAAAAGCAATGAATAACCGTAATATTAAAATACCAGAAATGCGTCGGGTAAAACGTATCCATTTTGTCGGTATTGGTGGCGCAGGAATGGGCGGTATTGCCGAGGTTTTATTAAACGAAGGTTATCAAATCTCAGGATCAGATATTGGTGATAACCAAGTGGTAAAACGATTAACAAAGTTAGGTGCCATCATTACTATTGGTCATGCGAGTGAAAACATCAATGGTGCCAGTGTTATTGTGGTTTCCACCGCAATTAATCAAGATAATCCTGAACTCATTGCCGCAAAATCTCAACGTATTCCTGTGGTACGTCGTGCAGAAATGTTAGCCGAGCTTATGCGTTTTCGACATGGTATTGCCATTGCGGGTACCCATGGTAAAACCACAACAACTAGCTTAATCGCTAGTATTTTTGCTCAAGGTCAACTTGATCCTACTTTTGTCATTGGTGGTTTATTAAATAGTGCGGGTACTAATGCAAGATTGGGCAGCAGCCGTTATCTAGTAGCCGAAGCCGATGAAAGCGATGCTTCATTTTTGCATTTGCAGCCTATGGTGTCTGTGATCACTAACATTGATGCAGATCATATGGAAACCTATCAAGGTGATTTTGAAAAATTAAAAGATACCTACATTGAGTTTTTACATAATTTACCTTTTTATGGTTTAGCGGTTGTTTGTATCGATAACCCTGTTGTGCGTGAACTATTACCACGCATTGGTCGTCAAGTTATTACTTATGGCTTTTCTGAAGATGCCGATGTGCGTGCAGCAAACTATCAGCAAGACGGCGGTGTAAGTTATTTTACTGTTGAAATCGATGGTCAGCCACCATTGGATATGAGTGTAAATTTACCTGGCCAACACAATGTATTAAATGCCTTGGCAGGTGTTGCAGTTGCAAAAGACGAAGGTATTGATGATGAGGCTATTTGCCAGGCGTTAACTGAGTTTGCCGGGATTGGTCGCCGTTTTGAACAACTTGCAGACTTACAGACAAAAGCTGGAAATATGGTGCTAGTCGATGACTACGGCCATCACCCAAGTGAAGTAAAAGCAACCATTCTTGCTATGCGTACCGGCTGGCCGGATAAACGCTTAGTTATGGTATTCCAGCCGCATCGTTACTCAAGAACACGTGATTTATATGAAGACTTTGTCGAAGTGTTGTCTGAAGTCGATTCTCTATTTTTATTAGATGTTTATGCAGCAGGTGAAGCGCCAGTGGTCAGTGCTGATAGCAAAAGTTTAGCACGCTCTATCCGCCAACGTGGACAAATTGAGCCTGTTTATGTCAGTAATGTTGAGATACTGCCCGAATTACTCGCAGCGCAATTACAAGATAACGATATGGTGATAACACAAGGCGCAGGCAATATTGGCGCTATCGCACGAAGTTTATCAAATAACCCGATTTTGCTTCAAGGCGAGACTAAATAAATGACTTTCGCTAAGTTAAAAAAGGAGCCTATTGCCGTTCTTTATGGCGGAGATTCAGCCGAACGCGATGTTTCACTGAACTCAGGGCTAGCCATAGCGCAAGGCCTAGAACAGGCAGGTTTTAATGTGGTGTTGATGGATACCAAAGACACACCACTATCTGACTTAGTAGAGCAGAACATTAAGCGTGTTTTTATAGCGTTACATGGGCGTGGTGGTGAAGATGGCTGTTTGCAAGGAGCATTAGAGAATCTAGGTATTGAGTATACCGGTTCAAATGTCTTAGGCTCGGCATTATCAATGGATAAAGTGCGCAGTAAACAGATATTCAAAGCATGCGAGTTACCAACTGCGGCCTTTGCCGTGGTAAGAAAAAAAGACTTTAGTGAACTTGATATTGAAAAGCAACTACAAGCTTTAGGTGGGAAGGTCATGGTTAAGCCCGCTCATGAAGGCTCGAGCATTGGTATGGCAATGGCTGACTCAGTTGAGAAACTTAACAATGCATTGATTGAAGCTTTTGGTTTTGATAGTGAAGTTTTAATAGAAGCATGGATTGACGGCCCTGAATATACCGTCGCCATTATTGACGAGGAAGCGCTCCCCGCAATCCATATGGAAACGCCACGAGAGTTTTATGACTATGAAGCGAAGTATCAGTCTACCAGCACGCAATATCATTGCCCCTGTGGTTTGCCAAAATCTGAAGAAGACGAAATAAAAGCAATATCGTTACAAGCATTTAAGGCAACAGGCGCCAGTGGCTGGGGACGTGTTGATTTGATGCAAGATAGTCAAGGGCGTTGGCAATTATTAGAAGTAAATACTGTCCCAGGGATGACGCAAACCTCACTTGTACCAAAAGCGGCAAAAGCGTATGGATTAACGTTTAGTGAGCTAGTCGAGCGCATAGTATTGAGTAGTGTGAAATAGTTTTCTTTGTGATTAATGTAATAGATAAGAGTTAATAATGAATATAAAAAGTACAACAACTGAAAATCAACAAGCATGGTCATTTGGACTAGGCTTGGTGTTTTTCGTGTTTGTACTTATTGGTTTGATAAGTATTGGCTGGTGGTTAACTAAAATATTAGTTGAACAAGAGCAGGTCCCAGTGAAGTCGATTGTTATTAGTGGGGAAATGCCATATACCCAGCAAGATGATGTACTCAATGCCATGAGTAATATTGACTTGGGAAACTTTTTTCAAATAAATGTTAATGAAATTCAAGACCAAGTACTTGCTCTACCTTGGGTCTATTCTGTCGCGGTTAGAAAGCAATGGCCAGATGAAGTGAAAATATATGTAGTAGATCAAACACCGGTTGCTTTATGGAATGATGATTTTTTATTAAACCAATTCGGTAAGGCATTTCAAGCAAATAAAGCGCAACTGATTGAACCTTTACCGGAGTTTTTCGGGCCAGAAGGAACTGAACTATTAGCTTTAAAGAATTTTACTAATTTAAACGACTTACTTGAGTATAGAGATTTGGCTATTGAGGAGTTAGTACTGAGCGAACGTTATTCGTGGCAGTTAACACTCAGTGATGGCGTAATGCTTAATTTAGGGCGTGAAGATAGAGTAAAAAGAGTACAAAGATTTATGGATGTATATCCTTTAATCAAAACGCATTTAAAGCAAAAAGTAAAACAGCAAAATAATCGTAAAAAACAGTTAAAACAAGCGGTGGATTATATCGATTTACGTTATGATACGGGATTGGCAGTTGGCTGGAAACAAGTCGCTACTTTGTCATTTAGCATGAACGTAAAAAAACAACAAAAACCAAGCCGCATATTGATGCTACAAAACCATGAATTTAGAACTAATAAGCCGCAAACAACAGAGTTGATCTTGAATGTCTAAAGTTACAGAAAGAAATTTAGTCGTTGGACTAGATATCGGCACATCTAAAATTTCCGTCGCCGTTGGCGAAATTACCCCAGACAATAAATTAAGCATTGTTGGTGTTGGTAATCAGCCTGCACGAGGTATGGATAAAGGTGGTGTTAACGATTTGAATTTAGTAATCCAGTCGATTCAACGTGCCATTAATGAAGCTGAATTAATGGCGGATTGCCAAATTAGCTCAATTTATCTAGGTATTTCTGGGAAGCACATTAGTTGTCAAAATGAAAATGGCATGGTGCCAATTAATGATAAAGAAGTCATTCAAGAGGATGTTGATAACGTTATTCATACCGCTCGAAGCGTACCTATTTCAGCAGAGCGTCGGATGTTGCACGTATTGCCGCAAGAATACAGCATTGACTGTCAAGATGGTATCAAAAGCCCTATTGGCATGTCAGGTGTCCGTATGGAAGCTAAAGTACATATTGTGACTTGTGCCAATGATATGGCAAAGAACTTAGTAAAGTGTGTTGAAAGATGTAATTTAACCGCCGACCAGCTTATTTTTTCAGCCTTAGCTTCTAGTTACTCAATATTGACTGATGATGAAAAAGAATTAGGGATTTGTGTTGTGGATATCGGTGCTGGCACTATGGATATCTCAATTTTTACTGGCGGAGCGCTACGACACACAGCCGTAATTCCGGTCGCAGGAAATCAAGTCACCAGTGATATAGCTAAAATATTTAGAACGCCAATAAGTCATGCCGAAGACATAAAAGTGCAATATGCCTGTGCGCTAAAACATTTAGTGAGTATGGAAGAAAGTATTGATGTGCCAAGTGTTGGTGGTCGACCGGCACGTACTATGTCTCGACACACGCTATCTGAAGTTGTGGAACCACGATATCACGAATTATTTGAATTAATTCAAGAAGAAGTAAGAGAAGCCGGTTTAGAAGATCAAATCGCTGCTGGTTATGTACTAACCGGTGGTACCGCAAAAATGGAAGGCGTTGTAGAGTTTGCCGAAGAAGTTTTTCAAATGCCAGTGCGCATCGCTTCACCTTTAATGGTGGAGGGGTTAAAAGAATATGTAAATGATCCAAGTTATGCCACGGTTGTTGGTCTGCTACATTATGGCATGCAAGCACATGAGTCTGGCATAAAAGAGCATAATAAGTCTGAAGGCGTCACTGGTTTGTGGTCTCGCCTTCATGCATGGTTTAAAGGGGAGTTTTAATTTTTATATGAAAATTGAAATCCTTAGAATTGTTTGTCAGTCAGAAATTATTCTGACAATTTTAGTAAAAAAACGGAGAGAGAAAAATGTTTGAATTGATGGAAGATCATAATGAAGAAGCGGTGATTAAAGTCATCGGTGTTGGTGGCGGTGGCGGTAACGCTGTTGAGCATATGGTATGCCAAACCATTGAGGGTGTGGAATTTACAACAGCGAATACTGATTCGCAAGCGTTGAGAAATTCTTCGGCAAACGTCACTTTACAGTTGGGGACTGACGTAACCAAAGGTTTAGGGGCTGGTGCCAATCCTAATATTGGACGCCAAGCGGCAGAAGAAGATCGTGATACGATCATGCAAACGCTACAAGGTGCTGATATGGTGTTTATCGCAGCAGGTATGGGCGGAGGCACTGGTACAGGTGCAGCGCCAGTGGTAGCTGAAGTTGCTAAAGAAATGGGGATTTTAACCGTTGCAGTAGTGACTAAACCGTTTCCATTTGAAGGCAAAAAGCGCATGAATTATGCGGATCAAGGCATTGAAGCACTGGCAAAAAGTGTTGATTCCTTGATAACCATACCTAACGAAAAGTTGTTAAAAGTATTAGGGCCGGGAACTAGTTTGTTAGATGCTTTTAAAGCGGCAAACAATGTTCTATTAGGCGCAGTACAAGGTATTGCTGAGCTAATTACACGCCCTGGCTTAATTAATGTCGATTTCGCCGATGTGCGCACTGTCATGTCTGAAATGGGTACTGCTATGATGGGATCTGGTATTGCATCAGGTGAAGATAGAGCAGAAGAAGCTGCAGAAGCAGCTATTTCTAGCCCATTACTTGAAGATGTAGATCTAGCGGGTGCACGCGGTATTTTAGTTAATATCACGGCTGGTATGGATATCAGTATTGATGAATTTGAAACAGTTGGTAATGCAGTTAAAGCCTTTGCTAGTGAAAATGCTACTGTTGTTGTGGGCGCGGTAATTGACCCAGAGATGACAGAAGAGCTTAGAGTAACGGTTGTTGCAACAGGCATTGGTGCTGAGAGTAAGCCAGACATAACACTGGTAACCCCTGCGCCAATGGTTGAGCAAAAAGTAGTTGGCGGTGATTTCACACCATCTGCTGCGCCACAAGCAGAAATGGCAGTAGAGCCTGTTACTATGACTGATAGTAATGCGCAAAAGGTAGCCCATGCAGATTTGGATAACTACCTAGATATACCGGCATTTTTGCGTAAACAGGCTGATTAGTAGCAAAGTAATCGATTGAATTTACAAATTCTTTTTCGAAAGCATAAGGTTACGTCATTTGCTGGCTGATATAGAAATTGTAATACTTGTATTTTTAAAACTGACAAATTTGATAAGTTTTGAATTTATTAAGTTTTTTTGTTATATTGTGCGCCCGTTAAATTTAGCGGACTGTTCTGTGTGGTTACTATGAGCTGGATTACTTCTAATGAGTAAAGCTTGAGTAGTTGACATATAGTCAAAATGACGAAGGCAAAGTTAACATGATTAAGCAACGTACATTAAAAACAAGTGTTTCAACCGTAGGGGTTGGTTTACATAAAGGTGAAAAGGTTCAGGTCACTCTCCGTCCTGCTCCAGCAAACACTGGTATTGTATTCCGTCGAGTAGATCTTGACCCTATAGTTGATATTAAAGCTACCCCAGAAGCTGTGGGTGAAACTACCTTGTGTACTTGCTTAGTTAATGAACAGCAAGTGAAAGTATCAACTGTTGAACATTTGTTATCAGCAGTTGCTGGCTTAGGCATAGATAACTTAATCATTGATGTTGATGCACCAGAAATTCCAATTATGGATGGTAGCGCTCTTCCTTTTGTCTATTTAATTCAATCGGTTGGTATTGAAACGCAAAATGCCGCTAAACGTTTTATTCGTATTAAAAAGGCTATTCGGGTTGAAGAAGGTGATAAATGGGCTGAGCTGCTTCCTTTTGAAGGCTTTCGTGTAAATTTTTCTATCGAATTTAACCATCCTGTTATAGCTAACACATGCCAAACTATGAGTATGGATTTTTCCAGTTGCTCTTTTATCAAAGAAATCAGCCGGGCACGAACTTTTGGTTTTATGAAGGATATTGAGTTCCTCCGATCTCACAACCTGGCTTTAGGTGGTAGTTTGGAAAATGCGATTGTGCTTGATGAATATCGAATGCTTAATAAAAATGAATTACGTTATGATGATGAATTTGTGAAGCATAAGATTCTCGATGCCATAGGTGATTTATATATGGGAAGTGCAAGCATTCTGGCAGAATTAAATGCTTTTAAATCAGGGCATGGGCTTAATAACTTATTGCTAAGAGAAGTATTTAAGCAGCGAGATGCTTGGGAATGGGTCACATACGAAGATGATAAGTTGGCTTCCCCAATAGAATATCAAGAAATTAATGCAGGGGCTTTTTAATAAAGTCTCTAAGCATAAAGAGCCGAGCTTAGTCTCGGTTTTTTATTGACCAGTTTTATTGACATTAGCGGCAAGCTTCTTAAGCTTTCTTTTTAATCCTTCCGGTGCATTTTCTGCTATCTCTAATAAATGTGAAGCCGTGCCACTGGAAATATTTTGCACTGAACTATTGTTCATTGCGTGTTGGTGCCGGTTATATGTTGCTTGATTTGGCACTTGTCTATGACCTTGTGGATTCACTTTTATTTCTATTTGCGAAAACTGACCTTCCGTTTGTATTATTAATGCTTGGCAAATAGTGTTGCGCTCAAATTGTAGTCTTTGTCCCCAAACAGGAGATTTAACCTCTATGATTAAGGTTGATTGCACAAAGTTGGCTATATTGAACGTATCTTCTGGCAGGTCAGGGCATATTTGTCGTACAATATCTGACAATGTACTCAAAGAGTTGGTTTTTGCTTGGATTTGTGCCAAAGTGCCTGTCGCCGAATTAAATAAGGTCGACATGTCTTTAGGTTTTTTTGGTCGTCGTGCCATAAAAGTAAACCAGATCTGTATTTCTTGTAGGAAGGGAATTATTCCCGAACAATAATTATGAGTTTAACACTACTATACCGTGGAAAGAATGTAAGATTCTCAATGCGCCTAAATAAGTTGCATTGGCTGTCGGCTGTTTTAGTTTTTGCGTTGCTTTCCGGTGTTATTGTGCACTTGTTATTGTCAACTGACGAAAAACCAGTCAATAAAAGCAACTATCTTGCAGGGCAGTCGAATGATGTACCAGACAATATAGTGGTAGATGATATTAAGGACATAAAAGAAGTAGCACTAAAAAAGCAACAAATAACAGCCTTAACCATGAAGTTAGCTGAATTACAAAGCCATGTACTAAGATTGAATGCTTTAGGCGAAAGATTGGCAGATAATGCTAATATTCCAGCACAAGAATTTAATTTTGATCAGCTTCCTCCTCGTGGTGGCCCAACATCTACGACAAGCATAATCAGTAAAAAATCATTTTCACAACTGCTTGTTGAAATTAGCCAATTAGAAAAGTCCCTTGATCACGAAGAAAATCAACTACACATGCTTGAATCTTTAACTTTGGGTCACCATATAGAAAATACACGTTACTTATCTGGTCGCCCGATAACTAAGGGTTGGTTGTCGTCATATTTCGGTATGCGTAAAGACCCATTTAATGGTCGACCTGCAATGCATAAAGGCATTGATTTTGCTGGAAAAGAAAACGGTGATATTATCGCGACCGCATCTGGTGTGGTTAGCTGGGCCAATAAGCGCTATGGCTATGGCGAGTTAATAGAGATTAATCATGGTGATGGACTAAAGACTCGCTATGGTCATAACAAGACCTTACTTGTTAAGGTTGGCGATGTGGTAATTAAAGGACAAGTAATTGCAAAAATGGGCAGTACAGGACGTTCGACTGGTCCGCATGTTCATTACGAGATATTGCATAACAATAAGCAGGTTAATCCGCTGAAATTCGTTTATCGCAAAGCTAAATAACGATAATTAAATAATAATATTCATACAGTGGGCAAAATGATTTTATCCACTACACACGACAAAATGGTTTAATAAGATGTTTGTAAAGTTGTTGACAAAAATGTTCGGTAGTCGTAACGATAGATTACTAAAACAAATGGGCAAAGAAGTAAAAAAAATAAATGCGTTAGAGCCAATTCTTGAAGCATTAAGTGATGAAGAATTAAAGGCGAAGACTGCTGAGTTTAAACAACGTTTAGCTAATGAAGATACTTTAGAGCAAGTTCTACCTGAAGCATTTGCTGTGGTGCGTGAAGCCAGTAAACGTGTATTTGGTATGCGTCATTTTGATGTGCAAATGATTGGCGGCATGGTGTTAAATGAAGGCAAAATTGCAGAAATGCGCACCGGTGAAGGAAAAACATTAACCGCAACTTTGCCGTCTTATTTAAATGCTTTAACAGATAAAGGTGTGCATGTTATTACGGTAAACGACTATTTAGCTACGCGTGATGCTGATTGGAGTCGTCCATTATTTGAATTTCTAGGGTTATCGGTAGGCTGTAATATTGCAGGTTTATCTCCGCAAGAAAAACAAGCTGCATATCAAGCAGATATAACTTACGGTACCAACAATGAATTTGGTTTCGATTATTTGCGTGACAATATGGTGTTTTCACCAGAAGAGCGTTCACAGAAGAAACTTAACTTTGCCATTATCGATGAAGTTGACTCAATATTAATTGATGAAGCGCGAACGCCATTAATTATTTCCGGACAAGCAGAAGATAGCTCAGCACTCTACCAAGCCATCAACCTTATAGTGCCGACACTTGAAGTACAAAGTGAAGAAGATAAAGATGAAGAAACTGGCCAATCGGAAGATTTTGTTGAAGGCGATTTCACTATTGACGAAAAAGCTAAACAGATTTATTTAACTGAGCGTGGTCAAGTAAACATTGAAGACATCATGCGTGAAAAGGGGTTATTGCAAGAAGGCGATACCTTATATTCAGCTTCAAATATCACTTTGCTCCACCATGTAATGGCGGCATTACGTGCACATAAACTGTTCTTAAAAGATGTTGATTATATCGTTAAAGATGGTGAAATTGTTATTGTTGATGAGCATACCGGCCGTACTATGGAAGGGCGCCGTTGGTCTGAAGGTTTGCATCAAGCTGTTGAGGCGAAAGAAGGTGTTAACATTCAAAATGAAAACCAAACATTGGCATCTATCACCTTCCAAAACTTTTTCAGAATTTATGAAAAACTTTCTGGCATGACAGGTACGGCAGATACTGAAGCTTTTGAATTTCAACATATTTACGGCCTTGAAACTGTCATTATCCCAACGCATAGACCTATGGTTCGTGATGATATGGCAGATTTAATTTACCTGACAGGTGAAGAAAAATTTGAAGCAATTTTGGCTGATATCCAAGACTGCGTTAAACGCGGTCAACCCGTTTTAGTCGGTACGATTTCTATTGAAACATCAGAATTTTTATCTAGCTTTTTAAAGAAAGCCAAAATTAAACATAAAGTATTAAATGCTAAATTCCATGCGCAAGAAGCTGAAATAGTTGCTGATGCGGGTAAAGAATTTGCGGTTACTATTGCAACTAATATGGCCGGTCGCGGTACTGATATAGTCTTGGGCGGAAATTTAGATGCAGCCATTGTAAAGCTAAAAAAACCAACAGAAGATCAAATTGAAAAAGTAAAAGCACAATGGAAAGTTGACCATGAACGTGTACTTGAACTTGGTGGCTTAAAAATAGTAGCTACGGAACGTCATGAGTCTCGTCGTATTGACAATCAGCTACGTGGCCGTTCAGGACGTCAAGGTGATGCCGGTGCTACACGCTTTTATCTTTCAATGGAAGACTCCTTGATGCGTATATTCGCCTCTGAACGTATTTCTAACATGATGCGTAAGTTAGGTATGGAACATGGCGAAGCTATTGAACACCCTTGGGTAACCCGAAGTATAGAGAATGCTCAGCGAAAAGTTGAAGGTAGAAACTTCGACATGCGTAAGCAACTATTAGAATATGATGACGTTGCCAATGATCAACGTGGTGTTATTTATGAGCAGCGCAATGAATTACTTGATGAGTCTGAAATTGGTGAAGTAGTCGATAATATACGAGGAGATGTTATCAATAGTATTATCGATCAACATATTCCACCACAATCGATGGATGAAATGTGGGATATACCTGCGTTAGAAGATCAGCTTAAAGGTGAGTTTAATACCGAGCTAACCATTGCTAATTGGTTGAAGGAAGATAATAAATTACATGAAGAAAGCTTGCGCGAAAAGATTGTCGCTGAGTTTGAGCAAGTATACAAAAATAAAGAAGAAGTAGTTGGCGCAGATGTACTTCGTCAATTTGAAAAAGCGGTAATGCTGCAAAGTTTAGACTCGCATTGGAAAGAGCATTTAGCCGCTATGGATCATTTACGTCAAGGTATTGGCCTGAGAGCTCATGCGCAGAAAAACCCGAAGCAAGAGTATAAACGTGAATCTTTTGAGTTATTTACTGAGATGCTTGATAACTTAAAATATGACGTAATCGGTATATTGTCCAAAGTTCAAATTCAAGCTGAATCTGATGTAGAAGCTGTAGAAGAGCAGCACAGAAAGTCTGAAACAGCAAAAGAATTTCAACATCAAAGTGCTGAAGCAATAGATGACAAACCACAAGTGCCACGCGTCGGTAGAAATGAGCCTTGTCCTTGTGGCTCAGGTAAAAAATACAAGCAATGTCATGGCAAGCTAAGTTAGAGCGCCTTGTTAATATATGCCAAGTTACACTTTCTAAATGTAGCTTGGTATACTAACTAATACTTTTTACTTTCATAGATCTTCCTCAATTCTGTTTAATGAACCCTATGTCAAAAACTATTTATGTCGCCGTTGGTGTGATTATTTCCACCAACGAACAGCAACTAACCCAGTATTTTCTTACCAAACGACTACAACATACTCACCAAGGCGGAAAGTGGGAATTCCCTGGTGGTAAGGTGGAAAAAGACGAAACTGTTGCCCAAGCGCTGTATAGAGAGCTTAAAGAAGAAATAGATATTGAAGTTTTAACCTGCTCTTTGTTGACTAAAATAAATCATACTTATGCTGAAGAGCAAGGTGAAGATAAAACGGTATGTTTAGAGGTGTTTATCGTTGATAACTATTTAGGAGAACCAAGTGCGCAAGAAGGGCAGGGTCAAGGTTGGTTTTCCCTTGAAGAGTTGTTACAGCTAAATTTCCCAAAAGCCAATGAAGCTATTATTACAAAGCTCAGATCTCAAACCTTGTAGCTGAGTTTTCATTCTGGCTCTACAAAAAATTTATTATTCATCAAAAATTCATCCTCCATGGCATCCAACATTTCTTCAGTAATGGGAGTCGCACCTTGAATGGATTGACTGATTTTATGGTTTTCTTCAGCCCATTCGCCTAAATCAATTAATTGACAACGTTTGCTGCAAAATGGGCGGAATTCACTGCTGGCTTGCCAAGTAACTACTTTAGCGCAGTTGGGGCAGGAAACTTTAAGAGGCATGGTTAAATCTTCTGTACGAACTAATAGAGTGATTATACGTTAATTATTCTTGGTATGCTTGCGACTTTAGTGCATTAACAGCGTGCTAATTGAAACCTGGTTGATTGATTGGAGTATCTACGACCGTTTTGCTCACACGGCAGCATAAAACGAATTGAATAACGAAATCTATTACCACTTACTGTAGGATAATAATGCGCAGTTTGCGCGACCTTAATCCTCAAAAGCATAAGGCCTTCACCATTATCTTGGTAGAAACCACTTTCAGTTTCTATGGATTCAAATTCAGCTCGTTGACGGATAAATTTTAAAATTAGTGCCAAAGAGAATTTGATGTTATCAAGCAAAGTTAACCATTGCTTCACGTCACTATTGATTATACTACTTGGTTGGTGAAGCCAAAATTGTAATTGAGGTAAATCAAAACTTGAGTTTCCCCCTTGAATGGCAAAACGTTGTTTTAGACTAGCAAGTAATTTATGGTCTTTAAGTTGACACCAAGTTGGACTATTTACTTTTAGCTGACTAACCAAGTTAACCGTTTCTTTCAAGTTTTTGTCCAGAGCGCTAGTGTCAATATTAGGGGCTTGTGACCAGACCACTAAGCTTTGTTGTAGTTTTTCTAAGTCTTTAATTAACTCCCCTCTGACGTCACTGCGTTCTAAGGTGTCGAGGATAGCAAAGAGTGCATTAAAAAAGACTTGATGATTGATAGAAACATCAGACATTGCACAGCTATCGACATGAACAAATAACTGTTCAAGTTTGAGATAATTGCGGATACGCTCATTGAGCGGATGTTCATATAATATCGTTGTCATGTAAGGCGTTATGAATAAATTTCTTTAATTTTAGTATATTAACCATAGAAAATTAAAATGGCGAATTATTTATCGATTAATTTTTGTTCAGAAACAATTTGAAAGGTAAATTAAATTGTTATTCTGCTGCTAAATTCAGATATCTTTGGTGTAATGCCAAGACAGATTTTTTTAACTCAACCAGAGATAGCTTGTCATTATTTATCAAATCATCTGCGCTAGCTTGTCTAATTTTTCGGCTTACTTGACTATTGATAATCGCTTGCACTTGCTTTGATGAATTACTGTCCCTTAATGTGGTTCGTGCTATTTGGGTTGCCTCGAAGACGTCGATAACCAATACTCGGTTTACTAAATCAGTGAGTTTGTTTTCAATCAGAAGTGGCGCAACAACGATACAATAATCGCTTGAAGCTTCGATGGTTTGTGAGATAAGTTGCTCTCTAATAAGTGGATGTAAAAGGTTGTTTAGCCAAATTTTGTCTTTTTCATTACTAAAAATTTGTTGGCGAAGCAGTACTCGGTCTAATTGTCCATCTGCTTGAATAAATTTGGCGCCAAAATAATTACTGATAAAAGTAAGGGCATTACTGCCTTTGGCTACCACGGCTCGGGCAATGATATCAGCGTCAATAATAGCCACATCAAACTCAGCAAATAGATTTGCTACTGTCGTTTTTCCGCTACCAATACCACCCGTGAGGCCAACTATAAAATTAGACATATTTTTGACCTACTAACTTATTTGTAATAGATACCAAGACCATATTCCTTCACCCCATAAAAGTGTAATCCAACCCGCAATTGCCAAATATGGCCCAAAGGGAATTGCTTGGTCTCGGGAGTGATTTTTGAATTGCATTAAGGTAATGCCGACAACAGCACCAACGACAGAGGCCATTAAAATAAGAATAGGGAGTAATTGCCAGCCAATCCAAGCACCAAATAAAGCAAATAACTTGAAATCACCATGCCCCATTCCTTCTTTACCTGTGATTAACTTAAACAGCCAAAAAACACTAAATAGGCTCATGTAACCTATAGCAGCACCAATTACAGCGTCTTCAAGCGGAACAAACCCCCCTTTAATATTAACTAATATGCCTAACCATAAAATGGGCATAACGATTTGATCTGGTAATAGCATATGATCGAAATCGATTAACGTTAAACATATTAATGACCATGTCAATAAAAGTAATAATAGCGTTTCAATCGTTGCGCCAAATTGAACAGCTACAATTAAACTCAAAAATGCGGTTGCCGTTTCAACAAATGGATATCGAATAGAGATAGTACTTTTACACTGGCTACATTTTCCTTTCAACAATACCCAGCTGAGTACAGGGATATTTTCATAAAAGCGAATTTTATGGCCACACTTTGGGCAGGTAGAATCTGGTTTAGATAAATTAATCGCTTTAATTTGTTTTGCGGGCACCTTTGCAACTTCATCAGCTAAAAAGTCACGGCATTCAAGGTACCAAGCATTATGCATCATTTTAGGTAAACGATAGATGACAACATTTAAAAAGCTGCCAATCATCAAAGAAAATACAACTACAAAAATATAAAAAGACACCGGGGATTGTTGAAAATATAGTAAGGATTGTTCAAACATAAACTGCTCATTAAAAGATGAAATACAAAATAGTGTAAAAAAAGCTCCTAACCCCCTTAGGTTTAGGAACTCTTAATAAACGTGGTTTGTTAAAAGAACTCAGTGAAGCGCTATATTAAACTATCATACCAATTTGGAAAATAGGTAGGTACATAGCAATAATTAAACCACCAATAACGACACCCAGAACAGCCATAATCATCGGTTCTAGTAGGGCGGTTAAGTTATCTACGGCATTATCTACTTCTGCTTCATAGACACTGGCTACTTTTGCTAGCATATCATCAACAGCCCCAGATTCTTCACCAATAGCAACCATTTGAATGACCATGTCCGGGAAAATATCGGCATTGCGCATGGCAAGGTTCATTTGCATGCCTGAAGTCACTTCAGCACGCACCTCTAAAATAGCGTCTCTAAATACGGCATTACCAGAAGCACCAGCAGCCGATTCAAGGGCGTCTATTAGTGGCACACCTGCAGCAAAAGTTGTTGAAAGGGTTCGAGCATAACGAGCAACAGCTGCTTTTTGCAATAAATCACCAATTACAGGTAGTTTCAATATTTGCCTATCAACTTGGTCGCGAAACTTTTGAGAATTTCTGTGAGCGCGTTTAAATAAGAATCCAACAGCAAATATAGCTCCCAGTCCAAGGTACCAATACGCAACCATGAATTCAGATATGCCAACGACAAATAAAGTAAAGCCGGGTAATTCAGCGCCAAAACCTGCAAATATCTCTTGAAAAACAGGCACAACAAATATTAACAATACTGATGTCACTATAGCAGCGATAACTAATACGGCGATAGGATAGGTCATGGCTTTTTTAATTTTTGCTTTAAGCGCTTCTGCTTTCTCTTTGTAGGTTGCTATTCTATCGTAAATTGTTTCTAGTGAGCCTGATTGCTCGCCAGAGGCAACTAAATCACAATATAAATCGTCAAAATATCTTGGGTGATCACGTAAACAATCTGATAATGGAATACCTGATGAAAGTTTATTACCTACTTCCCCCAAGAGCTTTTGCATATTACCGTTACTGTGCCCTTTACCAATCATTTCAATGGTTTGCACTAATGGGACACCTGCGCCTAACATTGTTGCTATTTGACGTGAAACTACTGCAATATCTGCCGGGACTATGGGTTTGTCCCCGCTCATACCGAATAAAGGTTTGCCTTTCTTTTTGACTTTACTCGGCGTAATACCTTGCTTTCTTAATTGGGCCTTTAATTCAATAATATTGTTGGCAGACAACTCCCCATTAATTTTTTTACCTTTTCGGTTAACTCCGTGCCAGATAAAAACATCTAATGTTTTAACTTTGGGGGCATTCTTCTTTGCTACTGCTGTCGCCATAGATACACCTAATTCATTGTTACGTACTTGTTACGCGGTTAATTTCTTTTAGGCTAGTCATACCATTCATAGCCTTTATTAGCCCTGATTGCCTCAAGTTATTATAACCTTCTTTTTGACATTGCTTGGCAATATCAAGGGAGTTACCACCTTCCATTATAATAGATGATATTTCACCGCTAATCTTAATTACTTCGTAAATACCAACACGGCCTTTATAACCACCAGTACACTGTTCGCAGCCTACGGCTTTAAACAATTTAATTTCAGCTAGTTTATCAGCAGGAAACCCTTGCTCGGTTAGTTGCATTTCAGTCAATTCTTCATGTTCTTTGCATTGTGGGCAAAGACGTCTGGCTAAACGCTGCGCAATTATAATGCTAACGGAGCTGGCAACATTATAAGCAGGCACACCCATGTTGAGTAGGCGAGTTAGGGTCTCTGCAGCAGAATTGGTGTGTAAGGTAGATAATACTAAGTGACCTGTTTGTGCCGCTTTTATTGCTATTTCAGCAGTTTCTAAATCACGTATTTCACCGACCATAACAATATCTGGATCTTGTCTTAGAAAAGAGCGTAAAGCACTAGGAAAGGTTAAACCGGCGCGATTATTTATTTGTACCTGGTTAATACCTTCAAGGTTTATTTCTACCGGATCTTCTGCGGTTGAAATATTACGCTCAGCAGTGTTAAGTATATTTAACCCAGTATAAAGAGATACTGTTTTACCAGAGCCGGTAGGTCCAGTGACTAAAATCATGCCTTGAGGTTGATCTAGGGCTTCGGTATATATTTTCTTCTGTTCTGCCTCATAGCCAAGCATATCTATACCTAACATAGCACTGGATGAGTCTAAAATACGCATAACAATTTTTTCACCCCACATTGTGGGTAAGGTACTAACACGAAAATCGATACTTTTTTTCTTAGATAAGGCTAGTTTGATTCGACCATCTTGCGGCACACGGCGTTCAGCAATATCAAGCCTTGACATGACCTTAAGTCGTGCCGCCATACGTGATGATAAGCTTACAGGAGGCCTAGCTATTTCCGTTAATATACCATCAATACGAAAACGAATTCGAAAAGATTTTTCATAAGGTTCAAAATGTAAATCAGAGGCGCCTTTTTTGATAGCATCAAGCAAAATCTTATTAATAAAGACGACAATAGGGGCATCGTCTTCACCACTACCAGCATCATCTTCTGTTTTCTCTTCTTGAACTTCTAACCCTGATAGCTCTTCTGAATCAATATCGGTAATATCAAGGGCATCACTTTCTTCCTCGAGTACCTTCTCAATGCAATCTTGTAGACCATGTTCGTCGGTTAGCACTAATTCAGTGCTAAAGCCTGTGTTAAATTGAATTTCTTCTAGGGCATCGAGGTTGGTCGGATCTGACATCGCCACAAATAATACTTTACCTCTTAAAAATAAGGGCAAGGCATTGTGTTTGTGAATTAATTTTTCGTTACGAACACCTTCAGGCACTAGCGTTGTATCAAAATTTTTCAATTGAATATTTGGGTAACCAAACTTATTCGAAAGAATAGCGGCGATTTTTCTGCCGTCGAAATTTTTATCTTCAACTAAAAAGCGTATAAAAGGTTTGTTTTTTCCTACGTAATCTGAACAAATGTCATCTACGCTAGCTAAAGGTACTAGTTGCTCTTTTGATAATGCAGATAAAACACTAGATTGTTGATGATTTCCTTTCATAACTGTTGAGCATAACCTTTTGAATAAAAACAACGAACTTACTGATTTTTAGTGTAACGTAATTTAGTACAAAAGAAAAAAAATTATGTACTTCTACTAGATAGGTTAGATAAAAGGTTCAATCAGTATCTTCATTAAGTAAAATTATATCTTTAATATTGAGTTTTTGATCTATTACTACTACCCCAACTGCTTGCTTACCGGGTAGTACTTTAAAGATATAGTCATCGCTATATGTACTTTGTATTTTCAAAGGCAGTTGATTATATAAGAATTCACTGTCACCAAGAACTTCAGTCGAAAGAGCTTTATAGTTTTCAGTGGAAAATAATAAAGGAATTTCGTTATTCATTGTTGTTAATGAAGGGGTTGAAGTTCCGTAATAAATACCTTGATATTTAGGGAGTAACAACGCTGTTCTTTGATTGTAGTTTTCAATTTCTTTAATAGGTATAGGGCTAAAGGCACCATTTAAATAAATCAGGGCGAATAGCCGTTCTTGAGTAATATGTGACAACCCATAACCTAAAGCAGAAAATTGTATTACTAAAATTAAGGCTAAATCTATCACATTTTCTTTCGGCGATTTTTTTGATGAAACTAACAATATAGTAAAAAGAGGGCCAATAATGATATCACAAATTGCTAGTATAAAAAGCGCAACCCATGTGCCATCAAGTGTTAAAAAAGGTGAAGGAAACCAAATTAATAAACATACAAAGCAAAGAGTAGTAACAATTAATGAGCTAAATGCTAAGTGATAGCAAAAAAACTTTAATTTCAATTTATCCATTATTTCTATTATGACTTAGCAGATGCCTGCAGCTATACAAGTGCCAGATTCAGCCCATTGAATTGGGGCCGTTATACCATTGGGAGTTAAAATGTAAGTATAGGAGCCCACTTCCGCTGTTCCCGTTGCTGTTAATACACCATTGGTCATTGCTATACTTGCTATAACACCTGTGGCACCCGCTGCAATAGGTATCCCATTGGTTCCGGTATTTACACCCGTTAAAGAAGAGAACCTAGCTGACTGAGCTGCGACTTCAAATGCTAGCGTATAGTTTGTTGTTGCAAGGATAACTTCTGAAAAAGCAGCTTTTTGTATGTAAGCGCGATAAGCAGGGATTGCGACGGCAGCTAAGATGCCAATAATGGCAACTACAATCATTAGCTCAATTAAAGTAAACCCCCTATGAGCACCAAGTTGAGTATATTGTTTCATTGTAAACCCTCTATATCTTATTTAGTCGCAAACTATGTAGGTAACATCATTGAAAATTAAGTGCTTATTGTGTCAATCGCTATAAACAAAAAAGCTCCAGTTAAGGAGCTTTTTAAATTATCTAGAACAACATATATATAATTTACAAATTAACACAAACCACTAGAAACGCATGTACCTGATTGTTCCCACTGGATAGGTGCAACGATGCCGTTTGGTGTGTATATTACTGTCGCGGCATCAACATCTGCAGTGCCTGTCGCCGTAATTACACCATCAGCCATAGCAACTGAAGCAACTACACCACTAGCAACAGGTGCTGCAGGAATACCATTTGTTCCATGGTCAGCATCGCCAATTGCTGCGAATTTCCCTGTTTGGGCTGCTATCTCAAAAGCAGATTTAAATGGAGTGGTCGCTAATACTACCTCAGAGAACTCAGCTCGTTTTGTATACGTTTGATAAGCAGGTAAAGCAACTGCCGCCAAAATACCGATAATCGCAACAACGATCATTAATTCAATAAGGGTAAAACCTTTCTGGGCTTTGTTCATTGCGTTTAAGTTTTTAATATTTTTCATAGTCATAATTTCCATCAATTTCTACGGGGGCTGTAGTTAATATGCGACATATTTTTATAAATGTAAAATAATGTTGCGATTTTTTATATTTTTAATAGGTTATTTACTTAAAGGCTAAACTGAATTAACAGCAAGAAATAAATTTAACACTCTATTAACTTTTATGTATCTTTTCTAATAAAAAGGCCCCAAAGCAATTTGACTGGGCGTTTGCTGCCTAAATAATATTTAAATATTAATTCAGACTAATCAAAACAAAGTCATTTACCTAAAAGCTGCATATAAATATAAACAACTTGTTGTGCTTGTAAAGGTAAAAAGCAAAAAAAGAATATATTTGCCTGCAAAATTAGCTATTTGTTGCTTTTGCAAGCAAATATTCATGCTTTTTTTGTTGACGATGCACTTCGTACTTTAATAAAGCTTTTTCGTATATAAATTAAGTGTTTTAGAACAATATAAAATTACCAACGTTTTAATCACTCTTTTTATTCTAAAATCAGGTGATCTTCTTAAAAAGATTCTGTATAATCCGCGCTCCCTACGTTACAAACTGTCTTTTTCCTACTATTTTTTGTGGTGATTAAGGCGTTAGGCTCGATACTCGAAGGGGTAATTGCGTGGTCTATTATTAACGGACAGGGCAATTTTACTTTGCTATATAGTAAGTGAAAATTTGTTCTGTTATTTAAGTAACATTTATAAGATTGGGTTTTTTAATGAAAACTTTTGTAGCTAAACCAGCAAGCGTACAACGCGAATGGTTCTTAGTGGACGCCGAAG
>CAJXWZ010000021.1 GCA_913062815.1 uncultured Colwellia sp. | reverse complement strand
AACTAGCCCAAATGTTGCCAAATTGTTCGATGAATAATTTGGAAAAAAGTACGATGGGAATTTGGTCGGCTACAATAATCGACAAGCTTTACTGTGAGCTAAAAATAGTGATAAAACTTGTTGTTAAAGCCACCCAAGACATTGAAATAATAGCAAAAGAGAATGACGCCTGTCAGCGGTTGGTTAAGTTACCCAGTGTTGCATGGTTAGGTGCGAGTATGCTGTTTGCTAAATTAGGCAATGCCAGTCATTTTAAACGAGGAAGAGATGCCAGTGCGTGTTTAGGCTTAGTGCCTGCTCATACAGGAACAGGCGGAGCAGTACGAATACTAGGTATTACAAAACGAGGAGACACATACCTTCGAAGTTTGCTTGTTAATGGAGCCAGAGCTGTGGTGATACATATCAAAGATAAAAAGGACAAATTAAGTTGTTGGATACGAGATTTATTAGAAAGAAAAAGTTTTAACAAAGTTGTGGTAGCTGTCGCCAATCAAATGGTTAGGATGGCAACCGCAATGTTGAAAAGTGGTAATGAATATCGTCAAGCTATCGCCTAGTAAAAACGAATTCAAAAACCTGAAGTGTTGAAAATACCCATCTTATAATTAGCAAAGAGTAAACAACGGAAAACAGTAGAGTAAGCGGCTCAATCAAAACCTGAGTAGGTTGGAGGCTTTTAAAGCCGAAAATCCGATAAGGAGGTTGAGTTCACGGCCAATAGCCGTACAGGTCAGGAGTAACTCTCCATGATTAGACCGAATATACGCACGCTAATACTTAACTGTCACCCTGTTTTTAAAGGTCTTTATTTGAAAAGTATTCAATAATTAACAACGTTAATCAGGAAAACAACTTGCTTTCCTGAGGAGTCCATATACGACCTACAGGTGAAATTAATACTAGCTTGTAAGTTTCAATATACTCTTTGCCTTGAATTAGATTGCATTCTACATCCATTTTGTAAAATAACCTCCAATTCGACCGCAGTAACAGGTTTAGAATATAAATAGCCTTGAATAGCATTACACCCCCCCTCTATTAAAAAGTTTTTTTGTTCTTCTGTTTCTACGCCTTCTGCTATAACGTCTAAATTTAAAATTTTAGTAAGGATAATTATTCCTTGTGTAATGGCTGCATCTTCTTTACTTTCGGGTAAGTTTTTAATAAATTCTCTATCAATTTTAAGCTTATTTATTGGTAATTTTTTTAAGTATGATAATGATGAATAACCTGTTCCAAAATCATCTATAGCTAAGTCTATCCCTAAGTTTCTTATCTTTTGAAGTGTTTTTATCGCTTTCTTTGGGTTAGTCATAATCTGCCCTTCTGTTACTTCTAGCTCTAACCAGTAGGGTTTAAATTTTATTTTTTTCATTAACAATTGAATAGATGAAATGTAATCTTTTTGTTGTATTTGTTTAACAGATAAGTTGAGCGCTAGTCCCCCTGGGTTTAGCCCTTTTTCATACCAGTGTGCAACTTGTGTCATGGCTTGCTCCATAACAAACCTGTCTAAGTCTATAATAAGCGGTGTGGCTTCTGCAATTGGTATAAACTTAGCAGGAGGTACAAGCCCCATCGTTGGGTGATTCCAACGTACAAGTGCTTCTATCCCAATCAATTTATCCGTGCGACCATCAACTTGAGGCTGATAATAAACTTCTAATTCCTTATTTTTAATGGCTAATCGTAATCCTGTCTCCATAATAACTCGCTCGGTCGCTAGCTCTGTCAGTTTGGTATCATAAAACTGAAAGTTATTCTTTCCTTCTCTTTTAGCTTTATACATTGCAGAATCTGCATATTTTAAAAGATCGTGAACTTTTATGCCGTCGTCTGGAAATAAACTTATGCCAATACTGCATGAAATATATAACTCGCTTCCATCAATTTTTATAGGATGAGCTAGCTTTTGCAGTATTTTATTACATACCGTTGCAACACTTTCAGTATTGGTAATATTTTCTAAAAGAATAGTAAATTCGTCACCTCCAAGCCTTGCAATGGTATCTTCGGATCTAATAATAGCTGTTAATATAGATGTGATCTCAATTAATACTTTATCGCCTGCATCATGACCTAAAGAGTCATTAATTTCTTTAAAATTGTCGAGATCAATAAATAACAGGGCTAGTTTGGAGGTATGACGTGTACCTTTTTGTATTGCTTTACCTAATCTATCAAGTAAAAGCCGTCGGTTCGCAAGGCCTGTAAGTGAATCATAATATGCTTGTTGTTGGAGTACTGTTTGCTGCTTTAGTAATAATTTTTCAGTTGCTTTACGCTCTGTTATATCCATAAGATATCCATGCCATAAAACACTATCATCGGCTAATTTTTCTGGTGTTGAATGCCCTTCTAACCAACGTAGCCCTTTATTCGGTAAATTAACCCTGTATTCACACGACCACTCATCCATTGTTTGAGCTGATTTTTGAATTGTATCATAAATCTTTTTTTCGTCATCAGGGTGATGACGTACAAAACCTTCTATGGCATTTTGCATAAGACTCTCAGCATTTACTTCGTAAAGATCATATATATTTTCACTGGCGTATGGAAAAGACGAACGACCATCAGGATAAAGTTTAAATTGGTAAAGTGTACCTGGCACATAATGTGTTAATTTCCTTAATGTTTCAGCTTGACTAGCCAGCGTTTTTTTCATATTAATTTGTTCAGTTAAGTCAAGCGCAATGGCCACATAGGCAACCCTGCCTTCATAAACTGTTTTTAGTAACGATAATTCAACTTCATAACAGGTTTTATCTTTACGTTGTAGTGTGGTTGAAAGTAAAATACTGTTTACTTCATTATTAATTAAAGGTAAACCTACTGATTTAGTAAAGTTTTCTTTAGATACCTTTAAGTTCAACTTGTCTGCTGTAAACTTTTTAATCTCTTTCTTAGAATAACCCAAGTTAATCTGTGCGCTTTTGTTAATATAAATAAACTTAAATGTATTTATATCAAAAATATAAACTTCATTTGTTATATGTTCTAAAATTCCATCTTCTATATTCATATACTATCTCCACAACTTTCTAAAACGATAGCGTTATGTGCTACTAACTTTATTTAGTCTGTTATACATAGAGTTAAACTCATTTATAGTTACGGGTTTACTGCACAAATAACCTTGATAAGAGTCACAGTTTAATTGTCGTAAACAGTTCACTTGCTCTTGAATTTCTACACCTTCGGCAACAACCGATAATTTCAAGGTATGTGCCATAGTGATAATAGTTTCTATAAATATAAGGCCATCATTACTATTATAGTCATCTAAAAAAACCTTATCTATTTTTAAAATATCTATAGGAAATGTTTTTAAATAAGACAGCGATGAATAGCCTGTACCAAAATCATCTAGTGATATTTTCACCCCTAATGCCTTTATCTTCCGAAAAGTATTTAGAACTAAATCATTATTATGTAGAAAAACATATTCGGTTATTTCTAACACTATGTTAGTTGGATCTACTTGATACTGTTCTAATAAACTTTGTAAATGGGTAACAAAATTAATATCTTGAATTTGTTTTACAGCCACATTAATAGCAAGTTTAATATGAATACCCCGTGTTTCCCATGCATGCTTTTGTTTAATTGCCATTTCAAGAATCCACGTCCCTAGTTCTACAATAAAACCATTGTTTTCCGCAATAGGAATAAACTTGTATGGTGCTATCAAACCATTTGTAGGATGATGCCAGCGTATTAAAGCTTCTGCCCCAACAATATCCCCTGTTTTTATATCATTTTGAGGTTGATAATAAAGCTGATATTCATCTTGTTTTAATGCTAAAGGCATTGCTTTAGTTAATTCAATATATTCTTGTGTTTGAATATTTAACGCTTCGGTAAAAAAGTAATAACCTCTTCTACCTTTATTTTTTGCTTTATACATGGCTATATCAGCATATTTCATTAATGAAAGCATATTTCATTAATGAAAGCATATTGTTACCATCTTTAGGGTAGAGGGCTATGCCAACACTGCTGGTTATTTCAATTGGGTAGGTTTTTATACACCACGGCGTAGCCAATTTTTGCTGAATACGCTCTATAATTTCAATAAGCTCTGTTTCATCTTTATAATGCGTTATTACAATAACAAATTCATCTCCGCCAATACGAGCAACAACGTCATTAATTCTCAATACTTCTTGAATAGTACCAGCAATACTTTTGAGTAATTCGTCACCAACATCATGCCCTAGTGAATCATTAACAATTTTAAAATGATCTAAATCTAAAAAAAGTAAGGCAAATTCTTGATTACTACGTTGTGATTCTGAAATAATTTGTCGAACTCTTTCTTCTAAATAATATCGATTTGCTACACCACTTAAAGGGTCGATAATTGAAAGGTTATAGAGATCTTTTCTCTCTTGCTCTAAACGAGAAAATGTTTGTACCATAGAAGCACGAATATACTCAATTTCTTTTATTTTAAATGGGGCTGGAATAGCACTTTGATAATAAGCATATTGGCGCATTAATTCTAAAGGTTTATTGACCAGTTTATTAACAAAAAACCATATAAAGGCAGCGGCAATAATAGGCACTAAAAAAAACAATAATAACGACTGATTAAGCGCTTTTCTGAAAATATTTGAAATATAAAAATGATCAATATAAAAAATTAATGTGTAGTTTTTTAATTTGTTTCCTTGGTAATATCGAATAGTTTCTTCAAAAGCCTTTTTATTATTTAAAGCTGTATAAACATCACCATCATGACTCGTATTATACAAATGACTAGGAGATATGCTTTTTGAATTTTGATCAGTTGTCAGTAGTAGTTTGTCATCATTGAAAATAGCAATAGCACTAATATAAGGGTTACTTGCCACATTTCTATCAATCAAAGAACGTGTTGTTGTAATGGGTTCTTTGCGAAGGTGTTTTGATAAAAGATATGACAGTTCTGATAACTCATTTTGAATACTACTAATTATAACTTGAGCAGTAAGCGCACGTTGAGAATGATAATAATGACTAAAAGCTAAATACAGCCCAGTTAATGAAATCAATAAAAGAGTAAATATAAATTGTTTTATAGTAAATTTCATAAAATATCTTTTATTGGTAAAGATGCTTGGCGGATTCTTGCTTTTAATAGCTTAGTTAACTTTTTGTTTATCCAAACAATATCTCCCAAGTTGTCATTAAACTCTTGGTAATTTAACGAGCCTATATAAGGTTTAACTATTTTATAAAATTCATGGGGATGATTTTGTAATGCTGTAATGGCTTTATCACTAAATTCTTTTAATTTTTTAAACTGTTTTTCATGCTTTACAAATGTTGTTTTGGGTGCGTATAAGCCATCAATCACTAATAAATCTAGCCCATATTTTGTTGATGATATTTCTTTAAAACCATTTTTTCTTAACGAAATATCAAACGGTATGTAGGTCACTATAATAACTTGTTCGTTGGGGCTTGCATTCGTTAATACAGAAATTTCAACTTGGTCTCTATTGATATAATGTATACGCTGTTCATCTATGTGATGTGTTTTTATAAAGTCATTTAATAAAATAAAATTAATAGAGTCCATTTCAAGGTAAGCATTAATAGGCTTATTGCCACTTTTAAGTTCATCAATACTACGGTTACTCATAATAAGGTCGCCACCGTTAGAGCGATCAAATAACATTAGGGGAATAAGGTTAGGTTGCTGTTTTTTTAATACAGAATATTCATATTGTGTACCACAAAAAGCATCAGAATGTCCTGCTTGATATAGGTACATATTTTCGCTTAATGATACCGCATTAACCAATTTAATATTCGCATCATCAAGCCAGCCTTTTTCTTTGGCATAATATAGTGGGCTATAACCAATCCATGACGTAGTTGAAATTTTTAATACTTGTTCCGATTCAGGTTTTGAACAACTGCAAACAAATATAATAATAGTCAAAAATATAATGATTTTTTTCATGTTTTCCCTTTAAAAAAACCTATATTTGTTCCACTTGAAGGTCTTTATAATTCCAGCTGAATCCTGCATCTTCAAGTGGAGCAAGTATATTACATTGATAAACTAACATAACAGATATTTATGGGTAAAAAAACATTACATAACAACAAACAGCCTGTTATCAAACCAACTGGTTTGGCACTTTAATCTTTATAGATAACAACATCTGCGCAAACGTTTTAGCTTGTGAATCTATTTGAACAGACGCGGTTCCTCCACCACCAAGTGCTTTCGTTATAAAAAAGTTAAGCGCATTAAATCCTGGTACTTCATAACGTGTCACCTCTCCTTTAATGGTATGAGCAAAGTAATTAGCAATAACGTCAGCAGTAAGTTGTTGAGATAGCAGTGCTAAATATTCAGGTTTTCTAGCAATAACGCCTATATTGGCATTATCACCTTTATCACCACTACGGGCATAAGCAAGCTTTTCTAATATCACCTCTTGCCAGTCAGCCTGTGGGGTTGCCTGTTTCAATTCTTCTGATGAAAACTCAAATGTTGCGGGTTTTTCACTAGCAGAATCAGCTTCACTCAAATAGATTTTATTGATGATTACATTTTCATTTAATTGCACGATCACTGGAAGTTGTGTTTTGTCTATCAAGGTAGAATGAACACGCATTAAGGGCAAAGGCTTAGTTCTAGATATACCAAAAGCGGTCATTCCCGGTGACGCTGATGTTGCCAAATAAGCAAGCTCAGCCGAAGCAAACGTTAATGCTTTACGGTTTTGATGATGCAAGCCGTATTTAGCCATCACTTCACGAGGGGCAATATTTTGCTTGTGTGGCCCATAAGTATCTTCTGCTCCAACAATTTCAATACTGACTTGCTCATATTTTCCTAAATCATTTTCAAGATAATAATTCTCTGTTCGTTTCACCCAAGCATTTAAATTAGCTCTGGCTTTATCTGCCGCCCTTAAACCCGCAATATAAAAGGTTCCCATTAAGCGATAACCGTCAATATAAGTAGCGCATACTTTATATTTACCACCCGGAGAGCGTCCTTTTGCTCCTTGTACTTTTACTTGATTTTCACCTACTTGCTCAAGTTTAACATTGCTCCAATCACAAGCAACATCAGGTAATAAATAGTTTGCAGGGTCGCCTATTTCATAAACAATTTGTTCGGCAACAGTTGCCACTGACACCATTCCCCCTGTGGTTGGAGGAATACATACAATAAAATCTCCATTCGAACTGACCTCAGCTATAGGATAACTCATATTCGAAAAATCAGGCACTAAATGCCAATCGGTAAAGTTACCACCTGTACACTGTGCGCCACATTCAAGTACATGGCCAACTAACGCACCTTGCGATAATTTATCATAATCAGTGGCTTTCCAGCCAAACTCATGAATAAGTGGCGCTAACATAACAGCACTATCAACCACTCTACCCGTTACGATTACATCAGCCCCCGCAGCAAGCGCGTCAGCAATAGGCTGTGCTCCTAAATAAGCATTAATACTTGCTAATTTTTTAGGTAAAGGTGCACCACTTTGGTTCTCAGTTAATTGTTCATGGGATAATTCATCGACTCTGCATGATAAGTCATCACCGTAAACTCCAGCAATGTTTAATGAAATATCTAATTCTTTACAAAGGCTCTGTAATGCAGATATACAACTAGGTACATTAACTCCACCTGCATTAGCGATAACTTTTATACCTTTTTTAGCACAATCAGCTAAAACATCTTTCATTGCTACCGTGACAAAATCAACAGCATAACCATAATTTTCATTTTTTTCTTTCGCTTGAGATAAAATAGCCATGGTTACTTCAGCTAAATAATCAAACACTAAATATTGTATATCGCCTAAATCAACGAGCTGACGTGCAGATAATTGGCTATCACCGTAAAATGCTGAAGCACAACCTATTCTTACTTGCTTACTTGTCATAAATACCTCCCTATTTTTTGGCTGTAAGTGTTTGTTGTTCTTGTGAAATATTGAGTAATGTTTGCTTAGATTTAACTTGCTGACCTTTTTCAATGCTAATCGATTCAACGATACCATCAACCATTGATTTTAGTTGATGTTCCATTTTCATTGCTTCTAAAACAATTAACGTTTGCCCTTTAGTAACAGCTTGACCAACTTCGGTTAACACATCAACAATAGCACCATCCATGGATGCCTTAATTTGACCATTACCTTCATTGTGCTCAAAATCAGCTGGTTCATTAGATACGTTATCAAAAGAAAAATGTCCTAAGCCATCATCTAAATATAATCGTTGTTCATCAAATATATAGTGATAGGTGCTACGAATATTTTCTTCCAGAAAAACACATGTTCCTTGAGTCGTATTAAGTTGAGCATCTAAATCGATTATTTCAATTATGTCTTCATTTACCCTAACTTGAAATTTACCACTGTCAAACGGCTCAGTTGACAAATGTAATATCTGTATCTCATCATTAAATGATAATTTTAAGGCATAATAGAAGGGTGCTGAACTAGTCCAGTCGGCTTTATTAGATGATTGACTCGCTAATAAATGCTGTTTATAAAATAATACGGCAGCCCTTGCTAGGGTTTTTACACTTGGCTTATCTTGAGCCATGCTAAAGTCATCAGAAAAATGTTGCTCAATAAAAGCAGTGGTTGCATCGCCTTGCGCAAAAACGTCGTGACTCAATATATTTTTCAAAAATAACTTATTGTTATTAACGCCAAGTAAGGTAGTGTCTTGAACCGCTGAGATTAAACGCCTTATCGCTACATCACGATTTTCTCCATAAGCGATAATTTTAGCTAGCATAGGGTCATAAAATTGACTCACTACCTGCCCTTTTTGAATACCTTGATCAATGCGAACACCTGCTCTGTTTTTATTTTCAGGAGTGTTCCAATCTAATATTGTGCCGGTTTGAGGCATGAAATTATTGCGTGGATCTTCAGCATATAAACGAACTTCAACGGCATGTCCCGTTAACGTTATTTGATCTTGAGATAAAGGTAGTTTTTCACCACTAGCCACAATAAGCTGCCATTGAACTAGATCTAGCCCCGTGATCAGCTCAGTAACTGGGTGTTCTACTTGCAGCCGTGTATTCATTTCTAAAAAGAAAAAGTTATTATTTTTATCAACTAAAAATTCGACCGTACCTGCGCCTTTATATTGACAAGATTTGGCTGCGTCAACAGCTGCCTGCCCCATTTTTTGACGGAGTTCCTCATTGACAAAGGGAGAAGGCGCTTCTTCAACGACTTTTTGATGGCGGCGCTGGATAGAGCAATCTCGTTCACCTAAATGCACAACATTGCCAAAGTTGTCAGCAAACACCTGAATTTCAATGTGTCTAGGCTCTATAATAGCCTGCTCTAAAATTAACTCACTACTACCAAAAGCAGTTTGCGCTTCAGAGCGTGCTGTTTTAATGTTTTCAAGTAAACTTTTTTCTTCCAAGACTAAACGCATGCCTCGGCCACCACCACCAGCAGACGCTTTAACCATAAGCGGAAAGCCTATTTCTTTTGCATTTTTAGCTAAAACATCAAGAGATTGATCCGCACCTTGATAACCTTTGATACAAGGAACACCCGCTTCTATCATTGCTATTTTAGACAGTCGTTTACTGCCCATCAGCTCTATCGCACTGGCATCGGGGCCAATAAAGGTAAGTCCGGCATCGGAACACGCTTTAGAAAAATCAGCATTTTCAGATAAGAAACCATAACCTGGATGTATTGCTTGAGCACCTGTTATTTTTGCAGCGTTAATAATTTTTTCTGGTGATAAATAAGACTCAGCGACATTAGAAGCACCGATGTGAACGGCTTGATCTGCCTCATGGACAAATAATGCGTTCGCATCTGCGTCACTATAAACCGCAACAGTTCTATACCCTAATTCACGTGCAGTTTGAATAACTCGAACAGCAATTTCACCACGATTAGCAATTAAAATTTTATTAAATTTAGTCATTATTTTTCAACTTGTTTTTATAAATTAGCGTTAATTAGCCCAGCTAGGAGAGCGTTTTTGTAAAAATGCTGCTGTGCCTTCATTACCTTCATTTTTTAGTGAATTACAGAAGTAGCTTGCGGCATCATCTAATAGTTCCTCATGCTCAACTAAACCCACTTCTAATATTAATTTTTTAGTTAAGGCATTAGCTTCTGGTGCACAAAGCATAACTTTATCGATAACATTCTTTAGTTGGTTTTCTAGTTCATCCTTATTTTGAGTAACGTAATGAACAAAACCTAAGGCTTTAGCTTCTTCACCGTAAATATGCTCACCTAATAAGGTTAATCGCCTTGTTTGCATTAAACCGATACGAGAAACAACAAAAGGGGCAATTTGCGCGGGGACGATACCAAGACGTGTTTCAGGCATGGCAAATTTGGTATTAATATCAGCAATCGCCACATCAGAAATGCACGCTAAACCAATACCTCCGCCTAATACAGCGCCTTCCAATACGGTGATAACAACTTGAGGTGCGTTATTAACAAGAGTGATCATTTTTCCAAAGGTTCGATTAAAAAGCCACATAGGATCATGGGTACTTGAGGCATTATCAAAGTTCATTCCAGAAATATCGCCACCAGAGCAAAAGTTGTTTTCGGCACCTCTTATAACAATAACGCGGATAGTGCGTTCATTTTTTACCTGTTCAACAACCGACATAAGCTCTTCAACCAACACAAGGTTCATTGCATTTTTTTTATGCGGTCTATTTAAGGTGATAGTTAAAACACCATCACTTAATGTGGTGAGTAATTCTTGACACTGTGGCAATTTCATTGTGTTTCACTTTCTTATTGTTTATATAGTATTGTTAGAATCGAGCAATACCAAAGCTAGTTGCATTAACAGGACGCTGTTTTGCTTCTCGACAAAGGCTTAAGACAAAGCCAAGAATAGAACGAGTGTCTCGGGGATCTATAATACCGTCATCCCATAAACGTGCAGTGTTTGCTAGTGCATGCGATTTTTCTTCCATGGCACTAACAACATCGTCTTCTATCAGATCGAGTTGTGCATTATCTACTTGTCCTGAACGTGACATTTTGGCTTCGG
Source organism: uncultured Colwellia sp. (assembly GCA_913062815.1). Classification (GTDB taxonomy): domain Bacteria; phylum Pseudomonadota; class Gammaproteobacteria; order Enterobacterales; family Alteromonadaceae; genus Colwellia. Next base: position 84,989 of record CAJXWZ010000021.1, on the reverse strand, counting down.
CGATAGTTCGCATAACACTGCCGGCTTGAGCTGGCCCCATAACAGATACAACAGAACGTGGCCAAGCAAACATAAAACGTGGCGAAATTCCGCGCCCACACATGGCATAATTTCCAGCACCATAAGAGCCGCCAACAACAATACTAATTTTGGGAATAGTAGCATTAGTGACTGCTTGAATTAACTTAGCGCCGTGTTTAATGATGCCGGCTTGCTCTGATTCTGTTCCAACTAAAAAGCCAGTTGTATTATGTAAAAATAATAACGGCACGCCTGATTGTTCGCATAATTGAATAAACTGTCCTGATTTTGCCGCACCATTAGCGGTAATAGGTCCGTTATTACCGATAACACCACAGGAGTACCCTTGAATTTCGATATGTCCACATACGGTTCCGATGTCATAATCTTTTTTAAAATCAACAAAGTCTGAACCATCACTAAGACGAGCAATAATTTCACGTACATCATAAGGGGTTTTACTTTCAGAGGGAACAATCCCTAAAATTTCATCTTTGTCATAATCAGGCTCTTTAAAGCTTGGTGAGACTATCGTTGAGATATTATTAGACCAACCTAGTTTACCTACCACTTCTTTCGCTATTCTTATACCATCGGCATCATTTTCAGCTAAATAATCAGCGGTTCCTGCTACTTCACTGTGCATTTGGGCACCACCAATTTCTTCATCGGTCGCTATTTCACCTGTTGCCGCTTTTAATAATGGCGGGCCTGCTAAATACACGGTAGATTGCTTGCGGATCATAATGACATAATCAGACAAACCGGGTTGATATGCACCACCTGCGGTAGCACTACCATGAACAACGGTTATTTGAGGAATACCTGCGGCTGATAATTTAGCTTGAATAGCAAAAGCAGAGCCAGAAAAAGCAAACCAATCACCTAGCTGCTTTAGGTTACCACCACCACTTTGTGCTAACGTGACAATAGGTAGCTTATTTTCTAATGCTATGGCTAACATACGTTGACGTTTGGCACTACCTAGCTGGGTAATACTACCGCCTTTGGTTAAATAGTCATCAATCATCACCATGCAACGTACACCTGAAATATGACCTATGCCAGTTATGCAACCACCGCCAGCAGCAGAGCCATCTTTATCGCCTTCTTGCATGTAACCACATAACGTTGATAACTCAAGAAAAGGCGTGGCTAAATCTAGTAGTGCGGTTAATCGTTCGCGCGGAGGTAATAGTCCTCGTTTAATATAACGAGGGGCTTTAGCTTGTGCTGTTTCAATAACACTTAATTCTATTTTTTTAAACTCAAGCACTGCATCGTGCATTATTTGCCAATTTTGTTTAAATTGTTCAGATTGAGTTTCTAATTGCGATTCAATAATTGACATTTTTACACCTTTCTTGAAGGAAATATTCCCATCCCTTTAGCTATGATTGATAACATCACTTCATCGGCTCCGCCACCAATTGACATTAAACGCGTGTCTCGATAGGCACGCGAAACTGAGTTGTCCCACATAAAGCCCATACCACCCCAATATTGCAAACATGAATCAGTCACTTCTCTTGCTAAACGACCTGCTTTTAATTTTGCCATTGACGCTTTTTGTGAAACATCGTTACCGTTAACATACCCTTCAACCGCATCATAGGTTAATGCTCTTAGGGCTGATATTTCTGTTTGTAACTCAGCAAGTCTAAAATAAACCACTTGATTATTTAAAATAGGTTTACCAAACACATGCCGTTCTTTGACATACTCAACGGTATCTTCAATACAAAATTCTAAACACTTTAAATTGGCGGCAGCACAATAGAGACGTTCTTCTTGAAATTGCTCCATTTGATAAATAAAGCCCATGCCTTCTTCACCCACAAGGTTTGCTTGTGGAACACGTACATTGTCAAAAAAGACTTGTGCCGTATCAGAAGATCGCATGCCTAACTTGTCTAATTTTTCTGAAAAAGAAACACCGGGTAAGTTGGTAGGAACAATCACCATTGATTTATTTTTATGTCGGTTATCACCGTCGGTATTAAGTAACACACATAAATAGTCAGCTTGCGTTGAACTTGTGATCCACATTTTTGAACCATTTATAATGTAGTCGTCACCGTCTTTAACCGCTTTCGTTTTAATGGCGGCAACATCTGATCCTGCATGTGGTTCACTCACCGCAATTGAAAAAACAGCGTCACCCGTGATTGCTTTACTTAAAAATTCTTTTTGTAAATAGTCACTACCGTATTTGGCTAATGCTGGCGTAGCCATATCAGTTTGTACGCCAATTGCCATTGATACACCACCAGAGCGAATACGTCCTAACTCTTCAGTGAAAACTATTTGATAACTGTAATCAAGCCCTAAACCACCACACTCTACGGGTTTGTTAATACCTAAAAGTCCTAAATCACCCATTTTTTTAAATAACTCATGGGCGGGAAAAATGCCGTCTTTTTCCCATTGATCACAATACGGATTTATCTCTTTATCAATAAACTGAGATACTGTTTTTCTTATGCCTTCGTGCTCCTGTGTGAAAATCATGATTCATCCCTTTTAAAACCTTTGAAATTACTGTTTTCTTCGCCAATAATCACTACTTTTTGAAAAGCAGGTCTTGCTTTCATACGTTGCAGATATTCAATAGTTTGTGGTTCGTATTCTTTATCAAAACCGAGTAACTCACCTAAGTAAAGCGCATAAGTAACGGTGATATCCGCTACCGTAAATTTATTTCCACATAAAAACTCACGATCAATTAAATGCTTATTTAATAGGCTTAAACGGGCAATAAACCATTTGCGATAGTCTTCTGCAACTTGTTTTGAACGACGTTCTGGTTTTTCAAATAATCCATAACGTAATGCGACGGTTTGTGGAAAAGTCAGTGTTGCATCACTATGAAACTGCCAGTTAAGGTAGTCTCCATATTCAGGATGTGATGGCTCTAAACCAAAGTCATAACGCTGGTAACGTTCAACTAAATACAAGCCAATTGCTGATGATTCGGTCATATGTGTTTGATCATCAACAAAATAAGGAATTGTTCCTAATGGGTTGATGGCAAGAAAGTCTTTTTTTAATACTCTGGGTGGAAACGGTAATTCAATCAGTTCGTAATCAAAACCCATTTCTTCTAAAGCCCAAAGTGGTCTTAATGAACGTGCATTATGACAATGCCATAATTTTATTTTTGTTTTATTGTCCATATTAATGATTAAACCTCATATTGCTTGCATGCTAAATCGCGCATAATTTCTTCAGAGCCACCACCGATAGCGTTAACTCTTACTTCTCGATAAAGACGCTCAACTTTAGAGCCACGAATATAGCCAATACCGCCTAATATTTGCATGGCTTCTCTAGCACAAAATTCCATGGTTTGACTGGCTTGTACTTTTAACATGGCAATGTCACCCACATTAGGCTTACCTTGCTCTAACTGATAAGTACAGGTTTGCAAGTAGGCTTGCGTTGCGTTAATTCGCTGTTTCATGTCAGCAATTTTATGACGAATAACTTGATGTTCACTTAATGTTTTACCAAAGGTTTTTCTTTGTTGAGCCCATTCAACAGCTTCAGCCAAACACACTCTAGAATAAGCTTCCATATTAACAATTAAACCTAAACGCTCTAGGTTAAAGTTATTCATTATCACTTTAAAACCTTTATTTTCTTCACCTAAAAGGTTAGTTTTAGGTACGCGTACATTGTCAAAATAAATCGTTGCAGTGTCTGACGCCCACCATCCTTGTTTTTTATCTAATGCGGTTCTGGTAACGCCTTCTAGATCAGCAGGAATTAACAAAACCGAAACCCCTCGGGCTCCTTTATTACCGGTGCGTACTGCGGTAGAAAACCAACTAGAATACATGCCACCAGTGATATAGGTTTTGGAGCCATTAACGATATAATAATCACCATCACTTTTTGCTGTGGTGGTGAGTTGAGCTACATCTGAGCCTACACCCGGTTCAGTAACAGCCAATGAAATTCTTTTTTCACCACTTAGTACAGCAGGGCCAACTTCTTGCTTAATCGCTTCATTGGCAAACTTTAATACGCTAGGTAAAGATATTCCGTGAACTGATAAAGCAGCGGTTATACCGCCCGCACCAATACGCGCTAATTCTTCTTGAACGATATGACCATACCAAATGTCTAATCCTTCTGATAAGCCGCCATAAGCCTCAGGGTAACCAACGGCAAAAATACCCACCTCAGCGGCTTTTGGCCAAAGTGAATCCGGTATTTTTCCTGCTTCATCCCACTCTTCTGCAAAAGGCATAATTTCTTTATCAATAAAACGCCTTAACTGCATTCGCCATTCTTCATGCGAAGGTGTTAAATAAGGGTTAGTTAAACGTGCACTATCAAAGTCTAAAGACATGATGTAATCCTAATTAATGTTGTCTCTTGTTGATTGGTCATACTCTACATTCAAGAAACATATGTATACTTGGGAGGAAATTAAGCACATTAGCCATATAGTGAGAATGTGCTCTACGTAACAAGTGTTAAGTTAAGTATTATTGCTATCAGCTAAAATCATTTCTGCCGCCTTTTCACCAATCATAATAGTAGGGGCATTGGTATTTGCAGTAATGAGAGTTGGCATAATAGAAGCATCGACAACACGTAAAGAGTCTATACCATGAACTTTCAACCGTTCATCGACTACGGCCATATCATCATTACCCATTTTACATGTGCCTACAGGGTGATACACATGTGAAACTTTGGCTCGAATAGCTTGAGCAATTTCTTCATCAGTTTGATGGTTTTTCCCTGGAAATAACTCATCGCCTTTATGCGAGCTAAATGCTGGCATATTATAAATTTCTCTCACTTTTTTAACGGCTTTGACTAAAACATCAAGATCATAGGGATCATCTAATAAATTAAGGTGTATAAGTGGATCTGAGGTTGGTTCAGCATTGCGCAATGTTACCTGACCAATACTTTTAGGACGACAAACATTAAGCTCAGCCGTAAAACCATGTTGAAATAATAAATCAAGGTTACGTCCATGGTCATCAAACAAAATTGAAACATAGTGAACTTGAATATCAGGTACTTCAACATCATCAGAAGATTTTAAGTAACCACCAACTCGAGTAACAGAATGCTTTAACGGTCCTTTTTTGCCTAAAGCAAATTGTATAAGCTCTTTAGTGCGAGTCGCTAATGCTCCGGGAGATAATGAATAACCATCTTTCTTCAAACTGCTACATACCACAGAGATAGTAGGGTGCTCTTGTAAATTTTTACCCACCCCTTTTAAGTCATGCACACATTCAATACCAAATGTATCAAGTTCATCTTTATCGCCAATACCTGAAAGCATTAAAAGTTGTGGTGAATTAAATGTGCCACCGCTAACAATAACTTCTTGGTTGGCAAAAACATCTTTTAACTCACCTTCTTGTTGATATTGAATACCCACTGCTTTTTTATTTTTAATTAAAATTTTAGTCGCATGAGCTTCAGCGATAACGGTTAGGTTTTCACGTTTTAATGCTGGTTCAATAAAACATTTACGAACACCTGCGCGTTGACCTTTTTTAATGGTAAATTGATAGTTACCGATACCTTCTAGTTCATTATTATTAAACTCATTTCTAAATGGCACACCCGCCTCTTGCGACGCTTTAATAAAAATATCTTCAAGTTTGTAATAGTTTCTATCGACACTTGAAACAGATAACAAACCACCTTCTCCGTGATACTCATTTGCGCCATTTTCATTATCTTCAGACTTCTTAAATAATGGCAATACATCTTTAAACCCCCAACCAGGGTTACCTAAAGCTTCCCAATGGTCATAATCACTACTATGGCCTCGTGTGTACACCATGGCATTAATTGAGCTACTTCCGCCAAGCCCTTTACCACGTGGGCAAAACTGTCCTCTACTGTTGGTACCAACATCGGGTTGACTATTAAAGCCCCAATTAAACTTTCTCATATACATATGAGCACCGAAGGCTCCCGGCGTAGAAACAAAAATAGAGCTATCAGCACTTCCTGCTTCAATCAAACAAACTTTGTTATTAACGTTTTCACTTAAACGATTGGCTAGTACACCACCCGCACTACCGCCTCCAACAATAATATAATCAAACATATAGATTCCCCATAGTTAAGTTTTAAATCATAAGATAATTTGTTTTTATATGAAGTTATGATTTTTAAGTTATATTTTTATATTTATTTACCGTAAAGGGTGACAACAACTGCACCACCTAAACCTACATTATGTTGTAGTGCTATTTTTGCACCTTCAACTTGGCGATCGCCCGCTTGACCGCGTAAATGCCACGTTAACTCTGTACATTGTGCTAAGCCAGTAGCACCAATAGGGTGACCTTTTGACATTAAACCACCCGATGGCCCAATAACAAATTTACCACCATAAGTATTATCGCCATTAGCAATAAATTCTTCAGCGCCACCTTCAGGACAAAGCCCTAAGCCTTCATAACTAATGACTTCGTTAGTCGTAAAGCAATCATGTAATTCAATAACGTCAATATCTTCAGGGCTGATACCTGCACTGTTATAAACTTGTTGAGCCGCTATTTCAGTCATGCCCTTACCTGCTGCATAGATTGGGTCTTGCCAAGATTTTTCGGTATCTGTAGCCATCGCTTGTGCTAAAATTTTAATACCATTGGTAATTCCCTGCTTTTTAGCAAAAGCTTCGCTACAAACAATAGTTGCGGCGGCACCACATGTTGGAGGACAAGCCATTAAACGTGTCATGTAACCATCATAAATAACTTTGTCGTTTAACACTTCTTCAAACGTTAAGGGTTTAGTAAACATTGAATAAGGATTTTTAACTGCATGACTACGAGATTTGGCTGAAACTTTTGCAAAAATATCGGCTTCAACATTATATTTATTCATATAATGTCTACCCGCAGCACCAAATGCTTGTAATGCTAAAGGACCTTGTGGTGCATTAAATTTTTCTAATACAGGAACAGCGCGATCAAACGGACTTTCTCTATCATCCCAATTTGATCCTAAAGCCCCAGGTTGCATTTCTTCAAAACCAAAAGCTAACGCACAATCAACTTCACCAGAAAGTACCGCTTGACGAGCTAAAAATAACGCAGTAGAACCGCTAGAACAGTTATTGTTAACATTAACAATTGGTATACCACTTTGGATCACATCATAAAAAGCATGTTGGGCACAGGTACTATCACCATATATATAGGCACCGTATGCTTGCTGAATTTGCTTTGCTTGAATACCGGCATCTTTCAATGCTTCGTTAATCGCCTTAGCCGCCATAACACGATAAGGCTCTTGTTGACCCGGTTTACAAAATTTAATCATGCCTACGCCGGCTACAATTACATTACTCATTAGTTTATTCCTCTGCTTTTTTACCAAAAACACCATCAACGCTAAGTTGATCAAATTCGCTTTGGCTGAATGAAAATTCATTCATTAAAATATTATTGTTAGCGCCCAATTCAACACCTTTAAAACGATAACAATGCTCGCTTTCAGACATATTAATGGCACAGGCAACTTGTGATATACCTTCAACATTAACAATCATATTACGGTCTTGAATTAGTTTGTGATCACATGCTTCTGCTAGTGTTAATACTGGCTCTACGCATAAATCTAACCCTTGAAAGAATGTTTGCCATTCTTCAAATTTCTTCGTTTTGAAAATAGTAGTCAGCTCTTCTTTAAAAGCTTTTTGTTCTGCTATTTCTTGGGACATTGCTATCCCAGTTAAATGCGGTATTTCAAGTGCTTTACATAGCCCTAATCTAAATTGAGGCTCTAAACCACCAATAGAAAAATATCGCTGATCAGCTGTTTCATAATAATCATAGAATTGTTGACCATTTAATAACTCTTCTTCTGGCCCTGTTTCTTTTTTAGAGCCTAAATAACTAGCAGCAGACATTGCATTTAAGGTAAATGCGGCATCAGTGATACTAATATCAAGATATTGTCCTTTGCCCGTTTCTAAACGCTGAATAACCGCGGCAAGAATACCCACAACCAAATGCATTGAACCACCTGCAACATCAGCAATTTGAATACCTGCGGGAACGGGCGATTGATTTTTTCGTCGGCTATAATCTTGAATTCCCGAAAGCGCTAAGTAGTTGTTATCATGCCCTGCTCTATCTTTATATGCGCCTGTTTGTCCATACCCGGTTAAAGAGCAATAAATTAGCTTAGGGTTTATTGCTTTTAAAACATCATAACTTAAACCAAGTTTTGCCATAACTCCGGGGCGAAATTGCTCTATAACAATGTCATAATCAGCAATAATTTTTTTAACAATATCAATCGCTTTAGGATTTTTCAAATCGAGTGCTATTGATTTTTTTGAACGATTTAAATAACGATGAACATAAGACGAACCATCGTCCTTTTCACCTATTTCCCGCGTTAAATCTAATCGGTTGGGTGCTTCAACACGTAAAACTTCTGCGCCTAAATCAGCTAAAACCAATGTTCCAAAAGGCCCAGGGAGTAGGGTTGAAAAATCTAATATTCTTAAATTTGATAATGCAGACATAAACAACTCTTCTTAGAAAAACACTAATCTTTGATTAATTCACGACTAATAATTTCTTTCATTATTTCTGATGTTCCGCCATAGATCCGCTGAACCCTTGCATCAACAAATTCACGCGCAATACGGTATTCGGTCATATAGCCATAACCACCAAAAAACTGTAAACACTCATCCGCAACTTTGCCCTGTAATTCGGTAGAATGTAACTTGGCCATTGATGCTGTAACTGCATCAAGCTTACCTTCAGATAATAGCGTTATACATTGATCCATAAATGCTTTTTGAACACGAACTTGTGTTGCTAATTCGGCTAATTTAAAGCGCGTATTTTGAAAATCAGCCACACGTTTACCAAAAGCGTTACGCTCTTTGACATACTCTAACGTAATATCAAGCATACCTTCTGATGCAGCTTGTGCACCAACGGCTAAGCCTAGTCTTTCACGAGGTAGCTCTTTCATCATAGTGATAAAGCCTAAATTCTTTTCACCTAACAATGCTGTTTCAGGAACAAACATATCGTTAAAAAACAATTCAGAAGTATCTTGTTGATGAATACCTAATTTACTTAACTTTTTGCCTTTAACAAAACCTTCCGTGTTAGTTTCAACAATAAATAATGAAACACCTTTAGCGCCAGCTTTAGGGTCGGTTTTACATGCCATAACAACAATATCGCAATGTTGACCGTTCGAAATAAAGGTTTTACTCCCATTAATGATATATCCACCATCAACTTTTTTAGCTGAAGTTTTTAATTCTTTTAAATCACTACCTGCACCTGGCTCTGTCATGCCAATAGCGCCAACACACTCACCGCTTGCCATTTTAGGTAAATAGGTTTGCTTTTGCTCTTCTGTACCCATGTTCAATATATAATGAGCAACAATACCCGCATGAACGCCAATACCACCACCAGCTATAGCACCGACACCACGGCGATAAAAGTTGTCATAAATTAATGCAGCAAACCTGAAGTCAACGCCAAAACCACCATATTCTTCAGGGATGTCAACACATAACAACCCCGCTTCACCTAGCTTGTTCCAAACCTCTCTAGGCATCCATTTGTCTTCTTCCCATTTTTCATAAAATGGTTCAATTTCTTTATCTATAAACTTATTAATAGACTCTGAAAAAATACGTAAATCTTCGTCAATCCAACTACAATAAAAAGGTAACATGACACTCTCCTACATTCTTAAGCCACCACCAACAACCATCATTTGGCCACTGATATAATTTGATTCTGGAATACAAAATAAATAAACGCCGTCGGCAGCTTCAGCAGCTGTACCACTGCGTCCTAATGGGATCATTTTGGCAAAACCAGCACTCACTTTTTCTGGAATACCAACGCCTACCTCATTACCGTCAACAACGATGGTTTTCTTTTCGTCTGTTGCTTGTGTTAAACGTGTTTCGATAACACCAAAAGCAACGCCATTTACATTAATTTTATAACGACCAAGTTCTTTCGATAAGGTTTTAGTCATACCCGATAGGGCTGACTTCATTGAAGAATAATTAACTTGTCCAATATTTCCATATTCACCAGCAATAGAAGAAATATTAATAATTTTTCTAAACGTTTCTTTTCCAGTTTCAGCTTCTTCTTTAGCAACAGGAATTACCGCTTGTACAAAAGCTCTGTTAAGTTGAAATGGCGCTTTAAGGTGAATTTCATACATAGCATCAAATTGTTTATCTGAGGCTTTGTGGATCATTGAATCCCACGTGTAACCTGCATTATTAATCAAAATATCAGGCGTACCAAAAGCTTTAACAGCCTCTGCTACAAATTTATCAGCAAAACCGTCTTGTGTTACGCTACCTACAAATGCAATCGCCTCGCCTCCATTTGATTTAATTTCAGCGACTGTTTCATTAGCAGGAGCCTCGTCTAAATCATTAATAACAATTTTCGCACCTTCGCTTGAAAGTTTTAATGCTAATGCTTTACCAATACCTCTGCCTGATCCAGTGATCAAAGCAACTTTACCTTCTAATTTTCTATTCATAGTATTTTCTCTTTATAATTTAATTTTTAAGCTATTATTATTAATTAGCGATAATTAATAATTTTCAGTTAAATTAATTGTCGCAAAACCTGATATTTTTGTATCACCAGTATTTGCATCTTGTGCTTCAATTTGAACTTTAATAATTTTTTGCTCATCAATAATGCTCTTTTCTTGAATTGAGCCTGTACAAATAATTTGTGCATTAACGGGCGTAATTGAAGTAAACCTCACATCAATATTTTCAATACTTCGTTGATCAACCCAGTTTGTAAGTAAGCGTCCTAAATAAGCCATAGATAACATTCCATGGGCAAAAACATCTTCTAAACCCGCACTTTTAGCAAAGTCTATATCGATATGTATAGGGTTAAAGTCTCCTGAGGCCCCAGCATATAATGCCAATGTTGTACGAGATATTTTATTTGTACTCAAAACGGGTAAATGGTCACCAACAGTAACTTGGTCAAAAGATATCATGTTATTTTCTCTGTTTTTTATTAGGTTAATTTCTGATTACTAACGTTGTTTTCAAATCAGCTACATGTTCACCACGTTGATTTTTAACTTTCGTTTTTTCAATTAAAAACTCTAATGCTCCACCTTTTTTTGCATAGATATCTTCAACACTTGAATAAAAAGTAAGCTCATCTCCAACCTCTGCGGGGCTAAAATAAGTGAAGCTTTGGTTAGCGTGTAATAATTTTTCTAACGAGACGCCAATATTTTGATAGTTTTCAAAAGGCTTTGGTACATCCATTTTTAAGCAGAACAAAAAAGTTGGGGGGACAGGTAAAGCAGAGTAATTAACTTGTTTTGCCACTAACTCATCAATATAAATAGGATTTTTTTCATCTATAGCGCGAGCAAAACTAATCAATCGACCTTTTTCTACAATCGCAGAAACTGGTTTAAACGACTTACCTATATCTTTTATATCTAACAAAACAACCTCTCACTTTACAACGAGTTAAATAAACAAAAGCGTAAAACGCTTAACTATGTAATACAAATTAACTTTTTTATGAATCAACCTATAGGACGATAAGTGTCATTTTAAAAATCAATTGGCGTATAAAAACAAAAGTGTGTTTTTTGTTTTGAAATTTTCTCAATGTATGATTAAATATTTATCGTCGAATCGTGTTAAGTTTTTGAGGAGGTTTGATGGGAAAAACCAAGTAAATTCATTCATCTATACTGTTTATGTCACGCTTATATTAAGGTTAAAATGATTAATACAAATGGAATAACAAGTAATGAACTATTCTCTACCAATAAATTTATTCAAGATTTTTGTTCAATTGCCGACTATATTGGCTTTTCAAGGGTTGAATTTGCACAAGCAATAGGTTTGTCAATAGAGTGTATTGATGAACCACAAGGAATAGTGGCTTTACATTATATTATTGAATCTTACCGGGTGCTGTTAGACTACACAAAAGATGAATTATTGGGCATTCAGGAAAAATCTCTTCCTCGTGGCGCTATCTCCTTAATGATAAAGTCGGCATGTTCAGAAAAAACATTATCGAAAGCATTAACCGCTATTTTTCATGTTAATCGTGTATGCCAAAGCCCAATAACTACTCAGTTGATAATTGAAAACGATATCGTTAGGTGGCAATTTTCTTTAGTGACAAAAAAAGCTAACTTTTCCCTATTCGCTCTTACTATGCTTACTTGTATTGCCAATAAAATATTAAGCATGTTAATAAAAAAAGAGGTTCCTTTAATTTATGCTTCTTTTGTAGACGAGGAGCCAGTCAATGTATGTGATTATCAATTTTTATATCAATGCCCTGTTAAGTTTAATCAGCAGTATAATGAAATAGTTTTTGATAAATCATGGCTTAGTAAGCCTATTTTATGTCAATACAAAGATGTAGAAAAACAATTGCAGGTGCCGCTTTCTATTACTAATTATTCTTTTGGTTCTTTAGGCCTGATAAAGCAAATTAAAAGCATTATTTCTTTGTCACCTAAAAGTCAATTTCCAACGCAAAATGAACTTGCCTCAAAACTTGGTATGTCTATTCGAACCATGCAACGAAAATTAGAGTTAGAAGACTCTAGTTATATGATAATAAAAGATGAATTTAGGCACAAAAAAGCGCTATTTTACTTAGAGCATACCAATAAAGAGCTAGACTATATTACAGAGCGATGTGGTTTTAGTGAGGTTGCTTCTTTTACCCGTGCTTTTATTCGTTGGCAAGGTTATAGGCCCTCACAACATAAACCTAAAAAGGTGTAATTATCCGCTAACTCACGTTTCAATTTTTTTTCAAAATATCTTTAACACGCGTAATTAAAGCTTTTTTATTATAGGGTTTTGCTAATACCTTGCTATCTGTTCTGGGCGCAGCCATCGAACTAACGCCTCGAAACCAAATAAGGTGTTTTCATTGAAATTAATTTGTGGCTGGTAATAAACAATAAATTCTTTTTTTAATATAGCTTCGGTAATATCTTGAACTGATGGCAAATAAAGAGTGTCTGACGTTTGTTGAATAGCAGATAACTGCGGTATGCTGGTTATAGCTTCAGTAAACCTTTTAAGAGAAACAGGTTTAATAAAACTTGTGATCACATGCATATCATAAGCTTGAGCTAATACTTATGCTGAATGCAGCGTTCTTTTAGCTACACCACTAACAAGTATGAGTGATACGTTTAATTGTTTTTTATTAAGTATCTTATGACTTCAATTCCGTCAAGCTCAGGCATCATTAGATCTAATACTAAGACGAGATCCTGTGGTAAGGACTTATTAATAAAGTTTAAAGCACTCTGTTCATTAATAACTTGCCAGCCGGATTTTTCAGCCACTTTTTGAAGTAGACCCGCATATTGTTTATCATCATCTAATATATATAATATCAGGCTGTCAGTTTTACTCATCTATTGTTTCTCAACTTTATGCTAAAGCTAAAATGTTAATGCATCACTTTATTGTGTAAAGCACTATTATTAATATAGCAGAAAGTAAATAAACGCGTAAAAATCTTTCATTACAACCATTTTATCAAGTGTTTTTATCAGGTATTGGTTAATAAAAAAGTTGCTATCTCCTTTAAAATAAAGAAATAACAACTTTTATTGTTTTTTGAGCTAATTATATCGGCTCATTTTTGAAATCAGAAACTAAAAGGTATACCCATCAAATACATCTCTAAGTTTTAATTTATGCATTTTACCCGTTGCTGTCATTGGAATAGCATCAACATATGCGATTGCATCAGGCATCCACCATTTTGCAATTTTTCCTATTAAAAATGTTACAACTTCATCATGAGTCAATTCAGCATCACCATGATTTTGAATAATTAATAAAGGCCGTTCATCCCATTTAGGATGCTCAACGCCTATCACGGCTGCTAATGATACTTCTGGATGAGACATCATTGCATTTTCAATATCTACAGAAGATATCCACTCACCTCCCGATTTAATAACATCTTTACTTCTATCAGTGATTTTCATATAACCGTGTTCATCAATAATAGAAATATCACCAGTATCAAACCAACCATTCACATTTTCAACATCGGGGCGATTAAAATATTTGTCTACTACCCAAGGGCCTCTAACGAATAAGTTACCTGATGTTTTGCCATCCCAAGCGACTTCTTTTCCATCATCATTCACTAGTTTAAGTTCAATACCGTAAACAGGTACACCTTGCTTTAGTTTTTGTTCAAATAATGTGTCTTCATCCCACTTTTGCATTTCTTTAGCTTGAATATGATTAATCGTACCTAATGGGCTCATTTCGGTCATGCCCCAAGCATGAATGATGGCCATATCTTGTTCATCTTGGAAATAACGGTATAAATGAGGAGGCATTGCGGTGCCCCCAACAACAAGCTTTTTAAGACTTGGTAGTGAGATATTATTATCTTGAAGGTATTGAGCTAATAAATTCCAAACCGTAGGTACTCCAGCAGCAAGGGTTACACCTTCTTGTTTAATTAACCTGGCTAATACTTCAGGGTCTGCAACTTTAGACCCCGCAAACACGAGTTTACACCCAGCCATGGCAGCCATGTAAGGAATACCCCATGCATTTACATGAAACATAGGCACGACAGGTAAAATACAATCATTTTTACCAATAGAAAACGCATCTGGAACGATAGCAGCCATGGTATGTAATACTAAAGCACGGTGACTATATTGAACCCCTTTAGGGTTTCCTGTTGTGCCCGATGTATAACAAAGTTGACAAGGATCATTTTCATTGAGTTCAGGCCAGTCAAACTCTGTAGAGTAAACACTGATAGCATCTTCATAAGTTGTCCATTTTTCACCAAGGTGTTCAACAACCGCAACATCTGAAGTTAAAACAATAAACTGCTCTACTGTGGGTAATTCAGCTTCTATTGCTTTAATTAAATCAATAAACATAACATCAAGAAAGACAATTTTGTCACTTGCATCATTTATAATAAAGTTGACTTGATCAGGGTGTAACCTTGGATTAATAGTATGACAAACAGCCCCCGAACAACCGAGACCATAATACAGTTCCATGTGTCTAAAATCATTCCATGCGAGTGTCGCTATTCGATCACCTTTTTGGATATTATGTGACTTTAATAAATTAGCCACCTGAGCAGAACGTTCAAAAATATCACTGAGTGTACAACGGTGTTCGTCATGATCACTGGTTATAGAAACAACCTCTTTATTGGGGTTAATTTGCTTACCGTGCTGCATAATTGACGTTAGGGTCAATTGATAGTTCATCATACTGCCAATCATAAATTTCCTCATTATAAATATAAAAATCAAACACAAACGCTTTAAGCTAGCTTAGCTTTAAACTATGCCTGATATACTCCCATAACAAACCTAACAATAGTTAGGGTTTTAATCATAATTAGGCGTTTCACTTATCCCCTCCCCAAGCTGTTAACTTATGAAGTTTACAATGGCATCGGATACTTCATTTGTTTTCTCTTTATGAGGGAAATGTCCACAATTTTTAATGATTAATTTGGTTGACCAACCCAAGACATTATTTGCAATAAACTCTGGGAACATATTAGAGCCATATTCATCATTATCGCCATGAATAACTAAAACAGGGCATGTAATATTAGGTAAACAATAATTTAAATTCCACGATAAAAAATCAGGTGATAACCAAGTATCAATCCACGCGTTTAATACCCATTTAGCCTTATTACCATGCCATTTTTCTAGCCGTTCAATTTGTCCTGGCTTTTCAAACATTTTCTTAGCGGTTTTAATACCTTGTAAAGTGATATCTTCAACAAAAGCTTGCGCAGATATAGATATTATCCCTATACAGTTTTTATCATTAGCGGCAATATTAAGTGACATACAACCACCAACACTATGACCAAGAAGAACATATTCACTCATTGATAAATGCTTTTTAATTTCAGGGAAGTATATTGAGGCTTCTTCTTTTATAAAATCAGCCGTTGGTGGTTCAACACGAACATCTGATTGACCAAACCCTAATCGATCATAAGCAATAATACGCCTAGAGAGTTTAGTCGCTAACATTTCAGGAAAGTCTCTCCAAAGCTTTACACAACCTAAAGAGTCATGAAGCATAATAATTGGAATGTCTGACACTATTTTGTCTGGCAGCCATTCTTTGACATACAAAATACCGTAGGGTGTTTCAGCTCTTGATTCCTGTATTTTTACTAACGCCATAATTCCTCTCTAAACAGTTTAAAAATAATCATTTAACGCGATCCCTATGCCAATTCTTTCTTGTGAATGGTTATAATCAATTAGGCTTTCACCATAGCCGTTGAAATATTGAAAATACCCTCTTAACTTACCGCTTAATGGGAACGTTATGCCTAGCTCAACAGCACCGTTGTGCGTTGCAAAGTTCTCTCTACCTTTAGCTGAAAACTCATAATTTTCCCATTTATACACCATCATCAATTCAAAATGCCCCATATAGTCACTAATGTCAGGGTTGTCATTACCAGCCTCTTCAGGTGTTGTTTGTTTATCTCCCTCTGGAATTTTCCACCAAGGTCGAAATGACAAAGCATAATTTCCTTTTGCAAAAATAAAGTTTGCATATATTCGATTCCAACTACGAGATAATAGCTGTGATTGGCCGTTAGATTGATGTTCAATTCCCAAAAACATGCCAGTTTTTCCACCCCCTATCTCTAAACCTAAAGGGGTAAAATAAAAAAGTTCAGGGTTATAATTTGTCTCTCTAAAAGGGCGAGACAACTCCTGATTGTACATTTGCCACCAAGATTGAAGGGTAAAACCAAAAGCAACTCCATCGCCTTCGTTAAACAAGCTTTCTGTTATCAATGGCACCTTAAAGCTTATTTGTAACTTGGCTTCCATATCATCTAAATTTTGAGACCAGTTACCATAATTATTATATGCCGCCTGATTAATATTGTCGGTGTACGTGACGGGTAGTATGTAATTCTTATTATGTGGCGTAAGAACAAAAGGGTGATAGGCTATTTTTCGCTCTTCATCAAACCTTCTTTCCACCGCTGGTTGAGCACTTTTTTCAGTAAGTATTTCATTACAAATTCGATTCAACTCACTCAAGGTCATTCGTTGATTTTCTGACTTAGTTTTTTCAACAAGACAAGTATCAAAACTTTCGGTTGATGCAATAGCAACCGAAGTTAATAAGCTTAAAAGAATAAAGCTCACCCGAATGGCTCTGTTATTATGGTTTAGCATTACACTTCAAATTTTTTAACAACACAGGATAACTTCTGTGATATATCTAACAATACCCTATTTGCTTTAAGTACTTCGTTTCCACCAACTTCCGCCTTTTCAGCAATACAATTAATAATATCAGCATTGCTTGTTATTTCACTTGTCACGACACTCTGTTCTTCCGTAGCACTAGCAATTTGTTCATTCATCATGGTAATAGTTGAGACAGCTAAAACAATTTCACCGATAATATCTCCAGCTTGCTGAGCTTTATCAACACTTAATAAAGCTTGCTCCTGACTATGAGCCATAATTTCAACAGCAGCTTGGGTGCTGCTAGTAAGTTCTTTAATCATTTTCTGAATTTCCACTGTAGAATCTTCTGTTTGTTTTGCTAATATTCTAACTTGGTCTGCTACCACAGAGAATCCTTTACCAAATTCACCCGCATGTGCCGCTTCAATAGCAGCATTCAAAGCAAGTAAGTTTGTTTGCGTCGTAATATCTTTAATTATTTTAATTACAGAACCTATTTTGTTACTGCCAGCCTCAACTCTATGAATAGCATCAACAGATGTTTCTACTTCAGCAGCTAATGCATTAATAGACTCAACAGCTTCTACTACAACATTTTTTCCTCTTTCAGCTGCTGCATGACCATCAGTAGCAGAATCAGAAGCATTAGAAGCTGAAATTGCGACTTCATTTACTGCAATGTTCATTTCTCTTATTGAAGAGGAGAGTAATTCAGTTTCAGACTTTTGGTTTTTTACTCCGATCAATACTTCTCCTGTTATTGTTGCAGATGTGTTTGTTGCATGATTTAATTCCATTACAATTGAATTAATATCTCTAATCATTTCTTGTAAACCACTAACCATATTGTTCATGGCAAGCTGCATACGTCCAACTTCTCCACCTGCACTTTGATTTACATTAACGTTAAGGTTTCCATCAGAAATTTTTTCGATAGTCTGTACGGTTTCTTCTAGCAATGGAATAGTGGTTCGAAGCATATTTACAATCAGAAGTATTAATCCACCAACAAAAAGAGCTATAAAAAAATCAATAAAATATTTAATAGTAGTAGATAAGTTTTTAACTCCTTGACCAAATTTAGAAGAATATCCTAAAGATTTAGCCATTATTAAATCAATAGCTTGCTTTTCACTATTTATAAGAGGCTGTTCCTCCCTATTTTCGAGAATATAAATACCCTTTTTTAAATTCGTCTCACTATATTTTGCTAAGTCTATTATCCATCCTTGACCTAAAACTCTAAAAAACAAATGTTCAACACTAAAAACCACATTATCAACACCAAGAGCTGCTTTATACGCAGATTTAACTTGTTCCGCTATTAAGCTTCTATTAATTTTATTTTTTGATAACTCTACATTTGCAATGCTTATAGATTGACTATGCTGATGCTCTAAATAAGAAAAATCATTTGCTTTCCCCATCAGCCGAACACCATACAATGTTACTAGCAATGCAAAAACACCTATACCCATCATAATTTTAAACTGAGACTTTAACGTTAATTCATTTATATTCATCTTATGTTTACCTCAAAATATTTTTACCCACTCAAGCTAACAAACACTAATTTTTGCCTTTATTAAACCGAATATCAGCCATACTTTTTTTTATTAATAATGCATTAGTCGTCTCTATTCCTTTGCTAGTTAACAGCTTATTAAACTCTGCCCTTTTACTGTCTAGAAAACTGATCCCTTCAGCGACCAAATCAAAAATTTTCCATTCTTTGGTTTTTTTATTCATTCTTAATTTAAAACTAATATCAATAGGGGGTCTTGACGTGCTAATAATTTCAATTGAAACAGAGATGATTCTTTTATTTTTAAACTTTTTGTTTGGCGAGTACTTAACCGTTTGATTGTCATATAAAGTAAATATCTGAGCATATGAAGTGCCAATATATTCACGAAAATTAACTGAAAACTGATTAAACTGATCCTTTGAAATTTGTTTAAAATGAACATTACCTAAAACTTTTGCCGCAGCATATCGATGGTTAAAGTAAGGGAGTATTTCTTCTTTAATAACCACTTTTAGTAAATTAGGTGTCTGCCTTATTTGCGTTGATTCATTCTTCAAACGTAAAAATGTTCGATGGGTTATTTGTTTAACCATTAAAAATGGATTTTTGGTGTTTATTTTGTTCGTTAAAATGTCTTTCGCATTCACTGAATAAGAAGACAAAAACAATATAATTGCTATACAAAATAATAGCTTAATATTTTTGGGGGTATCGGTATATAATCGCAAATCATGACTCACTTTTACTTTAGTAACATAAATAATATAAAAACTTAAAATGAATAGTTTTCTATCAGCATTTCTTTTATTGCCGCTTTTGCTCTTCCAACACTGGCTCGACCTTCTTCAATAGCAATTTCTGCTTTATCAAACTCCATCAACCCTAACTGAGATAATTTGGGGCTTAGTATGATTTCAGGTACATCACCTGCCATCCTGCTACGTGTAATTCGGTCTTGCATTATATTGATAGAGCTTGCCATAACATCAAAAATGCTTGGTGTTTTATCATTTTGAGCAAACAACTTAGCGATTAAAATATTTTTTTGTTTATCAATTTCTAACTTTAAAGGCGTTGATAACCGTTCAAAAAAACTAGGTTCATCACTTTTGTTCAACTCTGTTGCAATAGCGTTCAACTCGACTGTTTTAGCTGTTTTTTTCATAAGATCACCATTCAAATTAACAGCAATAACTACATCTGCTCCCATCGCACGGCAAAGAGAAACAGGAACAGGATTAATTAATCCACCATCAATAAGCCATTTGTTCTTATATTTTGACGGCGCTATTAAACCAGGTAAGGCAACTGATGCTCTAACACTATCGAACAATAAACCATCTTTTATCCATATTTCTCTACCTGTGTCTAACTCTGTAGCAACCGCTCCAAATTTTTTTGATATCGAGTTAATATCAGGATCACCCGATTTTTCTCGAATAAAATTGAATAATTTCTCACCTTGAATTAAACCGCCTTTTGATAGAGATAAGTCAAAAAAGCCAATAATTTCTTTCCAGGTAAGTGTTTTGCTCCACTCTTCCAAAACATCAAGCTGATCACTTGCATAAGCAGCCCCTACAAATGCACCAATAGAACACCCTGCTACAATATCAGGCTCAATCCCCAGCTCTTTTAGTGCCTGTAAAACACCGATATGTGCCCAACCTCTTGCCGAGCCACTGCCTAGGGCAATACCTACTTTTAATTTTTCATCTACTTTATGATTCATAAAAATTTACCCCACCTTTATCTAGGTTCTACGCAAATATGAAAATAGTAATACTGGTACAACAATAAATGTAAGAATGGTTGCGGCAACGGTGCCAAAAATAAGCGAGATAGCTAAGCCACCAAAAACGGGATCTGTTAGCATAACAGCAGAGCCAAGTATTATGGCTAATGCCGTGAGTAAAATAGGCCTTAAACGAACAGCCCCTGCTTCACTCACTGCTTCATGCAAAGGCATACCGAGCTTCATATTATTTAAAACAAAATCAATGATAAGAAGTGAATTACGTACTACCACGCCAGATAATGCAATGACACCAATCATAGATGGAGCACTAAAAGATTGCTCCATCAGCCAATGTCCGGGGAACACTCCAACTAACCCTAGAGGAATTGCCGACATGGCAATAAGAGGGATTATAAACGAGCCATAATAACCAACGAGCATAAGATAGATAAACACTAATGCGAGACCTAAAGCCAAAAACATATCTCTAAAGGTATCTAATGTCAGCCTTATTTCCCCGTCCCACAGTAATTGGTAACCATCAATGGTATCGGGAACAATAGATTCAAGTTGTAAATTACCCGTATTAAGTTGAACACCTGCAATTTTTAACTTATCTAAGCGTTGATCTAAATCCATTACGGCATAGACCGCGGCAGTTTCTTTTAATTGTGCTCCAACATAACTAACACGCTCGTAATCTTTATGTAGAATGGGTCTGTCTTGCCAAGACTCAATTGAATAGGTCAGCTCTGACAAGGGTATTTTTATATTAGCGCTATTGGTTACAAAAACACGAGACAATAAAACGGGATCAATTTGATGCTCTCTTGGTATGTGTAAACGAATAGGAACTAGCTGCTTTTCACCCTTTAGATGAAGTCGGCCGAGATCAACACCATTAACAAGGCGTAATATAGCTTGTGCTACTTCCGCAGCAGATACACCTGAAAGTGCCGCTTTTTCTTTATCAACCATAAGTCGATATTGACGAACATCAGCAACCTCTGTCTCTTTAACTTCAATAACATCATAAGTTTCTTTAAACGCTGAAGCGACTACTGATGATATCTCTCGAACTTTATTAAGATCTTTACCGTATATTTCCGCTAATAAAGTTGCTTTAACGGGTGGTCCTGGAGGATCTTCAACAAGCTGAATAACACTACCTGGAAAGCGCCTTTCAATAGCTTCGATATCTGGTCTTAGCGCTTTTACCAATAAAATAGAGCTTATATCTCGTTCTTTTTTATCAATAAGGTTTACTCTTATTTCAGCAATATATGAGCCTAGTTTATTACTAGAGCCACGTAATAAACCATTAAAATCAATAACACCTGATTGCCCCAACCACGTTTGATAGTTAATAATGTATTGATTTTTTCGCAGTAAATGCCCTATTTCACGTGTTACCTGATCAGTAACCTCAACAGGGGTATATTCAGGCAGATCAATGGTGATATTAAAGGTATTTTTGTTATCTTTAGGTAATAATGAAAGTGCTATAGCACCAGATGACACCGGCCCGGCAACACCTTCTGAACGGATAAACTGCCAAGCAGGTTGTAATATCGATAAACCAATGGTGCATAATATTAATAACATGCTGATATAACGATATTTTCTATTAGATAAAAATGGCGCTATAACCCAATGATAAAATTTATGTAAATTATCCGTTTTATCATGATCTTCAAGATCATGTCCTTCCCCTGGTTTTAACCAGCGATTAGCCGCCCATGGTGTAACAATATAAGCCACGACAAGTGATGAAATCATTGCAACGGGCACATTAAATGCTATTGGGTAGAAAAACTCTCCAATCATGCCTGTTACTAATAACAAGGATAAAAATACCAACATAATTGCAAAAGTAGCAAGGTTCGTTGGGTTACCTATTTCATTAGTTGCTAATACTGTAACTTCTGTCTTGTTTTTACCTTCTAAATTTTTATAGTGACGATGTATGTTCTCAATAACAACAATGGCAGAGTCAACAAGTAAACCTAATGACAAAATTAAACCAAATAAGCTAATTCGGTTAATAGTTAACCCCGCTAAATAAGATATCCCAAGGGTTAAACCCAAAATTAATGGCACGGTAATGCCAACAATCAACGCCTCTTTAATGCCTAAAAAGAAAATACAAACAACAACAACTGAAAAAACAGCTATTGCTAAATGTTCTATTAAATTGTTAACCGAGGCATTGGCTTTTTCACCATCATTTCGGGTAATAACAACATTAACACCGTCTGGAATAATATTGTTATTAAGTCGATTAATTCTTTTGATGATATCTTCAGCAACAAAAACAGCATTAGTGCCTTGCTTTTTTGCAACAGAAATAGTTACGGCTGGCATTTCAGGATCAATATTTTTATTAAAACGAGCGTCAGCAGGACCAAAAGAAAACCTTGAAAGTGTTTGTCGTTCGTTGTTTGGTTCAACGACAATTTCAGCAACATCAGCCAAGTAAATAGGTTTATTATCATGCACACCGACAATAAGGCTCTGTATGTCGTCTTCTGACGATAAAAATGAATCTAAATAAATACTGCTATTTTGATTATTTCTTACTTGGGTTTTCATAGGAACAGAAATATTGGCAGCTTTTAAACTATTAGTGATTTGGTTTAACGTTACCTCAAATGCCAGTAACCTTTCCGGATCAAGTTCAACCCTTACCTCTAAGTCTCGACCTCCTTTTACCGCAGTAACTGAAATCTCTTCCATTGAATGTAAACGTTCAACCATGCGATCCGCCAAGCGTTTTAACGCATAATCATTATATTTTTCAGATGATAAGGTTATCGTTATAATAGGAACATCATCAACATCAACACTTTTGATTAGAGGCGTAGAGGCATTAACGGGTAATTGGTTTCGTTTTCCTAATACACGGTCATACAGCTTCACTAAAGATTCTTCTGGATTTTCACCCACTTCAAATTGAACATTGATCACCGCTAACGAGTTAAAGGCAGCGGCATACGTATGATCTACTCCTGTAATTTCTCTAACAATAGCTTCCAACGGGTTTACAATAAGTTGCTCTACTTCCTCGGCGCTTGCTCCAGGTAAAGAAACAAATATTTCAGCGCCTGGAACAACTATTTGAGGGTTTTCTTCTCTGGGCGTTAAAGAAACCGCCATTAAACCCAACAGAAGACAGGTTAACATCACTAACACAGTCAACTTTGAGGTAATAAAAGTATTCGCTATACTTCCTGCTATGTTCAAATTTGATTTATTCACTGTCATGCTCCAACAAAGGAACATCATTGATATAGTCACCCTCTCGAATTTGAGGAATAGCTTGTAAAATTATATTTTCATTAGCTAATAAGCCAGATCTCACTTCAATTGAATTAGCTGTTTTAGCGCCTAATTGTAACCATCTAAAATGTGCTTTCTTATCTTTATTTACAACAAACACGCCAAGTAAACCGCCTCTTTCTATTAACGCAGAATATGGAATAACAACAGCAGCTTTCTCTCCTAATATAAAATTAACTCGGCCAAACATGCCAGATAAGAGTCCATCATGATTTTTTAATGCTATTTTAACTTTATATCGTCGAGTGATTGAATCGCCAGAAGAAACCACTCTTGCTATCACTCCTTCTACCTCAAGATTAAGCGCATCGATAGTGACTTCAACCTTTGCTCCTTTATGTATCTTATTTATTTGACTTTCTGCTACGTAAGTATCAAAAAAAAGCTCTTGGCTAGACTCAATAGTAAGGATAGGTTTCCCCGGTATGGCAAGATCCCCTTTTCTCAACTGCCTTTCTACCACGACGCCCTGTATATCACTTAATATTTGTATATATTGTCGCTGAGATTTTGCCGTAGCAAGCGCAGTAGTTGCGTCAGCTAATGAGTCATTTGCTCTATCTCTAAATAATTGTATTTTTCGCATAGTATTTTCTGAAACACTGCCGCGTGTATAGAGGTCTTTATATCTTTGTACATCTATATCCGCATCACGAACAGCAAGTTTTGCTGAATTTACCGCCGCTTTAGCCTGTTCTATAGCGCCTTCAACATCTGAACTATCAAGGGAAATTAACAATTGACCTTTAGAAACAAAATCGCCCTCTAAAACTAAGATATCTCGGATAAAACCGGTTGCTCTTGAGGTAACATCAATACGTTGATCTGAAACAACAGACCCAACAGATTTATAATTAATAGGAAGATTTACTGTTTTGACTTTGAGTACAGGAGCATCCCATGTTTTTTTTACTGTATTGTTGTTAACTATTTCATCTTTACAGCCAGTAATAATAAATAAAACAGGTATAAAAATTAAAATAAACTTATTCATTGGAATTTCTCATCACGGATTTTGTATATTTTAAGGGGCTGTATTCATAATAAAATCAAACATTTTATTGCTAAATACTTCGGGTGAATCAATAATTGAAGATACTCCTGGTAAATACTTCATTACTGACTGTGAATCAAAGAAAAATATATTCACTCCAATCAACATAAAAGCTTGTAAAGAAGCATTGATATCTTGACTATTTTTATCAATTCCCTTTGCATCAAAAACTAGCGATGCTACTTTTACAAAGGTATTAGTAAAAATATCTTTTGCTAGCATTTTCCCTTCTATTTGATTGTTATCCATAAGTTCTCGTTTTATCAAATTAGTGGAAACGGGTTGCTCAAGCATGCTTTTTAAGTGAAGGCTGACGTATTCTTTAAGCTGAATTCTGGCATCCCCTACTGATGAAGGTGAATTTGTTAGTTCCATCACGTTAAACACTCGTTCACAGGCTAATTCAAGCGCCTCTTGGTAAAGATGCTCTTTGGACCTAAAGTGATGATAAATGTTTGCTTTGCTGCCACTTGTTTTCTTTGCTATTTCACTAATAGACGTTGCTTTGAACCCTTTTTGAGCAAAAAGTGATTCTGCAACATTAAGGATTAACATCGCAGCTTTAGATAATTCGATTTTTTGTTCTATTTTATTTTCAAGCATTTAAATTTCACTTAGCTAGTTTACACTACAACAAACACCAACAACCGAACGTTCGGTCAGCTTATTCTAGCATGATGTTCAGAAATTTAAAGTAAACCAGTTCAATAAATAAAATTTAGTTGAATTTCTTTTTTAATTAAGTGTTTTAATTGAATATTATAAACAGATATTTTATGACAAATAATGGAATGAATTGTCGCTTTACACCATAGCCGATAAATGGACAGTAATATAGCATTGTACATTCAGTGCTAATAAGCCGTGTATTTATGCCTATCCACTTAACACTATCCACTTAACAAAGTAGGATTGAGCAAGCATTAGAAACAAAGACAATATTCTTTGTAAATTTGAAAAATAATAATGAGAAAAATATGAATCAAACTTTACTTGTACTCGCTGGTTTTGCTGGCTGGACCTTAACTCTTAGCTTCTTACTCTTAAATATGAGGGGCTATTATACTTTCTTAAGCAGTAACAAAGTGGCTCTAAATAAGTTTAACCCTGATGGTAGCAATACCCCTGGCTTTGGGCAAAGACTTACAAGAGCACATTTAAATTGTATTGAAATGCTACCAGCTTTTTGTGCCTTAGTTGTTGTTGCTTCATTATCAGAGCAACTTGACATAATGAACTCAACGGTGATTTATGTGTTATATGCACGCATTGGGCAGTCAATTATTCATATGCTTTCAACCCACCTAATAGCCGTTGTTTTGCGAGCTAGTTTATGGGGTGTTCAACTAGCACTTCTGTTGTTTTATACATATCAATTACTGAATGTTAGTGCATATTGGTAACATTCAGTTTAAAGACTAAACATAATATATTGAACAATAATATTATAACAACCTAATACAGAGAGCTTATTATGCATTTTTACCAAGCATTACAGCGTAACGCGACCGTTTTACCAAATACAATAGCTACATCATTCAAAGAAAGAGAACATACTTGGCAAGAGACAGAAAACAGGGTTGCAACAGTCGCTAATGCGCTTACTGAAATAGGAGCAGGTAGAGGCACTCACATTGCTATTTTAGCTTTAAATTCAGATAAGTATTTTGAATGCTTAAATGCTATTGCATGGTTAGGTAGCGTAATGGTACCTTTAAATATTCGTTGGTCAGTTAAAGAGAACCTTTACTCTTTAACTGATTCAGAATGTGGCATATTATTTTTTGATGATGCTTTCATTGAAACAGCTATAGAATTAAAGCTTCAATGTAAAAACATTAAACATATGATTTACATTGGTGAAAACTCAGCACCTGAAGGCACACTAGACTATGAAGAATTAATTGCTAATACCTCACCAATAAAGCCAGTCAAATGTGATTATGACGATCTTGTCGGAATTTTTTACACCGGCGGTACAACAGGTTTTCCAAAAGGAGTGATGTTATCTCATAAAAACCTGTGGACAAGCTCTGTATGTTTAATTTCAGCTATGAAAATTAATACAGAAGGTGAACGATATTTACATGCAGCGCCAATGTTTCATTTAGCGGATATAGGCATTGGTTACGGTACTGTTATTGCTGGTCTTACTCAAGTATTCATTCCAGCATTTGAACCTCAAGCAGTTATTGAAACAATACAAGCAAAACAAGTAAACCATGTTTTATTAGTGCCTACCATGGTAACCCTTTTACTGTCAGAGCCGACACTGGCAGCCGCAGATTTATCTTCATTGCAAAATATAGTTTACGGCGCTTCTCCTATGCCAGAAGGTATTTTGATTGCTGCAATGGAAAAAATGTCTTCTGTACACTTTATTCAAGCTTATGGGCAATCAGAGTTATCACCACTTATTTCAATTTTACCTGCTGAGTATCATGTATTAGAAGGTGAGAAATCAGGTAAATTACGTTCTGCTGGCCAACCGGGCTATTGCGTAAATGTAGAAATTAGAGACACAGATGGGAATATTCTCCCTACAGGAAAGGTTGGAGAAATAGCAGCTTGTGGGCCTAATGTAATGTTGGGTTATTGGAAAAATGAAAAACAAACCCAATCAACCATTATTGATAATTGGGTGTTAACGGGAGATGCAGGCTATATGGATGAAGACGGATTTATCTTTTTAGTTGATCGCGTCAAAGACATGATAATTACTGGTGGCGAAAATGTATTTTCTGCTGAAGTTGAAAATACGCTTTCATTGCACCCCAAAATACTTGAATCTGTAATAATAGGTATCCCAAGTGAGCAATGGGGAGAAAGTGTTCATGCTATTATCCGGTTAAATAATAATGTTAAAATGACTAAAGAAGAAGTTATTGCACATTGCAGGGAAAATATAGCCCATTATAAAGTTCCTAGTAGTATCGAATTTCGTGTAGAGCCCTTCCCTATGACAGGTGCAGGTAAATATAAAAAGAATGAGCTTAGGGAACCCTTTTGGCAAGAAAAAGAATGCTCCATAAATTAATTTTAACCTGTATTTTAGTTGTAATAACGCTTTAATTAAAAGGATTTTATCTATTGAAAAAGAATATCAACTATCCCTTTGAAAATGTTCCTGCATCGTTGGAGCTTTTAAAAATTGCGACCAACTTATTTTGGTTACGCATGCCGATGCCATTCACATTAAATCATATTAATTTATGGCTCATTGAAGATGAAGATGGTTGGACAATAATTGATAGTGGCTTAAATTTCGATAAAAGTAAGGCCTATTTGCAACAAGTCATTAAACATAAATTAAAAAACAAACCGATTAAACAAATTATTTGTACTCATATGCATCCTGATCATATTGGATTGTCAGGATGGTTATGTGAGCACTTTGAGGCTGAATTATGGATGTCTCAAGGTGAATTTGAGGGCTATCATACGTTAAATAATGAACTTGTTAACAATAACAACACCGCAGCGCATGACTTTTATTTATCATGTGGTGCCACTGTTGAACAGGCAAAACTTTATGATAAATATATAGGCATGTATACAAAGTATGTATACCCTTTCCCCACTAGTTACAGACAATTAACCGCTAATGAAGTTATTAAACTAGGTGGGTTTAATTGGCAGATTGTTATCGGCTCTGGCCACTCGCCTGAACATGTTTGTTTATGGTGTAAAAGTTTAAACATTATAATTTCGGGCGATCAAATATTACCTACCATATCATCTAATATTAGTGTTCACCCACAGGAGGCTTTTGCCAACCCCTTGGACAACTGGTTAACATCTTGCCAACATTATAAAACATTATTAAGTGATGAAACTCTCGTTCTACCCGCGCATGGAAAACCCTTTACAGGAGTAATACAAAGGCTTGATGAACTGATTACTGATGTTGAAGACAATTTAAAGAAACTCACCACGTTTTGTAAAACGCCTAAACGAGTAACCGATGGTTTTGAAGTATTATTTTATAATAAAGTCAATCAAAAAACATTTATGCTCGCCTGTGGCGAAAGTAAAGCTCACTTTAATTATTTAACTCAGTTAAATATTATTGACAGTTATTATGATAATAAAAAAGTTGCTTGGTATTACGCCGTAGATTAAATGCCTCACCTTCACTAACCCGTTTATTAAAATATATTGAAATCTTCTATCGGTTAGTTCAAGGCTTGACCAAGATAATATTGAGACATAACTCATTTTTCTGATCGATACTAAAGTTTAAATACTTTTATTGAATCTGACAATTTTTGCGACAGAGCTAAAAGCTGTTCATTAGACGCTGATACTTTTTCAGCATTAATTTCACCTTCCGAAGCAATATCACTTATTTTTTTAGCGTTTCCACTAATTACATCGGTAACAACGCTTTGCTCTTCGGCTGCGCTAGCTATTTGCTCATTCATCGCTGTAATGGTACTTATAGAGTTAGCAATATCAGTAATAACATCTCCTGTTTTATTAGACTCTTCAACACCTTCTAAAGCTTTGTCTCTACTATTATTCATGATATCAACGGCAGCAACTGTACTACTTCTTAATTCTTCAATCATATGTTGTATATCCATAGTAGATTTTTCAGTTTGCTCAGCTAAAACTCTAACCTGATCTGCAACGACTGAAAAACCTCGACCAAACTCTCCAGCGTGAGCCGCTTCAATAGCAGCATTTAATGCTAATAAGTTAGTTTGATCCGTAATATCTTTAATTATTTTCACAACTGAAACTATTTGTTTATTGCTCTCTTCAATTCTTTCAATGGCTTGAACCGATGACTCAACCTCTGAAGACAATGCTGTTATGGTAGAAACTGCGGAGCTTACAACTTTTTGACCTTCTTGAGCTGCCTTATTACTGTTAGATGCTTCTAACGCTGCACCTGACGCTGATGAAGCAACTTCATTAATAGCCAAGCTCATTTCACTAATAGATGAACTTAGTAGCTCTATTTCTGATTTTTGTATCTTAATTCCATCTAATGTGTCAGTTGTTAACTCTGCTGACGCACTAGAAACAAGACTAATCTCGTTAATTGCTCCATTTATATTAGAAAGCAGATGACGTAAATTATCAGCAACTTTAACCACCGATTGTTGTAAACTAATCAATTCTTGATCATTATTCTCGTCAACTTCTACTACTATATTTAACTGACCATCAGCTATTTCTTCTAACCGCTCAACAAGAACAGCTAATGGGGGTAATGAATTAGTAAGAACTCTATAGATCAAAAATACAATCGAAAAAACTGAAACAAAGACCATAACTGATACTACATTTTTAATAAAAAAGGATAAATCTCTTACCCCCTCTCCAAATTTAGCCGAAGCACCAATAGACCATTCGATTTTTTTATTAAACTGTAATGCTTCATCAGAAGTTAAATATTGATTTGAAAAACTATTTAATAAGCTTTTTCCAAGAGACAATTGCTTTGCACTTTCTCTAGCATCATCAATTAGCCAGCCTTTACCGATCACTCTAAAAATCAACTCTTCAACATAGAATATTTCTGTATCCACAGCGCTAGCGGCTTTTATTGCTTTTACCGTAGTATCGAGCAAATATTGTCGATCTATTTCCGCCTTATTAAGCTCATTAATTATTTTTTCTAGAGAAATAATATGCTGTCTTTCTTGATATGAAAACTCTGTTGCTTTAGACATTAAGCGTACGCCATACAAGGAAACAAATAATGCTACAATTGAAAGAACCAATAGTATTTTAAATTTATTTTTTAATGAGTTTTTAGAAAAAATATTTTTCACGCTTTATCCTTAGTCTTTAGATATTATATTTAATTTTACAACCAAAGACTTAACCTATCATTAATCAAACATCATCAACCCACTAAAACTATAAATAATAGTCTGGTTGTTGCTTGATTCAAAGAGTAGAAAAAAAAATAAGATACTAATAATTAATCGAGAATAAATAGTAGTGCAAGTATTATTTCTGGCAAGATTAACCGTTGTTCGAAATTAGTATCTCCAAAAGGGGTATAAGTATTTATTAAGCAAACACTGGAGCTATGCACTCTTTTAATAAAGGTGCTTTTTGGTTAATAGATTTGCCAGTTAAAGCAAAACCACTCATTTCACCTTGTTCATTGATAAAACGGGCAACATAATCAGGACTTTCACCTTCAACCTTCCAACTGCCCTCTAAAGATAAAGCTGGACACACTACAGTAGTACATGTTGGTATTTTAACGGCTACGGCTAAATTAGGAATATTCAGCACAGTAGTTGAACCAAGTAATGTTTTAGCTAATGCTTTTGCAGCAAAGGTTGCTGGAGCAATAAAAGGTAATGTATGGCCAGAAATTTCAGCACAATCGCCAATAGCATAAATATTTTCAATATTTGTTCGTAATACATTATCAACAACGATGCCGCGATTAATATTAACACCCGCTGCTTTGGCTAATTCTGAATTAGGTCGAATACCAACAGCTGACAGTACTACATCCACTTGTAATTTTTTTCCTGAAGATAATGTGACTTCAATTGAATCATTATGATGATCAACTGATGTTACTGCTACACCAAAGTGCCAATTAACTTTATCACTAGTGAAAGATTCAACGATAGATAGCCCTAACTTTTCAGGTAATGATCTTTTCAAAGGCCATTCTTCCATGTCAACCACGTCAACATGATAACCTGATGAAAATAAATCACTGGCAAATTCAATACCGACAAAACCTGCACCTATGATAAGAACACGTTCTTGTTTATTAATGGTGTCACGAAATTGTCGATAATCATTTAGGGTATTAACAGAGATTATTTGATCTTTTGCATCGCCCTTTATGGGCAATTCAAATGGACTTGCGCCTGTAGCTAGCACTAAATCTTTATAAAGTATTCTTTCAACGCTAACTCCATCATCAACAGTTACAGAATGCTCAATGGCATCAATAGCCGTAACTTTTGTATGTGTTTTTATAAATATATTTTGTTCTGCTTTGATTTGTTCAACGTCTTTCATCACTAAATCATTGGCAGACTTCCCCATTGAAATGGCTTTTGAAAGATTAGGCTTGTAATAAGCACTACCATCGTCTTGGGTTATCAAAATAATGGGAATTTCTTTATCAAGTAATCTTAATTCACGTGTTAAAGTGATACCTGCGTGACCTGAACCTATAACTATTATGGGCTTCATACAATCTCCTATTTTTATTCGACTAGAAAGAAATCTGATTTAGATGCAGAGCACTCAGGACAAGTCCAATCATCTGGGATATCTTCAAACAATGTACCCGGAGCTATCCCTTCTTCAGGAAAACCTAACTCTTCGTCATAAACAAGATCACATGTAACACAACAATATTTTTTATATTCAACAACACTCATAAACACCTCAAACAACATCTATTTTAAAACATATTTTCTATAACTTAAGCTTCAACTTCTACAAAATCAGGCTTTTCTCTTACGAAACAATCTGGACATGGAAAGTCATCAGGTAAATCTTCAAATTTTGTTCCTGCTGGATAACCTTCGTGCTCGGCACCTAAGGTTTCATCATATATATAACCACAATCTGGACATTCATATTTTTTCATTTGATATACCTTTTATATTAAAATGCGACAGCTTTCATTCACTGTCGCTTTCGTTAACACTAGGCTACTGCTTAAGCAACCTTAGGGTTGTGATAACGCTTAAACATTTCTTCTTTAACATCAGGGTCAATATTTACTTTATTCATATCCCCTTCTGCCCAATTAACTACCTTAGGATTCATTAGTGAAAACCACGCTGATGGAAACATTGCAAGGGCTAACATAAATGGATAACCTGACGGCAAACCTGGTACTTCTGGATAATCTCTCAACACTTGATAAGGACGTGTTGGATGTGCATGGTGATCTGAATGACGTTGTAAATGTAATAACACTAAGTTAGATATTTTATGGTTACTATTCCATGAATGACGCGCTTGACAACGTTCATAACGACCATTAGCATCGCGCTCACGCATTAAACCGTAGTGTTCAATATAGTTAGCTCCTGTTAGTTGCCACCAACCATAAGCAGCACCAATGGCTAAAAATGGGATCATCACCGGACCAAAGTACGCCAACATTAAGGTGTATGCGGTAATAGTGATAAGAGCAGGCTGAATGATTTCATTACTTAATGACCATTCTGATTTACCTAAACGATGTAACCTTGCACTTTCAAGTTCCCATGCTCGTCTAAAAGCACCTGGAATTTCTCTTTGTACAAATTTGTAAATGCTCTCACCAAAGGCTGAGGTTGCTGGATCTTCAGGAGTAGCTACATCTTTGTGATGCCCTTTATTATGTTCAATAAAGAAATGACCATACCCACTAACCGCTAGAATTAACTTTGCAAAGAAAACTTGAACTTTATCATTCACTTTATGACCCATTTCATGTCCAGCTACAAGTGCTAAGCCATTCGCTAAACCAATACTTAACGCGCCACCCAAAATGCTAAACCATGAGATGTCTAATGTAGATACGGTATAAGCCATATAAACTAGCGCAATCCAATGCATTATTGTGGCGCCATAAAGTATATAAACGTAATAACGGTCATCTTTTAGCTCTTCTACAAGTTCATCACTCGGGTTTGCAGCATCAACGCCAGACCACTGATCTAGTACTGGAAGAATGCCATAAAAAACGATGAATAGTGACCAAAGCCATAAGCCATTACCTGTTTCACCAGCTAAAAAAGCGGATAGAATTGGAATTCCTGGAAGAATCATAGAAGCAAAATACATATAGCGCTTGTTTTTTATCCAGGCACTATCCTCTTTAACAACAGCGGCCGTTGCATCTGCCACACCAGCATTCTCTATGCCTGTTTTAATTTTTTCTACTTTTCCAGTCATATTTCACTCTCTTAAACTTTATAATATTTATTTAGCTAAATAATAGAAATGTAATTAATTTAAACTAACTTGATTGTGTTTAACTGAGGAAACTATGCCTGAGATATAGACTAAACAAACCTAACAATAGTTAGGGTTTAATTATAAAACTGTATTGCAGGGGGTAAATCACCCGTTTCTACCGGCTCCAAGCCCAATTTTTTTGTGAATAAACAGATTGGTTTATTTGAGTTTATTTATCTATAATCGAAGCTAAGTTATTTAGTTATTTAGTTATTTATGAAAAATCTAGAACAAATATATTTTATACTTATCAATTTATTTCTAATTGTTGTGTCTAGTCTGTTTGGTTTACATCAAATCGATAACCAATATTTTTTCACTGCTTTAGTATTTATTGTTATAGCACTATTAGATAGCATTAATTTATATAAAAATAGACAGGATATCGAATTGGGCTCCACAATATTAGTTTATTTAGCCATGACTTTTATTTTGATTCTCTATTTGGGGGGGGTAACTGAAAATTACATAGGGGCTCCTTGGTTATTTCAAGTTGTATTATATTCATACGCTCTTTTGGGACTAAAGAAAGGTATCATTGCTTGTAGTATCTTTTTTATTATCCTAATTGGCATTCATATCGGTTATTTTGTTTTAGGTGTTCCTTTCCCTTACAACATGGCTTTTACTTTTTCATACGCCATTGCATTATTAATTTTATCTGTTGGTGTTTTTTTCTATGCTTATAATGTCAATCAGATGGTTCAAGAAAAAAATAAAAAACAAATATTACTTGTAGAGGCACTTAAAGAAATAAATTCAACTCAAAAAAAAGCTCATTAAAGCCGAAGAAATTGCCTCTACAGCGTGAGCTTACGGCAGCATAGCGTGACATCACGAATTTCAGGCACAGCTTGACCTAGGCGGTTAAACCTAAGTCATTCTGTTTCGGTGGTTTTGTCTAAGTGATGGAACTGTTAGCGAGATAATTCCACGGTAAATAATCTTCAGGGTGTGCTTTTCCCTGCTCTTTTTCTCGTTGCAAGGTGGTGAAGTAATCAAAGACATTGATACCTGCTTCGCTTGCCGTTGCGATAACGGAGGTAATAACATCGCCAATGGTCGCGCCAAGTAAAGTTTTGTGGAACATGGCGTTTTTTCTGTTATGTTGATATCAACATAACAGAAATTATGTGCACCTTCCCATTATGTTAAGTTAACTCTTCCAAGCTACCTTCAAGCCCTGATAAACCTGCATATGATCAAAATAAAGCTCAACATAATGGTGAACCTTTAAGCTTAAAAGGAGCCGCACCATGATCAGTCAATACATTAAAAGTCCTCTCTTGTTAACGGAATTACAATTTATACCGACAGACAAGATCCAAACATTTATGAGTTTTCTAACCGACAACGGGTATGTTTCAACTTCAATATCTCAGTATCTTGCCGTTGTGATCCACTTTTCTTGGTGGCAACGCCAACGAAGGCGTGACTGTAGACGAATTTCAGCACAGGATAAGACTAACTTCATTGTGCAGCATCTACCAGTCTGCCAATGCCCTCGTTCGTTCCCTCGAAGTAAAAAAGGAGTTGCAGCAGCATTATCTCATTGGATCACGTTGGCAGGACTATTCAACGGGGAACCAATACAGATCAGTGGCCACGATAATTTGGTAAAAACCTATGATTGCTTCCTTAAAGACGTCGTTGGTTTATCCTCTGCAACTCGGGATTATCGTTGTCGGTACGCAAAAGTATTCTTAACATGGATTGCACAAAATCTAGCGACTCAACTTGATACGCTAACTTTTTTGCAACTGTCATCATTTGTCAGTTACAGGGCTGATACCGTCTCAAGAGCAAGTTTGACCGTTATTACCAGTAGTTTGAACTGTTTCTTACGTTTCTTATCAGTACAAGGACGTTGTCCTGTAAGCCTTGATATTTGTGTCCCACATCCCAAATCAATGGTTAACCTTCCTGTCAGCAAACCTTTATCCAATGAGGAACTTAATCGACTGCTCGTCGAAATTGATCGCAGTAAACCTGTAGGCAAACGCGACTACGCCATAATTCGATGTTTATCTGACTTGGGAATGAGGGCTGGCGAAGTATCTAGGATTAATTTGGACAATATCGACTGGCACAATAAGGTACTTACATTGACTTACACCAAGCAACGAAAACAACGGAAACTGCCAATTCCCGACACATTAATGGCTGCATTGGTCGACTATATTATGGTGGGTCGCCCCGACACAAAAACACGCGCTGTTTTTGTTTATCACCGTGCACCTTTGGGTATGCCTGTAAAGCAATCCACAATTTGTGGTGTTGTCAAAAGAGTATTCACCAAGGCTGGTATTTCTCCGTCGCGCGGCCAGTCACACGGTCTGAGACATATGGTGGCAAGCCGATTATTAGAAAAGGAAGTGCCATTGAAAATTATCGCCGATGTTTTAGGACATCAATGTATTGATACCACCATCAGATATACCTGGGTTGATCGAAATACGTTACAGAATGTGGCTCTTCCTTGGCCTAGGAGGAAAACATCATGAATTGGCAATCATTGGTAGGCTCCTATTTAGCACTAAAGCGGCACTTAGGATATGAGTTAATCAGAGAGAGGGAGTATTTGCAGAACTTTGCGCGCTTTGCCGCGAAACAAAGCGATGCTGACTCCCTGAGTATTGACCTTGCATTACGTTGGGCAAATTTGACCCATTCTGACGCGGACATAACCGTGGCAAAACGCTTTGGGGTAATACGACCATTTTCACGTTATTTGGCCATGCTGGGACATGATGCGGTGATCCTGCCTACACATTTTCTGCCGTCAACTCACAGACGATTGCCACCTTATATTTTTAGTGAAACAGAAGTATCTGAATTAATGTCGGCTGCACTTAATCTACCGCCAAAAAGCGGCTTACGACCCATCACCATAAAAACATTCATCGGATTGCTGGTATCGACCGGATTGCGCCCCGGTGAAGCCGTTCGCTTGCAATGTAAAGACGTGGAACTGAACTCGGGTGAAATCGCCATCCATAATAGTAAAGGTTGGAAGCAACGCTTGATCCCATTATCACCTTCGACTGTTGATGCATTAAGAGTCTATATGGCTTTTCGCGAAAATATTAACTTACCTGGGCAAGTCACGTCATTTTTTCAACTGGATAACGGGCGTACTTTAAATATGCGTTCGGCTGCACATGCCTTTGGGTGTTTACGAGAAGCAACAGGTTTGTCGATAAAGTTCAATGGCCGCTACCCCAGATTATACGATCTGCGACATACTTTTGTTTGCCGCCGGGTGCTCGACTGGTATCAATCTGGTGATGAGGTTGATTGCCGTGTGGCACAGTTATCTCGCTATATAGGTCATAAAAAAGTCAGCAATACCTATTGGTATTTGACAGCAACTCCAGCGCTTATGGCCTGTGCAGCAGAACGTTTTTCTGCTGGGTACTCAGGAGAACCATTATGAAAATACCACCGTCAACCACCGATCTGGCGAGATTGTTACAATGCTACTTTTGCTCTTACCTGATCAATCAACGACGCCTCAGTCAGCATACTGTACATTCTTATCGTGACACCTTCAGGTTGTTACTGCCGTTTGTAGCGATAGCGCAGAATAAATCCGTACCTTTACTGAGCCTGATAGATATAAATACCGAAGTTATTTTGTCTTTTCTGCAATACCTCGAACAAAAACGAGGTTGCAAGGCACAAACCAGAAATGCCCGGCTTTCGGCGATACGTTCTTTCTTTAATTATGTCGCTATTAAGGAACCACAGAGACTAGCAGATACTCAGAAAGTTCTGGCCATCCCGGATAAACGCACAGATCGGTTT
The DNA here is from genome assembly GCA_913062815.1 of uncultured Colwellia sp. Classification (GTDB taxonomy): domain Bacteria; phylum Pseudomonadota; class Gammaproteobacteria; order Enterobacterales; family Alteromonadaceae; genus Colwellia. The sequence goes on along the minus strand of CAJXWZ010000021.1, from coordinate 47,261 downwards.
GTCTTCGAATACCTCGAAAAAAGGGAAATTGATGCGCTGTTACTGACTCAGGATATGACCACCTGGATAGGACAAAGAGATCATCTTATGTTATTGATGCTCTATAACACAGGAGCCCGCGTATCAGAAATTGTCAGGCTTGAGGTTAAAGACATTGATTTGAAAAGACAACAAGCTATCCGTCTTCACGGGAAGGGTCGAAAAGAACGTATTATACCGTTATGGCCTCAAACAATAACGGAGCTGAAAAAATGGCTGGTTAGCTTGCCTGATCCACCAGATACACCTCTCTTTCCAAACCGTAACGGTAACCAAATGTCACGTTTTGGAGCAAGACAGCGGCTTGATTGTGCAGTGAATAAAGCAACAGCAACTTGCGCATCACTTAAAGGAAGGAAGATTAATCTCCATTGTATTAGGCACACAACCGCAATGCACTTGTTGCAATCAGGCGTTGATTTAACCGTGATAGCTCTGTGGCTTGGTCATGAAACAATAGAAACAACACATCAATACATGGAAGCCGACCTGGAAATGAAACGAGAAGCCTTGGCAAAATTATCTGGGGTTGCAAGCCTGAATCAGACATATGAACCATCAAAAGACATTCTGGCCTACTTGGATAGCTTGTGATTATGTGAACAACCACGGGTGTGAAGCCCTGAATTACTAGTGCTTTGCACTTCCAACTTAACATAATGGGAAGGTGCACATAATTTCTGTCTCTCACGATAATTTTGAGCATCGCTTCAATGCGGTTATTGTCGATTTTTACGCCTTCGGTATTACAGAAGTGGCTCAGTCCAACATAGTGTTTGATAAAATAACGAATGGCTTTGCCTAAGCCGCTATTTTCTTCAACGGTTTCGTTGGCAAAGTGTGTTTCTCCCCACAATTTTATCTCTTGCATGATGGGCATTGAGTGTTGCTGATGATAGATAAGTCTTGCGCTGGGCGTTAACTTTTCTTCTTTGGTATAGTCATCATTGCCCCATATTTCGCCATAACGGTTGAGTACATGCTCAACTTCCTCAGGAAAATGATTGATAACATCCACAAATTGTCGTCTTGCATGGCTATTACAAAGTGAGGTTATTGCCTCGCGTACCGTGGGTCGATTGCTCGCCAGAGCATCACTCATGATAAGTGGTTTTGCGCAGGATTGACTGCGTTTATGCAAAATACTGTCGATGAATTCTCCTGCGTGGCCAATGTTCGTTTCAAATAATACAATGTCGCGATTATCCGTGAGGGTGGCGATAACACCGGAGGTATAAACACCGGTACGTGTGCGTGTTTTATCGCTGTTACGGGCTTTCTTCTCTATCGGTTTTGCGTCAAGAATACGGTTGGTGGTGTCATCTAAATAGTAATGTTTAGCATCGCTCGCTAAGTTGAATAGCAATTGGTACACCGGATAAATATCGTTACAAACCAACTCCACTTGGTCAAAAACCGTTGAAGCAGTAATTTTTACCCCGAGTAATTTCTGAATACTGCTTTGACGATAAAAAGGTAACCCTGCAAAGTATTTGTAAATCGCCATCAGTGAGCGGGCTGAATAACCATACTTTTGAGCGCTGGTGCCATCGGTTAAAACATCCTCAGGCAATGGCGCGGTAAAATAAGCACCACAGGTATTACAACGCAGACGCTCCGTTACGTGCTGCTCGGGTTTAAACGGGCTTTGTCCTGTGATACGCAGCAAGCTGCCAGGCTCAGTTTTATACACCTTACCCGTTAAACACTCTACGCAAGTATCGCCTTTATTCATTTCGGTTAATGGATGCACAATAACGGTGGGTTTAACGGGTGTGAAACCGTCATCATCATTTTTTTAGACTTTTTATTTTTCTTAAGTGATGACGCTTTCGCTTTTTTAAGCACTGCGCTTAATTTTTCAGAGGACTTTTCAATGCCTAATAATTTGCGTAGTTTATGCACGGTAACATCGTGGTTCGCTAAGCGAGTTTGCGTGGTCGCTAAGGTCAGCAAAGCATCAAGCAATAACTGATAGTCCTCAGAGCTCAACGCGAGATTATTTTCTTTGGCTTCATTGACACGTTCAATTAACGCCTCAAGTGCTTTGCCATCAATGTCGGTAAAAGGTTTACTCACGAGTCATCCAGCGTTTTAGTGTATTGAACAGGTTGATTTGACGGGCATTATGATCCGATAAAATGAAAAATCAAGGATTATTTACCCCCTTTTTTCTACTGAAAAAAGAGCCATTTTTCCTCATAATGGATCGTTATTGATCAACAATTGGCGTAACTGTTTGGCGATGAGCGGCTCAATACCTTTATTTGAATTCGGCCAAGTTCGAAACTTACCTTTAGATAAGCGTTTGGTCATCAGCCAAAAACCATTACCATCATACGTTAATGCACGCACCATGGTTTTATTGCGATTGATAAAAACGAACACAGTGCCCGAGCGAGGGTTTACGCTGAGTTTATGACGACAGACCGCCGATAAACCATCAATGCCTTGGCGAAAATCTGCGGGTGCAATAGCGACTAATATATGGGTGTCGGCGGTAAGGTGGATCATGATCTCATTGCGCCAATCAGCGAAGCGAGCATGTCACTATCAACAAGGCCAGATAAATGCATCTGATCACCACTGGCAAAGCACAGTTCAACCTTTACGGAAGGCTGTGTTGGTGAGGTGGAAAGAGGTAGATGAACAAATTGCGATTTTTCTTCGTCGGGCACAACACTGTTTCGCCATTGCTTGAGTTGACTGCCACTGATCCTTAATGCGGTGGTGATTTGACTAGAGGAATAATGGTTGAGTAATTCAACGGCTTGTTCGCGCAATGTGCTAGGTGTTGGCACTTGACGACCATTCCGCTTGCTTCGCCAGTGTTCAAAGGCAGTAACGAGTGTTGATAATTGATCTTGGTTTGACATGAATGCATTCTAATAATGGAGGTTGCACTCATTAAATCAGATCAAAAAATAGAAGTTGAGCTAGGCTGCCGTAAGCTCACTACAGCTCAAGTAGTGGTGGGTATTGCTCATCAACTAAATACACCTATTGGTAATTGCTTAGTTGGAGGTTCATATATTAGTGATGAAACGAATACGATGTTGAATAACTTTAACAATAAAAAAATATCTGAAAAAAGCTTGCAGGGTTATTTAAACAATATGGTCAATATTTCTAACAGTATTTGTACAAGCCTTTGTAGTGCATCAGATTTAATTAAAAAACTTAAATTACTCTCATTAAATGAGCATCTTGAAGATAAAAAAAAGTTCAACATCAAAGAACTGATATTAAGTAATGTCATAACTAAACGTTTAACATCTGAGCATCCTTTAATTGATTTTAAATTAACAGTTCCTATAAATTTAACCGTAGTTTCTTATAGCAATGCCTTTTGCTTGACCCTTACGCATTTAATTGAGAATTCTATTACACATGCGTTTGAAGATACCAACAAAGGGCTAATTGAAATCACTATATCAACGACTGAACAGTCGTTGCTTATGAAATACCAAGATAATGGTAAAGGCGTTGAGCAGCAAATATTAGATAAAATGTTTACGCCATTTTATACGTCTAAAATGGCTAAAAAACAGGGGTTGGGGTTAAGTATTTTACACACATTAATTCACCATAAGCTCCATGGTGAATTAAACTATAGCAGTGAATTAGGCAAAGGATTGACAATTAATATTATCATTCCTTTATCTGAGTTAGGTGTAACCAGTGAGTATCACTTGAATGTGGTTAATTATGACTTCTAAAGTGACACTATTCACAGCATAAAGAATGTTCAAAAAATAAAAGCCTTGTCTTTTTTACCCTTTAAACTTTTTTTATGCCAAAAAGCATAGTGTAAAGTACAGGTATTACAATCAACGTGAGTAAAGTAGCAAACCCTAACCCAAACATAATAGTAACTGCCATTGATTTAAAAAACACATCAAATAATAAAGGTATCATGCCTAAAATGGTGGTAATTGCCGCCATAGAAACGGGGCGAACCCGGCTTACTGCTGAATCAAATACTGCTTGGTAAGCTGATTTACCGGAGGTTAATTCAATATTTATTTGATCAACCAATACAATACCGTTTTTTATTAACATACCCGATAAACTCAATAACCCCAGTAGAGCCATGAAAGTAAACGGCGCATTCATGGTAAGTAATCCAATGCTTACCCCAATTAGTGCTAAAGGAACGGTTGTCCAAATAACAAAAGCTGATTTAAATGAGTTAAATAGTAATACCGTAATAATAAACATGACTAAATACCCTAATGGCAAACCGCCAAAGAGTGCTTTTTTAGCTTTATTAGATGATTCAAATTCGCCTCCCCACTCTAAAGAGTAGCCACTAGGAAGCTTTATAGCATCAAGCTTAGGCTTTAACCGTACTAATAAGCTAGCAGCTGTTTCATCACCTAACACATCAGGATCAGCCATTACGGTGATGGTACGTTTACGATCCCTACGCATAATTAATGAGTCTTCCCATTGAGTAGTAAATTTGTTCACAACTTGGGTTATTGGCACATATTGATGCAATGATTGACTATAAACTTGTAGCTCCGGCAAACTATTAATATTTAATCTTTCAGCTTTTGGAGCACGGGCAACTATCGGCAATAGCTTAGTGTCTTCTCGATATAATCCGACTTGTTTACCAGAAAAATTGGTTTGCAGTAACAGATCTAAATCTTGTTTAGTTACCCCAACACGCCTCCCCATTGCTTCATTAAATTGTGGACGAATCACTTTAGTACGCTCACGCCAATCATCTTGAATATTAAAAGCGCCTAGATCTTGATGAAAAATATCTTTAGCTTGTGCAGATAAATTTCTTAATACATCAGGATCAGCACCGCTAAAGCGAGCTTCTATTTTAGCATTACTTGATGGGCCTAATTTCATACGTTTAAGCTTAAATTGTGCTTGCGGATAATTACCTATCATGTACAAGCGCAACTTGGTTAACACATCGGGTAATACCTCTCGATTTTTGACTCTAATAATTAACTGTCCGTAAGCAGGATAAGATTTTTGTGGCGCATACGTCAGCATAAAACGCGGAGCTCCGCGACCTGTAGAGCTTGTTACTTGTTCCACATCTGCAAGGGTTAATAAATATTTTTCAATTGTTTCAATATCTTTTTGTGTTTCACGAATATCTGATCCTTGATAGCGCCAATAGTCTAAATAAAACATAGGTGTATTGGAAGGAGGGAAAAATGATTGTTTTACTTTACTAAAACCACCAATGGCAGCAATAAATAGCAACAACATAATTAGCATTACGGTTTTACGATAGTGCATACACACATTTAGTAATGCCTTATATCCTGTAAAAATAGCACCTTCATATAAACTTTCTTGTTGTGTATTTGTTATTTGCTGATTATTTTTAACGGGTTCTTTAAACATTAAATCAGCAAAAAATGGCGTTAGTGTTATTGCTGTTACCCAGCTTAATAATAACGATATTAATAATACCCAAAATAAACTACCTGCAAATTCACCTGTAGCATCAGATGATAAACCAATAGGAGCAAATGCAACTACACCTATTACTGTAGCGCCTAATAAGGGGATATAAGTTTGATTTGTTATTGCTAAAGCCGCTTGTAATTTACTTTGTCCTTTTTTCAAACCAATTAAAATTCCCTCGGTGATCACAATAGCATTATCGACCAACATACCTAGTGCAATAATTAATGCACCTAATGAAATTCTTTGTAAATCAATAGCAAGTAATTTCATAAAAATAAAAGTGCCCAATACGGTAAGTAGTAACACTAGGCCAATGAGAATACCACTACGTAATCCCATAAAAATTAACAATATAGCGATCACAATGGCAACGGCCTCAACTAAGCTAAGCATAAACCCTTGCATTGAATTATCTACTTCAGCAGGTTGATTATAAACGGTGGCGACTGTCATGCCGATAGGACGAACAAACTCTAATTCAATTAATCGTTTATCAAGTTTTTGTCCTATCTTTACCACGTTTACACCTGACGAAAATGAAATCCCCATTAACAAGGCCTGTTTACCATTATAATTGGTAATATGGTGCGGTACCTCCGCGTATTCACGACTGATATTAGCTACATCACCTAGATAAATTAGTTGCGATGCTCCAGGGTTAGAAATAATTAAGTTCTCTAATTCTTTAACACTTTTAAATTCACCGGTAGGGTGAAAGCGAATATATTCGCTACCAATTTTTACAGCCCCCGCATTAGACACCTGATTTTGCGTCTGTAACAATTGAAAAATTCGATTAGTCGAAATACCTAAAGCCGCTAATTTATTACGCGCTATTTCAACAACCACTTGCTCTTGCTGCTCACCAGAAACAGTGATTTTACCAACACCTTTAATAAGCACCAGTTCTCGGCGCAGATAATCAACATAATCTTTAATTTCTTCATAACTATAACCATCACCACTAATGGCGAGTAATACACCATAAACATCACCAAAATCATCAATAACATGCGGTGTCGCAACACCTGGTGGTAATTGAGTTTTTAAGTCGTTTACTTTATTACGTAGCTCATCCCAAATTTGTTTAAGATCATCCTTACGATACGTTGGTTTCATTTCTATAGTAATTTGTGAAAAACCTGCTGAAGAGATAGAAGTTACATAATCTACATACGGTAATTGCTGAATCGCATTTTCTAATGGATAAGTGACTTCTTCCTCTACCTGCATCGGTGACGCGCCAGGGTAAGAGGTAGTGATCATAGCTCTTTTAAGAGTAAACTCAGGATCTTCTAATCGGCCTAAGCCACCATAAGCCACAATACCGCCAAGTAATAAAATAGCAACAAACATCCAGCTTGTTACATGGTTTTTAATTGAATATTCAGCTAATTTCATTTATAAACCCTTCTCTCTATTCCATGCTTTAATTTGCATACCTTCAGACAAATAATGCACGCCAGCAGACACAATTTTATCCCCTGCTTTTATACCGCTTAATACTTCTACGCCTTGCTTAGTAATTTTTCCAGTCACTATTAGCTGTTGAGCTACCGTAAATGTTTTTGGATTAACTAACCAAACATAACTAAGGTTAGTGTTAATTGGCGTTGTATTAGAAGAAAATATTGCACTAACGGGTATTAAAAAATGTTTTTTCTTATTTTTTAATACTTTTGATAAATCTATACGAATGTTTGCACTCATCCCTGGTAATACACTAAATTCATTAGGTGTAGGTAAAGAAAAAACAACTTTATAGGTAAGTGTGCTTGAATTTGCTTGCGTGTCCCATTCCTTTACACTAACTAAAAACTCATGCTCAGGGTGTGAATAAAAAATTACTGTTGGTTGATAAAGAGTATCTTTATCCACTCGAGAAATAATATTTTCAGATATTTGAATAGACACATCAATCATATCACGTGAAATTAGCGTTAATACAGGTTGCTTAGCTTGTATCATTTCATGCTTTTCAACCATAACATTAGCAATACTGCCATTAAAAGGTGCATTTAAATGCGTGTACTCTAGCTCAGTTTTCGCTGTATTTAATGCTGCTAAAGCAATGCTTAAATTAGCTTTTGCCACATCAAATTTTGATTGTGATACTAATTTTTTTTCTAATAATAATTGTTCCCGTTCAAACTGTGATTTAGCTAACTGATAACGAGCCTCTCTGTCATCAACACGTAATTGAAAATCGGTAGGATCTAAAACAGCGAGTAACTCTCCTTTGTTTATATCAACACCTGCTTTCACACGAAAATCTATAATTTGCCCGTTAACCCGAAACGCTAACTTAGAGGTAGCATTCGCTTCTACTTCAGCAGGAAAGTTACGATAAACTTGACCATTAGGAGCTTGTACTTGAAATATTTTCGCTGGGTGAATAATTTTTTCCGTTTTTAATATAGGTCTCTCATCTTCACAGGCTATTAATAATACGAGTGTACTTATACTCATTAAAAGTGAAAGTTTCTTGCTGACAAATGACATAAAATCCTCAAAAGTTTTGTTATACGAAAAAAAGAACATAAAATAGACTAAAAAATCTAAGTTTGGTTAGTTTAATAACAACAAACTAGACTGTCTAGTTTATTTTCGTATAATAGGCTTTAATATATAAATATTAACTACGCTTAAATGTTGTAGAAAAATAAAGCAGAGTTAGAAATTTAAAGTGCTATATAAGAAGAGCTAGTGATGAAAAACATGAAGATTAAAACGCGCAGTAAAAGTGAAATAAAGCGCAAAAAAATATTAGAGGCTGCAACCCATTTATTCACTAACAATAGTTATGCTGCTACTAGCATGGATCTTATAGCCCAACGAGCAGAAGTTTCTAAACAAACTGTATATAGTCATTTTGGCAGTAAAGATGAATTATTCACGGCGGCAATAGAGAAAAGATGTGATTCTTATCGCATGGTTGATTTTATGTTAGACGATTTAGTTGATCCAAAAACTGCATTGTATACGTTAGCACAGCGATTTTTAACCATGCTGACTTCAAAAGAGGCGCTTGCAGTGCATAGAATTTGTGCTTATGAATCAAAATCCTACCCTAAACTATCAGAATTATTTTTTCAGGCTGGCCCTGAAAGAATTACTAATCGAATTACTGAATTTATGGAGTTATTGAATAAACGAAAAATTTTAAAAATAGAAAACCCACGTTTTGCTGCGTTACAGTTTTTAAGCCTAATAAAAGGTGAAATTTGGATACGAGTTGAATTTAATACAAAACATCAATTGAGCCAAAATGATATTGATGCCTATTTATTGTCTAGTGTTGAGCTATTTATGTTGGGTTATCGTTGTTAAAAGATAACTTACGCAACCAATTTTTGGATATACCTATTATGCCAACCGTTAATAAAACATTTAGAAAACATGATTTTTCTAAAGAAAATCTATCTACCATGAATTTTGAAAACTGTAAATTTTATGAGTGTAATTTTAATAGATCTGATTTGACTGATGCTAAATTTATTGAATGTAGATTTATTGAACAAGGAGGTATTAACGGCTCCACCTTTGATTATGCTAATTTACGCGATGCGAGTTTTAAGCACTGTCAACTATCTATGGCTAGCTTTATTGGTGCTAATTGCTTAGGTGCAGAGTTTCGGTCTTGTGATCTAAAAGGGGCTGATTTTGCTAAAACACGTTTTGAAAATCAAATATCTAGACTGTCTTACTTTTGCTCCGTTTACATCACAAGTTGTAATTTATCTTATGCCAATTTTGCCAGCGCCCGCATTGAAAAATGTGATTTATTTGAAAATAAATGGATTGGAGCAAACCTAGAAGGTGCCTCGCTAAAAGGATCGGATTTAAGTCGAAGTGTATTTTCTGAAGATGCTTGGGAACAATTTCAATTGCAAGGATGTGATTTAACACATACAGAATTAAATGGCCTAAATATCAGACGAGTAAAACTTGATGGCGTAAAAATTTGCAACTGGCAACAAGAGCAACTATTAGAAAACTTAGGGTTGCTTATATTGCCTGATTAAACATAAGCACCTAATAAATTAAATAGGACTCAACAAAGATGAAAAAATTATTAGACAATCAGCTCAGTAGCGTATTATTTATTCCTCATGGTGGCGGCCTTTTGCCTTTACTTAGCGATACTGGTCACTTAGGCATGGTGAATTTTCTGAATAATATTACGCCAAATTTAGGGAGTCCTTCTGCGATACTCGTTATTAGTGCGCACTGGGAGGAAAATGAAGTGACCATTATTAGTGGAAAAAAGCCTCCATTAATTGTAAGCGTATAGCTAACGGCACCTGCTGTTAGCGTTTGATCTCCGATATGTTATCTCCATACTTAATTTAGGAGATAAACATGAGAATTACGCGTAGCCAAGAACAATGGCAAACCATCATTGATGATCAACAAACCAGCGGCTTAACCATCATTGACTATTGCCAACAACAGCAGTTATCAACATCGAGCTTTTATGCGGTTAAAAAGAAACTTGGTTTGACGTCAGGTAACTTTGTTCGCGCCAAAATAACTCAACAAGTGGAAATCCTTGAAGCGCAAGGCTCAATAACGCTAACCATGGGTAAGGCTAACGTCTGCTTGCCAAGTACAACTTCTGCCACCTATCTAAGCCAATTGTTACGAGCATTAGTTTTATGAAGATGTTTGTTGACCCTTCAGAGGTTTATCTTCATCGGGATTTTGTTGATTTTCGTAAAGCAATAAATGGCCTTGCGGCACTGGTTGAAGATGAACTAAATCGTGATGCCTATACGGGGGCTTTATTCGTTTTTTGCAATAAAGCGAAAGACAAACTTAAAATACTGTACTGGGACAAAACAGGTTTTGCGCTTTGGCAAAAACGTTTAGAAAAACAAAAATTCAAATGGCCGAGTAATATCAACGACACTGAATTTTCATTAACCGCTGAGCAACTCAGCTGGTTATTATCAGGATATGATGTCCTTGGTCACCAAGAATTACATTATCAGTCGATGATCTAATTGAGCTGTATTGAACTTGATTTGAAGTCAACGATCATTGACACAAGCCCTTGTCTTCATTACGGTCAAAAGCAGTATTAGGTTGAACTTTTTGTTAAAATAACCGGATGAAATTTAATGCAAACTCACTCCCCAATGACCCTGAACAACTTAAGAAAATGCTGCTTGAGTTGCAGCAAGTTGTTATTCAAAAAGAAGTAGAGTTAGCAGAAAAAGACGTCGCTTATCAACAATTACTTGAGCGCTATAATCTCAAGCTTGCCAACGAACACGGTAAAAAGTCAGAGAAAATGCCTGGTGCTGATGAAGTATTCAATGAAGCAGAATTAGTGCTTGATGAACACGACAAAAAGCTTCTGGGCGCTCCACACTCTGACGCGACAACAAAAACGAAGCCAAAGCGGAAACCATTACCCGCAGTGTTGCCGCGTGTCGATGTAATTGTAGATATCGATGAAAGCGATAAAGTCTGTGATTGCTGCCAAAGCCCGTTGCATAAAATGGGAGAAAGCAGCAGTGAAGCACTAGAATTTGTGCCCGCTCATATCAACGTGATTAAAACGATTCGCCCCAAATATACTTGCCGCCAATGTGAGCATAATGGGATTGAAAGTGTAGTAAAAACCGCCTTAATGCCAGCAACACCGATACCAAAAAGTATTGCGACGCCCAGCTTACTCAGCCAAATCATCTCGTGTAAATACCAGTTTGGCTTACCGTTATACCGCCAAGAAACGATGTTTAGCGATATTGGCATTGAATTAAGTCGTCAAACGATGTCGAGCTGGATGCTGCGCAGTGCTCAATTACTTGAGCCGCTTTATATGCGCTTGAAAGAGCGTTTACTGGCAGAGCCTGCGATTCATGCAGATGAAACGCCCTTGAAAGTCATCAAGGCAGAAAAAGCGACCAGTTATATGTGGGTGTATTGCTGCGGCAGTGATAGAACAAGTGAAAAAACCAACATCGTTTTATACGACTATCATAACAGCCGCGCAGCACAATGTGCGATTGACTTTCTTGATGGCTACCAAGGTTATATGCATGTTGATGGGTATAAAGCTTATGGGCTAACAGAAGCCAAATTAGTTGCCTGTCTTGCGCATATTCGTCGTAAGTTTGTTGATGCGAAAAAGATACAAGCAAAAAAAAACACAGGAAAAGTCGATGTGGTCTTGAATTTAATCGGTAAGCTTTATGGTATTGAACAACGTATCAAAGAAAAGCCGATAGAAGAAAAGTTCAACATCCGGCAATCACACGCTAAGCCAATCGTAAAAGAACTCCATCACTGGCTAATAAAACACAAAGATAAAATTCCACCCAAAAGTAAACTTGGGGAGGCAATAAGTTACAGCTTAAATCAGTTTGATAAATTCCAGCGCTACCTTGAAGATGGCAGATTATCTATTGATAACAATAGAGCCGAACGCGCAATAAAACCGTTTGTTATTGGGCGCAAGGCATGGCTGTTTTCAAATACCTGCAACGGTGCTCGTGCGAGTGCTATTCTCTATAGTCTTGTTGAAACCGCTAAGGCCAATGGCCTTGTTGTGCATGATTATATCTCAAAATGCTTGCAGCATATTGCCGAGCAACCAACTAATATTGAACCGCTGCTACCATGGAATATTGAACGTAGCTAGGTGAAGTTCCCTATACGCTTACCATTAATTTACATCTTAGAGAAGAACACTTATTACCACTGCATGTTTGTTATGGTATTTGTAACTCAGCGGCTAAGCTAGTGTTTAATGGCAAGGTTTTAGGAAAAAAACGAGTGCTTATCTTTGGTAGATTCTAATTCTCTCTTAAATCACGAAATCTAACTGGTCGCCGGTATAAAAACTCTTAATAAAATAAAAACAAATCCGCTAATGGCTAAGGTTAAATAAACACTTTTTGTTTTAATAGAAACTATGATGGCAATACTTGCGGCAATAAGGTAAGGGTTATTATATGTAAGATTTACTTGGTCGTTTTGAAAAAATACGATTGGTACCCAAATAGCAGTCAGCACAGCAGGCCCGCTAAAATTTAAAAATTGGCTTAACTTATCACCAATGCGCAAAGGAATACCCGGGTGCAAAAACAAGTAACGAGTTAAAAAAGTAATCATTGCAATTAATAAGATTGTAACGATTTTCATTTTACACTTCCCTTATCCCGTGTTTTTTTGTTGATTTTTTTCTCTATCAGGCGATAAGATAAATAACCACAAGACATAGCTATAACAGAAGAAATCACCAAATCTAGTTGCCAATGATTAATTTTAAAATAAATAGAACAAACGCCTGCAACCATCACAGTAATAAATGTAGGTATGTTATTGATGGTTGGAATAACAAGTGCAATGAAAGTTACTGCTATAGCAAAATCTAATCCTAATGTAGTTAAGTCGGGTAAATAACTGCCTGCAACTATACCTATAATATTCCATATCAACCAGTTAAAATAAAAAAAACTACCTGTAAAAATCGCATAGAGTAAGCGTAATTTCCCCTGAAATGCTTTGCGATGAGTAGATAAAGCAAATAACTCATCCGTTAATAAGAAAGCAATACTTACACGGTAATGCCCAGGAACATTATTAAACCTTCTTTTTAATGCTAAACCATAAAGAAAATGGCGAGAACTAATAATTAATGTAGTAAATAAAATGGTCGTTAGTGGTGTATTATTAGCAATTAACTCTGTTACTACTAATTGCACAGCACCTGCAAAAACTAATGACGGCATGAGTAATGCCTCAAAAATAGAAAACCCATGTTGAATTGCCAATGAACCGCAAAGTATCCCCCAAGGGATCACCGCTAAATTAAGGGGTAAGATATCTATAAAACCTTTCTTTACAACTTTCGAATAGATGTATTTTTTAGTCAAGAATTATGATCCCTTTATAATAACGTTCATTTTGTGAAAATAGTGTATTTTGATTAATACTATACATATATGAACCACCTCAGAAGTATTGTAAGACAATTTAGTTCATTGTAATAGTTACTGTTATAACTTTAAGGGCATTTTAGCAAAACGCCAAAACATAAAAGCTAATATTAAAGAGAGTGCTTGCCCAAGTGAAAAATAGATAAGTTGTGAATGTAATAAAGGGATAGCAATACTTGCAACTCCAGCCGTCATTAACATTTGGAAAAAACCCTGCAATGAGGCTGCCGTCCCTCGGTGCTGAGGGAAACAATCTAAGGCCAATATGGTAATCGCAGGCATCACTAATGAAAGTCCAACGGCATAAATAACTAATGGAGCAATAACGGTAATAATGGAAATATCCAAATAAATAGCTTGTAACAAATTGAACAATACCGCCATCATCATGACAATAAAACCCAAGGTGACTATTTTAACCATTGGCCAGCGATGGGCTAGTTGACTGGATAAATATGCTCCCAGCATCATGCCCGCTACCATGGGTATAAATTGAAGTGCAAAATCATCACTTCCCAGCCCTAAAAAATCATAAATAATGGTAGGCGCACCTGCAATATAGAGAAATAATCCTACAAAAGTGAACGATAAGCTAAAAATTAAAGTCAGAAAACGACGATGCATTAAAGTGCGTACATACACTTTCAATACAGAAGCGGGGTGGAATGATTGGCGATGCTCATCTGCTAACGTTTCATCAATAAAAGAAACTAGTAATATCAAGAAAGCGGCAAAGCCACTTAAAAACCAAAAAATACTTCTCCAACCAAACTGACTTTGTAACCAGCCGCCAAGAATAGGAGCAATAGCGGGTGCGATAGCAAACAACAAGGTTACTTGAGCCATTGCACGGTGTGCTTCGGCAGCATTATGTTTGTCTCGGATCATTGCTCGACCAGCAATTAAACCGCCACTAGCAGCCAAACCTTGTAACGTCCTCATGATTAAAAAACCAGAGTAACTTTCCGTCATAGCACAGGCAATAGAGGCAATAGCGTAGATAGATAAACTGACTAAAATTACAAATCGACGACCTAATCTATCTGCTAACGGTCCCCAAAAAAGCGTTGAAAGTGCAAATGCTATAAGATAAATTCCCAGACTTTGAGCCAACATAGTTCGGCTGATATTGAAACTTGCCTCAATACTTGGGAAAGCAGGCAAATAAGCATCTATAGTGAAAGGTCCTATCATTGCCAATAGTGCTGCAATGATGGTTAAGTGTGAGTGTTGCGCTTTATTTTTTGATTTCATTTATTGTTTAGTATTTATAGCAGCTAATACTTGTACCATTTACCTTAATTAATAAAACAACTCGACCGCAAATGACTGCGACCAAGCTTGTTTTTATAAATAAATCCTTGATAGACTTTAGATTAATTAATCTGTCAAACCTTCTTCTTTTAATGCTTTTTGCACGGAAGGACGTTTTGCAATTCTCTGCTGATAGGATATTAAGTCTGGCCATTTAGTGAGATCAAAACCAACCATAGGGCACCAACTTAAAACGGTAAATAAATAAGCATCGGCTACACTAAATTGAGCACCTAAAAGGTAATTATCATCCGCTAATTTAGGGACAAGTATATCTAAACGACGAGAAAAATTGTCTTTAAATATTTCTTGAGTATCAGATGTAAACGCAGGATTAAATAATCCGCCTAACCCTTTATGTAATTCAGTTGAGATGAAATTTAATTGTTGTTGTAGTTGATAACGTTCAAATGTTCCATTAGCAGGCGCAAGTTGTTTTTCAGGTACTTGATCAGCAATATATTGAATAATAGCAGGACCTTCTAATAATATTTTACCATTATCAAGCTCTATCGCAGGTACATAACTAAATGGATTTATATTGCAAAAATTTTGCTTATCCTCCGTTAATTTTGTTTTGAGATCTACACGAATAAGATCATAAGTTAACTCTGTTTCACACAAGATAATATGAACAGATAATGAACATGCTCCGGGACTGTAATACAGTTTCATTGGTATACTCCTTTTATTAATAGCAAATAAATAAAACAAAGAAACCATTGTAATAAATATAATTATTGTTTTATAGTGAATATTATTGTTGTTTTTATTCAAATATTTCGAACATGAAGCCAAAGCTTAATTTAGATTCTTTAATCGTACTTGACGCCATTGCTAGGAATAAAAGTTTTTCCGCAGCAGCACATGAGCTTCATCGTGTGCCATCTTCAATTACTTATGCAATTCAAAAACTAGAAGACAGTTTGGATGTGCCATTATTTAATCGGCAAGGCCATCGAGCAAATTTAACTCCAGCGGGAGAAGCACTTCTCAAAGAAGGCCGAGCATTGTTATTAATGGCTAATAATTTAGAGCGTAATGTGCAACATATTGCTATGGGCTGGGAAGCAGAATTAAGAATAGCCATGGATGATCTTGTTCCTTTCTCAAAACTACTCAATTTATGTGAAAAATTTTATGAATTTTCATCCACGACTCAATTACGCTTATCGACTGAAGTACTAGGTGGCACATGGGATGCATTGATATCAGATCGAGCCGATCTCGTTATTGGCTTAACAGGAGAAGGTCCTCCAGGAGGTGGTTACTCAACCCACCCGATGGGTGACATTGAATTTGTCTTTGTCGTCTCGCCTGATCATCCATTAGCAAACAAAAAAGAACCGTTATCAAATACATTAATCCAACAATATCGTGCAGTTGTAGCTTCAGACAGTTCTCGTCAATTAGCCCCTAAAACGGTTGGTCTACTACTTGGTCAACCTACGTTAACCGTATCTGATTTAGAAAATAAAATAACAGCTCAAAAAAAAGGATTAGGTGTTGGTTCATTACCACGACATATGATTAGCAAGGAGCTAAAATCAGGAGCTCTTATTGTCAAAGAAACAGAAGATGGTGGCATTTCAAACCATACACTTAATTATGCATGGAATACATGTCATAAAGGTAAGGCACTTGCTTGGTTTAAACAACAACTGTGCGATGACAAAAATAAAATCGATTGGTTTACAGAAAGTGAATAACATCTTACCAAGTCAATGTAATGGTATAATGAAACTTTCAGGGTGTCAGATAAATACAAAAATAGAGGGTTATTTAGTTAGGTTAGATACATACTATTTTGTCAATATCTACAATACGGTGTGAGTTTATTTTACAGCTTCTAAAGTAGCCATTTTTATTCCTGTAGTAATTAACGTTATACCCGCAACTTTGTTAATAATATTTATTACCCAAGGTTTTACTTGTTTTTTGGCAAGCTGCTCACCCATACGGCCAAACAAACTGTAAACCAGCAAATCCGCTAAAATGCAGGTAAGTCCCATGATTAGCATTTGAAATACCACAGGCTCATTTGGGTCAACAAATTGAGGTAAAAGTGCAGAAAAATATAATAATGCTTTTGGGTTTGCTAACTGTACAATTAAACCTTGAGTGAATGCTTTTACTGGGCTTATTTCAGTGTTTTTAGCGGCTATTTTAATTGCCCCTGCTTTACTAAAAATGGCTGAAGCACCTAAAAATAGAAGATATGCGACACCAAACCACTTTATGATAGAAAATACAAAACTTGATGCAACGATGAGTGATGCAATACCTGTAGCAGATAATATAAAAAAAAGTGCGTCAGCAGTTGCTACCCCTAAAATAGTTATAAAGGTTATTTTAGTATGATGGGACGCTCCCTGCGTCGCGACTGTAATAGCAGCAGGGCCAGGCACTAAAATAAGCATAACAGTTGTAACAAGAAAGAATATGTATAACTCGATATTCATAAATTTACCTTTATTTTCCTATCGGGCGGCAGGTTTATCTAATTTAAACCATAAGGCATATAAGGCAGGTACAAATAGTAAAGTAATAATAGTTCCTACTGCTACACCACCAATAAGTACATACGCTAGCGGCCCCCAAAAACTATCATGGGTTAAAGGAATAAAAGCAAAAACAGCTGCCACTGCGGTTAAAATTACTGGTCGTGCTCTTTGTACTGCTGCTTCAACAACGGCAGGTAGTGCTTCAATGCCTTCCTGTAAGTTGTCTTGTACTTGCTGGGTTAAAATCATGGTGTTACGCATTAAAATACCTGCTAAGCCCGTTAATCCTAATAAAGCAACAAACCCGAAAGGTTGATTAAAGACTAATAAGGCGATCACTGCACCAATTAAGCCTAAAGGTGCAGTAGAGAGTACAATAAAGGTTCCTGAAAATGAACGCATTTGCAGCATGATAAAAATAAGCATTAATGCGAACATAATAGGCTGTAGTTTAGCAATGGAATCGTTTGCTTTGCCTGATGCTTCAACCGACCCTGCAATGTCAATCCGATAACCAATGGGAAGTTGTTGAATTAACGGTTGAAGATCGTTCCAAATAGCCATGGTTACATCAGGTGCTTGTGCATCTTTAACATCCGCTAAAATGGCCAAAGAACGTTCACGATTATAACGTTTAATAACGGGCTCTTCATAACGTATTTCTATGTCTCCAAGTTGGGTTAATGAAACTTTATTGCCATCTTTGGTTTTTATTTCTATATCTTTTGGCATGATATGCTGATTGCCAAGACTTCGAGCAACAACTTTTACGGTTCTAATATCTTGGCGAACCTCAGTAACAGGAACACCATTAAACATAAACTGTAATTGTTGAGCGACATCTTTAGGTGTTAGGCCCATCAATCTAATACGTTCATTATCCATACGAAGAAAGAGTACTGGAACACGCTCATCTGATTCTAAATGAGGATTAACAACATGTGTGTTTAATGCCATCGTAGCACGTACTTTATGGGCAATATCTCTTAATTTAATCGGATCAGAGCCAACAACTCGAAAACTAACAGGCCATGGAACAGGTGGACCAACAACGAGCCGGGTTACCCGTATTCTTGCTTCAGTAAACATTCCTTGAGCAATATGTTTATTCAACTCATCGATGATGATATCTCTATCAACCGCATTATTTGCAACGACAATTATTTTAGCAAAGGCGGGATCTGGTTGCTCTGGATTTAATGAAAGGAAAAATCGAGGCGCTCCTTGACCAACGTAAGCAGAAAAGGTTTTCACTTGAGGCATGTCTTTTAATAGGTGTTCGATTTTTCGCGTAGTTTCATCAGTTACACTAATCGCGCTACCTTGTGGTAAGTTAACGCTAATAAGTACTTCGGTACGATCCGAGTTAGGGAAAAATTGTTTTTCAACAAGATTAGCCATACCTGCACCAGCAAGTATTAACGACATTACGGTAACGCCAACCACTGTTTTACGATATTTGACACATTGTGTGATTAACTGCCGCAATTTGTTGTACCGTGGTGTGTTATATAAATCAGTGTGTTTTTCTCCTGTCTTTTTTTGCTTAGGAAGAATTCGAACACCCAAATAAGGTGTAAACGTTACGGCAACAAGCCACGATATAATCAAGGCATAGGCAAGCACCCAAAATATATTTCCAGCATATTCACCTACACCAGAGCGTGCAAAACCAATAGGTACAAAACCAGCAACGGTGACTAAAGTACCAAATAACATGGGAGCAGCCGTAACATTCCATGCATGACTAGCCGCAAGTACACGATCCCACCCAGATTCCATTTTAACAATCATCATTTCAATCGAAATAATAGCATCATCAACCAGTAAGCCTAGCGCAATAATAAGTGCACCTAAGGTAATGCGGTCTAAATTAATATTGGTTACTTGCATTAATAAAAAAGTTAGCCCAAGCGTCAAAGGTACAGCGATACCAACAACGATACCTGCTCGTAAACCTATTGCTAATATACTGACTATCATGACAACAATAACAGCAATTAAAAATTTCATTTGAAATAAATTAACCGCACCAGTAATCGCATCTGTTTGATTGGTTAAAACAGATAATGTCATTCCTAATGGCATATTCGCTTGTTCTTGCTGTACAAAGTTTGCTAAGTTTTCACCAAAGGCTAAACCATTTTCACCTTTATTCATAACAACACCAAGTAAAATAACGTCTTCACCAAAAGCGCGTATCAAGTAACTTGGAGGGTCTTCATAACCTCGATATATTTTAGCTAAGTCTGAAAGTCGTAATAGCTTATCCCCTACTTTAATAGGCAATGCGGCTAAACTTTTAGGATCCGATAAATCAGCATCTAATCGAATGTAAGCACGAGGACCAGATAAATCGACAGAGCCTGCTGAAAGCAGTTGGTTATTTTCTTCAATCGCATTAAAAATAACTTGAGCTGAAATACCAAGGTTAATT
Organism: uncultured Colwellia sp.; assembly: GCA_913062815.1. Classification (GTDB taxonomy): domain Bacteria; phylum Pseudomonadota; class Gammaproteobacteria; order Enterobacterales; family Alteromonadaceae; genus Colwellia. Next base: position 27,570 of record CAJXWZ010000021.1, on the reverse strand, counting down.
AATTTACTTCGTTCAAATTCAACAAAAATTCGCTCTTCTCGCTCACCAATAATCATGGCTTTTTGAGCACCCTCAACCTGCTGTAACCTATTCCTTACTTTTTCAACATAACGAGTTAACTCGCGCAAGGGCATACCGGGAGCAGAAACAGACATCAATGAAAAATAAACATCTGAAAAATCATCATTAACGATTGGGCCAATAACACCCTTTGGTAAACGGGACGACTCATCTTGCATCCGTTTTCTAACTTGATAAAACAAATCAGGTATTTTTTCACTTGGAGTGAAGTCTTCAAATTCAATTTGTAAATCTGCTCGACCAGGGCGTATTGTTGATTCTATTTTGTCAAGATACTCAACTTCTTGAATGCGCTTTTCTAAACGGTCAACCACTTGATTTTGTAATTGCTCAGGGGTTGAGCCCGGCCAAACGACCGAAACAACCATGACGCGTACAGTGAAATTTGGATCTTCAGCTCTGCCAAGTGATAAAAAAGCATAAATTCCGGCCACAACCGATAATATAATAAAAAAAAGTGTTACTGAGCGCTCTCTAACGGCGATAGCTGAAAGGTTAGGAAAACTCATTAACGTAGTTCCCTTACGGCCATATTTGGAATGAGTAAATGCGTACCTAATGCGATAACACGATCATTTAATGATACATCACCTTGAATTTTAGCTATTTCATTTTCTAGTGATACAATATTGATAGGAACAGGTATTGCTTTTCTTGCTTTAAAAATCCAGATCCTAGGCCCTTTCCCTCGCTCATCTAACGCACTTAATGGCACACTTAATATATTTTCATTTGTTATTACCTTTGCTAAGTCGACTTTTACGATAGAGCCTAACGCTAATTCAACCGTACTCTGTATTAAACGATATCTAGCACGCCAACTACGACTAACGTTATCTGCTGCGCCTGAAATTTCTCGTAATTCAATTGCCGCATGTTGACCATTGTTAAGTAATACCTCACCGACTTGGGGCGCTTGAAACTTTTCAGGTAAAGAAACTTCTATTTCGCGACCTTTATTTTGAGCCAAAATAGCCACCGTATAACCCAAGGGAACAACCTGACCTGGCTCGGCAAAAGTATCTAAAATAACACCAGCAGACGGTGCAGTTAATTGGGTATAACTACGCGCATTTTTAGCTCTTTCAAGGTTTGCTAGTGCAGTATCAAAACGGCTTGTCGCTTCTTGTTTGGCAAGCTTAACGCGTTCTAACTCTTGTTTTCCGATATATTTTTCAACATAAAGTGATTGATATCTTTTTAGCTCTGAGGCTGCTGTTGTTAACGAAGACTTAGCTGAAGTTACCTGCGCTTTTGTTACACGTAATTCCTCATCTAAATCTCGGGGGTCAATAGTAAAAACAACTTCGCCTACTTCAACATTAGCTCCAGCATCTACTTCACGACTAAGAATACGCCCTCCTACTTGAAATGCTAAAGGTGATTCATATCTTGCTTTAACAATACCCGATAAAGATAATATATTTTCATTTACAGCAACAGCTGAAACTGTTTTAACCCAAGGAATATAAGGGGGTTCACTTTTTTGTGCCTTTTCATCAGTGCACCCTGCAACAATAAAGAGTAATAATAACGCAGAAATATAGAAGATTTTTTTATGCATGGAAATTTCTCATTGAGTAAAGTACTATAGTAAAATCACATTATTGTACGCACCCGTATGATATTTAATTGAGCTTATTATGTCAAATCAAAAGTCAACGCAAAAAAAAGCAGGTAGGCCTGTTGATAACCAAAAAAACAGGGCTATTATTGAAGCCGCTCAAACATTGCTTTTTAGCCGCGATAAAGGGGCATTTTCTATTGAAGCTGTTGCTAGGTTAGCAGGAGTATCTAAAAGTACCATTTATACGCGATATAAAAACCGTTCAGAATTAATTGAAGAAATAATTTTTCAACGTTCAAAAAGTTACTCTCTTGATTTTTGTAATGTTCCTGACAATAAACAGGATATGATTAACATGCTTAATGAATTTGGTTTGAAGTTATTGGCATTTCTATTAAGTGATGAACACCTATGCTTTATGCGAAACATGTCACAAGTATCATCAGAGTGCCCTAGTATTTTAAAGAAAGTTTATCTCAATGGACCTCAAGCAACATTAAAGCAACTAACCCTTTGGTTAAATAAAATAGATCAACAAGCAATCTGTTCTTTTAAAAGTCCTCAAACGAGCGCTGAGTTATTTTTAGGTATGCTAATCGGGTTAAATGTTGTCAGAAGCATGTATGGTGAAGATTGTTATATAGAAAATAATGATGTTGTTGCCCATGTTAAAAAAGTTGTTGGTTATTTTGTAGCGATAAATGCTAGATAGTTAATTTTTATCTATCTCACTTTGTGCACCAAATCGTCACAGAAAGCAATTTTGTTTCGATAGTTATTGCTCTAAATAGGTATATTTGTTTAGTATGAAAACAACAATAAAAACCAAATAGGAAAAACAATAATGAACAAGGGTCAATTAGTGGATAAAATCGCTGAAAGTGCTGATATAACTAAAGCTTCTGCTGGTCGTGCATTAGATTGTATTATAGCTACAGTTACGGCTGAATTAGCTAATAGCGGTGATGTTGCTTTGATAGGTTTTGGTACTTTTAAAGTATCATCTCGTGCCGCTCGTAAAGGCCGTAACCCACAAACAGGTGCTGAAATTCAAATTGCGGCATCAAACGCACCGGGATTTAAAGCAGGTAAAGCGCTAAAGGATGCTTGTAATAACTAACCGAACATAAAAATGCTCAAATAGATAGTATATTAACTATCTATTTGAGCTTTCAAACAATTAAATCATTTAATAATTAATTTTCTTTATCATTTGGCATATGAAGAACCAAATCTTCAATTTTACAGCCAAAGTAATCGCATAATTTATCTAAATTATCAGTAACTGTACTATAGCCCTTTTGGTTGCAAATTTTTGTCAAAGTCATTCTGTTCATTCCACAAGCTTCAGCAACCTCAGCAATTGTAACCTTTCTTTCTTCGTTAAATTCCTTATCAGCAATAAGCTCTTTTACTTTAAAACGTAACACTATTCCCCCTAATAAAACAAAAAAGTACCTAAATTTATTGACAAACACCCACAAATGATTATATATTTACTCATAATGATTAAATATATAATCATTTACACCATAAAACCAAACTTAAAGGTGATTTATATGAGCAGTGAAAAGTATAGCACTTATCTTACAACAGATCAGTTAGCAGATCGAATTCATTACACCGCGAGAACAATACGTAATGAATTACTCGATGCCTGCTTAATTGAAGGCAAGCATTACATCAGACCTTTCGGTCGTCGAAAAATTTTGTTCATCTGGGACACTATTGAATCTGACATGCTTAGCATTGCTCATGATTCTTTGGCGCTTGTATACCAGGAGCCTATGGAGGTGGTAAATCATGGCTAGACTCTCATCACGTAAAGATACCAACAACCTCTACTTTGATTTTACCTTTCAAGGCAAACGCTGTAGAGAAAAAACAAACCTGAGTGATACAAAGGTTAATCGTCGCCGGTTGCAAAAGAAGCTAGATAAAATGAATGCTGAGTTGCTTACAGATCAATTTGATTACTTAGCTCATTTTCCTGCTAGCAAAATTGCCCAAAAGCTGGCAAGGGATGAACTAGAGCGTTCAGGGAAGTCAGTTAAAAATATCCCACTATTTGGAGATTTTATTGAAGAGTGGTTTGAAGAAAGCATATTAAAGTGGCGTCCATCTCACCTCAAAAATATGCAAAGCATGAAGAAGAAGTATTTTCTCCCTACTTTTTCAGAAAAGAAGATCGACAGCATTACTCGCGCTGATTTACTAAAATTTCGAACCACTCTCGCCAAAGAACCGGGCCGAAATGGACGCTCAACGCTCAGTAATAATCGCATCAATAAAATAATGGACCCATTACGGAGAGTATTTGAGGAAGCCGCCGATCGTCATGATTTTAACACGCCTTTCATTCGGATCAAGCCATTGAAGATTGAAAAAACGGATGTTAACCCATTTACTTTTGAAGAAGTGAACAAAATAGTATCTAACGTCAGAAAAGACTATAGCCGCTATTACTTAGTTCGATTTTTATCAGGTGCTCGTACCGGTGAAATTGATGGCCTTAAATGGAAGTACGTCGACTTTAGCCGCCGTCAAATAAAAATTCGAGAAACAATTGTCGCAGGTGAATGTGATTATACAAAAAATGATTTCTCACAACGTGAAATAGTAATGAGCCAGCCTGTTTTTGATGCATTAAAACTTCAACATGAGGTTACCTCATCGCTATCTGACTTTGTTTTTTGTAATAACTCAGGTCAACCTATTGATCACAACAATGTGACTAAGCGTATTTGGTATCCCCTCCTTAAGCGACTTGGTCTTGAAAAACGCAGGCCATACCAAAGCCGTCATACAGCAGCAACACTTTGGCTGGCAAGCGGAGAGTCTCCTGAGTGGATAGCAAAACAGATGGGGCATAGTAATACACAGATGCTTTTTCAAGTTTACTCTCGCTTTGTACCAAATCTCACTCGCCAAGACGGCTCAGCATTTGAACGTTTATTAAAAAAATCATTTAAAGGAAAAAATCATGACTAATTCAAACAACACACAGTTAGTTCAAGCAACCGTTCAGCAGTCCATTCAACCTTTGCTTGAAAACATCTCCTCTTTCAAGCGATTTAAAGGCTGTTATACCATGGTCGGTTGCATTGAAAAAACTGATAAACTGGGTAAGCAGTATTGGGTAATGCAGCTGTCTGACATCTCAACCTTCATCAATGTGTATTGCTTTAACATGAATGATTTTATGGTGCAGTTACAAGCTAACACCGTCGTTCATATCGAAGCAACATTGAAATATGTTGACGGGCAACAATACGTTCGCTGCGCTTTTTTACAAATGGTTTCTGATGAAAACAGCAGTAAATTGCTTGATATCAATGCACTGGCCGGTTGTTACTGCCCTATTCCTGAGTTATTACCGCGGTTTAAAAAACTTGTTGATAGTATTACGTCTGCTCACTTAAAGCAGTTTTTGTCCGATGTTTTAGTCAATAATGACACGGGCATTAACTTCTTACAGTGCCCAGCAAGCCTTCGTCATCATCATAACTACAGTGGAGGCTTATTAGAGCACTCTATTGATGTTGCTGAGCGAGTAGTTAGTCGAAGTCAGTTTGCTAATGCAGAGCGTGATATCGCTATTATTTCAGCGCTCATTCATGATATAGGTAAAACTAAAACACTCTCTCCAAATGGAACACGGACATCACTGGGTATGGTTGTTGACCATGATGAGTTAACCCTTGAGATATGTGCACAAGCTTTAAGTCACCTTGATAAGTGTGAGCCACAAAGTGCGATGTTATTACGTCATGTACTCACGTGTGCAAGCCCTGGTTCGCGTTACGGTTATCAAGCCATAACGCCTATTGCCTCAGTTATACAAGCTAGTGATAAACAAAGCGCTGATGAGCACTACTTTGCTACTTCTTTTGCACAAATAGCTTAACCTTTTTTGGAGATTTATTATGACAAATACCACCATTCTCGTATCAAATGAAAAGTTAGTTTTTACAACGAATAAAATTATCAAGGTAGATGAATATAGACCCCCTGTACTGGTTAGCAAAAAGAAGTGGGCACTTGAGAATAAAGATAATCTTCCTCCTCTTTGGCACGATGATTACAACTTTATCGTTGATAGTATTTACCAAGAACACTTAGTTAATAGCAAATTTAAGGTTGAACAATATCAACAGGATATTTTGTTAAGTGACGCCAAAACTAAGAGAAATGCATTTTTCAGTCAAATACAAGTCACTCTTCAATCAACACCGATTAAAGGCAATGTGTGTTTAGTGTTAAGAACAAATGACGGTGATGAAGTGTCTTTATGCTCATTAAAAAGTTTTGAAAAGCCCTTCGAGCCTTTACAGCACTTTGCTGATCAGCAAGTTGACTTTGCTAAACCGTTAAATCAACGGATAACAAGTTTTTGCTTACCCGCTGGGCAGCAGCTTATTTTAAGAGTCAGGGGCGGAATATTGGTTAATGGTAATATTTTAGTGTGTGTTAAATACATTTAATTGCTTGCCTTCTCGTACAGTGATACTTGGTCACTGTACTCCCTTTCTCCCCAAAAATATAAGGTGTTTTCTATGGACCCATTTATCCCAACAACCGATGCATTCGACTACTGTCATTTTAATCAATTTTGTCAATATGATAAAGTTGAACGCTACAGCATGATGTCATCTATTTCAACACTCGCACTAGCTACCGCTTGTTGCTATATCGATGACAGAAACCATTTAGATGACGTTATTAATTTTATGACGCCCAGTCAAGCGTTCATGTTCAAAAGAAGAATAAAAGCTATAAAGCCGTTCACCCCTAATCCATATTTTGTCATTGACGTACAAAAAATGATTATGCGAATAATTGAACAGCCTGATAATGTTTCATCTATGCTCATGACCCTCACTGAAATGGTGGGTATATGTTTTACCGACAGTCTCGATAAACAAAGTGATGCCGAGAAGCAATTCTCAGCATCACCATTTGATAACTCGGATACAGCGTCTTTATTTTCTCTGGAAAAGCTAAAGAAAGAAATAGGGAGCCGTAAAGAAAAAGACATGGCAAAGCTTAAAGCCCTTGTTGAAATTGGGGCGAATAAACAGCGCTATTATGTGAGTGATAACAAAGTAACTGCACTACAAGTACTAGCTGAAAAGTTCCCGAATTTCAAAAAGGTGATTGGACAAGTAACAGCCGCCTGCCAGGTCAGTATTTTATCAAACCAACCCTTGTCATTACCCATCATTAATTTACAAGGGCCTTCAGGTATCGGTAAAACGCAGTTTGTTATAGCTTTATCTAAATCGTTGCATTTAGAGTTTTTTTCTATCAATGCCGCTGCAATGACCGGCCGGTTTGAACTGTCAGGTGGCAACCCGCAATACGGAGATGCTGATGTCGGCTTAATAGGTCAAATCATGTGTTATGAAGCAAAGTCCTTTCAGCCCGTTTTATTGATAGATGAGCTATGTATGGCTAAAGACAACCATTACGACAGCATCATTCAGCCACTCTATTCATTTTTTGACCGAGAGCAACGAAAGTGTTTTAAAGAAAATTACTTAAACCTGAGGGATCCCCACGAATTTAACCTAAATTATCAATTTGTATAGCCAGCAGTGACAACTGGCTGTACACATAAATAATTATTAGCTCATCGGGTTCATATCTAGGATCATCAACAACTTCTCGACCAAGATAAATATAGGACAACACTCGACGTTTTTTCTCTGTATTAGCCTGTAATGCACTATCACCTTTTCCTGCCGATACCGCGTATCCTATACACCACAAGATAAACAGTATTAACGCGGCTATTAGCAATAAGTTATCAAACCTTTCTGCACTTCTGGAATTGGCAAAGGTTAAACTAATGCCAAGTTTAGCATTCTTTGTATCTCTAAAGCTTTCTTCTATTTGCATACGTTGTTTATATAAAGTAACAACTTTTTTAGGTTTATCTGCAAATATTTTTGGCAGCTTAAAAATAAGTAACCAAGGCTCTTTAGCCTTTTGTTGTTGGTATTTATCCGTTGTGCATTGTGATTGTCCACCACGTTTTTTGAGCTTTTTACCGCCCTTGTTTTTTCCTCTAAACAAAACGCCTTGGCATTTAAAACGCACTGTTTTTCCATAGTAAATATTTTCTACCGTACGTGCTTTATCTGTTGCTTGTTTAAACCATGAGCTACAGCTGTCCCATGTTTCAAGATCGGTTGATAAAGTCACATTACCTCTAACTCGTCCAAGCCAATACCAACCTTTATTTTCTATGGCTTTAAACCATGGCGCTCTAAAGATAGCGTCAGATAGAATAATAGGCTGACAATCTGCGGGTAAACACTTTTCTAAGTGATTTAATAAGTGTTGGTGAGCAGTTTCAGTATTTAATTCACTTTCTGGATAAACTTTTTCATATAACGTTAGTGCTCTACCGCCCATTGGTATACTAGCTCTGAGCACTTGAAATATTTCCCCACCATTAATCGGTGACCAATCAACGATAATAAATGGGTGCTGTTGCCGGCCAACTAAGTACTCTGTCATATGTTCATAAAAGCAAAAACGTTCTTGATGTAGGTTGGCATTCCCAATTAGACGGTCTGCTCGTTTAATATCATGTTTTTTGTCGGTCTTAGATAACGATTTCAACCCGCGTCCTAGGTAAGTTACGGTGACGCGTTGATCACGTAAACCAGAGCGAACAAAAGTAAATAACGTATTTAACCGAGTTTTATGGATTTCAGGGTAGGCATTGGCAATATCTTTGTGTAATATTTCTGTGGCTTTCATGATTATAGGTGAGTTTTTTTGTGATGAAAAAATTTGATCACAAATAATCATGAAGGTCGATCATTAATCCTCATTTTGTGGGGATTCGTCAGTACTTAAACCTTGAGTTGGATTTATCTGGAACCATCATTTTCACCACAACAAATGATTACAAAACGTTAAAACCCGCCTTAAAATCACGTATAATGAATATTGAGATAAAACCACCAACACCCAAACAAATGCAGTTCATCGTACAGAATATTTATGAAACTAGCTTGCTTGATATGAAGTTACAGCACTATTTTAAAAAAGAGTTATCGCTGAAGTTGTCATCAACGTTATGTGATTTTTCGCCACGAGAAGTCATTGAAGTCATTCGGTTGGCAATAGGCAAAGCTTGCGTGAGAGCAAATCAGATACAACGTGTCGAGCTTATGATTGAAGATTTAGAGTTATCAAACGTAAGTCAATGTGTTGAACATACGAATCTTAAACATGTCGAAGGCAATATGCACTAGTTGCTCATCTTAGTTCACTAGAAGTAAATGTAGTAGCCATTGCGGCTACTACATTGCAAGACAACTTAAGCACATACAATACTATCTTCATGCATCTCTATTGCAAAATCCACATCAATTTCAGCAGCTCTACGCATGATAGCTAAAATCGCATTAAATTTTAAATGACACTCACCTGTATCAGCATTGATATGTTGCCCGCTAGAGTGTAAATCCGTGTGGCCTAACCATTCAATCCCATCATCAACTTTAGTTACAACGGTGTGTGAAGGTTGATCAGAGTCAGGCTCTACATCTCGAAAAAAAACAGTTGTATGGAAAAAAATATCAAACCCCTTACCTTCAGAAGAATTATAGGGATCATAATTCATGATTTTCCAATCTCTGACATAGAATGGATTACTGTTGTTATCAATGTATCTAAGGTTTTCCGCCGTTCCTAGCCACGCCTTGACGCTTTCAAAAACAACACAAGGTTGTTGACCATTTTCTTCATTAACTTTGTTATTTAACATATCAAAAATCTCCATAGGTAAATCTTACCCAACAATAGCTGCCAAGGTAATTTAAATATTCAAATGTGTACCAAGTGCACACACCTAAAAGTAAGTACAAAAATCAGTGAAAAATCCCTTCATCACTTTGTACTTATTAAGTAATAATTCATTTAAAACACTAAGTCAACAAAAACGACCAAACAAGCCATTGTATTCTATAAAGTAATTGTAATCATGATAATCAGTAGCAACAATAAATATCTGAAAAACTTTATAGAATAATAAATTAAAGTCCGTGATTTTTAGATAGAATAAAACCATAAAATCAAAGACTAAAAAGTTGGAAAGATTTATTAGATATAAGATTATATTTTAAAGGTGGTTTTTTTAGATTTTTGTACGAAATAAGTTTGCATATTCTCATGCATCTCGTTCATCGCTTGACACTCAAATATAGGTCATAATAATTATTTACTAAACTTAAAGCTCTAACTCAATATTAGTATCAATTACGTTAGATTCTCTAATAGATATTAAAGAGCCGATGTAATGATTAGATTTTTTAATATTAACCAAATACTCAAATTCAATATCAACATTTTTTTTACCAAAAGTCATATCACAAACAACTAATTCATCCGCTTTTGTGATTTTTAATTTAGCTGTTACCTTTTTGTTATTGATAAAAGAAATAAATACAGCTTCCATCGGACCAATCAATTCTGGTTTTGTTATTCTACATAAGTCTAAAGACATAGGTTCAAATGTATCAATTTTCGTATCGATTTTTGGTAACTTCGGAATTTTAACTTTGTGATTTGTTGAAGATACTAACTCTATATCAGTCTCTTCAATTTTCTGCAAAATAGCGGCGGCTTTAGATAATTGTGAATTATTTTTTGAGTTCAACTTAGATGCTTCGGGTATAGAACCATCGATTATTAATTTTTTGTACTTTATCACTTGGTCTAATTGATGTTCCAACCCTTCCATCAGGATATTTTCGATTTTACCTTCATCAAACCCCGTCTGCTTATCATCACTCTCATCAAATAAAAGAATAATTTTATTTTCTTTAATAAGCAATTTTAACTTTAACCTATCTTCGAAATTGTGAATTTGAAGCCTTATTAAATTCAATAGTTGATTCGATAATTTTGCAAATTTTTTGGGCTCTGTAATTTCAAGAGTACCGTCGCCAACATAATTAATAAAGTCTGCTTGTATATTAATGCTCATGTACTACTCTCTCACGATTAATGATTTAGTTTGTGCTTAATGTAGACGCTCAGTAAAAAAATAGCATGCTGTACTTTATTATCATTATTGGATGTACTATTACTTTTTATGGAAGCCAATTTAAGGCTTGTTCCTTTTCTTTTACTATACTGGTCTCTTACTAATATATCACATTTTGAGTCAATAACTTCGTAACCCAAAATAGTCAAAAGATTTTTAAATTGCGTCAAGCTAATATCACTAACAACTAAGCCATCATTAGGTGTATAACTGTGCAGCCATATGTTAGTTACTTCAACCATCTGTTGATTAGATAGTTTGGCTATCAAAATAAGAAGCTTTTGAAAGTCTTCTTGTTTTATATATTTTGCTGAGGTCATTTGCTTCTTTTTGTTTGTAGTAAAAAATATATACTCTAAATCTGAACTAATGCTAGTCCCCAAATACCCTGTTTGTAATTTTATGTCCTGTGTCGCTTTAATGACGCCTTGCACAAAAGAGAAGTCTAGTTGAAAATAATACGCAATTTCAGTATCCACAAGACCACTTTCAGCGGCTCTAATTATCCGTTCAATATCATTTAACTCAATGTAAATACGATCCTTGTTAGGTGTAATTGAACTTAGTTGTAAATTGTTTTTTTGTTGATGACTAGATAACTGCTGATAGCCAGTCCATTTTTTAGCCACATGTTCACAAAGAGGTAAAAATCCATATCGTTCACTACAGCCACGAGCTAATATTTTATATACATGACTCCTCTCAACTCCTGTTATTGATGCCATAGAAGCTTTATCAATAGCCCTGACAAGCCTCTTTTCATTTTTTGTAGCATGCAATAAGCCCAAAACATGTATATAGCTACGTAAGGTTGTTTCTGGACTAGCATGTCCCATTGCCAATGAGATAGCATGAAGAACATTTGATTTTGAAGTCTGCTTTCCCGTTAAAAGAGTTGTAACTAAGTGGGAGAAATTTTCAATATCATCCGTTCGACACCACTTTTGGAGTTCAACATAAACGTGACGTGAGTAATACAGCTCATTTGTAAGTAACAAAAGATAATTAGCAAAGCTGTGCCGTGCATGATGAAGACGAAGTGTGTTATCACCACTAACGACTTTTAATGCATGGTTTATTCTGCTGGTATGTTTATCGATATAAACCAAACACCTTGATGTAGTTTTATCACAAAGTAGCCAAGGGTTTTCAGCATCTGGGTGATATTGTTTAACTAGTTCAATACGACGATTTATTAATGCTTTTTCTTCTTCTGATAACAATAAATCAACAGGAACTCTTCTATTTGATTTCAGTGTTTTCGTTCGATGTAAGTTATTCGTTCGAACATGGATTATCCAGTTTTTGTTGTCAATATCATTTAACTTCAAGTGAGTAGCCTCTCCAGAACGAAGGCCGGCCCTATAACACAATATTAAGATAAGTTGATTTATATCCTGTTCGACAGGAAGTGAATCCGGATCACTTTTTAACAAGTTTAATGTATTATTATATTCACGCATTGAAATAATATTGGCATCTGCTGCTCGATCATTATTGTTAATAGTGGGCTCAATCGAATGCCAATCTACAGGAGAGCATAGATAAGATGTCATCAAGAAATTATGAAAATTACGCATGTTTTGAGCACGTTGAGCTCTGTCAATAATATTACGTGAATCTAAAGCATCACTATAAAATTCAGTTAATTCCTCTGGCTCTAACTGCAAAATGGAACGACCAATTGATTGCTCTAATAAAGGTTTACCTACATTTGACAAATATGTTTTAACCGTACCAATAGCTGTATTTTTTCGTTTCTCTCTACCTGGGCGTTTTGATACATCAATCAACCAAAGTAGAACCAAAACCATCATTTCATCTAAATGCTGAGATTGCTGAATCAAACAGTTAACATTGGTTTCATCCGGTAGCTTTATAAAATCAGCCCAAGTACAAATCAAGACTTGGCTGAGAGGTGTTTTTGGCGTATTTACATCTTTGAGTTGCCGCATCCGTCTATGTAATTTTCGCATCAATAACAGTGATGATTGATAATTATTATTCGTTGAATTTTTGAATTTCGATGTAGAAATCAAATTGAGAACACTTGCCTTAATAAGTGATGTTTCATAGATTGTAGGAGTGGCCGATAACCAACGGCATAGCTTTTCAGGGGGAATATTCGTCGTCAAAAGTCGTTTGTTTTGATAAGCATGAAGTAGAGAAATAGAGAAAGGATCTCTAGCCTCTCGCAAGTACATCCCCGTGCTATCGATGGTTTTAAGTGCGCTCCTTGCAACATGATCTAGATTATTTTGTTTACTTAATGGATATAGGATATTTTGAAGAATACATTTTTTAATATCAGCAGCACTTTTTATGTTAATAGTAGATATTGAGTATCTTTGTATTAACAGCAAAGAAATAGAGTCAATATGAATGATGTGTGTTTGATTGCTTTTGCTATCTAACATTTCAAACCAAGCCATACCATGCTCATAAAATGGCGGTTCTTTCATGACCGACAAATTGGGTAAATTAATTGGAACGTCCATATCACTATTTATGGTGAGGCTGCACCATATTTTCGCTATTTGCTCTTGATGAGTCAAAAACTCATTATTTGATAGTATCCATTCGTTAACTTTTTCTTTAATAAATTGAGCTTGACGCATTCTTAAAATGAGAACAGGTTCAACAGCTAACCTTTCTGGCTCATTTAATGCGGCAACCCATCGTTGAGCTTTCGACACTTTTGATATTACCCGATTCAGCCAATAAAGCCTTCGTTCAATAGAAATGACACTGTTCTGATCTGCCGCGGCTTGTTTTAACAACTCATCAACAGTTTCCTCATGTGTTTTAGGATCCATTAGTTCTTTTACGCGTGGACTGATTAATTTTCTGACCCAACGTATCTGACAAGACCGTTCAGTGATTTCAGATCGCCTTAAATAACTGGGACTATATAACTCTCCGATTTCATCAGTGCCAACATTTATTTTAGGGCCCCTAGACGGAGTAATCTCTATTGCCTCAATGCCAATCTCTGTAAGAAGATGATCAATCGCACTTCCAACAGACTTTATATTTTCTAACGCGTCACAAGAATGATCAGATAATATATGCTCACCACTTCCAACATGTCCCATCAATGCCTTAGCAAATTTAAATTCTCCCGCAAGCCGTAAAGCAGAGCAAAAATAGTGACGTAAAAAATTTAATGGCAAATTTATTTCAGGTAATAAATATCCCTCTATTTTACTACTTCCAACAGGTATAACGTTATTACTAACGATATGAAAAAATGTGGGTTCATCGTTTACTTGTAGTTTAAATACCTTAGATAATTTTTTCGCCAACGAAAAATTATAAGGCTTTATTAATCTAGATAAATCAGCACAATGATTCTTATAAGAGATTAATTGTTTTTTAAGTATTGTGCATTGAGGAATAACTCGAATCGAGCTATCAACAAAGTTTATTTTATCCGAAATTAGACTATATCCTGCCCTATCATCCATTGAATAAGATGTAAAACCAAACTCGGTTCTACTACGATGTCCTGTTGATGCGATTAATATGAGTAATGTGTAATTAACAAACTGGTTATGCCTAACAATAAGTTGCTCTAATGAAGGTGACGTTTCTGAGAACATTTGCAATAAAGCGGCTCTTTTCGACTTTATCACTCTAGCAATTTCAGCCTTATCGATAGAGAGTTTACTCCCGATAACATTATCTTCATCATCAATATTTTCAGACAACTGAAAACCTAACCCAGATACTAAGGCAATATAATCCCCCCTTAATTTATTTGAACGTGCACTGATATAATACAAAGTGGTAGGTGTATCAAATTCACTATTAGCTAACATCAATGCGGCATAGCCACTGTCATATTGTTCAGTTATTTTATCAAAAAGAGTTGCCCTAACCGCCGCTGGTGTAATCCTTCGATGTACCTTATCGTTATCCATCCATAAAGGTCTTAAAAAATTTGCTAGTGCCGCATCAAGAGTATTACCCTTCTCTTTAAAGCAAAGTTGCTTAATAGTCATTGGTGTCGTTGTAATCAATTTCTTTAATGCTAAAACAAGTTGTTTAGGCAGAGGTAACATTAACCAGTCGCTATGTATTGCCAGTAGGTTTGTTTGCTCTGGGCTTGGTTTATAAGCAGAAGGCATTTCAATACTGCGTCGCCACCAACTTCCCGATGTAAGGTCAATAAAATCACTATTGATATAGGTCAATTGAGGCGGTTTTGAATAGATATTAATACCTAAAACCTCAATAAACGGTTTAGACGTTAAAAAGACAAGTGTGGCAAAAATCACGGTTGGATCTATTAAGTCCTCTAACCGAGATTCTAGATATGCTACAAGTTCAACAACTTCATGTTTAGCTAAAGCAATACTCCTCCAAGGTAAGTGTTTTTTTTCAATTAAACTTAAACGGCTACCATAAATAGCTGCCGAATCTTTAGTTCGATGATCAAGTTCAACATTATCTGGTGAAATAACGTCAACAAACTCAATAACAGACTCATCAATATCAAGTTCATCGTTAATACCTAGTGTTGAAATAAAGCCACTATTTATATAAGTACCATTACCCGTTTCAATAATTTGTTTTGAAAAAAGATTTAATGTTCCTGTTATAAAATCAGAAGTGTCTTCGTTGTGTTGCTCTGACTGTTGATACGGTATTATTCTAACAAAAGGCTGATCTTCATAAAAATCTGACCAAGCTATTAAAAACTGATCTTGAAAAACAATGTACTTTCCGTCAGTTAGGGTAATAAGTAGTTTAGATAATTTATCGTAATTTAATTTTTCAAGGCTAATACGAACCTTAAACTCACTATCACATGCAATAATTTTGCGTAATGTATTAGCAGCATTAGTTAATAATGTATCCTTTTTATGTAATTCCCATTGGTTATATTTTGAGATTTGAAAAAGCATAAAATTAAGTAAAAAAAGAAGGGGTTTTTGATTATCATTAATAGAAAGGCCAAATTGCTGACAAAACAATGCTGCTACAGGATATTCTTCAATCCGGCCATAGATAGGATTTTTAGACGTGTTTTTTTCTTTATTTAATTGAGCTATAAAAAATTCTAACGTTTTAATTTTACTAATCGCCGAATTCAAATTAATAATTTCTATATTAATTTCATCTGGCCATTCAATAGACTTGATCGCGTTTAAGGTATCCTCTAATCTTAAGAGTACTTGGCAAATATTAGTTAATTCAGGCGTGAGGTATAGTGCTTTAATTGCCTTAATCAAACTCGTTGATTCTTTATCATTTAAGCAACTTAAGTACTCTTTAATGACTGAGTTTTTTAATAGCAACTCTGATGTCCAAATTATTTCCAACCTATTTTTACCTTATGTTGTTTATTTTAATCATTATTTAATACGGTAATACCAAGAGATTACCAACTGTCTATGTCGGGGATCACACTCTCTAATATCGATAGGTCGATATCATTGACACCTTCATCTTTAAAATAAGTTGGCCAAGATGAAACCAACTCTCTTGTATTACGAATGATTTTAGATGCTTTATCGGTACGCAAACCAAATCGTTTTGATTGTGAAAGAAGGTTTACAATAGTTGCTACCCTACCATCATCTCCAAGACCTAAACTATGTGACTTCTCATTTTTAATCGGTAATACATCATAAGCAGGACTCAAAAACCAACCTTCCTCAACAAAGTCATATAGCATGGCATGGTTACGCGTATGATCGTCAACATTACCAATAAAAGCATTGAAAACCATACGTTGATACAATTCCATCGATTGCTCCGGCTGTTTCCCGTGGTGCCTAATGAACTCAGCCAACGCTCCATAAGTATAACTTTGAGTCGCTTCTAACTTTCCAACTTTATTACTTGTTTGTTCAAGAAGAGAAGCAGCACTAATGAAGTGAGAAGTTATTCGGCTTTCATTCATATCAAACCTTTCAACGAGTAAGATGTTGCCAATATCAGAGCAAATAGGTTTAGTGATAGCGACCCTACCCTCTAATTCATTTAGCATTTTCATTGTCGCGTGCTCAACCATGACATTATCAAATAAATCTTGATTCCGATTGAATTTAACAATGTAATTGATCTCTTTATCTACCAATGTCGTTTTAGGTCTGGCTCCTCCAATCATCATACTAGAGCCTTGCTCAAATACTTTTAAAGCTTCTGGAGTAATTTTGCCATTGGTTAAAATACTTTCTTTGATATTAATAAGAGATTTAATATCACTTAATTGGTTTCTAGGCTTTTTAGGTTTTGTTCCGCTACGCGATAAACTAAACATTAATGCGCCTACGCCCTCACCGGCGCCAGCAAGTAAAA
Organism: uncultured Colwellia sp.; assembly: GCA_913062815.1. Lineage (GTDB taxonomy): Bacteria > Pseudomonadota > Gammaproteobacteria > Enterobacterales > Alteromonadaceae > Colwellia. Next base: position 10,546 of record CAJXWZ010000021.1, on the reverse strand, counting down.
ATTCAATTTCATTACGTGGTTTGGTCTTGTGTAAAGACAAAATAACTCTGCGGCCCCAAGAATCTGGTCCGGCATCTCGTAACACGCCAAAAATTTCACTATGAGGATTTGTTTTAAAAGTCCCCTTTATTAAGGGAAGATGGATAGGATCTAATGGAAATGCGTTTTGCCTTTCTAGATAAGATTGACCATAACCAAAATAGCCTTGCTTATTTTTAATATCAAGTTGATATACCCCACAAATAATAGGAGAAACATCTAACCCTTCAATAAAAACATAAGCTCTAATAACTGAATCAGAAATCATCAGGTAACTCCACTTTAGCAATGGAAGTTCTTGAACGGCCTTGAATGAAATTTGAAGCCAAACCGTCGATAAATTCAGTTAACACTTGTTCGATACCTAAAATAGTAAGGGCTTCAAAATACAAACCTATTGATACAGATGTCTTGCCCTTTTCAATAGATCCCATAGTAGAACGGCTAATACCAAGCCGATGAGCAAGTTCATCTTGTGTATAGTTGTTTATACGAGCAAGCTTTATCAAGCTGCCTAATGACTTTGTTAATTCAAGACTCGAAGATGATTCCATGTTTAATATATTACACAATAAATACTTATGCTTAATATATTACACGGTCGATTGATTTGCAATTTTATTCATTTTTACTATCATAGAGACTATTTAATGTTCGTAATTAAGCGATACCTCTACATGCATTATCTTGTTGCTAAAGTGAACAGGTTATACTTTCAGTTAGTTTCAACTTAAAGCACTAGTTCTTTGCGACACGTCATTATTAATTTAATAGCTTTTATTTTATATTTCCTTCTAATTCAGAAAGTTCTTTAACAGCGTTAATAACAATTTTTGCCCACGCTGGATTTATGGCCATACTACCATTCTCACCGAAATGATACGCTACAACTCCATTTTTCGTCAGAGAAATAGTAGCTAGGTTTTCATTAGCGTCAAAAAGTTCTTGCATAGCGTGTTGTACCGATTCATTCTTTTTAGTGTCATCGTTCATGCTATTTCCATCCTTATCAGAAATCCCCAGATTCATTCTCTGGAGTTAACAACCTGTTTATCGAGACCTCTACAAGAGGAATTAAGCAAAACCTCCAATTTCAATGTGCTGAATGTAATGAACAAAACCTTCCGAGTTATGACTTCGACAAACCTCAAGCCCCGTTTGTCCTCCAAATGCTGAAATAGTTTCAGAGTTCAGCCAGCGGGCTGCATTAACATCAGAGCCGGTCCAATAAACTAAGATAGGAAATAAATATGCTTTTTCATCGTCATTTAAAAGTTCTTCACAACACCTCTCTAATTCTGGAAAGTTTAAGATAATATTTTTGTGTTCGATCTCCTCTACTCGTTTCACTACATCTCTCTTATCTTTCTAATTCTTGAATAATTAACATCAACTAACCTTACTATAAAAGCATAGACTACAAGAACTAAAACATCAAAGTTAAAACTTTTAGAATCAAGGTGTTAATCCATTAATATTACACAATATTTAACTAGCGGTTAGCTGTTAAAAACCCATGCGATTCGCATGGGTTTTTCTATTACTTTTGTCATGAGGTAGCCCCTAGTGATCACTAAATACCTTTCCGTCCATCTTTGGCATTTGAATGGTCCAAGTGACAAAGATATACAGCAGGAAATAATTAATAAATTTAACTATCTCCTGTAAAAAATAAATGATAGAATCCGCTCGAAAACGATATAAAGGTCAGTTTATGAATAAAGCACGAATAAAATAGTAGTTAAAATTTGTGCCATTAAATTATTTTACGTTAAAACTCCTTTTAATTATTTGTCACAAAATTTACATACAAAAACTAAGTTAAACAAAGGGTTGACATAAACACTTACATTGATGTACATTAATACAAGTTAAGGTTTAGTGAATTTTTAAGCCTCATAACCCGAAGGTCGTCAGTTCAAATCTGGCTCCCGCAACCAATTCTATTTATATAGAAATCAATAGATTACAAAAATATAAATATAAACACAAAATAAAATTACATTAATTTACCCTGCTTCGATTTTGCTTCGACTATGCAAGCGTAAAGGTACTGACTTCATCCATCAGTTGATTAGCGACCACATCTAAACATTTTGCCGACTCTTTAAGTTTTGCGGCACTATCATTAGTACTGTGATAAGAGTGTTGAATAAGCTCAATATTGCGGTTAACTTCATCAACGGTTGCTGATTGCTCCTCCGTGGCGGCGGCATTTTGAAAGTTCATATCACTTAATTCAGACGATTGATTGGTAATATTACTTAGCTGTTCAGATAAGCCCGCAAAGCTGCCCACCGTTGTATTTGCACATTCTTGGCTGCTAAGCATGGCTTGAACACCTTCTTGGCTGCGGTGTTGTAATTGTTCAATCATATCTCGAATACGAGAGGTTGACTCAGACGTTTTCTGTGCCAAAGAGCGAACCTCATCGGCAACCACAGCAAATCCTCGCCCTTGTTCACCGGCACGTGCCGCTTCTATTGCCGCATTCAACGCTAATAGATTAGTTTGTTGGGCAACACCATTGATAACATCCAAAATACTGCCTATTTCATTACTGTCTTCAGCCACTAGCTGAATGATAGCTTTTGACTGGTTTATTTCTTCTGAAAGTTTATCGATGGATTCACTCGCTTGAGTAACCAAAGACTCCCCTTGAACAGCCGCATCATGTGCAGATTTAGATTTTTCAGCCGTTCCAGAACAATTAGAGGCAACTTCTTGCACTGTCGCGTCTAACTCATTTACCGCCACCACCACCAGCTCTGTTTGTTCTAGACCAGAATTCATTTCATTGTCAACGGTGCCAATAATCTGCTGAATTTCATCTACCGTTTGCGTTAATTGCTGGCTGGCATTCCTAACATTACTGGTTAATCTACCTAAATGCTCTACCATTTCATTAAAATTATGGGCAAGTAAGCCTAGTTCATCTTGACTGTTTACTTGTGCTTGTGAAGTCAGGTCGGAGTGTTGTTGAACTTTTATCATCGCCCCCGATAATGAGCGAATTTGCCCGCCAATTTGCCTTAATAAATAAATACTAAGAGACAAACTCAGCAGTAAGGCGGTTAGTGCAATGGCAATAAGTTTGAGTAAGTTCGCATAAGCATCTTCTTTTGCTGTGGTGATTAACTGCGTTAATTGTTGTGAGATGTTGTTTTCTACTATTTTTAATTTATCTATACGTGCAGAAGAATTGGCAAACCAGTAATTAGCATTAATTCTTAAACGTTTCTTTTGTTTTAATACCGTTTTTCGTATACGGCCTACTTCTTTAATCGCATCACCGGTAAAGGCTTCATTAAACGCTACTTTTTGCTCTTCAGTGGCGAGGTCTAAAAACAGTGTTAAATAGGTCTTTTGTTCCGCTAACAAGCTAACAAAATGATTATACATGGCAACGCTAGGTTTCTTCGTTGCAAAAGCTTGGCTCAATATGGCCCGTTCAATACCAGCCAATTCTTTATTTTGTAATAAATAGAGGTAAGCATTCATTTGACGATTTATTTTTTGATCGGTTACTAAACTGGCAATTAAGCGATTTATGGTCAGCAGAGAGCTATTAAGATTAGTGTAGTAATTAACAATGTCATCGTTTGGCATGGATTGTTCATTAACACCTAAACGAATTTGAGCGAGCTGTTCAAATTGTTTTTCTATCGATGAAATTAAATCAATCAGTGATTGACCACTCTCGGCGGTATTAAATTGATTGGCAACTGCTTTATAATGGGATAATTGTTGTTCGGTTACGATGATTTGATTGGTTAAATCAGTGGAGAATTTTTTGCCTTTAGCACTCAAGTAGCCAGCAGAAAAGCCAAACTCTTTTTGTAATTCATCAACTAATTGACTCGCCGCTAAATTTAATGATTCTAAGGTTTGTGCTTGTTGCAAAGCAGCGAAAACTTGGTAATTTTTTAACAGACCATTAATGATAAAAACCAACGCTAATAATAATGGGATGAGTGTCAGCGCAAGCAGTTTATATCTAATAGATAAATCTCTCAAAAAGTTCATTTATATTACCTCATATTATATGTGGAGTGATATCCACAGATGTAGTTAACATCAAGCTCCTGGGTTTTTACTTACTGCTCCTTGAACGTTTCTTTCAGTTATGCGCATAAGTTTTTAGATAACTGATTAAAAAGGCCTGCGCAAAAAGCGCAGGCAAAACAGAACAGTTAAATAGCGCATGTATTACCAACTTAGAAAGGTAATATCCCTGTTCCTTACAAAAGTTGACCCTCAAGCTAAAAGCACTGGTGAGACTTAAAACATCAGGTCAACAAAAAGCCATACTAAAATGCATTACTAACAGTATGGCAAAACGAACTTAAAAGTCGAATTGAAAACCAAGTACTATGGCATCATAGTCGGCTTGAACATCAGATTGATAATCTTGTAGCTCTCCAACTAGACGAAACTCTGGTGTCCATTGGTAATGAACAAATAGCATTGATAATTCATTATCAACTTCTGCTACTGCGTCAAGCCCTTTAGAAGCATCAGCAGCTCGACTATCTTGCTGTCCTTCACCGTAACTTATGCCAACAGTAGTTTTATCAAAGACATAATCAGCTTCAACATACCATTGAGTGGCATCAACATCAGCATCATTGATTCCACCGAATCCGTATAGGCCGTCAGCACCAATACCGGTAGTATCTGTAAATGACAATGTTATACCAAAATCACCTAAATCAAGATGAGTACCAATATCAAAGCCTTGCATATCATAATCAAAGGAGTTCGCGCCTAACACTGAGACATTCTGTTGTATGAATCCAGCCCATAACTTAATACCACCCGCATTAAACTTCGTGGCATAATTAGCTTGCCCTTCGAAGCGTGGTGAATCTGTTTCAATGCGAGCACCTTGTGAGTCTTGTGGCTCTTCAGGGTTAATCATTGCTACTTTAAATGATAAACCATTGTAATCATTTGAAATGAATTTTACTTGAGGATTAAAATTGGCATAAACATAACCTGTACCAATACGTCCTCCTGTAGCATTACCGGTATCAGCACCGCCACCTAACCAGCCTACGCCACCTTGGCTGGCAATATCACCAATAGCTGAGCTGTTAAATACACCAAAATCTTTACCAACAACAACAGTACCAAAATCACCTGCGATTTGAATATTTGCAACACGGCTTTCGAAAGTACCGCTATTTTGCACACCGCTACCTTGCAAATGTGTGTCTATTTGAAAATGACCTGAAACCGTTAAGCCATTATCTAGTTTTGGTGCTGCTACGTGAAAGTTTAAGTTTGCAGGGTTGAAACCCGATTGAACACGTGTTGCTGACTCTTCGCCATCATGATCTGAGCTAACAACGAAAACAGGAATAGAACCACTAATACTAGTTTCCCAACCAGAATCACTTGCTATTGTTACCGTTGCATTGGCCGTATTTGTCATTGCGGCCATCGCTAATACCATGGCACTGCTTAATTTAGTTACTTTTGCTATATTACTTGTTTTTGTTAAGTTTTTCATGTTATTACATCCTAAATTTTGTATTTTATTTTACTAGGGATCTTATGGTTTTTACTTATTTGCACAAAATCAGCCTAGCTTTACCCACACCCCAGAAAATAACGGGGAGTGAGTAATTATTTTTATCAAGAATTAACGTTTAGTTATTCAGCTTTCCAACTTTCTAGTAAATCATCATAGGCAATAGTTTTACCTTGAGGTTTTTCATTACTTAGCTTAGCTTTTGGGGCGCCTGGTTTATTCAACCAATAACTAGGGTCACGTTTTTCATTTAATTTAGGTCCACATTCACCTTGAACATTAGCACGCTCTAGACGTTTCATCACTTTGTCTTGTGCCGCAGCTAAATTATCAAGTGCTTGTTGTGGAGTTTTTTCACCACTTGCTGCTTCAGCAATATTTTGCCACCAAAGTTGAGCAAGTTTAGGGTAGTCTGGAACATTAGTTCCGGTAGGTGTCCAATTTTCACGTGCTGGGCTACGGTAAAACTCAACTAATCCACCTAATTTTGGTGCTGCATCGGTCATTGCCTGAGAATTTAAATCAGACTCACGAATAGGCGTTAAACCCACTAAGGTTTTTTTCAATGAAACTGTTTTAGAAACAGTAAATTGTGCATATAACCAAGCGGCTAAGCGACGTTTTTCAGGTGTAGACTTCATGAATGTCCAAGCACCCGTGTCTTGATAACCAAGCTTCATGCCTTCTTCCCAATAAGGACCTTTAGGTGAAGGAGCCATACGCCATTTAGGTGTACCATCGTCATTAACTACGGCTAAACCTTTATCGGTCATACTCGCTGTAAAAGCGGTATACCAAAAGATTTGTTGAGCAATGTTTCCTTGAGCTGGTACCGGACCCGCTTCAGAGAACGTCATACCTTGTGCTTGTGGTGGCGCATAATCGCCTAACCAATCTACATATTTAGTAGTGGCATATACGGCTGCTGGACCATTCGTTGCACCGCCACGAGCGACACTTGAACCGACAGGACGACAACCTTCAACACGAATGCCCCATTCATCAACAGGTAAACCATTCGGTAAGCCTTTATCGCCAGCACCAGCCATTGAGAACCAAGCATCAGTGAAGCGCCATCCTAAAGAAGGATCTTTTTTACCGTAATCCATGTGGCCGTATACACGTTCACCATCAATCATTTTTACATGATTAGTAAAAAAGTCAGCAATATCTTCGTAAGCAGACCAGTTTTCTGGTACACCTAATCCGTAACCATAACGCTCTTTAAACTCTTTCTTTAAATCTTCACGAGCAAACCAATCGGCACGGAACCAATATAAGTTAGCAAATTGTTGATCGGGTAATTGATATAATTTTCCATCAGGGCCGGTAGTGAAATCTAAGCCAATAAAATCATCAATATCTAAGGTAGGTAGAGTGTAATCAGCAGCTTCATTTTCAATCATATCTGAAATAGCGACAACTTTACCGTAACGAAAGTGAGTACCAATTAAATCTGAATCATTAATATAGGCATCATAAATATTACGACCTGATTGCATTTGAGTTTGTAATTTTTCAACAACATCCCCTTCTTGAATCAAATCATGATTAACCTTAATACCGGTAATTTCCTCAAAAGCTTTCGCTAACACTTGTGATTCATAGGTATGTGTCGCTATCGTTTCAGACGCAACGTTAATGCTCATACCTTTGAAGGGTTTAGAAGCTTTAATAAACCATTTAAGTTCTTCAAGTTGTTCACTTTTACTTAAAGTTGATTCGCTAAACTCTTTATCTAGCCATTTTTTGGCTGAATCAAGAGGTTGTTCCGCTAGCGTAGGCAAAGCCATACCAGCAATAGACATAGCTGCCCCCAGTAATACAATCTTCTTTAATTTATTCTCTTTCATGATATTTCTCATTTTTATATTAGATTGTGATTTTTCTCTGAAAATATCTATCAATTGCTATCTTGTTGATATTTCCAGTACTTTTGTTGGTGTTAACCAACAGTTCGACTTGGTAAATAAATTATTTTAAGGGTAGTTAATAAAATCTATTTACTCAAATCTTTAAATGTATCGACCTTGTTTTCTATTTAGATCGATACATTTAATTTTTAACTAGTAATATTTTCCCCATTAATATTACTAGTTTAAATTTACTTTCTTCGTACCTATCCCCAGCGCAATAATATCGCTAGCCAAATAACCGACAATGCTAAAGCAATCATCAGACTGAATTCAGTCACGGCCAGAAAGGCTAAATGAATGTAAGCACTACTAAGTAAACCAATAAAAAGCCTGTCTCCTCGAGTGGTACTTATCGGTAAAAAACCTTTACGTTCAGTACAAGGAACTTTAATTTCATATACGGTCATACACACTAATATGACTGCAATAACACTAAAAAATGTTGTCGTTAATCCAGTCCACGCCATCCAACTCATAATATATCTCCTAAAATGTCTTACACACGTCCCAAGGCGAAACCCTTGGCTACATGATTTCGTACAAAATAAATCACCAATATTCCTGGGATGATAGTTAAAATACCCGCGGCGGCTAATAAGCCCCAATCAATACCTGCGGCACCAACGGTTCGGGTCATAATGGCGGCAATAGGTTTTGCTTCAACTGAAGTCAACGTTTTCGCCAGTAATAATTCCACCCAAGAAAACATAAAACAAAAGAACGCCGTAACACCAATACCTGAACTGATCATAGGTAAAAAGATACGAATAAAGAATCGTTGAAAACTATAGCCATCGATAAAAGCAGTTTCATCAACTTCACGTGGTACACCAGAGATAAAGCCTTCTAAAATCCATACCGCTAATGGCACAGTGAATAAGCAATGGGCAAGCGCTACGGCAATATGGGTATCAAACAAACCTACTGACGAATAAAGTTGAAAGAAAGGTAATAAGAACACCGCAGGTGGAGCCATACGATTAGTTAATAGCCAAAAGAATAAATGTTTATCACCGACAAATTTATAGCGACTAAAAGCATAAGCTGCAGGTAATGCTACGATTAAGGTGATAACCATATTCATGGAAACATAGATCATAGAGTTGACATAACCCATGTACCAACTTGGATCGCTAAAGATGGTGATATAGTTATCAAAAGTGAAGTTATTTGGCCACAATGTTAGTGTGCCAAGTATTTCATCGTTTTTCTTAAATGACATATTAAGTAGCCAATAAATAGGCACTAATAAAAACAATAAGTAAGCGGTCATGCCGAGGGTTTTACGTTTATTTATTTGCATAAGTTACTCCTTATTTAGCCTTGTCTTGTAAGTTAATTACAGTAAAAAACAGATAACATACTAATAAAACAATTAAATAATAAATCAATGAGAAAGCAGCAGCTGGTCCCAAATCAAACTGGCCGATTGCCATTTTAGTTAACGCTTGGCTTAGGAAAGTCGTTGAATTTCCTGGTCCGCCACCTGTTAAAACGAAGGGTTCGGTATAGATCATAAAACTATCCATAAATCGTAGTAATACGCCGATAACCAAGACACTTTTCAAGCGAGGTAATTGAATGTAACGGAAGATTGCCCAACTTGATGCTCTATCAATGCGCGCAGCTTGATAGAAAGCTTCAGGTATTGCACGTAAGCCGGAGTAGCAAAGTAAAGCAATAAGTGATGTCCAATGCCATACATCCATTAGTAATACGGTGAACCATGCATCACTAGCATTAGATGAATAATTGTAATCTATGCCAATGGCATTAACTGCCCAACCGAATAAGCCAATATCTGCACGACTAAACGTTTGCCAGATGGTGCCAACTACGTTCCATGGAATTAACAATGGAATAGCGACCAGTATTAAGCTTACCGAAGCCATTCGTCCTTTTGCTGGCATCATCAACGCAACAGCAATACCAAGTGGAACTTCGATCAATAACACCGAAAATGAATAACTAAATTGGCGCAATAGTGAATCAAGTAAACGCGGGCTACGTAACATTTCTCGATACCATTCTGCGCCAACAAAATAGGAAGTGTTTTGGTCAAAAATATCTTGTACCGAGTAATTAACTACCGTCATTATCGGTATAATTGCAGAAAATGCCACCAGTAAAAACACCGGCAAAACAAGGAACCATGCCTTGTTATTGGTTATTTTCTTCATGCGTTTTCTCCTTCTTGTTGAGCAGGTACTTCAACTAAATACTCATCAACATAAACTTTAAGCCATTGTTCAGGAAAACTGATATAAACCTTGCCTTTAGGAACTTTTCGGTCTTCGTCGAGACGTACTTTTAGCTCTTGGTCATCTAGTTTCATATTAAGAATTTTGTAAGTACCTAAATCTTCAACATGAAGCAGATCACAACAAAATGCATCACTATTAGGTTCATCCCAAACATGAATAAACTCTGGGCGGATACCTATCTTGACATTTTTACTCGGCATTTTAGCTAACAGCTCAATCATTGCAGGTTCTAGGGTTACTTTAGTCTCACTAAACTTCACACCACCATTACAACGCTCTACTTCCACTAAATTCATTCCCGGGCTACCGATAAAATAGCCAACAAAAGCATGATTTGGGCGTTCGAATAATTCTCGAGGGGTACCAAATTGAACAATTTGCCCACCGTACATGACCGCTATTTTTTCAGCAAATGTAGAAGCTTCTAACTGATCATGAGTAACATAAACCATGGTTATGTTGAATTGCTCATGAATCTGTTTTAATTTTCGGCGTAATTTCCACTTAAGCTGTGGATCAATAACCGTGAGCGGTTCATCAAACAAAATTGCCGAAACATCGCTACGAACAAGACCACGTCCCATCGACACTTTTTGTTTTTCATCGGCGGTAAGGTTACTGGCGTTTTTCTTTAACAGTGGCGTTAGCTCAAGTGCTTCAGCGATTTCATGTACTCTACTTTGCACCTGCACTTCTGGTGTTTTCATATTGCGTAAAGGAAAAGCTAAGTTATCAAAAACAGTCATTGAATCGTAAATAACAGGGAATTGAAAAACTTGCGCAATGTTGCG
>CAJXWZ010000020.1 GCA_913062815.1 uncultured Colwellia sp. | reverse complement strand
ATGCCGCCATCACAATGAAGATGGCTAGTTGCAAAATATATATGCTCTGTGCCACATAAACCCAAGTCGATAACATCTGTGCCGCCATCCATAAGTCCATGCGCCAAAGCTGTTTTCAACTCTTCACTGGTTATTCGTATATCGCCACCAACCACTACTTCATTAGCCTTGGTATGCTGAGCAAAGGCACGTCCGATTCGATAAACAATTTCCACGTTAAGTTCATCACCTAACTTTCCTCGAATATCATACGCTTTAAAACAAGTTAATTTTTTATTCATTTATAATTCCCAAGACAAAGCCCGCATAAACAATTAATATAACTAAAAATTGTAAATAATCTTAGTGGAAGTTAATAGTGTTATTTAATTCAATTGAATTTATTTTTTTATTTCTCCCTTTATCCCTTATCTTATTTTTTACTATCGCACGTAAATGGGGTAATGAAGGGGCAATAATTGCTCTTGTGCTCGCTTCATTATTTTTCTATGCATGGTGGAACCCTGTTTATCTAATATTATTAGTTGCTTCGATGCTATTTAATTATCACATCGGTCGACAGCTGGGTATCAATAGAGATAAAACATTACTGATACTCGGTGTAGCCGTCAATTTATCTGTCATTGCGTATTATAAGTATGCGGGATTCATCGTTTTTAACTTAAATATCGCATTGGGTGAAAGTTGGGATCTGGGCAATATTATTTTACCACTCGCGATATCCTTTTTTACTTTCCAGCAAATTGCCTATTTAGTCGACTCATATAGAGGCATAACAAAAGAGTATAGTTTTACTCATTACGCCTTATTTGTATCTTTTTTTCCACAACTTATCGCTGGCCCCATCGTTCATCATAAAGACATGTTACCCCAGTTCTCAACGAAGAAAAGTTACCGTTTGAATATTAGTCACTTAAAAGTTGGTTTGAGCATTTTTGCCATTGGTTTATTTAAAAAAACGGTTTTAGCTGATGGGGTCGCCATCTATGCAACACCTATATTTAATGCCGCTGATAGTGGCATGACGTTAGACTTCTTTTCCGCATGGGGAGGAGCTTTAGCTTATACCTTTCAATTATATTTCGATTTTTCTGGATATTCAGATATGGCAATAGGCTTAGCCAGAATGTTTGGCATTGTCTTACCGCTTAATTTTTATTCCCCTTACAAAGCTGCCAATATCTCTGAATTTTGGCGACGTTGGCACATGACACTGTCACAATTTCTTCGGGATTATGTCTATATCTCGTTAGGTGGCAATCGTAATGGTAAAATCAAGCGATACATTAATTTGAGCCTTACTATGTTATTAGGAGGCTTATGGCACGGTGCTGGGTGGAATTTTATTATTTGGGGGGGATTACATGGGGCGTATCTTGTCATTAATCACAGCTGGCAAGCCAGTATTCAGTCTTCTAAAGCGGTCTTTTTTCATTCAAAAAGTTATGGTTTTATGGCTTGGCTGGTAACGTTTGTCGCCGTGGTTATTGGTTGGGTCTTCTTTCGAGCGACCACCCTAGATGGTGCAATAAATATGCTCAATGCCATGGTGGGTTCAAACGGTTTTAGTATTCCAAATGCCATATTAACAAGATTAGACTCTGTCGGAATATTTTTAATAGGATTAGGCATAACACCTTCTAATGGTGGGGCAACCTTTGTCTTTACTTGGCTGTGGAATATCGTTTTATTTATAGTGGTGCTGACTTTGCCTAATATTCAAGATATTTTTCACCCAGTAAATGGCACACTTAATAACATGAATAGTGAAACTAAAAACAGTTTTTGGCCCGGTTATAGTACTTTCTCAAAAATCACTTGGTCTGGATCTTACCGCTGGGCAGCAATTTCAGGTATTAGTTTGGCGCTCGGTATATTAACACTTTCACAAGTGAGTGAATTTTTGTATTTTCAATTTTAAAGGCGAATGATGCGTTACCTTACTGTTATGTTTTCAATATTTTTGACTGTGTTAGTAGCGATTGCTAGTTTCAATTGGTTTATTGATCCCTTTGCTATGTATTGGTCGCCGCAAGTTGATGGTATTAATTCTGTCAAACCAGAGGCAGAAAAACGCTCTCGTATAAGCAAAGCTTACCGCATTGAAGACGTACATCCACAAATTTTAATCGTGGGAAATTCCAGGGTAGAAATGGGATTGGACCCAAATAATGCCGTTTTTAAAGGCCAACGGGTTTATAACCAAGGTATACCTGGTGCGACGATAAGGATGCAAGTAGACTACGCGATCAATGCCATCAATACTGAGCCGGAATTAACCAGTATTTTAATGAGCGTCGATTTCCTAGACTTCTTACTTAACGACAATGATATTGATCTGCTTAAGGTTAACGACAATGCAATAAATTCATATGATTTTCGTTTAATACAGCCTGATGATAATAAAATATTTGCGCAATTTGAACGCTTAAAAGAAAAAGCAAGTTTGATATTCTCATTGGATGCATTAGTCGCCAGTTTCAAAACCATTACTTCTCAAGAATCACTGGTAAACCATATCAATACCGAAGGCTTTAACTCCGCCAATTTATATCTTTCTATCTTGAAAACTGAAGGCATCATCCCGTTATTTAACAAGAAGTTGACGAGTGTAACTCAACGATTAACTAACCAGTCGTTAGGCATAATTGCACAAAACACTTACCCTTATTCAATCAATTTTCAAAATTTGGGGCGATTAATAACCACGGCGCATAAAAAAAACATTCAAGTCACCTTCTTTATTAATCCTTATCATTTTAGTTATTTGCATACCCTTGCCGAAAATAAACAATGGGATAATTTTAATGTCTGGAAAAAAACGCTGGTTAAATATTTTCAAAATAATCAGGACAATAAAGTAACATTATGGGATTTTAGTCTATTTAACTCGGTTATCAATGAGGAGGTCCCGATAACCAACCCTAATCAACAGATGAAATGGTTTTGGGAACCAGCCCACTACAAAAAAGAATTAGGCAATATCATGCTAAAACAGATGGATTTTCAAAATAATCAGTCAAATATTGGTATTAAGCTCAACCAAAGTAATATAGAGCAGGTCATTCAGCAAGGTGATGAAGGTTTAATTAACAGCCAAGCTCAGTGGGAAGTTCTCAAGAATGACATTAGATAATAGGTGCCTTCAGATATTATCGGCACCTATTTTTTTACAAAAACAGTTTAATAAATTACTTTACACGACCATATTTATCTTCAAAACGAACGATATCGTCTTCACCTAAATAACTGCCCGACTGAACTTCTATCATCTCTAAAGGAAGCTTTCCCGGATTTTCTAAAGCATGAACCACCCCAATAGGGATATAAGTCGACTGGTTTTCACTGAGTAAAAATGTTTTCTCATCTAACGTTACTTTGGCTGTTCCTGAAACGATTATCCAATGCTCTGCCCGGTGATGATGCATTTGCACCGAAAGTTTTGCCCCGGGTTTTACCGTAATACGTTTCACTTGAAAACGTTCACCCACATCAACAGAGTCATATTTACCCCAAGGGCGATATACTTCACGTTGCAAACTCACTTGTGGGCGGTTTTCTTTTTTTAATTGGCTAACAATACTTTTGATCTCTTGCACTTTATCTTTATTCGCCACAAGGATTGCATCTGGAGTATCAACCACCACTAAATTATTAACCCCTAAAGTGGCAATTAATTTATTTTGACTATGCAATAAACAGTTCGCGGTTTGATGAGCAATGACATCTCCTTTGATGACATTATTATCTTCATCTTTAGGGCACACTTCCCAAAGTGCAGCATAAGAGCCGACATCATTCCATCCAGCATCAAGTGGCACCACAACAGCACTATCGGTTTTTTCCATGACGGCATAATCAATGGAGTCATCTTGGCACTTTAAAAAGGCTTCTTTTTCTGGTCGTAAGAAATCTAAATCTTGTTGTACGCCAGCCATCGCCTGTTGACATTGAGTAAGGATTTGAGGACAGTATTTTTCCAATTCAGCAAGATAACGAGCAGCTTTAAATAAAAACATCCCGCTATTCCATAAATAATTGCCCGAAGAAAGGTATTGTTGAGCGGTGGCTAAATCGGGTTTTTCAACAAAACTTTCAACGCCTAAAAAGTCTTTATTGTTTATTTCATTATATTTGATATAGCCATAACCAGTTTCAGCTTTGGTGGGAACGATGCCAAAGGTGGTTAATTTTTCGGCTTCTGAAGCAATAACTGCTTTATTAATTGCAGCATGAAAGGCTTGTTCATCTTCGATGACATGATCTGCAGCTAAGACTAAAATCAAAGCATCTCCATCCTGCTTGACCGCATGCAATGCTGCCAAGGCAACGGCTGGTGCCGTATTGCGGCCTTCCGGTTCAAGTAAAATAGTACTGGAAGTAATATCTAATTGTCTTACCTGTTCGGCCACTAGAAAACGATGTTCCTCATTACAAATAAATACCGGATCAACACAAAACTTTGGTAAACGTAATAAAGTGTCTTGCAACATACTAGTATCGTTGACCAAAGGCAAAAATTGTTTGGGTGTTAGTGATCGAGAAAGCGGCCATAAACGTGTACCACTGCCACCACACATTATGGTCGGAATAATTTTAGGAAGAGCCATATTGAATCCATTAACTTATTATTTATAACAACATAATAAGCAATCACCTATTTTAACTAAAGTGAAATTACGAATAATTACAAAAATAAATGAAAATTAGCTTTATAAAGTATTATTAACCGATGAATTTTTTAATATCTATTTTGCAGACAATCAAGCTTACACCATTATGATCACAGAAATTAAACATAATGATACTTAACTATTAATATCCTATTATTAGACCGTCTATTGGTTAGCGCTAAGCAGCTTTTAAGACGCTAGAGTCATTTTAAACCGGTGAATTAAAAATATGTGACACTTTTTCATAAACTATAATTACAAGTAAATTATCTCGTGTGTTTATCTTGTGCAGATGAAGATGAACCTCAATTTTTTCATCTCAACACTTTTAGCGTGCTTATCCTTAGTTGTTCTATATCCTCAAGCAACAAATTCCGTAGTTATCTTGTTGATTAATACTACTGAACTGGCGATCAGTTGGTGAAGGTTTATACAAATCGGACTAATTAATTGATCATCTTCAGATGTTCTAATCATCCAATTTCTGCGTTGAATTCAATAGCATGCGATTGCTATATTACGCGCCTTGATTTTGAATGCTGGCCACTTATTTAATCCATTTGGCTTTAGCTAAGTCTAAGCTAATGGTGTGTTGTTGGAGCTGAACTTTTTGACTGTTTTTACCGTTAATCAAGGTGATTTCTGTCATTTCTTGAGTACCAATAACAATTAATTCATTATATTTCTCCATTAATTTTCTCTCGGACAAATGGAAATTTTTGATGGTTTTTTTACACCAAACCACCATTGTTGAGCCTATTGAATATTTTACATAGTGAGCGTCATTTTGCAGCAGCTTTGCTATCGACTTAGATGATATTATCGCAAGAAATTCTACATTTTTTCCAGGATTACTTGCCATGGTTTTGATACGATGAGCAATATTGTCAAACCAAGGTTTGATGTTGTTTTCATCAAAATAACTTTCTGAAACTAAGCTACCCTGGTGGTAATAATCAATTTGGTTCACTAAGCCGCCCCCTTTTGACCACTCCGCTTGGTTATCTTCAGGTAATAAATAACTCAATGAAACATCACCCATTTCGCCAAGCAAGTAATGCGTAGTTGCTCCTGCTTGCTCATTCGACTTTATTATTTGGGGAAGGTTCTTAACATGTAATAAGGTTGCTGGGCTAATATCTGCGGCTAAGTTAAAAAGTTGGTCATATACAATCAGGCTGTCTTGCTCAACAAGGTAGAGAAATGAGCGAATAATATTAGTGCGTTCTTTCTTGTGGCGATCATCTTCTTTTGAAAAGTAGGCCGCGCTAATATTAAACTCAAATAAATAAAATCTCTCTTTAATTACCACTCGTATCAGTGTTGATTTTTTTAGCTCTCCTTCTTTTTTAATCAACTTTAACCAGTGTGCTTTACTATTAATTTCACTACCTGTTGGTAAAGGTAACCGTTGACCACCAGCATTAATATTCTTATGAAAAAAACGATTGGGTTGTTTATTTTCCGGCGTTTTATCTAATAACTGTAAGGTATTCTTTGACAAGCTACGTAATGAATAATACAGTCGATTGTCTGACTTCATATCGGTATAAGTAGCGCTGTCGCCAATAATGAGATTCTTCTTGAAAAATGAAAAATGACCTACATCATTATGTTGATGATGAGTAAAATGATCACCCGCTCTAAATTGAATATAGCTATCAGAATCTTGCCAGCCCTGGCGAATAACAACTTGATTATAAAAGCCCTTGCCAAAAATGTCGGTTAATGGCAAATAGTGAGCAAACCCAGATAGGCTAGCTTTAGCCTGAAACAAAGGTTTGATCGAGGGATCATAAAGCAAAGGCATCAACCAACGATGATGTTTATAATAACTGTCTGCACCATGAATACTTTGGATATAATTGGCATAACTAGCAATAAGTCTATTACCAGTCAATTTGGCTAACATATCGATTACTGGTTTGCTTTCATCTTTTAAATCAACCCTTGGCCCTTCATCAGCAATCGCCGCTATGCGATGATCAGGTCGTGTCATATAGATGTGCCACAACGCGACTCGATTTAATGTAGCGAGCATGGCTTGTTGTTTACTTTTATCCAGAGAAGAATTCAAAAATGCAGAGCTAGCCAACACAAACGTTAATGCTCGGCTATTGATCCAATAGTTGTAACCCTCAGGCCAGCCCTCGGTTAATTGAATAGCTTGAAATGACCGCCAATAATGCTGAAAAGCTTGATGATAAAGTTCCGAATTTTGTTCAAATATAACGCTCGCGATAATAAATGCTTCATTGCCTTTATTAAAACGGCTGTGCCATAACGACAAGTTATTATCGTCTAGTTCATTTAATAACAGCTCAAGTTGATTAAGCAGGTAACGATTAAGCGATTCATCAGCAAGGTCGACACTTAACATCAAATCAACTAACAGCGCTATTTGCCATGGTTCAAATTGAGTTAAGTGTTCGCTACTTAATACTCCAGAAGCTATTTTTTCTTGAAAATAACGTTTTCTCTCCTCTTTCAGCCAAATTGAATGGCCGCAACCAATAATGTCTAAAACCTTATCGCTCGCACAAAGCATCGATGATGTTATGCCAAGCTGAGATTTGTTGACGACATTGTCTTGAATATAGGCATGAGGAGATAAACTAACGACACGTGGATAATTTGGGACTGGAATAGGGGCTTCAAAAATAGGCAGCGCAACAATAGTTTTTTTTTGATTAAAATAACTAACCAATAAAATGCCTACCAATAAGAATAACAACAGGTGTTTAGGTTGATATTTCCATTGAAAAAATTTGAATACGCTATCATCCATTCATTTAGCTCCTCGTAGTATTCATTATCCTACTGAGCATTGATTGGGCCGATATATTTATGTGCTACTACAACATTATCTATGTATAAATGAATATCTTTTTTCACTTTTTTAACGCCGCCATGATAAATATTCATCCAAACTTTTTCAATTTTCAACGCTGATGTTTTACGAAATTCTATTTGAGTATTTTCAAAAGCTAATTGACCATCAATCCAACCTCGCAAAATACCATTTTTAGCATTGGGAGTATTTAAAGACACATACTGCTCAATACAATACCAACGATTTTTTTCTAAGTAACCTAACGCATTATCACTCCAAATTAAATTATCACCATATTTATTTGTTTGTCCTGCGTGATAAACATAATTCCCTACCGGAATCTTCTGCTGTAATGGATGAATAATATCTAATATATTGCGATAAGCACCACGAGCAGACCAGCCATTAAAGCCATTTGAAGTACGACCTCCCCATCCAGCTGTATTGTAGGTGCCACTTAACCCGGGTAGTTTACCACCTTCAACTGTTTCCCAGCTTTGATCGAACCTAAGGTAATAACGAAAATATAACGCTTCCGGCTCTGCTACTTGCTCTTTTTTAAAAACATGAGCCATATTCATTCCAATGTTTTGACCCCTTGGAATACTCACTTTAAGCGCCTCTTGATGTAGAGGTAAAAAATATCCTTTATCATCTGCTGCTACAGTGGTTAATTTTTTACTCTCACTACCATATGACCAATTTTTTCCTCGCCACCAACCATTAAAATTATCGGCAAAAAGCACTGCTGGGTGCTGCTCAATTCCTTCATCGAATTGATAGTTAGAAGCGAGGCCTTTCTCAACCTTCGAATGTGGTTTATCGGCACATTTATTATACAGCCCTGCTGTTAATGGTTTGCCATAATGTTTTTTAATAGGCAAAACTAACGTCGCATTCAATAACTTTGTATTAATCGGGAGAACAAAACGAATAAGCGGTGTAGAAACTTTATTTAATGAAAGTTTTGTTAATTTACCTAGGGTTTTATGTGTGCCTTGAACAACAACTGTATCGGCAGTAGGAAAATGTGATATTTGATCAGTTAAGGATTGATAAATGAGCTGAGGTTTATCAATATGCTCGCGTGAATATAAATCAACAGAGCCGCCACTGATATGCCTAAAGATAAACTCCACTGTTGATTGATTCAAAACAATGGCGCGAGCAACTATCGCGGTAACATCTATTTTTTGATGGTTTATTTTTCGATCGAACCGAATTATTTCAAAAGGTTGATTACCTTGAGGGTTTCCTGAGACATCACACCAATCACCAGGATGACTTTTCCATGGCATTAGCGCGGCTTTATTTTTATATTTAAAATTAGCGCCGTCTTTTTTATTGTTGCCTTCAAACCACAGGGACTTTGAGTGTTGTGCTAAATAAGGCTGAGTTAGCAATTCAAATGAAAAAAAACTCAATAACAAAGTAAATACAAACCAAAAAAGTGCTTTCATAGTACTATCTCCTTATCAATAAACATCCAACGACTAACTAAGTAAAGCCTCAATCGTAAGTTGCTCTACTTTTTGGCGATGAAGCTGGCTGGAAAAGGTATGATTTGCCCCCTTGACTTCCCATTGTTGATTACAGTTATTTTTCATCAATTGTTGCCATTGAATATCTTCATTAACTAAACCGACAAACTCTTGAGCTGTTAAATCTTCACTGCTTAAAATAATGAATAATTCACCCGTAAACTTGTTTAAGCCGTTTTTCATAATGGCGATGTAATTTTCATCTGATAAATATGGCCATGACACTTCGGTCGAGCTAGTTTGTTCAACTGTAACCATTTTTTTCTTTTTTAAAGCCGCACGCAAATTACTGGCCAAATCAAGTGTTGAAGATTTGAAGTTGAGTTTTCCTTTTAATAATGACAGCCAAAAATTTTTACTTAATAGTTTGTTAATATAATAATGCTTTAATACCGCTTTAGCTTTTGAATGTTCTTGTCGTACCCAAGGATTTAGCAACACCACTTTATTAATGCTGTTTGGCTTTACCGAAAGATAAGTTAGTGCTAGAGATGCCGCATCACACAACCCCCATAAAGCGATATTGTCAAGATGAGGAACCTGTTCTTTTAATAGATTTACCGCAATATCAACACTAGGTAATGCTTGATAAAAATGCCCATCAATACCATCACTATCACCCATACCACGATAATCAAACCGAAAGACCGTTATCCCTTTTTTGGCCAAAGCTCTCGCTAAAAGCACAAATTGACGATGACTGCCTACCCGAGTTTGTGGCCCGCCCACGATGATGACCAGGCCTTGATTAAGACAGTTTTCGGCTCGATGTAAAACACCAACACATTGATTATCACCCTGTTTAAAAATAAGTGGTTTTTCGTTGAATTGAGTCATGTCTGCGTCATATGAATTAAGAGTAAAAGCTGAGTGTTTTTCGCAATAAAGCTTCTGACAGGGTAATTTCTTGAGTTTGCCAAAATGTGCTACCTTGGATAAAATGTGAAGCAACTAGTTGTGTTTTATCCTGCCAAGCAGTAATGATTTTTTGACTAATGGGTAGTAAATCAGTTCTAGGTGGCATTCCAACCTCAAGCCATTCAATTTTTTCAACTGAGAGTTTATCACTTGTTGTAAAATTTAACCCTTCAAATTCCTCTACCAACGTTTGAGATAAACGATAACCGGCTATTTCAATAAAACCCTCATCGTTAAGTTGTTGCTTCAACGATTGCAATGATTCCTTTTTATCACCATTTTCCATCATGCTAGCAGCAAGTCTCAAGCGAAAAAATTGTCCGATAAATTGTTTGCCATTAAACACTGGTTGCCATAAGATCAATTTATTGATGTTTAATTGCGACGACGAACTTACAAAGTCAATAGCGAGGAGCGAGCCTGCTCTAAGCGCGACAATATCAATATTTTCAACATCACCTTGCTGCTTTAACCATTGATAACAAGTACTAACATTTTCTCGCCACAGCGCAATAGTCGCTTGAGAAAAATCGCCTTCACTGTCTCCTGTGCCGTAAAAATCAAACAGTAAAACATCAACACCTTGTAGTGACATTCTTTTGGCGAGTTCAGTAAACATTTTACGGCTTTTATTCATTTCCTCAGCAAATGGAGGAATTAATAAAACCGCTTTCTTCGTGCGTACGCTTGTCTCCCCAGGAAAATAAAGGGTGAAAATTTTTTTATCTACTGAAGAAATAAATTGTGCTTGCATAAGTTTACGCTAGTTTTTCTTTTACAAATTCAGTCAATGCACCCACAGTTTCAAATACTTCTGCACTGATTTCATCATCGTCAATGGTAAATCCGTAATTTTCTTCCATAGTAGTAATAATGGTCACTATCGCCATGGAGTCTAATTCAGGAATACTACCCAATAGTTCAGTACGATCGTCCCATTGTTCACTATCTTCTACTTGTAAACATTCTGCAACCAAGGCTATAACTTCTTTATCTAACATTTTTATCATCCGTATTTTGACTATATATATTGAGTAATTTTTTTCGGCCGTCTGAGAATATATTACGTAAATATAACAAGCCCCCAGAAAAGCTACGATAATTGATGATCTGTACACCAAATAATTCCCGCGAATGATCCATCCAATCTGATTTATAAGAGTCGCTACCGGTAAGGTAATCAATAACGTCTATTTTATCAACATCAATCACATGCTCAAGTAGATAATTAGTTAATATTGATCCAGGTGAATATTTTTGGAAATCATTTATATAAGCTAATTTGTAGATGAAAGCCGTATTATTGGCCAATAGCCAAAACTGTACAGCAATTGGCGAGCCATTAACTTTTAACAACCCTATTCGTAACCAACCATGAGTTGCAGATAATTTTACCAAGCCATTAATAAATTCAGGATATGGCTCATCAACTTTCCAACTATCATGGTAAATTTTATGATAAATAGGCAATAATTCATCTAAGTCTTCAAGATCAGAATAGATGTCTATTGACCAGCTATCGAGCTTCGACAGCTTTTTAATTTTACGTTTTAGCGTATTTTTAACTATACTGGGACGTTCCTTAAAATAATCAAGGTAACTCTTGGTAATTGGCTGGTAATAATTTTTCGTCATATGATAAGGAAAAGCGAGTAAATGCTTTTCTTTAGCAGCGAAGACTAACGCCTCTTTTAAGTCCTCGGTAATTGGAAAGATATCAATCATATGCCAAACATCTTCTTCGGTCTTCATCACACTTAAAAGTTGTCCAAATGCTGCGCTTTTTGAAATCACCTTTTCGTTATATGCTAAATCAAACATCGGTGAATAATAATTAGTAAGACTTGATAAACGGTTGACCGATAGACCAAATTCTTTTTCTTTTTTCAGCCACATTGGCAATACCGCAACGGTTTCATTCTCATTATTTAATAAACAATAAAACCGTACCCCACCTTTTAAATTGGCGACATGTTGACAAAAGTTTTCGTACCAAGCATGACCTAAAAATATATTTTTAGCTTGCGCTATTTTCAATAAATTTGTTGCTTCAATCGGTAAGGAGGTAATGTCACTGTAAATTTTGACGTGTTCTGTGACTGTTTTACCCTTTTTAATCTTCAACCCTATTTTACTTAATATCGAGGTACTCACTCTGCTGATGGTTTTTTTGATAGCTCTTTTTGCAGGCCTTGTATCGTATGGCTTAAAGTAAGAAAATGAAGTACGATACCCCTTACCAAACCAAGGAATGCTATAGATAATATTACGCGCATAAGCGGTAATGTCTCGTTCACTATCAAACCAAATAGTATCTTTTACTTCACTTTCATCACTGTAGGGTAAACCAGCACTTAGTTGATATTCATTACGTAATAAGTTACAGCCCGCATCAAAACATAAGCCAAACCAAAAGTCGGTCCGGCCTACGGTAGGTTCGATTACCCAAAACCGTCCTAAATGATCACGTTTAAACTCTACAGACACCGGACCTGACATGTTCAAACCAGTAAAAAACTTCTCTGTTAAAGGAAGGATTTCAGGATGATCAGAAGTAATTGCTACAGTTGTTTGCCCCATCGCTTTGGGATAAGACTCTAGCTTGTTACCAGTAAACCTTGAAATCACTTTCCCGTTATCTAAAAATAATGCTCCAAAATATAAGTCGGTATCGGTACCAGTGATCCAATGTTGAACTAATAGAGGAAAATCTCTTTGATATTTTTCTGCGACACTTTTCAACGCCTCTGGTGTATCACATTTTAAGGCTTTAAAACTCGATTGAGGATGTACAGGTTTAATAATAACTGGAAATTCAAAACGAATAACTGCTTCACCAACATTTTCTAAACTGTCTAAAGTAAAAGATTGAGGATAATTAATATTTTGCTCGAGACAGCGCTGTTCTATATTAGTTTTTAACAAAAGAGATAACACATCGCCAGCACAACTCTTCCAACTTAAGAGAAAATTCTCTGACAACATGTCAACATGATGACCAATAATTTTAACGTTATTGTCATTGGTAGGAAACAAAATAATGTCACGTTCTTGTGGGATTTTTTTTCTAAAGGCAAGTAAATCATTAACTAATTTATCGGTTTTAACACTATTTACATAATGAATTTTTGCCGAATTTGTCAGTGCACCTGGCAATAGTGGATTGGCTTCAAAAGCATGAACTTCAATATCGCATTGACGTAAAGCACGAGTCATTGCTAAACCATGGCTACATAAGCCAATAACTAAAGCGATAGGTAGATTGTTTGAATTTTTCATATCCTGGACTTTTATTATTTGTTTCTTATTAAATTCAACAGCATGCGAAGATGAAACTTCCAAGGTTTGTCATCCCAAGGGGTGAATCGTTTTAGAGTATATTGCTCAGAGGTCGGCGTTGAAAACCCCCATTGAGTGGTAACCGCATACTTTATGCCTAAAGTCGCCAAGACATTAAATGCCTTTTCATTAAAATCAATACCCGTTTTACCATTTGGATAAGCGAAACCAGTTACGGCTTTTCCCGTCCATTGCTCAAGTAAATTTTTATTGGTTAATATCTCTGCTAACAACTCCTTTTCAGTAAGGTCTTTTATAATCGGATGATTGTGTGTGTGTGACGCAATTTCAATCCCCGCTTCTGACATGGCAAGAATCTCTTCAGGCAACATCATTTTTCGCGTCTCATGAATATTGCCATTATCTTGATAGAGTTGTTTCACCTTGGACAGTCGGTCATTAATAGGAAAGTATTTCAACGCTAACACTGTTTGCCATGCGGTTTGATATTTTATCTCATGTTCTTTTATCACCACTTTCCCTAATCCCGCAGCAGACAAATCAATTTCTTCCCCTTTGAAACTGGCAAATAAATCAATAATGCGATCATTCCACATATTTTCACCGTGACTAAAGGCACTTGCCACAAAAACGGTTGCAGGTATATTGTGTTTTTTGAGCAGGGGTAAAGCCACGGTGTAATTGTTTAAATAGCCATCATCAAAAGTAATACAAACACTGTTTGTCGGCAACTTTCCTTGTCCTAATAAATTTAACGCATATGAGATAGACATTGGCTTGTAATACGTTTTGAGTAACGCCATTTGCCAGTCAAACTTCTCTTTATTTGGTTCCCCAGGTCGTAAAACATCATTATTTTCGAGTACTTGATGAAAATTTAAAATTACCAATTTGTTTCGACTAATGCAGCTCGACAACAGTTTAAGAATAAAATGAAGCATATTAAGCTGTTTCTCTACTTTCTAGCCATAACTCCATCACGGCCAAAATCCAAATCAATTCTCCATAATAGGCAGAATGTTCTTCAGATTGCATGGTCAGCGCTTTGTCTATAAATTCGGCTTTGACAATATTGCGCGATTTAAGATTAGTTAATGCTTGCTCTGTCACTTCAACCAAAGATGGCGTACTTTTCATCCAACGACCAAAAGGCAAACCAAAGCCATGCTTGGATTTACTTAGCGTGGCAGGTGCTAAAAAGTTGCGCGTCGCTTGTTTAAAAAAATCTCTTAATTTTTGCCCAGGCAACTTAACATTTGCCGGTACTTTACAACTAAAATCAACCAACTCTTTTTCTAAAAGAGGGAATTTGACATCTACCCCTGCTAATTCACACATTTTTGATACTTTAATCAAATCATTATCAGCGAGGGTAAACTTCCAATCCATATAAAGCATGTTATCAATCGGCGATTGTGCTTTAGCACTTTTATAACGTTCACGTAGTTGATTTAGCGGCTGCTTAGTATCGACATTCGCTAAAAATTCTTGTGTAAATATTTCACTGGGAGGAAAACGATGTAAAAAGTTATACGCTTGTAATCTATCAGGAAGAGGGTTCTCTGCCTGATTGATATAACTACATACTTTGCTAAAACCTGGCACTTTGGCTAAAGGTGAACGAACAAAAGCTAATTTTAACCCGGCTTTAATAAAACCAGGCAAGCCTTCATACGGGAAAAAAAACTTTTGTTTCGCATAACGGCTATTGCCAGCAAATAATTCATCACCACCATCACCCGCTAATAAGGAATTTATGCCCTTACTTTTGGCATAACTCGCACAAAAATAGGCTGCTAAGGCCGATGAATTACCAAAAGGTTCATCAAAACTTGAAGCGACAAGTTTAAAGTTTTCACTGATATATTCTGGTTCAAGATAAGCAGCATCATGATCTGTACCGAAGTGTTTCGCCGTCAGTAATGCATATTCAGTTTCATCGTAACCCGGTTCTTTAAAACCAACTGAATAGGTTTTAGCTGAATCAGATAATTTGGCTAACATACCTGCCACTGTTGAACTGTCTAACCCGCCACTTAAAAATGCCCCACAATTGTCAGAGAGACTTCGTGATACAGCCGTTTCTATTTCTGACAAACATTGTTCTTCTAATGAAGGTTCTGCATTTTCCGTTTGAAACTCAGGACAATATAAAGTGCCTTTGCTGACCACTGTTGAATGTTTAATCAGTAGATGCTCTGCTGGAGAGAGTTTATTTACTCCCTCATAGATTGTGGTTGGAGCCGGTATACAATGAAAATAGCAATAATGAAACAATGCTTGCGAAGAAAGCGCTAATGTTTGAGCTGATTCCTGCTTAATATAGTTTAAAGTCGGACTGATCAACAACTCATTTTCTGAGCAGAGGTAGTAAAATGGCATACTGCCCATATGATCATTAAAAACCGACATTTGTTCATTTTCATGATCGTTAATAACCATGATAAAACGGCCCGATAGCCTTGCATAGAGTTGCTCGACATCACCTTTGAAATCATCATGAATATCTTTTGCTGTCAATAAGTTATCTTTTGAGTATGCACGAGCATTACCGATTAAGTGAATGGTATGATTTTTACCAAAATAGGTATCACACTGATCTTTTGAAATAAGAAGATTTCCCTTTCTACCTCCGATTTCAAATGTTATTTTCTCATGTGTACTTATTGCCTTATTGTCCGATTTATTTATTTCCATTGTATTCATCATCCCAGATTTTCAATCTTTTTTATTTATCTTCTCTACCACTAAAATTGGTTCTATAAAGTTAAGCTTTTTTCAATATGGTTAATCGCTTAATAAGTGGTGCTTTACTAATTAATAATGCTTCTGGTGAGTGCTCGGGATATCCTCTGATGATAAATAGCCCTAACACCGAAACTAAATATATAACTAGTCCTGTTGCAATTTTTAAACCTAATAATAACAAGGGGAAAATGTCGTCACTAAATGGAACAAAATATAATACTGCCGCCATTAAGCCACAACTTATAATGGCAGGCCACCACATAACAATAAAAAATCCTATTGAACGCTTAAAAACTGTTGCTATAGTCCACAAAATAATGGGTAAAGTAAAAAGTGTCGAAACCACTAAAGCAAATGGTAATTGGTGATAATCATCTAAATAATAAATCACGCCAAGTGTGCTAAACAATACCATATTTCGATACCACATTAAGCGATTAGAAAGGTATTCTTTGTTCATAATCACCAATATTTGTTCGCTCGCGAACATTAAAATACCATTTATCATCATATAAATACTTAACCAAGCCAATATATTGGCAAAGTTCAACCACTGGTCTCCGAGCAAGACATGAATTAATTCAGTCGACACCATTGACAAACCAATACCTATAGGTAAAAAAGCATAAACAGCTAAAGCCAGCGTCAATCGATAGGTTTTATCAAAGTCAGCTTGGTCTTTTAATCGGGACAAATTAGGGATGAGTCCTCGAATAACTGGCATTAGTAGTTCTTTGGTAAATAAACCCGCCAAGTTAGAAACAACATGATAACCCCCGAGAAAGTGTGCTGAGGTAAATTTACCAACGATGGCTGAATCAGAATTATTATTAAAATATCTGCCAAGGCTTAAAGGTATGGTTGATAAAGAATAATGATACAAAGGTCGCCAATTGTAGAGTTGAAATTTTGGCCGGTATGAATGGAAGAAGTAACTCGAACAAACCCCAATGAGAACCGACGTCATTTGACCAAAAACAATCGCCCAATAACTTTTCAACCAAATAGCTAAGCTCAGCGTAACCACTAAGTAGGATACTCTGGTAGTGAGCGTGACATAAAAATCAATGTGAAATTTCAACTGCTTTTGCGCTATCAGCACACCAACATTTTGAAAGCCTTGAATCAGTTTTGTCGCCGCCAAACAGTAAATTATATTCAATACCGCTGCTTCGCCAAAAAATCCAGCAACGGCAGGAGCAGCAAGTACCACTATCAGTGCGATCACTAATCCTTGAATAATATTGACTGTCCACGCAGTATTGAATAATCGAGGATCATCTCCTTTTTGACGAAAGATATAAAGATTGACCCCCACTTGAGTCATGGCATCTAACATAGCTAAAATGATGGTCGCCATAGCCACTATGCCAAAATCTTCAGGAGCAAGTAGGCGGGCTAATATAATGGTATTAACCATACCTATTAATTTAGAGCTCCATTTCGAAGCGACTGTCCAACCAATGCTTTTTACCACATTAGTTTCTGCACCTTTATTCATATTGATACGGTAAGATCCCATAAATAGCATCAAGGGTGCCATCAGGAGTTTCAAATACATTTTCAACTTCTCGTGTCGCCATGTTATAGGCCACCACTAATGCATTATTGCTACCTTTATACTTAAAATTTCCTTGAGTTAAGAATTTGATCTTAGATTTGAGCTTGGTTTGCCTGACTTTGGAATAACCAATATAAAAAATATCGCCATCAATATGAAGACCTCTACACCAGCCTACTGGCCGATTTCGAGTCTGTTTAAAGGGATCAATTTGCTCAACAGGTTTTTTATTTTTGGGATCGCATACAACGAGAAAACCATCAACTCGGGTAAAAACCACTTTGTTTTGCCAAACAATGCCATCATGTACACTGATGACATCCGTGCCTGAAATATCTATTTTTTGACTGACATCAGACAATTTAACCGCATCTTCTTGTTTACAACGAGTCACCCAAAGCTCATCGTTTAAACTAAAGACAAAATTAGGGTGGTTATCGTGTGGCCGAGTTGAGTGAATTAGTCGATAATCAAATTCAGGATCAAACCTATGCCAAGGGTCTTTACCCTGAGTATTAAGTACAGCGTTTATTTCACCGCTATGTTTATTGAGCTTGATGACATTATCGATACCTGTAGAAGTTACTACAAGCTCATCGCCAAATATATGTACCGAGTGAATATTATGAAAACACGGATAAGAATATGTGACTAACAACTCAAAACTAGGTAGTTGATATTTGAATATTTCGGTATCAGTCGGTAGCCATAAAATATCGTATTCTAAACACGCAGCGGTATATTGCTGATTAGGATGATCTTGAGGATAATTTTCGCCCCCCCCTTTTTTAGATAATAGCGTTGAAAAAACTCCGGTTGATAAATCAAGTTTAATTAATTTCGCTTGATCATAGTATTTCCCTTCACCTAATTCATAACCATTTTGTCTTAAACAACCACCTGATATCATTAAATATCGATTTGTTTCTTTCACTTAATTACATCCAATTAATTACGTCAACACACCTAGGTCCGTTGATCTTTACTGATTATTTTTGTTTTATTTAAACATAAAGCAAATAACTCTAAAGCTGAAGTATTAATCTAAAATTATACCCTTAGTTTTTAATTTATTACGAAGCCCATTCAATTGAAATTTTCCTGCGTATGCTTTGATTGCGTATTCTTGAGCTTTTTCATAATTCTCTTCTGCAAAAAAAGCTAAGCCAATGTTATAATCAAGCTCAGGTGAATCTAATTTTTTATCGGCAATCATAAACTGCTTGAGAGCATGCTTATATTTTTTATTGAAATGAAAGTAGATGCCATATAAATAATGGATAGTGGCGTCACTAGGCTTAAATTCTAGGGCTCTTTTGATATAGCAACTAACACTTTGAGTATTCTTAAAACCTTTTTGCGGCATCACTCCTTTTACTTGTTGATCATACTTAATCAATGTATATAGTGCTTTATGATGATTAGGGATTTTAAGTAAGGTATATGAAATATCAGGTAAAACTTCTTTACCTGTCGCTCCACGGATTAGCTGTTGTACGTCTGGTGTAAAATGGACACTTTCAACAATATCGATTTTAGAGTCAAATCTTGCACTGGTTGTAGATTCTTTTGAATGGTTAAAAGGGTCAGTGTAATCCCATGGGCCCACTTTGACATCAAAAGCACTTCCACAATCTTGCGCACGACTCGCTATACTAGAAACTGCACACAAAAAAACAAAAGTACTTACAATTAAATGATTAAATTTCATATTCCCTCAGGTAAGCTCAATTTTTAAGTAATTATGCCATAATAACGACGCTTTAATCCAGTTAGCACATGATAAATCATGGTTAGTATTGGTGCAAAATGAAAAGATAAACAACAAAAAGGTAATACTTCCGTTCAAAATAAGAGCTATGTTATACTGAGTTGAGCCTTTTTATTTTCTGATGTAAGTTATGAATCGAATTTTCTTATCCGTAATTTTCTTATCCGTAATTTTCTTTCTTTTATTTTCTTTTTCTGCCAGTAGCACAACTAATATCTGGGCTGAGGGTTTTTGTGACGGTCAACGAATCAATGAAGGTGCCACCCGTGAACACTTTAATCGAGGCGCAGGCTTGCTCTGGGAGAATTTTCTTGGTGATTGGCTAGATAAAAACTCAACGCCACAAGGCGATATTCCATTTTCATTTATTAGCGTTGAAGACACTGATAGCGAACAAACTCTGACCACAGATGTCACCGAATTAGTCAATATTTGGTTACAAGATCGATCAACCAACCAAGGCGTAGTCATAAGAAAATTGACCGGTGGAACAGTTTCTTTTATCAGTAAAGAAGTTACCGATCAAACCAAAAGAGCTACATTATCAATTACAACCGATAACGGTACTATAAACATTCCCGTTACCGCAGACTCTTTTCTTTCATCAAGTACCTACAAATGCCTAGGCCAGCAAGAAGCGCTCTCTTCCGCGGGTACTATTTTACTTTATTTTGATTTGTCCACTATGCCAAGCGATAGTAATCTACTCAACGCTACATTAACAATTAGCACTACTAAAAAACAATACGGTCAAACGACCTTAGGTACTTTCCAAGCTAACCCCAAATATATCACTTATCAATTTTCAGAGACTAATGAAGGCATTGCGCAAGAGTACCCCAATGATTATGAGCTACAAAATGATCCTCGTGTTTACCTAGTTGAGCCATTTGAGCATAACGATTGGGGAAAAAAATGGACCTATGGGCAAGACCAACACACATTATCTTTGGTTGATTCAAATACTGAAGAAAACTTTCAAGCCCTTTCAGGAAGAGCATTGCAAAGTCAACTTCCCCAAGGAGAACTTACCGCTTTAAATTTAAATTATGTCTTTAAAGATGAAAGAGGCAACGAACCAACAGAAATATATTTTAGGTACTATATTCGTTTTGGTGAGAACTGGGACACAGTTGAAGGTGGAAAACTTCCAGGAATAGCAGGTACATATGCTGGTACTGACTATCAGGGTGGTTGGGGTGGCAGAAAGTCAAATGGCACTAATGGCTGGTCCGCGCGGGGGGCATATCATAATATTTTAAAACCGGGCAACCCATTAGCAAACAAAGTTCCTGTAGGCACTTATCTGTATCATGCCGATATGGAAAGTTACTATGGAGACAATATTATATGGGATGGCAGTGGTTTAGCTGCTTTTGATAAAAACCGTTGGTACAGCATTGAACAATACGTAAAGTTAAATTTTGATGGTAAGAATAATGGAGTTTTAAAATCCTGGATCAATGGCGTTCCAGCCTATGAGCGTACTGGTTTAAGATTCAGAGACGCAGATCACGAGTTCATCAATATTGAAAAAATTTGGATGAATATCTATCACGGTGGAACAACGCCCGCAGATAAAACCATTACCGCTTTCATTGACAATATCGTCATCGCCTCAGAATACATCGGACCAACTGTTTTTGACCCCGATTTACCCAGCGCAGGCTCTGAACTAAATCAACTTCCCGTGATCAATACTCCTGTTCCAGAAAAAAGTGCCATCTTAGGAAAAATTGGCGAAACGTTTGAGTTTTCTGCCGATATTCACGATCCCGATGGAGATGATATTGAGATAAAATGGTTTGATAACTATAACTTAATGGTTACTAATGAGTTTAATTACGCTATTACCCCTACCTTATCCGATGCTGGTGATCATCAAATATTGCTCGAAGTGTCTGATGACTCAGGAGCAAAAGTACAGCATGAATGGAATCTTAGTGTCGACAGTAACAATATCGTTAAACTATCTATTGAAGAAGATACCTACATTGAAAAATCTACCTATAAAGCGATGGGTAGCAAAGAGTTTTTATCCTCTAAAGGACCAATGTATTTTCGAACATCTACTATCGACACTATTCAAGAAGAAAATATAACCGCGGCCCGTTTATTATTATTTGATAATGATCAATATGGTGATGCAGTACTTTCAACTTACCGTGCTGATAATTCATGGCGTGAAGGTAATCACACTAAAGATGGAGTAACAAGAGAGTTTAAAGATTATACATCGAGAGCTATTTGGAGAAACTATTTAGGCGATTGGTTTGACAGCAATAACTTACTTAATGGTAGCACTCCTTATTCAATGTTAGACGTTGTCGATTCAGATATTGCTCGATTTATTGAAATTGACGTCACTGAAATAGTGCTACAACAATGGACTTCAGGTGATTTAAATTTCGCGGTACTGTCAACCGCTGCCCACCAGTTTTATTCAAAAGATAGTGAGTTAACAGAAAAACACCCTAAATTAGTTATCGCCTTAAATGGAGTTGATGATGGTACTTTACCAATAGATGACCTACCCCCACCTTCAGACATGAATACTGGCACAGATCTCGAAGAGCTTTCACAGGAATTACTAGCTGGCGAATGGGGTGATTTAATCACCGAAGATTTTGAAGATGATTTATTGTATCTCAATATAGATGAAAAAAGACTTCACATTGCTGGTTGGACAGATGATGCACATTGGGATCCTGCCTCTCAGCAATTCTTATATATGGGTTTTAGAAAACAGACAAAATTTATCTCCTACCAGCAAGAGAATAATCACTGGAAAATCATTCCCTACACCTTTGATTGGCCAATAGAAACCAATACTGGGCATATCTACGGAAATAATGCCTTGGATGTTGCCACGGGATCTTATTACCATCACTTATCAAAGACACGAGAGATTCACAAGTATTCAATTCAAGACAATACTTGGTCGGTGTTACCGCAAATCAATATTCCAAAAGGAGATTTAGGTACTTCTATCGAATTTTATCCTGAGCTAGGAGGGCTAGTAAGGCTTTCTCGTTCAGGATTACAGTTATTTTCAACGGCAACGCTGCAGTGGCAATCATTATATACCCTTGAAAATCTTGGTTACCATTCTTTAATGCGCTACAACCCGATAACAAAAGAGTTGCTCATTATGGGAGGCAATTATGCGCCCACTAAAGTCGTTTCTATTGATGCTAACGGAATAGCAAAGGAGCATAAAAATTCGCCAATTGATTTAAGCATTAGAGCTGATAAATTACTTATTCATCCAATAACCGGGCATTATTTAATTTTTACTAAAAATAAACTTTATGATTTTGATAGCCAAAATGATATTTATACCGAAGTAACCGATTATAGTTACCCATTTGATGTCAAAGAAATGCCGATTACTGCCACCATAATGGAACATGGCGTCATCATGTTTGTTGATAAAAATGTCCGACTTTTTAAGCCACCTGTGATTATAAATGAACAATGTGACAGTGAAAACAATCCTAACTGTCAAGTAGACTCACAGTCTCTTGATGAATAAAGCAGAGGTTTAACAGTAGTGTTACAAAAAATTAGAGATCAATACGCCAGTGAACGTGGCCTAGTACGATTAATACTCGCTCATAGTGAATCATGCTTAGGACGCATAAAACAATTTGAAAATATTGACTTTACTCGGGTAAATCGCTTAGTTTTTGTTTGTTTAGGAAATATTTGCCGCAGCCCTTTTGGTGAATTTATAGCAAAAAATCAAGGCATTGAAACTGCAGGATTTGGCTTAGCTACCACGACCGGCTTTCCTGCTTTTGAATTAGGCCAAATAACCGCCAAAGCATTTAATATTGACATGTCTTCACACTTAACGACCAATTTTCCTGATTTCGACTTGTTAGATAGTGATTTAATATTAGTCATGGAAGTAAGACATGCCCGAAGGCTAGAAACATTAATTGGTCACAGTAAAGCGCAAATAGCATTGCTTGGGCATTGGGCAGAACCTCGTCGCTTACATATTCATGACCCACATACTCACGATGAAATTTATTTCAAAAATTGTTATAAAATAATCGAATCTGCCACGAATAATTTAGTCAAAGAATATAAGCAATCTTCTGGGGTTACTTAAGCACGTCGGATTAGTTTTTTTAGTAATATTTTCCAATCAGCAAACAGAGGTCTAATATCATCTAGGCTAAACAAATAGTAGTGCATAGAGGGTCTAAAAAAACCTTGGATGACAGCAAATAACGTTTCTATACGGCTAAAGTGCAAACTCTTATCTTTTATTTTGTCTGCTTGAAAAATAATTCTAACTAAGCGTTTTAATTCAACCAAGGTATTTCTACATTGGATATTATCAGCAATAACCAAGCGCTCTGTTGGAGTTTCACCTAAACCCAGTATTTTATAAGTATACCAAGCAAAAGGAACATTGGCATGGTATGCCAAGGGTAAACTGCCCCAAAATCGGCCATTAATCTCCATCAAAATAGCATTACCAGTAGTTTCATCATAACGATATTCAACCATAGCAACACCTTGCCAGTTGATACTTTGCAGCAAAGCGATAGACTGCTGTTGTAGTGCTTCATGTTTATGGACCGGAATAGCTCTACATAAAGAAGAAAAACCCCCCTCAGGTGGCCATTCGTGCACTCTTTGGTGCTGAAAACGAAGTAATGCTTGGCCTTCATGCATAAAGAAAAACTGGCCAAAGCCCACACCAGGACAATATTCTTGTAGCATGGGAAATTGTTTTAAAGGAGCATAAGAATGAATTTTTTGCTTTAATTCGTCTTTGTTATAACAGTAAACTAACTTTTCAATTTTTATCGAAAGCTCGTTTGCAAATTTCATCACATCATGTGGATTACTCCACTTCAAGATCACCGGATACTTAAGTTTATCAACAATTGCCGCTAATTCACTTTCATGATTTAACAAGGTAGTTTTAGGTGTTTCAATGCCCACCTTTTGTGCTGCTTGCGCAGTAAAGTCTTTGCTTAGCACTTTTTCAATACTTTCTTGATTAGGTACAAGCGCTTTAATCGGTTTGATTTGTTCTTTTACTCGGTTAAAAAAAAGAATATCGTCTTCTGATACACATAATAAATAACGGGCCGAGGTTTGTTTTTCAATCGCTAATAAAAACTCTACTTTATCTTGATCATTTTTTGCAGACAATACATAAGGATAAGTGACATATTTAGAACGTAGACCTAAAGAATCGTTAGATTTCCCCACTGCAACAATTTCACAGTTCTTTTTGCCAAGCTCTCTGACAAGAGATAAACCGATTTGAGTATCTACGCCATATACAATAACGATGTCTTTATTTTGTTCCATGGTTCTTAGCTTGATATCTTTTTATTAGTGAAGACTTAATATGTCCATATTAAATCATTAATTTTATTATGAATTTTTCGACCAACACTATAATAAGTTGGTATTTTCAAAAAGGGTTGTGTTAATTCACTCTCACACCAATCTTGATGAGATTGAGTGAACGTAGTACTGACAAAGTCTTGATCATGTTCGTTAACAAATTGGCAAAGCTTGATTAGTCTATTTTGATTGACTCTATTTTTTGTTACTTTTTTATATTGAAAGTCTGCTTTTTTTATAAACTCAAAAGGGTGAGTAAGAATAATTAGACTCTCAATATTTTCTGCCCGCGCTTTATAGAGTATTTTCTTCATTTCCGGCCATGAACAACTGGTAATTTGCAATGATTTTTTGTGTTCCCGGCCACCGAGATTATCATCCTGATAGGTAAAAATAGGCATTTCCATGACATTATGAATTAAATGCCGCCCTGAGTCTAAATGGAGTTGGGGGCTTTCAGGTTTAAACACTCCCATGCCTATATTCGACGCCATTGGAATAGCCAATTTTTCCATCACTTTGTAGACATTTAAGTCAGCCCACAAACTGCCCGTTCTTATGGCCAAAGGTTGATGACCAGTCCAACGTTCAAATATTTCTATACATAATTTAAACGCCTGAAATAATTCATTAAAAGTTCGATTGGCGCAATTATCATTGCGAGGAAAGACTCCTAGCTGAGCCTCTTTAATGAATGATAACCATACCGGATGAATATGCAATTGTACATCTTGTCCTGCTTGTTGAATACGTCTAACTAATGACTGCATTGGTTCATCACCAAAATAAAAATAATTAGCACATTCAACAAAAAAGCTGGCGTCTATTTGGTACTTATCAAAGGTATCTAAGAGAAAGCCTAAACCTTGTTCTTCTCCGTTGACTGGACAGGTAACAACAGGGGTAGACAATGGTTGGTATTTTTCAGCATTATTAAAATGGCCTGCAATACTAAACTCAGTATCTATGGTAATACATATTTCAGTTGGCTTTTTCATGCGTTAATCCATTTAACAAATAGCATTATGAACTCGGCTGATACTGGTTGATGATATATTTGAACTTCCCAGTAGACTCCGCATCAATTTCTGCAACCAGTTCACATATAATATTGGCATCCTCACCTAAGACTACTTGCAATCTGGCAATCATTGACAAACTATCAATGGTTTTATCAGGGTAACCGACCAACTTTACCGAAAAATTGATTCGTGATAATTGAGTAAGCTGAAAATGACAAATCGCGAGATCTTCACGAATGATATTACCAATATACGCGCCATGCACAATACCACCAGCAGTAGAAATAAGCATATCATTCGAGCGTCCAACTACCTCTGAAAAAACTTTTAGTTGTCGACCACAAGGGCATTTTTTATCACTTAAAACCGCTAAATCCCCAGTATTATATCTCAGCATTGGAAAATCACGAGTCGTTAAATTAGTTACGATAAGTTGACCAATTTCTCCTATTGCACAGGGTTCATTTTGTTCATTTAATACTTCAACAATAACATCTTCTTCACTAATATGTAGCGTTCCCTCAGAGCACTCATGGGCGATAAACCCTGCATCCCGACTACCATAACCATTTGCGACAGGAGCATTAAATACACTTTCGATAATATCTCTTTGATGCTGATATAACTTTTCTGCGGTACAGAAGATAACTTTGAGGCCGGTATGTTCAAATTTAATACCATTGGTTTTTGCATGTTCAGCTAACAACGTTAATATGGACGGATAACCATAAATCATTGCTGGTTTAAATTCACTTAGCCGAGCAAACAAATCTGCGATGCCCTTGCTATCAAGGTGTTGAGCTGGAAATAACTTAGAGCGAAATAAGACGTCTCGTAGTGTTTTTACAATACCCTGCCCTGAAAGTTCAACACTTGAGCCCCAGATCACCGCTTCTTTATCACCAATATCAACGTTCCACCAATTAGTCGCACGCCATTTAGCGGCAACATCATGGCTGATACGTTCATTTCCAACGGCAAATTTTAATGGTGTCCCACTAGACCCTGAAGTACTTAAATAAATCGTATTTTCACTGAGTTCGCTTAAGTACTGCTCTTCATTGGCTCTAATAATGTCTTTGGTTAAAATGGGGAGTTTTGTCAACACATCTGCCTGAGAAAGTGCATTATTATCTAAGTTTAGTTCGCTAAATAGTTGTTGATAAAAATGATTATTTTCTCTGATATCCATTAAAAATTCAACGAGTCTATCTTGCTGTTGCGTTTGAATTTTTATTTTTTCAAACCATTGAGACTCATCGAGTAAGGCTTTTTTTTCTACTGTTTCATGACCTTTCATTTTTTCATGCAAAGGGAATAAAAACTGACTTATAAATTGCGTATAAAAAGACATCTCGTTAACTCATCCTTCAATCACTGAAATTTGAGTTTCTCTTACTTTAAGTTTTTTATTTATCACCGTACTTATCGCAACAATAGTAATCAAAATATGAAACGGTAAGTCAAAATAGGCCAGTCCTAAGAAGGCACCACCCGCGGCATAAGCAATCAGTGACACTTGTAACATTCGGCATAATCTACCGGCCCACTCAAGCTCTTCATCTCCCTCAACTAGCTTTGCAGTTTTGCCTGCTAATCGCCAAGTGAAATAATACATCATTAAAAATATTAATAACCCTCCCCAACCATGTTTACCGAGCATTTGAAAATAAATACTATGAAAATCATGAAAGTCGAGTGGGTCTGGCGCGTATACTAAAAAGTTAGCCCTTGTTGCTGCATTAAAACCACCACCAAAGATTTGATCTGATGCAATATTTATCGACATTCGCCAAGCATTAAATCGTCCTTTAACTGAGCTATCATAAGCATCTTCATTACTCTCAACAATAGTATCCATGCGCTCATGCCAAGATTGAGGCATAAAAGCAATACCGCTAGGAATAGCAACTATTAGTAATCCTGTGATCATTAGCTTCTTATCACTTTTCAACCACAAAAAAGCTCCACAAGCTATAATCGCGACTAATGCCCCTCTAGATTGGGTACCTAGAACTGAAATTGCTGAGAAACCTATCACTGACCAAACGATTATTTTTTGCCATTTCTTGTCTAAAGTAGTCACCAAATAGAGTAATATTGGCACAATAATGACCAAGGCTAAGCCTAATTCATTATTCCCCTCAAAGAAGCCTCCTGGTGGTCCCAAGACACGACCACCACCGCCTGTAAGCAGCGTATAAATCCCCCCTTTAAAGCCATAAAAACCAATACTTAAAGCTACCACCCACAAAGCACCTTCTATACGTTTTCTGGTAGTTAGCATCGCAAGAATAATCAAGGTAAACAACTGTATTTTAAATACTTTCCCAGCTAAATAATTAACAAACTCGGTTTGATCATGAGTGAGATAAGTCAAAATCATCCAAAGGTACAGCACAAAGAGCCAAATTATTGGAGAAGGCTTTGGAATTGATTTCGGTTCTTTACTAAAGAAAAAAGTTAACAGACAGGCAATTGCGATAACCTGCGCAGAAGGAAAAGAAGCCATAAAGCCAAAAGCCAAACGATGTGGCACCATATAACTAAGCCAACACCAAGCTAACACCCCTACAAATGGTCTTCGTAAAATCATTGGCACTAAACCAATAAGAATGACCAGCAATAATATATCACGCATCTACTTAATCACCTTTTTATAGACTAATTCAAGCATAGGTAAAACATTATTAGGTTGATATGCTTGAACTTTGTCATAACCTTTTTGAGCGATAGTTTCAGCTAATTGAGGATTATCAATGAGTGAACACATTGCATTAAACATAGCCTTCGGATCTTTGGGATTGACCAGTATTGCATCTTTGCCATCTTCCACCATATATGGGATTCCGCCCACATTAGTCGAAACGACCAAAACGCC
Organism: uncultured Colwellia sp.; assembly: GCA_913062815.1. Lineage (GTDB taxonomy): Bacteria > Pseudomonadota > Gammaproteobacteria > Enterobacterales > Alteromonadaceae > Colwellia. The sequence continues at coordinate 75,144 of CAJXWZ010000020.1, read as the reverse complement.
ACTGGCTAACGCCTCTAAAATTGAATTTGGCATATTATCAATGATACTTGAATTAATCATAATGTCGGCACTATTATATAAATCTGCCATGTCACTTCTGTCTATGCGACCAGCAAAATGAATGTTTTTTTCGATACCTAATTCTTTTGACAAACTTTGTAATTGCGCTTTAAGCGGACCGGTTCCTGCGATGGTTAATCGTGCCTGCGGATATTTCATATTTATCATAGCAAAGCTACGGATAGCGGTTGCATTATCATATATTGCTTCTAAATTACGTGTCACGATAACATGCAAGCCATCTTGCTTTAATTTGGAAGGCCGATAAGTAAACAGTTCCATATTGATAATATTTGGAATAATCGTTGCCTGCTGATTGAATACTAAAAAAACTTCTTTTAAAAAAAGGCTAGGTACTAGAATGCCGCTTGCTTTTTCAACATCTTTTTTGATGTATTTCCATGAACCATCAAAAAACTCTCTTGCTTTTCCCCCTCTATAATTAATAAAAATGGGCACTTTTAACCAATGGGCAATGATAATTGCAGGACGAGAAAATAAATGAAATGCCCAACCAGAATTTGCCATCAGATGGACAACATCTTTATTTTTTATACCAAAATATAAATGATAAAAATAAGGAAGCAATCGAAATAGTGCTCTAATTATTGGCAATTTTTCGATAAATTTTGGCTGATATTGCTTATTCACTGCAATCAACTCAACCTCATGCCCCACTTCAGACAATAAGCGTTCTAATTGTTGAGTCTGCATTGCCATTCCACCATTAGGAGGGGGAATAGGGCCAACAAGTGCTATTTTCATTGCGAATGATTACTCAGTAACTTTTGATAAACAGGAACGATGTTTGCTACACTTTTAGTCCAACATCGCTCGTGCTCAACGTATGTTCGACCTGCCGATTTTATTGATGGCCACGTATCTGGTTGAGCGAGTAAGTCATTAACCGTTTGAGCAAGTGAAAAAGACGAATTTGGTTCAAATAAAATGCCATTTTTTTGATGTTCTATCATCTCTCTGTGACCACCAATATCAGAGGCGACCACGAGTCCATATTGCGCCATCGCTTCAAGTGGCTTAAGAGGAGTCACTAATTCAGTTAAGCGAATTGATTCGCGAGGATAAACGAACATATCGATTAAACGATAGTATTTAGCAATTTCATCATGATCGACTCGACCAGTGAAAATAACATTTTCTTCAAGACCAAGGGTAATGACTTGTTTTTTAAGCGCCTGCTCTTCTTGTCCACCACCAACGAGAAATAATACCGTAGTTGGATTTTTCTCAATAATAGTTACTAAAGCTTCAATGAGTATATGTAAACCTTCATAGCGATAAAAAGAGCCTAAAAAGCCAATGACGGTTTTATTTTCAAGATGATAACTTGTCAATAAGTTGCTATCTTTGTCATCTAATAAAGTAAATTTCTCAATATCAACTGCATTAGGAATCACGGTAATATTCTCTCGATTAATACCCCAGTCAGCTATTTGATTCTCTAGACCTTTACATATAGTAGTGACGTGATCTGCACTTAATAAAGCCTTTTTCTCCAACCATTGACCGACTTTATAACGTAAGCCTTCTTCGGTACAGGTACCATGACTTACCGCCGCATCTTCCCATGAAGCACGCATTTCGTAAACAAAAGGAATGTTGAATTTTTTCGCTACCCGAGCCGCAGCCAATGCATTTAGTGATGGCGAATGAGCATGAATAATATCTATTTTTGATTGTTTAATTTTCTCTCTAATGGCTTTTTCTAAGGTATAAATCACATCCCATTGATTTAATATCGGAAAACGACTTCGCCATGTGGGAAGTGTACGAGAAAACACCATACCGTCTTCGGTATCTATGGCATTTTCTGAGACATAGTGTTTAATACTGGTCAAATGTTCCGTTTCAAATCCTAGCTTACGTTGCTCCTTTAGAATCGCTAAACTTCTAAATGAATAACCACTGTGCAAAGGTATTGAATGATCAAAAATATGTAATATACGCACGCTTTAAAATTTCCTTTCTATTGGCTTTTTTCTTAATGACATCACAAGAAAATAAAGCAATAAAAACCCTAATAGTACTTCACTCATAAAGGCAATCATCAGCTGATGTTTCAAGCGTATCATTGCTTCTCGCATTTCAATGTTTTCGGGTAAAGGCAATATTCTTATTTTTGGATGGATGCCGATTAAAATGGCGCTAGCTTGCTCAATAGCTCGGCCTAATGGCGCAATAAAGTTGATCACAGCATTATCATCGTAAGTTAAACTGTCGTTTCCCCACCATAAATAAAATTGATTCACGCCCCTGAGATAATATTCAATCGCAACCTGATCCGATTTAAAGCCAAAACGTCCGGCAGTTCGGTGAATAAGAACCTTATCTGGCGTTGTTGCTAATATCTCACGAAACTCCAATGTTGATAAAGGTATGTTACTTTCATTAGTGGTGACATAAAAGCCATTAAAAACATCAATAAAGACCCATTTTTTCCATTCATCTATATATACTTCATTAAAAGCATGACCCCAACCACCATAACCGTCAAAAGACATGCCCCACTCTCTGATAGAGATCTTTTGTTGATAAGAAACAGCATTCATCACTTGAGTAAAGTCAGCGCAGTAACCACGTCCTGAAATTAGAATTTCATTTAATGCTGTCACTGTATTCGCTTGTATTGCCCCGTTTAAATGAGCATTTCCTCTCAGTGCATCAACAGCATTGAGGGTTTTTTTCCATTCGCTATTGCCTAGAATAGCTTGCGCAAATACCTGTATTTCTTTAGGAACGTTACCTTTTTCACTATTAAAGTCTTTCGGGGCCTGTTGTGGGCTCCAAGTAAAGTCCGCTATTGTGCCAACATCTAATAATAAAGCATTTCTTAACCGCGTCATTTCACTCGCTGGTTGTGCTTTGGATATTACCCAAAGCGCAATGCCTACCATTATGAAAAGTGTAATGGATAGTTGAGTCAGCGGTTTATTCATTACCAACATAACCCTTGGTAGATACAATTTAATTGGTCTTTATTTTTCATATTTACTAAATCAATCACTATTTGGCCCGGCTTCGCATTATCGACCAGGGCTTCAAGTAAGTTTTTATCACCAATGCCCACCACAATTACTTCATTATTTTCAATCACGGCGTGAACATCATCATTCATTAATTCACCAACATGAGGGATTGATTCTTCGATATATCGTTTATTGGCTCCAATCAAAAATGACAAATTAACTTCTGGATCATAAATCGATAAGTCCATGCCTTTACCAATTAACAGTTCTGCAAGATCAACCAATGGGCTTTCCCGTAAATCGTCGGTGCCTGATTTAAAACTTAAGCCAATCATGCCAACTTTGCGTTTTCCTGTCGCTAATACTCTCTTAACGGCAAGATGTAAGTGTTCTTCATTCGATTTTAAAACATTAGCTAGCATGGGAATTTCAATATCATTCATTTTGGCAACATATTGCATCGCGCGTAAATCTTTTGGTAAACACGAACCACCAAATGCAAATCCTGGCTTTAGATAAGCCGGTGAAATATTAAGTTGTCTATCTTCACACAGCAGTGCCATTACCTGATGAGCATCAATTTTCATGGCGTCGCATAAGCGTCCAACTTCATTGGCAAAAGTTATTTTTAGAGCATGGAATATATTACAAAAATATTTGACGGTTTCACCAGTACGAATGTCAGCACGATGATATTCAGTGGGTAAATGACCAAACAAGGTATTCATGGTTTGATGTGCACGTTCGGTGGCAGCGCCTACAATAGTAAATGGAGGATTGTCGTAATCTTTAATTGAAGTACTTTCTCGTAAAAACTCGGGCTGAAAACACACATCAAAATCTACATTCGCTTTCTTACCTGAATGCTTTTCCAATAAAGGAATAAGTGTTTCTTCAACCGTACCAGGTACCAATGTAGAGCGAAATACTATAGTATGTAATGAATTTTTTGCCGATAAAGCTGCACCTAGTTGTTCTGCTAAACGTAATACTGCACTTTGATCTTGACTGCCGTTGAGTTGCGATGGGGTACCAACACAAATGAAAGAAACGTCAGTATTATCTATCGCAAGATTTATATTATCAGTGACTTCTAATGAACCATTTGAGACAACCTCTTTCATAAGTTCAGGCATACCTTCTTCGATAATTGGTGAGTTGCCTTTGCGAATCAATGCTAATTTAATGGGATCAATATCTACACCATAAATTTTATGTCCATCTCTGGCTAAACACGCCATAGAAACGGCACCAACATAACCTAAACCGAAGATACTTATATTCATCAACTTACTTCCATATTTTATTAAATTTAGTTATTAAACTGAGCGACGCAGTTTTCCACTATCGCCTCCAGTCTATTCATAGAGTTTTGCCAATTGTGATTAGTGAGCACTCGCTCACGGCCTGAATCACTTAAACGTTTTCTTTCATCCGAATTTCGCATTAATTCAATTAATGCTTCGGCATATTCATTTGGGCTTTTAGCCGTTAAAAAATGCTCGCCACTTATGGCATCGATACCACCAGCAGCCATTTCACTACTGACAACGGGGACTCCCATCGCCATCGCTTCTAATATTTTATTTTGTGTGCCACGAGCAATATTAAGGGGGGCAACCATGGCTGCAGTTCTTAAAATATATGGACGAACATCATCCACCGAACCGGTAACCGTTACTCCCTCTATATTAGCCAGGGCTCGCACTTTTTCAGTAGGCTCTGCACCCACTATAAACAACTCGACTGTTGGAATCACCGCTTTAATTAAGGGTAAAACATTTTTACAAAAATCAAACATACATTCTTGATTAGGGTAGTAGTCCATTCGCCCAATGAACGAAATAGCGTTTGAATTATATCCTTCATTATCGGGTTTAAAAAACTCAGCATTTACCCCATTAGGGAACCAGTCTGTAGTAATACCTGTTTGATAATCATCTAAGGTTCGCCATTCCATTTTAGTGGTAGCGGTGCCCATGGTAAATTTTTTCGCTAGACGTTTTTCTTCCCGTTCCATTTTTGTCCCTTCTAACCAATAACCTAAATTTAATGGGAAAGGTTTAAAGCTGGTATAACTTAACCATTTCTGGGAATCCATATCGCCATAATCTAATATCTTAGGTACATCAGTGACGTTTTCTACGTATTGGGCAACTGATGAACAATGCACAAATATTAAATCAAATTTAACCGTAGCTAACAATTTATTGATGTGTTGCTTTAGTTCAGTGGAGTGGAAAAAACCCATACTCGATGGAATGGTGGTTGGTAAACGAAAGATCATTTTCGCCGTTTGAACTTTATCATTCACTTTCGCCATAAAATGCTTATGACAAAATTCTTCAATACCTGCGGTTTCTTGCTGTTCTTCAGTCGTACGAACTAATGAATTCACCCAGACTTTGTGGCCTTTATTATGAAAGTGTTGGATCATATTAAACGGGCGTATTTTCCCCCCTCTTTTAGGTGGGAAAGGAAAACGATGGCAAAGATAAAGAATATTCATTAAATGGCGTCCTTTATTGATTGGGTAACTTCTTCGCTTGATCTGCCATCAAGGTACAATTGACACCAAATTTCTAAATTCATTAAGGCGGAAAGGTGATCAGTATGATCTTCTTTACTCGCATTATGAGCACTTATCGCTTGTTCGATTATAGGCCAGTTAAATAACGCTCTTTTTTCAACGGTCGTTTTATTAAGTAAAGAATTCATCAACCCTGACAACTCTTCCTTTAACCAAGCTCCCATTGGTGCGCCAAATCCACGTTTTTTTCGAAATAGTATGCTATCTGGCAAGGTGTCTTTTAAACTTAACTTTAATAAATGTTTTAATTCACCATTAGCCATAAGTCTCTCTTGTGGAATTTTGGCTGCTAATTCTACAAACTCGTGGTCTAAGAAAGGCACCCGGCATTCAAGTGAAGTGGCCATGGTCATTTTATCAGTTAACATCAATAAGTCATCAGGCAGTTGGCTTTGTCGATCGATATCAAACATTTGCCAAACCGCTTGTTCTGTTGTCTCTTTAGCAAACAATGACTTTACATCATGATTATTGCAACCATTGTCTTTGAGTAAACTTGCTCTAAAATCGCTAGAAAACACTTCCATATAACTATGATAACGTTCGGAAAATGGTAGCTCCGCACTTTCAATAAATGACTTAGCTAATCGTGAATAGTTTAACCATTTGTTCCCTCGATCTGCAGGCAGAAATTTGGCTAATGGTGCGATCAGACCTTTTCTAAGAAATTTGGGGATTTTATGATACATTTCAGCATATTTTTCGCCTTGATAACGACGATAGCCGGCAAAGATTTCATCTCCTCCTACACCAGAAATGATCACTGTAGAGTCTTGTCGTGCAAACTTTGATACTAAATAGGTAGTGATAAAGGCGCTATCTGCGATGGGTTCATCCATATGCCATAATAATTTTGGTAATAAACTGACTACATCTGGACGAACGACAATTTCTTTATGATCAGTGCCAAACAACTCTGATACTTGCTTGGCATAAGGTAATTCATTATAGAATTCACCCGCTTTACCGGTATCAAACCCTATTGCATAGGTTTTAACAGCTTTATCACTATGTTTTGCCATTAAGGCAACAATGGCACTTGAGTCGATACCGCCTGATAAAAAAGCACCAATGGGTACATCACTGACCATTTGGTCTTTCACTGACTTTTCTAATTGGTTAAAGATTAGTTCAGCCCATTCATCATCACTTTTCTGCTCAGGTGTAAACTCTGGTTGCCAATAACTATGTTGTGAAATACTACCTTTCTCAATTACAATATACTTAGCTACTTCTAATTTTTTAATGCCGTCAAGCAAACATAAAGGTGCAGGTACATAGCCTAACTCAAGGTATTGTGACAATGCGGTTTTATTGATTCTAGCACTGAAACCATCAAGAGCTAGTATTGCTTTTGCTTCTGTAGAAAAAGCGAAAGTACCATTAAATAGAGAAAAATAGAGGGGTTTGATTCCTAAGCGATCTCTGGCTATTAATACTCTTTTTTTAGTTTTATCCCAAAGAGCAAAGGCAAACATGCCATTGAGATGTTGCAGACATTCATCGCCATACTCTTGATATAAATGAATAATGACTTCAACATCAGAGCCGGTTTTAAAAACATAGCCTTTTTCTATAAGGTCTTTACGTAATGACTGAAAATTATATATTTCACCATTACATACTAACCAAATAGAGTCATCTGCATTACTTATTGGTTGATGCCCGCCAGAAAGATCGATGATAGATAATCGTCTCATGCCTATGGCAACACCTTCCCCAACATACTCACCACTATCATCAGGACCGCGATGAATTGTCGCATCTCCCATTTTAATCAGCTGCTCTTGAGTGAACTGTGTTTGTTCATCAAGAGCAACTAAACCATGAATACCGCACATGCTATTGTGTCTCCTTCTCGAGGAAACGTTCAAACATTAACAATGTCCATAATGAGGCACTATTATCACGCTGACCAGTCATATGACTCTTCACTAACCATTCCAATGTTTTTGGATCAAATATCCCACAATCTCTCATTAGCGGGGACAAAATTGAACGTTCTATCTTATCTTTAAGTGGACCTCTAAACCACTTCCCTAGTGGTACACCAAAGCCCATTTTTTTACGATAAAGTACATCATGTGGTAAATGAGGTTCAAGCGCTTTCTTAAAAATGGCTTTTCCTTGACCATTTTTATCAATTCGCTCATCATTACTTAGGTTAGCTGCCCACTCAACAAAATGATGATCAAGTAAAGGTACGCGAACCTCCAAGCTATGTGCCATACTAGCTCGATCAACTTTAGTTAGAATATCACCCACTAAATAAGTTTTCATATCCACATATTGCACTTGGGATAATGGATTGTCTTTGGGTGCATTTTTTGCGTGTTTACGAAAAACCTCAACCGAATTGTATCCTGATAGCTTATTTTTAAAATCTTCGCTAAATAACTTTTCACGTTCATCTTTGCGAAGAATAGACATGCTATTTAGGTAAGCTTCAACCCAGTCGTATGACATTGATTGAAAGGTTGTTTTAGCTCGAAGAAAACGAGGAGCCCAATCTAACTTTGGATAAATTTTTCCAAGTAAGCCAAAAATAGGTTTTCGGATAACTAAAGGTATAATTGAACGCATTTTTTCTTCTTGTAAGTGACGTTTATAGCGACGGTAACCAGCCATTAGTTCATCCCCACCATCACCAGAGAGCGCTACTGTGACATTTTTCTTTGCTAATTCACAGACTCTATAAGTTGGCATTGCCGAACTATCTGCATACGGCTCATCATACAAGTCAGCTAATTTATCAATTAAATCAAAATCGTCAGAACTGACTTCTTGGCAAACATGATTGGTTTTATATTTTTCTGCAATCTCTTGTGCATATTCTGTTTCATTAAAGCTTTTAACATCAAAACCAATGGAACAAGTATTTACTGGGTCCTCTTGCAATTGTGCCATCATGGCTACAACTCCACTTGAATCGACGCCTCCCGAGAGGAAAGCTCCTAATGGCACTTCTGAAACTAATCTAACGTCAACGGCTTCTTTCACCTTCTCAATGAGTGTTTCTTCATTATTTCCCGTTAATTTTTCTTGATCAAAGCAAACATCCCAATATTGCTGGGGAGAAACCGTTGCATCTCCTTTTTTTAGCATTATGGTATGACCAGGTTCTAATTTATAAACATCATTAAAAATTGTTTTTGGTTCTGGGATATACCCTAAAGAAAAATAATCTTCTATTGCTTGATTGTTTAATTCTCTTGGGCATTCAGGGTGAGACTTTAATACTTTTAGTTCTGAACCGAAGACAAAAGAGCCATCAGGTAAAAGCGAATAAAATAATGGTTTAATACCTAATCTATCTCGAACAATAAATAAGCTTTCTTTCTGTGCATCCCACAGAGCAAAGGCAAACATTCCTCTAAATTTATTAACACACTCGGCCCCCCACTCGGCCCAAGCATGAAGAATAGTTTCTGTATCACTTCGAGTTTTAAATTGGTGCCCTTTTTCAGCAAGCTCATCAGCAAGTTCAGCAAAATTATAAATCTCACCATTAAAGACAACCGCAACACTACTATCATGGTTGAACATAGGCTGATGACCACCACTTAAATCTATAATTGATAAGCGTCTATGAGCTAACCCTAATCCGGGCGTGAAATAAAACCCATCATCATCTGGACCTCTATGATTTTGAATATCATTCATATTTCGCAGAAGTTCTTGGCTAACATCATTGTTATCTGCCAATCTAAAAATACCTGCTATTCCGCACATAAAATTTTCCCAACCATAAATTTAACTAAATATTTATCTCATTATATTGAGATAAAGTTCCTGATATTTTTCAGTCATCGTATTAATACTAAACTGATTTACTGCCATTTCTCTACTTGATAAGCCTTGCGTTTTTAATAAATTTCTATTACTTATATACTCAAGTAATATTTGTGCTAATTCTTTAGGGGAATTGCTATTAAACAGCTTACCATTTTCACCCTGAAAAACTAATTCAGGATTGCCCCCTACCTTGGTTGCAACAACAGGTAACCCTGTCGCCATTGCTTCCAAAATAGTATTCGAAATTCCTTCCGCTAAAGAAGGCAAAACAAAGACACCGGCTTTTTGCATTAAAGAGGGAATATCTGACCGTTCTCCTAATAATTGGCAGTTATCTTGTAATTGATGAGTAAAAATATATTCTTCAAGCTCCTGCCGACAAGCACCTTCTCCGACAATCTTGACATTAATATTTTTATTTTGCTTTAAGACAATTGCTAACCCTTTTAACAACAATATTTGGTTTTTAACAGTCGCCAATCTACCAACGGTAAGAACTTCCAAAATATCTCTATCAAACTCATTTTTGTTTGGTTGAAATTTTCCAACATCAACGCCATTGCAAATATGATTTATTTTCTCTTTTTTAATATTGATATGATTTTGAAGGTACTGACCCCCCTCATTAGACAATGCAACATATTGCTTAACAAAACAGCTAAAAAATTTTCGAATGTTTTGACTTTTATTATGACTCTGTGCTTGAGGTGAATCCCAGCCATGCTCACCATGAATACGATGTTTAATTCCCGCTAAAAAAGCAACCAATTGGCACTCCAAAGAAGTAAGGTTGCGAGTGTGAACAATATCAGGATTTATCTTCCGCAAAATTTTAAACAATTTAAAAAAGTAACCTACACTTTTACCTGAAGGCTTATTCAATGCGTAAATTTTTGTTTCAGTGTTAGTTATTCTTTCAAAGAACTGCTGATCAAAATTTTTTAAACAGATAATAGAGTGTTGAAATTTATCCTTCGATAAATGGTTAATAATATTAACTAAGCCATTTTCAAGTCCGCCTGTTGAGAAATTAAAAACAATATGAACTATTTGTATTTTGCTCATTGTAATAATTCATCGCTATTATTAGATTGCACAATTTTGGTAATATTTACTTCTAACCAGTTTTTAAGCAAAATGCTTTCTGACGACTTTCCATCATGCTCGTACGAAATTACATTTACATAACCAACACTGTTTGAACCGAGTAGACTGAGTAATGCTTGCCTTGCTTTAACTTCTAATCGATTGTTTATTACTTTTCCATCAATTTGATACCAATAGTATGTGTCTCTTGATCGCCCATTGGACGTAACAATATGTTCATGAGTAACTGAAACATTCTCGTTTTGATATTTTATACTGACTGAATTACGACTAACGATGGACCAAAAAGAGTTATTGTAAGTCTTATTAGAAGAAGAAATTAGTTCTCCGATTGATTGTCTGTGTGCAAAGGCAGCAGTGTAAAATTCAATATTATTATCATTTACACCAAAAAAATCCGCCATAGGTTTTTCAAACTTAACACCCCAAGTTGGATTATTCTTCTTAACTTTAAAGTCTAAGAATTGCAGAACGGTTTTTGGTGACTCTGGCGCTTGTACTTCGATAATATTAACATTTAATATTAATGCCGCAATGAGAGACATCATTGGGAAAATGAGCCAATATTTGAATGTAAATACTCCGTTATTCTTATGCTCAATCTTTTTTCCTGTTGGTTGTTCTTCGGCCCAAAAGCCACCAACATAAAACATCAAACCTATCACTAAACCAAAGAATAACCAGCCATATATCAGGTGATCAACACCTGTTGCATATTTCAGATCGGATAAGTGTGCAATTAAGACAATTAAATAAGCTCGAATTCCATTTGCCAATATAGGGATCAGCATTGCAAATACAATAAATATTAATTGTTTTTTTAAACTTGAATATGTTAAATGGGCATATAAACATCCGATAGTGACACTTGCAATTAAATAGCGGATACCAGAGCAAGCAACAGCAACTTCAAAGACTCCAGAAGGAATTGTAATGTATAAACCTTCATAATAAACAGGAATTCCTGACAGTTTTATAAAAAACACGGTTATTTCTGCCGTGACCTCTTGAAGCATTGGAATAAGTTCATTACCTATAGGCACTGAAAACAAAATAAAAACTAGAGGGAATTTTAATTTCCAAGCAAATTGATTACCGAATATTAACCAAAACGATAATGGCAACAATGCAAAACAGGCAAATTGGCTCACTACACTGATATCCGCAGCCTGTCCTATTAACCAAAGTAAAATAGAACCTAAAAAAGGGGAAAGTGCAGACAAACTAGGTTTTATAGCTGAAGATGTTAAAAAGTCACGCTCTTTTGAAAATAACCATATCGCAATAGGAATAATAAAAAAGCCATGAGCAAATGTTTCTGACTTTTGCCAAATATCTACTGTTGATAAAATAGTATAATAGAACGCCCCGAACCATATTAATAGGATACCAAAACAAATCATTATATTTCTATTCATAATATTGTCATTTGCTTTTACATTATTATTCATAACGTTTTACCCTAGATATTTCGACAAAAAAGGCCCAAAAAATTGACTCAATCTCAGTGGTAGTTTTTGCCACATACTAATAAAGAACTTGTATTTAGGATTATTAGGACTGAGGTTTGGTAAACTGTCCACCTTAACTAAATGATAATAATAATGTAATGGCTGCGGTTCCATTCCCCAATTTTTCTTATATTTATAAGGGCCGCTGTCATTTTTACTTCGACCGAAATCAAACCATGTTTTATCTTTTTGGTGTGCATGGCACATCACCTGATAATACATAAAGTCTGCACTTTTCAAACCACGAGCACCATCATTACCACCACCATAGTAAGGCAAGACCTGTTCATTAAAATAGAAATTCATTACTGCCGAAGAAGGCAGGTTATCTTTATCACGAATCACCGCAATATCACTGCAATCATTAAAGGTTGCCATAAGGTTCTCAAAAAAGCGCTTAGTAAATATTGGTGTACCTAAATTTCGGTAGCTGGTAGAAAGTAGTTGATAAAAGTCGGTAAAATCGTTACTAAATGAGGTTGAATCGCTGGAATTTTCGCTGATTGAGCAACTCAGTTCATTTTTCAATGAATGTCTGATAACTGCTCGTTGCTTTTTCTTTATTGAGGTTAGAATATTGTCATTACCTTCAGCTATTGCACAGCCAAAAGTACTGTGTGCTTGTTTTAAAAGTAAGCTAGAGTCTTGAGCTTCTTTATAGCGTAACTCAAGATAATCAACCTGAAGTTGTTCTGCAATGCGACAAGCTTCTTGTTCTAATTGACGAGCAATGTTTTGAGAGTCGGCTATAACCCCACCGTAAACACAAAAAGGTGTCGAAACAAGCGCATGACCAAATAACTTACTCTTTACTTCAACTAAAGGTAACACACCGGTAATTATGCCATTTTGTTGAACATATAAAAAATAGCACGAATGGCTGAAACTTTTTTCTATAACTGTCTGCCAACCGCTAAGGTGAAAAAAACTCCCTTGCTGATGAGTTTTTACATAATCATCCCATTGCGTAAACTGCGCAGAAGATAAGCGTTTAATTTCACAAAGATTAGTCAAGTTTCCGTTCTCTTATTATTATTTTAGGAATACTATTTATTCAAATAGACACTTTTCATGGTGTCCCATTGATAGTCTTCTAAAAGTCTTATTATTTTGCCTTCCATACGAGATAAATTCATATAATGGCGTAACTTTGACTTTAGCGTTGCATCTTGCACTTTGGGTTGTTGTGGATCGATTTCCCACGGATGAAAATAAAAACTATACGGCTGCTGTTCTGTTTTTAAGTAACCATCAATACGCTTCTTTGATAACCAATAGGGATAAAGGCGAAAGTAACCTCCACCTCCAATGCCTGTGTTCTGGCCTTTTTTTCGTGACGTAGGAACAGGAATTTCAATGATGTATTTTCCATCAACTTCTTCAGAGCGTTGATACATAAAACGAGGCCAATTTGGCACACCATATAAATCATGCTCAATCGGATAAGTACTTGAGCTATATTCAAAGCCAAGTTCTATCAACGTATCATAAACCCAAGTATTACTGTCGTTAATTGAAAAGCTAGGCGCTCGATAACCAATAATTTTTTGGCCTGCAGCATCTTCTAATATTTGCTTGCTTTTACTAACATCTTGATGAAACTCTGCTACCGTCATCATAGTCGCGCGTTGATGAGAATAACCGTGGCTACCCAACTCATGCCCCTGATTAACTATAGATCTAATTAAATTAGGACAACGTTCAGCAACCCAACCTAAGGTGAAAAAAGTACTTTTTACTTGATGCTGTTCGAACAACTCCAATAAACGATTGGTATTACGTTCAACTCTTAACTCTAAGCTTGCCCAATCAGAACGGCAAATATTTTTTTCAAATGCCGACACGTGAAAATAGTCTTCAACGTCAACCGTCATTACTTGTTTTTTAGGAACTGTTTCCAACTGCTTTACTGCCATTACTGTTATCGACCTTTGCCAAACAAAACTATTTCAACCGTTCTGATCAGTATCAGTAAGTCTAATAAAAAGCTACGATGCTTTATATAATATAAGTCGTACTTTAACTTTTCTAAAGAATCAGCCTCAGTTGAACCATAAGGATATTTCAATTGCGCCCAGCCGGTTAAACCAGGCTTCACATTATGACGTTCGTTATAATATGGAATATTCTTAATTAAACCTTGAACAAACTGAGGCCGCTCTGGTCTCGGGCCAACAAAACCCATATCACCACGCATGACATTATAAATCTGGGGTAACTCATCAATACGATATTTACGTAAAAAATTACCAATTTTAGTAACACGTGGGTCATTTTCACATGCCATTTGCGCCCCAAACTTTTCAGCGTCTAATCGCATGCTTCTAAATTTCATGATATTAAAGGGTTCACCATCTAAACCAACACGCTCTTGTAGATAAAAAATAGGGGCTTTTATTCCCTCTTCTAGTTTAATTAAGAGGGCTGTCAACAACATAATGGGCCAAGTCAAAGCAAATAAAACAAACGCCATTGCTGCATTAAAAATCCAATCTAAAGTGTTTCTAAGATAATTTACCGAGGCAAAGCCATTAGAATAAATAACCCAACTAGGATAAATAAGATTCACAGCAATCTGCCCAGTTTCTCGTTCAATAAAATCTAAAATCTCTGTTATTTCTATACCTCTGATTTTACAGGCAAACAGTTCATCTATCGGTATGTTATTTCGGCGTTCATCACTAGCAACAACAATTTCATCAACTTGATTTTCCAGTGCGTAATTAACAAGAGAACCTTCTAGACATATACGAGTTTCTTGTTTTATTCCCTCTTCAGCATCGCCATTCATAACAACATAGCCATGCACAGAAAAATTTTGCCTATCTACATCACGGCGCATTCTTCTTTCGATGATAGAGGCTCTTTCTCCTGCACCAATAACCAACACGACCCTGCGATTAAAACCAAACAAGTCAATTTGAAAAGTAAAGTAGCGGAACGATGCTATAACAATAAAACTAGTTAATGACGCCAAGGCAATAATTTCAATTGGTAGAATATTATTACCATAGAATGGGTTTGCAATGGTTAAAATAAAGAAGGCTACAGCTATACACATTAGTAGTCGACGGAATACCCCTCTAAAATTAGTTCTTAATTTAGAATTGTATAAGCCAAGTGCTAAACAACTTAATTGATGAACTAATGCAAAAACTAATGCGTAAATGAAGAGAACGCCATCTGAAATTGAAGATACTTTTATAATTGAAAACAAATTATTGATGTATAAGGCTAATGGCACACCTATCAAAAACAAGAAAGATTCAATAATAATTAAGGATTTACTAGCAACCGACAAATCACTGAACTTAGGGCTAGACATGCGAGTGAATATTCCTCACTAAGAAAATGAACTAATTGATTTACAATTAACGTTATTAAACAATAAAAACAACTAAAGCAGTATTCAATTAAAAGAAAGAATTGATTCTAACAAAAATAAAGTGAAAGTTAACGTTTTATTTACAGCTGTTAAAAAGTGTGCATCTAAGAAAAAAATACCATACAATCACCAATTGAATTAAATATATCTTTTAATGTATATAGGTCTGAACCATGGATAAACATATTACCAAAGCACTGAAAGTATTGGTTACTTTACTAGTAGCACATATCATTTCTGCTTGTTCAAACAACACCTTACCCACCGCAACTTTACATTCTTCAAATACTGCTGATGTAAATTCATATAAGTACCTTATTGGTGCGGGGGATGTGCTCAATATTTTTGTTTGGCGTAACCCCGAGGTTTCCGGTTCGTTTGTTGTTCGCCCCGATGGCATGATAACAACCTCGCTTGTTGAAGATATTAAGGTGTCTGGAAAAACACCTACTGAATTGGCTCGTTCGATAGAAGAAATATTAGCGACCTACTTAAGGGATCCAATTGTTACTGTAACTGTGAATAGTTTTGTCGGGCCATTCAGTGAACAAATAAGAGTCATTGGTGAGGCAGCGCAACCACAAGCAATTAATTATACTCAGCATATGACCTTATTAGATGTCATGATACAGGTTGGAGGATTAACTGAATTTGCTGATGGTGATGATGCGGTTCTTGTTAGAATGGAGAATGGCAAACAAATTCAATATGAAATAATGATTGATGAGTTGTTAAAGAACGGTGAAATAAGCGCTAATGTTGATATGTTACCTGGTGACATTATTATAATACCTGAAGCTTGGTTCTAAGGGATAAAACAGATGCTTTTCAGTAAAAAATAAGAAAATTAAATTTTCGGAAAACTTCGAAAACAACATTATTAAACATCAAGATTTTGAGTTGTATTCAAAGTCAAATAAACGAATTGAATTATTTTAGTTTCACTGCCTGTGAATAATAGAAGTCGGGCAACAGAGGTCAAGAATGCAGGAAATACTCGAAGAGATAATTGATTATCTAAAAGGAATTTGGATAAAACGTAGATATATTATTATATCTACGTGGCTTATTTGCCCTATTAGTTGGTATTTTATAGCGGCTATGCCTGACATATACGAATCTGAAGCACGTGTTTACGTTGATACGCAATCATTGTTACGCCCTTTATTACGAGGGCTAACCGTAGAAACCAACCCGGACACTCAAATTCGTTTGATGGTAAAAACCTTATTAAGCCGTCCTAATTTAGAGCGTATTTCACGCATGACCGATTTAGACGTGCAAGCGAATAACACCGAAGAATATGATGCTCTTATAGATGGATTAAAGAACAATATAATAATTTCAAGTGCTGGTAGAGAGAATATATATACGTTAAGTATTGAACATGAAAACGCTGAAATGGCAAAGAACATTGTTCAATCGGCACTGACTGTGTTTATTGAGAATACCCTTGGTGAAACACGAAGCGATTCTGATAGCGCACAGAAATTTTTAAACGTACAACTTACCGACTATGAAAATCGATTAAGTGCCTCTGAGTCTCGCTTAACCGACTTCAAACAAAAATACAGTGGTATTTTGCCAGGGCAATCTGGAGGCTTTTATAATAATTTAAAATCTGAAAAAACAAAACTGGAAGAAGCTCAACTTCAACTTAAAGAAGTTGAAACTCGATTAGCATCAGCCAAGGCGCAGCTTTTGGGTGAAGAACCAGTTTTTGGACTCTTTTCAAATAAAGTTCAAAGCAACAGCTCTGTAACAACGTCCTATGATGGCAGAATAATTCAGTTAGAAGGGCAGCTTGATGATCTACAACTTAGATATACAGACAGTCACCCCGATGTTAAGCAGTTAAAAGGGCGAATTGACAGTTTGAATTCGCAACGAACTGCTGAGATTGAGAAATATTATGATTCAATGAAAGCCTCAGGAGCAACTTCGCAATCCTCGATCACTTCTATTGATAAAAATCCAGTTTATCAAGAAATGAAAGTGCAAGTTAACAGTTTAGAGAATGAGGCAGCTTCACTTACGGTAAGAGTTAAAAATTATCAACAACGTGTTCAAAATCTTGAAAGTAAGATTCATACCTTACCTGAAATAGAAGCCGAATTAGTTGCACTTAACCGTGGTTATGAAATAACTAAGTCTAAGTATGAAGATTTATTATCTCGAAAAGAAACGGCACAACTTGCACAACAAGCTGATGAAACTACAGATAAAATCCAGTTTAGAGTAATAGATCCCCCAAGGGCTGCAACGCAACCTGTTGGTCCGGCTCGATTTTTATTCTTTGGGATTGTTGCGGTTGTGGGTATAATTGTGGGTGTCGGTATATCACTATTATTGAGTCAATTATCCCCAATTGCTACTTCTACAGCTCAGTTAAGCAAAGCTACTGGTGTTCCTGTGTTTGGTGTTGTCTCTGCAAATCAAAACTTAGGCTTACAAAAATGGCATAAACGAAAAACATTACTGTTTATAAGCTCCAATTTAATATTGCTTTGTATTTTAATGATGTTTATTAGTTATTTTTTATTTCCTGATGCGATTCAATCGCCACTAAAAAGGATATTTTAAGCTGTGAGTACTATAGAAAAAGCATTAGCTAAACAAAAAGAAGCATCATTAAAGAATTCTGCCAAGTCTGAAATTGAACCTAAAAAAGAACAAAATCAGAGGAATACAAAAGAGCATGTACCCACTACTGTTGAAAGTAAAGAGGTGGATACATACAAGAATGATAAAGAAGAAATTACCCTTAACGGTGACCGTTTGACTGAACGCGGCTTTATTTACAGCCCTGATAGTGCTCATCATATTCAAGAAGAATTCCGTCATATAAAACGGAAACTACTGAACAATGCTTTTGGTCCAACAGCTAAAACGTTGAAACACAGTAATTTAATAATGGTAAGTAGCTCTACTCCTAATGAAGGTAAGACTTTTATTTCTATCAACTTAGCACTTAGCATTGCGCTTGAGCAAGACAAAACAGTACTGCTAATTGATGCCGATGTGCTTAGACCAAGCCTGCATCGAGAGTTAGAGTTTGAAAGCAAAAAAGGGTTACTAGAATATTTATTATCTGAAGTAGATTCATTGGGGGAGGTTATTTATAACACTAACATCCCTAATTTAAAGTTGATTCCAGCAGGTAAACCACACCGTTTAACCAATGAATTATTAGCTAGTGCTAGAATGGCAACCTTAGCAGAAGAATTAGCTGTTCGTTACCCTGACCGTATTGTTATTTTTGATTGCCCACCAATATTAGGCGTTACAGAAACACCGGTATTGTCAAGTTTAGTTGGTCAAGCGGTTGTGGTAGTTGAAGAATCAAAAGCTAAACTAGAAAATGTTAAAAAAGCTGTTGCTCAACTTAATGAAGATATCGCTGTTGGTTTTGTGATGAATAAAACGCTAAGATCGAAAAAGGATGAATATGGCTATTATGGCTATGGCTACGGTAAGAAAAATTAAACACTTTCGTAATGCCAAAGTTATGGCACTATTAACTTGCTTTACAGTTCCCAATTTGGTTTTTAGTGGGGAGTGGGAGTTTGTACCAAATTTTGGTATAGAAGAAACTTATACTGACAATGTTGAATTAACCACATCCGATTCAACGTCTAGTTTGGTTTCTCAGGCGATTGTTGGATTAAATGCTAGCTATGCATCACGGTTAGCCGATTTCTCTTTTTCGGGCCAAAACAGCAATATTTTCTTTAGTCATGACAATGAATTACGTGATAATTTTTTAAAAATTGATACTGAAGGGCGATATAAACTCTGGTCTAGTGGCCCTGAATTAATTGCATATGCAAAAGTAGACAACATAAGTAGAAATAGTGCCAAAAATGGCCTTGCCGACCTAGTAAGTGGCGATACGGTTCAATCAGAAATTTATTCAGCTGGAATTAGATATAACGTCAACAACAATGACTTCTCACTTGATTCATCCATTATTTACAGTATTAACCAATCTGAAGATGACTTAGGTGAATATAAAGGCGCCATTGCGACAGTAAATGGACATAATGGGAACAGCGCCCGACGAGTATTCTGGCAATTGCAAAGTAACTTCACAACTAAAAGTCAAGATTTTTCTGGTGACACAAGAAAAGGTGATCAGTACCGTATAGATGCTCAATTTGGGTTTATTACACCTTATCTATTGACGCCTTTTATACGTTTTTACGATGAAGACTTTACAGGTGACTTTATTAATCAAAGTCAACAGACTACATCTTCATGGGGTCCTGGCGTTAGATGGTTGATTTCACCTCGCTTAATAGTAAATTTGTCTTATAACTATGTTGCCGATAAAAATGTGAGCGATGATTATCCTGCTGGCTCTGTACAATGGCAACCTTCTGCAAGATCATCTCTCTCCGCAAGCTATAGCCAGCGTTTTTTTGGCGATTCATACAGCCTAGATTTAAATCACAAAACAAAACGTTTAACGAACTCTATTAGATATGATGAAAGTATAGAAGTATTCGATAGAAACAATTTTGAACAAATTGATTTAGGCCTTTTTTGGTGTCCTAATGGTGAAGAGGTAACCGATATCAATCAGTGCTTTTCTCAAGCAGACAGGCCGAGTGATGGCGAATACCAGTTAGGCAGTTTTTTTAAATTAGAACCTGTAGAAAGTAATGAATTTTCATTAAATAAAACTCTCTCTTGGGCCACTAAACTGCAATTCAGTCGAACTTCCTTTACTATTAATAGTTCGGCCACCAGGCGTGAAGCTCTTGAGACAAAAATTATTGATGATACATTAAGCGCTTCAATTTCTATTGATAGAAAAATTAGTGGCAAAAGTAAATTGACCTTTTTAGCCAAATTTGATTATCGCCTTTTTGATAACGAAAATACTAATAACAGACAACAAGAGGACTACTACAGAACCATATCAACCACTTATACTAAAGATTTAGCGTCGTCATTATCTGGACATTTTACCATACAGCACATGAACCGAAGTTCAACTTCCGCGCAATATGATTATGAAGAAATACGCGCAATTATAAACGTAACAAAAGAATTTTAATATGTACGAAAGTTACTATGGTTTCTCAGAAAAGCCATTTCAATTAAGCCCAGATCCACGTTTTTTCTTTGCTACTAACCACCATCAACGTGCACTGTCTTATTTACAGTATGGCTTGGATCAAGGTGAAGGTTTTATTGTTATTACCGGCCCCATAGGTACGGGTAAAACAACCATTGCCCGCAATTTATTATCTTCTATTGGTGATGAAAACATTGTTGCCGCGCAATTGGTTACTACGAAATTGGCACCCGCAGAATTATTAGAGCTAGTAGCAGCAGAATTCAAAATCCCCCTTAAAGGCAACAGCAAAGCAGAAGTGTTACGCTGTATTGAAACTTTTTTGATTGGTTTACATCAACAAGGCAAGCGAGCATTATTGCTTGTTGATGAAGCGCAGAATTTACCTGCTGAGACGGTTGAAGAATTACGCATGCTATCGAACTTTCAGCTCGATGATAAGCCGCTTATTCAAAGTTTTCTTTTAGGCCAAGAAGAATTGAAAGACATTATTCAAGCGCCAAACATGGAGCAATTTAGACAACGAATAATAGCCTCTGCACATCTAAAACCGCTAAGTCTTGAAGAAGTTAAACACTATATTAATCATAGATTACAGCAAGCAGGTTGTGATAAAGAGTCTTTGTTCTCGGATACTGCATTTGACGCCATTCATAAAAAAACACTTGGTGTTCCTCGAAAAATAAA
Source organism: uncultured Colwellia sp. (assembly GCA_913062815.1). Classification (GTDB taxonomy): domain Bacteria; phylum Pseudomonadota; class Gammaproteobacteria; order Enterobacterales; family Alteromonadaceae; genus Colwellia. The sequence continues at coordinate 53,939 of CAJXWZ010000020.1, read as the reverse complement.
TATTTTTGTTGATCGCCTATTATTGTTCGGGTTTTTAGAAGAATTAGACTATTTTAATATTGACGCTATTAACGATGTTGCCGAAGAAATGTCTGCTGAACTTACCGGCTCGTTGAACACTAAAGGGTTGGAAAACACTCAAAATCAAGAGCCCTCGCATGCACCTCCACAACAGTTGATTGTTAATTCAACTGAAAATGTTGAAAATATAAAGGAGGTATTAAGAGAAGTTGAAGAACTGCTAGAAACAAATATTAAGCAGAAAGTAAAAATGGCTCGTTATGTAGATAAATTGCTTAAACAAAAAAACCGTCAATATGCACAAGAGCAAGTTGAAGGTAATTTATAGCCTCGTTAATTAATTGGGTAAGGTGTGTCAGTATTTTTTACATAGTGAATTATTATTCATTATGTAGCTCATCATCAATTACCGTTAACTCATTGTTAAATAATAACTTTAACACTAACGAGCCATAGTGGCATTACATTTGCCTGTGATTGGTATGTTTTATACAGGTATAAATAAAATGAAATGTTTTAAGGTTGCTTTAGCTGGCTTAACTTTACTCGGATTCTCCCAGTTTTCTTATGCTACTTCTACCAATGTAGTAGATTGCTCTACTAAATCTGGCTCTTATGATTACGGTAATGCTTCAAGTCAAGAGTCATCCGCGTGTCATAGTACCGACCGATGGCAGAAGTTAGGCAGTCAATGGACCTCTGAAAGCTCTAATGACGCATCTGAACAAAACTCAGGAACAAATGACGGTGTGTCATGGGTTACCTCTTCAGATGGTGGTGCGACATGGATTCAAAACGGAGAATTAACTACTGGCGGCTTAGTAAGATTTCAATTTGACGTTACTCGATCTACGGATGGTAATCATAAATATGACCAACTAAAGTCATGGGTTGATTGGAATCAAGATGGCTCTTGGAGCGAAAACGAAACTATAATTGCCGAGAAGTGGTGGAAAAATGTTGACTCAGAAGGTAATGTTGCCACTAGTGGCAATACAAACTGGGATTTAACACGTTGGAACGATTTAGGAACATTAGGCTCAGTTAACCGAGATGGTAACACCTGGAACGCTGATGATAATCGCTGGAATAAAAAAATTAAAAATAGCGCTGATACAAGTGCTACATTTTTTAGTGCTGAGCTAAGAGTGCCAGTACTTAATGCACTTAAAGATATTTGGCTAAGAGCCAGAATTGTATGTGAAAACTCTCTTGAAAACCATGCGGATAACATGAATTTAATTGCTACTGGATTTCAAGATCAAGGAGAGGTTGAGGATTATAGTCTGACGATTGCTACCGTTGATATACCTGAACCTTCAACTTTATTAATCTTTCTACTCGGATTACTCATTTTTATTACTCAGCGTAATAATAAAATAGCAAAATAAATAAATAAATAAATAAATTGTATTGTATAAAAATGCCGAACAAGTTTTTGTTCGGCATTTTTATTTGCAGCTATTAAATAACTTTATTTGAATATCCCCAGCTATGCTGAATAAGCATTACCGGCCTAACACATAAAGTTACTCGCTCATATACAGAAGCCTGAACGCTATAATTCACTCAATAATGTTTTCGCTAATTTATACTCTACAAAGGTATCTGGCTGTTTGATGATATTCAGCAACATCATCCTAGCTTCGCCAACTCGATTTAATTGAACTAAAGCATAAGCAATATGATATTGAATTTCGGGGCTAGTAGAAGACATACTAAATGCTTGCCTTAAATATGAAAGGCCTTGCGCTATTTCGCCAGATAGTACCAAAGACCAACCTAGAGTGTCGACGATTGCAGGAGCAGGAAGCATTTTATGCGCTTGTTGGGCCGTTTCTATTGCCTCTTGATAAGCATTTTCATCAAGGTAAATAATTGCTAAGTTGTTTAAAGCCAATGCTCTTTTTTCAATAGGTATAGCTTGTGTAAGCAATGTTTGATATTGAAATTTTGCCTGCTCAAATTTATTCTGCTCAAATAAATGATCTGCATAAATATGTTTATGAAGAACTAGCTCAGGGTTTTCTTTGACGATAGCGCCTAATTGACCAATAAATTTGGAAGATTCTTGCTTCGCTTGACTAATTTGAGCAAGCTTAATGAGTGCTATGGTGTTGTTTTCATCTTTCGACAATGCTGTTGAGTAGTAGGAGAAAGCTCTAGACACACTATTTTTGGCCATTTCAATATCACCTTTTAATATCATAAGGTAAATATTTTTTTTATACCCTGTTCTTTCTGCGCTTGCTATCAAAGCTGATGCCTCTGATAGTTTTTCTAATTTTATTTTTACTTTAATGTTGTCGATAACTATAGGTAATATATTAGGAGCCTTATTGTTAGCCATCATTAAGCTTTTTTCTGCGCCTAAAAAATCTTGTACCTGTATTTGTAATTTACTCAATTTCAGTAAATTTCTTGCGTCATCACTCCATAAGCCAAATAAAATATCAAGTTGATGTCCCGCCGTTTTTAGTTGCCTTAATGCAATTAAATTCTCTGCTTTAAGCACTAAAGCTCTGTCATCAAGCCTACTTTTCTGCAACAAGGTATTAACCACTACCAAGCTTTCATTATATTCTTGCTCGGCAAAGTGCACTTTCGCTAACTTATATAAAGCTTTAGGCCTATAATCATCACTTTTGGTTTGTTGTTCTAATATAGCTATTGCCTTTACTGTATTGCCTAATTCATATTCAATTTGAGCCAATACAAACCAACTTTCACCGTCTTCAGGGCTTGCTTTTACTAACTCGTTAAACAAAGTCTTCGCTTCAGTTAAATTATTGAGATTAAATTGCAACAAAGCAAAAGTGAATTTAACTTGATCACTATCCGGGTGTTTTTCATATAATGCGACAATGCTCTTCTCTGCTTTATCAAGCTGTCCTAATTGGATTAAAACTTGTATATGCAATAATTGATATTCGGCAACCTCGGGAGACAATTCAATAAGCGATTGAGAATATTTAAAAGCTTTATCAAGGACCCCTAGGCGAAGTGAAACTACCGCTAAAGTATGCTTGAAGTTAACTCCTTTTTGGCTGGATGATGACTCTAATAATAATAAGGCTTTGTTATCTTGACCTGTATTACTTAAAACTTTTGCTGAAAGTATTAATACCGCTTCATCATTTTTATATGACTGTTGCAATCTTTTCAAAATATAATCAGCTTTGAAGTTTTGATTAAACTGTAAATATAACCCTGCAAGAATCAATGCATAGTCTTTATTAGAGATTATTTTATCTTCATAACTTGATAATAAATTTAAAGCCTTTTGAGCTTGATTTAATTTCACATGCACGTCCGCAAGTAATACAACAGCACTTAGATCAATGTTATTAGATGATTGATTAACATACTTTTGAAATTTTTGTTGAGACTGCAACCAATTTTCTTGCCCATAACTACTCACAGCATCAATGAGTAATAAGTCAGGTTGCGATAGCATAAAATTTTCGTCAATAGCTGATAATTGATTCGTTAACTTCATTAGTATTACATTAGATAACTTATCTTTATCTTGTAATTTCAAAATATTGCTCTTCATTAATTGTGCTTGTATGTCATTTGGATACAAAGCTAATACATCATCAATTAACGTTTGCGCTTTTTCGGTATTTTGCAATTCAATATATGTACTGGCTAGCGCCCTTACAATGGCCATATTGTCCGGGTCCAATACCATTGCTTTATTATAAAAAGATATTGCGTTTTCTGTGTTACTTAAACGTCTTGCTAACTGCCCTTTCAATTGCCATAAGCGACCATTATTAGGCTCTTTCTTTTGGGCTTTGCTCAGTAGAGCTTTGGCTTTGTTAAACTGTTCTTGTGTAATGTAAATGGCCGCTAGCTCTAGCGTTGTACCCGTATTATTGGGGTGTTCAATTAATATTTCATTATATACTGCTTCTGCCGCAACAATGTCTTTTAATCCTTGAAAGGCTTTTGCCTTAAGTAGATTGAATGATAACCTACCATTGCTATGTAATATTTTTTCATCCGCTAGCTTGATAACTGAATCGAATTTTCCTTGTAATAATAAACTTCTACCTAGCGGTTCTATTATTAGATTTATATCTGCTCCTTGTAAAATAGCATCGTTTAATTCTTGCTCTGCTGCCGAATATGAATGCTTTTTAATAAGTACTTCAGCTAACAGTAATTTGGCTGGAAGATTTTGCTCATTATCCCGCAATGCATTTTTAAGGTGAATTAAAGCGGCATCGATATTATTGGAATAGTACGCTTGTATAGCGTTTTCATAATGGTTGCTTTTTGCCGATACTGTATTTAAAAATAAATACAAGCTGCTTATCAAAACTAACTTTATAAAAAAACTCATTTTGGTTATTTCCCACAATCCAACTGTATTAACTATTTATATTTAATTCATATTTTTCAATTAATGAATATAAGGTAGGCCTTGTTATGCCTAATAATTCTGCTGTTTTTGACATATTCCCTTCAGTCAAAGCATAGGCTTTTTGAATAGCGATAGTTTCAGCGCTTTCACGCACTGTACGTAAATTTAATGAGAATTCATATTCAGTATTTTCCTGATCAAAAAAACCTAAATCAAAAGCAGTAACTTGTGTACCTGTAGTCATGATCACAGAGGATTTAACTTTATTTTGTAATTCACGTATATTTCCTGGCCAACGATGACTCTTCAAGGCCTGTAAGCCATCGTCTGAAAATGATCTGACATTACGCTTATATTCTGCTGCATACTGCTGTAAAAAGAAATTTGCCAGTATCAAAACATCTTCGTCACGGTCACGAAGTGGCGGAATATTTAAAGTAATTTCGGTGATTCGGTAAAATAGATCTTCACGAAACTCTTTATTGGCAACCATTTCTTCAAGGTTTTGGTTAGTTGCACACACCACTCTAACATCAACAGGTATTTCTTTACGTCCACCAAGGCGTTCAATCACTTTTTCTTGTAAAAAACGTAATAGTTTAGCTTGTAAATTAAAAGGCATATCGCCAATTTCATCTAGGAATAAAGTCCCCCCTTGGGCACACTCTATTTTTCCTAATGTCGTTTTATGTGCTCCAGTAAAGGCACCCTTTTCAAAACCAAAAAGCTCACTTTCTAGTAAATTTTCTGGGATTGATGCACAATTAATGGCAATGAAGGGCTGATCTTTTCGGTTGCTTACTGTGTGCACTGCTTTAGCGGTTACTTCTTTACCTGTACCACTTTCACCTAATAATAAGGCGGTAATCTCTGTAGGTGCAATTCGTTGAACCATTGTACGTAAACGCTCAATACTTGCACTACTGCCTATAATACCTGAATCTGTACCTACTACAGATCTCATTGTTCGATTATCATATTCAATATTAGCTAGGCTAAAAGCACGCGAAACAATGACATTGATTACATCTGCATCAACCGGTTTTTGGTAAAAATCATAAGCGCCCATATCAATTGCTTTTAAAGCGTTTGTCCTGTCATCATTACCTGTAATAACTATTACTTTTGTGTGAGGGGCAATAGATAATATTTCTTTTAATGCTGCTAAGCCTTCCGATGCATTTGCTTCATCTGGTGGTAAGCCTAAATCTAATGTCACTACTTTAGGCTCATAGCGACGCACCGCCGCTATTGCACTTTCTCTAGTATCGGCAAGGACCACTTCATAATCAGATAGGCTCCATTTCAGCTGTTTTTGTATACCGGGATCATCATCAACAATTAACAATTTTTCCATAGCTAAGCTACTTCCTTTTAAATATTATATTTTTTAATTATTCGCATGAAATAACTAAATGAAAAATACTACCTTCATCTTCAAAACTGGTTACTTGCATTGTGCCGCCAGTACTTTCTATAAATTGTTTAGCTTCATAAACACCAATGCCCATACCAGCATTACCTTTAGTGGTATCAAACGGCTTAAATAAACGGTGTTGTATAAATTCACTCGACATACCGCACCCGTTATCTAATACCGCTATATTTAGGTTATTCGCAATAATTTCGGCTCTTATTTTTACCCAGCCATCACTTGCCGTCGCTTCTTGAGCATTTTGTACCAAATGATTTAATACAGAATAAAAGGTTTCTTGGTCAATAACAATTTCAATTGCGGCAAAGATTTCAAGTGTTACTTTGGGTGTAGTGACATTACGCTGTTTGGCAACTTTTTCTAGTAAGTCATTAACACTTACCCGCTTTTTATTTGACTCTGCAACTTGCTTGTTTCGCAATTGATTGAGTACTTTATCGAGTCTATTCGTAGCTGAATCTATGGTGTCAAATACATCATCAATAAAAGCAGGGTTATCTCTATGCTTTTTTGCATTGGCATTTATTAGCCCTAATTGTGCCTGAATATTTTTTAAATCGTGTACTAAAAATGCTGACATTCGATTAAAAGCATCGAACTGTTTCGATTCTGCCAGACTTTCATTTGCTTCATTTAGTGAGATATAGTTACTTAGCTGTTTAGTCAAAGCATACAGCAAATCTCTATCTTCCCAATTTAATAAATTATAGCCTTTAGGCAATGCAAGTAAGAAAAAACCGTATACAAAGTCGTTTTTAAAAATAGGTATAATAATATCAATATTATGGGCACGACAATGCTCTAAGTTTAAGTCTAAATCAGGGTAAGAGCTTTCGATACTAGCATACTCACGTACATCAATAATCCAGCCATGTAACTGACAAAAATTATCGACTGAAGATAGCCAATGTAACTGGTTACTTTCTATCATTAGACCCTGCTGATAAACAAGTTTATAGGCACCTATTGAAGCTTTACTTACGAGGCCTATTTTTTCAATATTTAAGGATGAACTGATTATTTTGGTTGCGGTTTGATAATAATTTTCATTGTTAGAATGACTGAGTTGATCAATTGATTTTAGCCATTCAATGCGATAATCATACTTATTAGCAAAAAAGTGCTTGGTGATAAACACTTTAACTTCTCTACGTAACTTTTCTGTTATTAATAAAGCTGCTAATACCGTACCGCCCAATAATACAAAAGCAATACTGATCACATCTCCCCAAGCACCACCAAAATAATTGATAACATAACCAGCTAGCGCTAAGAGCAACAAATAAAAGCCGGAAATCATCAGCATTGAGCTATAGAAAACCACATCTCTTGAGACAAAAACATTTACGGACCAGTTTTTAATACGACGGGTACTAATCAAAATTAATGGCATGCCAATCGCTATAACATAACCTCGCGCATACCAGTAGCTAAAATCAAGTTGATTAACCATAGCTGCCTGTGCGAACAGTACAAAGTCAAAAACGGTGCTCATGCCTAAGCCAATTATGAATGACCACAGTGCCCATTTCACTTTAACATCAGCATTACGATATAGCTGTTCTAACAATACCAGTAACCATAAATTTAAGATCAGAAATAGAGAAAATATATATTTGCTACCATTTGGCTGTGTTAAGGCCGCCAGCCAACATAAAATTGATAACATAAACCAGGTGAACAAATATTTCTTAATTTGAAGATCGCGAAGCGCCATTCTCATGGTAGTTACGTTCGCTTGAGTAGATAAAATAAGCAGCGACCACAAGGCCAATTTGACATTTTCTATCATTAAAACGGTATGTAATGAAAAGCTTTGATCAATTTGCAAAGCAGCAATAATCGATGATGCAAGTATTGTTATACCGCACACTAGCACCAGCCGACCTGACAAAGTTTTGTTGCCTGCGGCTAACAAGAGTAAAGTAAAAACTATATAAGCTAACCCTGCTACTACATAACCTGAAACACCAATGAATGTCATTTTTTTCCTTATTTTTACTTAACTGAATACCAAGCTATATAATCAAGTGATTCCTTTTTCCTCTAGCGACACTATCGAAGTTAAAGTTATATTTACCCTAAGCTCTATTCTGAACACCAATAGAATAACAAAACAACATGCCAATTGTACTCACTTATAAATAAATAATTTCCGTATGTAGGTATTATTTACACATTTTCTTAAAACCATATCACAACTAGATTAAGTTACTGTTTTATATTAAATAAATAAAAAGGGCATGAAATGTGCTATTTAATCAGGATATTGATATAATCTCCTCGGTTTGTAAAAATAGCTGACAGTCGATTATTAACAGCAAGCAGTAATAAAAGGATTAATGAAATGTTAGAGCACAATAATAACTCTACAGAACAAGATAAAGCTTCTTTAGAGGCAAGTGCAAGCACTACCGATGCAAGACGAAGCTTTTTAAAGAAAGCCGCTATTGGTGCACCTATTGTTATAGCAAGTTCTGCGAAACCGGCTTGGGGTGCAGCTTGCATGTCAGGTATTATGTCAGGCAATGTTTCTAATCATCAACATACATGTGATTTAGCTGGTGGTTTAAGTCATGGTCATTGGAAAAATCACTATGTCGGCATGAAAGATCAACATTTTAAGACGGACGAAGATGGTGAGTTTAAACTTGACGCTTTTGGAAACAAAAAATTAAAAAATAAATACAAAAATAATCCAGATGCGTATTTTGTAAAGATTAGTGGTCAGCTGCATTTTTCTGCTCTCAAATATACTGACCTATTAGGTCTTGATGGTTATACGCTGCAACAGGCGTTGGAGCTTGGTGGGAACAAATCATATGAGCGAGAATTAGCCACTGCCTTTATAAATGCATCTCTTAAAGATATTGTTGGTTATCCATATGATTTAGCTGATGTTGGTGATATAGCCAATTCTGTTGCATTAGACTCATCTATAGCAGATGATGTATCGGATATGTTAGAAGGCATACACTTACGAGCATAATAAAAAATATGCTTCTTATAAAAAGCTCTAATTTATTACATGAATATTTTTCTGAACAAGTGATAGTGTTTGACCCTAATACAGGTCAAACACATTGTCTTGACAATAATGTTATCGAAATACTCGGACAAATGTCTACGAATAAATCAAATTCATTAGCACAATTAAAACAATTCTTTACACAAGAATGCTCTAATGACGAAAAAACTAGGATTAATGATTATATTCAGGATATGATTAATAATCTTTTGCAATTAAAGTTAATTCGCGTTCATTCATTGTAAAATCAATTTTTGCGCATTGACTTAATAACCCACAAATATTCCATAGTGCCTAAAAATCAAACACTCAGCAGCCTGAACACCCATGAGATTTCAAAACGATTAAACAAAGATGGTTTGGTTCTGGCGGTTGGTCCCTTTACTTTTTGTATTAAATCATCCTTACCTAGTATAGTTAACAACGTACAAAAAATTTATGCTGACTTTCAATTACTCAGTCACGATGATTTAATTGATTTTTATGTGTCTATCAAAAAAACCAAAGGCATACGTCGCTTCATTAAACCACAAATTAACTTTTATAGTGATGATTACAGTCCTTTTTTGCCATTACCCGCTAGCCAAGCATTTCCATTATTAGAATGGGGCATGAATTGGTGTATTGCCCAACATGCGCATCATTATTTGTTGTTACATAGTGCCGTATTAGAGAAGAATGGCAAATCGGTGATATTGCCTGCACAATCTGGCTCAGGTAAAAGTACTCTCTGCGCTTTATTAGCATTAAATGGTTGGCGCTTATTGTCTGATGAGATGGCACTGATTGATTTAAAAAGTTGCCAACTACATGCTCTAGCCCGTCCTATCAGTCTTAAAAATGAATCAATTAAAGTAATTAGCGCTCAAAGTCACAACACTGTTTTTGGCGAAATTGTCGATGACACAAATAAAGGAACTATTAGCCATTTAAAACCTTCAACTGTTAGTGTTGAGTATGTTGCTGAACCAGTCCGTCCATTTGCTATTATATTTCCTAAATATCAAGTCAACCAAGCTATCAATGTACAAGAAACCGATAAAGCTACTGCATTTATGAGTGTAATAGAGAATAGTTTTAATTATGCCGTTTTGGCCGAAGCTGGCTTCAACACGGTGGCAGCACTTATTGATCAGGTTCAATGCCATACGCTGACATACAGTAGTACTGAAGAGGTATTAGCATTTTTCGAGGAGTTTGCTCATTAAAATGGTCACTTCAATATTACTAAGCGCTTTACGAAATCCTGCAGTAATCAAGAGTTTTAGCGCCAGTGACTGGAACTTGCTTTTACGCCAAGCCAGTAGCGCTAAAATGCTAGCAAGACTTGCCTACAACTTTACTAAACTTGATCTAACCTGTCATATTCCTGAAAAAATACTGCACCATATTAATAGTGAACAAGTAAAAGTGGCGCATTTACATCAGCAAGTTCGCCAAGAAGTGCAAGAATTAGATGAGTTATTTCGTAAGCTAAAGATCAAGACGATTTATTTAAAAGGCACCGCTTATCTATTAGCCGATTTACCATTGGCCCAAGGTCGATATTTTTCTGATATTGATATTTTACTTAATAAAGATGAAATCTCACGAATAGAAATAGCATTAAAGTGCAAGGGTTGGAAATCACAAAAAACTGATGACCAAGATCAGGCTTATTATCGTAATTACATGCACGAAATTCCTCCAATGCAACATATTTTACGTGGAACCATAATAGATATTCACCACAATATTCTGCCCGTTTGTAACGATAATAAAATTGATATTAGCTTATTGAGCGCCGGTGCATTAATCATTGCTGAAAAAAACATCTTGGACAATCCCACGAATTATGATCCTAGCTATGTGCTAGCACCTGAAGCTATGTTTTTACATAGTGCTATACACCTATTTCATGAAGGGGAATTGGAACAAGGCTTACGTGGCTTATCAGATCTGGATATTTTATTTAGCCATTTTGAAAGTAATGACCAGAGCTTTAGCCAGAAGCTCATTAAGTTAGCTCAGCAAATCAATCAACAACAGTCGTTGTTTTTTGCTTGGCGTTATCTAGACAAAGTATTCAATAGAGCCTTACCCGAAGAAGCGAGAGTATTTGTCGCTCAGTATCAAATGCAAACGGTACGCCTGTTAACTGCTGACTTTACCTTCACTCATTTATTCAATGCTCATCACAGTACAACGGTTACTTGGAGGTTTACTCTTGCTGCACAGCTTGCTTATTGGCGTGGTCACCTGCTTAGAATGCCGCTACGTTTGCTTATACCTCATTTATGTAGGAAGTCTTGGTTACAGTTAATTGAATTTACTAAAAAAGAACCTGCTAAAATAAATAAAGCTGATGCACTAGACCCTAGGTTTCATCAACTTGACGAAGACTAGTTTTTATCTAAGGCTTTATTTCTAGCAAAAGTATGCTCTTGCTCTGTACGCGTAAACAACTGCGTTAACACAGGTACTAAGAGAAAACTCGAAATAGCTGAAACACATAAGCCAGAAATCAATACCACGCCTAATGGCTGCCATAAGCCTCCACCGAGTATAGTTAATGGTAACAGACCAACAATTGTTGTAAGTGTCGTTAACAAAATTGGAGTGAAGCGTGTAACACTGGCACTTAGAATGGCCTCAAGAGTATCATAGCCCCCAATAATATTTCTATTGGTCGTATCAATCAAAATAATGGCATTGTTAACGACAATGCCAAATAGACTGATTAAGCCAATAAAGGCCATCATAGAAAACGACAAACCCGTAATATACAAACCAATAACTGAACCTGCCATCGCAAAAGGAATAGAACTAAAAATAATGAGAGGTTGTAAAAAAGATTTAAATTGTAAAACCAACACCCCAAAAATACCAACGGCAGTAATAATCATTATTTGCGCCAACCCTGAAAAAGATTCTTGCCTTGATTCTTCTTCTCCGCCTAATGAATAATGCATGCCCTGCGGTAAGGTAGATTGTTGTAAATACTCTACCATTTGAGTAGTTAACTCGTTTACTGAGTAACCTTTTTCTGCATCAGCAGACACTTTAGCCATACGTAATTTTTGATAATGAAAAAAGTCTGTTCTTCCCTTCTTTAATTTTTTTGTGATGATTTGATCTAGCGGAATATTTTCCCCATCTTGACTGCTGATATAGACATTTTCAAGACCGTTAATATCAGGGTTTCTTTTTCGTACCACTATCGGGTAATCTTCACCATTTTCATCATTAAAGCGGCCGACATCAGTACCTGAAAGTATTGTTTTCAAAGTATTGTCTAAATTATTGATATTAACGCCACTTAAGCCAGCTTGATCATAATTAATATTCAGTTCTAGCTCCGTATTTGCCATACCTATAGGATTATCAATATTTATGATCCCTGTAGTTTCAGCCATTTTTTCAGCAAGATTAATTGATACTTTTTCTAAGTCGTCTAAAGATTCACTCATCAACCGAATTGTAATCGGTTGGTCGGTTACTGGCCCTTGTGTAAACTCTTTTACTTTAATATTGGCTTGTGGCCAATTTGAAAACTCCCTTCGAAGAGAGCCCACTAACTCTGAGACTTCTTCAGCATCATACTCTTGTAGTACTATGAGTATTTGACCGAAGGTAACGCGACCACGTTTAGGTATTTCATTGTAATATATACGCGGATTTGAATTACCAATATTTAAGGCTACTTTTGACACTAACGGCTGTTGTTCAATATAAGTTGCAACTTTTTTGGTCAAATTTTCTGTATTACTAAGTGATGAATTAACTGGCATTTCCACATCGATTAAAATCATCGGCTTTTCTGCTCGAGGAAATAAACTCACCCCAACTTCGCCAAATAATGACAGCATTAGAAATAAGCAACCTGCCGCTAAAATGAGAACAAGCCAACGAAAGGCTAATACTTTTTGCAAAAATTGTTGATACAGACCTTCTGCAAAAGCATTAATATAATGTTGAAGGGTTTTAAACTTGGAAGGTTTTAAAGTAAAAAAATGACTGGCAATAAGTGGCGTTAATGTTAAAGCTATCAATAGTGATGCCAGTAGTACAAATACTACCGTTACCGGCATAGAGCGAATAAAATCCCCCGTACTGCTGCTTAACATTAACATAGGTAAAAAAGCTAACATCGTGGTAATAGTACCACTGGTTACTGCCCAGCCCACTCTACTAGTACCAACTTTTGCAGCTTCATTCAAATTTGTACAATAGCGTTTTTCTCGATGAATGCTTTCTGTCACCACAATGGCGTTATCAACGAGTAATCCTAATGCAATGATTAAGCCTACAATTGACATTTGCTGCAATCCGAAACCCGTAAAGTCTAACAATCCTATGGCTATTAAAAAAGATAAAGGTATCGCTGCAATTACCACCAATGACTCACGAACACCTAAAAATACCAACGCTAATAAGCCAACTAATATCAAGCCTTGACCTAAGTTTTCAAAAAAGCCATTAACCCTTGTTTCAACGCTATCTGCTTGCTGGAAGATCATTTCCAGTTTAATTTGAGCTGGTAAACTTTGTTTAAATGCGTCTATTTCTTTATTCATTTGTTCTGTTAGGCTAAATATATTACTGCCCGTTCGTTGTTCTGCAGTAATATATATGACAGGTCGGTTTTTATAATAAGCTATATAACTTGGTTCTCTATCACTAAAAGCTACCGTAGCTATATCTTTTAACTTTATAACAAAGTCTTTATTATTTACTAGGACGGTATTCTCTAATTCAGTTAAATTTGCAAAGTTACCACTGCTTTTAACATTAAAGCGGCGAGTTTTAGCGTCAACAAAACCCGGAGCGATATTTATTGCTCTACCTTGTAAGACTCTATTGACATCGGTTACCGATATTCCATAGTGCTGTAATAAGTTTAACTTCAAATCGATAGCAACTATTTGCTGTGGATATCCCCATATATCGGCTTTTCTTATATTGGTTATAGTTTCCAAGCGTTTTTCTAATAATTTTGCATAAAATTCAGTTGCTTTATAATCGTCAGACTCACTCCACATTGCCAGCTGCATAATTGCAACACTACTAGGTGTTGCTTTTATCACTATTAGTTGTTGTATCCCAGTAGGTAAATCAGGTTTCACTGTGGCAATTGCTTGTTTTATTTTGTTATAAGAAGCCTCAGCATCTGTACCATAAATAAAAGTTACCGTTATTCTTGCCGCACCATTTCGTACTTCAGATTCAATTTTTTTAATGTTCGCTATTTCAGATATTTCTTCTTCTAAAATATCGACTACAAGCGTTTCAATATCATTTGGTGATGCACCTGGGTAGACAACCTCGACAAGTGTAATGGGTAAGTCAAATTGTGGATCTTCTGAGCGCGGCATGTTGAGGTATGACACTATTCCCACCAATACCAGTAAAGTAACAACCGTTATCGTAAACTGGGCGTTTTTTATCGCTAGACTAGGTAACTTCATTACTATTTTACTCTACTAAGTCTAGTGACAGCTTATTCCACCCTTGGGTGATCACATCTATCGAATTTGAGTTTTCATGGGATTGTAAATAAAGAAAATCGTTATCCATTTTAAAGATAGTATGTGCTTGTTGCTGTGCTTTGTTGTTTTTCTCTACAGCTATCAATGCCTGACCGTGTTTATTAACCGCATTTAGAGCTTCTATAGGTAATCTATATACAAATATCTGACTTTGCGAATAAATAATAATCTCTGCAAGTTGACCAACAATTATTGATTTGCTGATACTTGTATCAGACAGTGCTACTTCGATAGTAAAAAGATGACTTCTACTATCCGCAATCGCTGGAATTTTACTCACCTGACCTTCAATAATACCTAAATGTGTTATATGAACTTTTACCTTTTGACCTAAATGTACTAAAGAAATTTCTTCTGATGTTAGAGCGACGCTAACAATTAAGTTATTTAACAAATTTGCAACTTGTAGCGCTCCAACACCAGGCGATTGTAACTCTCCTAATTCAGTATTCCGTTTGAGCACTACACCATTGAAAGGCGCATAAATCTGTGATTTATCTAAGTTATAATAAGCAACCCGATAGGCGGCTCTGGCTGTTTCAACAGCGGTTAATGCATCATCTAATTCGTGCTGTGAACTAAGATTTTTTTTCATTAATGTTTTTACACGCGCTATGTTCCGCTTAGCCTGTAATAAGCGAGCATAGGTTGCGTTTTTTTCAGCCCTAAGCTCGGAAGTATCCAGTGCAGCTAATAGCTGTTTTTCGTCAAAGACATCGCCTTCGTCTATCTTAAGCTCTGTCAAAAAACCCGTTGTTTTGAAGGAAAGATTTACCACCCTAGCAAAGTCTATTTTACCTGTACGTTGTATAATTTGGGTATATGGTTCGGGGGATATTTGCGTTATTTGATAGCCTTCATTCGTTGAATTATAGGCTTCAGCTGTACAAGCTAGTAATATAAATAAAGCAAGGGTTCTGCGGCTAATCAATTTGGGCAAATCACTTGAGAGATAATTAGATAAATTCATTTTCATCACAATAAAAGAGTAAAATTTTCAATAAGCTATTAGGGATAGTAGGCAGTTTTTGCAACAAAGTACATTATTATTACTGAGCAACTGCTCGCCACTATTGATGTGACAAAAGGAATGGCCCACCCGACAGGAGTCAAAAACAAAACCACGAGCCTTTAAAATTAAGAGGTAAGGTTTTTCATTAAAACTTCTGGGTAGCAATGAGGGTTGCAATGGATAAATGTGCATACTGATAATTATAAAAGAACGACCACGACTTATAACCTTTCACACTAACAATGGTCATTTTGTTATAAGTGTTTACTGTATAATCACAGAATCGATGTAATATGGAACTTATTCAAAGATACCAAAAAAGTATGCTATCTCCAGCGTTTTTTTAAGCTACTATGGCTTAGTATCTTTCTTTCTTTCTTTCTTAGATTAAATTATTAGACACATCAATTTCCTTTACTACACATTGATAATTTCTCTTTGTGTCGTATCCGCCATTAAGAGTTTTCCTGTCTATGTTAAATGATTGGTTAATGCTGTAATCACCCGTTGAGACTGCCCACTTAAAAGAAATGGTACTAGGTGTTGCAGACAAAAACACCTTTCTAGGTAAAAGCTCTCTTGACTCACAAGTATCCATAGAAGTGTGCTCTCCTATCGCTTTTGATTCGTTACGTAATCCTTCAGTATCAAAAACAAAGGTGTCTGATGAAACCCATACATTGTCATTCTTACATGATTTAATTATTTGACGATTTAATTCGATAAGCATTTCATAAGTTTCTACTTCTGAATTATTTACTCGGTGCTCTTTGTTGAGCTCTGCAATCTTCTCTTGGTGTTTCTTAATTTTCAAAGGTGTTTCATCGATTATTTTTTGACGCTCTTCGACACCACCATATGTGCAGTGCAGCTCTTTTGTTTCTGCCCACGCTAAGTTAACAAAAAGCGCACAGCTAATAATCACAATTCTGTTCATTTCAATCATCCATTAATTGTATAAAAAATCAATACTTAAACTAAGTTAGCCTGTTGAGCAATACAAGTTTAAATTAGCACTAATTGTTCAAAAGATCACACTTAGAGCGTATATAAACATTTCTACCGAAAGGTAACATCTACTACTGTGTTAATGTTTTATGGTTCCTATTTACTTCTCAGGTTGTTTAACAGTGCATTTGGGGTAATTATAAGCATTGTCGATTCTTATGCTAGTTTTGTTAATATTTTCATGATTGCATATCATCCACCATATTTTGATTATTTGTTCTCTGCATTGACGCTAAAAGTTAGTTCATCTCGTGAAGATCTACCATGAATTTAGTATAAGAAGTTGCAATTTACGCCCCTTAAAACAGGGGTTTTTGGGTGTCAAAAGGGTGTTAAATAAGAGTGCACTATTAATAAAGGAATTTAAAAACAAACGCTTACATACTTTTAGGAAGGGTGTAAAAAACATGATTGTTTTTCATACAATTATATACCCAGAAGTAAGCTGCAAAGCTTTAATAATTTGGTTAAAATGTTGAGGAACGAAAACAGCAAACTGTTTTTTGTCCTGATTAATTAGCTTGTTATGCAGACTTTAAACCAAATGCCATTACAGAGTCCAATAAGATTTTAGCTAAATCTCTGACCGCCGAAAGGTTGTATGCGCCACCTTTTTGTTCAAATGGGTATCTTGCTTTCTCAAAATAATAGCCACATTTTTTAAGCAACGGAGTTAAATTTTCGCCTGTAATTGATATGAACTCTTTTTCTATTCCCTTTCTAGTTTCAGGCTTTAATTTATTGAAAATGCTTAAAAGGTTATGTCCTTTAACAGCTGGATGTATAGTAGAAACTGGAATTAAACCATTTTCGATAATTGGAGGTTGCTTCACTTTTCCTTCAGCAGACTTAAGGGCTAATTCACATGCAAATGAGTAATTAACTAATAAAGGGTAAACATATTTAGAAAGATCTCCTTCAGCAGAATTCCAGATAGATTCCGCTGCGTTGAAGAATTGTTCAGCGGCCATCCATATATGTCCGTTTGGACGAATACTCATAACGTCTCCATTTCTGCAAAACGCCCCTATAAGAAGCAAAAAATAGTTGGTTAAAATAGCGACAAAGGAGCAAAAACCAACTGTTTTTTGTCCTGCTTTATTGACTTATATTTTGTTACTGAACTCTGCAAAGGGTATAAATTTTTTATCTATTCCATGCACTTTAATTTTTAACAATTCCAAAGCATCGCCAGTTATGTTGCCAAATGCTGTATATTTTAGAGTCGGTCCCAAGGGAGAAATATAGCTAGAACGAACTCTCACCCAAGTAGGCTTATTTTTTACTTTTGCTACAGTGCATTTAACGCCAATAGTTTTAAAGTTTGTACCTAGATTTTGACGAATTATATAACCTGTTGTTGAACATATTGTACTAATTGACATTTTACCAATAAATGGTTCCTCACCACATGAGCTGATTAAGCCAGTCATTGATATTAATGTTGTAAATTTTAAAAGGAAAGATTTCATGCTCAACTCCATTTGAAAAATATAACGCCCACATTAAGGCGCTTCTAAATTGTTTGCTAAAATTGTGTAGCGAAGCGAAACCGAGCAAACTATTAGCAGTCCCGCTTGATTGGCTTGTTATGAATCACCTACTACCGCGATATATTACCTGCCCATCTTGGATTCCTAAATCTGTTCGCATAGCATTTAGCATTGAGTCAGCTTTCGCACGCATATCTTCCCAAGTGGCGCTTTCATTTTCGTAAATCACAGGAATAAAGAAATCAATCATATCATTGTAGCTATCCATGACGTTCTGGTTAGATACAAGTGAAATATAGCCGTATGCTTTATTTCTATTTAGCGCAAAAGAATGCTTTACCTCTGGTGAAATAGAAGGTTGATTTGAAGAGGCGACAGCTTCTAATTCTCTTAAAATCTCACTTATAATGTGAACTACATCTTTATAAATAGCTAGTTTATCAAAATGACGAGTTAGTTCTTTTTGTTTTAGAAGATCCAATTCTTTTTTTAATTCTTCTAAGGTTTCTGAGTGTTTGGCACGTTCGTTTTGCAACATTCTCTTTGCCCAAATTCCACCAAGCCAACTTGAAAAAGCTGCAAGTATAAGAGCGGCTCCTCCTAACGAGGTGATGATGGCTGCTGCAAGTTTAAAAATTTCATCCATATTCATAGTGATTTATAACGCCACAATAAGCGGCTAAGTAATTGTTGGCTAAAATGTGTAGCGAAGCGGAACCGAGCCAACTGTTACGTGTCCGTTTGATTGCCTTGTATGGATTTATTACCTAAACTTATCCCATAAGTGATCTCTAGGTTCTAACCAAGGGCTTTCCGTAGCTTCATCATATTTACTTTTCTTCTGTGGCCGTTTTTCAGCCAAAGACTTTTGAACCCTTTGTTCATTGAAAGAAGGTGCTTTAAAAGCCGCATTATCATTGCTCCCCTCCTGTAGCTCTCTAACTTTCTCCCACCCATCTGAAGTATCGCGAGAACCACAAAAATCTCTAAAGTCATCAAAATCACTAGCGGGAGTAGTTACTTTCTGATTTTCTTCGTTTAACTCTCTCAACAAAGACTCAATACTTCGTGAGAAGTAAGGCTCATTTGAATTTTTCAAAGCCTTAATAGCAAGCTCTAAATAGCGAATGGCATCCTTAATTTCCCGATCGTTCATTGAATTCACCTTACACTAGTAATATGAGGATACAGCTAACGCCCTGTTAACAGGCAAAAAATAGTTGGTTAAAATTAGTGACGAAGGAGCAAAACCAACTGTTTTTTGTCCTTGTTTAACAGCTTGTTAGGCTTTAATTAACTAAGCTCAAATTCACTTACATGTTTTTCGAGCATCATTCGGTGTTTGGTTCTATCATTTTCACTAGCATCAAATTGAGAAGTGAGGAAATAACCAAACTTTTGTTTGAAGCCTAAAATCATTAACGGAAACCGTTCTTGCAATTGAGCGTGAGTGCTGGTTATTTTTTCTACAGTATTTTCTTGTTGGTTTTCATCGAAGCCTTCAAGTAAGCCAAATAGATTCCCTTCACGCATTACAGTTAATAGAAACCTAACCGTAAACCCTTCAGGTAAGCTTCCGAAATATCTATGATAAAATGAAAGATAACCCGCAATTGATATTCCCACTCTTAATTTCGGTTCAGGGTATAGTTCTGAACTACCATTTATGTATATTTCATCATAGATTAAGCGCAATGATTTACCGATACTCTTCGTAATCACCGTAGGGTTAATTGCAGCATCAACTTGCTTCATAAGCCTAGTTGTTTTAGAACCAAAAGTAATGAGCACCATCAATATCTGTGCGCCAAAATGGTCTGCTCTCGACTCCAGAGCAACACTGTCTAATTCTGTTTCATCTTTATTTTCATTGTGAAAATTCAAATAGTGAGCTAACTCAT
This sequence comes from uncultured Colwellia sp., assembly GCA_913062815.1. Taxonomy (GTDB): domain Bacteria; phylum Pseudomonadota; class Gammaproteobacteria; order Enterobacterales; family Alteromonadaceae; genus Colwellia. The sequence goes on along the minus strand of CAJXWZ010000020.1, from coordinate 34,141 downwards.
GGCAAATAATGGTTAAAACAAAAATATAATCTTCCAGTGCAGATAATTCATAATTGCAAAATTCATCTGAAAGTCTAACTCTTGCAGTCTTACCGCTCCCTCTAATTGCAGCATTCCCTCTCATCGATGTAACATTCAACTCTCTGTTGATTTGAAAATTAACAGGACTAAGAAAAAATGATTCAATATCTGAAAAAGCAGCTTCAGCGATTTCATAACCACTAGTGGTTCCCATGCTCTTCCCTTAACAAATTAAAAAAATGTATTTATTTTATAACCACATTCTGTGAGCTCTTTAGCCACTGAATTTTTCCAACCTGAATTTTCATCAAGTGGAACGTAGACTACACCACTGATATCGTTTGGTGTTTCTATTTGCCCTTTGACCAATGAACACACGTTTTCTCTTCCTAGTTTTGCCATTAAGTAACCATGCTCAAATACCACATTTTGTCTGGCTCTATTTTTAGGCGGTACATTCGACTCATGTACCCCACGCCCATGATCACAACCTGTGTATAAGACAAGTGCAAAATCAGCATCGTTAGAATAGTGTTCTATTTTTTCAATTATGGTCATGCCTGCATTAGCTTGCTCATGCAGAATTATTGCTTCTAAACCAAGCTGTTCGATGAAACGACTAACTTCATATTTTGCTTCATTATCACGACCGTGAACTATAAAAACTTTTCGTTTGTTTCTGGCAACGGTTGTCGTGTTAGCTGGAGGAACTTGGGGAGTATTGCTAGTTGTTTGACTAACAGGTGTAGGAGACTGACCAAATTCAAGTAAATCTAATAAAGGAGTAAATTGTTCTGAGATATAAGTACGTCGCTCTGCATAAGTGCCGTATTTCTCTTTAATAAAACCCCAAAATGAATCTAAATTTCTATGTTGTTTAATCCAGCTAGGTAGCATGGACGCAACATCTGAATTTTGTAGAAGCTCTCTTCGCAGAAATTCAAACTCACCATTTTCAGCTGATAATCCAGTTGCTCTTGCTGTTAACAAATTTGCAAGGTAACTCACCTTATCAAAATCATTTTCTAAAAACTCAATACTCAATTTAATTCCTTATAAGGTGCAACCAAATCTGACTTAAAGCCTAACAATTTAGTAGTGCGCAACTTGCGCGTTTTTCTACTGTGACATCGCGCATTTTTGTATTTCCAACATTTGTATCAAATTACATAACATATTGCCACAAATAACTTTTACTCTGTTCTGAGGTACTGATCTTAGTTCTAAAATGCGCAATTGGCGCATTTTGCTGAATATGGGGGAAAGTTACCATTAATGAGGTTTTGGCTTGAGAAGGCACAATAATTACTCTCGATCCCTCTAAGATCAAATAAGCCCATTAAAATTAAAACAGCACATACACTTCTACGAGGTTGTTTTATGCTCTTTAAATGGCTCTCAGATCGTTTAACGGTAGGCTTTGTACTATTGTCTGAATCTTTCATTTTATAATAATAAAACATCTCGCCAACTTGTTGCTATGACAATGTAGTTATCCGCTTGTATAAGGATAATTCGAAATTTTTGGTAAAAAACTTTGTGACAATAGCGTTATCCTTGCCAATATTTTTCTAGGACTTTGCTTTTTACAATGACAGGGTGATGCTACTACTGTCATCCTTTCATAAACAACTAAATAACTTGCTCTATTAGGCACCGATCAGTAGTACCGATAACTCTTATACCGTTATCTCTTAATTGTGGTAAATAAACATCAAAATCCTGCGGAATGAACTCGGAGCTCAGCTTTAAGCTCAGATAGTCAATACCAGCACTTTTACAGTAATTTCTAAAAATTAGAATTGCCTTTGATAGCATGGCAGATGAATAAAACATAGACTCCCCATTATTATCATACTGATTACAACCTATCCTATAAATTTCTTTCAATACTAGTTCATGACGACCAAATAAAGGGTGATAATACAAATGGCCGTAAACACAAAATAGATCTTTGAATGATACTAAGTGTGATTTTTTGTTTCTATGGTAGGGAGTCACATCTTTAAATAATAAAAGCTGCTTTACAATATCGTCATCCGCTTTCTGCAAAATTTTAGGGTTTAGTATGCACCCCTTCCAATTTGCTGATGTGACTCTCGCTCCTTCAGAAGGTAAAAGTTGATGGTACATCAACACATCATGGATTAAAGCTAATTGGCCGTGAGATAACGAATATATTTTATCATCGAGTATATTCATTAAAAGACAATCGTGAAAAGTAGACCTCTCACTTAAAATGATATCACGGTCAGTTTTAGATAAGCACTCTATCGATTGCTTTATCTCTATAATTAGTGTTTTGACCCCTTCATAAGCTTCTGGGGAAAGGTAAGTTTCATATTCCATAATTACTCCTAAAAAAAAAGAATCTTACCTTTGCCTATGGGTATTGTGTCAAGCCCGTGCTATTATGTATAACCGGTTGTTTTTATTGGTGTTGTAGTAAGTCAAAATTGACTTACTTAATTATCTAACTTTCAACTTCTTGCCAAAATACCGTCGTGTCTAACTCTTCAGTATGTTGGTTTAGGTTTTTGTTTTCCCACTCTTCATAAGTCTTCGGTGTTGCATCTTTACGTTGTTGCTCATGCGCCTGTAGTGATCTCTGAATGGCTTTTTTGTTATTAAGCAAGAAAGGTTTGTTTTCTGCGATAAAGTCCCTGTATTTGCTTTCTAGAGCTCTTTTTTGTTTATTTAGCGCCGGCGAGACATAAAGATTATTGCTACCGCTGTGTCTTACGTTTAATGTTTTAGCAAGATAGTATGCCGCACCAATATCGATAGGTATATTCTCGCCAGCTATTTGGGTAGTGTTTTTGAATGGCACATAGTTGAACCTATTTAAGGAATCTTTTAGCAATTGTTTTAGAGGTTCGTCTAAAGCTACGACTATATGAATGTGCATTTGCTTCTGTCGTTTTCCTACTTCAAGCACTGCCCAGAGCTTAATGTCAGCAGGCATTTTTTTCATCGCGTCGCGTAACAATTCTTTGATGATAGTTGTTTTTAGGGTTTTCTTTCTCGAGGCTTCTATTGCTTTATCCCGTAGCTTATCTGGTACATTTGCAACTACGTGATACAGCTGCTTCTTTTCTTTTTTATTATCGGCTAAGAGCGCCAGCTGAGTCCATAGTAGAGAAAAGGATAAATGAAGGCTGGGTATTATTTCGTTGACTTGATTGCAATTTCTATGCGGTATAGCAACAAATAACTTAACTAGATCTTCACCCGTCATTTGTTCTCTTTTGCAACCCTTAAGCAAGTTTTCTACTGTAGTAGATTTGTGTTTGGTTGACACCTTTGCTTTAGCACTCTTTTGATTAAGTATAGTTAAGTATTTATACACAATAGGGCTTAAGCATAAATGACCTAAATCTACTTTTGCTGTATGCAGTGCAATGCGAGGGTTAAGTGGTATTTTCATAAATGGTTTTTTAGTATAAAAAGGTACGGAAATGTCATAAAAAACTGAAGGGTATTTACTCGCGATTTTTATCGGTAAATACCCTTCAATTGGGACCTATTTAACTAACCTAATCAAATAGCTTTGTGAACGGTTTATCAAAAAGTTCGTGTAACTTGAACTCCTCCGCAACCAACTCAAGATCCTTCATATTGTAATAGATTTGATTATCGATTTTTTCGAATGGAATGACGCCAATTTCATTGAACCTTCTACCTACTCGATTATCTTGTAGCCCATATACCCAGTTAATCAATCTAGCATTCATTGTTAGATAAGAAGCGCCTACTGCGGCTGGTATGTCATATTTTTTAGACATTATAGAAGTTCTCCTATCATTTCGAATTTATCATCAGGAAAGTATTTATTTCCTTCCTTTACAGCATCTTCAAAATTTAGCTCAATATCAAACTCGTTGTAGTGCTTTTTAAATAGCGGTATCAGCTTAAGCTTGGCAATCAATTCAACGTCGATTAAACCTGCATACATGACACATAGCCATGCTATTCCGCGAGAGTATTCGGCTATAAATTTGTCGTGACAGCCCTTCGCCAACTCGACTATTCGTGTCTCAAAATCCGGACGAATCTTATTTTCATCAATTAAAAAGTCTTCGCACCAGACCTTCATCAAGGTCTCTGGAAATAAAGCTTCTTCTGCCGTAGCATTAAACTCGGCAAGGGCTAACTCCTGTTGTGTAGATAGAGTCATGATTACACCCCCTTCCTAGATTCGAGCCAAGTATTTATATCGTTAACAAAAAATCCTATTTTATTCCGTCCTATACGAACCCTTGTAGCGAATTCCCCTTTGGCAATAAGTTTGTACATTGTCGATTTACTAATATTGGCGTATGCGCAAGCGCCATTTGAATCCAATATAGGTGACTGTTGAGGTTGAGTGTCAGAAATCATTAAGCGTTTTCCCGTTTGTTTTAATGTTAAATGAGATTTAATTAAAACAGATGGGTAACGGGAGGTCTGTAGAAGCTTTCTCTATAATAGAAAGCCTCGTAATGGTATTACAACTTTCTAATTTGATCGATAAATGCAACTTTTGTAATGGTAAATAGATGAGGTTTGATAATTTTTTCAAACCAATCGCTAGGTGCTCTATCGCCAACTTTGTGAATTTCAAATTTTGCAGGAAATAAGTTTTTTAACAAAAATGGGGCTGGGCAATCTTGACCTATTAGACTAGCGTAAAGTTTAAGGTCTAGAATTTGAATACTTTTATGCAATCTTATTTTGTCATATGTGCTCTGTAGTCGTTCAACATATCCTCCTTGTTGACGTCTAAGCTTAAATAATAAATTTCTAAAGCTCTTAATAAGGTCACTATTTTCAGCTTCTAAATCAATCGATAAATATGTTTTTTCTAATCCCATCAACTGATCGTTAGCCATCATTGGTTCTCCACCTGATTCTAGTATCATGTCTAATCGCACTTTGACATCGACCCCGTCACCCCAGCTAAACAGCTCTACAATACCGTCAACTTTATCATCAACGGTATCTATCTGATTAGTCAGGGTTGCAATGCCATTTGAGTAGTCTATACCTTGAAAGTCACCACAACGTGAACACCCTCCTCCAGCTCGCGGTGTTAATCCTTTGCGCTCATCAATAGGGAGATATTTATCTTTCAAATTGGATAGGTGTGACTCTATACTTTTCCATTCTGTTTTTCCATCATCGCCTGTTTTGATCTTGTCTTTTTCAATTACTGATAAGAGTTTTTTGTAGGAGTCAATTTCATGTTCTCGTTGATAATATTTAAACGCAACAGCAGCAGCGTTATAAAAAGTTAAGTACTGTGCTATTTCTAAAGGTTTAGAAAACGGATTATTTTCATAATTTTCATTATTAAACCAATCAGGCTTTTCAAAAACATATTTATTATTAGCTTTAGCCATTTACGCAACATCTCCAAGTCGAATAATTGTTCACCACTTGCTTTACAAATTGCTCTGTGATTAGTTCTGCACGGCTAAAATTTGTCATCACTAATATTACCAATTGATTCATTTTAGTATTATCCATTCACTACTTTAAGACCTTTAACCGTACCAGATAAGCTCATGTTACCAGTAGCGGCACTATCGATATGATTTGACCAGTAGGTCATCATCACCCTTCTACGTTCTATATAATCAGTTCTGTTGTATATTCCTCGTACACCTTGCTGCACGTGCGCCAAAGCTGCCTCTATGATGTCAAAGTCATGCGCCTGTTCGTTTAATGTAGTGCTAGCTACGGTTCGTAATCCGTGACCACATAGTCGATCTTTATAACCCATTCTCTTTAATGCTGAGTTAACTGTTTCTTTGTTCGCGTGTTTGTTTGCTTTTCTATCGGCTGGGAATACATATTCTGAGTTAGAGCAAGCTGCTTGCATGATATTTAATAAAGTTAAAACTTGCTCTGTTAGTGGTACTACATGAGAATTTCTTTTTTTCATTCGTTCCGCTGGGATAGTCCAGACTTTTTTATCAAAATCTAACTCCGACCACTTAGCGCCGGCAGCTTCACTCGGTCGTACCATAGTATGTAATTGAAACTCGATTAAGCATCTTGTCGTTTGCTTAATGTTGGCGGTTGTTAGTTTTTTCATTAATTCGGGAAGCTCTTCGGGCTTTATAGCAGGTCTGTTAACAACTACAGGTGCTGTGAATGCTTCTTTAATGCCCGATAATCGGTTTGTATCGATAATTCCAGTATTTAGAGCAAAAGTCATTATGTTGTTAATACGCTGACATAGTTTACTGACGCTCTCAGCATTTCCTTTGTCTGCTAATGGCTTTAATGCGTTGATAACACTTACCGCTGTTAGGTTGTGAATAGGCACGGACCCCAGAGCTGGGAACAAATGATTGTTTAATGAGCTAAGTAAATTTTTTGCTGTTTTATCTGCAAGCGTAGTTTTTTTTATATCGAACCAGCTCAATGCAACTAAGCGAAACGTATTTTTTAATGCCGCGCTTTCTTCGCGCTCTTTTTTTACTCGAAATTCTTTGGGGTCTATTTTTTGCGCCAGCAACTTTTTATCTCGAATAGCCATTGCTCTTGCTTCTTTGAGGGTCAAGCCTTCTTCTTCACTTTTGCCGTAGCAACCATAGCTGATACTAACTCTTTTCTTGCTATAAGGAAGGGCGTAACTAAAACGCCATGATTTACCTTTAGGGCGTACCCTTAAAGACAAGCCATTGCCATCGAATAAAGAATATTCTTTTTCTTTGAGTTTTGCAGTATCTACTTCGGTAGCTGTTAATTGCTTAGTTGAATTAGCCATTGTATCCCTCGAAATGTAAAATTTTACAAGATTTTATAAAATAGAATCTGGGTAGCAATGAGGGTAGCTATTAAGAGTGAGTTAATCAACTCTAAAAAAAGCTAGAACAGGTTACTTGGCACTGTATTTAAAGGTTTTTTAGTTTTGTTAGGTGTGTCGTTTGGTGTTAATTAGACCGAAGCATTACAAAAATGGCCCACCCGACAGGAGTCGAACCTGTGACCTATGCCTCCGGAGGGCATCGCTCTATCCAGCTGAGCTACGGGTGGTGTTTGAAGAAAAGCATTCTATAAAAACCCAATTGCGAATACCAGAAATTAATTCATAAAGTTTATTCCTTGCCTATATAATAGACCGCTAGTTTACGTTCAATGGTACTAATAATTATCTTCATACATCCCTACCAAACATGTTCCTCCTTAATCAAAACGATTTAATAGAGCACATAATAATCTTTGATAGCGCTAGATAACCTTCTGCAGACTATAATAATTAATAGAATGACTACTAGTAAACTACTTGTCTTTTTGATAAATTGGCCTGCTATAGTCAATTTTACTTTACTGCAGAACATATGATTAAATGTTATCTATCAATAATTATGGGCGAAAAACGTTTAAAAATAGCCGATGTTGCCAGAGATACCGGTTTGAATAGAGGTACTATTACTCGACTATATAACGAAACAGCATCAAGAATAGATTTAGAAGTCATTGATCAGCTTTGTGATTATCTTGATATAGAAATCGATGAACTGTTTGAAAGAATTTAAAATTAATTTTTATACAGTGTAATATTGCTGTCACATGAATCTATAAACAAAGGACGGTATAAGTGGCCAAAGACATTTGACCACTTGATTGCATACTAAAGAAAATTAACTAAAATACGGTTACTCATGTTCCTCTGCACCTGAAATAACTACCTGATTTCGTCCATGTTCCTTTGCGTAATACAGCGCATTATCTGCCTCATTCATTTGTTTAGAAAGCACTTCGGGGCTATCAAATACCGCACCGATACTAACACTAATAGATATATGCGTATCGCCTGCAGGAATCGTTGATACAGAAAGTTCTCGACGGAAATCATCGAGTTTATTGTAAAGTTGATCACTATCAACACCGTGCAATAGCATTGAAAACTCTTCACCGCCTAAGCGGGCAGTTAATCCAGCGCCAAAGTGCTTCCTTAAATATAGAGCTAATACTTTTAGCACCTGATCACCGGCATCATGGCCATAACTGTCATTCACTTTTTTAAAATAATCTATGTCTAACACGGCTAAACAATAATGAATATTTCGTTTTTTATACTCTGCAATACGTTGCTCAGCATTGCGGAAAAAAGATCGCCTATTGGCTAAATCCGTTAAATAGTCAGTATTCGCTGCATGTTGTATTTGAGCAATATTATTCAAACTTTCAATGTTTTGGGTAATGCGGCAATAAAACTCTTCAGGGCAGAAGGGTTTGCGCAAGAAATCATCTGCACCATTTTTAATAAAGCGTGCTGAATGAATACCGTTTTCTGCACCTGAAATACCAATAACGGCTAACTGTTCACGCGCGTACTTCTTGCGGATTTCATTAGTCAGGGTAATACCATCCATTTCTGGCATTTCTAAATCGGTAATAACCATTTTAATGTCTTTATGCTGCTGCAATTTTTCCAAAGCTTGCACACCATTATTCGCGGTATGAACAACAAAATTGCGGCGCTTCAATAATTCCACGATATGGTTACGGGCAGAAGAAGAGTCGTCTACCACTAAAATAGCATTATTATTATTCGTTTGTTGCCAATGCAAAATACGCTTTAAATATAAAAAAGCTTGGCTATTCTCTTTCGGAATATAGTCTATCACCGGTTGAGCTAGTATTTTCTGTCTGGTAGCATCATCCATTTTTCCGGTCATCACCACACTTTGAATACCGTGCGATAATACACAACCAATCGCCTCACCATCAACGGCATCAGGTAATGCATAATCAACCGTAGCAGCAAAAAAGTCGGTGTCGCCTGAGAGAATCTCTTCAACTTGTGCCAATGTTGTCGCAACAACTACCTCATAGTTTAACGATTGCGCAATTTGCTTAATTACAGTTGCGATAGGTTTACTGTCTTCTACTACTAATAATCGTTGTGACATTTTTGTCCCTTATTATATTTATTAAATCGCCTGTAAATTTGCATATTCAACCATCAGCCACTTACACCCGACCTCTTCAAAATTCACTTGGATCCTAGGTTGAGCACTACCTTCATAATTTAATACCACGCCTTCACCAAATTTGGCATGTTTTACTTGTTGGCCTAGCTTAAAGCCACTGTTAGCAAAATTTTCCATGGTGAAGGTATTTGAAAACTTTCCAACGGATTTTGGTTTGGTTATCTGACTTTGCATACGAATTTCTTCTATACAGTTTTCAGGTAACTCACGTAAAAAGCGACTAGCTTTATGAAACTTCTCTTGACCATATATGCGGCGACTTTCTGCATGACATAAGTATAGCTTATTCATCGCTCTTGTCATGCCTACATAACATAAACGACGCTCTTCTTCTAAACGTCCAATTTCCTCTACTGACTGCTGAGAAGGAAACATGCCTTCTTCAAGTCCAGCAATAAACACCAACGGAAACTCTAGGCCTTTAGCCGAGTGCATAGTCATTAATTGCACTGCTGCTTCAAATTCATCCGCTTGTGATTCACCAGATTCGAGTGCCGCATGGGTTAAAAAAGCGGTTAATGGCGTTTGTTCTTCAATAAACTCTTGATCAGCAATAGGTTCACTTTTAAAGGTTTGACACGCAGTGACCAGCTCATTTAAATTTTCAATACGCTGCTCTGCACGCTCACCTTTTTCAGCTTGGTACATAGCTTTCAAACCAGAATGACTGATAACAAAGTTAGTCTGTTGATCAAGATCTAAATCTGATGAATCATCTTCGAGCTGATCAATTAAGTTGATAAAATTCGTAATAGTTTTAGCACTACGTCCCTTCAATTGCTCAGCTTGCAACATCTGCTGACAAGCTTGCCATAAAGTTACTTGTAAACTGCGAGCAGCATCACGAATTAATGCTACTGTTTGATTACCTATACCTCGCGTTGGTGTGTTAATGACCCGCTCAAACGCCGCATCATCATCTCGGTTATTAATTAACCGCATATAGGCTAAAGCGTCTTTAATTTCTTGCCGTTCGAAGAAGCGCTGACCACCATAAATACGATAAGGCAAATGTCCTTGTAGTAAAGCTTCCTCTAGCAATCGAGATTGAGCATTTGAACGATATAATATTGCGACTTCATCAAGCTTGCCACCATCTTCACGCCATTGCTTTATCCGCCCAGAAATAAAACGTGCTTCATCTATTTCATTAAAGGCTGTGTATAAAGAAATTTTTTCGCCAGCTTTATCATCTGTCCACAACTCTTTGCCCAATCTATTATTATTATTACTAATCAATTTATTAGCGGCATTAAGAATATTCGCTGTAGAGCGATAATTTTGCTCTAAGCGAATGGTTTGCGCTTGCTCAAACTCATTAGTAAAACGTTCAATGTTCTCAATACGAGCACCGCGCCATCCATAAATAGATTGATCATCATCACCCACTATCATTACTTTAGATTGCGCTTTACCCAGTAATGTTAGCCATGCATATTGAATGGCATTGGTGTCTTGAAACTCATCAACCAAAATATGGCCAAAACGTTGTTGATAATGAGCTAACAATGCTGGATTATTTAGCCATAGTTCATGGGCACGCAGTAGCAATTCAGCAAAATCAACTAAGCCTGCTCTATCACACGTATCTTGATAAGCCTGGTAAACCTTTACAAAAACCGCTTCGCTTGGATCAAACTGCGCATCTATATGTTGTGGTCTCAAACCTTCATCTTTTTTCCCGTTGATATACCAAACAAATTGTTTTGCTGGCCATTTTTTTTCATCTAATTCTAACGAACGAACAATACGTTTAATTAAACGTAATTGATCATCACTATCGAGTACTTGAAAGCTTTGCGGGAGTTTGGCTTCTTGAAAGTGCATTCTTAACAAGCGATGGGCTAAACCATGGAACGTGCCTATCCACATACCATGAGTATTCCCGCCCGTTACTTGCTCAACCCGTGCACGCATTTCTGCTGCCGCTTTATTAGTAAAGGTAACCGCCAAAATTGAATGAGGAGCGGCTTGCTCCACTTGCATCAACCAAGCAATACGTTGTACCAGTACGCGGGTTTTGCCTGAGCCAGCGCCGGCTAAAACCAGCATGTTTTGCTTCGGCGCAGCAACAACCTCACGTTGTTTATCATTTAAAGAATCGAGTAATAAAGAAACATCCATCGGGAGAACCTTTTCTAGCAGTTTTATGTGCGGAGCCATTGATTTAATATCGAAAGTATATCACTGGTTTTATATACAGTCAGTTAAATATTTAGAGTTGCGCTAATTGGGTGATATCACTGAGTTCAATATGTGGCAGCACAGTGATAGGCTTGCCAACATCATAACAAGATAACCATGCTGTTTGACAACCTGCGCGAAGTGCTCCTTCAACATCTGAACGACCACAATCACCAATATGCAATAATTGCTCAGGCTTAATAGTCAATTGCTGGCAAGCTAAATCAAACATATCGGTTGCTGGCTTTTGTTTCAAGAGCGTGCCATCTTTTTGCCAGCCTGCGTGATATACCTTTTTAAAGTAATGGCCAATACCTATCGCTTTAGTATCAACATTACCATTACTAATCGCGACTAGGGGAAAGCGCAAACTCAATTTGTCTAATAATGCTTTACTACGTTGTGGCACTGAAAAGTCACTGCGTAAAGTAATGAAATAATCCACTGCTTCTTGCGCCATCTTTAACGCAACTTCTGTTGGATAGCCTAACTTAATCAGACCTAAGTGATAGCTAACCAAGCGAACCTTCACTACATCGTGTGTTAAATCAGCTTGCTTGCGAATTGCTTGCTTACGATAATAGCACCAAAACTGAGAGCTAAATTCTTTATATTGACTAGGCAACCTATTTAACTGCCTAGCTAGCACTTTAGCAAAGTAAGCAATCATTTTTTTTTCGATTGCCTGCATCACAGGTTTGTTGCTATAGAGGTTATCATCTAAATCAAAACTAATTGCTTTGATGGTAGATAATCTGCGGTAGAATTTCATCTTCTTCCTGTATTACTCACTTAGGAAACTATAAAAACAGATGCTGTTGTAACAGTTTCGACACTAAGCGCTTGAATTGGCTCAATAACAAGGTATCCATGCGAGGATCGAAGTGATGGGCATCATCACTACTAATCGCTAAAAAGCCTAATTCTTTGTCATCATGAATGAGTTTTACCAATACCACTGAACCAGTACAATTGTGAGAAAATATCAATTGCTGTTCACTTTGCTGCAAACGACCAAAATAGTAATCACTGGTACTGAGTCGATTTTGCATAACGCCCTGACAATCGTTTTTTGATAAACACTCATGCTCTACGATAGTGGCATCTTGAAGGTACAATTTAAAAGCGGCTAATGACAATAATTCTGTCGTTGTTTGTGCTAAACAATCTAATAGTTCATTAGCTGACTGACAATCCAGCAAGCGCAAATACAAATCACTATACAACATAAATAAGCTTTCATTATGACTAGCAACCGACATAAGCTGAGTAATTTCGTCTTCCAAATTATGGACTTTTTGTCTTAACTGCTGCTGCTGTCTTTCAACTAATGAAACAGTGCCACGTTGTATATCCGATAATCTTAGCCCTGTCATCAACTCAGCATTTCGATTAAAAAATTCGGGGTTATCCTGAAGGTAAGCACTCACTAACTCGTCTGTTAACGGTAATTCATCAGTATTAATAACTTCTTTCTTTTTACTCATTTTATTCTCTAAATTTACTTATCTATAGACTATCGATGTTGATATGCGAACTAATGGCTAAATAGATAATTGACCATCAAATACATGTACTGCAGGACCAGACATTTTTACCGGGTGCCCCGGCCCTTTCCAATAAATTCTTAACTTGCCGCCAGGTAACTCAACGGTAACTTGTCGCGCTAATTTATTTTGCATTTGACCTATAACGACCGCTGCACAAGCACCACTGCCACAGGCAAGCGTTTCTGCGGCACCACGTTCATAAACCCGTAATTTAATTTGATTAGCGGCAACGACTTCCATAAAACCAATATTCGCTTGCTCAGGAAAGCGTTCGTGCTCAGATAACTCTTTACCTAAACGAGCGACAGGTGTGTTTAACACATCATCAACCGTAACCACGCAATGAGGATTACCTAATGATACCGCACCACAAAGTACGGTTTCTGATGCACTGCGCAAAATGTAAGTGCCTTCAGCTTTTTGAGCGGTAAAAGGAATTTTAGCCGGCTCCAATTGTGGTACTGGCATAGTGACCGATATATTGCCATCACGCTCAACAAACAGCGTCATCTTACCTGTGGCAGTAGAAACTCTAATTTTATTTTTATTACATAAACCTTTCATACGTACAAAGCGAGCAAAGCATCTTGCGCCATTGCCACACTGGTTTACTTCGCTGCCGTCGGCATTAAAAATTCGATAATGAAAATCCAACTCAGGATCATAAGGTGGCTCAACTATTAATAGTTGATCGAAACCGACACCAAAATTTCTATCGGCTAACTTGGTGATTTGTTCATTAGATAAATAGGCATTTTGAGTAACATTATCGAGCACTAAGAAATCGTTACCTAAACCATGCATTTTAGAGAAATTAACTAACATTATGGCTGCTTCTTATCAGAATTTTCCGTGGCTACTGTTTTATTTGCTGTTTTACTTTCTTGTGCCGCATTAGGTTCAGGTGCGTGGTATAAAGCACCTTTTGAACCGCAAGCTGTTAGCGAAAAGGCCACTAAAATTATGGTGAAGAAAAAAGGAACTTGATTAATTATACGCATGATTGACTGTTTTTGCCGTGAAAGTAGTCTAATTCAAACTTTAGACTTAACTTAGTTGTTATATTTATCTCAGTTGATTGGTATTATACTCACATGCTGATTATCCAAACAACTTAAACAACGAAAGAAAGCCAATGAACGATAGCCAATATAATTTAATTGCCGAAGATCTGTTACTTGCCATTGAAGAAGCGATAGAAGATAGCGGTATAGACATTGATTACGAAGGTACTGGCGGTTTATTAACACTGACCTTTAAAAACGCCAGTAAAATCATTATAAATAAACAAGCGCCATTGCATGAGATTTGGGTAGCAACGAAGTTTAACGGTCATCATTTCGTTTTTGCTGATGAACAATGGACTGATAAGCGTGGCGGTGGAGAGTTTTGGCAATTTTTATCGGCCGCCGTAAGTACCCAGGCTGACGCTAACATTAGCTTACAAGCATAAAGACTACATATAAATGGAATAGCAAATGAGTATTAAAACCGTACGAATAGCCACCAGAAAAAGTGCTTTAGCCTTATGGCAAGCCGAGTATGTAAAAGCACAATTAGAGCACTTTCATCAAAATATTACTGTTGAATTGGTGCCAATGACCACCAAAGGCGACATTATATTAGATACACCTTTAGCTAAAGTTGGCGGTAAGGGTTTATTTGTTAAAGAGTTAGAAGTAGCAATGCTTGAAGGCAGAGCAGATATTGCTGTGCACTCAATGAAAGACGTACCGGTAGATTTTCCACCGGGTTTAGGCCTAGAAGTCATTTGCCCTAGAGAAGATCCACGCGATGCATTTGTCTCAAATACCTACGCTACGTTAAATGATTTACCACAAGGTGCTATTGTCGGCACTTCTAGCTTACGTCGCCAATGCCAGTTAAAAGCTAAACGCCCTGATTTAGATATCCGAGACTTACGTGGCAACGTTAACACCCGTTTAAGAAAATTAGATGAAGGCCAATACGATGCCATCATCCTAGCTGCGGCAGGATTAATTCGTTTAGCAATGACTGATCGTATAGCGCAATATATTGAGCCTGAAGAGATGTTACCTGCAAACGGCCAAGGTGCCGTTGGCATTGAATGTAGAACTGATGATGAGGCAATTAAAGCCTTACTTGCTCCCCTTGAATGTAGTTCAACTCGTATTAGAGTATTAACTGAGCGAGCGATGAATAAAGCATTAGAAGGAGGCTGTCAGGTACCCATTGCGAGTTACAGCGTCATTTCATCAAATGGTGAAGAGGTTTACTTACGCGGTCTAGTAGGTGCGGTAGACGGCAGTGAAATAATCGAAAGTGAAATTACCGGCCCTATCGAGCAAGGTGAGGTTTTAGGTAATACGCTAGCGCAAGAATTGTTAAGTCGTGGCGCTGATAAAATATTAAAAGAGGTTTACGCCGAAAATAACAAATAAACTATGCCTACATTTTCTAAGCTAAATGTTTTAATTACCAGACCTGAGCAGAAGGCTCAGGCGCTTGTTGACGTTTTACGCCAACAAAAAATTGCTTGTGTGAAACAAGTCTTATTTGATTATGCCCCTTCATCCGATCGTCAAGAAAGCAAAGAATTATTAACAAATAGCGGTATTATTATTTTTGTCAGCGTGGCTGCCGTTGAGTTTGCCCAAACAAGTTTTTCAGCCAAAGGTTGGCGTTATCACCATATTATCGCGGTCGGTCAATCAACTAAAATTGCATTGCATAACTTAGGTATCAAGCACGTACTTTGCCCTGCACAAGAAAACAGTGAAGGTCTATTGTCGTTACCCGAGTTATCAAATAACCATAACCTAAACAATGAAAGGGTTACTATTGTTAGAGGTAATGGTGGCAGAGAGCACTTAGCTAACCAATTAATCAGTAATGGTGCCCAAGTACATTACTTAGAGAGTTATAAACGGGTATGGCGAACATTTAGCAAAGATATAGCTGAGCGATGGTTTGAACAACAAATAAATTGTATTGTCGTTACCAGTAACGCTATATTAGAAAAACTTATACAATTAACATCAGCACAGCATAACTCTCTGACATCTTCAATTTTCTGGCGCGATCACTGTGTATGGCTAGTAGCGAGTCAACGTATCAGCAATAAAGCTAAACAGTTTGGCTTAGCGCATGTCATTAATACTAATGGCGCCAGCGAACAAGCAATATCAGCTTGCTTGCAACAATTAAGCTTAGATAACTAAAACAGTTTAGTTAAACATTAATATTTGATAAATATAAAGAATGGAATGCACAATGACTGAATCAAAAACGCCATTAGCTCAAAATAACATGGACGTACCTAGTGCCAAAGTCAGTTCAGACAAAAGCTCTGCCAAACAGCCTGCTGCAACTACAGCAAAAACACCCCACTCCTCATCGAGTAAAAGTGTAAATAAGTTATCAAAACTTGCCATGTTTTCGCTGCTAGTTGCTATTGCCGCTCCTACAGGACATTATTTTTGGCAAGAAAAACAAAGTCAAAATTTACTCAGCAAAATCAACACGGATAATAATAATAGGTTAGATACTTTTCAGCAACAGACTGAAAAACAATTAGTCCAACAACAACAAATCATTGAAAAACAATTGCAGGGCTTAGCAACAAAAATCGCAACGGATAGCCAAACAAGAATCATAGCACTTGAAGCTGTAGTCGCTAAACTTGAGCAAAACATCAAGCAGCAGCAACCTAGTGACTGGCTTATTCATGAAGCAGAGTATTTACTACGCGTTGCCGCTCGAGCCGTATGGTTAGAGCAAGATACGCGCGCAGCACTTGGCCTATTAAAGGATGCGGATGCCCGTTTAGCTCAGTTAAATGACCCAACATTTTTACCGGTACGGGAAGTTATTCATCAAGACATCAAGTCACTAAGTTTACTACCTACCTTAGACACTGATGAAGTCGTACTTACCTTGATGGCTATGAATAAAGCGGTAGAAAATTTGCCGCTAGCCATGGACAATTTAGATAAGAAAAATATGGATACTGCTGATATTGACTTATCCGATGATATTAATGACTGGCAAACTAATTTGGCCAAAACCTGGCAAAAATTTCTTGATGATTTTATTCGAGTCCGCGCTAGATCTGGCACTATTGAGCCCTTAATCTCGCCAAAACAACAAGCGCAGTTGAAGCAAAATTTGACCTTGAAAATTCAATTGGCGCTTTGGGCGGCAAGTCAACATAAAGGCGATGTTTATATAAAATCTATTAATGATATCGAACAATGGATAAATGACTTCTTTGATGTGCAAGACCTTAATAATCAGCATGTCTTGCTGTCTTTAACTGAGTTGAAAGTAAAAAAAGTAGATTTCGCTTATCCTAATGATCTCAATGCATTGTCTGCACTCAGGTCAATTATATCAAAAAAGCAGACGCTCCCTTTAACTGAGAGTATTAACGATAAAAAAGCAGTGATTGAGGTATTACCAAACTCTGAGCAAGTACAGCCGGTGAAAGCGCAAATCGAGAAGGTAAATCAAAGAGAGGTTAAATTATGATTCGCTTTATCATCATCATTGCGCTCTTTTTTGCTGTTTTGGCTTTAAGTCCTGTTTTACTTGATGATCCCGGTTATATATTGATATCCGTTGCAGACAATGTTTTAGAGTTAACCGTGTATGCCGCCCTATTCTGGCTCACAGCCACTTTAGTACTGGCTTTCTTTACCTATAAAATTATGCGCGGGGGCTTTAATATCAGTTTTAAGGCATGGCATACCGTCGCTTTTGCCAGTAGAAGGCGTGGCATTGCTAATTATAACAAAGGGCTTGCCGCCTTTATGTTAGAAGATTACCAAGAGGCAGAGCAATTATTTTCGAAAAGTGCAGAGCCGGCTAAACGCCAACAAAGTGCCTACTTACTTGCTGCTGCTGCAGCTGACAAACAAGAATTAGCGGCGAACACCAATCATTACTTAACACTACTTGAGCAAGAAACTGCCAAAGCAAAAGAGTCTGATGTAACTAGTATTATTGTTAAAGTAAAACTATTGCTGAATCAACAAAATCAGGACGCTTATGATAAAGCGCGCATCCTAATAGATGAAAACCACAAACACATTGGTCACGACGCTCGCCTAATGGCCCTTGAGATTGATTTGTGTTTAATAGAACAGCGTTTTCAATCAGCAGTAGATTATTTAGCATCGGCTAGAAAAGAAAAATCACTCAATGATGAAACCATAAAAGCTTGGGAAGCCAAGGCTTATTATGGCGTGTTTAATGACACTATTCGCCAGCAAGACCAGACAAGCTTACAACGTTATTGGCAAGCACTTGCCCGTAAAATAAAGCAACGTGAGGCCGTTCTATTTGCTTATTGTCATGTGTTAGCCCAAAACAATATATCTGAACCATTAACGACGCTTATCAGCCCCATGTTGAAGAAACAACCGAGTGCTGGTTTTTTACAGAAATTACGTACATTACCACTTAAACAAGGGGAAGCTTTAATTGCGCAAGTACAAAAGCACCTGCACGGTGATAATAAAAATGCTCAGTGGTTGAGCTGTTTGGGACATTTAGCGGTTATGAGTGAACAATGGTCTATGGCTGAAAAGGCTTTTGGTAGCCTAGTCAACTTACAGGTAAACCAGCAAGAAAAGCACTATGATAAAGAGGATTTACAAGCCTTTGCCAAAGCATTCACTGAGCAAGGTCAACATCAAGCAGCCAATGAAGTATGGTTAAAAATCAGTAAATTGGATGGGTAATTAACTTGTTTGACGATAAACATTAGGCGTCCATAACTGCATGAACATTGCCTGATCTGTCAGAGGGGTAAAACCAAATTGCTCATATAAGCCGTGAGCATCTTGAGTTGCCAACATCATACGTCGTAAGCCTTGTAATTGCGGGTGTGCAATTATCTTCTGCATCATCTGTTTACTTAACCCCTGCCCTCTGTGCTGTTCTAAAATGTATACATCGGCCAAATAAGCAAAAGTAGCATAGTCTGTTATCAAACGAGCAAACCCTACTTGCTGTTCCTTTGCATCCTCTTCTACATAAAAAACACCAAAACAAAGTGAGTTTGCTATCGCTTTACACACCACATGCTTTGGCACATTTTCTGCCCAATATGAACGAGATAAATATTGATGGATGGCATCAATATTCATCTCGGTTTGATCTGTCGTAATTTTATAAGGCATGTTATTTGAACTTTTGTTTATATATAAGCGAAAGCATCAGCATACATATGTGCTAGTTGTGCGCCGTGCTCAACAAAATCACCTCGAATGGCACCAACCATTTCAAATCGTCCTGCAAGATAAATATCATAGGGCTCTAAGCTAGCAATATCATGCATAACAGCTTGATGAACCAAGCCAGTTTTCCCTTGCCAAACATCATCAGCATTTTCAATTACCGGAATAAAGTTAGCGTGCGGTAATTTTGCAATGGTAGCCGTCGTTTCTGCTAATTCATAGGCAGCTTCCATTTCACGCAGTCCCCAGTACACCATGATATGACGCTGAGAATTTTGCTCAGCTAAATACTCAAACATAGATTTAATGTATGAAAAACCTGTACCGCCGGCTAGCAACAATAATGGGCGTTTACTGTCAGTACGTAACTGTGCAGTTCCCATTGGAATTTCAATATCAATAGTTTTATTGTCTTTTTGTGCTGACTTAATGCGATCTATAACCTGCATTGGGTAACTATCAGCAACAAAAGCACCTATTTGTAATTCAATTAAGTCGCTGTTTGGTGAGCTAGCGATAGAAAAAGGACGCTTGTCTTCCTCGCTCATCACAAAGTTTAAATACTGACCAGGAATGAAATCTACTTTTTCACTTGGCTTGAGTAAAACTTTAAAAACATGTGCTGTTAACGAGGTTAACGACGCTATTTGACAATTGATTGTCTTCATTAATTAAACCTTTTTGAACTTTTCATCTGATTTGGTCGATAAAATATCTAGATCATGCCAAATATCATCAACGTGTTGTTTAACAGCCTCGTCCATAACAATTGGAATTCCCCACTCTCTATCCGTTTCACCTGGCCATTTATTGGTCGCATCTAAGCCCATTTTAGAGCCTAAACCTGATACTGGCGAGGCAAAATCTAAATAATCTATTGGGGTATTATCAATCAATACGGTATCTCTGCTTGGATCCATGCGGGTTGTCATAGCCCAAATAACATCTTCCCAATTTCGAGCATTAACATCGTCGTCGCAAACAATGACAAACTTAGTGTACATAAATTGACGTAAGAAAGACCAAACCCCCATCATTACCCTTTTAGCATGCCCCGCATATTGCTTTTTAATTGTTACAACGGCTAAGCGGTATGAACAACCTTCAGGGGGCAAATAAAAATCCTGAATTTCTGGATATTGTTTTTGTAAAATAGGCACAAAAACTTCGTTTAATGCCACACCTAAAATAGCAGGCTCATCTGGTGGTCTACCTGTATAGGTACTGTGATAAATTGGATCTTTACGCATGGTGATATGTGTCACGGTAAAGACTGGGAAATCATCTACTTCATTGTAATAACCAGTATGATCCCCATAAGGGCCTTCAGGCGCAGTTTCGTTTGGATCTAAGTAGCCCTCCAAGATAATCTCTGCCGTTGCGGGTACCTGCAAATCATTACTGACTGATTTGGTTACTTCCGTTTTAGCTCCTCTAAGCAAACCCGCAAAGGCATACTCTGATAACGTATCTGGCACAGGGGTTACAGCACCTAAAATGGTGGCAGGATCAGCACCTAAAGCAACAGAAACTGGATATTTTTCTCCCGGATTTGTTTTTTTAAACTCTTGAAAGTCTAGTGCTCCACCGCGGTGAGATAGCCAACGCATAATTACTTTATTTTTACTTAAAACCTGCTGGCGGTAAATACCTAGGTTCTGTCTTTCTTTATGCGGGCCTTTTGTAATTGTTAAGCCCCAAGTAATTAATGGTGCAACATCACCCGGCCAACAAGTTTGTATAGGTAATTTAGTTAAATCGACCTCATCTCCACTCAATACTATTTGCTGACAAAGTGCTTTTTTGATTACCTTAGTCGGCATATTCAGCACTTGCTTATACAAAGGGATTTTCCCTAAAGCATCTCGAAAACCTTTAGGAGGCTCAGGCTCTTTTAAGGCTGCTAATAATTTTCCTACATCACGCAAGGCATTAACATCTGTTTGCCCCATTGCCAATGCCACCCTTTCAGGTGTGCCAAAAAGATTGGTTAACACAGGCGCTGAAAATGGCTCACCATGCTTATCAACTGCATTTTCAAAAAGCAATGCAGGTCCTTTAGCACGTAAGGTTCTATCGCTAATTTCAGTCATGGCCAAGTGGGTAGAAATAGGCGCACTTATGCGCTTTAATTGCCCTAGTGCTTCTAACTGACTGATGAAATCTCTTAAATCGCTATATTTCATGTTATATTTTTGATTACAAAAAAGAAGATCAAATGTGAGGCAATTATACCTTGCCATGTTAGTAAAGGCATAATTGTTTGTGAGAAAGCTACCTAATTAACGTTGACACGATATTTTGATCAGGAACATGACGAATTTTTGCTAACAAGAGAATATATAAAATGAGATATTTACTACTTTGTTTACTGGCAATGAGTCACTTTAGCCAGGCTGCTTGTGAAGAGAATCAATACCGAGAGTTTGATTTTTGGCTAGGTCAATGGCAAGTCACTGCACCATCAAGCAAACAGCCTAGTCATAATACAATTACTCAAATCAATAATGGTTGCGGTTTACTGGAAGAATATATAACCCCATCAGGATACCAAGGTAAAAGCTTAAATATTTTTGATAGTCAAACACAGCAATGGCATCAAACATGGATTGATAATACTGGCTATTTATTAAGGCTATCAGGAGGTTTAATCGAAGGAAGTATGGTTATGACTGGTGAAACCAAAGATAAAGATGGTAACCCAGTGTTAAATAAAATTACCTGGACACCTAAACAAAATGGTGATGTAAGACAACATTGGCAAACGAGTAAAAACCAAGGTGAAGTATGGCAAACCGTTTTTGATGGTTTATATGCTAAAGTTTTAAAGTAGCAACAAAAAAGCCAACCACAATGGTTGGCTTTTCAATGGGTTCGATGAACGTTACTTACGCTTCATTGAATCAAAGAACTCATTATTGGTTTTGGTCATTGCTAACTTATCAATAAGGAATTCGATAGCGCCCACTTCGTCCATTTCATGAACGATTTTACGTAAAATCCACATTTTCTGTAATTCATCAGACTTAGTAATAAGCTCTTCACGACGCGTACCACTACGGTTAATATGAATCGCAGGGAAAACACGTTTTTCAGATACTTTACGTGACAAGTGTAATTCCATATTACCCGTGCCTTTAAATTCTTCGTAAATAACTTCATCCATTTTAGAGCCAGTTTCAACCAACGCTGTAGCAATAATGGTTAAGCTACCACCTTCTTCAATATTACGTGCTGCACCAAAGAAGCGTTTTGGACGATGTAAAGCATTGGCATCGACACCACCGGTTAGTATTTTACCTGACGAAGGTATAACCGTATTATAGGCGCGTGCTAAACGGGTAATTGAATCAAGCAAAATGACAACATCTTTTTTATGCTCAACCAAACGCTTAGCTTTTTCAATAACCATTTCAGCTACTTGAACATGGCGACTTGCAGGCTCATCAAAAGTAGAGGCAACCACTTCTCCTTTTACCAGGCGTTGCATTTCCGTAACTTCTTCAGGACGTTCATCAATCAACAGTACCATTAGCTCAGCTTCTGGATGATTATGAGCAATGCTTTGTGCTATGTTTTGTAATAATAAGGTTTTACCCGCTTTTGGCGGAGCAACTATCAGACCACGTTGCCCTTTACCAATAGGCGATGCTAAATCAAGCACACGCGCAGTAATATCTTCTGTCGAGCCATTGCCACGCTCCATTTCCATACGGTCATTCGGATGAATAGGCGTTAAGTTTTCAAATAATATTTTATTGCGTGAATTTTCTGGGCGATCAAAGTTAACTTCGGTTACCTTCAATAATGCAAAATAACGTTCACCTTTTTTTGGTGCGCGAATTTTACCCTGAATGGTGTCACCAGTACGCATGCTAAAGCGGCGTATTTGACTAGGTGATACGTAGATATCATCTGGGCCAGCTAAATATGAAGAGTCGGCTGAGCGTAAAAAGCCAAAACCATCTTGTAGAATTTCTAAAACACCACCACCAAAAATATCATTATCATTTTCAGCGTGCTTTTTCAAAATAGCAAAAATTATATCTTGCTTGCGTGTTCTAGCAAGGTTTTCTAACTGCATAGTCTCAGCTAGCTTAACCAATTCGTTAATGGATTTTTCTTTTAATTCGGTAAGGTTCATAGGGGTTTCTTAAATTATTTTAAGTAGTTACGTCCGAGGCGATTGCCGACGACTGTATGTTTCAAATATATGTTTATAAATCTTCTTATTTAATAAAGTAATAAATATAGTAGTTAATAAAGACAATGGAATAGGGGTAAAGAGATGTTATTTTGTACTCAGGGCTTAAATTTAGCATTAAAAGTTAATTAGGTAAAGCTACTAAATTAAATGTAAGTAGATATTTTTAAATATTTAGTGAATTGCATAAAAAAGCCTGAAGTGATTTCAGGCTTGTTAAACTCAGAAAAAGTGAGATTAAAGGTTTTTATCTAAAAATTCTTTTAATTGAGTTTTTGATAATGCGCCAACTTTAGTATCAGCAATTTCACCATCTTTAAACAATAATAATGTTGGAATACCACGTACACCGTACTTAGGTGGAGTACCTGAGTTTTGATCTATGTTTAATTTGCCAACGGTTACTTTACCTTCATATTCAGTTGCAATATCGTCAAGTACTGGCGCTATCATTTTACAAGGACCACACCATTCAGCCCAAAAATCAACTAATACTAAACCCGATGCTTTTAAAACATCTGCTTCGAAACTATCATCAGTTAGCTGAACAATTTTATCGCTCATTATATTCTCCGTTGGTTATGGCAATCAGCCACTTTGATTAATGTTAATATAACACCTTTATGGGGTGCGATTATCGAGATTTCAAGTTTGTTTTTTTATATCCGCTAAAATTAGTTATTAACAAGTTATGGTGTTAAGCTAGCGCCATGAAAAATACACACTTAACTGAAACAAAATTCGCTGACTTAAATCTTGCTCCACAAGTAGTGACCGGATTAGAAGCCATGGGCTTCAATTATTGTACGCCTATTCAAGCGAAATCTTTACCTGTACTGCTTCAAGGCACTGATATTGCCGGTCAAGCGCAAACAGGAGAAGGTAAAACCATTGCTTTCTTGGCCGCAACCTTCCATCACCTTTTACAAAAAGAAGCACCAACTCATAATCAACCTCGAGCATTGATTATGGCACCTACGCGTGAATTGGCCATTCAAATTCACCGTGATGCCATTGAAATGTCTAAAAGCACAGGCTTACGTCTTGGTATTGTTTACGGGGGAGAAGGTTATGAAAGCCAGCGCTTAGAGTTAGAACAAGGCGTTGATATATTAATTGGCACCTGTGGTCGCTTAATTGATTATATGAAACAAGGCATATACAACTTAAATAATATAGAAGCTATTGTACTTGATGAAGCTGACAGAATGTTCGATTTAGGCTTTATCAAAGATATTCGTTACATGTTCAACAAAATGCCACCGGCAACACAACGTTTGAGTATGTTATTTTCTGCCACTTTATCTTTTCGTGTTAAAGAACTTGCGTTTGAGCACATGAATGACCCAACCAGTGTTGAAATCGAACCAGATCAAAAAACTAATACGCGTATTAGTGAAGAGTTATTCTATCCTTCAAATGAAGATAAAATGGTGCTATTACAAACACTTATAGAAGAAGACTGGCCCGAAAAAGCGATTATCTTTGCCAATACTAAGCATATTTGTGAAAAAGTTTATGACCACTTAATCGCAGATAAATTGCGTGTAGGTTTGTTAACCGGTGATGTACCTCAGAAAAAACGTTTGAAAATTCTTGAGCAATTTACCGACGGTAGTTTAGATATTTTGGTTGCCACTGATGTTGCCGCACGTGGATTGCATATTCCTGCTGTGACCCATGTTTTTAACTATGACTTACCTGATGACTGTGAAGATTACGTGCATCGAATTGGGCGTACAGGTCGTGCTGGTGCAACAGGCCATTCTATCAGTTTAGCTTGTGAGCAATATGTTTTTAATTTGCCTGCTATCGAAAGTTATATTGAGCATGAGTTACCTGTAACTAAGTATGACCATGAAGCTTTGCTAGACGACTTGCCAAGAGCAAAACCTCGTCAACGTCGCCATAGACCTAACGCTTCTCGTTCTGGTTCACGACAAAGTGGTAACCGCAGCAATAATAATTATCGTGGCCGCCGTTAGTTAATCACGCTCTGCACTATGATAATCTCCAACAACATACCACAGTATAATAACAATCATTATGCTGTGGTTGATCTAGGCTCAAACAGTTTCCATCTGTTAATCACTCTCTGCAAAAATAATCAAATAGAGTCTACAAATAAAGTTAAGCGTAAAGTTCGCTTAGCTGCTGGGCTAAATGAAGAGAATGTGCTTAGTGAAGAAGCGATGAATCGAGGACTAGACTGTCTGAATTTATTTGCCAAACATCTAGCCTCAATTCCACTTGAAAACATTCGTATAGCGGCTACCGCTACCCTGCGGATTGCTATAAATAGTGATGATTTCATTACTCAAGCCAATAGCATTCTCCCCGTAAAAATAAACTTACTTAGCGGGGAGCAAGAAGCGAATACTATCTATAGCGGCGTTGCTCACACAAGTAGAGGTGATTTAGATCAAAAACGTTTAGTTTTAGATATTGGTGGTGCTAGTACTGAAATAATAGTTGGGCAAGGACCTACGGCCAGTAATGCAATCAGTTTAAACATAGGCTGTGTAAGTTTTAAAGAAAAGTATTTTACCGATGGACTGCTCAATGAAAGCAATTTTACTTCTGCTATCAATGCGGCAAACAACATCATCACCCCGGTAAGTGTTGATTTTATTAAAATAGGCTGGCAATCCGTTGTAGGTAGCTCAGGTACCATGCAAGCACTCGCTGAAATACTTACTTTTCGACAACAAACCCTAGTGATCACTTTAGATTTTCTTTTAGAAATAAAGCAAGCGCTTATACATTGCAAAACCATTGACAGAATAGCTAATGACAACATGACTTTCGCAGGTTTAAGAGCTGATCGTTCATCTGTATTAGCAAGTGGCTTAAGCATATTAATTGCGCTCTTTAAGTGCTTAGCCATCTCAGAGATTAAATTATCAACGGGTGCATTACGCGAAGGTTTATTGTCTGAAATGCTACCTAATTTAGGCAACATACCAGCGCACGATTAGCCTCGAAATCTAAAGAGAATCCTCTTTTAACCATCTCGCTACTTGCTTAGCAAAATAAGTTAAAATGCCGTCGGCACCCGCGCGTTTGAACGATAGTAGCCCTTCCATTACACATGGCTTCTCTGCAAGCCAGCCGTTTTGAATTGCAGCCATGTGCATAGCATATTCACCACTAACTTGATAAGCATAGGTAGGAACTTGAAAAGTATCTTTAACTCGGTGAACTATATCTAAATACGGCATACCGGGTTTTACCATTACCATATCAGCTCCTTCATTTATGTCTTGCGCAACTTCATGCAGCGCTTCATTACTATTGGCAGGATCCATTTGATAGGTATGTTTATCTCCACCTTTAAGATTACCTGCAGAGCCCACAGCATCACGAAATGGACCATAATAATTAGACGCATATTTTGCCGAGTAGGCCAGTATCTTAGTGTTTACAAAACCATTTTCTTCCAAGCCCTGACGGATTGCGCCAACTCTGCCATCCATCATGTCAGAAGGTGCGACTATATCAGCTCCGGCCTCAGCATGAGATAGGGCTTGCTTAACGAGTATGTTTTTAGTCACTTCGTTTACTACATAGCCTTCTGAGCCAGCTTTATTATCATCACTTTCACTTAAAATTCCATCTTGTCCATGTGTGGTAAATGGATCGAGAGCTACATCGGTAATAACTGCTAGTTGTGGAAATTTTGCTTTCAATGCTCTTATTGTCCGTTGAGCTAAACCTTCAGCATTGTATGCTTCCTCTGCCATCAAAGATTTTTTATCACTTGGTGTTACCGGAAAAATGGCGATAGCAGGAATACCTAACTCGACCAACTCTTGAGCTTCTTCTAATAACAAATCAATACTTTTTCGTTCCACACCTGGCATTGAGGCAACGGCTTCGCACTGATTTTCTCCTTCTAAGACAAACACAGGATAAATCAGATCATTGACCGTTAATTGGTTTTCTGCCATTAAACGACGAGTAAAATCATCTTTACGCATTCTTCGCATTCTGCGAGCCGGATATTGGCCAAAAATATTACTGTTGTTATTCATAACTGTTCCTAAAA
Source organism: uncultured Colwellia sp. (assembly GCA_913062815.1). Classification (GTDB taxonomy): domain Bacteria; phylum Pseudomonadota; class Gammaproteobacteria; order Enterobacterales; family Alteromonadaceae; genus Colwellia. The sequence goes on along the minus strand of CAJXWZ010000020.1, from coordinate 6,920 downwards.
TTACTCTTTATGATGCTGGTATTCTTGCGTCTGATTTCGACCATTATGTTTCGACTGATAAAGGGCTTTATCTGCGCCGGAAAAAATTTGCTCTGGTAGAACTTCTTCTTGTTGTACATAAGTATAAATACCATTACTAATAGTAAGAGGAATTTCTATATCTTTATAAAAACAGGGTTTTTCAGCTATACTTTCCCGTAACGCTTCAGCTAACGCTACAGCTCCTTTGCTCTCTGTATCTGGCAGCAATAAACAAAACTCTTCTCCACCATAACGAAAGGCCATATCTGAACTACGCTTTAAGCTCTTTTTAATATGATCAGCGACCCAAACAAGGCATTGATCTCCTGCCAAGTGTCCGTATGTATCGTTTACTGACTTAAAGTGATCAATATCTATAATAACTAAACTTAATGCAGTTAAGTTACGTTTGCTACGGCGATATTCAGCAAGAATTTTTTGATCGTAAAAACGACGATTAAACAATCCCGTAAGTTCATCTAGTGTATTTTTTTGCTCGAGTTCATGATTAGCTTCTTCTAGCTCTTGTAACGCAATATTTAATTCTAACGTGCGCTCTTGTACTCTATCTTCCAATTCTTCTTGGCTTTGTGATTGCAATCTTAGTAATTCTTCTTGCGCTCGTTCAGAAGCGATAGCACTTTCAAGCGCCTGACGTTGAGCTGTTTGTTTGTCTTCAATTTGATACCGGTATTGTCGACTCATAATAAAAGTTACTAGCAAGCCATTTAACCAAAAAAGTACACTGTAAAACGTACTTCGATGAGAAATGAAGCCAATGTCATACCAATTTACCGAAGTAACGACGACCAAAATAAGAGTAAATTGAACTGCCATGACAAAAGTAAATAAAAGTGCTAATCGTGATTTGTGCTTATGTAAGTAAAGGCCAAGCACAATTAATAACAGTACCACCAAGACATAAATAGCCATACTTATGCTGATGTTATCAACCACAGACAGTTGAACACTTAGGGGCATGTAGAGTAGCAACCCCCAGAAGGTAATTCGTATGAATTGATAGATATTATAAAATTTGTTTTTTAAGTTGAATAATTGAGCAGTGAAAATTAACAAAAATATCGCAGAAGTTGACGTTAATAGCGGTATTTCAATACCGACAAGTTCAGGTAAATGCGGTAATAAATAATATAAATTGAAACCAAGCATTGCCGAGAGCATTAACGTATTACTGAGGAAGTAACCAAATAGAATAAAAGTAGCTTTACTACCCGTAGCAAAAAAGAGCAATAGCAATGCAATGGCTAAACAAAACAAACCACCTATTGCTAGACCTTGTTTAAATTGTGTTGTATTAGTTTCTTTTATATAAGCTTGTGCAGCATATATTTTTGCTGATGAGCGAAGCTGGGTTTCACTCTCAATTGATAGATATATAGTTAGTTGGGAGTATGGTGCAACGGTAATCATTGCACTACGATTATTGCTCCGTTGCAACACCATATCTTTTTTAACAACAGTTTGAAATCTATCTAAGATATGAAGCTGACTACGTGTCATTCTAACCTGATTAGCCAGTTCCAAATATATTTTCTTTATTTCTTGACTGTTATTTTTCAAATTGAAAGCAAACCAGTTTTCACCTGGCTTGATCAGAAGATCGCCTTTTGACAAATAAGCTTTATGCCATTTTACATTAGATAAGCTGCTTAGCTCTTTAAAGGACTTTGTTTGAGGTTTTTCGACTAGACGATATAGGTAATGAGCAACTAAATGTTTATCTTGATCTAGCTGATATATTGGTACTTCGCTGTTTGCATGTACTTGAGGCACAATTAAATAGACCATAACAGCTAAACACTGTATTAATAATCTTTTAAAATTTTGATTAAAGAGCAAGAACATATCTATAATAAAACTATGCCTAAGTAATATATCAAATTAAGGTGATAAGTTAAAAACTTGTCGTGCGTTTATGCTAGTTTGGCAAGCAATTTCACTGGGGTCAAGGCTTGTTATTTCTGAAAGTTTTTCAACAATGTAAGGTAAATAGCTAGGCTCGTTTCTACTACTTTTAGGCTTTGGCCTTATCGTTCTTGGCGTCAAATAAGGAGCATCTGTTTCAATCAGTAAGCGATCTATCGGAATTAAGCTAACAATGTCTTGTAAGTCTTTTCCTCTTCTTTCATCACATAGCCATCCCGTTATACCGATATACATACCCGCTGAGATACATTTTTGCAGCTCTACTTTACTACCTGTAAAACAATGGGCCACCATTGCTGGGACACGGTCAATAAATGGCTCTAATGCACTAAACCAAGGTTGAAACGCATCTCGCTGATGCAAAAACAAGGGTAAGTTAAGCTCTGCAGCCAAACATATTTGTTCTGTAAATACTTTTACTTGCTGAGTTGGTGTTGAGTAATTGCGATTAAAGTCTAGACCACACTCACCTATTGCTTTAATTTCTCTATGCTTAGCTAACTCGGTTAATAATAATAAATAATCATCACTAACTGCATCCGCATCATGAGGGTGCACTCCCGCAGTAGCGTATAATGTATTGGGAAATTGTTCTTGATAATGTTGGCATAGTCTTAATGCTTGCTGACTTTCCTTTACGCTTGTACCTGTTATCAGCAACTGCTTAACACCGATATGGTTTGCACGTTCAATCAGCTCAGTACGATCTTTGTCAAAGCGTTTATTGGTTAAGTTAACACCAATATCTATCACTATTTAAGTCGTTTTACTTTTATTCTGCGCTGACTATTCTCAATATTAAGATACACTGAGCCTAAGGAAGCCTTGGTTAAGCGAATACTATCACCCACTTTTATCTTTATCTTATTTGAGTCTTTTTGCTCCCATTTCTGGCCATTCTCTAAATAAATTACCCATTGTCCCCTAAGTAATTTCTTAGTTTTACTTACAGTAGCCGTAATAGTGTCAGGGCCTCTATCTTTTGTAGGTATTTTAATATGCTCTTTAGAGAAATCCTCTATTTGCTTTGTATTGACAATTTGCTGTACTTTCTTTGCTTGTGGTGGAATTCCAAGCACTACCAGTTCTGGTGCAGATTCCGTTTTTTTCGTAGTTTTTCGAACGGTAACAGCTGCTTTAACTAAAGTATCGAAACAAGCTAAACGCTGCATATCGTTCTTTAAATGCGCACAGTTACTTAACTCGTCAATCACGCTTTTATTTACTTTTGCAAATGCATTCGATGATAATAAGCCAGTTACTAAACAACTTAAGGTTACCAGAATTACTTTCATGTTTTATCTTCCTCTTCTGCTAGGTCTTCATCTTCTTTATGGTACATAGACGCTATGATAATACCAATTTCAAAAAGTATTAGCATGGGTATTGCTAACATGGATTGTGAGATAATATCGGGTGGTGTTAACAACATGCCAATAACAAATGCGCCAACAACAACATAGGGGCGTTTTTGGCGTAGGCTATTTGGGCTAGTCACACCTGTCCAACACAATAAAATAATTGCTACTGGTATTTCAAATGCGGCACCAAAAGCAAAAAACAACTTTAATACAAAATCTAAATAGCTAGTGATATCGGTAGCTATTACAACGCCTTCTGGTGCAACAGAGGTGAAGAAGGCAAAAACTACGGGAAATACAACAAAATACGCAAAAGCAATGCCACTGTAGAATAAAATGGTTGATCCTAACATTAACGGTGCAATCAACTTTTTCTCATTCCTGTATAAACCAGGAGCAACAAACGACCATATTTGATAAAGAATGTAGGGCATTGCGATAAATACTGATATTACAATAGTTAGTTTGAATGGCGCAAAAAAAGGTGAAGTGACATCTGTTGCAATCATTTGTGATCCAGACGGCATAGTTTGTAATAATGGTTGAGCTAAATATTGATATATGTCTTGAGCAAAGTAGGCCAAACTGCAAAATACCAACAACACACCTAAAATAGCTTTTAGCAAGCGAGATCTTAATTCAAGTAAATGATCGAACAAGGATACGCTTTTTCCATCTGTCATCGGTTTTGTTTGGGTATGATCTGATGAGTTCATTTATCTAAATATCTTTTGCTTTAGTATGATCTGTCAATGTATCTTTTCTTAAATTTTCGCTAACGTCTTCGTTAGCTGAAAGATACTCTGATGTTGCCTGATTTTCGGTAGTCTGAATAATATCAGTAGAAGATATCGATTCTAAAGGTGAAATATCTACTTTTTTAAATGGTTCATTTACCATAGCAGCGGCGTCTTTTAATGACTTCACCGACTCAGTAATCTCAGGGCTTAAATTAGACATATTAGCTTGTTCAGCTTTTTTCAAGTTAGCGTGCAATTCGTGCACTCGTAATTCTTCAGAGAGTTCCGACTTAACAGAATCACTAAATTTACGTACACCACTAAGCCAACTTCTTACCGTTCTAATTGCCATAGGAAGACGTTCTGGTCCTAGTACAACTAGTCCCATGATACCAATAAGCATTAATTCCCAAAAGCCAATATCAAACATGAATTATGCCTGACTATTATCTTTTTGAGTTTCTTTTTGGTCAGATTTTTCAGACGTTGTCGTATTATTAGTTAAATTTTCAGTTGTTTCCTTAGTCACTACATCTGTCGGTTTTTCTTCACTTACGGCATTTTTGAAACCTTTTATTGCAGAGCCTAAATCGCCACCTAAATTGCGTAATTTTTTTGTACCAAATAATAAGACAACAATGACAGCAATAATTAATAATTGCCAAATCCCAATACCACCCATAAGAAACTCCTCAAAACTATTTATCAGCAGTATACACGTAAACCAAGTAAGTTAACGAGTAAAAAGCAATAATGAAGTGTAAAGTTATATGCTAATGTGTTTTTTGTTTTTGATGGGTGCAGTGTCTGAAGGATTATGCGCAGTTTTTACCTTGCTTTTTGTTGGTGTTTTCTAGAAACTTTTCTGGTTTACTTATGTGGTAACCCTGACCAAATTCACAACCCACTGAATGGAGTTTCTTCATGACGCTCTCTGATTCTATCCCTTCGGCAACCAAACGGTAACCAAACTGTTCACCTAACTCATGTAATGCTTTCACTAATGATAAATTTTTATCATTACTCTTTAATGTCTTTATAAAACCACGATCTAGTTTGATAAATTCAAATGGATAACTATGTAAAAAGCTAAACGATGAAACACCAGAGGCATAATCATCTAACGCCAATTTAACACCCGCACTTTTTAATTTACGCAACCCTTTCAACGCAACATCAGCATGGTTGCTAAAAGCGGATTCATTAAACTCTAAAATCAAACGTTGTGGTTCAAAAGATTGTTTCTTTATTAAAGAAATTAATTTATTTAATTGGTTAGCTTGTGTTAAATGCCTTCCTGAAAGGTTTATTGCGATAAATGCATGCTGATAATCTACATCATCCTGTAGATATTCTAGCTGTCTGGCGACTTCTTCTACCACCCATGTTTCTATATGTAAGATAATGCCTGTTTCTTCTGCAAGATATAAAAATTCACTAGGCGTCAATAACCCCTTGTTAGGATGGTTCCAGCGCAAAAGGGCTTCAAAGCCAATCACTTCAGAACTATCCAAATTAGTAATCTTTTGGTAGTGCAATTCAAACTGTTGTTTATCTATAGCAATACGTAACTCTTGCTCTAATGTCAACGTAGCAATTAGTTTTTCACGCATGCTGTCATCAAAAAAAACATAGCGACCGCGTCCAAGGCTTTTGGCCTGATACATTGCTGCATCTGCATCTCTTAATATCTCATCAGCATTTTTATAACGCCTATTACATAAAGCAATACCTATACTCGCATTGGAATACAAGGTATTACTTTCAATGGTGTATGGCTTTTCTATACTGCTAATAATTCGACTGGCTACTTCTTCTGCATCATCAGACTTTAACGAGTCTAATAAAATAACAAATTCGTCACCACCAAGTCTCGCCAATACATCATTATCACGTACACATGAACGTAAACGATTTGCAATTTCAATTAGGAATAAGTCACCTGCATGATGGCCCAACGTATCATTGATCATCTTGAACCTATCGAGATCAATAAAAAGCACAGCAATTCTTTGGTTAGGATGTCGTTTCAGGCGTCGTATAGCATAGCTAAGTCTGTCTGAAAACATGGCTCGGTTTGGAAGTTTTGTTAAAGCATCGTGGTGTGCTTCAAAATAAAGTTGCTGCTCAGCTTTACGGCGTTCAGCCATTTGCATACGCAAGTTTAAATTCGCGGCTTGTAACTCTTGGGTTCGCTCAGCTACTAAAGCTTCAAGCTCTAAGCGATGCTCTTGCTTTAAAGCTTCACAATTAGCCCTTTCCTCTACAAGCTGTTCATTCAATAAATTGAGATCATCTAATAAAGACTTCAACTTAGAATTCTGCAGGTCTGGACGTTCAGGCTTATATATCCTTGGTTCCATCAAGGTTCCCATGCTTCACATACAAAGAAGTACATCAATTTACTTTTTGTATATTTTTTATTAGTATTATTTTTAAGCGGATAGTGTATCAAATTATGCCCTCTAGGCTAGAGAAAAATCACTTTTTTTATTTTTATTCGCATATCTTTGATTTTCAAATAAGTTTATTTACTAAAATAAACAGTTTCCTTAGTTTGTTTTCTAAACTTTCTCTAAGACCTTCTATATAAAGATGTTAGGACCATTAAATTAGCAATATTTTGTAAATCATACAGCAAAAAGCCGTAGCGTTAGCTACGGTTTTTTTGAAAAGAAGTTTAGCAATATCCTACTCTCACATGGGTTTACCTTGCATGAGTCACACTACTATTGGAAGTGATGTTTTTGTATATAAATTTAAATGAATTTAGAAAAGCAAAAAGCCCGCAACATTGTTGCGGGCTTTTCTAAAGAGAAGTTTAGCAATGTCCTACTCTCACATGGGAACT
>CAJXWZ010000019.1 GCA_913062815.1 uncultured Colwellia sp. | reverse complement strand
GCTATACATAAATTTGCCCGTGGTTCTGCGCAAAAAGCACGTTTAGTTGCGGATCAAATCCGTGGCGTACACGTTGAAAAAGCACTTGAAATTTTAACTTACAGCAACAAATCAGCTGCTGACTTAGTTAAAAAAGTACTTAATTCAGCGATTGCTAATGCAGAGCACAACGAAGGTGCAGACATTGATGAATTATTCGTTAAAACAATTTTGATTGACGATGGTCCAACAATGAAACGTATTATGCCGCGTGCGAAAGGCCGTGCCGATCGCATCATAAAGCGCACAAGTCACATTACTGTGATTGTGTCTGATAACTAGGAGTATATTAGTATGGGTCAAAAAGTTAATCCTACCGGTATTCGCTTAGGTATCACTAAACCTTATGCGTCTACTTGGTTTGCAAGCAGTGCAGATTTTGCTAGTAACTTAGACGGGGACCACAAGGTTCGCGAATATTTAAAAGCAAAACTTAAAAAAGCTTCATTGTCTAAAGTAGTTATTGAGCGTCCAGCTAAATCTATCCGCGTAACAATTCACACGGCTCGTCCAGGTGTTGTTATCGGTAAGAAAGGCGAAGATGTTGAGAAATTACGTTTAGCGGTTTCTAAAATTGCTGGTGTTCCTGCTCAAATCAACATAGCTGAAGTTCGTAAGCCAGAAATGGATGCGCAGCTAGTTGCAGACAGCATTGCTAGTCAATTAGAACGTCGTGTTATGTTCCGTCGCGCTATGAAGCGTGCCGTACAAAACGCAATGCGTTTAGGCGCCAAAGGCATCAAAGTTCAAGTTAGTGGTCGTTTAGGCGGCGCTGATATTGCACGTGCAGAATGGTATCGTGAAGGTCGTGTACCTCTACATACATTACGTGCAGATATCGACTACGCAATAGCGCGTGGTGACACTACTTACGGTGTAATTGGTATTAAAGTTTGGATCTTTAAAGGCGAAATCATTGGTAAAATGCCATTGCAAGCAGAGCAACCAGCTGCTAAGCCTAAAAGAAAAAACAACCGTAAATCGAAGTAAGAGGAATAAGTAATGTTACAACCAAAACGTACTAAATTCCGTAAGCAATTTAAATTACGTAACCGTGGTCTTGCACAGGTTGGTAGTTCAGTAAGCTTCGGTACTTTCGGTTTAAAATCGGTTGAACGTGGTCGTATGACTGCACGCCAAATTGAAGCCGCTCGTCGTGCCATGACTCGTCATGTTAAACGTCAAGGTAAAATATGGATACGCGTTTTCCCTGATAAGCCAATTACCAAAAAACCTCTTGAGGTTCGTATGGGTAAAGGTAAGGGTTCAGTAGAATATTGGGTTTGCCAAATTCTTCCTGGCCGTGTTCTTTATGAAATGGAAGGTGTTCCTGAAGAAATAGCGCGTGAAGCATTTGCTTTAGCTGCTGCTAAACTTCCGTTTAAAACTACCTTCGTAACTAGGACGGTAATGTAATGAAAGCTAGCGAACTTAAAGCAAAAAGCATTGAAGAGCTTAACGCTGAATTACTAGAGCTTCTACGCGAGCAGTTTAACTACCGCATGCAAGCAAGCACTGGTCAATTAGCACAAACTCACTTGCTAAGAACTGTACGTCGCAACATTGCACGTGTTAAGACTATCATCACTGAAAAGGCAGGTAAGTAATGAGCGAAGCCAAAATCCGCACACTACAAGGCGTTGTTATCAGTAACAAAATGGATAAGTCTATTGTTGTAATGATCGAACGTCGCGTTAAGCACCCTATGTATGGTAAGTACATTACGCGTTCAACTAAGTTGAAAGCGCATGATGAAACTAACGTATGTAACGAAGGTGATGTAGTTACTATCACTGAATGCGCACCAATTTCTAAGTCTAAGAACTGGAAATTAGTTGACGTTCTTGTTAAAGCATAATTAGTATTTCGATACTAAATTAAATTTTAATAAGTGTTATTTGAAAACCCTTATCATTCATTTGGTAAGGGTTTTTTATTGGCTTAAAAATGATTAGCATTAAATCTGTCATCTAGACAAAGTAGACTTTAGATTCGCTTGTCACTAAAACTCTATCTTGCTAGTTTGTTAAATGAAAATTGACTATGCTGTAAATTAGATGTTGTCGATCTAAAGGATGATTAGGTGAAACTAAAATATAAAGTTATCATTTTATTGTTTTTCTTATTGGGCTTTAATAATACTAGTTATTCTAATTCGCTACTATTTGTAGCTGAAAACCTTCCGCCATACCATTACTTAGATGATGAAAACAAACCTAAAGGGTTTTTAATTGAGGTTGTAGAAGCCGTTTGTGAAACTGCTGGTATTAAAGCAAAAATTAAAATAATACCTTTCGCTAGAAGTTATAAAACTACGAAAGATCAGCCCAACGTATTTATGTTTTCTTTATTGAAAACCCCTGCACGTTTACTAGAATTTCAATGGATAGGCCAAAGTTACAAGGCAGCAGCATTTTTGATTGGTTTGAAAAATCGTTCTGATTTAAATTTACAAAAAATCGATGATGCAAAACGGCATGTAGTGGGTACTATTAGAGGTTATCATTCTGAAACGTATTTAAAGCAAGCCGGCTTTACAAGCGAAGAAAACTTATATTTGGCTGTTAGATATGAGCAAATGTGGCATATGCTATTTAAAAAGCGAATTGACTTTATTTTGACTAATTTTATCGCGCTGGAACAAGAAATGTCGAGTATAGGTTTGAATAAAGAGGACATTAAAGCTTATGTTCAATTAGAAGACTTTCCTTCAGAGTTACATATAGCGACAGGATTGAAAACGCCAATTGAAACCGTGAACAGATTAAAAGAAGCGTTAACAAAAATTAAGAATAAGGGAACTTATCAAAAAATTATTGATAAGTGGGGCTTATAACTAAAACTAACCTCTGCTCTGGCGAAGAGCCAAGCATTAAATTACCTTCGACACCATCATCAACATGTATTCTCTATGGCACCTTGATTATTGACCAAACGAACCAGCGTCACCAGGAAACACAACAGGACTTTCAAAACCCTCATTATTGACACTTGCAACACCAAAGAAGTAATTATCAATCACTATGTTTTTTAGCGTGTATTGTGAAACATTGCCAACAAAAATACTGTTTTGCCACTGAGAAGCATCGGTTAATCGCCAATAAATTTTATAGCCTAAGATATTCGATTTTTCATTATGATTCGCTTTTTCCCATTTTAATGTGGTACTTGCTTTTACAGCGCCAGAAATACTGACATTCACTGGTGGGTTGGGTGCCCATGCCATCCCCGCAAGAGAAACAGCGTTGAGACTAGTTAATTTAGCCGCATAATTGAAGTTTACTCCATTAAGCGTATCACCATAGCTGACGCCATTCTCAATTCTTAAATCTTGATGTTGACGGTTATAGTTTTCATTTGTTTCCATAATTCGAACCGCTGGGTAGCCAAGATCATTAAAAGGGCGGTGGTGTCCCCCTCGACCAAATCTATCTAGTCGATAAATCATCATAGTGTCGAGGTTAGGAATATATCTATCAGCCATTTGATCTATATAACGTGCTAAGTTTCTAGTAGGAGAGTCAACTTCACCGCCAGTGAATCGACGTGTTTTCGCTTGGTCTAGGGTTTCTGTTTGTCGAGTTCCTTCGGCGAAAATTCGAGCGGTAGTATTATTTACTACGCCATTTACTCCCTCAATATTGCCAATCATGTCGTTGTTCAACACAGCTTTTATACGCCAACCGTCTTCTTTGGCTTGTTGTGCCATTATCTTGCCGCCGAACAGGCCTTGCTCTTCTCCCGATAAAGCGGCGAAAGCAATAGAGCCATTAAATTTATACTTTGTTAAAACTCTCGCTGCCTCTAATACCCCTGCTACACCAGAAGCATTATCGTTGGCACCGGGAGAGTCAGAAGTTGAATCCATAATGTCGCTTACTCTTGAATCAATATCCCCAGACATAATCACATATCGGTTAGGATCAGTTTTACCTTTTAAAACTGCAATGACACTGATAACTTCTGCTGGGTTTGGTATACGTTTCTCACCAGAAATTGTCGCTCCTTGAAAATATACCTCTAAACACTGATTACATTGCGCGGATATTTTTTCAAATTCTGACTTGATCCAACGTCTTGCAGCGCCGATACCCCGTGTATCTGATTTAGTCTCTGACAGCGTATGTCGTGTACCAAAATCAACTAAGGTAGTGATATCCTTTTCAATATTTTCAGCTGAAATCTGTTGAACTATTTGATGAAGCATATGTTGATCTTGGTACTTTATTTGGGCAATTGACGGAGTGGCAAGTGCAAAATAAAACAGCAGAGAGCTCACAAAAATAAGGATTGATTTAAGCATATACAAAGTCCTATAGGGTTATTTTAAAATTTTGATATCATTTAAAGTTAATGCGCTTTGTTAAGGATATGTTTTCAGGAGAAATATCAGCTTGATAAACTAATATTTCTACACCAGATTCAATAGCCTCTTTAAACAATTCAGCATACTTCTTGTCAATATGTGTAGCGACTTTAAAATTCTTAATACCTGTGTGTAAAACCGTAAATAAAAGTATGGCTCGATGCCCATTCTTTACTAATGTCATTAATTCTCGTAAATGTTTTTGACCACGCGTTGTAACCGTATCAGGGAAGTATCCTTGACCTTGTTCGAGTAGAGTAACACTTTTGACTTCAATATATGTTTTAGTCAAGGTTCCTGGCTTTGGTTCATAAGTTAATAGCAGGTCTACTCGACTGTTTTCTTCGCCGTATTTCACTTCTCTTTCTAATTTATTAAACCCTTGAACTTCTACAATTGTGCCGTTTAGAATAGCTTCTTCCGCTAATTGGTTTGCACGAATGGTATTCACGCAAATAAAGTGGTTGTGTTGGGTTTGTGTTAACTCCCAACTAAAAGGATACTTGCGCTTAGGATTAGGAGATTTACTATACCAAACTATATCTTTCGGCTGCGCACAGCCGGTCATAGCGCCGGTATTTGCCACATGCATTGTGGTCATATTACCATCGGATAAAGTTACATCAGCAAGGAAGCGTTTGTAACGTTGAATTAGTATGGCAGAGCTAAGATCTAAATTCATTCGTAAGCTTTACTTTATAAAATGAAGTAAAGCTTACGATAAAACGGTTAATTAACAAAGGCTATTAAGTAGATTGTCAAATCGATGAGAAAAGTATAGCTTAATTAATAAGACTATTGAGCCATTTTTGTGCATTCTTTGTATCGCTAAAAAAATTAAACTTGATGTTACAGCCTTGATAAATTCGTTGTAATTGCATTTGTAAAATATCTGCATAGGCACTGTTTAGTATGACAGCAGCAACGGCAACCATGCCATTTTTTTCACGATAATGAGTTGTTTCAATCAACTTTTCTTCTGCATCAGGAGTGAAAACACCATTCCCTTTAAAAGAAACTAATGAGGCCCAAGGACCGTCATTCATTTTTTTAGTAATTAGTTCAATATCTTGATGATATTGCTCAAGGAAAACATCATTAAAAGGGCCTTGAGCATCAATTAATAAAATATTATTTTGTTGTTCAATACTGTAACTTCCGTGTGCTGGATATTGCATGATTAGTTCTACCTTTCGCTGAATTTTAACGGACACTATTGATAGCAACTTTTACATAGCTTGCCAAGTAAGCAGATTTTAATTTCTTTGCAAGTTTTTCTTAGTGTTGTTTTTCAGGTAGTTATTCCATAACGTTGAATATTTATTAAGCAAAGTAAGCTACTTCCAACCAAGTTTTTCTTCGAAATCATTATCTAACTGTTTAGCGAAGTCTTTTGCATGCATAGCTACTTGCTCTAGTTTTTCATCTTCTGCTGTTTTCGGGGTGAACTCTGGAACTTTAATAGGATAACCGCTTTCATCAGTTGCCATAAAGGTAATAAAGCAACGGTTTGTAATTACTGGGCTATCTTCTTTAGGATCACGAGCGCGAACTACTACGTATATATGCATACTACTTCTACCGGTATGCACAATAGACGCAGTAACACTGACCATTTGACCAACAAGAATAGGCCTGATAAATCGAATACCGTTGGCAGAAACAGTAACACTATAGCGTTTACTCCATTTGGCGGCACATGCATAAGAAGCTTGATCAATCCATTTCATCACCATACCGCCATGGACTTTTCCACCAAAATTCACATCAGTTGGTTCAGCTAGAAAACAAAATTCTACACTGTTGTCATTATGCTTACTCATTGCTATAACCTTAGTTTTTTTTTCACTAAGTATTATTATAGTCAAGATCAAATGCTTAGCTAATTATTAGGCTTGTCAGCAGACATTTTTATAGTGATATTGTTTCGAAGAATATCTTATTTGTCTTTTTGCCAGCTTTGTATGCAAAGCAACTTAATAGTTCGGGTTAGTCATTAATAAATTCTAATTACCTCTGTTTGAAATTCATAATGCGTTATCGCACTTTTGAGTTGCAATCTATAATTCAATCGCTCTGTTTTACTTAAATACCAATCAAACTACTGTCAAATTAACCCTTGAAAGATCCGCTGCCGCTAGTTAATAGCTAAAATTAGTCTATTCACTTGATAGCCATATATTAAAAAATTCTTATGCGACTCCTTTACATAATCGCATTGCTATCTATACTTTATATTTAAGGACGCTAACAAAATAGCTTTGCTAATTATATGCTAGTGTTATGACCTAATTACGTATAAAAATACTAAAAATCACAGATAATTCAATATAATAAAATAAATTAGAAACGATAAAACGGAAATAGCTAACCTCAATAATACCCAAGTATATTGTCATTTTAGGCAATAAGTTAATGACGCTGTAATTAGCGTGTTTATGGTGTGTACTGCCCTTATAAGGGGGAACTATGAGAAGCTGTTTTTTTCTATTTGTATCGCTATTGTTTATATTTTCTAAACCTAGTTATTCATTAGCAGAGATAAACTCTGCTAGCTCAGATGTCATTATAATTAATGATACTGCAGCTACCGATCAAGAAAAATTGAAATCTTTTAAAGATAGTATAGAAAAATATCAAGATGCGATTGAAGAACTGGAATCTGCTCAAGGAGCATATGCCGCTCCCATTGCTCAGCAATTAATTGGTCTCGCAAATATTTATGAAAAAAACGAAAAATATTATAAAGCTATCGAAGTTTTAAAGCGGTCAATTCATGTGAATAAAATTAATGAAGGGTTATATTCTACCTCTCAAATACCTATTGTATTTCAACTAATAAACAATTTGAAAAAAAGTGAGCAATGGATATTAGTTAATAATAATTATCACCACCTTTATCAAATATATCGCCGAAATTATGGTAACCATGATTCTGAGCTACTTGATATTGAATTAACCCGTGCCAAATGGTATTTAAGATCATTTCTATCAAGTTTTTCAGGTAAACCTATAGAAGATCTAGTTAACTCTTATACCGCTTATTATCGAGCAGCAAACTTGATCGCATTACAGTTTGGCGATAGTGACATTAAACTTGTTCAAGCTTATAACGGTTTAATGTTAACGAAGCATTTATTAGCAATCCACATGAGTAATAATGCTACATCGCCAAGTAACGCACGCACCGTTGCGCATGAAGTTAAATCAAAATATAACTCTGATATGCAACGAAGCAGTTACAAAGTTGGAAAATTTTTAATTGAACGAGAGTATGAGATTTTACAAAAACAAACCGATACGACCGACGCATCATTAATTAAAAATAGATTAAAGCTTGCAGATTGGCATCTTGTTTATAATAAAAGGCGAAGTGCGCTTAAGCAGTATCAAAGTACTTACCAATATGCATTGACATTAAGTAATTTCACTCCAGAAATAGAGTCGCTTTTTACTCAACCTATCTCGTTACCCAATTTACCCCATCTCGATGGAATCACTAGAGGACACCTTGATTCTATTAGTGCTGAAGAGCGTCCAAAGTACGCGCGTGTTTCTATAGATATAACGCGACACGGTGACGCTAGGAATATCGAAGTGACTGACGCCGCATATAAAGATGATGTCTCTCAAAGGATTAAAATTTTTAGATACTTGCGAAATACAAAATTTAGACCAAAATTGATTAATGGTGCACCGGTAGATACACAAAAAATACCTCTGTATGTTTTGACCAGATGAGAATGTACTTATGAAAATATCGAATTTACTAATTTATATATTGTTACTTGTTATGGCAATTTCTGGCTGTAAATCTACACCGCCACCACCACCACCACCGCCACCAAGTCAGCAACCATCTAGTGCGAGTAGTTCGTCAAGTTCAAGTAGCTCTTCAAGTGCAAGCTCTCCATCGACTAGTCGTTCGACCCCTAGTCAATCGGGTAGTAAGTCTGCGCAAAAGTCTAAGAGTTCACCCTCTATGCCTTCACAAACTGCCAGTAGTAAGCCACAAAAACCATCAAAGAAAAGCAAAAGCCAAAGTGAGGGGCAAATGAGTAGCTCATCATCAAGCTCAGATAGCCAACAAGCTAAAAATAAATCTGAACAAGGTGGAGAGCAATCAGACGAAAATCAATCCGCAGAGCAAGGGCAGAGTACTGAAGCATCAGAAGAGCAATCGACCGAATATGTTTCAGGAGAACCGAGTAAAAATCCTAGTGAAGAGATTGATTTCTCTGAAGAGGAAAGTAGCAGTTCAAGTCAATCAAGCCCAAGTGATGAAGCTGAGATGTCAGGAAGCCAAGAGAGTAAGCAATCAGAATCAGGCTCTTCGTCTCAAAATTCAAGTGAGCAGTCAGGTGAAGAAAGTGGCTCCGAAAGTGAACAGTCAGCTGCTAGCAAAGGTGGTGAAGATAGTGGCATGACTCGTGGGGAGCGTATAGCTAAGTTAGATGGGAAGCTGAATCAAGGAATTAATGACTACGACGGTATGATTTTAAGTGAACGTGAGTACATTCAAAATAAAGAAAATGAAAGAGGTAGTAGTCAAGAAACTGAGCAACCGAGTGATTTTGGCAGTTTATATGATGATGTGCTGAACGGAGAAGCCAGTTCAGCGGGGAAAACAGCAAATTCAAGCGGAAGCGATAATAGCTCCGGTAATGGCAGTATGGCGCCTGTAAGCTCGGGTGGCAGAAAAGGAGAGTATAAACAACAAGCTACGGTCTATGCTCCCCCTGGTGATATTCCCAGTGGTAATGATGACGATGTTGTAGCGAGACAAATTAGAGAAGCAGCGCTAAAAGAAGCAAATCCTACGTTACGTGAAAAATTATGGCAAGAATACCGAAAGTATAAAAACCAATCGCAAGGAAATTAATATGAAGGCGATACCTGTGACTTTAAAACTATTTTTACGCTGTAGCGTAATAAGCATTGTTTTCGCTATCGGTGGCTGTAGCAGCACTGAAGTAAAAACAACTGAGATCACGCCCGTTTTTCATGTAACGGATAACATTCCTGAAAATGAACTACTCGACATTGGTATAACAATTTTTGATCCTGGCTTGGAAGCATTAGCCGATCAAGAAGACGATGCGTTAGTTTTCCCTGAAATTAGAGTCGCAGAATCAAGTTATTTTCCTTATATTTTAATGGAAACCGTACAGTCAAGCGCAGCATGGGGGGCAGTGAGAGTTATCCCTGTTGGCCATCAATCAGTAGATGTCACGGTAAAAGGCTCTATCATTCACTCCGATGGGGAAATGCTTGATATAGGTATTTCAGTTTACGACTCTTCTGGTCGTCATTGGTTTACTAAATCGTATCATGACAAGGCAAGCCATTATGCCTATAACAAAAAAACTCAGTTACGTTATGAGCCTTTTCAAAATATTTATAATCAAATTACCAATGATCTCAATAGTTATCGTGAAAAGCTTAGTTCGAAAGAATTGCAACATATTAGATTAGTCTCTGAGTTAACCTTCGCCCAATCTTTTTCTCAACAAATGTTTTCACAATACATAGAAAGCAATGAGCAAGGCCGCATTGTTATTAATCGTTTGCCAGCGGAAGACGAGCCTATGATGTTGCGTATTAGAAAAATTAGAGAACGAGATTATCTGTTCATCGACACTCTACAAGAGTATTACGGTAGCTACGTTAAAGAAATGAAAGCTCCTTATAAAGAGTGGCGTCATGAAAGTCTAAAAGAAGTCGTCGCGATGCGTAGAATGGAGCACAAAGCGCGTAACCAAAAAATCATAGGTGCTGTGGCAATTATTGCCGGAATATTAGGTGCCGGAAACTCTTCGGGTTCGGTACGTGCAGGCAGCATTATTGGGATGACAGCGGGTGGTTACATTTTAAAAGATGGCATGGAGCGTTCTGAAGAAGCACTAATCCACGTAGGAGCATTACAAGAATTAGGCGACTCCCTTGAGGCTAGCATCGAGTCTCAAGTGATTGAATTAGAAGACCGCACGGTAACCCTCTCCGGCACCGTTGAAAATCAATACCAGCAGTGGCGGAAAATATTAAAAGAAATTTACCAAGTAGATACTGATAAACCTTTCCTTTAGTTAGCACTACAAAGGTAAGCGTTAATATCACCAAAAATAATAAGTTTGATTTAGTGTAAAAATGGATGTGAATATGTCTAAAGAACCGAGAAATGACAACAATAGTTTTGTGTCTAACGATGTATCGTTAAATTTATCGCCAGAGCGTAAACCTTTGGTTTCAGTATTTAGTTCTTGGCTTTCAACAAGGTATCTCGTTATTTTTTCTTTATTAATATTACTGTCGGTTTTATATGTAGTGGTATTTACCTTACCTAAAAATGTTAAGCCTCTGCAACAAGTTAATACCAAAGACTTCGTCAAAGAGGAGTTAAAAAAGCCAATTGATGTCTCACCTTGGCAAGAAGCACAGCTCGCCAAAAATAGAAAATCAGCACAAGATATTTTATCTAAAGTAATGAACAAACAAAAATTACTTGAGCATAAAAAGGTTAAAACATGGGCTAAAAAAGACTTTTTATCTGCTATATCTATTGCCGAATACGGCGATGTCCATTATCGCTTACAAGAATTTGATCAAGCGCTACAAAATTACCAACTTACCTTGAAACAATTGCAATCAATTGAAGATAAATTAGAGGAGACTTTTAGCCAATATTATCAATCGGGTGTAATGGCATTAAAAGATAACAACCAACAGCAAGCACTCAGTGAGCTTACCATAGCCTTATATATTAAACCTGACGATGCACAAGCGCTAATAGCCATGAAGCGTAGCGAGGTTATACAAGATGTCATTAAACTGGTTGATGAAGGTAATGTCTTAATTGCAGAGAAAAATCTTGATGCCGCTAAAGATAAATTATTACAAGCTCAAGAAATTGACCAACTGTCTGAGCTCGTTGAACAGCAGCTTGATTTCGTCAATAAAGAGATTGTAGAACGTAATTATTCTACGGCAATGTCATTAGGATATGTACATTTAAACAAGCAAGAATATCAGCAGGCACTACATGACTTTACTATTGCTAAACAAATCAAACCCACAATAACCGATCCCGCTAAAGCGATAATCGAAACTCAAAACAAACAGAAACAGTCAATAATTACCCTTAAAACGCAGCAAGCAATACAACATGAAAGTACTGAAGATTGGCCGGAAGCCATCGCTTTATACAAAGAAATATTAGCGTTAGACAGTACATTAATGGCTGCTCGCATAGGCTTAATTCGTACGGATTCTCGTGACAAACTTGATAGTGAGTTGAAAGAGATTATTAATAAACCTCAACGATTGACTAATAGTGGTGTTTATCATCAAGCAACTAAAACACTAAAAGATGCGAAACAAATTAAAGAATCAAAGCCCAAATTAAAGCAACAAATAGCAAGTCTAGCTAAGTTACTACAACAACTTACCATTCCCATTCCTCTCTTTATCACGTCGGATAATCAAACCCAAGTGACGTTATACCGTGTTGGTGAGTTAGGTAATTTTGCTAATAAAGAGTTACAGCTAAAACCGGGAGAATATACTTTTGTTGGTTCTCGTGAAGGGTATAGAGACGTACGCCACCAAATAACCCTCATGCCTAATAGTCCTCTACACACGATAGAGATTTCTTGTATAGAAAAAGTGAGTAATGGATGAGTGAATCTAACATAAAAGACAATAAATTAATTGCAGCGGCAGAATTTATTCCGTCTTCTGAAGAGCAAATTGAGTTAAAAAAGAAATTAACAATGCCGACCTATCTCTTGGCAATTATTTTAATTATCTCGGTAATAATATTGTGGTTTTTATTTACCTCGAAATCTGTGGTCATCTCTACAGTGCCATTGGTAAATAGCGTTGAAATAGAAGGTACAGTGCATGTTAACTTAGATGATCATCTATTAATGCGTGCAGGTAAGTATCAACTTAGCGCCGAGTTAGACGGTTACTACCCATTATTACAAGCATTTACTGTAACAGAGCAGCAAAATCAACAACTGCAATTTTCATTTACACCATTACCTGGTGAGTTAGCACTGTTAACCAATGTGAACAGTAACCTCATAGTTAGAATTGACGGCGAAAAAGTGGCTATTGAAAAAGGTCTAATTAAAGGTATATCAGCTGGTGATCATCAAATTTCCATCAGTGCAAAAGATTATTTTGAACATAAACAACCTATAAACATTATAGGTAAGCGTCAGCGTCAACAACTTGAATTTTCATTAAAACCAGCTTGGGCGAATATTGAAATAACCAGTACCCCTGAAAATGTAGAGCTTTATCTTGATGATAATTTGATCGGAGTAACACCGACAACAGTTAAACTGCTTGAAGGTGATAAGTCGATTGTATTTAGCAAGCAAGGCTACCAACAAACCTCACGGAAAATAGTGGTCATTGCTGAACAAGATAAGGCTTTGGCAATGGTGCCATTGTTTAAGCTACAAGGTCAGCTTGCTATATTATCTAAACCTTCAGGTGTCAGTGTGACTTACGGAGATAAATACTTAGGAACAACACCTATATCTGTCCCTGTGTCACCAAATAAGCAACAATCATTGTTACTTTTTAAAGACGGCTACCAGTCGCAAACTCATCAATTACTAGTAAAGTCAGGTCAGTTAGTCAACAAGCAATTCACACTTAACCCTATTGTAGCAAAAGTTCACTTTCAAGTGACGCCAAGCGATGCATTATTATATGTAGAGGACAGGTTAATGGGGCGAGCTAATAAGGCTTTAACTTTACCGAGTAAACAACAGCGCATACGTATCGAAAAAGAAGGGTATGTCGCTTATCAAAAAGCCATTTTACCTACGCCTAATGCGGAACAAGTTTTTATGGTCAAGTTAAAAACAATTGAGCAAGCGAAATGGGAAAATATTAAAACAATAATTACTACAACGACAGGTAGTAAACTCAAGTTATTTAAAATAAATGATTCTTTCGAAACGGGGGCTTCTCGTCGCGAGCAGGGACGCAGAGCTAATGAAATCAAACGAAGTATACATTTAGCTAAGCCCTTTTATTTAGGCCTAATGGAAATAACCAATAAAGAATTCAAGCAATTTTTACGCACACACTCTTCTGGAAATGTAAAAGGCAATAGTTTAAATGGCAGCAACCAACCTGTGGTTAATATTTCTTGGATTCAAGCGGCTTTATTCTGTAATTGGCTCTCTGAAAAAGAAAATCTAGTAGCTGTTTACAACATTGAAAATAATAAGCTTGTTGGCTTCGACCTTGAGCAAGAAGGTTACCGTTTACCTACAGAAGCAGAGTGGACTTGGGCAAGCCGATACAATACGGGCGAAATGCTCAAATATTCGTGGGGTCAAAGTCTTCCTCCAACGCAAAATTCTGGAAATTTTGCTGATATTTCTGGCGCTGCAATTTTAGGCACCATCATTCACAGTTATAACGATAAATATATTACCAGTGCGCCGGTTGGCTCGTTTATCAACAACAATAAAGGGATTTTCGATCTCGCTGGTAATGTAGCTGAGTGGCAACACGACTTTTATGAAATAAATACAGGTCTATCCTTAAAAGTAGAGCAAGACCCAAGTGGACCATTAAGCGGTGATTATCATGTCATTCGTGGCTCTAGTTGGGCACACGGTAGTCAAACAACGCTACGTTTATCCTATAGAGATTACGGCAACGATAAGCGTAATGACGTGGGGTTTCGAATTGCGCGGTACGTAAAATGAATTTATATGGAGCAAAGCAAATGAAAACAGCGGTAATTTGTAGTTATTTTTTATTGTGTACTTTCACTTCGGTAGCGGTACAGGAAAGTGAAATTGCTGAAAGTAAAACTTCGGAAAGTAATATAGAGCAAAGTAAATCAGACAAAAAAGCCAAGCTAGAAAAAGTTGCACCAACAGTAACCGATTCTATAAATAAATCAACTGTCGGCAATAGCGAGTTACCACCAGATACCACAGCTAACAACAAACAAACACCTGAATTTATTCCTTCTGAAGCAATATCAGAGGATTTGGATGTTTCCTTTCCTGTTGATATTTAAGGACTAGATATGAAGAACAACAATAGTACAGAATTTTTCTATCAACTTTTTTCGTTACTTTTAGCTATTATTATTGTACATGCTCTATTTGTAGCTGTTATTCGACCAGAGGCTGAAGTGCTAATGCAAATGCAACAAGCTCAGCAAATTGCGGGTAGTTCAGTTACAGAGCAACGTTCAATTTATCTAGTTTTAAAAGACTACGAGCAAGAAACCTGTCTAATTTTAATGTTGTGGGCGTTAATGATTATGGCATATAAAGCTTATTGTACTTTTCAAGAAAAAAATATGTTTGATCAAGCAATGCTTAGCGTTCAAGCCGGGGCCAGTATATTGCCTGAAGATGCACGAAATTTGTGTCGCCCACTACAAGCTTTACCAGAAGATAAACAACAAATGCTAGCGCCAAGAGCACTACTTATATCACTCAAGCGCTTTGCGGCAACAGGTAGCGTTTCTGCGGTGGCTGCTGCGATTAAAAATATTTGTGATTCTGAATCGGACCGATTAGACAGCGAACTAGCGATGGTACGTTACATTGCTTGGGCAATACCATCCATTGGTTTTATTGGCACAGTACGAGGCATTGGAGATGCATTGGGTCAAGCACATAAGGCAGTTGAGGGAGATATTATTGGTATCACTAATAGTCTAGGCGTTGCCTTTAACTCTACTTTCATTGCGTTAGTTATCAGCATATTCATCATGTTTTTTACTCATCAATTACAGTTGATGCAGGAACGGTTAGTACAAAGAACCCAAGACTATTGTGACAATAATCTGCTAAATCACTTAAAAGCAGATAATAATGAGTCGGCGTGATGAATACTTTAATTATTGAAATTAATGACTTTGAATTAACCCTGATTCAAGGGCGTCATCATATTAATGAACTTGGCTGTGCGCTAGTTAGTGATGAGGATGTGCTATTTGGTGAGCTCGCTTGGCAACAAGCAAAAACGTCCCCCTTAAATATGTATTACCACTATTGGCAACGATTGGGATACGAAGAGGTCAATACAGTTAACTCTCAAATTAATCATTTTGCCGACTTAGCCTATATACAATTACAACGTTTAACCGCTGACTTTCATAACAGCCTCAACATTATTTTTGTGGTGCCGCCTTATTATAATAATGAGCAACTTTCATTGCTATTGGGTATAGCGAAAGCATGTGACTTGTCGGTTTCTGCCATAGTGAATAATGCAGTTGCCTATTTAGCAGGTGCTTCATATAACTATAATGATCAATCGGCTGTACTGATTGATATTGAGTTAAATCAAACAACCTGCACGGAATTAGTCACTAATAGTATTTTATCTGTAAAACAAAACCATGTTGTTGCTGAGCAAGGGGTACATGATCTATACCGGGTTATGGCCAAGTGGATTAATGAAAAACTAGTTAAAGAATGCAGATTTGATGGCTTTTACACCGCAGAAACAGAGCAAGAGATTTATCAAAAAATTCCCAACTTGTTGAAGTTAGCAAAAGACCAATACGACATTAGCATTGCCGATAGAAATATAATGATAAGCATTAATGAAGTAAGAGAAAAATTAGATGACTTTTTTAAGGCAAGCCTAAACAATTTACCTTCGGCAAATCAGTATTTTATTACCAGACGCTTTGCTAACTTCTTGGAACGATTAACGATTAACTCAGAGCAAGACTTTATCGTGGTAGATAAACATGCACTCGCAAGCAACATAAATAAAAAATTTGATGTTTTGACTAGCGATAAAGATATTAGGTTGATTACTCAACTACCATTGAACCATAAGAATAAAGACGATATTAATACTGAACTGCATGGAAATATTAAGGTAAATAAAGCATCCGTTATTACTCACTTACTGATCAACGGATGTGCTTATCCATTCGAATATACAGGTGAAATCTCGGATGAAAAGCAGTACTACCTATCTGTGCAGCCTCCATATATAACGCTCGAACGGACTGAACAGTCAATCATTACCGTCATTAATAGCCACCAATGCTGGCGAATAGAAAACCACAATAGCCAAAATGTGTATTTAAATGAGTTACCCCTTGAACATTTTCATGAACTGGTTGTTGGCGACCAAATAACAAGCAGTTTGCTTGATAAAACAATGCAATTTATTCATGTGAAAAAGGATAGCTAAACCTATGGCAGTTAAACGCAAGTTCACTACTTTTAGTTTATCGTTTCTCGATATTATGTCGTGCGGCTTGGGTGCAGTGATACTCATATTTTTAATCATTAAACATGACATTACGACGCAAATTGAAGTAGAAGACAACAAACGTCAAGCAGAAGTGAATTTACTGGCAGAAGAAGTTCAAGACGGCGAACTTCACCTAGTAAAAATTAAAAATACTCTGTCATTACTTGATCAAGACTTAGTAGAGACTAGTGGCCTTGCCAGACGTATTAATGACGATATTGAAGCTATCGATAATATGATTGTAACTCTAGATGAGCAAAGTGATGATCAACAGATTACAAAAATAAAAGAGGAAATCCAATCCTTATTAAATGAAAAGAAAAAGTTAGAAGCACAAGCAACAGGAAATAGTGCGAGACTCTTTACCGGAGAAAGCGATCGTCAATACTTAACAGGTTTAAAGCTAGGCGGAGCGCGTATCCTTATTTTGCTTGATGTATCGGCGAGTATGTTAGACAGCAGTATAGTCAACATTATTAGACGCAGAAACATGTCTGACGAAACACAAAAGGCGGCTAAAAAATGGCAGCGAGCTATTCGAACGGTTGAATGGTTGGTGGCAAAGTTTCCAATTGAAAGTCAGTTTCAACTTTATTTATTTAATACTGAGGTCAATGCCAGTATTAAAGGTACGCACCGTAAATGGTTATCGGTTGCTAATGAAGAACAGTTAAATTCAAGTATTGAAAATTTGCGAGACGTTGTACCTAGCGGTGGTACTAGTCTAGTAAAAGCGTTTGGCGAAGTTAGCTTGTTGTATCCATTACCGGACAATATTTTGCTGATCACTGATGGACTTCCTACACAGGGAGTTCACGCGAATACCAGTAATACAGTTTCAGGAGAAGAACGTGAAGAATTATTTGTACAAGCGGTAAACATCTTGCCTGAAGGCATCCCTGTTAATGTCATGTTGTGGCCGATGGAAGGGGATCCTATGGCAGCTTCTTCTTTCTGGAAGTTGGCATTATATACCTCTGGCTCTTTTATTAGCCCATCATTAGATTGGCCATAGGAGGGTATGATGAAGCGTAAATCGAGAAGCTCTGAAGATTTTTCTATCGCATTTTTAGACATCATCTGTTGTGGGTTTGGTGCCATTGTTTTATTACTGATGATCACCAAAACCATGGAGCCAGTTGTATTAGAAGAAGCAACGGTACAGTTAGACGGTCAAATTAAAAAACTGCAAGAACAGTTGTTTACCATTAGGGGAGAAACAACAATATTCAACCGTTATTTAAATGCTAAACATGAACAAATCGACGCTGAAAAAAAGCGCATTGCAATTTTACGTACACGACATGCATTAATTGAAGCTCAATACGCACAAATAGCGAAAGCAGCTTCAATTAGCGAAAAAGAAAAAGGTGACCTTGCCATAGCTTTGCAGTCTCTGTCTGTTGAAATGGAGAGATTACTGGGCAAAAATTATAAAAGCACCAATAATTTAATTGGTGGGATACCTGTTGATAGCGAATATCTAATTTTTATTATTGATACCTCAGGCAGTATGTTTAATTACGCTTGGCCCAAACTACTTGAAGAGGTTATTGCCATATTAAATATATACCCTGAAGTTAAAGGCATTCAAATTATGAATGATATGGGGAAATATATGTTTACCAGTTATCAACGTAAATGGATACCCGATACCAACTCGCGCAGAGCAGCAGTAATCAAACGGCTAAGATCGTGGAACCCGTTCAGTAATAGTAGCCCGGTAGAAGGAGTACAAAAAGCCATTCGTACTTTTTTTAGTCAAGACAAAAAAATTAGCTTATATGTCATGGGCGATGAATTTTCTGGTCGTTCTATCCAGCAAGTTTTAAAAACCGTGTCGGTAATAAATAAAATTAACGCCAACAATGAGCGTTTAGTTCGAATACATGCGGTTGGTTTTCCGGTGCAATTTATGCGTCCTACTCATTTGCAAAAGACAGGGATCCGTTTTGCTACGTTAATGCGAGAACTTACCTATCGTAATGGTGGCACATTTGTCGGATTAAATAGTGTCGAGCCATAATCAATATACGAGAAATTATCTTATGAAACTATATGAAGCAACAGTGAAGAAACTAGCAAGAATTATATTACTACTGACATGTGCGATACTTTTTGGTTGTACTACTAAGGTCGTTGTAAAGGGTTATTTTCCTACGCCGGTAGTTAACCCTTTACCATTAACAGTAGCAGTTGTTTATCATCCCGATTTTGCGAATTATAACTACATTGAAAAGGATGAAGAGCGAGAAGAAAAAGAAATTTCCATGGGAAAGGCCCAAGTTGAGCTATTTAGTACCGTATTAGAAAGCATGTTTGAACAAGTAATCTACTCTAAAGAAGTAGTACCAACCAACGACGATTCAATCGATATGTTTTTCTATCCTATGATTGAAGAATTTCAATACAACATGCCTGTAGAAACTAAAATAAACATGTTCGAAGTGTGGATTAAATATCATTTGAAAGTGCTAGATGCTCAAGGAAATGTTATCGCAGATTGGATTCAAACCGCCTATGGTAAAACCCCTACTGCGATGTTTAAAAGCCAAGAAAAAGCCTTGAATGAAGCTATGATTGTAGCCTTACGAGACGTAGGCGCCGGTATTATATTACGCTTTAATCACATTCCCGAAATAAAACAGTGGCTGAAACAACGTGAACAAATGTCAGCTTTTAGAATAAGCAATCCAAAAACCACTATTGTTGCGGCAGTACCACCAGCAAACTAATTAATCGTTTATCAGGAGTTATTTATGAAATGCGTATTCCCCATCAAGCAATATTTAATCTTGTTAGCATTGTTAAGTATTAACGCCTGTACCACAGTAACTATTGATCAAGTAAAAGTAACAGAAAGTGAGTTGCTGCAAGGTGAATCTGTTGTTGTTATTGGTAGACGAACCGGTAGTGATTATGAGACCGAACCAGAGCTAGTGTCGTGTGTTGGAAAAAACTTAGCTAAAGGAGATAAAGGTATCAATGTGATTCCTGAAACGGAATTTGTCGATAGGTTATACCCTTGGTTTGAAGCACGTACCGCACCTAATCATATTAAAGACCTCCACCGCTTATTACGATATGACAAAGTAAAAAATATATTTAACGAATATAACGTTCATTACATTATTTGGATTGATGGCAACACTGAAAAAACACGTAGTAGTGGTAGCATTAGCTGCAGCATAAGTACGGTGGGTATAAGCTGTTTTGGCTTTGGTACTTGGGATAGCCAAGCGCAATACGAAGCGTCTATTTGGGACTACCAAACCAAATATCAAATTGGAAAAGTGAGCAGTTTTGCAGAAGGTACATCATACGTACCTGCGGTTGTCATACCTATTCCACTTATTGCCACAGTGCAAACCGATGCGTGTGAAGCTATGGCATTGCAATTACAAACGTTTTTCAAAACGTCTGATAAATTAACTAATTAGAGGTGAATATGTCTGTCAATAATCGGATATTAATTTGTGTTCTCCTTTTACCTATGCTTTTTGTTAACGGCTGCTCTATTAATCCTGCTACAGGACGGCCTGATTTAGTGATGATGTCAGAAAGCGCCGAAATTGCTAAAGGTAAAGAGCTTCACGAAAAAATACTCAAATCAATGCCAATCTATCAAGATGAGGCGTTGGCAAAGTATGTAAACGACATAGGTCAAAAAGTCGCTAAAAATAGTCACCGTCCAGATATCGACTACTTTTTTACTATTATAGATGCACCTGATATTAATGCTTTTGCACTACCCGGCGGTTATATATACATTAACCGCGGTTTACTTGCCTATTTAGATTCAGAAGCTCAGCTTGCTGCTGTGTTAGCCCATGAAGTAGGCCATATAACTGCACGCCATGTAATTCGTCAAGACACAGCAAAAAAAGGAGCGAGTGCCTTAACCATTACCAGTGTGTTAACGACCGGAAGTGGCATTGTTGGTGATGTAACGAATATGTGGGGAGATGCAGCAATTAAAGGCTATGGTAGAGATATGGAATTAGAAGCAGATGGCTTTGGTGCAGAATACCTAGTGAATAGCGGCTACGACCCTCACGCTATGGTTGAAACCATTGGCGTACTTAAAGATCATGAAAAGTTTTCTCGTTATCGCGCTAAAACCGAAGGGAAAAAAATTAAGAGTTACCATGGGGTATTTTCTACTCACCCGCGCAACGATTTAAGATTGAAAGAAGTTATCGCTAAAGCGGGCACCTTACCCGATAATCAAATTAATTTAACAAACAAAGCACAATACCGTGAACATACAGAGGGTTTAGTATTCGGCATAAATTATAATGCAAAAGTAAAAGAACGCCCTTTAGAAAAGGGCCGGTATCTTCATAAAAAGCTAGGCTTTTCATTTCTTTACCCTGAAGGATGGGAGGTTCACAATATGAGGCAAGCCATAATTGCAAAACCTAAGGACAAAAGTGCTGAAATATCGCTAATGGTTGCAAGAGTTAAATCAAAACAATCGCCTAGTAGTTATTTACGCAGTGTATTACCCGATCAAAAATTAACACATTCAGAAAATTTTAAGCAGTTTGGTTTAATTGGACACACTGCTATCGCATACAAAGGAGACAGCAAAGTAGGCAATAGGGTGGCGGTAATTTTTCAAGGCAGTAGGGCATATTTACTTGCTGGAACCGTAATGGAAGCTCAAGAAGGTATCGATTACGACAAGCTTTTTCTGAAAAGTATACGAAGTTTTCGTCCTGAACGTAGTCAAGCCAAACCGCGTAAATCAAAAACCATTCATTACGTTAAAGCCAATGATAAAACAACGATGGAGGGTTTAGCTAAACACATCAAATTAGGGGTTTATACCGAGCAACATTTACGTTTAATCAATGGTTTGTACCCCAGAAAAAAAATTAGCGCAGGTGAATGGATTAAAATAGTAAAATGATTCTAATATGCATATGATGCATTATTTAATTAGCCATTAATATTTAGCGAAAGTAGTAATATGTTGTGATGTACTTTGAGTTGCATTTGTTTTAGTGTTTATTTTGGTAAAGCATTAACTCGAAGTATGTTTATAAATTGAAATATATTGTGTCTTCATTAGCTTAACTGTGTGCGATTACCAGCTGAGTCACTATCCAAGTTAGATCCCCTAAGTGCTAAAATAAATAAGTAGAGTGGTTAAAATTATCTTCCCAATAAATAAAGTCATTTCCCGACTTTTAAATGAATTAAAAAATAACCAGAGTATCGTTTTACAGGCTGAACCTGGCGCAGGTAAATCTACAGTTGTACCACTTGAGCTACTAAAAGCAGACTTCTTGGTGGGTCAGCGCATTATTATGCTTGAACCAAGACGCATGGCAGCAAGATCTATTGCGCACTATTTAGCTCGGTGTTTGGGAGAAAACGTTGGTGAAACTGTCGGCTATCAAGTAAAAAATGAAAAAAGAATATCAGCAGCAACAAGGCTTGAGATCTTAACTGAAGGTGTTTTAACAAGAAGATTGCAATCAAACCCTGAATTAGCAGGTGTTGGCTTGATTATCTTTGATGAATTTCATGAACGCTCGATAAATACTGACTTGTCATTGATGTTATCTACAGAAATTCAACAGATTATTCGTGAAGATTTACGCATTCTAGTGATGTCTGCAACACTTGATACTAAATTAATCTCTAACTATCTTAATGGCGCTCCCGTTATTTTGTGTGAAGGAAGATCATATCCGGTAAGTGTTGTGCATAAAAAATCGGACAAAACGCAATTAGCAGCGAATGTTTGCAAAACCATATTGAATGTTATTGAAGACCAAGGAGACATTTTAGTTTTTCTTCCCGGTATTGCCGATATTAAGCGCTGTATTTCCTATGCGGAATCAACATTTGGTGAACAACATCAATTTAATTTTGTGCCATTATATGGTTCATTACCATTAGTAGAGCAAGAACAGGCAATTCTGCCGGCTCCTGATGGCTGTAGAAAAATTATTTTCACCACTAACATTGCCGAAACTAGTTTAACCATTGAAGGTGTTACTTGCGTTATAGATTCAGGATTGGAAAAAAGACTGACTTTTAACCCCTCGAGTGGCATGTCAAAATTATTAACAGCTAAAATTTCAAAAGCATCCGCAGAACAACGCAAAGGCCGTGCTGGTAGATTATCAGCCGGTAAGTGTTTTAGGCTATGGAGTGAATCTGAACATCTATCGTTGAGTGATTATCAACAAGAAGAAATTCTGAATGCTGATTTAGCTGATGCTGTGTTAGAGCTGGCTAGCGCAGGTCACACAGATTATAAAGAGATCAACTGGTTAACGCCACCTCCTCAAGCTCACTTTGATTCCACTCAAGACTTACTCAGCAAGTTAGCTATGTTGGATCATTTTGGAAAAATCACCACTCTTGGCAAACAAGCCAGTGCGCTTCCGGTTCATCCAAGGCTGGCAAAAATGCTGTTGGTTGCTAAGGGTAATCAAGCATGTGAAATAGCATGTAATATTGCCGCGCTATTATCTGAACGGGATATATTACAGCGTACTGACAGTGCGGATTTGTTAATCCGATTGTATATTCTTATTGACCATGAGTATGTTAAAAATTCACAGGTGAATCGAAATGCATTAAAAACGGTAAGTAAAGATGTGCGTACACTGAAGTCATCGATAAAGCACACCAAAAGCAAAGTCGAACTGTCAGAAGTAGCAGATATTGCAGCTTACCTATTGCTGCTAGCTTTTCCTGAAAGGTTAGCTAAAAGACGCTCCACTAATAGCAATAAGTATCAATTAGCCAATGGTAAAGGCGTCTATCTACTTGAATCAGATCCATTGATTAATCATGAGTATTTAGTCGTTAATGATTGCGATGCACAAAAAAGAGAAGGGCGTGTATTTAGTGCCATACCTTTTAGTAAGCACCAACTGTTCGCGCATTTTTCTCACGAGATATCAGAAAAAACAGAATACCAGTTGTCGCCTAATAAGAACAATGTGTATGCAAGAGTATTAAAAAAATATGGTAGCATTATCATCGAAGAAACAAGAAACAATGATGTACCTGCTGAATTCATATTAGACAGTATAAAATCCTTGCTAAAAACCGACTTTGGCAGCATTTTAAGCTGGACTAAAGAGTGTGATGAATGGCTGGCCAGAGTTGTCTGGCTTGGTGGTAAAGTTAAGCAATTCCCAGTTCTCACAGAGGCAAGCATCATGGCCAACTCTGAAGAATGGCTATTGCCCTATGTGGCTAATATTAAAAAATTGTCTGAACTAAAAAAAGTAAAAATCTTGCCATTATTAACATCAATGTTAACATTTGATGAATCGAAAACACTCGCAACTCAAGCACCGAAAATATATGTAACGCCTAGTAATAAAAACATACCTATCATTTATGACAGTCACCAAGGGCCAACGATTTCTGTGGTGTTACAAGAGGTTTTAGGAGAGCTTGCCTCACCCATGTTGGCAGGAAATAGCATTGCATTAAGGTTTGAATTACTCTCTCCTGCGAGAAGACCCATTCAGATTACGAGTGATTTAGCGAACTTTTGGGGTGGTTCATATACTGACGTTGCAAAAGACATGCGAGCTAAATATCCCAAGCATCGATGGCCGGTTGACCCATTTTCTGAGCAAGCAGGTCGTTCTATTAAAAGTCGAAAGAGGTAGGGCTTTGTTGCTAGCAAGAGCATTATTCTGAAAACATTATATAAGGTAAAAAAAGCTAATTAATTGCTCTACTTTGATAGTAGTTATATTAAGATATTGGGCTCTATTAACAATTGAATTATTACCAAACCGCTTAGGGGTTACCATTAGCATTCAAACTTCATTGCCGCCTATTGTTGCTGGTCCTATTGTGAGGCACTGTGCCGCTGATCAAGTTAATTTTTGGTTAGTGACCACAAAGCCCTTTACAGTTTCTTGTAAATTAATCGTTAAAAATGAAAATCGTGCACTTTTTGATAAACGCTTAACAGCACAAGAAATACAACAAGTCCAAATAGGCCAACACGCCTATATCAATTTAATCACCTTAAAAGCAGAGGTGGGTTTTCCGATAAATGAAATTTTGGAATATGATTTTTCTTTTCTAGATGCAACCTCTGAATATAGTTTAGTCGAGTTGTTACCTAGTTTAGTATACGAGCACCAAAAGCTCCCCAATTTTGTCATTAAAAAAACGATTAAAGAAATGCTGCATGGCTCTTGTCGTAAACCGCATTTTGTAAGCCGTGATGGTTTGTGTCAAGTAGATCGCTTGTTGAAAGAAAGCAGTCTTTCTGCAGAAAAACGGCCTTCGATGCTAATGATGTCTGGCGATCAAGTTTATGCTGATGATGTTGCTGGCCCTATGTTAGTTGCAATTCATCAAGTAATACAATTACTCGGTTTGTTCGATGAGTCCTGGAATAATGAGCAAGCAGAAAAGAATCTTGTTAATAATAGCCAGCAGCTTTTTGCTAGTGAATTTTGCTATTATCGAAGAGAACAAATTCTGCCTCATGAAAGTGCTTTAAACGGTAATATAAATAAGTTTTTTGTTACCAGTAAAAAGCCAATTTTTACGTCGGCTAATGCTAAAAATCATTTAGTATCCCTTGCTGAAATTATGGCGATGTATTTACTTGTATGGTCGCCAGAGCTGTGGGGTCTGACTGATTTATCTCTAGATAAGCAAACTAATATTCCTCAACCTTTTCACAAAAAGTATCAAAGTGAGCTTGTGACAATCAACGAGTTTTCATCTGGTCTTTTTAAGGTAAGACGCGCCCTAGCACATCTGCCCATTTATATGATATTTGATGATCATGATATAACAGATGATTGGAATCTAACACGGGGTTGGGAAGAGGCAGCCTATAACAATAGCTTTTCAAAACAAATCTTAGGAAACGCCCTAATTGGCTATTGGCTATGTCAAGGTTGGGGAAATATGCCGGACAAGTTTACTGCATTGATGACAAGCGTACCTAAGCACTTCGCTAATGAAGGAGTCCAAGATCATATGCAACTTATTGATATGTTATTATCATGGGATGAATGGCATTACTCGTTAGCAACCTCGCCTAAAATCGTTGTATTAGATACCAGAACAAGGCGTTGGCGCTCAGAAAGCAATGCTGGCAAGCCATCAGGTTTAATGGATTGGGAGTCATTATCTGAATTACAACAAGAACTCATTAATCAACCCGATATTATTTTGGTATCGCCTGCACCAATTTACGGGGTTAAGTTAATTGAGACGGTTCAGCGTATCTTTACCTTTTTTGGTAAACCATTATTAGTAGATGCAGAAAATTGGATGGCTCATTCAGGTACAGCAAACGTCATGCTAAATATTTTTCGCCACCATAAAACGCCACCTAACTTCATTATTTTGTCAGGTGATGTGCATTACTCGTTCGTTTATGAAATCACTCATCGATTTAAACGGAACAGTTCTAAAATTGTACAGATTACTTGCAGTGGTATTAAAAATCAGTTTCCCAAAACGTTATTGACTACATTAGAACAATTAAATAGTTTCTTATATGCGACCTATTCGCCACTGAATTGGTTTACCAAACGCCGAAGCATGAAAATTCGAGAACGAAAGCCCTCAATTAAAACTGAAATGAGTTTATATAATCAAAGTGGAGTAGGGTTACTTAAGTTAAGTCAAAATAATCAAAAAATTGAAACTTTTGTGATTCAAGCGGATACCGGTGGTTTAGTTGAATTTATGGAAAAAGAATAAAAGCGTTAATTTTTTACTTCTGTGTGTCAACCAAAGCGCTACTAAGTCGTTTATAACTATGTAGGCAGTGGATAATTGTAAGTGAAAGCCATATAGGTCAAAATTATAGATAACACGATACTAAATACGGAGCTTGGCGTTATCGTAGAGCACAACTCCCACTCAACAGATGATGCCTTTGTGCCGCCATTAACGATGGAGGCCTTTTTGATTGATATTGAAAAAAGAGCTTATCATATGGCGTCGTTTGCTACGGGGTCTCATGCTGATGCGTTAGATTTATTGCAGGACAGTATGATTAAACTAGTGACAAACTATCAAGAAAAACCTGCTAAGGAATGGAAACCGTTATTTTATAAAATATTGCAAAATAAAATTCGAGATTGGCACCGTCACCAAAAAGTTAAAAATTTATTATTTTTTTGGAAAACCGATGAAGTAGAAGCATGGCCTGCCGCTGAGGTGGATGAAATTAGCCTGGCTGCACCAGAACATGAATTAGCGAAAAGTCAGCAACAAAGTGCCGCATTGACGCATTTGAAACAATTATCACCTAAACAACAACAATGTTTTTTATTACGCAGTTGGGAAGGTTTATCAGTAGCAGAAACTGCCGAAATAATGCAATGCTCGCAGGGAAGTGTCAAAACACATTATTTTAGAGCCACAAATAAATTGAGAACGATGATGGAGGACGATCATGAAATCACCTTCTAAGTATGAAGATGGCAATAATGCTTCACATGATGAAAGCTTACAAAGAGTAAATAGCGCGTTAGATCATTCAGTTAATCACTTATCTGATAAAACATTAGCAGACTTAGCTCATATACGGGCGATTGCTTTAGCGCAGAAAAATTCACAAGATAAGCCAATACAATTTTCAGTTGATACGTTGGTTTCTTGGTTGCTTAACCCTATGGTTAATATTGGTATTCCTGTAGCCGGCGCAGTGATGATTGCTATTACTGTTAACTATTTATCGGTTGAGTCTATACCTGAGTTACCATTGGCTTTGATGGCATCTGACATCCCTAATGAAGAATTTGCAATGTTAGAAAATTTAGAATTTGTTACTTGGTTAGCAGAAAATGAACAAAGCACTTTGTTGTAATAGCGCGTTGCTCATATTGTTGTGCGTTCCATTGAAGGCACAAGAAAATATGAATGATTTACCTAGTATGGCTTTTTTAGAATATTTAGCAGATATGGAAGAAGTTGATGGCAAGCTTTATGGGCCACAAGATATTAAT
Organism: uncultured Colwellia sp.; assembly: GCA_913062815.1. Classification (GTDB taxonomy): domain Bacteria; phylum Pseudomonadota; class Gammaproteobacteria; order Enterobacterales; family Alteromonadaceae; genus Colwellia. The sequence continues at coordinate 76,430 of CAJXWZ010000019.1, read as the reverse complement.
CTTAAACCATGTTCATCCTTAGATTCAGCGCAAGAAAAGCAAGATGGAACCAGTAATAAAATAAACGGTGTTCAACATGATAAGCCCCCAAAAAATGAAGAGCCAGAGATTAAACAGGAGTGTAAAAATCATGACTAAATTGATATTACTCACCTTACTGAGTGTACTGCTTGTATCAAAAGTAGTCGCGGTTGACTGGCAAGAGTTAACAGTGCAAGAGCAAACTGTTTTGCAGTCACTTTCAGGTCAATGGCAACAATTGTCCACAGTGCAACAAGACAAGTTGCAATTAGGTGCTAACCGTTGGATTGAAATGCCCGCTGAACAGCGTGAAAAAATGTTAGTAAAATTCGATAAATGGCAGAGCTTACCGCAAGATAAAAGAACTGAGCTGTCTAAGCAATTTGATCAATTTAAACAGTTGCCTCAATCACAACAAAAACAGTTGCGTACTACTCATCAAAACTTTCAAAAATTGTCGAGTAAAAAACAGCGTCAATTGATGGATAAATTTAAAAAGTCACAACAAAAAATGAAAAAAAAGATAACGAAAAAGAAAAGAGTAAAACGTCGTTAACGCGTTAGGCAAATCTTACTAGCAATGGTTAAGCTGCTTAAAAAGTGTAACTTAGGCCAATCGACCAACTAATATTATTATTTGCTGTGGCAATTTCAACGGCAGTGTCGACATCAACAGACCATTCATCATTGATATCATAAGATAGGTATGTCATTACTTGGCCATAATTATCATCACCAGAGGTATTTCTTACTGCAGATGATGATTGGCCAGAAGACCGTCTTGCTGGAGCAGCATTATCGGCTCTTAGCTCTGCATCTCCTGAGAATTGATAATTCCATGCAAGTAAAACACCGACTAAAATTCCTTGTGTTTGACTCAGTTGCCAATATCGCGCAACCGTCACTCCAGCATTGACGCTAGTACTATCACTACCAGAGGTAGTGATCTCTTGTGCAGGTTTCCCATCTTGTTGAGCTTGATCATTATTAAAAGTCTTATTTTCAATTGACCAATCTGCATATTGAGCCCCTAAAGAAAGATCAAACATCCAATTACCGGATAACCAGCTTTTTCCAACTACCGTGGAAATTGCAGTGACTTGAGTGTTGTTTTGGCGCTTGTCAGTAAGCCTTTGACTTACTCTATATGAAATGTCATCTTCTGAGAAGCCAATACTAGTAGCAGCGTACCAAGTGTCTTGAGTGTATTCTAGACTGCCACCAAAGCTGACAAAATCTAGCTCAATCGTAACAGGAGTGGTGGCTTGTTTTGTATCTTGCCAAGTTTGGTAATCAAATTTCACACGCCAACTTTCATTTAGATCGAACGACAAAAATACGCCTTCTCCAGCTGGCTTAAGGAGTACATTTTCATCTGTGAGCGCAATATATTGTTCTAACTGGCTGTGGTTAATAGCAATGCTATTGGCTAATGTGGATGCAGAATTTACTAAAAATATGCAGGCAATCAATACCGAGGGAGAAACTTTGAAGTGTAAATTGTACAAACTATTCTTGCGTATATGCACAGGAAAACCATACTTTACTAAATATTAATAAGTCAGAATACGTGATTATGATGAGTAAATATAGCGGAGAAGGTAAAGAAAAAAGCGGAAAATCGATCGTCCTTGATCTTTGGATGATAAACCGCTGAAAATGACCAGGTTTAAATTGCTAAACCTGGATTATTTAGCACTGTGAAAACTAAACAATTTCGTCTGAACTTAACTCATCGACACACTGACGAATTGCACTCTTAGTCGCTCTATTTTTAGCTTTAGCAGCATCAAACTCTGCTTCACTGACAAAACCATCAGCATCTTGGTCCATGATAAGAAAAGCAGCGGCAACTTTATCTGTTACTTTTGCTTGTAACTCTTCTAAGCTAATTAGATTGTCTGCAGAGGTATCTATTGCTGAAAACTTGTCGGCAGGAGACATAAATTTATCAGTGCTTGGCACTGTTATGTCATCATTAGCTGTTTCTGTTTTTATATCTGAAACACATTGTACGATTTCATCAGCTATGTCAGATAAATCAGTCATAGTACCATTGCGTGTTTGTTGGAACTCTTCAAATGAAAGAAAACCGTCTTCATCGATATCTTTGTTGGTGAGTCTTTTTTCTACCTTTGATAGTGCTGGTGCGGTTAATTCATCTAAAGACAATTGTCCATCTTGATTAGTATCGATACGTTCGAAACCACCTGTACCACGTTCTCCACCTCTTTGGCCGCCACGTTCAAAAGCATGTGCTTGGGACATTGAGATAACTGCTGTGCTAGTAATCACTGTTGCAAGTATTAGCGAATTGTATTTTTTTGACATCTTGTTCATAACTGCTCCTAAAGAGATATTCATAAGTTTGTTTTTGCGCTTTCAATTATTAAAACGCGTAAGCGGTATTTTGGTTGACAGTTGTTCATAAAAAAATTCAATCTTTATAAATTATTGTCATTTTTATCATGGGCAACTAAAGGTAAAGGGTCAGGGAAGTTATCCTTATCGATTTCATTAATGATCCAGGGGTTAAGGCACTCTCTATCGATAACACAAGGGTCTGTAAGCGCATTTAAAAAAGCAGCTAAATGTGAAATTTGCTCGGGTGATAGATTGCGACGCGCTCTTAATGGCGCACGTGCTTCAACCTCTTCATCTCTTGCTTGTTGCAAGTGTTCAACGACGGCCATAGAGTTTGCGTAAGCATTGGGGTATAAATTTTGGCAGTGTTGATTATTTTTTTGCATGAGTCCTTGAATTTGAGGTAGCTGACAGAAAGGTGCATCGTCATCGGTAAATGCAATTCCGTCTTGAGCTGAAAATAATCGATTAATAGCTGCTTCAGGGTCGTTATAATGGCTGATAACTTCCTCTAATGTTTGATATGCACCAGCATGACCATAAGGAGCCGTGACTGCTATGTTGAGTAGTGTGGGGGTTCTAAAATGAAAACGATCTTCGGCGTTATTACTAATATTTTCTCGACCATAATCATTATTGGTGGTACTGCCGTTGTCATTACCTTTACCTGGACCAAATTGAGGGTAAGCAACCAGCTGGTGTCTATTACTGGAGAATGTCGGGCCACGGTGACAACCTGAGCAACCTACACCCCCTTCTCGTTGACCGCCAAAAAATAATATCGCTCCTACCTTTTGCTCTGCTGTTAAAGCGTCATCATTACCGTCAAGGTATTCTTGCCAAGGGTTATCAATGAAAATCATGGAACGTTCATATTCACCTATTGCTTCAGCAATTTTATCAAAAGTAACTTCATCGCTGCCAAAAGCTTGTGTAAATGTGCTAGGCCAACTGCTTGGAAAATCGTTGTCGCTATTATTAAAGCGTGCAGTTAGTGCTGCTCGCAGTGTTTGATTATCGCTATCTGGAAAGAAGCCTCCACGCATTTCTTCTGGTGAAGTTAGCGGAAATCTCGCTTGGGCTGCGGCTAAGGTTGTATTTTCAGGTAAATTAGGGTCGTTAAGTCGCCTTCCTTGTTCGTTGGTAGGAGAATCAGGAGTGACAATGACGCCATTGCGCCTAGTTTCTACTCGACTATCCCAAAATAAGCCTCGGTCATTAAAGCCCAGGTTAAAGATTGTGGGCGCGTTACGCGCCACTGACGGCAAGTTGTTAACAGTATTACTGTTAAATCGACCTAAGCCGAGTAGGTTATGACTACTTTGCGCTAATTCATTAACGGCATCAACACCAACACTTAACGATAAGTTGTCGCCTCCTCCTAACATAGGGTGATGGCAACTGGCACAAGCAACACTTTGTTCACCACCTAAGTTTTTTGCAAAGAATAACTGTTTACCGAGTTGCGCCTTTACGTCATTAATACTAGGTAAGTCCAATGCTTGGCTACTCGCTGCTATTAATTCACGCTGAGTGATTAAGGCTTGCAAATTTTCTTGTGCGTTTTCAAGATCATCATTGGAATTTCTAGGTGGTCTGTCACCTTGTCTGTCTCCTTCTCCAGGTCCGTTACCACCTTGTCTATTGCCGGGCCCACCTCTGTCATCGCCAGGCGCTTCTTCCTGTGCATGCAAAGGGAACGTGAAAAACAAGGCGAAAAATAGCCCACCAAATATCAATAATCGGCCTGCTGAAATTGCATTATTAGCCATACTGAACTCCTAAATGGTTAGTTGTCTCATTGTTATAACGAACCAAGTAGTGTTTGGTTGACAGATTAAAGATAAAAATGTTGGAAAAGTGCTATACAGTAATATTCATTATCTTTGTGGCTCTTTTCAAATGAAGTGATGCTAGATAAAATGATTATAATTTTGTTGAAAGAGGCTTGTTGTCAAACTTGTCGAATATCAACAAAAATTCTGACAAATAATACAATGAGAAATCAAATTTAGGACTGCACTATTCGATGGCAAGTAAGAAACAACAGAGTAAATTGGCTGAAGCTGAAGCTGAAGCTGAATCGAAACAGCAAACCCAACAAGAAATTACACCGGTTAAAACATGGTTTCGCAGACTGACAATAACAGCAGCTAAACTTGCTTTAGCACTGTTTTTTATTCTTTTTATTTCTACTATCTATCTAGATGCTAGGGTGCAACGCGTTTTTGAAGGGCAACGCTGGCAAGTGCCTGCGCAAATTTATGGGGAAGTAATACGATTACATACTGGTAAGCAGATAAATATTGATAATTTAACGCGATCCCTTGAACTCAATGAATATCTAAAAGTAACAAAAGTCACGGCACCAGGGCAATATGCCCAATCAAGTCATAGGTTAATAATATATCGTCGCGCTTTCTCTTTTCCTGAAAATGAAGGTGTCAATTCAAATCAAGCCACAAAGCTGACGATTGATTTTAAAAATGACATTGTAAGGCAACTCTTTATTGAGGATATTGCTGTTGAAACGTTCCCGCTTGAACCAAAACTATTAGCCAGACTTGTGCCTGATAATAAAGAAGACAGGGTATTAATAGCATTAGAAAGTACGCCGACAAAGTTAATCGATACTTTATTATTAATTGAAGACCGAGACTTTTATCATCATCAAGGCATTTCGCCATCAGGAATTTTAAGAGCGCTTTATAACAATATTGCGGCAGGCAGGACAGTGCAGGGTGGTAGTACCTTAACGCAACAGCTCGTTAAGAATATGTTTTTAACGCGAGAGCGTACCTTAACTCGCAAAATACAAGAAGCCATTATGGCTCTGATTGTTGAGGTCCGTTACAGCAAAGATCAATTACTTGAAGCCTATTTAAATGAAGTATATTTGGGACAACATTATGCCAATGGCATATATGGCTTTGGCTTAGCCGCCGACTTTTATTTTGGTAAGTCTGTGGCGGCATTAAATAATGCACAAATTGCCTTATTAGTAGCACAAGTTAAAGGGCCGAGTTATTACGATCCTTGGCGTCATCCTAACAGAGCTAAAACTCGTCGAGATTTAGTACTCCGCCTTATGTTTGAGCAAAACCAACTTACCGTGTATGAATTTAAAGTAGCCGTAAATGCACCACTTTCAATTCGGGAAAATAGGCGTTTTAAAGTACAGCAATATCCAGCCTATTTACAGCTGGTTCAACAGGAATTAAATCAGCATCTAACGCCATTCCAGCAAAAAACTGCAGTTAGGGTTTTTACGGGGTTTTCACATCTATCACAGCAACTCCTGCAGAGCACTGTGTCAAGTCAGTTAAATAAACTAGAGCAAAAATATCAGCAAAATAACTTACAAGCGGCAATGATAGTTACCGATATTGAAAGTGCTGAAATTAGGGCTGTAGTGGGTGACAGACAAAGTGGCTATGCTGGCTTTAATAGAGCCTTAAATGCTCAGCGACCTGTTGGGTCACTGGTAAAACCGGCAATTTATTTAGCTGCTTTGGAACGCTTTGAGCAATTCAATTTTGCTACCTTGTTAGCTGATCAACCCATTACCTTGACTTCAGAACACGATGTCAATAAACGTGGTAAGAAATGGCAACCTAAAAACTATGATGGTAAATATCGTCAACAAGTGCCGCTAATTGATGGCTTAGTTAAGTCACTAAATATTCCTACGGTAAATTTAGGCATGACTTTGGGGTTAGAAAATGTTGCTAATGCCATGCATTTATTTGGTTTTGAGGAAGATATTGTGTTGCGTCCATCTATGCTCTTAGGAGCTATTAATATGTCACCTGCACAAATAAACCGTATGTATCTAACTTTCGCACGTCAAGGTTTTGCTGAACAACCGCATACCATAAAGCATATTGTTTCTAATCAAGGTGATACCTTGTGGCAGTTTGAAGCCAAAAATGAGCAAGTGATCTCCGCTAATGCTGCTTATCTAATGGATTATGCTTTGACAAAAGTAACATCCACGGGCACAGCAAAATCACTTTCTTGGCGCTTAAAAGACAAAAAGGTTGCGGGAAAAACAGGTACCAGTAATGACTTACGTGACAGTTGGTTTATTGGTTACGATGGTGGCCACTTAATTACAACTTGGGTTGGTAAAGATGATAACAAGTCTACAGGCTTAACGGGCAGTAGCGGGGCTTTACTATTGTTCTCAGATTTTATTAAAAAACAAGGGGTAGAGCATAAAAATACCGTTGTGCCTAATGCAATAGCAATGACTTTATTTGAACAAAGTACCGGACATGCTGTCTCCACGCAATGTGACAATACCATCAATTATCCTGCCATTGCTGCAGGCGTAATAATGAAACAAGATTGTTTAGTCGATAAAGTTGATGATCGCTCTTGGTTTGAAAAGCTATTTGGCGATTAGGTATCAATAAAAGGAGATTAAACTGAGCACTTTAGTCATTTTGAAAAGTGCTCTTGTTTAATAAGTCATATTTATCCTATTCGAGTTATTATTCGGCGAATGTAACGCTGAGTTTAGTTGCCGCTGCGGTATCAATTATGCTTACATTACCAATACTTTTTTGTAGTTTTGCTGCAGTTTTATTTGCGCCGTGGTTTTCAGCAAAGCTAATTATATCCTCACCATTACACATAACTTTTAAAGCGATTGTTTTATCTTTTAAGTGATATGACTTAGTTGTGCTATTAAGTCTATGAATTTTATTACTCATGGCTGCCTTACACACATCCACTAGAGCCGTTTTCATATATGGGGTTAATGTTGTTTGACTTGGCCCTGCAAAAGCTAAAGCAGGAACAGCAGTTGCTAACGCGATAAGAGTTGTTTTGAATTTAGTCATGGTATTCTCCAAAATGGTTAATTTTGCGAAAGCTTTATTGCCTCGCTCATATTAATAGTGCGCTATTTCGAGAAAAAAGTTGTTAATGTTTGGCTCTTGGATGTAAGGAAAATATCTATAATTATTGCTGTTTTTTTATTTAACTTATTGATATTAAGGTTGTTCATTAAAGTTCTTGTGTGTAAATGTTTCTAACCTTTTACATTCGATCACCATTAGAAATATTTTCAGGGGCAAATCTGTAAGTTATCGTAAGGTGAAGAGTACTATCACTGAAGAGAACTTAAGGTAGATAGATAAAATAACTGTTTTTATATACAGTTTTGTGTGGTGTTATGATATGGTTAACTTATATAAGGTGGAAATAAGCCTTTATGAAAAAAATTTTGAGCTTTCTTTTAACATGACTAAGGAACAATAATGGCAGTTGAAAGTCGATTCGTCGTCATTAGACACGGGGTGGAGGCAAAAACATTTATGGATAAGAAATCAGCAGATGAATATGACAAAATGTTGGACATGGCTGATAACTTGGCCGATGTGTTTGCACAATCACCTATAGAACTCAGCGATAGCGCGAGTGAAGAATTAAGTATTTACTTAGCTCAGCACCGTGAAGAAGTGCTAATTGCGTTATTAGCAAAAAAAGCGGTGAAAACACCAGCGAAACAGGCAGCAGTTAAAAAGGTAACTGAAAAAAAAGTGGCCGCTAAAGCAGTGAAGTTAAGCGAAGCGAGTTAAGTTTTTAGATAAGTACTAGTATGAATGATTGATTACCAAGTTTTACGCAGTCAACGTAAAACACTTGCTTTACATGTTAAAAGTGGACAAGTGATTGTTCGTGCGCCGCTGCACCTGAATGAACAGTTTATTGGTGAGTTTATTCATAAAAAGCAGGCTTGGTTAAAGGCCAAAATAGCGGAGCAAAACTCCCTTGAAGATCTTTGTTGTGACTTTAGCCATGATGCAAAATTGTTAGTCTTTGGCAAGCAACATACGCTAGACATAAGTTTCGCTAAGGCTGGCGAAAAATCACAGGTTTATGTATCTGAATTAGCAAATGGCCAGTTAAGCTTATGCATTGTTTTATCTGCTAGAAACCTAAAAAAGCAGAGTAATGCTGTCTTATTGAAGCAAATTGTCAAAAATAGTATTGAGCAGTATTTTAAAGCGCAGGCCAATGCGATAATTTTACCCAAAGTCGCGCAATTTTCTCATCAAATTCAATTAAGCCCATCAGCAATAAAAATACGCCAATACCGAGCTCGTTGGGGGAGCTGTAATAGTAGGGGAGAATTGAGCTTCAATTATCTCCTGATGATGTTACCTATGAATGTTATTGACTATGTGATCGTTCATGAGCTTTGTCACTTGCAGCATTTAAATCATTCAACATTTTTCTGGCAACTTGTTGAGCAATACTACCCCGGTCATTTTCAAGCTAAACAATGGTTGAAAGATAATCAATCAGCTTTGCGCTGGCAATCCCCTACCGCTTAATTATGCCTTTACAAACGATCACATAAAGATAACGCTTGTTTACAGTAACTCTTCTTAATGTCTACTAACATATAGTCAATTATATTAATGGCACGAAAATAGCTTAATTATTGATAAACAATGGTTAGTTGACGCTATTTTAACGAGAAGGATAGTGATGAAAATAAATACTTACAGCCTCAAAATGACATTTATCTATTTTGTCTCAATATTTCTTTCTGTTGCCAGCGTGTATTTCGTCGTCGGCAATTAATTGCCAGCATTGTAAATATTAAAGTTGCTGTTATTGCTTGAAGTAGATAATAAAAAACATCTTATGGATATATATGCATACCCTATAACTTTTTATTCTGTGTGAACAGTGCCAATAAAGGTTGACACTAAAGTGCTAATCAGGCATTTTACCTGACATGAATATTACTACTAGCCACCTTACTATTATTACCACCACCACCCGAATTGGGATGGCGGTCGCTGGCTAACGTGTAAAAAAGAATAATTTTATCGAAGCCCGTGACCTGAAAAGGTTACGGGTTTTTTGTTTTCAATAAAGGAAAAAATCATGCGTGTACTTAAATTTGGTGGCTCATCGCTGGCATCAGCAGAGCGTTTTCGTCAAGTTGCTGACATCATCAAAGATAAAAGCCAATCTTCTAAAGTTGCCGTAGTGGTCTCTGCCCCACAAGGTGTAACAAATCATTTAGTTGCTATGGCTGAAAATATTAGTGATGAAGCAAAGCTTGTTACTGATTTAGGGCACTTTAAGCGTGCCATTACCACTATTATTGATGACTTATCTGCAAGCCTGTCAGAATTCAATTCTCAGCATTGTGAACAAGCACTAACAAATTATGAACATCAACTTGAGCGTTTCATGCAGGGTGCAACTATGTTGACTTATTGCCCTGATCATATTCGCGCTCGTGTTATCAGTACCGGTGAACGCTTGAGTGTTGCAATTCTTGATTCAGTGCTGCAGTCATCTGGATTGCAAGTATCTTTATTAACACCAGAGAAATTTTTATTTACCAATGATTCTTCGTTAAATGCGGTGGCAGATTTAGTGTTATCCAAAGAAAAGTTTTCAGCAGAATACGATAAATTAAATCAAGTGTCATTGATGCCAGGCTTTATTGGTATGAGTGTCAGAAATGATGGTCAAGCAGGGCAAGTAACTACGTTGGGCCGTAATGGTTCAGATTATTCAGCAGCCGTTTTAGCTGTTTGTATGCAAGCCGATTGTTGTGAAATTTGGACAGATGTTGATGGCGTATATAATGCCGACCCACGAATGATAAAAGAAGCAAAATTACTTGATTATCTGTCTTATCAAGAAGCAATGGAATTATCATATTTTGGTGCCAGTGTATTGCACCCAAAAACAATTGGTCCAATTGCGCAATATCATATCCCTTGTTTAATTAAAAATACCAGCAATCCAGCGGCACCAGGTACTTTGATTTCTAATGAAAATGATCAACAAAAGCGTGTGAAAGCGATATCAAATCTTGATGAGCTAACCATGGTTAATGTATCAGGACCGGGTATGAAAGGTATGGTAGGCATGGCAAGTCGCGTTTTTGCTACCATGAGCCGTGAAAATATATCATTAGTATTGATTAGTCAGTCATCAAGTGAATACTGCATTAGTTTTTGTATTCACTCTAGTGATGCGCAACTTGCAGAGCAAAGCTTAAAAGAAGAATTTGAACTTGAGCTGCTAAATGGTTTACTTGAACCAATAGCCTTGCAAGGTGAGTTATCCATTGTTTCACTTGTTGGTGATGGCATGCACCATCAACGCGGTGTAGCGGCCAAGTTTTTTGCATCGTTGGAGCAAGCGCGCGTTAATGTTATTGCTATTGCACAAGATTCATCTGAACGCAGTATTTCAGTGGTAATTGAGCAGCGTAAATGTACAGCTGCGATGAAAGTTAGTCATCAAAACTTCTTCTCTCACAAACCGACCATTGATGTTTTTCTTGTTGGTTGTGGTGTTGTTGGCAGCGAATTAATTGCACAGATTTCTCGTCAACAAGCTAGCTTGAAAGAACAAAATATTGTTTTAAAAGTTTACGGTATCGCCAACTCTAAAGGTATGGTATTTCACAATGAAGGTATTGATTTAGATAACTGGCAAGATGTCATCGCACAAGGCATCGAAAATAAACAAGCTGTTGCAGTAAATGCAGAAAATATTAAAGCATTTGTAAGTGATAATCATTTGATTAACCCTGTGCTTGTTGATTCAACTTCAAATGAAGCGTTAGCCATGAGCTATGTTGAGTACTTAGCACAAGGCTTCCATGTTGTAACACCAAATAAGAAAGCCAATACGGATTCTTGGCAATATTATCAAGAACTGAGAAGCACAGCTCAAAGAACTAATCGACGTTTCTTATATGAAACAACCGTAGGTGCAGGTTTACCAGTAATAGATACTTTGCAAAACTTAATCAAAGCAGGCGATGAATTATTACGCTTTGAAGGGGTTTTATCAGGTTCACTTTCGTACATATTCGGTAAGTTAGATGAAGGTATGTCTTTATCAGAAGCGACCGCGATAGCAAAAGAAAATGGTTTTACCGAGCCAGATCCTCGTGATGATCTTAGCGGTATGGATGTAGCACGTAAATTATTGATAATGGCACGTGAGTCTGGTTTACCGTTAGAACTCTCTGACATTAACGTTGAATCAGTATTACCGAGCGACTTTGATGATAGTGGTGACGTTAATGAGTTTATGAATAATTTGTCTAAACTTGATAGTGGTGTGAGTGCTCGTTGTAAAGCCGCAGCCGAAGAGGGCAAAGTACTACGTTACATCGGTAATATTGTTAAAGGTAAGTGTCAAGTTTCAATCGAGGCTGTTGATGCCAGTCACCCACTTTATAGTATTAAAGATGGTGAGAATGCTTTAGCAATTCATAGTCGTTATTATCAACCATTACCTTTTGTACTACGTGGTTACGGTGCTGGTGCTGCTGTGACAGCAGCAGGCGTATTTGGCGATGTTTTAAGAACGTTAGCTTGGGAGCAACAGCACTAATGTCTTTAAATAAACAGGGTGTATCAGTGTTTGCTCCTGCCTCGATCGGCAATGTAAGTGTTGGCTTTGACGTGCTAGGGTTAGCCGTTAAACCGATTGATGGTACTTTATTAGGTGATGTCGTTGCTGTTGAAAACGCTAACGAAGATAAATTAATTGTTGTTGGTGCTTTTGCAGAAAAATTACCAAAAGCTAAAGAAGATAATATTGTTTGGTCTTGTTTGCAGCTGTTTAATCAAGCGTTAGTGAGTAAAGGTGTAACGCCTATTAATGTGCAAATGACACTTGATAAGAAAATGCCAGTGGGCAGTGGTCTAGGTTCGAGCGCTTGCTCCGTAGTGGCTGCATTGGCGGCTTTAAATGCATTTTATGCAAAATATCAAGATGTTAGTTTTGATGAGAACACTTTGTTGAAAATGACAGGTGAAATGGAAGCACAAATCAGCGGTAGTCTACATTATGACAATGTGGCGCCTTGTTACCTAGGTGGCTTGCAGTTAATGGTACCTGACAAGGATGTGATTAGCCGTGCATTACCCGGTTTTAATGACTGTTATTATGTAATGGCATACCCTGGAATAGAAGTATCAACAAAAGCAGCGCGTGATGTATTACCGGTCAGTTATAGCCGTGCAGATGTGATAAGCTATGGTCAAAATTTAGCAACCTTTGTTGATGCCTGTCACCGACAAGATAAAGCGCAAGCATTTTCGGTGTTAACGGATGTCGTCGCTGAGCCTTATCGAACTAATTTATTACCCAAGTACCAACAAGCTCATGATTATTTAAAAGATCAAGGTGCTCACGCGGTTGGTATCTCAGGCTCAGGACCTACCTTATTTTGCATTTGTGAAAATGAGCTACAGGCACAAGATTTTGCCTTATGGCTAAAAGAAAATTATCTGCAAACATCGCTTGGCTTTGTTCATGTCTGCCAAGTAGATGAAGCGGGCGCAGTAGAGATATAACCAATTAACAAGCTAGCTGATATTTTGCTTACACAATGAAAGTAAAATATCGGCTACAAGTAAAAAATTAGGAACAAAAAGTGAAATTTTATAACTTAAAAGAAAATGATGAACAGGTTAGTTTTGCTCAAGCAGTAAAACAAGGCTTAGGTAAAAATCAAGGCTTATTTTTTCCAAAGACAATGCCTGCATTAGACAATATTGATGAACTACTCGCAATGCCATTAGTTGAGCGAAGTGTTAAAATATTAACGCCTTTCGTTGAAGAAGACTTGAATGAGCAAGAGTTAACAGAAATTGTCACCGATGCCTTTAATTTCCCGGCCGTGCTACAGCCTATTAGTAATGACCGTGCTATTTTAGAGTTGTTCCATGGGCCAACTTTGGCTTTTAAAGACTTTGGTGCTCGTTTCATGGCTAAGTGTTTACAAGCCTTTGTTGCTAAAGATGCTAAAGTAACAGGCCAAAAAAGACCGCTAACTATATTAACCGCCACTTCAGGCGATACGGGTGCTGCAGTTGCGCATGCTTTTCATGGTATAGATAACATTCGTGTGGTTATTATGTACCCTAAAGGTAAAATTTCTTTACTACAAGAGAAGATGTTTACTACGTTAGGAGATAACATTGAAACCTTGATGGTTGATGGTGATTTTGATGATTGCCAAGCATTAGTGAAAAAGTCGTTTGACGATAATGAGCTAGCAACAACTATTGGTTTGAATTCTGCTAATTCAATTAATATCAGCCGTTTATTAGCGCAAATTTGTTATTATTTTGAAGCGGTAGCACAATTGTCTCGGGCTAAAAAAGATTTGGGCGATATAGTATTTTCTATTCCTTCAGGTAACTTTGGTAATTTAACTGCCGGTTTATTTGCAAAAGCAATGGGCTTACCGATAAAACGTTTTATTGCTGCGACTAATTTAAATGATACGGTACCACGTTATTTAGAAACGGGTGAATGGTCTCCAAATACTACTGTTGCGACTATTTCTAACGCTATGGATGTAAGCAATCCTAATAACTGGCCACGGGTAGAGCATATGTTGAAATCAGGTATTGTTGAAAGTGATTGTGTGAGTTCAGTGTCAATTGATGAAGAGCAAACCCAATCAACCGTTATAGGGCTAAGTAAATTAGGTTATATTAGCGAACCACATGCTGCCGTTGCCTATAAAGCATTACAGTATAATACTGTAGATGGTGAGATAGGTGTCTTTTTAGGTACCGCTCATCCTGCTAAGTTCAAGGATGTAGTAGAGAGTATTTTAGGTCAGCCTTTAGGTTTACCAAAAGAGTTGGCAGACTGTGCTGGCGAACCAATTTTATCAAAAGAAATGGCTGCAAGCTTTGCTGATTTACGTGCTTATTTATTAGCATAATGCGCAAGCAAGCAAGCAAGCAATAAAATGATCCAACTTAACTGGCAAAAACTAATCGAACAAGAACAATCGCAAGATTACTTTTGTCAGCTTCAAGAAAAAGTAGCAGAGCAAAGAGCACAAGGGATATCGGTCTTTCCAAAGCAATCCGATGTTTATTGTGCTTTTGAACACCAAGATTTAGCTGACATTAAAGTCGTAATTTTAGGACAGGATCCTTATCATGGTGTTGGTAAAGGTGAATATAAAGATCAACCTCAAGCACACGGGTTGGCTTTCTCTGTTCAACACGGCATTAAAATACCACCTTCCTTAGTTAATATTTATAAAGAATTATCAACAGATATTGATGGTTTTATTACCCCTGAACATGGCAATTTGACCTCATGGGCACAACAGGGGGTGTTACTACTTAATACCGTATTAACGGTGCAACAAGGGCTGGCCCACTCTCATGCTAAGCTTGGTTGGGAGCAATTTACCGATCAAGTTATTTCGAAAATAAATCAACAAAATGAAGGTTGCGTCTTTATACTTTGGGGTGCTCACGCGCAAAAGAAAGGCCGTACTATTGACGGTAAAAAACATCTGGTTTTGAATGGCCCACATCCTTCACCATTATCAGCTTATCGCGGTTTTTTTGGTTGTCAGCATTTTTCTAAAGCGAATGCCTGGCTAGAATTACAAGGTAAAACTAGTATCGATTGGCGAGTCGTTAATCAAAATAAATAATCATTTCAGCAGCTTCACAATGACAATCGTGACCGCATAAAATACAGTTATAATCTTGTTTACTTTCCTCATTCCATTTATCAGGGTGAGATTTCACTAATTCACCACCGCAATGGGTAAAGTAGGCTACAGCGCTATTATTTGGACTTTGCTTCCATAAATGCGCAACGCCGGCTTTTGCGCCTTGTTGCTTTGCCGAAGTAATCGATAGTTGTAATAACTGCTTGCCCACCCCAAAACCACGAAAATCCTCATCAACAGTATTACACTTAAAGTAACAGCACTTGTCTTCATCGGTTTGCCATAAAGCTGGACTGCACCACTGATCTCGCTGCCAATGCTCGGCAGCGAAAGTGATACGAAAACCGATTAGTGCTTCACCGCGTAAGGCGACGTAACCACAATTGATATTGTTGCTTATGCCCCGGTTTGTCCAAGCGAGGATACTTTCATCATTAAGGTAGCCATCACCGTGTACTTTATTACCAAGCGCTATTACTTGCTTAAAATATTTTGGTGATAGTTTTTGATAGCTTATATTGTTCATAATTTATAATAACGACATGCTACGACTTACACTCGTTACAATGCCGTTTGGTGAAGTGATGGTAATGGTAAGTATAGCAACTTGTGGATCTGCGCCAGCCTCTTGTATGACAAAAAAGTTCATATTACTAAAACCTTCTAGATTGTTATTACCGACAGTTACATCTGTTTGTCCTGCAACTGTGCCAGCACTTACCGCTACCGTAACCGTTGTGCCAAGTGGCATAGTTTGATTTGGTGTACCGGTATCAGCAAAGGAGAAATTAAATTCTTGGCTGCCGCCATTAGCAACATCATTAAGTGCAGTACTTTCTCCAGTTAATGAGTCTTGGTAAACTATACTGCCATCACCATTAGTTAACCGTACTTCAGCACCAGAGCTAGCCATAACTAATCGAATCGCTTTTCTTACATGGATATTGCGTTTGTCTTCATCAGCACAATTACTACCTTGGCATTGAGGGCCGTTAAATAAGCTATCAGCAACGCTAAAAGCGCCATCACTATCAAAGTCTAAGAATGTTTCGCCGTCATCGTAAATACTATTTTCATTATCATCACGCCATGCTTCAGACATGTCTATAAAGCCGCTAGATTGGGCAGCATAATTACCAAATCCCGAATCAACATTTAAGTTGTTACTATCACCGGCATCAAGAATTGGCTCACCATCGGCATCATCAAAAACATTATTGCCATTGGTATCAAAGAAGGTTTCATGGCCCAGTGCCGTTGCTAAAATAGTAACGCGGTGATTAGCGACTCTGGGTTCACTGCTTTCCCAAATGACAGAGCAGCTACCGTTAACCGTTGAACAACTCGGTTCAATATTGCCACCTTCTGTGGTGAAATTAACGGTGGTACCATCGGGGACTGGATTATGGAAATTGTCTGACAACCAAACGGTAATATTAGACTCAACACCACTTATATTGTGTGCTTCTGGATTAAGTACAGTTGCGGCCATTGTCATTGACCTTTGTTCAGGTAAACCGGTATTGATAGACAGTAAATCTGATTGGCTCTGCACTGCTACCATTTCACCATTAAAATCCATACTAGCGGACGCTGTTACACGTACTGCTGTCGGTACTGTTCCGGCAGACACTTGAGTGGTAATTAACCCTTGGCTGTTAGTAGGTCCAGATGTTCGGCTTAAAGTGATGCCACCAACGGAAGTACTTAAAGCAAAGTTCACTTCTTGTAGAGGTAATACGTTCCCGAGCGTACTTTTGACTCTGAAAGTAAGTGATGAAGTTTCCTGTTTATTTTGTCCGCCAGTGCCTTTTAAAACGATTGAATTTGGCTCTGCAGAAACAAACTCTATGGAACCAAGTTGTTCACCATTAATTGTAATTGTTTCACTGGCAGAATTGGTAATGTTGTTAACGGCAACACTGGCAACTAGTACATCAGTAGTACCTGTTATACCTGCGCAACTTATATCAGCAAAAGTAGAACTTGCTGTGCCACTGATACTTAAAACGGACTCATCAATAGCGGCATTGCCATTTTGAACACAATCAGAGGTAAATGTTACTGGCACTGGAGTGACAATTAAGTCACCATTCTCATCAACTAGGTCCACACTTAGTCCTAAAGTTCCACCAGCACTAATGGTATTGTCAGCAATTGAAAGCTCAATTACACCCTCGATGAAAGCATTGTTCTCATCAAAGTAACCTAGACGAATATCACTATCGATAACTGCATCAGCTGAAAGAATTTGGTAATTAAAGCTGTTGTTGATAGTTGTATTGCTACTTTCATCTAACGTATAACTGGCCGTTAAAACACCTGCGCCGGTTTGTCCTTCATTACCACTGAGGGTGATAACCGCAACACCTTGGCTGTTTGTTAGAGACGTTAAAGTTGAGTTATCAAAAGTACCAATATCTGCAGTATAATGAATGTTTTCTCCTGCTAAAGGCTGACCATTACCATCTGTAAGAATACTCGTTATTTGTACTTCTTGATCCGCTTTAAATTGATTTACAAGCGAACTTTCTAGCGTCATGGTGGTAGTTAAACTAGGAAGAACAATTACCTCGCTTGATTCTATAAATTCATAATCTACTGTACCTGAGCTTATCTCATCTACACTTGCTTCAACTGTGCCTGCTCCTAGGGCCAGGGTCTCATTGGTAATGTAAACAATGGCGAAACCTTCACTATTTGTTAATTTTGAAGGTACATCTAGATTACCAATAGAAGCAGAAAAGTTAACTGCCTTATTTGTAATAATGACATCATTTTCATCGGTTACTTTTGCTCGCAGCGTGATAATTTCATTTTTGGAGAAACTTTGTTCAGCATTACCAGTATTGTCAAATAACGAAAGTTCAACATTGATATTATTTGAATCTACAAATTCATAATCAATTGGTTGTGCATTTATCTCGCCGACACTTGCAGAAGCAATTCCTGCGCCTATTGAAAGTTCGTTATTGCTGATGTTAACAATAGCTATACCTTCACTATTAGTTAATTTTGAGTTGATATCTAATGAGCCGATGGAGGCTGAAAAGTTCACTGCTCTATTAGCAATAATATCGTTATTTTCATCCGTAACAATGGCTTCTAGGATAATTACTTCATTTTTGGTGAAGCTTTGCTTAGCATTTCCCTCACTGTCATAGGAGGACAGTACAACATTTATTTCAATGGATTCTATAAATTCATAGTCTATTTGCTCTGCATTAATTTCACCTACACTTGCAGAAGCAACTCCAGCACCTATTGAAAGCTGGTTATTGCTGACCTGAACAATTGCGATACCTTCACTATTTGTTAGTTTTGAACTTACCTCTAGCGTACCAATAGAAGCGGAAAAGCTAACTGATTTATTCGCTATAATTGCATTGTTTTGATCCGTTACTTTGGCCTGCAAAGTGATGGTTTCATTTTTAGTAAAGCTTTGTTTGGCATTACCATCACTATCAAGTAGTAACAATTCAACATTCGTGACCACTTGTGGGGTGTTCTCAGAAGTATCTTCATTGTGACCATTACAACCCATTAATGTGAGTGCAAAAAATGAAGCAAATATAATGCAAAGCTTTTTCATGCTTTAGTGCCTTAGATAACGTAATATGAAAATTTCATAGTTAGAATAAAGTGATACAAAATAAATGTCTATGAAACCCGCAAAGAAAATGAAGTAATTGAGATAATAAAATGTACGATCCAATGTTAGATAGATCCCCAGGCTGTGCACTTCAATATCCAGATAGTTACTGGGCCGATGTTTCAGGTGCAAGAAATGGCAGTAAGCCAACCGATGATGGCGCACTTGAGCACAATGTTGATATAGACGTTGCCATCATTGGTGCAGGTTATACTGGGCTTTCGTGTGCGTTACATTTAGCACGAGAACACGGAGTTAAAGCACATGTTTTTGAAGCAAACCAAACAGCTTGGGGCTGTAGCGGCCGAAATGCAGGTTTTATTTTAAAATCATCAGGACGCAAACCTTATGCTTCGATGCAAAAGCAATGGGGTGAGGAAGTAATGCGCGGCATTTACAATGAAATGTGTGCGGGTGTTGAAACGGTAAATAATTTAATTAGTGAAGGGATTGATTGCGATCAGCAAGAAGCTGGCTTTCTGAAAGTTGCCCATAAACCAAGCATGTTTTCCGCTTTGCAAGCGCAGGCTCAATTACAACAGAAAATGTTTGGTTATGATGTGCAAGTATTGTCTAAGCAAGAATTGCATCAAGACTATATGGCAGATGAAAATGCTCATGGCGCTATTCGTTATCAAGATGGCTTTGGTTTAAACCCACTTAAGTTAGCATGGGGCTATCAAGAATTGGCACGGCAAGCAGGCGCCAAAGTACATACCTCAACACCGATAAATTTTATTGGTGAAAAGTCAACGAACAGTGTGTTGTTAGCTGCACCAAAAGGGAAGATAAGGGCTAAAAAAGTCGTTATAGCGACAAACGGATACACACCTAGAGGCTTTCATCCGTTAGTAACCAATAGAACCTTACCTGTGCTGTCGCAAATTATTGTTACTGAGCCATTAACTGTTGAGCAATTAGCGGCATGTAATTTTCTCACCAGTAATGTGGTCATGGATACTCGTGCACTAAAGTACTATTATCGAAAATTGCCAGATAATCGTATTTTGTTCGGTGGACGAGGGGCTATTACCGGTAAAAATGCTGATGATCCTTATTACGCTCAACGTTTGCTGTCAGTACTAAAAACTAGCTTTCCTGCCTTAAAAAAATTGAAATATAGCTATGCTTGGTCAGGTTGGATTTGTATGGCATTAGACGATTTACCGCATATTTATCAATGTGATAATAATAAGGTCTTTTATAGCATGGGGTATTGTGGCTCTGGTGTGTCTTTTTCTGTACAAGCGGGTAAACGTTTAGCCGAAAAAGTAGTTGGCAAGCAAGTACCCAATTTACCCTTATACAATAAAGCACTACCAAAGTTCCCTTTTGCTCCGCTACGAAGAGTAGGGCAATGGGGCTATTTTCATTATGGTAAAATTAAAGATAGTTATTTTTAATTGCTAGAGGCTGTTGATCTTTTAGCCGAATCCTTCGGACAGCGTTTGTTGGTCATTTTTTCTGAGTTATCGCCTTTGTCATGTGGAACAACCACATGACAAAGGCTCCGCCTTGTATAAATACCCAACAATTCGTTGTAAAAATAATCTCGAAAGAACAACAGCCCCTAGATTAATAATCAAGGCGATTGAGGATATCGCCTTGATTAAATGCAGCTATATTTTTGCTCAGTAGCTCAATTAATCGTTGCTGTGCCTCACTACTTGCCCAAGCGATGTGCGCCGTTATTCTTAAATTGTCCAATTCATTATTTTTCAGAGCGAGTAATAAAGGATGGTTTACTGGCGGTGGCTCTTGCTCTAATACATCGAGTACAGCATAAGCTAGTTGTTTATTCTTCAAAGCAGTCAATAAATCAGTGCTGTTAACTAAAGCGCCGCGAGCAGTATTAATGAGCATAGCGCTTGATTTCATGGTTGATAACACACTTGAATTAATCAAATTTGTTGTTAGTGCATCTTGAGGGCAATGTAAACTGACTATATCGGCTTGTGCTATTACCTTGGCAAAGGCAGTTCTACCCGTTCTTACTATTTTAGCGTTTTGTCGTTCACTGATTAGAATATTCATGCCGAAGGCTTTTGCAATTTTAGCAACGGATTGTCCCAAGTTGCCAAAACCAACAATACCAAGAGTTTTACCGGAAAGCTCTGTGATTGCGTTACCGTGATAACAAAATGTTTTACTCTGCTGCCACTGGCCTTGTTTAGTATTCTCGTGGTGATGGCAGGTTTGTTGATAATATTCTAGTATCTGAGCCAGCACATATTGAGCAACCGAGTTACCGGCATAACCACTCACATTGGTAACCGCTATCTGCTGTTTTTTAGCTGATGTTATATCAACATTATTAAACCCGGTGGCTGCAATACAAATAAGCTTTAAGTGTGACAGTTTTGATAGTATTTCAGCTGAGAGCACAACTTTATTCGTGATAACAATATCGGCACCTTTGCAACGCTCAATGACTTGCTCTGTTGTGGTTGTTTCATAACATGTTAGTGCTGTGACTTGTTGCTCTATTGAGGTTAATGAAATATTTGCACTAAATGTTTGGCAATCCAAGAAAACTGCATGCATTATTAAATACTCTCCTGTCGATTGTTTTCTAACAATAAATAGTTAGTCGCATAAGTTATCACAAAAATTAGTAGGCAAAAAGTCTCACTAAAAGTAGGCCAAGAAGTGATATTTTTACCTTCTACGAAAGATGCGGTATATTAAATGAATACTTCATTCAAATACAGCAAGGTAAATGGTTATTAATATAACTTATTTTAAAAGAGCCAATGCTTGGCTATTTATAAAAGCACAAAGAGCAAAAGTGCTACATTTCGAAAGCGCATCATTGCTCAAATTGCTTGTTGTTGCTTTTCTGATCTACTTATTTGTGAATAAAATCAAACAAGCTGAGCAAGCAGACATAGCCAGTGCAAGTTATATAAATGCCCCCAAGATAAATGATATCTACTTTCTAGATTTTAGGTTGTTGAGTAAATCACTGCGACCTAAGGAGAAATATCGCCTTGCGAAAGTAGTTGATATTACCGGTGATGTGGTTACGTTGTTGTACGGCAATATGTTTTATTTTAGGCAACAATCGTTAAAAGACAGTATTCGCTACGGGCAACTACGATATCGAAAATACTTTGAGCTTAAAAGGTATGATTTCCCACATGCCCAAATTAAGAAAATGTGGCAGTCAGAAGCAATTTACTTGGTAAAGAGACCTATATTGGATAGATTGTTTGGCAATTTTGTAAGTCCAGAAAAAGTACAGTTATATTCAGGTTTGTTCGTACCCGGAAACAGGGAAAACTTATCTGCGCTGTCATTTTTGAAATCGAATTATATAGAAGATAACCTCAGCCAAGCGTTTGAATTATTTCACCAATCAGCACAGTTGGGCTTCGCACAAGGGCAAGTCAATTTAGCGCAAATGTATTTGAAAGGGCAACATGTTGAAGCCGATAAAGAGCAAGCTATGTTCTGGTTTAAGCAAGCGGCGCTGCAAAGTTATAAGCCTGGCGTGCTTAAATACGTCATTGTTTGTCAGCAAGTTGAAAGCTGCAACCTTGCGGATTTCTATCAATTGCTAATTTCTGCTGGCGTTAATATTAAAGTCAGAGAAATGGAACTCAAGCTATCAAAAGATCACAGTAAAAGCTGAAAACAAGCTCAGTTAACAGCTATTTGAGATGAGCGTCATGGCTAAGCATTCCTTTATCGATAGATTCTTGTTAATGTCACGTTAACACAATAGTGATCAGTTTTAGGTCAATCAAAACTTGATGAATATTGATATTTTTAACATCCAGCTAGAGATGAATCATGAAAAAAACATTAATATCGAGTTTTCTATTATCAAGCCTTTTAGTGGCTTGTGGTAGTGAACAGGCTGCTGTAGAAAAAACAGTAGTTAAAGCTAAAGAAGTAGCACCAGTAGTAACTGATACTGTGGCAAGTAAAGACGAAGTTGCCAAAGCTAAAGCGTTGTTGCTGGCTAAATGGCAAGGGCCTTTTCAGGGCGTACCTGCTTTTGATAAGGTGTCATTGGTTGGTTTGATTCCCGCTATTGAAGAAGCGATGACAATAAACCTTGCTGAAGTAGATAAGATTGCCAATAACTCAGCCGCCCCTACCTTTGAAAATACAATTGTTGCTATGGAAAGAACAGGGCAAGAGTTGAATCGCTTGTTTAGTTACTGGGGAATTTGGAGTTCAAATCAGTCTTCTCCTGAGTTTCGTAAAATTCAAGCTGAAATGGCACCAAAGTTGTCAGCTTTTTTCTCTAAAATAAACCAGAATGAAAAACTATTTTCTCGTGTTCAGGCTGTTAATAGCAGTGAAGAAATAACAAACCTGACTGCAGAACAACAACGCTTAGTATACCTAACTTATAATGGCTTTGCGCGCAATGGTGCTACCTTAGCAGGAGCTGACAAAAAGCGCTATGCTGATATAAATCAACGTTTAGCTGAGTTACATACTAAGTTCGGTGATAATGTTTTAGCGGATGAAGAAAGCTATGTCTTGTATTTAACTAAAGCTCAGCTTGGTGGTTTAACTGAGTCTATTGTCAGTGCTGCCGCAGCAGCTGCTGAAGAGCGTGAGCATAAAGGTGAATACGCTATTACCAATACTCGTTCTTCTATGGACCCTTTCTTAACTTATTCAACTGAGCGTGAATTGCGTGAAAAAGTTTGGAATAGCTATTACAACCGTGGTAACAATGGCGACGAATTTGATAACAATGCCATTATTGCAGAAATTTTACAGCTTCGTCACGAGCGTGTTGGTTTATTAGGATATAAAAACTATGCTTCTTGGCGTTTAGAAGACAGAATGGCAAAATCTCCTGAAAACGCTATTGCGTTAATGGAAGGTGTTTGGCCTGCTGCTATCGCACGTGTCGATGAAGAAGTTGCTGATATGTTGGCCATAGGTAAAGCGCAGGATGGTATTGAAAATATCAAGCCTTGGGATTACCGCTTTTATGCAGAGAAAGTACGTAAAGCTAAGTACAACTTAGACTCAGATGAAGTTAAGCAATACTTACAATTAAATAAACTCCGTGAAGCCATGTTTTATGTAGCCGATCGTTTATTCAATTATGAATTTAGTGAAATTACCGATGGTTCAGTACCGGTATTTAATGCTGATGTTCGCGTTTGGGAAGTAAAAGATAAAACATCAAAAGAGCATATTGGTTTATGGTATTTGGACCCATTTGCGCGTAAAGGCAAACGTTCAGGTGCTTGGGCAACTACGTACCGTAGCTATACTACTTTTGATGGTAAGAAAAATGTTCTATCTTCAAATAATTCAAACTTTAGTAAAGGTGTTGATGGTCAACCAACGTTAATTTCATGGTCAGATGCGGAAACTTACTTCCATGAGTTTGGACATGCATTGCACTTCCTTTCGTCTAAAGTTACTTACCCAACGCTTAATGGTGGCGTACGTGATTACACTGAATTTCAATCGCAATTGTTAGAGCATTGGTTAGCAACTGACGATGTTATTAATAATTATTTAGTACATTACAAAACAGGCGAGCCTATGCCTGCAGAGTTAATTGCTAAAATTAAGAAAGCAGCAACCTTCAATGAAGGCTTTAAAACCACAGAATATTTAGCGTCAGCATTAGTGGACATGAAGTTCCATACAGTTGACCCTACTGGTATTGATGCTCAAAAATTTGAAAGTGAAACGCTTGCAGCACTGAATATGCCTGAGCAAATTGTCATGCGTCATAGATCAACACAATTTGGTCATGTTTTTAGTGGTGAAGGTTATTCTTCAAGCTACTATGGTTATATGTGGGCTGAAGTGTTGACGGCTGATGCAGCTGAGGCATTTGCTCAAGCTGACGGTGGTTTTTATGATAAAGATGTTGCAGCTAAGCTAGTAGAGCATTTATTTAGCGTACGTAACGCTGTTGACCCTAGTGACGCATACCGTGCATTTAGAGGGCGTGATGCCGATGTTAAAGCGTTAATGCGTAATAGAGGCTTTCCGGTAACGTCGGATAAATAGCTTGTTTATATAATACGGTACATTTTTTAAAAACTCGCTTAGGCGAGTTTTTTGTTTTATGGGGTAAGCCACAAGGGGTAGGGAGGTAGGCGTAAATGATAGTGCCTTGATTTAGTTATTGCTAGCGCCAATTAAGGTTATATATAATCAATGGGTAAGGCAGTTGTATATTTTAATTCTTCCATAGCAAAACTCGAACTTATATCTGAAAAATTGATTTTGGTTATTAGCGTTTTATAGAAATTGTCATAAGCCTTCATATCAGGTACAACGACTTTGAGTAAATAATCTACTTCGCCACTCATACGATAAAACTCAACAATTTCGGGGAATTCCATGGCTAAATCTGCAAATTTTTCTAGCCACATAGGATTATGTTGATTTGTCTTTACCATCACAAAAACAGTTAAAGCAACGTTAAGTTTTTTGGGATTGGCTAAAGCAACACGCGACTTAATGACCCCTGACTTTTCCATTGCTTGTATTCGTCGCCAACAAGGCGTTGTAGAAAGGCCAACTTGCTCTGCAATTTCACTTGTTGAAAGCGTACTATCTTTTTGTAAAATGCTTAAAATATGTTTATCAAAAGAATCCATATTCACCTCTACGTTATAATGTTGGAAAAAAATACTATATTTTTGTTGTTTGTGAGTATTGTATTGCTTAATTTGAGGGGTTTAAAGATAAAAAAGCACAATTTTTCCGCTAAAGTCATGAAATAATTACTTCATTGTGATTTGTATTTAATTCATCTGTATTTTAAAGGAAAGTGTTATGACTAATTTAGCTGAAAACCTCCATCAAGATATTGTTTATGGTCGAGGTGTCATTTATGATGATATTACCCAAACTATTGGTAATACGCCGTTAGTTAAGTTAAGTCGTTTTGCAGAAGCACTTGATATTAAGGCCAATATATTAGCGAAAATAGAATTCTTTAACCCTGCTGGTTCTATAAAAGATCGTCCTGCACTGGCGATGATTGAGTCAATGATTGCTAATGGTAGCATCAAAGAAGGTACAGAAATTATCGAAGCAACCTCTGGTAACAATGGCGTTGCATGTGCTTGGATTTGTGCATTGAAAAAAATCCCTTTAACAATCGTTATTCCTGAGCATATGTCTATTGAACGGAGAAAGCTAATAAAGCACTATGGTGCAAACTTGGTATTGACACCTAAAGAGTTAGGGACAAAAGGCGCTATCGATAAAGCTAAAACTATGATTGAGGAAGGTGAAAACGCCGTTATGCTTGATCAATTCGGTAATCAAGCTAACTCAGAAATGCACGCCAAAACCACGGCAGAAGAAATTTGGCATGATACTCAAGGTAGTGTAGATGTGTTAGTGGCAGGTGTCGGTACCGGTGGTACAATATCTGGTATCGCGCAAACATTAAAAGCTCGTAATCCCAATTTGAAAGTGATTGCTGTTGAGCCAGCCTCTTGCCCCGTTTTGTCTCAAGGAAAATCAGGTGTGCATAAAATACAAGGGCTAAGCTCTGGCCATGTTCCTGATATATTACGTACCGATTTGATTGATGAAATTGTTACCGTAACAAATGAAGATGCCGTTAGTTTTGCACAAGATATTGCTTGTTTAGAAAGTTTGCCTGTTGGTATTTCTTCGGGAGCTGCTTTAAGAGCTGCCATGGACGTTGGCCAAAGAAGTGAATTTAAAGGTAAAAACATTGTGACCATTCTTGCTGATAATGCGGAGCGTTACTTCAGTACTGAGTTATTTTCTTAACACTTTCTTTACTCAATAAAAAAAGTCAGTGCTTAATCGCACGTAATTTTCGAGCTTAGTGAAATAAAGCCAGAAATATTGGTGAACACTGTTATCGCTCAATAAATGAGACTACAATAAAATAACGCCGCAATAGAGCCTGTTATGAAGAATAAATTAATTAAATGGTGGTATAGCGATTGTCAGTTTTGCCGTAGAGCAAGATTACTACTATTATGGTTTATATTGATGCTAGTAGCTGATTATTTTTGGTTTCATTTACTTTTTAAGGAGGGCTAAAATGAACGCTTCTAATGGCTTAAAATGGATTGACTCCCTCGAAATTGCATTAGACTTGATAGAGCAGCATCCTGAGGTTGATCCGTTAAAGTTACACTTTACCGAACTTCGACAATGGGTACTTGATTTAGAGCGTTTTGATGATGAGCCAAGCCATTGTGGCGAAAGGGTGCTTGAAGCAATACAACTTGCTTGGATTGATGAAGCTGACTAAGCAATATAACCCATTATATTTTTATTACACTAGTCTTCGTAATTGTGTTTTATCCTCTTTGCTCAATTGAAAATATCATCTATACTCTAACCTTATATAAATTAGATGTATTTTCAATATTCACCGCAACAATAACCTCAATAGAAGCAGCAAATAACAATGACTAAAAGTAAACGTTCTTTATACATACCCTACGCAGGCCCTACTTTATTAGAAACACCATTATTAAATAAGGGCAGCGCATTTGATCAACAAGAACGAATCAACTTTAATTTAACTGGGCTGTTACCCCCACGTTTTGAAACCATAGAAGAACAAGTTGAGCGAGCTTATAGACAGTATTGCAGTTTTCAAAATGATATTAATAAGCATATTTATTTGCGCGCTATTCACGATAACAATGAAACATTATTTTTTAAGCTCGTTCAGAGTCATTTGACCGAAATGATGCCAATCATATACACGCCAACGGTAGGTGATGCTTGTGAACAATTTTCGGATATTTATCGTAGTTCTCGTGGATTGTTTATTTCTTATGAAGATAGATACCAAATTGATGATATTTTGCGTAATGCAACTAAGAACAAAGTTAAAGTTATTGTGGTCACTGATGGTGAACGAATCTTAGGCTTGGGCGATCAAGGTATTGGTGGCATGGGTATCCCTATTGGAAAATTATCTTTGTACACTGCTTGCGGGGGGATAAGCCCAGCATATACTTTACCTGTACTATTAGATGTGGGTACTAATAATCAAAAATTACTTGATGATCCTATGTATATGGGCGCACGTCATAAAAGAATAGGTCAAGCAGAGTATGACGAGTTTGTAGATTTGTTCATTACCGCGATTAAGCGCCGTTGGCCACATGTTATGTTGCAATTTGAAGATTTTGCTCAACCTAATGCCATGCCATTATTGAGTCGATATCGTGATAAAATTTGTTGTTTTAATGATGACATTCAAGGAACTGCATCGGTTACGGTAGGAACCTTACTTGCCGCTTGTCGCAGTAAAGGCGTTAAGTTATCGCAACTTAATGTCGCTTTTGTTGGTGCAGGATCCGCGGGTTGTGGTATCGCAGAGCAAATAATCACTCAGATGACCAGTGAAGGCATTTCACCAATGCAAGCCCGAAGCAAAATATTTATGGTTGATCGCTTTGGGTTACTTACTCAAGGTATGGATGGTCTAAGAGACTTTCAGCAAAAACTTGTGCAAAGCACACAGGCTCTAGAACAATGGCAGATCGAAGGTGATTTTGCTTCGCTATTAGAAGTGATGCATGGCGCTAAACCAGATATTTTGATTGGTGTTTCTGGGCAGGCTGGACTGTTCAGTGAAGAAATAATCAAAGCCATGAAACAACACTGTAATAAGCCAATTATCTTCCCGCTAAGTAATCCTTCAAAACAGGTTGAAGCAACACCTGAGCAAGTCATCAATTGGACAGAAGGTAGCGTGATTATTGCAACCGGAAGTCCGTTCGAAGCGGTAGAATATAAGGGACAATCATTTGCTATTGCTCAATGTAATAACAGTTACATTTTCCCTGGCATAGGTCTTGGCGTAGTGTCAGCTAATATAAATCGTATTACTGAGAAAATGTTGCAAGTTGCCAGCGAAACGCTAGCAGCGGCTTCACCTTTAGCCAATAGTGGTAAAGGTGCATTACTACCTCCACTGACCGAAATAGCGCAGTTAAGTAAAGATATAGCTTTTGCCATATCTAAAGTTGCCTATGCAGAAAACCTGGCACTTGAACAACCAGATGAAGAGTTGCTTGCTAAAATAGAACGAAATTTTTGGAAACCAGAATACCGCCAGTACAAACGTATCAGCTTATAAACGTTAGAATGGGAAATAATTATTATGGCTAAAGTAAATGCAACGGAAGATATTATCAGCCAAGATGATATTGATAGTTTATTGCGTATAAACGAATTTATAGAGCCAGATGATGAAAACTCCCTTGTTGAAGAATTAAAGCAGGCCATTTTAGATTCCGGTAAATTAGAGCTAGATCAATGGCAAACCTTAAGGGATCACCTGCGTGAGATAGAGCTGTTGATCCCTCATATTGACTTGATTATTAAATTGAAAAAAGAAAAGTAGACTTTTCAACTAGATATAGCTATCTATATCGCATGATTTATACACCCTCGGATTGTATTAGTCTTTTGACTCATATTCGTCTATAATCGCGCCAATTTTGACATTGTCATATTTTATATACTTAATTAATCTTTAAAGATGAGGGCTTATCATGGCTATCGAACGTACTTTTTCTATCGTAAAACCTGATGCAGTAGCAAAAAATGTTATTGGTCAAATCTACAACCGTTTTGAAACTGCTGGTCTTAAAATTGTTGCTTCTAAAATGTTACACCTTAGCAAAGAAAAAGCTGAAGGTTTTTATGCTGAGCACAGCGAGCGTCCTTTCTTTGGCGCTTTAGTTGAATTCATGACTTCAGGTCCTGTTATGGTTCAAGTTTTAGAAGGCGAAAACGCGGTTCTTAAAAACCGTGAAATCATGGGTGCTACCAACCCAGCAGAAGCATTAGCCGGTACTATCCGTGCTGATCTTGCTGATAGCATCGATGAGAATGCTGCTCACGGTTCAGACGCTTTAGAATCTGCTGCACGTGAAATTGCATACTTCTTCTCGGCTGATGAGATTTGCACTCGCACTCGTTAATTGATTTATTGTAGGTTAGCGCTTGCGCTAACTTTGTTGCAGCTAGCTGCGACCTACAAAAAAGGAAAGGATTTTACTGATGCTTCAGTAAAATCCTTTTTGTATTTTATGCTTGCGCATAAAATTGCGAAATTCGCTCAAAAAGCGTACAATTCGCATTCGTGATTCCCCTGTTCTATTCAGTTTAAATTGTGAGAGTTTGTTGTATGAGCCAAGATGCTGTAACCATAGAAAATGCCCCGAAAAAGGCTAAAATAAATTTGTTAAATCTTGACCACCAAGGCTTACGTGATTACTTTTCAGAAATAGGTGAAAAGCCATTTCGTGCTGATCAAATAATGAAATGGATTTATCACTTTGGTTATGCCGATTTTGAGCAGATGACGAATATCAATAAAAAATTGCGGGAAAAGCTACAACGAAATTGTGAAATTAAAGCACCAGAAATATCACAAAAGCAAATCTCTACTGATGGCACTATTAAATATGCATTAGTGTTAGAAGGCGGCCAAGAAGTTGAAACGGTGTGGATCCCAGAAAATGATCGCGCTACGTTATGTGTTTCCTCGCAGGTAGGTTGTGCATTGGAATGCACCTTTTGCTCAACTGCCCAGCAAGGCTTCAATCGCAACTTATCAATGGCTGAAATCATCGGACAAGTTTGGCGCGTTGCTAATGATATAGGCGCAACACGTATTACCGGTAAACGACCCATCACCAATATAGTTATGATGGGCATGGGCGAACCACTGCTAAACATGAAGAACTTAATTCCAGCCCTAGATACTATGCTTAACGACTTAGGTTATGGCTTGTCTAAGCGCCGAGTTACTGTAAGTACCTCTGGCGTTGTGCCAGCCCTTGATATGTTGAAAGAAAAAATTGATTGCGCTTTAGCGATTTCTATTCATGCCCCAGATAATGCCTTGCGTGATGAGTTAGTACCGATAAATAAAAAATATCCATTGGAAGAGTTTTTAGCCGCAGCTGGTCGGTATATCGATGGCTCAAAAGCTAATAAACAAGCAACTATTGAGTATGTAATGCTAGATCATGTCAACGACTCGACTGACCAAGCACACGCATTAGCTCATGTATTAAAAGATTTACCCAGTAAAATTAATTTAATTCCTTTCAATCCTTACCCAGGTTCGCCTTATACACGCCCAAGTAATTCTCGTATCGATCGTTTCGATAAAGTGCTACAGAGCTACGGATTAACTGTTATCACTCGTAGAACTCGTGGCGAAGATATTGATGCTGCTTGTGGCCAGTTGGCTGGTGACGTTATAGATAGGACTAAACGTACTCAGATACAACAAAATGCCCAAACAGAAAAAAAACAGGTGAAAGCTAACGAAATTTCGGTAAAGATAGTCTGATCGCGTTATTATTTCAAAAACAATAAAAATTTGGCTAGCCATCAGTTTGTTTATCTACTCAAATTTAAGGGATAGATCTTTGATTAAAAAACAATTTACCACTCTTCTTGCAACTTTGTTGACGATAAGTTTATCTGCTTGTGTAACACAAGACTTTGAAAATGGTGAAATACCGATTGTTAAAAACCAAGCCAACAGAGATGATATGGCAGCAACGCGAGTCTCACTTGGTTTAGGCTATTTGAAAATGGGGAATATGCCTCAAGCCAAACAAAACTTAGAGAAAGCGAAAAATTTTGCACCTAACATGGTTCAGGTTTATACCGCATTTGCTCATTACTATGAAAAGGTGGGTGAACACGAGTTAACAGTTGAATCTTATGAGAAAGCCTTATCTATTAAAAGTGATGATGCTGATACATTGAATAACTACGGTGTTTATTTATGTCGTCAAGATCAAACTCAAGCAGCAGAACAGCAATTTTTAAAAGCTATCGCAGTGCCGAGTTATATTTTAGTTGCTAAAAGCTATGACAACCTCTCAGCTTGTTTTTTACAGGAAGATGACTTCTCTAAAGCCGAAATGTATTTAGAAAAGGCTATTTTACATAACCCAAGTAGTGCTTCTACATTAATGCAGATGGTGCAATTGCAATATGCAATGGCCGAATTTAAGCAAGCAAAACTATATCAACAACGTTTTGAAAAAGTAACTCGTCGGTTTACTTCACATTCTCTAGCATTGGCTTATAAAGTTTATATTAAACTTGGGCAGCGAAAAATTGCTAAAAATTACGCTACTATGTTAGTGAAAATGTATCCTCAGTCATGGGAAACTCAGCAATATATACTTAATGAATTAGCCGTGATTGAAGCTGATAATTTAGCAAAAAGATTTCAAGATACTCAGGTTCATGATGACGCAACACAAGTTAAAAAAAGAGTGGTAAAACTCTCTCCAAAAAGAGGCTTACCTATTGTTGCCCATGCTCAAACAGCAGCTCAAACAGCAGCTCCAACACAAGTGAGCACTACTAAAAGTTCGAGCAATGAAGCGAGTGTAGCTAAAGAAAATCAAACCACAACATCCTCAGTTGTAATGCCTATTGCTAATGCTGCAGCTATAAATGCAGCGTTGATAACGGCTGCTGTTGAAGCTAGTACACCTGAACAGTTGCGGGGTAATGCTAAACAAGCCGCAATAGCCGCAGAAGTAGCGGAGCCTAGTATTGCAAAAACAGATAAAAAATTGGTGGTTAAAACTCAATCACCAGCAACTAAATCAGCAAAGCCCTTAGTAGTAATGACAGCGCCAATGGTTAAGATTACTGAAGCAGTGGTCCGTGATGGTGCAGCTAAAAGTAATGTTGAACCTTTTGTGGAAAAAGAAGTGACTCAGTTTTCTAAAGTTGAGCAAGGGCAAGTAACAAAAACAGCAGCTGAAAGTGTATCGGATGCAGAAACCAAAATGGACATATTGACTGAAAAAACCATAGAAAAGCCTATCGAAGATAGAGAGATTTTTTATGTCGCCAAGAAACCAGCAGCTATTATTGAAGACAATGTTGAGATTCCTGTTGGTTTGAAAGTTGTCGGTAAAGAAATTATCACGCCTGTGCAAGAAAAAATAAAACCAGTAGAAAAAGAAATTGCAGCAGTTGCTGAGAAAGCTAAAACGGTAATCACTGAAAAAGCGTCTGATAAAAATATATCCGCACAATTCCAGCAAGAAATTAATGAAACTGAAGCAAAACAAACAACAGATATGGCTAAAAAGTCAAAAAAGTTCCCTGATTTTCATGTGGTTGAACAAGGGGATACTTTATATAATATTTCAGTTAAATATAATATAAAGATCAAAGCGCTACGTCGTTGGAACAAACTGTCTAAAAACAAAAGAATTCATATTAAAGAAATATTGTTTTTAGAAAATCCTAAATCGGTGAATCGATAAATGAGCAAGAAAACAATGATGACGCCGGACAATAAACAGGTAGATGAACTTAGCGAAGATATGATCATGGTTGGCCCAGGCCAAATGCTCAGTGAAGCTCGTAAAAAGTTATCCATGAGTGTTGATGATGTTGCAGAAAAACTGAAGTTTAAACAAGGTCTAGTTAATGAGATAGAAGCTGATGACTTTGATCAAAAGTTGCCAGCAACGTTTAACCGTGGTTATTTGCGTAGCTATGCTAAATTAGTGAATGTTGATATTGATGAAGTAATCAGTGCTTATGACATGCTTGGTATTGCAGAAGTACAACGTAGTGAAATGCAAAGTTTTTCTAATTTAACAGAAAAACAAGCTGAACATAGCCGGTTAATGTGGTTTAGCTATTTAATCGTAGCCATTTTATTTGGTCTCATGGTGTTATGGTGGCTGCAAACTTCGGAGACAACAATTCCTGAAAAAATAAAGTCAGTAATTGAACAACCGATAGCAAAATCAGAGCAATCAGTTGCAGATACTGTTAAGGCAAAAAAGAACAATGATGAAAAAAATCAGCCCGAAATAACGCTTACTAATAAAACAATACAAGTCCCAGTAGAAGTAACAACAGACTCTGCTATAGTGCCTGAGGCTGATGAGTTGACTACGCATGCTATCGAGCAAGTTAGCATTGATGAAAAACCGCTAACATTAGTAAATGAAGCGGCACAAGAGCTTGAGTTAAGTGTTGCAATATTTACTTTTTCGGGGGATTGTTGGGTCAATATTTATGATGACACTGGCGAGCGAATTGCTTGGGGCGTGAAAAAATCAGGTTACGTAATGACGGTTTCTGGCAAGCCACCGTTAAAAGTAACCTTAGGAAAACCAGAATTAGCAAGTATTGTGTTTGACGGCCAGGCTATAGATATGTCGCCCTTTAACGTAGGTAATATCGCTAAATTTACTTTGCCCATAGCCGCGCTATAATAACTTTTTGTAGGAGGGAGTATCTTCAAAGGATATTCCCGTAAATGTAATGTTTAAAGAATCTCCAATTATTCGTCGTAAATCTCGTCAAATTATGGTCGGTAATGTACCGGTTGGTGGCGATGCACCTATTACAGTGCAATCGATGACCAATACGCAAACAACAGATGT
Organism: uncultured Colwellia sp.; assembly: GCA_913062815.1. Classification (GTDB taxonomy): domain Bacteria; phylum Pseudomonadota; class Gammaproteobacteria; order Enterobacterales; family Alteromonadaceae; genus Colwellia. Next base: position 42,475 of record CAJXWZ010000019.1, on the reverse strand, counting down.
TGCAGCGACTGTCGCACAAATAAAATCATTAGAAGCAGTTGGCGCTGATATTGTTCGTGTCAGTGTACCTACTATGGATGCCGCTGAAGCCTTTCGTGAAATCAAAAAACAAGTCAATGTGCCCTTAGTGACTGATATTCATTTTGATTATCGTATTGCGTTAAAAGTTGCCGAATACGGTGCTGATTGTTTACGTATTAATCCAGGGAATATTGGCCGAGAAGACCGAGTGCGTAGTGTTGTTGAATGTGCTCGAGACCATAATATACCTATTCGAATTGGTGTTAATGGTGGCTCTCTAGAAAAAGATATCCAAGAAAAATATACTGAACCGACACCTGAAGCACTACTTGAATCGGCAATGCGTCATGTGGATATTCTTGACCGACTTAACTTTGATCAATTTAAAGTCAGTGTGAAAGCCTCTGATGTATTTCTTGCCGTAGAGTCATACAAGTTATTAGCCAAACAAATCGATAATCCTTTGCACCTAGGTATAACCGAAGCCGGTGGGTTGCGTTCTGGTTCGGTGAAATCTTCGGTAGGCCTAGGCTTGCTATTGTCTCAAGGTATTGGTGATACTTTGCGCATTTCATTAGCGGCAGACCCTATTGAAGAAATAAAAGTAGGTTTTGATATTTTAAAGTCTCTTAAACTTCGCAGTCGAGGTATTAATTTAATTGCATGCCCTAGTTGCTCTCGACAAGAATTCGATGTTGTGGCAACCGTGAATGCATTAGAGCAGCGCATTGAAGATATAATGACACCAATGGATGTTTCTATTATAGGCTGTATTGTTAACGGCCCAGGCGAAGCAATGGTGTCAGATCTAGGCTTAACCGGCAGTAGTAAAAAAAGTGGTTTTTATCTCGATGGCATTCGCCAAAAAGAACGTTTTGATAATACCAATTTGGTCGAGCAACTTGAGCAACGTATACGAGCTAAAGCTAATGCAATTAGTGAACGACTCGATGAAAAGAATCAAATTGACTTTAAATCGGTAGATTAACCCTCATGCTATTTTAGTATGTTGGTTTATTAGGCTAGCGATATTAGGTACAATGCGCGCTGCCTACAAAATGTAGTGATGATTTAATCAGACAAAAATAAATTTAAGAGAAGTATTCAGTGTCAAAAAACAAGACATTACAAGCAATTCGTGGCATGAATGATTGCTTACCAAACGAAACAAATATCTGGCAGATGGTTGAATCCGTCTTGCGCCGTGTTGCGAGTAACTATGGCTTTGCTGAAATTCGCATGCCGATAGTTGAATCAACCGCATTGTTTAAGCGCTCTATTGGTGAAGTAACCGATATTGTTGAAAAAGAAATGTATACTTTTGATGATCGCAATGGCGATAGTTTAACATTGCGTCCCGAGGGCACGGCAAGTTGTGTTCGAGCAGGCAATCAACACGGGCTTTTATATAATCAAGAACAGCGCCTTTGGTATATGGGACCGATGTTTCGCCATGAAAGACCGCAAAAAGGTCGTTACCGCCAATTTCATCAATTCGGTCTAGAGGCCTTTGGTATAGCGACACCTGACATAGATGCAGAAGTTATTTTACTAACTTCTCGATTATGGCGGGAACTTGGCATCAATGAGTTTGTCACACTAGAGTTGAATTCGTTAGGTAGCAATGAAGAGCGTGCCAATTATCGTGATGCTTTAGTGGCGTATTTAACGGAGCGAGAATCGCTATTAGATGAAGATTCTAAGCGTCGTATGCACTCGAATCCATTACGTGTATTAGATAGCAAAAATCCGCAAGTGCAAGAAGCATTAGCAGATGCGCCTAAACTGTCAGATTACTTTGGTGAAGAGACACAAGCACATTTTGCAAATCTTTGTGCGCGTTTAGACGCTGCAGGTATCAAGTACATTTTAAATGAACGCTTAGTGCGAGGTTTAGATTACTATAATCGCACTGTGTTTGAGTGGGTTACCGACAGTCTAGGGGCACAGGGTACAGTTTGTGCTGGTGGGCGCTACGATGGTTTAGTCGAACAGCTTGGTGGTAAAGCAACCCCAGGTTTTGGTTTTGCCTTAGGGATTGAACGTTTAGTACTTATGCTAACAGAGTTAGATAAGGTGACTAATGTGCGTGCGCAAGTCGATGCCTATGTAGTGATTTTAGGTGATGATGCACAAATTGCAGCAAACCAATTGGCAGAGCAATGGCGAGATCAGGTACCTAATATTCGATTGCAATGTCACTGTGGCGGCGGCAATATGAAAAAACAATTAAAGCGAGCTGATAAATCAGGCGCACAAATCGCATTAATATTGGGCGATAACGAAATTGCAGAGCAAAAAGTTATGGTTAAGTACTTACGCGGACAACAAGATCAACAAAACTTGGCATTTGAGCAAATTCCGAGTTTATTAACGACATTAATTGAAGACGTTTAGTCGAAGGTGAAAAAGTGGAAATTTATCAAACTGAAGAACAACAAGTAGAAGCGCTTAAAGGTTACTGGCAAGAAAATGGCAATATGATTATTGCTGGTATCGCGCTAGGTTTTGCGGGGTTTATTGGTTTTAATTTATATAAAGATAATAAATTAGACAATGAATTAGCTGTTTCAGAAAGTTATCAAACTTTGATCGAGAATAGTACTAAAGACAAAGCTAATTTTAATGCAAATGCAGAAAAATTCATTAGTGAAAATACTAATACAAGTTATGCATCGTTAACTGCCTTAGCCTTAGCTAAAGAAGCCGCAACAGCCAAAGATTGGGCTCTTGCTCAAACGCAATTAAGTGCTGCTATTGCTAGTGCACCAACCGGTGGCATTAAAGGTATTGCAAGTTTACGATTAGCTCGTGTACAGATCCAATTAGAGCAATATAGTGAAGCGTTAGTTACGTTAGCTCAGCCATTACCTGAATCTTTTACTGCAGCTATTGAAGAAATTAAAGGTGATACTTATTTGTTACAAGGTAAAGAAGAATTAGCGCGTGACGCCTATCAAGCGGCAATTGCTGCCGATGGTTTAGCTAGTTCTCCAAGTTTGCAAATGAAGTTAGATGATCTTGCAACAGCTGTAAATTTATCAACCTCAGTTCCTGTAGCTAAGTAAATAAGGTTATTTGATGCTTTTTTCTAAAAAACAAACAAGCGCAAGCTTGTTGAGCAAACACACAAAGGTATTAGTCGTATTATTGCTTTCGAGTACTTTGTTTGCTTGTTCATCGACTGATGAAGAAGAAGATAACCATGATACTCCAGCAGAACTTGTTGACTTTGAACATCAGTTTAAAGCGAACGTTTTGTGGGAAGAAAGCGTTGGCGACGGTAGTGGCAATTACTTTTCACGTCTCAAACCTTTCGCCGCATATGATAAGGTTTTCAGTGCTAGCAGAGCTGGCGATGTGTTCGCTTTTGACGAGAAAACAGGTAAAACACTTTGGCATACTGATTTAAGTGACTTAGACAAGCAGCGTAGCTTTTGGAGTAATAGAGTCTCAGCATTACTTTCAGGTGGTCCAGTTGCGGGTTTGGATAAAGTGTTTATCGGTAGTGAAAATGGCAAGTTATTCGCTTTAAGTGCACAAAACGGTGAGATATTATGGCAAGCCAATATCAAAGGTGAAATTATTAATACACCGGCGATAGAATCAGGTGTTGTCATTGTTAATTCAGCCTCCGGTATCATGAAAGCATTCGATGCTAATACTGGTGATGAAATATGGCAAGTAGAGCAAGACGTACCTGCCTTAACACTTCGTGGTATAAGTACCCCTGTTGCTGCTTCAGGTGGTGTTTTAATTGGCACGCCAAAGGGAAGTATTGATGTTTATCTGATCGAAAAAGGACAACAAGGATGGTCAACTGATATAGGTGAGCCTTCAGGCTCGACCGAGCTTGAGCGTGTGGTTGATGTAGATACAGCACCGGTGGTTTTTGGTGATAAAATTTATGCTGTTTCTTCAAGAGGTCACCTTGCCGCTATTGAGCTGAAGAGTGGTCGAATTCTGTGGAAACGCCAATATTCATCTTACCGACAAATTGCAATTTACCGAAATACAATTTTCTTAACAGATATTCGTGGTCATGTTTATGCACTTGACAGAGTCAATGGTATTGAGCGTTGGAGCAATTTGGCTTTAGCTAACCGTGGCGTTACTGGACCCGCTTTAGTTGATGATTATATTGTTGTCGGTGATTTTGAAGGCTATTTACATTGGCTAGACCAAGAAACCGGTGAAATAGTTGCTCGACATGAAGTTGATAGTAGCGGTATTCATGCGACCCCAACAGTCATTGAGAATGTATTATATACTCAATCTCGAAATGGTGATTTACAGGCAATTGAAACGCCTGCTAACTAAATCTTTTAGACTGTAGGTCATCGCTTACGTTGCATGAATGTAAGCCAAAGCCTACAATATATATACGGCTCCAATGCTTTAGCATATGGGGCCGTTACTTGTTTTTACGTACTCACTTTTATCGATAGTTTAGCTAAAGATAAAGCAAAGAGTTTATAATTTAATTTTGAGGTTTTCATGCTTCCTGTTGTCGCCCTAGTTGGCCGTCCTAATGTTGGTAAATCAACGTTATTCAATCGCTTAACGCGCTCAAGAAATGCTTTGGTTGCCGATTACCCGGGCTTAACCCGTGATCGTCAATATGGCAAGGCAGAAGTTGAAGAGCACCCATTCATTGTTATTGATACCGGGGGTATACAAGGCGATGAAGAAGGGATAGATACACTTATGGCAGAACAGTCATTAATGGCTGTAGAAGAAGCCGATGCTGTATTGTTCTTAGTTGATGCCCGTGACGGGTTAACCTCTGCTGACTATGGTATTGCTGACTATCTACGTAAGCAAAATAAAAAAGTCTTTTTAGTCGCGAATAAAGTCGATGGCATAGATGCCGATTCTGCTGTAGCGGAATTTTACGCATTAAGCTTAGGTGAAGATGTACATCAAATTGCCGCAGCTCATGGTCGTGGCGTAACGCAATTATTAACCTTAGCACTGACCCCTCATATAGAAGCCTTAGCACAACCGAAATCTCAAGAAAATGATGAGTTTGATGGTGATTATGAATTATCAGAAGCAGAGTTAGAGCAACAGCTAGCAGAAGCACCAAATGAAACCGATTCGATAAAGTTGGCTATTATTGGCAAACCTAATGTCGGCAAATCTACACTGACTAACCGTATTTTAGGTGAAGAGCGTGTTGTTGTTTACGATATGCCTGGTACAACACGTGATAGTGTTTATATCCCAATGGAGCATGATGGCCGTGAATATACGTTAATTGATACTGCTGGAATTCGTCGTCGTAAAAATGTGACTGATGTTGTTGAAAAATATTCAGTAATTAAAACCTTGCGGGCCATCGAAGATGCCAATGTTTGTTTGCTAATTATCGATGCGCGAGAAGGCATTACCGATCAAGACTTAAGCCTACTGGGTTTTATACTTGAATCAGGTCGCTCACTCGTATTAGCGGTGAATAAGTGGGATGGTCTTGATGATCATGTAAAAGACAGAATTAAAACTGAATTAGACAGACGTTTAGGTTTTATTGATTTTGCAAAAATTCATTTTATTTCGGCATTGCATGGTACGGGTGTAGGTCATCTATATGAGTCTGTTGAAGAAGCCTTTATCAGTGCTACTAAGCGTATTTCTACAGCCATGGTCACTAAAATTCTTGATATGGCGGTATTTGATCACCAACCACCAATGCATCAGGGTCGTCGCATAAAACTTAAATATGCTCACGCGGGTGGCTATAACCCACCAATTATTGTTATTCATGGTAATTTGGCAAAGAAACTACCTAGTTCATATAAACGATACTTAATGAACTACTACCGTAAATCGTTAAAAATCATGGGCACTCCCATTCGTATTGAGTTTAGAGAAACGTCTAACCCGTTCGCGGGTAAGAAAAAGCTTACCTATACGGAGCAGAAGAAAATCGCTAGAGCAACACAAGGCTATAACAAAGACAACAAATAATAGTTGTGAGTTTCGAGTTACGAGCAGACAATTTAGTGCTGTTTTTAGGTAACTCGAGACTTAAAAATTTTCTATCTATTATTTTTATCTTTTGCTACTGTTGTTTTAATAATCATTGCTTTTAATAACGTAGACTTATGGCGGATCAACCGACCAAAATTGAAACCTCAGCGCGCTTAGATCGCAATTTAGCGTTACTTCATGCCGGCTCTTTAGTCACCATTGATGTGATTACCCCCGCCGGGCAGCGAGGTAAGTTTAGAACCACTTTTATTGGCTATTTACCAAAACAATATGTTTTGATTCAATTTCCTGAAGCAAACAGACTTGGTAAGTTTTCTCAACACCTTATTCAAGGTGCCAAAATCACGGTAAGAGGACTCATTGAAGGGCACGAAGGTGCAGTAGTTGCTTTTGTAAGTTCCATCAAGCAAACCATCCAGATGCCATCTCGTATTATGGTGTTGGAATTTCCTCGTACCGTAGGTTTACAAAACTTACGGTCCTCTATTCGTATAGAAACCGATATAATCGCTAAAGTAAAAATAGACGAAAGCTATTGGGAGACCACGATAGCTAATCTATCTATCAATGGCTGTCAGCTAGGTATTGTCAATGGTGAAAAACTAGTTTTGTCAGAGAAAAAAGCGATTATAATTGTAGTTGAAGACAAACAGGGCGGTCATAACTTGAAACTACAAGGGGCTGTTTGCAATTTAAAGCAACAAAATGATGGCTTATCTTTTGGTGTTAAATTTTCGCCAAAAAGTCACAAACAAGTAAGCCAATTATTATTTGATACCATTACCACACAAGAGGGATAATATTTAGCGTCTTAAATAACGTTGGCTTTAATGACCCCATCAGTAACTTGTACCTTGATTTCATCGTTAGCCCTAACTTGCTCAACAGAACTAATGACTTTATTGTCAATATTGCGGGTTACACTATATCCCCTTGCAATAGTCGCTAACGGACTAACCAGATGCAACTGTTCAATTAAATGAATGAAAGCGTCACTCTTTTGTTGTTGATTGATTTGCATAGCATAAACTAACCGTTGTTTGAGTAGCTTGACTTGCGCGTGTTGCTCTATGATCGGTTTTAGCGGTGAAGCTAATTCCAGTCTTTGTTGCAATTGTTTTGGTCGCTGGGTACTTTGTTGCATTAAGCGATTGAAAGCTTGGCGTAATCGTATCTCTAACTCATCAGCTTTTTGTTGTTGTACTAATAATTGTTGCTCTGGGTGAACTTGTTTTAATCTATGTTCAAGATAACTATGTTGTTGGCGATATGTTGATATTCTCTTTAGTATCGCTTGAGAAAAACGCTGCTTAGCGATAGTGATTTTTTCAATAAGCTCACTACTATCGCTGGAAACTAATTCAGCTGCGGCAGAAGGCGTGGCAGCACGTAAATCGGCCACATAATCGCTTAACGTAGTATCTACTTCATGACCCACTGCACTAATAACAGGAATCGTAGAGTCATATATTGCTTGCACAACAGATTCTTCATTAAAAGACCATAAATCTTCAAGTGAGCCACCACCTCGGCCCACAATAAGTACATTACACTCTTTGCGAATATTAGCTTGATAAATAGCATGACAAATATCGTTACTGGCATATTCCCCTTGCACTAAAGCAGGATAAATAATCGCGTTGATATTTGGGTTGCGTCGCCTTAAAACGGTAAGGATGTCTTTAACTGCAGCACCTGTTGGTGAAGTAACAATACCAACGGTACTAATGTGGTTAGGAATTGCCTTTTTATGTGACTGTGAAAAAACACCTAGAGCACTGAGTTTATTTTTTAACTGTTCATATTGTTGACGTAATAAACCTTCACCCGCATCTTCCATTTGTTCAATGATTAATTGAAAGTCGCCTCGCGGTTCATATAATGAAACTTTGGCTCTCACTAGTACTTGTTGGCCATTAGCTGCTTTTAATCTGACCCGCCGATTGTTGCCTTTGAACATAGCGCAGCGTACTTGTGATTTACTGTCTTTAAGTGATAGATACCAATGACCTGAACTCGCTGCAACAAAGTTAGATATTTCACCGGTTAGCCAAACAGTATGTAGCTCGCTTTCTAAAATAAAACGTACTTTTTTTGTCAGTTCACTGACTTGTAAAATGTGCTGTTTTGTCATAAAAATAGTTAATAGTCATTTAGGGCACTTATTTTGCATTCTTTTGTACTTTAAAAGCAAATTTATGTTTACCTAAACGAAGAAAACGGTTAAAATTCTGCCGCAATATTCGATACCAACATTAATTGCTTGGTATCCACTCCACACTTAACTCTGGTGATATTGCGATGTTACGAATTGCCCAAGAAGCGTTAACTTTTGATGATGTTCTACTAGTACCTGCTCATTCTACGGTGCTACCTCATACAGCCGATTTAAAAACCCGTCTAACCCGAAAAATCAACTTGAATGTACCTATGATATCTGCGTCGATGGACACAGTAACAGAAGCGCGTTTGGCTATAACTTTAGCGCAAGAGGGTGGTATAGGTTTCATTCATAAAAACATGACCATTGCTGAGCAAGCTAGCAATGTATCGCAAGTTAAAAAGTATGAAAGTGGTATCGTTTCAGATCCCGTTGCTGTTAGCCCTAATGACACCATTGAACAGGTCATGCGTAAAGCAGATGAACTAGGTTTTTCAGGTTTTCCTGTTGTTGATGATGCAAATAACTTGGTTGGTATTATCACGGGTCGTGATTTACGTTTTGAGGCAGATTTAACTAAACCTGTTTCAGCATTGATGACCTCAAAAGAAAAGCTAGTGACAGTAACAGATAAAGCCGAACGTGAAGAAATTCTTGGTTTAATGCATGAAAATCGCATTGAGAAAATTCTAGTGGTTGACAGCGCGTTTAAACTTCAGGGTTTAATTACGGCAAAAGATTATCAAAAAGCAGAAAGAAAGCCGAATGCTTGTAAAGACGAATTAGGTCGGTTACGAGTTGGTGCTGCTGTTGGTGTAGGCGCTGGTACTGATGAACGCATAGACGCATTAGTGGCTGCTGGTGTTGACGTGTTGCTAATTGATACTTCTCATGGTCACTCTCAAGGTGTACTTGATCGAGTTAAAGAAACACGCGATAAATATCCAGATTTACAAATTGTTGCTGGCAACGTAGCTACAGGCGCTGGTGCAAAAGCCTTAGCAGATGTTGGTGTTGATGCGGTTAAAGTCGGTATTGGCCCAGGTTCAATTTGTACTACTCGTATTGTTACTGGCGTTGGTGTACCACAATTAACGGCTATTTCAAATGCCGTAGAAGCGTTAAAAGGCACAGGTATACCTGTTATCGCCGATGGTGGTATTCGTTTTTCTGGTGATATTGCTAAAGCTTTAGTTGCGGGTGCTCACTGTGTAATGGTTGGCAGCATGTTAGCTGGTACTGAAGAAGCTCCGGGAGAAGTTGAACTTTATCAAGGTCGCTACTATAAATCATATCGTGGCATGGGCTCTTTAGGTGCGATGGATCAAAAAGAAGGTTCGAGTGACCGTTATTTCCAAAAATCTGATGGTGAAGCTGACAAACTAGTACCTGAAGGCATTGAAGGCCGTGTGGCTTACAAAGGTCCTGTAGCAGCCATTATTCATCAGCAGATGGGTGGATTACGCTCATCTATGGGCTTAACCGGTAGTGCAACTATTGAAGTAATGCGAACTAAACCTGAGTTTATGAAAATAACTTCAGCAGGCATGGGTGAGTCGCATGTACATGATGTAACTATCACCAAAGAAGCGCCTAACTACCGTACGGGCTAGTTTTACTTAGTATTTTTGACGAGAACGGTATCAGAAGTGCTCATTGACTAGCGTCAACTCCGCGCTTCTTCTTTGTTTTCGAACAAAACTACTTTGTAAAACGCTTTATCTCTGAATTTATATAAGAGACACAAATTCAAACTTGCTGAGTTGTACTCTCAATTAAAGATAAACTCAGCAAGATTATACACACAGATATTGCTCTAAATGAATAGGCTTTAGGCAAAGCCGTCGAGAAATGAAACTAATGAGTTTATATTTATAAATGATTTCGTTTCATTACGATGACAATGCAGCATAAAGTTGATTCATGACGAGCCATCAATAGTAGGAAAACAAACATGAGTAAAGACATTCATGATCACCGCATACTGATATTAGATTTTGGTTCTCAGTACACACAGCTTATTGCTCGTCGTGTACGTGAGATTGGCGTTTACTGTGAACTTTGGTCTTGGGATGTAACTGAAGCACAGATAAAAGAGTTTAACCCTACAGGCATTATTCTTGCCGGTGGTCCAGAATCAGTTACCATGGAAAACTCACCACGTGCACCTGAATACGTATTTAGTGCCAATATTCCCGTGTTAGGTATTTGTTACGGCATGCAAACTATGGCCGAACAACTCGGCGGTAGTGTGACCAGCAGTGACCATAAAGAATTTGGATATGCTGCCGTTGAAGTTGTGGCAAAGTCAGCCTTGTTTAATGCGATTGAAGACAGTGTTAATACCAACGGTAATGCTTTATTAGACGTATGGATGAGTCATGGCGATAAAGTATCAGCTATTCCAGAAGGTTTTGTTACGGTTGCTAAAACTGATAGTTGTGCCTTCGCTGCTATGGCAAATGAAGAAAAGCAATTTTACGGCGTACAATTTCACCCTGAAGTAACACACACCAAACAAGGAATGCGTATCTTAGAGCACTTCGTTGTTGATATTTGTCAATGTGACAAACTTTGGACATCGGCCTCAATTATTGAAGATGCTGTTGCTAAAATGAAAGCACAAGTGGGCGATGATCAAGTTATTTTAGGGCTATCAGGTGGTGTTGATTCATCAGTTGTCGCCATGCTTTTACAACGCGCTATTGGTGATAAACTTACCTGTGTATTTGTTGATAATGGTTTGCTTCGTTTAGACGAAGGCCAACAAGTCATGGATATGTTTGGCGACCATTTTGGTTTAAACATAGTACATGTAAAAGCTGAAGATAGATTTTTAGAGCGCTTAGCTGGCGAAGATGAGCCTGAAGCTAAGCGTAAAATCATCGGTAATGTTTTTATTGACGTTTTTGATGAAGAGTCGAAAAAGCTAGAAAATGCTAAATGGTTAGCGCAAGGTACTATTTATCCCGATGTTATTGAATCTGCTGCATCCGCTACCGGTAAAGCACATGTTATTAAATCACACCATAATGTAGGTGGTTTACCTGATGACATGAAGCTCGGCTTAGTTGAACCATTGCGTGAATTATTTAAAGATGAAGTACGTAAAATTGGTTTGGAGCTAGGCTTACCTTACGATATGCTTTATCGCCACCCATTTCCTGGCCCAGGGTTAGGTGTACGTATACTAGGTGAAGTGAAAAAAGAATATGCAGACTTGTTACGTCGTGCAGATGCTATATTCATCGAAGAATTACACAAGGCTGACCTATATCATAAAGTAAGCCAGGCGTTTACCGTGTTTCTACCTGTACGCTCTGTTGGGGTAATGGGCGATGCACGTAAATATGATTGGGTTGTTAGCCTGCGCTGTGTTGAAACTATCGACTTTATGACCGCACGTTGGTCACACTTGCCTTATGATTTCTTAGGGTTAGTGTCTAATCGTATTATTAATGAAATTGATGGTATATCAAGAGTGGTTTACGATATTTCAGGTAAACCGCCTGCTACAATCGAATGGGAATAATTTAACTTTAGACTTGTTGAATCGAACAACTTCGTTGTCAATCGTACTCACTGACTACTGTCAGCTCCGTGCGTTTTCCTAGAATTTGAGCGATTTCCCATCGCCTAATTGTTAAATTAATATGCTATTACTTAAAACCTCAATGTTGAAAAACCTTGGGGTTTTATTTTTTAATAATAAGCTTAATGCCTTTTATAACTATGCTAAGTTGATTACTTTATACTGATTGGTATTAGATTCATTAGTAAGGTAGTAATGAAAAACCGAAGGAGTTGTTCATGTTAAAATTCAAAGGTACGTTGTTGATGTTATCAACTATGGTAATGCTGTCAGCTTGTTCAACTGCTTATTACTCTGCCATGGAAAAAGTAGGTATTCACAAACGCGACATATTGGTAGATCGCGTGGTCGATGGCAAAGAATCCCAACAAGAAGCTCAGCAACAATTCAAATCAGCTTTAGAAGAAATAACGGCATTAATTAACTTTGATGGTGGTGAGCTTGAAGAACAATATAATGTTATTCACCAACAATATGAAGACTCTAAAAAAGCTGCAGAGCTGGTTAGTGCTCGTATTGCAAAAATTGAAGATGTAGCAGATGCCCTATTTGATGAATGGCAAGATGAGATTGAGCAAATATCGAGTGATAATTTAAAAAGACAAAGCTCAATAAAGTTGAGAGAAACGCAACGCCGTTATAGAACTCTAATTAAGTCTATGCTCAAGGCTGAAAGTAAAATGGCACCCGTATTGACTGCTTTGAAAGACAATAGCTTGTTTTTAAAACACAACTTAAATGCTAAAGCTATTGGAGCTTTACAGGGTGAGATGATATCCATCAAAAAAGATGTCAGTGTGCTAATGCGCGATATGAATGTCGCCATTGAACAATCACAAAAATTTATAGAACTGTTGGAACAATAAACAATGACCATAGAAAGATTAGAAACCAAGCAACGCATGAGCCGTATTGTCAAACATAACGGAACAATTTACTTGTGTGGACAAGTAGCGGCGGATGCCACCAAAGATATTAGTGAGCAAACACAGACCATGTTAGATAAAGTAGATGCTTTATTGTTGCAAGCAGGAAGCGATAGAAAGCATATTTTATCAGCAACCATATACGTCAAAGATATGAGTTATTTTGCGGATATGAATGCCGTTTGGGATGCTTGGGTACCTGAAGGGCATGCACCAGCACGAGCTTGTGTTGCTGCGAAAATGGCGCGAGAAGCTCTATTGGTAGAAATCTCTGTTGTAGCCGCTGAAATATGAATAAGCAACTTTATCACCTATTGATACCTTACTAAGTAATTGATTAAAGCTATTATTTTGTTTGTAAAGCTTGCTGGATATTGAATGACGCCGTCAAAAAACTGCGAAAGTGTTATATTTTTTTTGCAAAAACCTGCTTTATAGAATACTGTTTAAATACTCAGTACTCGTTATATTGGCAAGGAAAGTTAAATGATCAAATTATATAGTTTTGGTTCAAGTTTTGGTGTGATGGACCCTAGCCCGTTTGTAGTGAAAGTAGATGCTTTTTTGAAAATCGCAGGTCTACCCTTTGAAGTCATTGCCGGAGCGGATAATTTAAAACTGGCACCTAAGGGGAAATTGCCGTTTATAGTAAACAGTGACGCTGAAAATGAAGTGAAAATTGCAGATTCACAAGCGATTATTGAGTATCTAACAAATAAGCATAAGCTTTCATTGGATGATCATTTATCGCCAGCACAGCAAGCACAATCCTATCTTTTTACTAAATCTTTAGATGAAAATCTTTATTGGTGTTTAGTTTATTCTCGTTGGATACTTGATGATACTTGGCAAGTTGTTAAAGCATCGTTCTTTGGCGGTTTACCTTGGCCAATTAGAGTTATTGTGCCTAGTATGATCCAAAGAAAGGTGCGAAAAAACTTATATGGCCAAGGGTTAGGTAGACATAGTAAAGAAGAGGTTTTAGCTATTAGTGACAAAAGCTTTTCAGCGTTATCAACATTATTAGCTGAACAAGACTACTTTTTTGGCGAACAGCCTAGCACCTTCGATGCTACGGTGTATGCTATTTTGTGCCAATTTATTTCAACGAATTGTGATAATGAATTTAACGCTAAAGCAAAAAGTTATTCAAATTTAGTGCTGTTTTGTCAACGTATTGAAAAATTGCATTACAGCTAATGCTTTATCGTTAGTTTATAGAGAGTTTGCGCATGACTTTAACCGAGTTTTTATTATGAATGGAAATACTGTCAACCCTAAAAAACAAGCTCTGGCCGTCTCCCTTAAAAACACGTTTGGCTTTGATTCGTTTCGTCATGGCCAAGAACAAACTATTAGTCAATTACTCAATGGTCAGTCTAGCTTAGCAATATTTCCTACTGGCTCAGGTAAATCATTGTGTTACCAATTTACCGCCTTGCATCTGCCTCATTTAACTTTAGTTGTGTCGCCACTATTGGCCTTAATGAAAGATCAACTAGCATTTCTAGCAAGTATTGGTATCGCTGCAGCAAGTATTGATTCCACACTAAAAGGTAATCAAACACAAGAGGTTATGACCGCAGTACGTCATGGTGAAATAAAAATATTAATGGTTTCGGTCGAGCGTTTTAAGAATGAACGTTTTCGTCAATTTATTCAGTCGGTGTCAGTGTCAATGTTAGTGGTTGATGAAGCCCACTGTATCTCAGAATGGGGACATAATTTTCGTCCTGATTATTTAAAATTACCGAACATTACAGTTGAATTGAATATTCCTTTGACCCTGCTATTAACTGCTACAGCAACTAAAAAAGTTAAGTTAGATATGGCTAAGAAATTTGCCATTAGCGAGGCGAATATTGTGCAGACAGGTTTTTATCGTAGTAACCTCGACTTATCAGTTGTACCTGTGGCAAGTGCAGATAAGAGCGCTTATTTAACACAGCAAATTAAGCAACAATCAGGAACTGGTATTGTTTATGTCACTCTGCAACACAGTGCTGAAAAGGTAGCGGCTTATTTACAAAAATCAGGTATTAACGCTAGTGCTTATCATGCAGGATTTGATAGTGATATCCGCAGTAAAATTCAAACAGATTTTATGGCTGGAAAAATACAAGTGATCGTTGCCACAATTGCTTTTGGTATGGGCATTGATAAAAGTGATATTCGTTTTGTTTTTCATTATGACTTGCCTAAGTCGATAGAAAATTATAGCCAAGAAATTGGCAGAGCAGGCCGAGATGGCAACTTGTCTCATTGTATTACCTTAGCAAACCTAGATGGCGTGAATATTGTTGAAAACTTTGTTTATGGTGATACACCAGAGTTGAGTGGCATTGAATATGTGGTTGATAATATAAAAACTGACTCACAGCTCACTCAATATGGCGGCAAATGGGAGTTGCAATTGTTGCAGCTTTCAAATGCAAGTAATATCAAGCAATTACCGTTAAAAACCTTACTTGTACAATTAGAATTGCTGGGTATCCTTGAAGCGACTCATGCTTATTTTGCTGACTTTAAAATAAAGCTTTTACAACCCAAAGAGCAAATACTTGCCGGTTTTAATGAACAAAGAAAGCAATTCCTTGCAGCAATATTCAAGGCGACACAGTTTAAAAAAGTCTGGGGCAGTTTAAGTTTTGATGATTTACTAAAAGATAAATCAATAGACAGGAATCGAGTGATAACCGCGCTAGAGTATTTACAAGAGCAACAAATGATTGTATTAGAAACGTCTCGTATGACTGACGTTTTTAACGTAAATAGCAAGGAGCTTAATGACTTCGCATTGACTGAGAACCTTTATAGATACTTTGTTGAAAAAGAAGAAAAAGAAATTAATCGCATCGCTGCTTTGGTTGCCTTTTTTCAAATTGATACCTGTCTAAGTTATAATTTAGCGCGATATTTTGATGATGGTAATGCTCCACAAAGGTGTGGTCATTGTAGTGTTTGCCGAGGAAAAACCGCGATACTTGAACACTCATCCAAAGCGCCATGGCCTGCAGATGAAGATTTAATAAGACATGCTGAAAACTTTAAACAAAACTTATCAACGAAGATAACACAGCCAATATCAGTTGAAATGTATTGTCGATTTTTTGTAGGTATGACAGTGCCTTTGTTTAGTCGAAATAAAGTAAAAAAGTTAGCGGGTTTTGCATCGTGTGAACAACAACGATATCAGGAGATCAAAGAAAAGTTGTCGATGCTTCAAGTCATTTAATAAAGTTTCTGGCGCAGGGGGTTAGCAAATACCATAATTAAGTTACGTGGTTAGTGTTGTTCGTACTTAGCCAAAATAGCTTCATAACTACCATCTTTTTTCATCTGCTTTAAGCAGTTGTCCGTTTCATTGAGCAATTTTGTCGGGTTATCAATATTATTAGCGCGTTTTGCTACCGTGATAAAGTAGTCTTTGGTTATTAAGTTGTAATCTAGCACTTTGACTTTATCGCTAATTCCAGCACTCTTTGCGTACCAATGAAAAGTTCTTTTCGAGTCCGCCATAATGTCAAAGCGTGGGTTCGGCGCTAACAACTGTAAAAACATAGACTCTAATGTATGGCCTACAGTCACTTGCTTAAGCTTCATTTTATCATTGATTATTTTCATATAATTTGGGGAGTATGTTAGTCCAGCAAGGTGGCCAATTTGATAAGGAAGTACATCATCGAGCGTATTTACTTGAATTTTACTATTCGCAGGAACTAAAAAACCATACTCAGAACGAAAAAGAGGCTCTTTGCCATAAATTAATGCTTGCTCTCTTTCTTTTTTATACGAGTATACCGTTAAATCAAGTTTGCCTTGCTTCATATACTGGTATGTACCATCAATAGGCAGCCTGATATATTTAACTTTATAGTCTGATTTAGCTAAACAGTAATTTAAAAGTTCCTTGCCAAAGCCTAAGTTAAATTTTTTAGTTTGATTATCAATGAAAAAGTAAGGAGGCCATGCAACATCATTCATGTTTAAAGTGCGCTGAGCTGCAATTGATATTTGACTAAATACTAAATAAACAACAAGTATTAGCCAAAGCTTGTTAAACATTATTTTAGTTCCAATAATTTCGTCTTATTAAGCTATAGCTGAATTTGTAACTTTCTTCAATAAGAATCGCTGTCGATACTCACAATTAGCACGACTTTTATTGTTATCTTTTTAAGCTAATTTTGCACGATTTAAATAATAATGAACCTTAATATGTGCTAAATAAGATAGCTAGATATTTACCCATGCATCCTCTTTATCACTAGCAAAAATTGCTTCAATAACTTTCATATTCGCAAGCGCATCAATGAGCGGTGTTGGTGCCTCTGTACCACGAACTATAGTATTGGCTAGTGCATCCACTTGATTAACATAATGATCACAAGCTTTAACTATTTCAATTTCTTCTGCTTTTTGATGTTGCCAAATCAACTTGGTCTCCTGCATTTTTGGCGGGTTAAATGGAAGCTCAATAGTTAAATTGCCTTTTTCTCCAAAAACTTTTACTCGTTGAGATGCTTCAGTTTGTGTTGAGCAAAACATCGATGTGCGAATATCACCGAAGTCGAGCATGGCGCTGGCATGTTTATCCGTTTGAAAATCATCATCAATGGTTAATTTCCCCATGACTCGTAAGGGCTCTTTTTCGAGTAAGTAACGGGCGATAGAAATACAATAACAACCAATGTCCATTAAGCCACCACCACCAATACCGGGCATATTTCTTACATTATTTGGGTCAACATTATTATATGTAAACACGGCATCAATGCCGTGTAACTTCCCCAGTTTTCCTTGGATAATACGTTGTTTAGCTATTTGCCACTGTGGGTGGAAGCGATACATAAAAGCTTCCATTACTTTTAAGTGAGAATGCTTGTTTGTCACTGTAATTAATTGCGCAACTTCATTAACGTCTAAACCGATTGGCTTTTCACATAATACATGCTTGCCAGCTTCAATTGCCTTGATGGTCCAAGGCACATGCAAATGATTGGGCAATGGATTATAAATAACATCAATACTGTCATCATCTAATAACTGCTGGTAACTATCATAGGCAACTGGAATGTTTGCTTGCTTGGCAAAACTATCAGCTTGTGATTGATCACGTGAAGCACAAGCCACCACTTCTGAAGATGATGAAGCATGAATTGCCGGTATCATCTGTTCGCGGGCAATTTTAGCTGTGCTAAGAATACCCCAGCGAATTTTGTTAGCTTGTGTCATCGTTCATCCTCAGTTATTTCACATACAAAATATATACTAATCAATATTCTAAGGCTATTGTGAAAGTATTCAAATATTCTTAACTTCTAAGTAATGTTGTTAGTAAATATCAAATTTCAGTATTGAAAGTAGCAGTTGCTAATCTACATAGTATCGATACAATCAGTTGTTTTATTTAAGCAGCTAGCAACATGTCAGATTACAGCATCTTAGTGATTGAGGATGATAGCGTTCTTAACCAGCAATTAGCAGAATTACTTACCAGTAAAGGTTATCAAGTAGAGCAATGTTTTGACGGTGAAACTGGTTTAATTAGAGCTTCCTCTAAGCTACATCATTTAATTTTGCTAGATGTCATGTTGCCTGAGCGAGATGGCTTTTCATTACTTAACGTTTTAAGAAAGTCATGCCAGACACCTGTGATTATGGTAACGGCTAAAGGTGCAGAACAAGAAAAAATTCAAGGGTTTAGCCAGGGAGCTGATGATTATGTAGCCAAGCCCTTCAGTACCACTGAATTATTACTGAGAATAGAGGCTATTTTACGCCGTAGCCACACTAAAGTTCAGGATAACTCACAACAAGAACTTATCGTTGATGGTTTAGAGATCAACTATAAAACTAAAAAAGTAACTATACATAATGAAGTGTTGGACTTTACTCCTATTCAATTGAAGTTATTGTGGGAATTATTACTTCATCGAGGAGAAGTGTTAAGTAAGGCCTATTTATATCAAAAAGTACTCAATAAGAATCTTGGCGCATACGACCGTAGTTTAGATATGCACTTGAGCCGAGTACGCCGAAAGCTCAATGAGGCAAATTGGCAAGGACAGCGATTACAAACCAGCCATGGTAAAGGTTATTGCTTAATATGACTCACAAACTGTTTTTAAAATTATGTCTTATTATTGCCACTAGCTTAGTGATAGTTTTTTATTTTCTCAATTTACTCACCTCAAAGACAGAAGAGGGGATGAGCTACCTTTCCCTTGAAGATAAACAAACACTCATTAGCTGGGGAGCACAAGCCGAACAGTTACATTTGTCTGGGGATAAAATTGCCTTAGATAATTGGTTAGCAGCATTACAAAAACAAGAAAACACCTGGATGGTTGTTGCTGCTTTTAGTATAGAAAATATTGCTGGTGAAACATTAAAATCAGAATATTATCAAGGTTATAATTTGGGTCGTAATGTCGACTGGAAGATACACTTGTATTTTGATAGAAACCCGGTGATGCAAATGCCATTTAGCGACAAAAAAACAAGTTTGCTCATCTATTTACCTAGCAGAATGAGACCCGGCGCTTATTGGCAATATACCCAAGTCACCTTACAAATAATTATTCCAGCAATACTACTAATATTTTTATCTTACTTATTGTATCGCTATATTATGACACCGCTAATTCAATTAAAAACAGCGACACGAGATTTTAGTAAAGGAAATTTTACGGTTAGCGCCAAAAAAATGATGGGTGAGCGCAATGATGAATTTTCTGAGCTTGCGATAACCTTTGATCAAATGGCGGCGCGTATTGGTGAGCAAATTACCAGTCAGCGACAATTAATAGCTGATTTATCTCACGAATTAAGAACGCCTTTAACTCGACTTGATATTGCACTAAATAACGAAAATAGCTTGTTAAATCCTAGTAAAAATATTGAACGAATAGATCGTGAATCAAAACAAATCCGAAAATTAGTAGAAGATACACTCAGTTTAGCTTGGCTTGAAAATGAACAACCTGAATTACAGCAAGAAGCACTTGAATTAATTGATCTACTTGATGTCTTGATTGAAGACGCTAAATTTGAATTTCCAGACAGAGATATTAGTTGTCAATTACCTGATTCGGCATTGATCGAAAACTCTAGCCATAGGGCCGCAGGCCAAGCGTTAGAAAATGTGTTGAGAAACGCTTTACGATACACGCCAAAAGGAAAAAAAGTATCAGTTTCAGTCGTTGAAAAAAGTGATTTATTTCAAGTGAATATCATAGATCAGGGGCCTGGAGTGCCTGAACAATATTTAGAAACCATTTTTAAACCTTTTTTTAGAGTTGACAGTTCACGCGCCGCTAACAGTGATAGCTTTGGTCTTGGGCTAGCATTAGCAAAAAGACAGCTAGCTGCTATTAGAGCCACAATCAAGTCAAAGAACATAGAGCCAGAAGGTCTATGCATGACGATTTCCTTCCCTAAAGAATAACCCTTTCTTTATTATTTATTTGTAACAAATGTAAAAAGACTGGATCTTTGATTGAAAATGATAATAATTCGTATTTAACTAATTGTTATCATAATTAATCTATAAAGGCCCGACATGAAACTTGGAAAAACGAATAAAGGATTAACTCCTTTAACCATAGCAATTGCAAGCGCAATTGCTGTTCCTCAGACATACGCAGAATCTATTAATAAAGTTGTCGATGAAAAAGAGACAGAAACAATTGTGGTGGTTGGTCAAACCACAAACTCTGTAATTGCCACTGAAGAATTAGAAAAGTATCAAGCCAATGACTTAGCCGACATCTTTCGTTCTGTACCATCTGTCTCTGTTGGTGGCTCATTAGGTGTCGCTCAGAAAGTATACATTCGTGGTTTAGAAGATACTCAACTTAATGTAACCGTGGATGGTGCACCCCAAACTAGTACCTTATTTCATCATATTGGCCGTGTATCTGTTGACCCTGAATTGTTAAAAGAAGTTGAAGTTCAAGCAGGTGCGGGTGAGGCAACCGCGGGTGCTGGTGCAATTGGTGGTGCAATTCGCTTTAAAACAAAGAACATTAATGATGTTTTAGATGCAGGCGAAGAGTTTGGCGCTAAAATCAAAGCAAGTTATTTTAGTAATGAAGGATACCAATTAAGTACTTCTATATTTGGTCGTATCAATGATGATTGGGGCGTTATTGGCTCATATATGACGATTGACCGTGAAAATATGGAAGATGGTGAAGGTAATGAAATTTCAGGGACAGATCCTGAGCAGAGCTTAGGTTTTGTTAAACTAAGTGGTGATATTACCGAAAACCAATCCTTAAGCATTAGCTATGAAACGAGGATAGAAGAGGGGGATTTTGTTCAGCGTCCTAATTGGCCTGAGTCGAGTTGGAACCCTCTTTATCCACTTACTGTTGAACGCGATACGTTAGTTTTCAATCACAGTTATTTTGCCGATGAATACATTAACTTAGAAACGACTATTTATAGTACTGAAGCAAGTGTTGAGCAAGATGGTCGATGGGGTATATATCGTGGTGAAGTAAGCACAACAGGTTTTGATATTCGCAATACAAGCAACGTAGGCGAACATACTATTACTTATGGTGTTGAATATCGCGAAGATGAAGTTAAATCTGGCGCTCCTGGTGAAAGTGGTGCTAAAGAAGAAGGCTCAGTAACTGGACTATATGTTCAGGACCACTGGCAAGTTACCAATGCGTTATTGCTAAGTTTTGGTGTTCGCTATGATGAATATGAACTAGATCAAGTAACATATAATGCTAATACCGATAGTGACGGCGTAAGCCCAAACCTTGGTTTACAGTATAGCCTTAATGAAAATTGGATTTTGAATATTGGTTATGCCGAAGCTATGCGTGGTAAAGAAGTGGGTGATTCATTCACTATTGAAAATGGTGAATCTACTCTTGCGCCACATTTAAAAGCCGAAGAAGTAGACAATACTGAATTGGGGTTAACTTACCGAGATGAAAATTGGCAAGTAGTTGCTTCTGTTTATCAAAGTGAAATTAATAATGTCATTCAAGATAAAATAGCTGCTGGTTCATATTATGAAAATGTAGGCAAGTTCGAAACTAATGGTTTTGAACTTAAAGCCTCATATTGGTTAAATGATTTTAGGTTTGACGCTAGTTATACAAACAGCGAAGCAGAGCTAAATGGTAATACTGTGGAAGGTTATGAAGCTAATGGTTTAGCCAACGCCCGAGGTGATACATGGGGCTTGAATGTTAACTATATTTTCTCAGATACTGTTGAAATGGGTTGGAACTATAGTTATGTTCAAGATTTGAACAACATCGAAGTGTTTCATCGTATGGTTGAAATTGGCTGGTCTGACGAAACGACAGAAATTGATAAACCAGGTTATCAAGTACATGACGTATTCGTTCAATGGCAGCCTAATGACAATGTATCGGTTAACTTAAGTGTGCAAAACTTATTTGATGAACATTACATCGACCATTCAAGTGTTGCTGACTATAACGGTGTACCAGGTTGGGAAGGCGTTTCTGGTATCTATGAAGCTGGACGAGATATTCGCTTGTCACTAAGTTATCAGTTTTAAGAAATCCCACGGTTTGATAAACGGCTATTGTCTTTTGCAATAGCCGTTTTTCTTCAAATTGCACATTAGTATTAGAAATTTAGAGAGCTCAAATACATTCGTCTAGGATGAAATTACAGACTTTATTTCTACAAGTTAGATAAGGTATAAAATGCTACGTAAATTCCTGTTTTGGTCGCATTTAGTTGTTGGTATTAGTGTTGGCATTGTTGTATTTGTTATGTCTGTCACAGGTGTTTTATTAACTTATGAAGCGCAAATAAAAGAGTGGGAATCTGCACTCTATAGTGTACGTCCACAAGCGGGTGAGCAAAGATTAACAACGGATGAAGTGTTAAATATTGGTCGTGAAAAGCACCCTGACGAAAAGCACATTTACATCCACCAAATTAATGAAGAAGGGCGGGCTATCCCTATTTGGGTTGGTCATCATCGTTATTTACTTTCTCCGTATTCGGGTGACATATTGCAGATAGGCGAAAGTAGTATTGTAGAGTCACTTCACTTTATTGAAGCGTTACATCGATGGTTAGCCCTTAAAGGAAAGCAACAAGCTCTTGCGAAAGAAATTACCGCCTATAGCAATTTGTTATTTCTATTTCTTATCGTTTCTGGCGCGTATTTATGGCTACCTCGTCGCCTCAGTTGGTCTTCAATAAAGCAGTATATATTTTTCAAAAGACAATTTAAAAGTTTGCACGCCAAACATTTTAATTGGCATCACGTGCTGGGTTTTTGGGCGCTAGTGCCACTGTTCGTCATAGTAGCTACTGCCACGGTATTCCACTTTCATTGGGCGAATGAAATGCTTTATGGTGTTTATGGTGAAGAGGCGCCAGGGCCTCGGAAAAATCGTGTAGCAGTAGCACTGGTTGACGGTAAACAAAACTATGAAACGTTGTTTGCTATTGCTAAGCAACATGCAAATGACAATGGTGCCGTTGACTGGCACTCAATGTGGATAGAGTTTGGTCGGGAATCTGGCAATACCCGATTTTATATCGACAGAGCGCTAGGTAACGATTACTCGGCCGCTTATGCATTGTTTCTTGATAACAATACTGGTGAGGTTGTTAAAGTTAAAGGTGGCTCAGATTGGTCGAAAGGAGCTCAAGCTTGGGGCGTAGTGAGGTTTCTACATACAGGAGAATATTTCGGTTTTATCGGTCAAACAATTGCAGGCTTTGCTTCATTGGCCGCATGCTTCTTAGTTTATACCGGTTTTACCTTGTCTTGGCGTCGCCTTGTGTCACCTTACTTTCGAAAAATTGAACAGAGCACGATAAAGTCATAGGCACCAAAAATAGTTGATACAGCGCGAAAGATTAGATGACAACATACACAACAACTATTGTCTTTGTTCAAAATGTTAACCGGAACAATGAGCCTTGCTTAATGTTTTTCTCAACTTTTACCGTGCCATTATGTGCGATCATCACTTGACGAGTTAGGGCTAAACCCACGCCAGAGCCTTCTTTTTTAGTGGTAAAAAAGGGGACAAATATTTTATCGGATATTTCTTCAGAAATACCTACGCCATTATCCTGCACATCAATAACCACATGACCGCGTTTGTTAAGATAGGCATTTAACTTTACTGCTGGCTTTTCGATAGTACACATGGCTTCTTCGGCATTTTTTAATAAGTTGATGAGCATATGCTCAATCATGTCTACATCGACAGTAAAATCTAATTCACTTGGCGCAATGTTCACCGTTAGCTGAATTGATTTTTCAGACCAGTGCTGCGTTGCAATTGAGCTAACTTGAGTGAATACATCTTTTAATTTTATTTTGCTTTTATTTGGCGGTGGTAAATGGGTGAGTTGTCGGTAACTGGCAACAAATTTCATTAAACTTTCACTGCGTCTAGCAACTGTTGCTACTGCATCACAGACATCAGTGAGCTCTTCACTTGCCTCGGTATTAGCGAGTTTTGTTTCAACATCGGTTAATAGATCAACGGCTGTTTTTGCTAAAGAAGCGACAGGGGTAATGCTATTCATTATTTCATGCGTTAGCACTCTTACTAGCTCTTGCCATGCTTGTAATTGTGCTCCATCCAGTTCGTTCTGAATATTCTGCATGCTGAGCAGTTTTTCTTGTTTTGCAGCAATGATTATCTCAGTTGCTGAAATAGTCAGTTGTTGCTCCATACCATCAACTTCAAAAGTTACTAAGCGTCGCTCACCTGCTGCAATAGTGGTTAATTGATTGGCAAAGTTATCACCAAACTTAGGCAAATCACCGACAAAATCAACTGAATGGCTACCAAACAAGCGTCGAGCACTGTTATTCCAAAGGGTGATTTTCCCTTGAGAATGAATGCTAATGAGTGGTACCGGCACATGCTCTATTATGGCCTTTAAATGAATTAACTCTTCAGCTTGGCTTGCTCGATTATGCTGAAATTTTTCTAGAATGGCTGAAAACTCATGACCCAATTCATCAAAGCCCGAACCTAGGTTTTTCAATTCAAATCGTTGTGAAAAATCTGCATGCCTTGCGGAGCTTAAAAATCGAGTTAATTCAGCATTGGTTTTTTCAACATAGCGAACAACGGATAGACTCTGAAAAATAAGTAAGGTAAACAATATAATGATATTGGCATAATAGCCTTTGATTGAAATGAAGTAAGTGAGTGCCAGCAAAGTTAGCATTATCAACAATGTTCTAGCGGCAATCATTAATGAGAATTTTTTAAAAATCATATTTTTCCATCCTACGATAAAGTGCTGCTCGCGTTAATCCTAGGTCTTTCGCGGCATGGCTAATATTGTAATTATGTTTTTTAAGTGCCTGTTCTACAGTGTTTTTCTCTAATCTTGCCAAGTTTAAATCAATATCGCCTTTATTTTCAGGCGGCAAAGGTGCGCTAAGGTTATTGGTCGCTTGGTTTTGCAATGGCTTGGGGTTATTGAGGTAATCCGATAATTGAAAATCAATCGGCTCTAATAACGCTTGCTGAGATAATATCGTCGCTCTTTCAATTGCATGTCTTAATGCCCGTACATTGCCAGGCCAAGCGTAACCAGTAATGGCACTGAGTGCAGCTGGCGATAATGATTTATTAGGTTTGCCGTATTTTTGACTGTAAAACTTAATATAATGAGTGGCTAAGGCCTCTATGTCATTTGCTCTTGCTCTTAATGGCGGTAGGTTAATTTCAACCGTGTTTAACCTGAACAGCAGATCTTGTCTGAATTTTTGGTCATCGGCTAAGTCAGCTTTAGTGATATTAGTGGCGGTTATTACTCTAACATCAAAAGGAATGGCAGCATTGGCGCCTAGTGGTATAACGGTACGTTGCTCTAATACGGTTAATAGTTTAGCTTGCAAATGCAAGGGGAGGTTGCCAATTTCATCTAGAAATAACGTGCCTCCATTAGCCGCTTGTAATCTGCCTATTCTATTTTCTCTAGCACCAGTAAAAGCACCTTTTTTGTGACCAAATAACTCACTTTCAAATAAAGACTCAGAAATTGCTCCTAAATCAACCGACATAAAAACATTATCACTGCGAAGGCTTTGAGCATGAAGCTCTCTTGCGACCAGTTCTTTACCTGTGCCGTTCTCACCTAATATGAGCACGTTGGCATCGGTAGGTGCACTACGCTCAATTAATGACAATACAGATGACATTGCTGCTGAAGAGCCAAGCAATTGCTGACTATTATGACTTGAAGATACTTGGGCGAGTATTTTGTTGGTATTTTTAAGTTCAACAGTTTCTCTGCGCGACTTACCTAACCTTACGGCAGAAGATATTGTGGCAATTACTTTTTCATTTTGCCAAGGCTTGGCAATGAAATCACTCGCCCCTAGTTTCATCGCTTTCACTGCAACATGAACACCACCGTGCGCAGTTATCATAATGACTACAGCTTGAGCATCAATATTACGAATTTTTTCGAGCCATAAATAGCCTTGCTTGCCACTACTTTCACCAGGGCCAAAATTCATATCCAATAATATGGCATCAAAGCTATGCTCATTAAGCAGCTCAGGAATAGTCTCGGGGTTATTACAAGTCAACACATTTAAAAAATGACGCTTAAGCAAAAGCTTACTTGCAGTTAAAATATCTTCATCATCATCAACAATGAGAATGGTGGCATCTTCTTTCACAAACTTCCTTAAGGGTGATCGCTAGCGCAATTGTTCACCATCGTACACCTAGTGTTCGTAATCGTACAGTGTTATATGTCCGATAATGAACGGCCATTTTAAATTCTCTTTAAAATCAATGGGTAATAATTTGGCTTGATTGTTGCTCTAAACCAGTAATATGTAAAATAATACGGTACGTGGTAACGATGGAAAACTCAGTTCAACCAATTAATACACCTAAATCGGTTACGCCAACAGCTGAAATAAAAGCAAATGTTTCTGGGATGGCAATGGATCGAAAAATTGACTCGCGTAAAGCTCCTTATAAAAGTGTCAAATGGTTGCTGCTAATAATGATCTGTATCGGGCTAGGATATAAGCTGCTTAGTGCTAACAAAATCAAGTCTTTAGCGGTTGATCCTGAACGCGTAACTTTTGGTATTGTCTCTCAAGGGATATTTGAGGATTTTCTTCCGGTGAGGGCACAAGTCAAACCAGCTAAAACGCTTTACTTAGATGCCATGGAAGGTGGACGTGTAGAAAGAGTGTTAGTTGAAGATGGTACAAATTTATCTGCAGGCGATTTAATCGTAGAGCTTTCAAACGCCTCATTACAATTAAATGTTTTAGGTAATGAAGCGCGAGTCGCTGAGCAATTAAATAGTATGCGTACGATTGAACTTAGTCTAGAACAGAATCGTTTACAGCATAAGCGAAACTTAATAGATATAAACTATCAAATAAAGTTGCTGACAAGGCAGCTAGCCCAAGAGCACGCACTTGTTGCTAAAGGCTCAGTAGCACAAAAGCAATATGACGATACGAAAGATACCTTGCAGTGGTATCAAAATCGACTTGCTATTACCTTAGAAAGCCAGTCTTCTGATAATCAAATGCAACAAGCACAGTTGAAGTTTTTGCAAGAAACCAGCAAGCGTTTAGAAACAAACTTAGGCCTTTCACAGAAAAATTTAGACAACATGAATGTTAAGGCACCTGTTAATGGCAAATTATCAGGCTTTAATGTTGAAGTTGGTCAAAGTATTGGGCGAGGAGAAAGATTAGGGCAAATTGACACGCCTAATGATTACAAATTAACGGCGAATATTGATGAGTTTTACTTAAACAGAGTTGATATAGAGCAAACTGCGCACTTCAAAGACTATAAGTTGGTCATCACTAAGATTTATCCACAAGTGCAAAATGGGCAATTTCAAGTAGATTTTAAATTCGAACAGGCGCAACCCAATGATATACGTCGTGGACAAAATGTTCCGCTTAAATTAACACTGGGCGATGATCAAAAAGCTACGCTCATTCCAAATGGTGCCTTTTTTCAAGAAACGGGTGGTAACTGGATTTTTGTATTAAGTGAGGATAAAAGCCATGCGATAAAACGCACCATTCGTTTAGGTAGAAGAAATAATCAATACGCAGAAGTTCTTGATGGCCTTGCTGTGGGTGAGCAGGTGGTCACTAGCTCCTATGCAACATATCAAGCTATGCAGCAGTTATCTTTCGATAACTAAAACTAATTACAATGACGGACAAAATAAGGATTAAATTATGATCAAGTTAGATAACCTTTCCAGAACTTATAGAACAGATGAGGTTGAAACGGCGGCGTTAAGTGGCGTAAATATAGAAATAGCACAAGGAGAGTTTGTTGCCATTATGGGGCCATCGGGCTGCGGAAAATCTACCTTACTTAATATCCTAGGCATGTTAGATAATCCTTCACAAGGTCAGTATTGGTTTGGCGAGGAAGATATTTCTGCTTATTCTGAAAGTAAATTAGCGAATATTCGCAAGCGAAATATTGGTTTTATTTTTCAAAGTTTCAACTTAATAGACGAACTATCAGTAGAAGAAAATATTGAACTAGCACTACTTTACCATGGCATACCTTCAGCAGAGCGAAAAGAAAGAGTGGCGAATGTAATGGATAAAGTAGGCATAGCACACCGAGCGAAACATATGCCAAGTCAACTTTCTGGTGGGCAGCAACAAAGGGTAGCAATAGCGCGTGCCGTGGTGGGTAACCAAGGTATTATTTTGGCGGATGAGCCGACAGGTAATTTAGATAGTGTTCATGGCCAAGAAGTCATGGACATGTTGCGCGCGTTAAATGAAGACGGCACCACCATTATTATGGTAACTCATAGCGCTGCTCATGCCGATTATGCTCGAAGAACCATCAACTTGTTTGATGGTGGTGTGGTAACTGAAAATGTTAAAGCAGCATAAAGGGTATTCATTGAATGTTTAAAAATTACCTCCAGATAGCAATTCGAAATTTGCTCAAACAAAGATTATATAGTGCGATAAATATCATAGGCTTAGCCGTAGGCTTAGGTGCTTGTTTATTGCTATTTATGTTTATCCATGATGAAACACAATTTGATCAATTTTGGACTGATGCCGATAAAATATATCGTATTGAGTCTGTTATTAAATCGCCAGGGCGTGACCCCTATTCGGGTGGTTATGTATCAGGTAAAGCGCGAGAAACATTACTAAATTACTTTGCTCAAGATATCAGTGATGCCACCCGTTTTCATGAGCAATATCCTATTATTCAAGTTGAAGATAAAGTATTCGAACAACCAATACATTTGACGGATCCAAATACCGCTGATATTTTTGATTTTGACATACTAAAAGGTGACTTAAAGCAAACCTTAGCAGACAATCGTTCTATCGCTTTATCCAAGGAATTAGCAATAAAATATTATGGGAGTGTTGATGTCATTGGCAAAGTGCTAACCATAGCGCAATTTAATAGTAAGCATGATTACCGTGTTGGCGCTGTGTATAAAAAGCTGCCTCATAATACTGTGCTGTCGTTTAATGCCTTAATAAAAATCAATGAAGATGATTTTAAAGAAGAACCTTGGATGTTCGATCGTTGGGAGTCACCCAACACGATTACCTACTTTAAACTCAATGCTAATGCGGATATTTCAACAATAAACAATCGTTTAGTGAGCTTTGTTGCAGATAATATCTCAGTGCCAGATTACTGGGCAGAGCAATATAGTAAATCTACCGACTTTATGAGCTTTAATACCTTGCCCATTAGTGAAGTATATTTATCTCTTGCTGGCGTCAGAAGTAATATCACCATTTTTGGCTCTATTGCGCTGTTAATTCTAGTTATTGCCTGTATAAATTTCACTAATCTCTCTATTGCAAAATCAACCCGACGGGCTAGAGAAGTCGCAATGAGAAAGATTGTAGGGGCTTCTAGACAGCAACTCGTCATACAGTTTTTGGGTGAAAGTATTATTATTGCCCTTATCGCACTGACAGTAGGCGTAGCCTTAGTTGAATTAGCACTATCTTCATATAATGACTTTTTAGGTAGAGAATTACAGATTGGCTATAGCGACCCTTTCACTATTGCTATCATGCTGGTATTGGTCTTTTTTGCGGGTGTCATCGGTGGTATTTACCCAGCCCTGATATTATCAAGTTATCGACCGGCCGCTATATTATCGGCTAATCAAGCAAAAGCATCTTCAGGTGGGTTAACCTTTAGTAATTTATTAGTTATTTTTCAGTTTATCGTTTCCATTAGTTTAATCATTTGTGCAGTGGTTATTTATGCACAACGTGATCACGCCGCCAATATGGATCTTGGCTATGACAAAGACCATATTGTTATTCTGCACGGTGTTGGCAGGGAAGCATTAGTGCCAAGACAACAAGTTATTCGTGAACAAATTAAAAAACTACCGAATATTAAATCAGCAAGCTACATTCAAATGTTTCCGGCAACGGGAGCGAATAGAACCGCAACCGTTACCGTTGCTGATGATAAAAGCTTAACTAAGCATGTTATGAGCTTTAAAGAAATTGACACTGACTATCAAGCGACATTTAGCGCAAAATTAATGGCAGGCAGAACCTTCAGTAAAGATGTAGGGCGCGATAAAATGCCCACTGATGAAGCGTGGGAAAATAATCCAGGCCCTTTTGAAACGAATATTTTAATCAATGAGTTAGCGGTCAAACGTTTAGGTTTGGGTGATGTGCCTGCAGATGCTTTAGGTAAGGTGATTGAATTCGCTTATGGAAAACCTTTTTATGGCACCATCATTGGCGTTTATTCAAATATAAATTACCGTACAACAAAAGAGCTACAGCAGCCGGAGGTTTACTTTCATGATGATGATGCCGCAGGATTTTTAGCGGTACGTTTTAGTGGTACCCCTAAAGAGGCAGAAAAAATATTAAAAGATTATTGGCAGAGCAATATTCATGATGTGCCCTTTGTGCGCACTTTCGTCGATGAATTAGTACAAAGGCACTTTATGAGCGAGCAGCGCATGTCATTTATGCTGGCGGTTGCTTCAGGCCTTGCTGTTTTTGTTGCTTGTTTGGGCTTGTTTGGTTTAGCCAGTTTTACGGCAGAGCGCAGAACCAAAGAAATAGGTATTCGCAAAGTGATGGGAGCAAACGTTACCGACATTGTTAAGCTATTGGTTTGGCAATTTTCTAAACCCGTTTTTATCGCCAGTATTATTGCCAGCTTGCTATCATTCTTGGTAATGGCAAAATGGCTTGAAGACTTTCCTTATCGTATTGAGATGTGGGTGATAATCCCAATTTGTTTAGCAGCGAGTTTCGGCGCTATTTTGATGGCTTGGCTCACTATTGGCGGCAATGCAATGAAAGTTGCTAGCGCAAAACCCGTGAAAGCATTACGTACAGAATAGTATAAGTTCGATTGCAATCAGCAAATAGCAAATAGCAACTTTATCTTTTGTCGAGTTGGTGTTGCAAAAATAAAAAAGCAGAGCGTCCAAGCTCTGCTTTTCCATACTTATTTCCAAAGACTGTTATTGAGAATAACGCAATGTAGGTCGACCAATTTGATCAGCGTCTAAAACAAAAGTGACTAAGCCTTGCTGCTCAATAGTCACAGACACATTATTTCCCGAAGCTAATAGCGATAAAGACTGTTCAGCTAAAAGCGGAGCAACAGCACCAAAGGCCACAGAAAAGTCATCATTAGCTATTTTAAACTCATAGCCTGCATCACTCAGTTCCATTGTTACTGAATAAATTCCATCACCTTGATATGTAAAGGTGTTATCAGTACTCCAGTTATTCATGCTACCGCGTAAATACATTGCCATACCAGCAAATGGTTCAGTAGCTCTTATCGTAAGCACGGGAGTGTTGGTATCATTGGCGTCAATAATAAAAACAAGGGTTTGATCACTGTCTAGCGTTAATGAAACATTGTCATTACTACTAGGCGTAAGTTCAACCGTAGTACCAACACTCATATTAATGGCACCACCTAAATTAGGACCGCCGGTTCCTCCCCAATCAGCATCAGCAACTTTCAACGAGTGACTACCTGCTGTGATTACATAAGTAGCACGATAAATGCCATTGCCTTCATAAGTTAGCGGTCTATTGGTGCCCCAATCTCCCATTAAACCACGCAAATAAATAGCGCTAGCACCATAAGGAGCTGGTATTGCCGAAGGATCATCCGGTGTAACTAACAATGTTGGGTTATCACCATCGCTAGTATCTAATTCAAATAGGTAAGTGCCATCAACAATAAGGTTTAAGTTTAAGTTATTACCACCATTGGCCAAGCTGGCCGCTTGGCCAAGAGGTATAATAAAGCCACCACCAATGTTGGCTTGCGAGAAGTTTTCGTCGGCTATTTTGAATGGGTAATCACCAGCCGTTAAGTCCATTTCAAGCTGATATTTATCATTACCAAGGTAGGTGAAAGCCGCAGACGTGTCCCAATTATTCATGCCACCACGTAAATACAAGGTAGCATCGCCGTAGGCTGGTAACGCCGATAAACCAAACCCTTGAGCATCACCTTGCAACTTAACAAACACAGCCGTAGTAAATGCGGGAACAGTAAAGGTACCATTATCAAACGAGGCAGATTGCACACGCGTATCAGCGGAGTTTTGTTGATTTTGATGCAAACTAAAACCACTGGCTTTGGCAATATGGAATGCTTGTTCTGTGTTACTGCCATTAAACAAAACGACAATAGCATCGTTCATTTCATCAATATCTGTTAAGCCAATGCCGTCATCCAAACTCATTACGATTAAGCCCTGAGTTTGTTCATTGCCGGTATTATGAAACTTAATTCGAGCAGAAATATCAGCAGCGTTATTTAGCCTAAACAATTTACTGGTAGCACGAATATTAAGAAACTCTTTAAAAACACTGCTGCTTAATTGAATATCTTGCGACGTAATTGCACTATTGGCGTTGGCGCTAATACCGCTTATTGTTGACCATTTACCTTCATTGTCTTGCGCTAGAGGTAAACCTATATTCCAGTTGTTTTCTAATTGAGTGAAGTCTACTCGGTTGAACCAATCACCGGCATCGTAGGTATTTCTATCCATCGATTTAGAGCGGATTAGATCAGAGCCCATATGCAAAAACGGGATACCTTGACTGAGCAAAGGTAAAGACAGTGATATGTTTTGAATACGAACTCTATCGGCCGAACTCATTTGGGCTGGCAAGTTGTATTGTAGCTGATCCCAAAGGGCTTCATTATCATGCTTAGAAATGTAATTAACCGTATCAGCAGGGTCGGTGCTATAACCCGCAGGTTGGCCGTTCCATTGATAGTCGTAAGTTGAAAGATAAACACCGCTTGCAGCGGTAAATTGATAACTACCCACGTTACCGACTAAGCCAATTCTGATGGTGTCTTGGTCACCCAAGCTGCCACCAGCATTAAACAATGCCGCACTACGTACTGCATCACGCTGTCTGTCTGAAAAAGTTCCTATTTCACTACCTGCCATATTCAGTTGTGATGCTTGTTCAAATCGTCGGTTGTTTACTACTTCGCCAAAATTCCAACCTTCACCGTAAAAATAAGTGTCAGCATCTACCGCTCGTACTGCTTCACGCGCTGCAATTATTGCTTGTTTAGGAATGTGGCCCATCAAGTCAAAGCGAAAGCCGTCATAACCAAAATGTTGAGCAAAACTCACGAGTGAATCATTCATTAACTTAGCCATCATTTTGTGTTCGGTGGCGGTATTTTCACAGCAGGTGGAGTTTTCTATAGCGCCGCTGTATTCATTCAAGCGTTGGTAGTAACCAGGCACTACTTTATCAAGCACCGAATTATCGTATAAGCCTGAAGATGCCGCATGGTTATAAACCACATCTAGCACTACACGTAAGCCTGTTTCATGTAAGGCTTGATTCATTGCTCGCATTTCAATTATACGACTTACGCCATCAGCATTTGAGGCATAACTACCTTCAGGTGCAGCAAAATGTTGCGGATCATAACCCCAATTAAAACCATCGAAACCACGCATTGACTCAACTAATGCTTGCGCTTCTACCGTACTAGGATCATAGCTTTTTAACACATCGAGAATAACGGCATTGTTATCTTCTACACCGCAAACGGGGGCGCTCGCATTGCGTAGACATAATTGGCCCACTGTGCTGGTTACATCAACGCGCTTTTCTGGGTCTTCTTCAATCGAGGCAATATCGTTTGCCGGTAAAACATGAAAATGTGTTAAACCTGCGGTTTGCAGAGCTTGTAAATGTTGCATTGGTACTGAATTTGTTTCAGTAAAAGCAAGGTATTTACCACGGTTTTCCTCAGATGTGCTTTGATCCAAAATACTAAAGTCGCGAATATGACTTTCATAAATAATGCTATCTTCAGCATCTGGCACCGTTGGTACGGGGTGATTGTCCCAATCGGTTGGCTTTAAGTCATCATCAGATAAATTGACAAATTGCGTGTAGACACCGTTTGTTGATAACCCTACAGAATAGGGATCTGTACTGGTTAGTGTTTCTATTTGGCCGGTAAGCGGATGGTATACGGTTAATTCATAACGATAAAAATTGCGGTCAAGGTCTGCTTTACTACCGGTATATGTCCAAATGCCAGTATCAGCATTTACACTCATTGCATGAGAAGCAAGGGCGGTTTTTGCTGAGTTAACTATATTTATTTTTACTTGTGTTGCTGTTGGCGCCCAAACCGAAGCGGTTACTTGCTCACCTTGGTATGTTAGCCCTAATGTCGCTTCATCGGCATCAGCTTCATTACGCGTATATAAGTAATCTAACAAGCGTGGTATTTGTACTCGGGTTGCATCCAGTAAATTGGCTTGTTCATCTAATGCGACAACGAGCAATTGGCTTTTAGCTAATTGCTTAGCTTCTTGTTCATTAATTTCTAAAGTAAAGCTGTTGAAGGTGGTTAAGTGCGGGTTTTCTACAAAGTGACTTTCATCAATACTTGCTGAATTTAGCGATTTATATGGCGTGTTGGTAAGCAGGTCTTCATCTAACAGAGTCACGTTTGCATTGTCAGCATAATATAAACGATAACTGTCGGCATTATTCGCGTCAGTAGACCAAAGTAATGAATTTGCGTCTAACCAATGTGCGCGGGCACCATCAAGAAAAATAGGGCGTGTGGTAACTGGGGTATACCAAATGTCTGGGTAACCGTGAAAAGTAAAAGCTTGTTGACCTTGTGCGGGTTCAAATCGACCATTGCTATCACCTAAAGCTTTATCATTGCCTTGATGAAGAATGAAGTTATAACATTCTGCATCAGGCGCAATTGTTAAAATGTAATAGGCACCATATTCTGGATGAACACCGTCAACAGGGTATGGATCAGCCCAATTGGCAAAGTGTGCGCTGTCTGATGTTGGTGCTGCATAGTTACCACAACCCTCACCATTCCATAAATGTAGGCCCCAACCATCATAATTACCGTCATCTCGGTTATAAAACAGTGCTATTTGATCATCGGCTAAATCTAACCCTGTGCCCGTTGCTATTATGTCTATTTCAGTAGCAAGTTCAAAAGCAACGGCAGCACGTTTACGCTCTAATTTTAAGGTGAAGTTGTGACTTTCTCCTGCTGCTAATTCGTTTATGGTTAAATCGACAAAAGCTACACCCGAAAGCTCACCATCAATATTGAGTACTTGATGACTACTAGTGGGAATTAAAACACGCATTGGGCCAGTTAACGCAGCATTACCATTGTTGGTGATAGTCACAACGGATAAATATTGACGATTAACACGGTCGTATACGGGTCGTGCAGAGTAATTAAAGCCTGTGTCTGGCGCGCTTTGCCAAGTAGCTTGCGCCAGCGTTGACACTAGCAGCATCAACAATGGCAATAACTGTTTAAAGTACTTCATTGCTATGTTCCTTATTGCTTTTACCGTATTTTTGAGCAAATAAACCAAGCATTGCCAGTAATAAAATTGCCATTGAACTTGGCTCAGGCACCTCGGTAGCAATTGTTGTGAGCGCAACATTATCGATATTAAGTTTTGAACTGTAAGACTCGTCATTAAACCCCGCTTGCAGGGTGAAGTCTAAAAACCAGTTGTTTTGATTATAAAAGCTAGGATCTAATATCACTGAAAAAGAGCCTGTACCTGCAGTGCTCACTGGCGTTTTTAAAAAGCCATTGTTGCCATCAGCACCAAATAAGTTACCCGCGCCATCATTAAGGCTGACAAAAAAGAAATCTGATAATAAATCATCAAGATCAAAAGATTCGAACGCCCAGTCAAAGCTTAGTTGTAAAGTGCCTGAGGTAACGCTGAGATCTAATGCAGTAAACAGTGTGTTAGCATCAAAAACTTCAACATCGTCAAGTAAATCAACACTGATTTGAGCGCTACATTCACCTGCATTGTTATTGATTGAAAAGTCACCGGTTGAACCAAGATCGCCAGCGCCATCAGTGTCTTTTTGCCAGTTGTCGAAATTGCAACTTTGAAAGTCGCCGTTATTAATAATACCTGCGAAAGCAGGTGGGTTGAGCAAGAGTACTAATAGCATTATTAGTCTGGTTTTTATTTTCATTATTCTAACGCCTTTATTATTTTTAGGATAAGTGCAGCAATAGTTAACAAGAAAGTTTTGGCTGTTAAATATTGTTTACTAATTAGACGGTAGTTGGTGTTTTTATGATGTATGAATACGTATTCATGAATACGTATTCAACGACTAGAATATAAGTTAGGTTTGAGCAAGTGAAACTGCTTTGTAACTATTAATCAGGTTAAAAAAAATGCGGTCACTTTAGGTGACCGCATTCGTTTTTATGCGTTTTAAAGTTTAGCGAAAAGCCTAATTAATATAAGGCAGTAAGCTATATTCTTTTCCGTACTCTAACATTTGGCCTTTGAAATTGTCAGGATAGCTAATTGTTACATTCATCAACTTATCACCATCATAGACGGGTGTTAGTTTAGGGTTAATAAAACCAGAGTATGGTGCTAGGTCTAATTTTTTGTAACGCTCAAGTACTTCTTTATGAATCTCTTCGTCAACTCTTACCGCATAACCTTCAATTAGAGCTTGGCCGGCAGCAAAGTCACCTTCAGATTTTATCCGTTGTAATTCACGTAATAACTCACCAAATAAGGTTTGCAGTTTTTTATAGTCGGTTACGACAAAATAGGTTTTACCATCGCGCACACGCTTTTCAATAACATTGTCTTTGGCACCTTTTTCAAACACCCAGCTAGCAATTAACTGACGATTACGCATGTGTGCCTCTTCAATATGTTCACCAAGCTTTAAGCGACGTAGTTGTTGCATCATGCCGTTGCGAATATAGCTGTCATAACTGGCTTTACCCACTTCTAAACTTGGCATAATACCCATATCAATCAGTTTATTGTCTAATAAGTAATAAAGGGCAATTAAGTCTGCACGGCCTTCTTCAAGGGCAGAAGAATATTGTTTTAACGTTTCTTTTGGCGTACCAACACCTTCGTTAATTTGACCTGAGGCATGGCCGATTACTTCATGTAAATCAGTATGTAAATGTGATGCCAGTGGGCCAAACTCTTTACCGCGATTAATTTCGGCTTCATCCCAAGCAAACTCAGATAATGAGCCGCCTTTTACATGATCATATGCGGCAACAATATTACTTAAGCTCACTGATTTTGAACCATGTTCAGCGCGGATCCAGTTGGCATTAGGTAAGTTAATACCAATAGGGGTTGATGGCGAGGCATCGCCAGACTCAACCACAACCGTAATGGCTTTGCCGGTAATACCCTTAACTTCTTTCTTTTTGTGAGCATCAATTAACGGAGAATTGTCTTCAAACCATTGTGCTTGCTCAGCAATTGCGGCAATTACTTTGGTGGTTTCTTCATCTTTAAAAGATACCACTGACTCGAACGAACCTCGATATGCTAATGGGTCGTCATAAACTTCAATAAAACCATTAACAACATCTACATTTGAATGAATATCTTTCACCCATTCAATGTTGTAGGCGTCAAAGTCAGCTAGGTCACCACTACGGTAATACTTGGCTAATAATTGAAGCGTTTTCTGCTGTTGCTCATTTTCAGCAACACTGGCGGCTTTGTCTAACCAATGGGTAACTTCAGTAATGGCTTTGCCGTACATGCCGTCAGCTTTCCATACTTGCTCAATAATTTTTCCATCAACTTTAGCCAGTTTAGAATTTAAGCCCCAAGAAACCGGGCGTTTGTCATCTTTATTAGTTTTGGCTTTATAAAAAGCATTTACTTCAGCTTCTGTCACGCCTTCATAATAATTAACTGATGAGGCCGTAACATTGTCGATATCTGCAGATTGGTCAACCATTTTTGGCGCTACATTAGCATCAAACATTATTGGCGTGAGTAAGGCAATAAGTTGTTCGGTTGTTTGTTTGTTGGTAAGTGGTAACTTACCTTGAGTGGCCACGTTTTTAACGTAATTCGCGAAACTTTGTTGAGAGAATTCAGGCATTATTTTGCCAGACATATAATGGTGGTGGATACCATTAGAGAACCAAACTCGCTTGGTATACTCTTCAAATTTAGCAAAGTCTTCTGTGGTTTTATCACCTTGGTAGCCGGTAATAATAGCCTCTAAGGTATGGCGAATAGTTAGGTTGTATTTGTAGTTTTGATCCCAGGTCATATCACGGCCAGACAACGCGGCTTTGTAAAGATAAAACAACAATTCTTTTTGTGCTAAGGGTAATTCATTAAAACCAGGGGTTTGATAGCGCAATACGCGAATGTCAGCAAACCGGTCGGCTGT
Source organism: uncultured Colwellia sp. (assembly GCA_913062815.1). GTDB lineage: Bacteria > Pseudomonadota > Gammaproteobacteria > Enterobacterales > Alteromonadaceae > Colwellia. The sequence continues at coordinate 4,010 of CAJXWZ010000019.1, read as the reverse complement.
CCAGTTAAAGTCACTTTGTGCAGCTTTTTCGTGAGTATTTGGCGCTATTGTTTCTTTAACGCTGTTTTGTGTTTTATCAATTGAATCTGTTGCTTTTTGCTCAGAGCAAGCTGTTAATGCCAGCGCAAAGCTTATTGCTAATGAGAGTGCGGTTTTTTTATTATTCATTTTAATTTCCGTAGGTAAAGCGATTTTTTAATGAGTTAGCGAACTGTTATGTGGAGCTAACCCTAACGTAAAAAGAGTAACAGCTAATGCATTTAATATATATGAGTGCAAACAAATTACTTGAACCCTAAAGGTATATTGTATACAGTTTGGTGAATTTCAATCTTTCGGTCAATACAATGCATAACAGAACTACATTTTTACTCGCCTTAATCACGAGTTTAACGATTAGCGCTTGCAATATTACTGCTTATCAAAAGCCTGCCATTTCGCCTGTTGAGCCGATAAAGTCAGAAACCTTGTTGCAATCTGTAGGGGTAACATCAGTTATTGCCACCGATATTGAAGCACTATGGAGTCGAAAGTTTGACCACTACCAAAAAGGGTTGCTGTTAGACGTTAGTGAAGCAATTATTGTTTTAGCACAACAAGGCGATTTATCAGATAATGATCTTGATAAATTGAGTTTCTATTTGCGGGTGTACAGTAGTTTTGGCCCTGATGAAGATTGGCCGAAAGGTACCGCACAGTCACTTAATAATGCGTTATTGGCACTACAGAATATGCCGGACTTTTATCAAATAACCGCTACAACTGCAAGGTTACATGAAAACTATGCGGTGGCATTGTATCGATTTTATTTTTTACCACAAATGCAACTTCACAGTGCGGCACATATCAAACCATTAACAAAATTAATCAATTTATATGCGTCAAATAAATTCACCACAGCACTTGAGGATAACTCGCCGGATGTTGAATACGCTTTGTGGGAAGTTATTCGCGCAAGTGCCATTTTACCTTACGAAGCGACCCGTAAAAATGAAGCGGCGCATTTAGTCATATATAGCCAAGCAACTCAATTATCCGAGGCATTACTCAACTTTATTAAAAGTGAAAATGCTGTAGTTAGCGGTAATGATTGGCCAAGACAGCATGCTGTTTGGGCTTTATCTCAATACTATAATGTGTTCAATAAACAATACTTGAATGCATATTATAAAAAGTCTGAGGCAGAGCAAAAGCTACTGGACGATAAAAAATCAATTTTACCAGCACAACAAAAAATGGCTGATTTAGATAATGCACTATGGCAAACGTTAGTTAACTCGGTTGAAAATATTGATGAAACAGAATACAAGCTAAAAAAGTTATTTAGCGTACCTTACGTTGTAAGTACTTACCGTGGAAAATCAGAATGCGAAGAGGGTAGTTTAAAAGACCGTTGTATTGAGCCAAGTGTTGAAGAAGCAACACCAATTAAACATGTATGCTCAGAGAGCTTATTTATTCGCACTCAAAAGATGACTAAACGACAGTTAGAAAACTCTTGCCAAAAATTGCTCTTACAAGAACGTGTTTTTCACGAAAAGCTGGCAACTAAACACGAACCCGTGGCAAATGACTTCAATGATAAATTACGTGTTGTTGTATTTGAAAATGCAGCGGAGTACAACAAATATGGACAATTAACGTTTGATATCAGTACCAACAATGGCGGTATGTATATTGAAGGCACAACTCAAGACCCCGAAAATCAAGCTACTTTTTATTCATACGAGCACTTTTGGGTACGGCCAAAGTTTCAAGTATGGAATTTGCAGCATGAATATGTGCACTACCTTGATGGGCGGTTTAATAAGTACGATACTTTTAATCATTTTCCAAGTCACTTAGTGTGGTGGTCAGAAGGATTAGCTGAATATATTGCCCAAGGAGAATACAACCCGAAAGCAATGAAGCATTTGCGTAAAACAGAGCAGAGCGAGTGGTTAACGTTGCAACAAGTTTTTGATACAAAATATCGCGATGGTACCGATCAGGTTTATAAATGGGGGTATTTAGCTGTGCGTTTTATGTATGAACGACATGAAGATGAATATCGGCAATTAGCACATTACCTTAAGACTGACTTTTTTGACGGTTATAAAAAGTTATTAGATGACAGTGGTAAAAGCTACCAAGCAGAATTTAACGATTGGCTTTTCTCTCTTAATAAAGGTTTTGTTGATGTTGTTACAGAGTCAAACTTGCATAAACCAAGACAATTCTACCGATACACTTATAAAGACTACTTACAGCCGGCACATTTAATAGAAACACCACGCCACATGCATTGGCAATATTGGCATGAAAATGCTTTGCAAGAGACTAAGAATATCGCGAAGCAGTAATAAGCTTTAATAAATGGTAACCATAAAAAGAAGGCGCAGTGATTTATAAATCGTTGTGCTTTATTTTCTGCCCAGAATATTTCTGTTTTACTCGAAAATAAAACTAATATAAGCAACCTCAATTTAAATGCACGCTTTCAACGAAAAAAGTGTAAATTTTTTTACTTAAAATTTATATATTGCAGTAGATATAAAATAAATTATTGAAACATATAAATATTAAATATAGATTATGGCTTATTAATTTATATTATGAGGAATATCTAGCCTGTAGAAAGAAGGCTTTAATCCTCCTAATAAGCTGTTAAGGTTTCTACACCGAGTAGCATGTGTGGCTAACCGTGGTGGTTTCCACGCAATAAGATGCAGGTTTTTTCTACCGGTATCTTGCGTCGCTCGGTTTGTATCAGGTATAGATTTTAAGGATGAAAGTTATCGCTGCAGTAAGGTTTTTACACCAAGCCACATTGAATAAGGTTCCAGTAGTGAAGGCTTGTGTTTCTGATAGTTGTGGCTGGTTGTATAGCGTGTTCGTTATGCTAGCATGGCGCAAAGGTAAGTCGCAGCTGTCAGTTTATCGAGTTGTCGCTATTATCATCTCAGCCGCAAACCTTAACAAGGCAATGAAAAATCGCCCACATAAAGCAAAAGCGTGGGCTGGACTCGCAAACAGCGCTCGCCTTTTATTGCGGCGTTATGTATCTAGGAGATGTCTTGAGTTCTCGGTTTAACAAAAAATCTTTGATTCGCTGGAAGGTCTATATTGATCGATCAAAAATGTATATTGGTTATGTGCAGTTTTTGCTTATTATTTTCGTTTTCATAAAATCTCTGGGTGATAACCCAGTAACCGAATTTGTATTTAATAGCCCAATGATCGCAGTCCCGATTATTCTAGTTATCTTTGTTATAGCTTCTTTGCTTCTCGGCTACCTTGATTCAAGGCTTGGATTCCGTGAAGAAGAGATAAGAAATCACTCTAGATCTAATCCAGTGTTAATGGATATTCAAAAATCTCTCAATGAGCTAAATGATAAAGTTGCACTAATGGAACAAAGTAAACCAAGAGAAAACTCTGAAAAAATAGATACATAACAAGCATTTAAAGTGGGACTGCTAACAGTTTGCTCGGTTTCGCTACGCTACACATTTTAGCAAACTATTATCAGCCCCTTAAATGGGCGTTATGTTTTTAAGTGAGTAATATGGAAATTGCAAAACTTGCGGTATCCCCAGATCCAAATAGAAAACCATTTTATGATGGAGATAAAGGCGCATCGTATAAGTTTAAGTGTCCAAATTGTCGCACTAAAAATGTAATACCGTTTGAAGTTTTGTTGCATGCAACTTGGAATTGGAAAGAAAACCTTGATTCCGATGTCCGAAAAGAAATTGATCTTAAATTTGGGCTAAGTCCTACTGGCAAATCTCATGAAGGTGGTTGGACTTGTATTAATTTCGTCGATTGTAAATCCTGTGCTTCAAAATTAGTTTCTTATATTGGCTTCAATGAATATTACAACACTGTTTATAGGCTAACAGAGCAAGGTTTGGCACAAGTCAAAACATAACAAGTTACTCAAAAGGACGCTGAAGTTCCCCCGTTTTAGTGGACACCTTCTCATAACATTGAGGAGGCTAAAATGCCCAAATATACACAACCTAAAA
>CAJXWZ010000018.1 GCA_913062815.1 uncultured Colwellia sp. | reverse complement strand
CTTATTGGATCGTTGTCGAGTTACAAAAATTCTCTCATCGTGTGACGCATTTCTCATTATTTGTGAAGATCCGCAGTTAACTGTGGATCGTCGAAAATTTCAAGAATGGGTGATTCGGGTTGATAAGCCTTATACAAAAACAGGTGAATTAATTTATGGTTTCTAGTGTCATATTTCTGAGACGCCTACCTATTGATTCATAAATAATAAGAATATTAAAAGCGAATATTCGAGTTTACCTAAGTACTCATTACTTTTTCTGTTTTGTCCGTGATAAACATATTTAATAAATTGGTTATTGTCGTCAGTAAAAAATCAGCTAAAAGTCATAGTGGCTTCAGGTGTTTTAGCGTTGACTCGTTTAAACTGGTGTCTTGTTCAATTATATTTAACGAAGTTGAATAATTCGTTTATCTCAAAATAAAGGTAATTTATGAAGAATTTTTGTAGTTTAATTATTCTGCTGTTTTCTATGCTAACTTTCAGTAGCCATAGTTTTGGTCAAGATGAGTTTCCAGTCATGGAAGGCCCTTATCTTGGGCAAAAGCCACCAGGCTTAATCCCTGAGGTTTTTGCTCCAGGCATTATTTCAATTAGTGGAAGATCCGAATACGGTATGTCGTTTTCTCCTGATTTAGATGAAATGTATTTTACCGTTCAGAAAAAATACGGAATACCTGCTGATATCTATTTTTCAAAACGTGAAGGCAATCAGTGGACACCGTTTAAAAAAGCCAATTTTACCCAAGGCAAAAAAGCTGGAGAAATGGAACCCAATGTGAGTTATGACGGTAATAAAATATTTTTTACCGCGTATAACCCTGATTTTACAGACACTAAAATTTGGTATGTAAATCGTCTGAGCAATGGTTGGAGTAACGCAATAAAACTTGACTCACCTGTAAATGAAGATGAAGTGATGACGTCAACGCTGGCGAAGAACGGCGATCTTTTTTATACCAATTTATCTAAAAGATTTAAAACCTACTATTCTCCTCACATAGATGGCAAATATCCAAAAGTTCAGGCAGCTGACATCGAGTTTGGCGGTCACGGTTTTATTTCTCCGTCTCAAGATTATTTATTAGTAGATGCTCGAAACCAAGAAGACGAAAATAAAAAAGATGCAGATCTTTATGTTTATTTTAAGAAGAACGATGGTACATGGACAAAACCAATAAACCTTGGCTTTGAAGTAAGCTCAGCGTTTGATGAAACAGTTGCAACCGTTACGCCAGATGGTAAATATCTATTTTTTAGTCGTCGTACAGAAGGCGAACAATTAAATCTTTATTGGGTGAGCACTAAAGTTATTGAGAAATTGAGACCAAAATTGTGATGCATTAAAAAAGTTAAAATCAAAAAAGCCCTTTAGTCATTTTATAACTAAAGGGCTTTTTAACAAATTTACAATTTGTTAGCTTATAACGACTTTAATTCATTAATATAAGCGTCTGGCGTAAATTCACGGTTTAAGAAGTCAGCAACAAATTTTGCTGCGGGCTTACTGCCTGCCGCGCCCAATACCTTATTACGATACTCTGCCGCCACGGCTTTATTTCTTATACCTTCTTGCTCAAATCGAGAGAACAAATCAGTAGCGATAGCCAATGACCATTGATAAGTATAGTAGTCAGATGAATAGCCATTTAAATGACCAAAGTTAGTATAAAAATGTGTGCCTTCAACATAGGGATGTGGCGCATATTGTTTTTGGAGGCGAAGCATAGTTTCATTTAGATCAATTTTAGCTGGATCTTGGTTGTAATAGTTTAACGCTAAATTCGCATAGAAGATTTGCGTAGCAGTACCTGTAGCTTGACCAAAATCACGTGCACGATTCATTTTTTCTACTAATGATTTTGGAATAGTTTCGCCTTTTTCATTACTAGCAAAGGTTTTCAATGTATCGTAATCCCAAATCCACTCTTCTAACATTTGTGATGGCGCTTCTACAAAGTCTCGCTCCATCGTCATGCCTGAAATGCCGTACCATTTTTGATTGCCTGAGAACATATTGTGAAGTAAGTGACCAAATTCATGTAGAAAAGTCTCTACCTGACTATGCTCCATTAAGCCTTTAGGAAAGTTCTGTGCTAAACCTGACATAGGTATTTGCTTGTCTTTAATTCCCGTACGAAGGGTCCAATGTGCGGCGTGTTTATATTTGTTATCACGTGGATGATTGTCCATATAAAAACGGCCTAATAATTTGCCGTTTTCCAGTATTTCATAGCTCTCTACATCTTCATGCCAGGTCTCTGTTTTCCATGGGCGTATTTGAACCCCAAATAAGTCTTGTGTTAAACCAAAAATACCCGCGCGTACTTTGTCATATTGGAAGTACTGACGTACTTCTTTAGAGTCCACTGCATAGTCTTCTTGGCGAATTAAGTTCATCAAATAGTTTGCTTGCCAAACTTGCACTTGCGTAGCGTTCGGGTCAATTTGTTGTAAGCGTTTTAATAAAACAGCAAGTTCTTTTTCAACCGGTGCTTTTAAAGCGCCGCCAACACGGCTTAAAAACGCATTCGCATTACCAGGGTTATTGATCATTTTGGCGCTCATGCTTAATGCTGCGTGATTGTCATAATTCAATAGCTTCGCCAGTGCATGGCGTTTAGTAATAAGCTTTTTCAATACTTTTTCATTTATTGGATAGCCGCGATCACGAGATGCAATACGTAATTTATGACGCAATTCATCGTTTTCACCATAAGTCATTACAGGTTGTATATCTGGATAATCCGTGGTGATTTTAATTAGCCCTTGCTCATTTACAGGATGGTTAGCTAAGTAATCTTCTGGCAAACCAGTAAGCTGCTCTGCAGAGGCCATTACAAAACGAACGTCTTCACGAATGTTTTTGCTAAATTCATTACCAATTTCAGTGATTTCTTTTTGTAGAGAAGTAATTTTTTTACGTACGTCTTCACTTCTGTCAACACCTGCTCGCTTGAAGTTTTCTAAACTACGTTTAAGCATGTATTGTTCTGATTCACTAAGCTCGGCAGTATCTATAGCCGAAAGTTGATCGTAATAACCACGTGACAAACCAACCTTAGTGTAAAATTCTGAAGCTTTTTGACTACACTGAGTAGCAGCATCACGAATGTCAGCGTCGGGGTGAACAGCTTTGATGTGCCACACATGACGAATAGGTGACATGCCATCAATTATACTGTCAAAACTGCCAACAACTGAATCCAATGTTGCCATATTTGTTTGTTGCTCTAATGCAGCAAAATCCTGATCTGTTTTATTGAGTACTTGTTCGCAAAGTTGTGTTATTTCACTGGCTGATAAATTTGGCTTGATGCCTTCAATGATCATTTTCTGTTTTGGTGATGTGATTTCTGACTGGTTGTTTACTTGTTGCTCTGAAGATTGGCATGCGGCTAGCGCACTGACCAAACTAAGCGTTATTAGTGTCTTGTACATAATTTCATCCGGTATTTATATTAATAGTTAGTTACCCTAAGTTTTCACAGTAGCAAGGATTACGATGTCGCTAAACCTTAATCGCATATAATTATTAACAAAATGTAACGTACGGTTTAAATTAGTTTGACAACATATAAGTGAGGATACCCATCAAAATTTCCTAGTTAATAAGCACTCATGTTGCAGCGCATTTTGTAGTTCAAAAAACTAAAATATTTCTATATTACTAAATAATAAATTTTTAATAGGACATATTTATTTTTGGTCAATACTCTTTTAACAATTATATTGAATAAAAAAGGTGAATCGTTATGAAGAATCCCGTTGAAGATGCCAGCATAGACTTGTGGCAAGCCAACAGCTTTGGCAAGTATCATCCATCCCCATGACAATAGTGATGCGCCAGTTGATGAACATTTTCAGTCTTGGGCTATTATCCAAAGTGGCAAAGCTGGCAAGTTTCGATTCAAAACAATCATGCCTGGTGCCTATCCATACCAAGCTAAACTGGAAGACCAACGAACACCGCATATTCACATGAAAATAGGAAAACACGGTTACGAACCTGTGATAACCCAAATGTATTTTCCTGACCAAGCGCAAAACAAAACGGACGGTTTACTTCAACGCAAAACAAAAGAACAACAAGCAATGATGACTGCCTAAAACACCGAGCAACAAAATGTACTGCTTTACAACATATTCTTAGAGAAGATCTAACGCTATATGAAAAATAGAGGGTCAATAACACTTGAGAATAGCAATAGCTATTATGTGTCATCGACCCTTTTAACCATCTATAACGGTCTATTAAAAATTAATTAGCGTTTCGCTTTTAAATCGACATCGGTATCTGCAAATAAGAAAATCGTAGCTGCATATGCCGCTACATTTTGTGCCAATTCATCCGGATTGATTTTATCTAAAGTATCATCTGGTGTGTGATGTAAGTCGAAGTAATCAGTACCTTCTTGACTTAAGCGAATAGTTGGCACCCCTTTCGCAGCCATAGGGATAATATCTGGCCCGCCACCTTTAACATCTGAGCCACCACGAATAATGCCTAAAGGTGCAATGATTTTGGCAATTTCATCGGCCAATTTAGAGGCTTCAGGATTAACGTTAGAGGCTAGGCGCCAAATATTTCTTGCGCCAAAGTCAGATTCAGTTGCAAGCACATGGTTATCTAGATTGTTTTCGTGCTGCTTAGCATAAGCATACGCGCCTAACAATCCAACTTCTTCAGCACCAAACATAACAACACGAATAGTACGTTTTGGGCGCTTAGGTAAGTTAGCAATTAATGTTGCTGCTGCTGTGGTGATCGCGATACCCGCGCCATCATCAACTGCACCAGTGCCCAAATCCCAACTGTCTAAGTGGCCGCCAATAAGCACGATTTCTTCAGGTTTTTCGCTACCTATAATATCCAACACAACGTTACCGCTGGTGACTTCGCCTTTCCAATCAGAGCCAGAATGAAGCGAAATAGATAATGGCTTACTTAAGTTATGTAAACGACGTAAATGGTCCGCGTCTGGATTCGAAATAGCAATTACCGGAATATTTGCCCATTTCTCACCGTTTTTGCTCATCATGCCTGTATGTGGAAAACGATGGGAGTCAGAACCTACGGAACGAATGATTAATGCACTTGCGCCGCCACGCTCTGCATGTTTCCAGCCAGTTCTGCGCTTTTGGTTTGATTGACCATAGCCAGCGCCTGTTTGACTTTTTACCATAGGCTCGCCATCTACAAAGGCCACTTTGCCTTTTAATGTGCCGTCTTCAACCGATTTTAGTGCATGAATGTCTCTAAAATAAACAATAGGTGCATTGATCTCTTTGTCACTTGGCGCTGCGCCCCCTAATGCTGAACCATATAATTCTTGGTTGTAGGGTGAAGTCAGAGCAATATGCAAGTGACCTCTGTCCCAAAATGGCATGGTAAATTCTTCAATTGTCACTTTATCAAAGCCTAACTCTTTCCCTAATTTAACCCCCCAATCACGTGCGCGCTTTTCTGCTTCAGAGCCTCCTAAGCGAGGACCAATTTCAGTGGTTAATGATTCCACAATATTAAAAGCTAGATCGCTTTTAAGTGCTGTGTCCATTAACTGCTGAGCAGCTTCTTTTTGTTGTGTTGTGATCGGTGATTCTTCTGCAGCTAATGGCATACTCGATACACATAACAACGCACTGAGCGCCACATTTTTCAATAATTTCATTTTTACTCCATGAGGTGAAAATTTAATCGGTGAGTTAGTTTTAAAATAAAGTATTGTAAAGACCCAATCTTTAAAAGCGCATTATGCCAATGCTTTTAATAAACGACAATCCGTACTAGGTAACTAGGGCGTATTCATTTCTCGGATTGTGTAAACAATAGTTGCAGCTGAAAATAAGGATAAGTGGCTTATAGCTTTGAGTGACCCTCTCTATGCTATAGGAATTATTTATTTTTAGAGAGAAGTATTAGTCAAATTTACAGAAGCCATAGCCTAGACATATAAGGTAATGGGGGCTTTGGTGGCACAATTGTATCTCAAAGATGGTGCACTTTATCAACAGGTGACACGTTTCTCATTGTTTGTGTGTGACTAAGCATAATGTTTGGGACTATCTCATATTTAAGTAGCTTATTTTAATGGGCTAAAACAAATGAGATTTTGTCGATTTCTTTGTTTTTCAATCACAATATCTGATATTCAGTCAGCAATCTTAATGATCAAAAATAGCCAACATTAGCTTGTGAGTTATTAACGTCAGTTCAAGTACTTGATGTAGCCATAACCATATACAATATTTATATGAATTCGTTATGGCAAAATTAAAAAGTATTATTTAAAAATTATTTTCCTTAATCGATATTCACCTGTTAACTCTCTAACTTCAGGGTATTTAGCCGAAGTTTCTTGAGAGATTTTTCTATTTGCTTCGCCCCATTTTTTCATGAATTTATCATATTTAGCTTTATTTGGGTCTAAATCTTGAGAGCTTGCAAATGTGACTGTCAAAACTAAATTGAAATCACCACTTTGCGGAAGTTCACTAGCCCATATGTTCCAATCTGTTATGTAACCTAATTCTTTTTGGATTTCTACTGCCTTTATCCAACTTTTAGCTAATCCAGCTAAATAAACATCTTCCATATTTGGATCTACTTTAACTGTAGTTACAGAAAGTATCTCTTTGCCTAGCTCATAATCTTGAAACATTTCTAATCGGTCTTTTGCTACAACTTGTAAACTCATCAATAGAGTTAATATATAAATGCTAGTTTTTTTCATTGTTTTTCTCCTTGAGTTAATTTCCCTAATACACAACATAAATCGCATTAAGCTCAAAAAGTATAGTTTAATATTTGCTCGTTTTAGAAAAATTAAATATATGTATGAAAATTAATGGGCGTATCAAATTTAATCGTCAATACATGAGTTTTAATTAACTAAATACAAAAAACGTCAGTTGTGTATCTTTGTTAACATTGAGCCAGTGACTTCTTGAGTTAGCCAATTGCGGACGTTAAGCCTTTGCAAATTCAGGAGCATACTTAGGGTAATATTAGCCAAGATTTTCTGCTCACTTGTGGGGCTAGATAAGCCTTGAGCTCAACTGGTCAAAGCCGACTGTAGACTTCAAATTCACTAACAACGGATAAAACTCCGTTAGTACGCATATATTAAACTTTATTATCTTGTTTCATTCGAAACCCATAAATATAAGAAAGTGTAATTTACCATTTAAAATCATTACCTTGAGTATGTAGTAACACAGGCGAATAACATTTTAAGCAAACTGATTACAAGTCAGTCGCTAGGTGTTGAATATACTACTCTGTAGCGGTGTTACTGTGATTGATTTCAATATTTAGCACCACTGATTTTTAAATCAATTACACGACTGAAATACGTATTTAGGTAGTTTAAAGCGAATGTTTTGAGGATTTTTATATAATTACAGATGAAATTCAACCATCTAATTCGTTTTTTATACTAAAGCTAATATAAATTATTGTTTGTTAATATTCTACGATTACTCAACTAGTGAATGAGATTGATTGTGTCAGTATATTTTACAATGTTAAATGATATTTGTCAGTAAAATCTTTCATCATATTGAAATTGTTTAATATTTTATTTTTGGTGTGATTTCTGCATCAAAGTGAATAACACACTATTTTAACTAATACCTACCAAAACTAATGGAAGGGATTAATAAGGACTATCAAATGAAATTTAAACTTTTAAATACAGCTATAACATGTCTATTGTTATCTCTAAGTAGTTTTGCAAATGCTGGATTGATAGAGGTTGATTTCTCTTCAGGAACGGATTCAAATAGTTATTACGGAACCTATGAAGAAGACGGATTTAATTTTTTCTCGGAAGTAACATCTGATCACTATGACTGTTTAGCTAATGATTCAAGGTTTTGCTTCCACGATGGCCAAGCAAATTCAGGGGATAATTGGATAAGAGTGACGTATGATAGTGGCTTATTTGATTTTTCAGAATTAGTGATAAGTTCGATAAGTAGCGGGTTATCAATTCAATCAAATTTAGGTCATAGTGCATTTTTAACTTCAGCCCAGAGCGGTTTACAAACCTTTAATTGGTCTAATGTTAGCTATATTCGTATGAGTAGTGCTGATGATACAACTGTTTTCATTGATACCTTTCGTGCAAATATGGCTCAAGTACCCGAACCATCAACACTTGCAATTTTTGCATTAGGGATGATGGGTTTAGCATCACGTCGATTTAAGAAATAATCTTAATTATTTTTTAGTATTTAAATTCTATAAAAACACTGGTTGTAATGATTTAATGCCATTCGGTTAAGCTGTTTGAGGCTTATATCGAAGAGGATAACGGCTTGGTATATAAAGCACCGAACGTGGAAACGTTCGGTGCTTTCTTTTATCTGGCAAGATAAATGGTTTTACACATAACCAATTGTGACAAAATTGACCTAATTCAAATAAAATAGAGTTTTTATACTATTTTTACTTTACAAAGGTAGAGTTCTTACTCTATAATTCACTTGTTCCTAACGAACACTTATTGTAATAATTTTATTCTAGCTTTCCCCATAGCTAATACGCCGATACCATTTTTGTTATCGGCTTTTTTATGTCTAAATTTTATGCTGCGTTTTTTTCAGAACAAAATTTACGTGATTTCGCATAATATTGGAGACTACCAATCAGCAATGAACTCAAGGCTCATGGCTGACAATAACATTCAATCTATGTGAGCAACCTACTGCAACAAAGCCGACCTAATTCATCAGTTAGAATCATCTGCTTTATTGTCCACTTGGAGCTATAGCTAGCCGGTGGCAGTATAGTGGCGTGTTATAACAAACATTCATATTGAAAAAAACCAAAGTTGATATTCACAATCTTAAGCTATATATTTGTTATTGTGGATGAATATCAATCAAAGTTTAGGCATTGCTTGTTCAGCCCTTCACCTATATTTATGGATAAATTACGCTACATTTCATTGGGTACGGTTGGTTTTCGTATATGCTTTCCTTTACAAGGCAAGATTGAACTTTCCGCTCATCGCGTTGAAAGAGAGCCTGAAATATTCCTTGAAGATTCGATTACTTAATAGAGAATAATAATGAAAGTACTCTTTAAAATTTTTGCTGGCATCGTTGTGGTAGTGATTATTATCGCTTTCTACCGAGCTAATACGTCATATGTAGATACACAATATTACCCAGCAAATGAAACACAAAAAGTTGCGGTAAATGTTGATAAAGCAATAGATACATTTTCAAAGGCTATTCAAATCGCCACTATTTCTAAAGATTACCCTGCAAAGGTGACACCTGAACCCTTCTTGGCATTTCACCAACATTTAATCGACAGTTTTCCTACCGTGCACAGTGTTGCAAGTAGGGAAATTATTAATAATTACAGTTTAGTATATAAATTTTCCGGTTCAGACAGCAGCCTAAAGCCTATTTTATATATGGGCCATATGGATGTTGTTCCCGTCGACGATGATACCTTAGATAAATGGAGCCATGCGCCATTTTCAGGAACCGTTGCTGATGGAATCATTTGGGGTCGTGGTGCCATTGATGACAAATCAACAGTAATGGCATTAATGGAAGCCATGGAGATTACCCTCACACAAGGCAAAGCGCCAAAACGTACGATTTATTTTGCTTTTGGTCATGATGAAGAAATTGGTGGCAGCCAAGGTGCGAAAAAAGTAGCAGAGTACTTTCAACAAGCAGGCGTAAATTTCGAATTTGTTTTAGATGAAGGTGGCTTGATCACAGAAGATATGATCGATATTGTTGACCAACCATTGGCGATTATTGGTATCGCTGAAAAAGGTTTTATGAATATTCGTTTAATTGCCGAACGTCCAGGTGGTCATTCTTCAATGCCGCCTGAAAATACCGGTCCGGGCATATTAGCGCAAGCAATTGTAAAACTTGAGCAAAACAAATTTCCCGCCACAGCAAAGTACACTAACATCACTTTCGATGCCGTTGGCAGTCATTCGGGGTTTTTCATGCGCTTTATCATGGCAAACCAATGGTTAACAGAGCCATTGATCATTAATCAAATGTTGAACACACAAAGAACTGCAGCAGGTGTGCGTACAACTACCGCAGTAACAATGTTAAAAGGAAGTAGTAAATCCAATATATTACCAACCAAAGCAAGTGCAGTGGTTAACTTTAGAATTTTACCAGGGGAGACAACCGATACGGTATTAGAGAATGTCAAATCAATCATCAATGATGACCGTATTAGCTATGAAGTATTTATGGCAAATAACCCCTCGAAAGTATCGAGCACTGAAAATGTTGGTTATAGATTGATTTCACAAACTATACGAGAATTCGCTAATGATGCTTTAGTTGCGCCATATTTAGTGATGGGAGGAACAGACTCTAAACATTTCTATCCGTTAACCGATTCAGTTTATCGATTTTTGATGATACGTGCTAACCCAAAAACGATGAAGTTAATACATGGTATAAATGAGCACATCAGCATTGAAAATTATGTGATGAGTATTCAGTTCTTCCATGAGTTATTAAGAAAGTCTGCATTTGACAATGAAGCGCCAAAATAACGCTCATTGTTAGTATGAATAGCTATAAAAGCTGCGTTTTAGTACCTAGAATCGTTTCTTTTTATTCAGTATGGTAATACGCTTTTAGTGAATAGAGTTCATGTGGTAATCATTTATCCTTCACTCTGTACTACCCATGAAAGTGATCATAAATATTGCTGATTGAGTCTCAAATATGATGATTGAAATGTCGTCGTATCAGTAAAGTGTTCTTAGTGATTTTCCTTTAAAAACAACTAACCGTAACTGAGACTAATCTCAATCATTATGCAGGGTCACATTTAAAGCATGGTTATTAAATATCAGCCTCCATTATTTGCACTTTTCTATGAATAAACATTTTTGCCAGCTGCATTGATACTTTGCCAAAATCCCAGAAAACCTTGGTATTTGCATTGATATTTACTGCTACTGCCATTTTGTATTTAGGGATGACCATTAACCAGCTTTGTGCACCTCGTGATACGCCACCATGATTAGCAAAAGTTATTTCACCAATGGTGTCATCAATTTTTCGGGTAATTACACGCCAACCTAAGGCGTAGCCATTTGGCGTTTCATCGCCATTGGGCAAAACTTGTGGCGTCCAAAACATCTCTCTTGTTTTTGCTGAAATAAAGTCATCTTGAAGAAAGGCGGCACCTAATTTTACCAAATCACTCGAGGTTGAAATAAAGCCGCCTCCTGCTAGTCTGTGACTAAGGTCTACATCACGCCACTTACGTACTTGTTCATTTCGGCCTTTATTATTCCAATAAAAAGTTGCTAAATTGTCCTGTGAGTTAGCTTGGAATTCTGCTTTGGTTGCCGCCATATCTAGCGGAGTGAATACTTGATTTTGCATTATTTCTAAATACGATTTATCAGCTGCTCCTGCCATTGCTGCACTCAACAATACTGTGCCAAATGTTGAATAACTAAATTGTGTGCCTGGCGTGAACAATAGGGCACTGTTATCAAAAATCGTCAACGCATCTTTTACTTGCTCATATCGAGTAGCAAGCGCAAGCGTACGGTATAAACCTAAATAGTCACTATTGTCTTTATAGTGAGGCAGCCCAGCTGTATGAGATGCCAACTGACGAGGTGTAATATTGTGCCATTGCTCATTGGGTAAACTTATTAAGTACTTGGCAATGGGGTTATCCAGTTCAATTTGCTTGGCATCTACCATTCTAGCAAGTGCCGTTCCGGTTAAGGCTTTTGAAGTACTGCCTACTCTAAACTGAGTATCGGTATTTACAGGTATACTACTCTCTATACTTGCCCAACCGGCAGCACCAGCCCAAACCAATTGGCCATCTATTGCTACTGCTGCTGAGATACCTGGTGCATTAATACCAATGGCATGAGCACTAATTGTTTGTAAAGCATAAGTACCCGTTTGCTGGTAGGTTTTGTTATTTATTTCCTGTTGTGTAGGGAAGGGATAGGGAATATCAATAAATTGATGAAAAGGGAGGAAGTCTACTTTGCCTTTATGCGCCATAGCTTGATAAACAGGCCAGCTAACGTAGCTAATTGAAAATAGTAGGGCGATAACTAATAGGGTAATGCTGTGTTTTGTTAACATCATTTAAATTCCTTAATTGAGAATTATAAGATGTTAAAAAATATAATAAATAAAAGCTTATCAATTTCAAAAAACTCTGATCATTTTTGAAATTGAGTTCGATATTCTTTAGGTGTCTGTCCAATTTTGGCTTTAAAAGCACGATTAAAAGTGGCAATTGAGCCATAACCTAACTCCAAAGCGATACTCAAGATAGGTTTTCGTATTAGGGCTAAATCTTCCAATTGTTTGCAAGCGGCTACTATTCGATAACTATTTAGAAATTCTGAGAAGTTCCTAAAACCCATATGCTGATTTATCATTTCACGTAACTGGTGTTCAGGTGTATTTACTTTATTCGCCAGTACTTTAATGGTTAATTCTGCTTCAGTATAAAAACCTTCAGCCATGACCTTTACCAGCTTTTGATGTGTTGCTTTATACACTAAAGGAATTTCAGCTGTAATTTTCTCTTCTTTATTATTTACTGAAATCGTTACATTGGCTTCTTTAAAAAAACCATTAAAAAATAGCGCTATAAAAACAACGCAAGAAAACAAGATCAGTACAGCATTAGCTAAACTAAATACAACAGAGCCTCTAATACTGACGTCAGCTAATTCTAAGAGCACCAGAATGGATAAATAAAAGCAGGTATAAACAATGACTATCTTTCGGGCATTCCTACGGGCATTAACCAAATCATCAGGAAACTCTTTCGCTGTGCGCACAATAATATGTAAAAGTAGGCAAAATTCTAATGCATGATTTATTTGGTGAAATACACCTCGACCATGAAGAAATCCGAAGAAATATATAAACCAAAGCAAGGCAATAACAATAGCTGCCTTTAGCCATGAAGGAACAGCGCTAAAAGATGCATGTCGATTAAATAAGGTAAACACTAAGCACCAGAATATATAGGGTGCAACTTCAGTGAGTAATAAGAATAACCCTCTAAACGGGCCGAAAAGCTGTTCAGAGCTCGGCGCTGTTAACAATAAGTAGCAAGATAAACAAACACAAGTCAGTGCAATTAATAGTGACTTTACCTTTACTTGACGTAACAAATGGTAAATCGTTAGCACCGACAGCTGACCAATTACCAGCAAGCGCAGGAATAAATCAATCAGCTCAATAGGTGTAAATTGCACAGCGATAAAACTCTAGGTGAAGGTTACTTAATCTACTTGGATTTCCTCTGTGTCATCTTGAGCAAACCAATCACAAATAACATTATCAGCTTGTTCAGCACCTGTGCGTTTAAGAGAAGAAAAAGCTTGCACCTTAATATCGCCATTCAGGTTAGCAAGCACTTTTTTAACTTTTAGCACTTCGGCGCTACGTTTACCTTGAGATAATTTGTCGCATTTGGTTAGTAACGCTAATACAGGTAACTCACTGTCTACAGCCCATTCAATAAGGTCCATATCAAGATCTTTTAATGGGTGTCTAATGTCCATTAATACCACTAAGCCTGTTAAGCTTTCACGCTTTTCCAAATATTCACCCAGTGCTTTTTGCCACTTTTTCTTCATTTCTAACGGTACTTTGGCAAAACCATAGCCAGGTAAATCAATAAGGCGTTTGTTGTCTGCAATTTCAAATACATTTATTAACTGGGTACGCCCCGGCGTTTTACTGGTGCGCGCTAAACTTCTTTGGTTAGTTAAGGTGTTCAATGCACTCGATTTACCAGCATTCGAGCGGCCCGCAAAGGCCACTTCAATGCCACTGTCTTCTGGTAATTTGCGAATATCAGGCGCACTTATGGTAAAAGTGGCTTTACTTAAATGTATAGTTGTAGAAGACAAGGGCTTAACTCAGTTAATTTAGAAAAATAAATAAAGTAGCATTATAACGTTTTCTGTTAGTTTTTTGCCTAATAATTTAAACAAATTAGTTAAATACAGTGTTTTTCAAAGAATTTTTAAGTGTGATGCTGTTAAACATCGGTTATATTAGTGTAAAATGCCGTCACTTTTTTTAATCAATTTATTTTTCAACAAGCAGAGAGCAACTGAATGAAAAAAATTATCTTTACACTATTGTTAACAGTGGGTGCTATAAGTGCAGCTAATGCAGTAGAAGGCGATGCTGATGCTGGTAAAGCAAAAGCTGCTATGTGTGGTGCTTGTCACGGTGCAACTGGGGTAACCCCAAATCCAGTTTATCCTGATTTAGCTGGTCAACATGCTGCTTATATTGTGAAACAATTAGCTGATTTTAAATCAGGTACTCGTACCGATATGATGATGGCCCCAATGGCCGCTGGTCTATCTGATCAAGATATGGCTGATTTAGGTGCTTTTTTTGCTAGCCAAAAACGTGCAAGTGAGCGCACAGAAGCCGTTGCTGAAACTGGTGCAGCTCCTGCGGTAGCCGCTGAAGCCGGTAGTGTTGAGCTTGTTAGCTCAACAGCTGCAAAAGCTATTTATGCTGGAGATGTAAAATCTGGCCAAGATAAGTCAGTTATGTGTGCTTCTTGTCATGGCGCAGACGGCAATAGCTTAGTGCCAATATACCCATCGTTAGCGGGTCAAAGTGCAAGCTATTTAACCAAGCAATTAGCTGATTTTAAATCAGGTGATCGTAAAGACCCTGTAATGGCAGGAATGGTTGCTGCATTATCTGAAAAGGATATGCAAGATTTAGGTGCTTTCTTTGCTGTACAAGCTGCAAAAGCTGGGACTGGTGAATCAAGTACTATCGGCCAGAAACTATATTTTGGTGGTGATGCTAAAAAAGGTGTAACTGCTTGTATTGCTTGTCATGGTGTTAAAGGTAAAGGCATGGCACAAGCTGGTTTCCCTGCACTAGCGGGTCAAAGTGCAGATTACTTGTCTAAGCAACTGGCAAGCTTCCGTGATGGTAGTCGTGGTAACGACAAAAACGAGATGATGCGCAATATTGCTATTAAACTATCAGATAACGATATTAAAGAATTAGTACAGTATATGACTTCGTTGAAATAAACTTTGTCTACATAAATACTTACTGAAAAGCAGCGTTTAACGCTGCTTTTTTTGTTTTTAGTACTTGTAGCGGCTTTGTTTTATCACCTAGAATGTCCCTATGATATTTTTTAACATGAGTGACACAGTTGAATACTCATAGTGATAACAAATACTTAATCGCTTGCCACCAGTGCGATGCTTTATTTGATAAGCCTGAGTTAAAGCAAGGCCAAAGTGCCAAGTGTACTCGCTGTGGCTGTACTCTAGCTGAACGTAAAGTTGATTCAATTGAGCGTAGTTATAATTGGTCATTAGCGGGGATATTATTATTAATGCCTGCTATATTACTGCCAATTATGGGCGTGACTTTGGCAGGGCAATATCATCATGCATCATTGTTTGATTGTATATTGGTACTGATTGACCGAGGTTTTTTCATGATCGCGGTTTTAGTGTTTTTATTTGCTATTGCCGTACCTGTGGTGCGCTTATTTGGCGCTTTTTACCTTACCTACAGTTTTAAATTCAATAAATTAAAGCCATCTTTACTATATTTTTTTCGTGCTTTTCATCACCTAGATAATTGGGCAATGCTTAACGTATTCATGCTAGGTATTGTTGTTTCAATGTATAAATTAATAGATGATACTGAGGTGTCGGTGAATATGGGGTTATTGGCTTTTATTCTTTTGCTTATTAGCTCAACAATGGCAATTGCTGCGCTAGATCATGATTATATTTGGCAAGAGTTGGAGGCTGAGTTTGCTGACTAATACTGCAAAAAGTAGCAACCTTGCACTTTGCCCTCAATGTCATAAGCTCAATGATTATCCCGCTTATGCAGACAAAAAAGAAAAAGTTCAATGTGTTCGTTGTCTTGGAAAGTTTTATCAACGAAAGCCATACAGTTTGCAATATACTTTAGCTTGGAATGTTGCGGCATTAATAGCTTTTATACCAGCGAACCTTTACCCTATCATGATTATATATTCATTGGGTATTGGTGATCCTTCAACCATACTTTCGGGTATTGGCCAATTTGTAGATCAGGGCTTATATCCTATTGCAGCCATTATTTTTACTGCAAGTATTATCGTGCCACTGCTTAAAATTATAGGCTTATTTTTATTAGTTTATCGCGTTTATACTGGGGTACGTTTACGACCAGAAAAGCACAGTAAATTTTATCATGCTTTAGAATTTTTAGGACCTTGGTCAATGCTTGATGTTTTTGTGGTGACATTATTAGTGGCGGTAGTTGAGTTAGGATTTGTTACGTCAGTTGAAGCCGGCCCAGCAATAAACTATTTTACCTTAACAGTAATTTTTACCATGATAGCGGCAAACAGCTTTGACCCAAGGCTTTTGTGGGATAAAAAGCAAAATAGCGAAACCTTTAAGGAAGAAAATGACAACAGATAAATCAGCTCCTAAATATGATAGGCGAAAAATATCTCCAGAAGTTGTACCACGCCAAGGTATTTCCATTGTTTGGTTTGTTCCTTTTATTGCGTTAATTTTTGGTGGTTGGTTAGGAGTTAAAGCACTATCTGAGCAAGGTGTTTTCATTACCATAGAGTTTGAACATGGAGCGGGTATTGTTCCTAAAAAAACGGAAGTACGCTACAAGGGCCTAGTAACAGGAATAGTGAATAAAGTTGTCCCGTCTAATGATTTACAGTCTGTTATTGCCGAAGTAGAAATGACAAAGTCATTTAAAGACTATCTCACTGATAAGACAGATTTTTGGTTAGTAAGCGCTGATATATCCTTACAAGGAGTTTCTGGTTTAGATACCTTAATCTCAGGTAGTTATATTAATATTTTACCTGATAGCAGCAAAGAGGGGGATAGCCAAGATAGTTTCATAGCGCTTAATGAAGCTCCACAATTAGATATGACCACGCCCGGCTTACATTTAACCCTACAAACGAGTGTTTTGGGTTCTATCAGCGAAAACTCTCCTATTACTTTCAAGCAGATCCCCATTGGCTATGTTACGGGTTACCATTATGTTGAAGATAACGAAGGTATAAATGTTAATGTTTTTATTGAGCAGGAATATGCTCACCTAGTAAAAGATAACTCACTCTTTTGGAATACAAGCGGCGTGCAAGTTACTGCGTCTATGTCTGGAGGAGTAAAGATAAATACAGATTCTCTAGCATCAATTATTGGTGGTGGTATTGCAGTTGACACTTTGAGCTACCAAGAAAAATTAGCGCCATCAAAGAATGGACAAGTATTCCCCTTACACGCTGATTTTCAATCGGCTGAAATGGGCCATGAAATTGAGTTAACCTTAGATTGGAATTCAGGTATAGATCACAATGCCGCCATTTTATACCAAGGCTTAACCATAGGAACGATTGAGTCCTTTAGTAAGATTGACCCTAAAACACGCAAAATTACCGCTAAAGCGAAAGTAAACCCGCGAGTGGTGCCCTATTTAACCGAACAATCTCAATTTTACTTAGTGTCACCTCATATTGATCTTACCGGCGTATCAAACGCTAAGACGTTACTTACCGGTACATACATTAGTATACGTCCTTCATTGCAAGGGCAACCAACTGACAAGTTTTCAGTCTTTAATGCCAAGCCGCCGTATCGCTATAGTGAGCCTGGTTTGCATTTAGTTATTGAGGCAAATGACAGGCATTCGTTACAAGTGGGCAGTAATGTTTATTATAAGCAGCAAATTGTCGGTAATGTCCAAGCGGTTGAAACTATCGGCGCTGAACAGCATTTGATTCATATTCACGTGCTCGAGGAATTTCAGCATTACGTCACTCAAAGCAGTCATTTTTATAATAATTCCGGCTTGAAAATAAAGGCTAATCTTCAAGGAGTTAATATAGAAGCACAATCTTTGCAAAGCATATTAACGGGGGGGATTTCTTTCGCCAACCAAGAAAACGGCAGTAGTAGTACTGATGTGGTCAATGGTGATAAGTTCTCCTTATTTGCTAATGAAAAACTAGCCTTGCAACGGACAAACTTTACTTTAGTTATTTCAGCAAGTGAGCAAATTAATAAGCATACTCGTTTGTTGCATAGAGGCATAGAAATTGGGGCTATTCATCAAATTGAAGTGCAGGGCGATCAAAGTAAACTTTACCTTGGTTTATTACCTGAATATGAACCAATACTGCGTGAGGGCACTCAATTTTGGTTGGCTAAACCTAGCTTGAGTTTATCTGGTGCAACGGATACCGATGCTTTATTAGGTGGTGCATATATCACTTTTAACCTGGATAAAGAAAGTACTAAAGCTATCACGCATTTTGTCTTATTAACTTCTCCACCCGCTAAACAAGCGAGTGCTGCAGGGTTACAGATAAGCTTGGTTACTGACAGTGCAAATGTTGCCAGTGCCGGAAGTAGTGTCAGCTATCGTGGTGTTGTTGTGGGTCAAGTGGACAATGTTGCGTTAGATAAAAAAGCGGATAAAGTGCGGGTAAATATCACCATTGATGATGAACATAAGACGCTAATCAATCAAGGCACTCGTTTTTACAATGCTAGCGGTGTAACGCTAAGCGGTGGTTTAGGAGACTTTGTGGTTAAAACAGAATCTATTGATGCCGTATTACGTGGTGGCATTAGTTTTTATAATCCCAGTACCGATGTTCAGGGGAAAACTAGTGTAAAAGAGTTGGACAGTTTCAAATTATTTGAGCACTTTGAGCAAGCAAAAAATGCCGGTTTAGCCATTAGTATTCACTTTAATGACTTTTCGGGCTTAAAGGTGAATACACATGTTGTCTATCAAGGGCAAGAAGTAGGCGCAGTGTCACGTTTGATTTTCAATGAAGATAAAGTCGGTGTAACAGCCTTGGTATTGCTTAATGATATAGGGGCAAGGCATGCTAAATCAGGCAGTAAATTTTGGTTGGTTGAGCCAGAATTAGGTTTGGTAGGCTCAAAAAATTTAGCATCGATATTATCAGGCGCATACATTGGCTTATTAGCTAATAATCAAACGTCAATGGAAAGTAAGCAACAAACCGAATTTACCGCGCTTGAGCTGCCACCTACTGTTACGCAATTACCTTATGGTTTGAATGTTAGATTAACAACACAACGGTTAGGCTCAATTCGGGTGGGTAATCCAGTGTTATATCGGCAAGTGAAAGTAGGTAAAGTGATTGGTATTGATTTGTCAGCTACCGCAGATACTGTTGACGTATTTATTAATATTGCTAAGCGCTATGGGCCATTGGTTAATAGTGGTAGTAAATTTTGGAATACCAGCGGAATCAATATAGAGGCAGGCATTTTTTCTGGCGTAAATATTAATTCTGAGTCAATTGAAACCTTGATTGCCGGCGGTATAGCTTTTGCTAGCCCTGCCTTGGAAGAGTTAGAGCATTTAGGCAAAGTGACCAGTTTCATTCTGCATACTGAGGTAGATAATGATTGGCTTGAGTGGCAAGCCAATATTGCTATTGGCCGATAAGCTGCTTGAATTCGTTTACCACTTGTTCAGGCTGTTCAGCTTCTGTGATCGCAGTGACTACCGCGATACTATCGACACCGGTAGTTAACACTTGTGCTGCCTTTGTCAGCGTGATGCCCCCAATAGCCACCATAGGGATTTGCTGGCTATCATTAAGAGTGCGTAAACCAATAAGCTGTTTTAAGTTATCTAGTCCTTGAATTTGCCCGGTCATGTCTTTAGTTTTTGTCGGGAAAATGGCACCTACCGCTAAATACGAAGGTCGCAACTGCTGAGCAAGTAAAAACTCATAACAGCCATGTGTGCTAATACCTAGGCGCAACCCTGCTTGTTGAATTTTCACCAAATCGGCATCGGCAAGATCTTCTTGACCAATATGTACGCCGTAAGCCTTATATTTTATGGCGAGTTGCCAGTAATCGTTAATAAATAAACGCGTTTGATAGTCTTTGGCGAGTTCAACCGCTTGCGATATCACTTGTTCAAGTTCTACTTGAGGCAAATTTTTCACACGTAATTGAATTATTGCTAAACCTAAAGGCAATAAGCGTTTTAGCCAATAAAGAGAATCAATAACCGGGTAGAGCCCGAGCTTGCTATTACCGAGTTGCAAACTATTAAACGAAGTATGTGGTAAGGATAAGTTTTCACTTATGTCTTCGATTTGAGGAAAGTCGTCTGGATTATTCGGCCATGAACCTGATTCAAATGCACCGTAATAAGTATGCTGCTGTGTAGAGCTCACTTGCTCACTTAATGTTAACCCTTGATTCATAAAAGCTTTGCTAAGTGTGAATGCGTCCCTCACTAAATAGCCGTGAGCCAGAAATGCAGCTAAAGCACTGGCAAAGCAACAGCCACCACCATGAGTATAATGAGTATTTACTCGCTTTGAACGCAGTTTATAGAAAACACTTAGCTGCTCTTTTTCTTGATTGTCTTGTTTCATTTTATTTAGTTGGTGATAACAATAATCAGTGCTGTAAGCACCTTCAGCGCTACTTGCTACCTCGCTATGTCCACCTTTAATAATAACTGACTTGATGGCAAAATCTTGATAGATTTTTTTTGCTAGCAAGGGAATGTCAGTTCCATTACTTAGTTGAGCTAACGTTTTTGCTTCAGATAAGTTTGGCGTAACAATATCAATGTGAGCGAACAAGGGGGAAAGTTGCTTTATTGATAGCTTAGAAAGTTCGCCGCCAACGCTGGCTTGACCTACCGGATCAAAGACAGTAATCAAGGCCGGTTCGATTTGCTTAAGGTATTGTAGCGTTTTGCTTAACCATAAAACTTGCTGCTCATTAACGATTAAGCCAATTTTTATAACAGCAGGGGGCTTATCTTCTAGTAAAATGTCCACTTGTTGCTGCAAAATTTCTATTGATGTTGCATTAATGGCAACAAGTGCGTTGGAGTTTTGAACGGTATTTGCAGTAATTAAATGACATACTTCAACAGATAAACCATGACCTGTTTTTATATCGGCAGCAATACCCGCCCCCCCTGAACAATCACTACCTGAAATAGTCCAAATAATTGGTTTTAGTTTAATCATCTTAATGCTCATCTAGCTATTTTGGTGCCAAAAAGGCGTATCTAAGGTTGGCGTACTTGGATGAGCGGTTTGTCTTTGCGCCATAATGCCTGCCATATAACCTTGTTCACCGGCCTGCAATGCTTGAGCAAACGCTTTTGCCATCAGTACAGGGTTGTCAGCTAAGGCAACAGCAGAGTTAAGCAACACAGCATCATAACCCATTTCCAAGGCCAAACAGGCGTCAGATGGTTTGCCGATACCAGCGTCTAATATCAGTGTTGCTTGAGGGAGCCTTAATCGTATGGTTTCGAGATTGTACGGGTTCATCAGCCCTTTACCTGTGCCTATCGGAGAAGCCCATGGCATGATCACCTCACAACCTAAATCATATAAACGCTGACATAACACTAAATCATCAGTGCAGTAGGGTAATACTTTGAAGCCATCTTTTATCAATTGTTCAGTGGCGTTTAGTAATTCAATGGGATCGGGTTGTAAATTGTAATCATCGCCAATAACTTCTAATTTAATCCAGCTGGTTTGAAATATTTCTCGGCTCATTTTCGCAAGAGTGACTGCTTCTTTAGCGGTTTTACAGCCAGCCGTGTTAGGTAATAAATGCCCGCCTACTTCGGCAATGATGCCTTGCACATATTGCCAGATTTTCTGTCCTGATTGTTCACTTGGATTCTGCCGTTTTAACGATAAGGTAACTACTTGCGAACCACTAGCTAAAATAGCTTGCTTCATAATTTCAGGAGACGGATAAAGGGCACTGCCAATTAACAAGCGGCTATTCAGTTTTTTTCCGTATAGGTTAAGTGACATAATATTAGCCTCCTTGAATCGGTTGTAATATATCGATACTGTCGCCATGAGTTAGCGACGTACCTTGATAATCATCTTTACCTATAAAATCCCCATTCAGTGCAACCGCAAAGGTACTTTGTTGTGGTTGTTCAAAGTGCAAAGCAAGTGCGTAAGTAATATTAGCCTGATTTTCACCATTTATAGTGTAGACAGTACCGTTGATATGAATTTTCATTACATGATTTCTTCTGTTAAGTGTTTTACCGCTAATAAATTGGAGTAGGGTAAAGTGTCATTCGCTTGATTTTTAATGTTGTTAACTACCCCTAACGTTTGTTGTAATACAGCAGGCGCAATTAGAAAGCCGTGGCGAAATAGCCCATTCACTTGAATAAGTGAATCTTGAACATTAATTCTTGGCTGATTATCACTAAAAGCAGGGCGGCACTGGCTAATATGTTGCCGTATATTTGCCTCAGCAAAACCTGGGTGCACACTATAAGCAGCGCTTAACAACTCCATGGCAGAGCGAACTGTCATGGGCGCGTTGTCATCACTTTCTATTTCGGTGGCGCCAACGACGTAAATTCCTTTTTGTTTAGGCGCAATATATAGTTGATACCTTGGGTGCATTAAGCGAATAGGCCTTGAAATATTAACCTCGGGTGCAAATAGCTGAAACAGCTCTCCGCGCACTGAACGCAAATCGCTCAGCGGCGCACAGTTTTTACTACTCTGTTTTATTGTTGCCCCTGTGCCTCGACAATCAATAACTAAATCGAATGACTTTTGCCGCTTAACTCCGATATGAA
The DNA here is from genome assembly GCA_913062815.1 of uncultured Colwellia sp. GTDB lineage: Bacteria > Pseudomonadota > Gammaproteobacteria > Enterobacterales > Alteromonadaceae > Colwellia. Next base: position 88,325 of record CAJXWZ010000018.1, on the reverse strand, counting down.
GGTATTGAATTAGACTGCTTTGCTCTGTACTTTCAATATCAGTGACAAGGCATTCACTTAACCAAGTAAGACGTTGCTCACTTACCTGTTCGCCTTCTTGTTCAAGTTGCTTACGTAGTGCCATCAATAAGCGTCGATTATCAATTTGTCCTTCTTGTGGCAGATATAGACCTTGATGAAAACTTCGACCTAGTTCTGGCTCAAGTTGGCTTAACTCAGTGCGATGCAAATGCTGACAATCATGCTGAGCATAGTTATGCTGCAAGTGGCGCACAAAACGTTGGTAATCTCCTTTGTCTTGTTCGTGACTCACCATAATAGCGCCGGTTTGTTGAAAGAAGGTTTGCTCATCTAAACTTGCCAGTAGTTCAGGCCATAGTTTAAGTGAGGCGAAGCCCATTTCAACAATATTGGCTTCACAGTGTAATGACTCACCTAAAGGCGTAAGTAATCCTGCGGCGGCATAAGCGGCGCTTTGATGAGCTAACTTGTTATCTTTATCAAACAAGGTGACTTTTTCACCCGCACGCAATAACGATAGGGCGAGTAATCGCCCCATTAAGCCGGCGCCAATAATGGCAATGTTCATATGGTTAAGACCTATTTCACAGTGTGGTAAATTTCACTACCTGTCGCCTTAAACTCAGCTGACTTTGCTTGCATCGCTAATTCCCTATCTTGTTCGGAGTTCAAAGTAATAGTTTCATCAAGCAATTGAATTTTTATGGTGTTTTTATTTTCTAAATCAGCTGCATAATCACGGACTTCTTGTGATATTTTCATAGAGCAAAACTTAGGGCCACACATAGAGCAGAAGTGCGCTACTTTGCCAGACTCTTGGGGTAGCGTTTCATCGTGATAGGCTTTTGCCGTTTCAGGGTCTAAGCCAATATTGAATTGATCGTACCAACGAAATTCAAACCTAGCTTTACTCATGGCATTATCGCGAATTTGTGCGCCAGGGTGGCCTTTGGCTAAGTCGCCAGCATGTGCAGCAATTTTGTAAGTAATTAAGCCCTCTTTTACATCTTCTTTATTGGGCAAACCTAAATGTTCTTTTGGTGTTACATAACAAAGCATGGCACAACCATACCAACCAATATTCGCCGCACCGATACCTGAGGTAATATGATCATAACCCGGCGCAATATCTGTGGTTAATGGCCCTAAGGTATAAAAAGGTGCTTCACCACAGTGCTCAATTTGCTCTTCCATATTTTCTTTGATCATGTGCAACGGTACATGACCAGGCCCTTCAATGATTACTTGCACATCGTGCTGCCAAGCAATTTTTGTCAGCTCGCCTAGAGTGTGCAACTCAGCAAATTGTGCTTCATCATTCGCATCTGCCACTGAACCTGGGCGTAAGCCATCGCCTAATGAAAAGGAAACATCGTATTGTTTTAAAATCTCACAAATATCTTCAAAATGGGTGTAGAGGAAGTTTTCTTTGTGATGAGCTAAACACCATTTCGCCATAATAGAACCACCACGTGACACAATGCCAGTAACACGTTTGGCTGTCATGGGTACATAACGCAATAGCACTCCAGCATGAATTGTAAAGTAGTCGACACCTTGTTCAGCTTGCTCAATTAAAGTATCACGGAAAATTTCCCAAGTAAGGTCTTCCGCAACACCATTGACTTTTTCTAACGCTTGATAGATAGGTACAGTACCAATGGGTACTGGAGAGTTACGTAAAATCCATTCTCTTGTTTCGTGAATATTACGACCCGTTGATAAGTCCATGACTGTATCAGCGCCCCATTTAGCAGACCAAACCAGCTTTTCAACTTCTTCTTCAATGCTTGAGGTAACGGCAGAATTGCCGATGTTGGCATTGACTTTAATTAAGAAGTTACGACCTATGATCATTGGCTCACATTCGGGATGATTAATATTTACCGGAATGATAGCGCGGCCACGGGCAACTTCATCACGTACAAACTCAGGGGTGATTTGGGCAGGAACACTGGCACCAAAACTTTGGCCTTTATGCTGTTGTAGCAAAATTTCGTCTTTGACCTGCTCACGCTTTAAGTTTTCACGAATGGCAATATATTCCATTTCAGGGGTAATAATACCCTGTTTTGCATAATGCATTTGAGTAACATTTTTACCTTGCTTAGCAATACGCATTTTAGGTAAATGTTCGAAACGAATGTGATCTATGCCTTCGTCGGCAAGACGTTGTTGTGCGTAAACTGAACTATTAGATTGTAAAAATTCAACGTCGTTTCGGGCTGATATCCAAGAATCTCGTAGTCGGGGGATGCCTTTATGAACGTCAATATCAACATTTTCATCAGTATAAAACCCTGACGTATCGTATACACAAAGGGGTTGGTTTTTTTCGTATTTAGCATTGTCTTTATCACCGCCAATTAAGGTGTCAGATAAAGTAATTTCACGCATACCAACTTGAATATCATGAATTGTGCCTTGGACATATACTTTTTTTGAATTAGGAAACGATTGATCACTAACATTCTGCAAAAAGGCTTCAGCGGCTTGACGTTTTTCACGCCTATTTAGAGGTTTACTTGGGGTTTTACTCATGTTCACACCTTGTTTTTATATAAATAGAATAAAAAAACAGGCGGAGTTTCTTAAGGTAAAGAAGAAGGTAAGAAAATCATTGTTGCTAAATGAAATTAATAAACTCTTTCTTGTTTCCTACGCAGATATTAATCTGATCAGGTTATACGGATCCCGCTTACGCGATCTCAGCCTTTGGCACTCCGACAAGTTTACATTAACTGTTTGGCACAATTAACGCGTAAGGATTCTAACCTAGAGACCTCATATTTAGCAAGGGCAAAAAATATAGACAAGTTGCCGAGAATAATTAAACACTTGTTTATCACACTCGTTCAGTCAGATAATAGCGGGGATTATTTACCAAGAGTTGAATTATGATTGATATTATTGGACCAAAGCAGTTTAAAACCATTCCATGGAAAAATGGTTTAGGTGAAACCACCGAGCTAGCGATAAATGAGCTGGCCAATTTAGACAACTTTATTTGGCGAATGAGTATAGCCAGTGTCGTAGAAGATGGAGTTTTCTCTGATTTTAGTGGTTATTATCGAAACTTGGTTTTAATTGAAGGTGAAGGAATTAGTTTAGAACATGACGCTAAAAGTGTAGATAATCTCGTAAACTTGCTAGATGTTGCAAGCTTTGATGGTGGCTGTAAAACCCAAGGATTATTAACCCACGGGCCTATTAAAGACTTTAATATTATTACCGATAAAAGCAAAGTCACCACAAAAGTAGACTGTTATGTTGATGAGAATCAGGTAACAGTAACCTTATCAAAATCAGCGTTATGCTTTGTTTATAGTTTGTCAGATGTAACTTCTATAACAGCTTCGCAACAAGATGATGCAGAATTACCCGCCGGTTCGTTAGCAAAAATAAGCCAAACTGAGCTTGAATTTGGCAGTCAAGACTTTTGGGTGAGAGTGAAAGGAAAAAATATGATTATTATTCAGTTGGAGATTGAAGACCTTGAAAAGTAGTATATTTATCATGAAAAAAGCGACTTTTTTATTTATTGCCCTAGCCACTATGTTCGTTATATCTACCTTGGTTAAACCTTATCCTTTGAGCTGGGCTATTAAGCTTTTACCCATGCTCTTACTAATGGGATTAGCATGGCAACAATTAGGCTTTGAGAAAGAAAATAAATATTTTTTGTTAGGCTTAGCTTTTTCCATCTGTGGCGATTTTATTCTCGATTATGATGGTAATAATTGGTTTATTTTTGGTCTAGGCGCATTTTTTATCGCTCATATTTTTTATATTGCTAGCTTAAAACCCTATACCAAATCCTTATTTCAAGTTAAGTACTTAATAGTACTCAGCCTTTATTTAGCGTATGGCGGGATAATGTTGACTTTGTTAGCAGCAGGCTTAGGTGAAATGTTTGTGCCTGTATTGGCTTACATGAGCATATTGCTCTTTATGGCACTCACTACAGTGGTGAGTGAAAAATCAAACATTTGGCTTGTGCTAGGTGGTATGAGCTTTGTCATTTCAGATTCATTAATTGGCTTTGATAAGTTTTATATGGAAATTGACCACAGTCATTTTTATGTGATGATTACTTATTACTTTGCTCAATTTGCTTTGTTAAATGGCTTTATTAAAGCGAAAATTAGGAATTAAAAAAGGCAGTGTAGCAATTGCTATCCTGCCTTAGATTACTAAAGAACATAAAGGAAATTTAAAGAGAAACTGTTTAATTGTCCTTTGTTTTTATTAAATAATGCCCGCCTTAGTTTGGTAGCTTTTCAAATCCCATATTGAACAAGGTGAAGGCAAAAATATCAGCGTATTGATCAATTGTTTTTGACACTGGCGTGCCTGCACCATGACCAGCATTCGTCTCAATACGAATTAATGTTGGCGTCTTTCCACTTTGTTTTGCTTGCAATTCTGCCGCAAATTTAAATGAGTGGGCCGGTACAACACGGTCATCATGGTCGCCTGTGGTGATTAACGTAGCTGGGTATGTTACCCCTGATTTAATATTGTGAATGGGCGAATAGCCTTGTAGATATTCGAACATTTCTTTGCTCTGCTCGCTAGTCCCGTAATCATATGCCCAACCTGCACCAGCAGTAAAGGTATGGTAGCGCAGCATGTCTAATACACCGACAGCAGGTAATGCTACTTTCATAAGATTTGGACGTTGAGTCATCACTGCAGCCACCAATAAGCCACCATTTGAACCACCTTGAACCGCTAAATAGTCACTTGAAGTGTAATTTTGGTTAATCAAATATTCACCAGCGGCAATAAAGTCATCAAAGACATTTTGCTTTTTCAATTGCGTGCCAGCATCATGCCATTTCTTACCGTATTCACCACCACCACGTAGATTAGCTACGGCGTAAATACCACCTTGCTCTAACCATACGGCACGTGTCACGCTAAAGCGTGGGGTTAAGCTGATATTAAAACCACCATAGCCATATAAAAGTGTTGGATTTTTACCATCGAGCACTAGGCCTTTTTTATAGGTAATGATCATCGGCACTTTAGTGCCATCTTTTGATGTATAAAATACTTGCTTAGATTCAAAAGCTGAGCTGTTGAATTTAGCACCTGACTTCTTATAAACTTCACTTATCCCTTTATCAACGTTGTAGCTGTAGATTGTGCCGGGAGTTTTGTAGTTACTGAATGAGTAATACAGGGTGGTCGCATCTTTTTCACCTTCCAAAGCACTTGAACTACCAACACCTGGTAATTCAATTTCACGTACTTTGTTACCTTGGTAATCGTATTGATAAACCTTTGAAATAGCATCGACCATATATTCAGTAAAGAAAGAGCCGCCGCCAATAGACGCGCTTAGTACATGCTCTGTTTCACTAATAAAGTCTTGCCAATTTTTACTTTGTGGTGCGTTAGCATTCACAGTAACAATTTTTTTGTTTGGGGCGTTTAAGTTAGTAACAAAGAATAGCTTTTCGCCTTCGTTTTCTAAGATGTAGGTATCAGCATCGAAATTATCAATAATGCTAACTAACGGGCTGTTAGCTTTAGTTAAATCCTTAATAAATAGATCATTACCCGACGTTGAAACTGCACCCGAAACCAATAAATAACGATTATCTTCAGTGACTGTACCACTCACATAACGGCGTTTTTGCACTTCAGTATTGCCAAAAATAACGGCATCTTCTTTTTGTGATTTGCCTAATTGGTGATAATAGAGTTTGTGTTGATCTGTTTTAGCTGATAACTCACTACCTTTTGGCTTGTCATAACTAGAGTAATAGAAACCTTCGTTTTTATACCAAGAGATGTCAGAAAATTTTACATCAACTAAAGGTGCTTCTAATACCGTTTTAGTTTTTGCATCAATGATAATAATTTTACGCCAATCACTGCCGCCTTCTGAGATAGCATAAGCAGCAATTGAACCGTCTTTCGAGAAGCTTAATTGCCCCATAGAAGTGGTGCCGTCTTCACTAAAGGTATTTGGGTTTAAGAATACTTCTACTTCACCACCATCTTTTTGACGATAAACCACATATTGATTTTGCAAACCGTCATTTTTGTAGAAATAAGTGTAATCACCCTCTTTAAAAGGAGAGCCCACTTTTTCATAATTCCATAATTCAGCTAGACGATTTTTTAGCTTCTCGCGATAAGGAATTTTAGCTAAATAATCAAAGGTTACAGTGTTTTCAGCTTTTACCCAAGCGCCTGTTTCGTCACTTCGATCATCTTCCAACCAACGGTATGGATCGGCAACATCAATGCCAAAGTAAGTATCAACCACATCGCCTTTTCTACTTTCTGGATAAGCAATATTAATGCTCTGCTTAGTTACCTGACTTGTTTTATTTTCAGCTTGTTCTGGAGTGTTACCAGAGCATGCAGCTAGAACGCTAGTGACAAATACACAAGATAGTAATGCTATTTTTTTATTCATTTTGACTCTCTAAATGGAATATTAAAATGGAATGTTTACAATTATTTTACATTGTAAATATGAAGGGAGTGTAGCAGAAGTGAATTGGTTTAAGCTATGGTACTGGTTAATGAGATGCTGCCTGAACGGCAGCTATTTGTTACAGCATGTGAATAGGCGGCTTTATTCATACCTATTTCTTAGCGCAGGTATATCATTATGATATTGCACAAACTCTACTTCGTAACCGTTAGGGTCGATAAAGTAAACATTGCTTCGGTATTCATCTTCGGCGCCTGCTTTGTCTATAGCAAACCCTGCTTGGGCTAAGCGATCTATAACAGATTGTATATCAGCCGTAACGAAGGCAAAATGTGCTAAGCCCACTTGATGGCCTGTTAAATCACGATTATTACCAACACCATCGTCGTTAAAGGCTAGGTATTGATAATCATCGCCAAAATGGATCCAATTTCTGGGTTTACCATACCACTTACTTGCACCGCCACCGCGAACCGTCCAGTGTGGAAATGCGGCTTGATAAAAAGTTAGTGTTTTTTCAATGTCGCTAACGACTAGGTTTATATGTTCTAAAGTAAGCATGTTGCTCTCCTCATAAAGATTAGGTTTTGGTTTGCTTTTTCATTACATTCCATAGGGATATAGTTCTTCATTGTCATAGGGTTGAGATAGAAATTCAGCACGTAGCGCCTTAAAGTGTTTACTGTACTTTTGTAGGGTATGTAAGGTGTAGCCGATACGGTGACGTATGCTGCTATCTCTTGTTGATATTTTGCTATTACTCACCGAAATAGGATTAAGTACCTCTTCCACATTTCTAATAACAAGGTGGTCTGCTATAACGACTAATTTATTGTTTCTAAAAGCATTCATTCTTAATTCTGCAATAGGAAATACACCGCTGACACCATTTGAGATTGAAGTGAGAAGTATAGGTTTATGTGCGGTATCTTGACTCGCACACATTAATAGGAAGTTTTTCAATAAAGGTGTAGCCATGCCACCCCACTCAGGAGTAATTGCGATAAATGCATCTGAGGCTTGAATATGCTTATAAATCATCGGCCAATCAGTTGCTTGGCTTAATTTACTACTTTGTTCACCGTCCCAGTAGGGTAGTTGATATTGGCACAACTCTAGATGGACGATTTCTTCATATCCAGATACTGATTCTGCAAAATATTGTGCAACTTTAGCACTTTGCGATAGTTTTCTTTGACTTGCACTGATAATCAATAATTTCATAATTTTATCCTTATTCTTTAATAAATAAATATGTTTACTTAATATTAAGTAAAGTAATGCCTTTACTTAAGTTTGTCAAGAATAATTACAAAATAAAATAAATTGAAAAGTTTACTTAATGATAATTTGGGTGATAATAGTGAGGATAAAAGCACTCGTGAATGTAGGATAATTAATGAAGACTCATAGTAAAATTATTGCTTTATTGAAAACTGAAGGAGCACTAACCGCTAAAGTACTTGCTAGTAAATTAGGCTTGACCACTATGGGAATTCGTCAACATATGCTGACTTTAGAGGAGTCAGGAGAAGTTAGCTTTAAAGATGAAAAGGCGCCAAGAGGCAGGCCAACGCGTTTTTGGTCACTAACAGAAAAAACCCATAGTCATTTTGCTGACCGCCATAACGAGTTAACGGTACAACTTATTGATTCAGTAATAGCGGTGTTTGGCGATGATGGTTTAGATAAGCTCATTTCAAATCGTGAAGAGGAAACGATGAGTGCATACCGTTTAGCGCTTGCCGATAGATATGGGGTGAGCGAGAAGTTGACCACCTTGGCAAAGCTCAGAAATGATGAAGGTTATATGGCGACGGTAACGGAAGAAGAAAATATCTTTTGGTTATTAGAAAATCACTGTCCAATCTGCGCCGCTGCAACTAAGTGTCAAAGTTTTTGTCGAAGTGAGTTGCACTTATTTCAAAGTTTACTTGACGATGTAGCAACTGTTACACGAGAAGAGCACATTGTTTCAGGTGCAAGGCGTTGCGCATACAAAGTCATGCCAAAGTAAGTTATTAGTTAGTAAAAATTAAAAAGGATCGTTATGTATTATCGGGTATGTATAGTTGTAGTATTTTTGTTGTCTTTGGTTTTACCTCAGACAACGTTGGCAGCTTCAAGTAAGTCAGCAGGCACCAAACTGACATTTGAAAATTATCAAATTACAGCACCATTTAATGTTAGTTTGCCAGTAATGTCAGTTGATTTGGTAAAGTCAGCTGAATATTCTGCGAATGAACTGGTTATTATTGGGTCAGATGAACAGCAACAAACATGGTTGGCCGTTTATGCTTTAGATAAAAGTGCGAACGATTTCATTTTATTAGATAAATTGAAACTGGCAGCTAAATACTTCGCTTTTGATATGGGTGATAAAGAAAAGCAGTTGTATTTTTTATCGAAAAATTCCGTGGTTTCACTGCAATACAATAGTCAACTTAAGGCAAGTGCAAAAGAAGATAGTGCTTTATTTCTTCAACAAAAACAAAGTGTAAACTCTATTTTCTTACTAAATGAAGCAAGCTTTATCACAGAAAATGACTTTGTATTGGATATTAATGATGATGGTTTAGATGACATTATCTTGCCAGATTTTGAGCAAATAAATATATGGCTTGCTCAGAAAAATACTGCTGATTATGTCTACCAGACCTTACCCATATCGACTAAATCTGAGCTGAGCAGAGGAGGTGTGAATTTCAGACCGAAAGACTTGTTTTATGCTGATTTTACCTTGGATGGTTTACAAGATATTGCTTGGATTTCACAGGGCAGTGTCAATTATTTCAGCCAAGAAGCAGGTAAGTTTTCGTTAACGCAAAATACCATCACCTTAAATGAAAGCATTTATGGTTTAGATTGGTGGGAAATAAGGGAAGCAGACGGAGAAAGTCCAGATCAAAGTGATTTGACACATCGGGCAGTAGAGCAAATAAAAGATATTAACGGTGATGGTTTAGTTGATGTTGTGGTGCGATTTACGCAAAGCTCAGGGGTGTTAGACCGAAAAAATGACTATGAATTTTATTTTGGCGCTACCAATAATGCAGGTCAGTTCGAATTTCCTAAAACAGCCAGCACAGTTATTAAGGCAGAAGGCACATTAACAGGATTAAACATTATTGATGTCAATAATGACCAAAAGTTTGAAGTATTACTTTCGTCCTTTGAACTAAGTATTAGCAATATAATTGGTGCATTATTGTCAGGTGGTATAGATCAAAACGTATTATTGTTTGGCTTAAATGAAGAAAATGTTTATGAAGAGGATGCAATAATCAATAAAGAGGTGGAGCTCAACTTTAGCTTATCTTCAGGACAAAGCGGTATGCCTATCGTTCTTTTAGCAGATGTTAACGGTGATCAACATAAAGATTTAATTCTCTCTTCGGATGAAGAGCAGTTGAAAATTTTTCAAGGTAGAGAAAGCGCAAAGTTATTTAACCGCAAGGCGAGTAAGCATAAGTTGGTTTTACCTAAAAACGGTGCTCTCTTTAAACACTTCGATATTAACCACGACGGTAAAGAAGATTTTGTCATGCGTTATGGCCGCTTAGATGGTGAAAATATGGCCAATAAAGTTACTATTGTGATGGTGAAATAATTTGGAAACTAGCTAAGTTATCAATGTATTGCCCTCGTTAATGATACTAACGTAGGGCATGTTGCTTATCTAGATTAAGCGACTTTAAGCTAATCTTCACTCGCTTTAAATTGATAGACAAAACAAGCACCATTTTTACTATTATCAAGAAAAACCTTCCCGTTGAGCTTTTCAGTGATGAGGTTGTAAACTATCGACATACCAAGGCCTACGGCACCATTTTCTCCTACTGTGGTATAGAAAGGCTCAAACACATTCTGCTTCGCTTCATTAGAAAGACCTATACCGTTATCGGCGTAGCGAACCTCAACAAATTCATTTTTCTGTTCGATATTTATAGTTATGAGATTATCTTCGATATCATTAAAGCCATGACGAACCGAGTTACTGATTAAATTCGTTAATATTTGAGCATGAACACCTGGATAGGTTGTTAAATTTAATTCGTCATCGCCAGTTATTTCTAAGGTGACTTTTCTGGTTTTTAACATTGAATTTAAGGTAGAGATAACTAGCTGGCAATAGCTTTTGATATTGATTGATTCTAATTCAAGTTGAAGTTGATCTACGGCCGTTTTTTTGAAGTTTTCTATCAATTTTTTCGCACGGGTTAAGTTGTCTCCTTGCATAGTTAAAGCATCATCTACGGTATGACAATAATGCTCCATATCATGCATGCTTAAGTGTTTGCTTGCTATTTTATCGGTTAACACTTTATGCTCATCTGTGATTATGCTGTGTGTGGTGATTGCAATGCCAAGTGGCGTATTAACGTCGTGGGCAAACCCTGCAACTAGACCTCCTAAAGAGGCCATCTTTTCTGATTCAACTAATTGCTGTTGTGCTTGTTTTAATGTATCTACTGTTGATGATAGCTCTACAGTACCTGATAACACTTTTTTTTCTAAAGAAGCCTCATATTCACGTCGTTCCAATTCTGCGGCGATGCGACCAGAAAATACCTGAAATAATGTTAATGTTTCTTGCTCATCGGTTATGGGTTGTTCATAAAGTGCAACAATGAGGCCAATAACTTGTTGTTTAGAATTATGAAGTGGTGTGCCTAAATAGGCATCAATATTCATATCAATGAGTAATTGATCATCTGGAAAGTGTGCACAGACATTATTTGGGTAGCAACAAACCGAATCATCAGTAACATTGGCACAAGGTGTGTGGTCTAAAGAATATTCAAAGTTATCAACAATCTGACCTTTAGCAACTAGAGCGATAGTTTTAGAAACATAGGCTTCTGTATCTAGCAGGGCAATAAAGGTGTAATCAGCGCTAATAACACCGTGTAAAGCTAAGGTAATTGAACTAAAAAAGTCATCACCGTAGGTATTTGAAACTGCTTCAATAATAGTGCGAATATTACTTTGCATGATAGCGCCTTGGTCAATTTATTAGATTGTTTTTCTCTTTAACTATGGCACAAGCGACTATTTTTGCTAGTTATGCACTTTAGTCAAAGTGTTCTTGCCTAAGCTTTAAGCAAGTTCATCTAACGGTATAGCGAGCAAACATCATGTTTTCAATACAATATTAGTGTTGTTTAACTATTTTAATTGGTTGCTACCTTTCAAGTACTTCTTTAAATGCTCAACTAGAAACAACTGTTAAGAAGACTCACGTTATTGTTCCTTTGTCCGAACTATTCGGTCTTATGGGAGGGTTTGATGATAAAAATTATGAAAGTGTTGAAATATTCCACTCAGAAGGGTCTCACTAGATTCACAAAAAAGCACAGCGAGTCGTTACCCAGACTATCTCAAGTATTTCAAAATTCTGTTGAAGTATTGGGGACCGCTAGTACTGACCAAAAAATATTAATTGATCAAAAGGTTAAACTTTAGTTTGTTCTTGCTCTAACCATAGCAATGCTTTGTCACGTCGTGAAAACAGTGTTAAATTCCAGGGCTGTTGTCGAGGTATAGTTGTTAAATATTTTGTCGATACCTCAGCTCGATTGCTATAGGTAACTACTGCCATAGCATTTATCTCTTCGAGGTCAGCTAACGCGACTTGTGCTGGGAAACTATAAGTATAAGAGTTCACTTTATTGATGAGTAAAGCAAAAGGAGCGATTAAATGTTTTAACAAAAAATCATGGTATTGTTCAACCATTAACAGGTCCATCTCAATACCTTCATATATTTTCACTTCGGCAATGTCATGACGTAAAATATTAATTTCGGCAAAAGATAATTTATGTGATTCCATATCGGATAGAACTCCTTGATTAACTGAATATTAATATAATTATGTTAACCATAGAACGAATTATCCTATCAGTAAAGTGCTTATTACTCGCCCCGATGAAGCATCACCTTAACGTACTGATTAATTAATTGAGAAAGGCTTGATAAGCCAAGTTATCTGTCGCTTCTTCAAATTGATAACCTAGAGCATTTAAATGCTGAAAAAATTCATTCTCTTTAGCGGAGCTAACTTCGAATCCGGCAAGGACTTGACCAAAAGCTGCGCCATGATTTCGATAGTGAAATAAGGTGATATTAAACAATTCGCCCATCGCCGCTAAAAATTTTTCTAAGGCGCCAGGATGCTCCGGAAACTCAAAACTAAATAGCCGTTCATTTTTGTTATTATTATCTGGTGCAGTTGTGTTCCTTTTACCGCCAATCATATAACGAACATGTAATTTCGCTAATTCATTATCGGTAAAGTCATTAACCTGATAGTTAGCACTCGCCAACTCACTAAGTAACTGTTCACGTTCTTCGACATTACCACCTAAACGAACACCGACAAATACATTAGCGCTTGGTTCGCCGACGTAACGATAATTAAACTCGGTAATTGCTCTATTGCCTATAGTTTGGCAAAAGCGTTTAAAACTGCCTTTTTCTTCAGGAATGGTAACAGCTAATACAGCTTCTCTTTTTTCACCCAGCTCACAGCGTTCCGATACATAGCGTAAACTGTGAAAGTTCATGTTTGCACCTGAAAGTATTGCCACTAGTGATTGTTCAGATTGATCAGAACTCGCGCAATATTTTTGTAGACCCGCTAATGATAAAGCACCAGCAGGCTCAGCTATAACACGCGTTTGTTCGAAAATATCTTTTATGGAGGCGCATATCTCGTCAGTAGTGACGGTAATCACCTCATCACAATAGCGTTTTATCAGACTAAAGGTTTTTTCGCCTATACGCTTCACGGCTACGCCATCAGCGAATAAACCGACATGATCTAAATCAACCGGTTTTCCAGCATCTAGTGCTGCTTTTAAGCAGGCCGAATCTTCTGCCTCAACCCCTATCACTTTGGTGTTTGGGCTCAGTTGTTTCAAATAAACTGCCATACCTGCTAATAAACCGCCACCGCCAACAGGCACAAAAACCACATCAGCATTTGGCTGTTGTTGTAACAACTCTTTGGCAACGGTGCCTTGGCCCACAATAACATCTTCATCATCAAATGGATGAATGAGGGTTTTATTTTCAGCTGTCGCGTAGTCAATTGCAGCGGATTGCGCTTCATTAAAGCTATGGCCGACCAGACGAACTTCGCCGCCAAAGCGTCTAACATTATCCACTTTTATGTCAGGTGTAGTTTTAGGCATGACAATGGTCGCTTTTATACCAAGCTTACTTGCTGCTAATGCTAAACCTTGTGCATGATTACCTGCCGAGGCGGCAATGACACCATGAATACACTCTGCTTCACTTAGATTTGCTAACTTATTGCAAGCCCCACGCAATTTAAATGAATGGACTGGTTGTTGATCTTCACGCTTTAAATAAATTTGGTTATTTAATCGTGTTGATAATTTACTTAAGTGGGTTAACTCAGTTTCAACAACAGTATCGTATATAGGCGCAAGTAAAATACGCCTAAGGTAGTCGAGTTGTTCAGATTGTTGTGCTAGTAACTGTGATTCTGTCATGGGGTGCCTACCTATTTTGAAGGTGAAGCTTTTGCTTGTTACCACAAACCATATGCTTCACCAACGTTTTCAAATGCTACTTATCAGTGATGCCATCCAATAAATCACGATTTCGTACAGCGCCTTTGTCGGCAGATGTTGCTAAAAGGGCGTAGTTTTTCAAAGCATAACTAATAGGGCGAACTCTGTCTTTTGGTTGCCAACCGGCTTTACCTTTGGCGTCCATAACAAGCTTACGAGCGACTAATTCATCATCACTAATTTGTAATGAAATTTGACGTGTAGGAATGTCGATGTGAATGATATCCCCTTGTTCAACTAATGCGATAACACCACCTGCAGCAGCTTCTGGAGAGACATGGCCTATTGATAAACCTGAAGTACCACCAGAAAAACGGCCATCAGTTAATAATGCACAGGCTTTACCTAAGCCCATTGATTTTAAGTAAGTGGTTGGATACAACATTTCTTGCATACCTGGGCCGCCTTTCGGACCTTCGTAGCGAATAACAACCACTTCACCTGCAACAACTTTACCATCTAGAATACCCTCAACGGCATCATCTTGGCTTTCAAATACATGCGCAGGGCCAGTAAAGACTAAATTGTCATCACTAACACCTGCGGTTTTAACAACACAACCATCAGGGGCTATATTGCCTGAAAGCACAGCTAAGCCACCTTCTAATGAAAAGGCATTTTCAAGGCTACGAATACAACCATTTTCTCTGTCATCGTCTAAGGTATCCCAGCGACAATCTTGGCTAAAGGCCTTCGTAGTACGAATACCTGCAGGGCCAGCACGATAGAATTTTTTAACCTCTTCATCGTCTGTCACCTTAATATCATACTTGGCAATAACATCAGCTAATGTTGTACCTAGTACATTTGGCACATCAGTTGTTAATAAGTTAGCACGGGCTAATTCACCTAAAATAGCGATGACTCCACCGGCGCGATGCACATCTTCCATGTGATATTCAGGTGTTGATGGCGCGACTTTACATAGCTGCGGTACAATGCGAGATAATTTATCCATGTCTTCCATGGTGTAATCTATTTCAGCTTCTTGTGCGGTGGCGAGTAAATGTAATATGGTATTTGTTGAACCACCCATGGCGATATCTAAACACATCGCATTGGCAAAAGCGGCTTTGCTGGCAATATTACGAGGCAGTGCTGACTCGTCATTGTTTTGATAGTAACGCTTAGTTAGGTTAACAATTTCACGACCTGCTTTTAAGAATAATTCTTTACGATCGGCATGGGTTGCCAACATTGAACCGTTACCCGGTAACGCTAAACCTAAGGCTTCAGCTAAACAGTTCATCGAGTTAGCGGTGAACATACCAGAGCATGAACCACAGGTTGGGCATGCCGAACGTTCAACCTGATCAGATTGTTCGTCTGATACTTTTGGATCAGCACCTTGAATCATGGCATCAACTAAATCTAGTTTAATAATTTGATCGCTAAGCTTGGTTTTACCTGCTTCCATTGGGCCACCTGAAACAAATATAACTGGAATGTTTAAACGCATTGCCGCCATTAACATACCCGGGGTGATTTTGTCACAGTTTGAAATACATACCATGGCATCGGCACAGTGAGCATTTACCATATATTCAACAGAATCAGCAATCAGGTCACGTGATGGTAAACTATAAAGCATACCGCTGTGGCCCATAGCAATGCCATCATCTACCGCTATAGTATTAAACTCTTTAGCAACGCCACCCGCTTCTTCAATAGAGCCAGCGACTAGTTGCCCCATGTCTTTTAAATGCACATGACCTGGAACAAATTGGGTAAATGAATTAACCACAGCAATAATAGGCTTGCCAAAGTCGTTGTCTGTCATGCCTGTTGCGCGCCATAAAGCACGTGCGCCAGCCATATTACGGCCTTGAGTTGAGGTTGCTGAGCGTAGTTTTGCCATGATGTGAGTTCCGTTTAAAAATACAGTGTTAAATTTTATTTAAAACGAATCTTTATTAAAGATGTTTTTTAAATAGAATTTTCGTTTCTTGAAACTGCTCAACTCGAAGTCAGTTGGTGCTGTAGCAAAAAGAAAACACCGAGCTTATGAATATAAGTGAGTATTTTCGATGTAGCTACAGTGCCAAATGACAATGAGGAGAGTAGTTACTAAATTATGTTACAGGGTCTAACCAACCGTCAGGAATGTCAGTGCTACCATCAAAAATACCAAAAAAGGCTTCTTGAATTGCCTTAGTCATTGGGCCTCTTGAACCATTGCCAACTGGCAGACCATCAACTGATTTAACCGGTACCACTTCGGTAGCCGTTCCACACATAAAGAATTCATCGGCAAGATATAAAGATTCGCGAGAAATAGGCTCTTCACGCACTTCATAACCTAACTGCTCTGCTAGGAAGAACACGGTATCACGGGTTAACCCTTGTAATATTGAAGCCGTGCTTGGTGGGGTATAAAGAATACCATTGCGAATTAAGAACAAGTTTTGACCTGCGCCTTCGCTGACCATATTATTCACATCTAAAGCGACGCCTTCGGCATAGCCATGGCGTGCCGCTTCGGTAGAAATAAGTTGCGAAGAAAGGTAGTTTCCACCCGCTTTCGCTGCCGTTGGCATAGTGTTCGGTGCTAATCGATTCCAACTTGATACACCCACTTCTACACCATTTTCTATTGCGTCAGCGCCTAAATAAGCTTCCCAACTAAACGCAGCAATCATAATATCGGCTTGTGCGTCAATAGGTGGACGTAAGCCCATACCAATATCACCTAAAAAGGCCAATGGACGTAAATAAGCGGAACTTAAGTTGTTTTCTTTTACTGCCTCTTTACAAGCTTGAACTACCTCTTCAGGCGTAAAAGGAATATTCATACGATAAATTTTTGCTGAGTCAAATAAGCGTTTAATATGTTCTTCTAAGCGAAAAATACAAGTACCTTTATGGGTATTGTAGGCACGAATACCTTCAAAAACAGATGAACCATAATGAAGTGCATGACTCATCACATGTACAGTAGCGTCTTTCCAAGGCATGAGTTTACCGTTGAACCAAATTAAGTCTGCATTAACTTTTGCCATTTTCTTTTCCTAAATTTGTTTATTACTTCGATAAGTAGGTCGAAATAGCTGAAACTTAGCTCGTAAATACAAGGTTAAACCTCATCTGATTTCGAAGCACATCTCGGCCTACAAGTATTATTTATGCTGTGTTTTGCATTGACGCGTTATTGTCTACTTTGACACTCTTGATGTCGACCAGTTTATTGATTTGATCTGTTAAAAGTGAAATAGGGCGCTCACTGCTGACAAATAATTCAATTGTCGCGATATTGTTGCCAGTATTCACTTTAGCTGTCATACCATTGATCAAAAAACCTCTATAACGCGTTACTTGCAGGATTCTCTCTAATACGACCTGTTTGTCATCTGTCATAATGATTAAAGTATAGTTGTTTAATGTAGCTGTGTTCATGCTAAGCGCTCTCCATCATTTCATTGTTGGCACTGTTTGGCGGAACTAGTGGCCAAACATTATCTTTGGCATCAATTTTTACTTGCAACAAGTATGGACCATCATGGTCCAACATGTCGTTAATGGCTGCAGTTACTTCACTTTTCTTGGTGATTTGCTTGGCTTTAATCTCGAAAGCTTGTGCCAACATACAAAAATCTGGGTTGTCGGATAAATCAGTTTCACTTAAGCGTCCATCAAAGAATAAATCTTGCCATTGACGCACCATGCCTAACTTAGCGTTATCAATAAGGACAATTTTTACCGGAATTTGATAACGTTTGATGGTCGCCAATTCCTGTACATTCATCATGATAGAGCCATCACCTGAAACAGCAATAACCGTGTCATGTGGGCGACTAATTTGTGCGCCAATGGCAGCGGGTAAACCAAATCCCATCGTACCCATACTGCCACTGGTTAGAAAGTTACTTGGGTCATCAAAATTTATGTGTTGTGCTGCCCACATTTGATGTTGACCAACATCAGTGGTGACACAAGTATTTTTAGGCATCAATTCACTGACTTCTTTCAAAACAGCAGGCGCAAAAATGTTTTCACCTGGGTGATCATAGCGCCAAGAATAATCACTTTTCATTTGCTGAATTTTGGCTTGCCAACCTTTAATGTTTAAAGACATAGTTAGCAGTGGTAAATTTTCTTTTAAATCCCCTAGAATAGGTGCGTCAGCAGCTCTTCTTTTGTTAATTTCAGCCGTATCAATATCAAAGTGAATCACTTTAGCGTCAGGCGCAAATTGATCGAGCTTACCGGTAACACGGTCATCAAAACGGGCACCAACGGCAATCAGCAAATCACAATCATGGACGGCTAAATTAGCGGCTTTTGTACCATGCATCCCCAACATGCCTAAATAGTTTTCATTATCGGTATCTAATGCGCCTAATCCTTTTAAGGTAGAGACGGAAGGAATGCCGGTTTTATTGGCAAATTCTCTCACTTCGTCAACGGCATTTGCCATGCCAACACCGCCACCCACATATAGAATTGGTTGTTTGGCATGCGTTAATAAATCTAATGCTTTAGAGATGTCGGCAAGGGGTAACTTAACTTTGTTTTTTAGGTGTTCTGCAGCGGCAAAAGTCTGTTTTACGCTCGCTGTTTGTACATCTTTTGGTATATCTACTAACACGGGACCTTGACGACCCTCAAGTGCAATTTCGAAGGCTTGATGTAGCACTTTTTCTAATTCATCAACATGACTAACTTGGAATGAATGTTTAGTACAAGCTATTGATAAACCGAAAATATCTGTTTCCTGAAAAGCATCACTGCCCATGGCTGCAGTAGGTACTTGACCGGTAATTGCCACCATTGGAATCGAATCAGCAAGGGCATCAGCAAGACCGGTAATTAAATTAGTAGCACCTGGACCTGAAGTTGCCATGCAAACACCTATTTTTCCTGATGCGCGAGCATAACCAACTGCTGAGAATGAAGCACCTTGCTCATGTCTACAAAGAAAGTGTTGGACATTGCTGTCAACCAAGGCGTCATAAATAGGCATGATAGCGCCACCGGGATAACCAAATACATGGTTCACGCCATGTTGCTCAAGTACTTTAAATAATAATCCACCGCCGGTTAACGGTTTGCTGTCAGTCATGTTAATTCCAAAATTGTAGTCTAGTTTCAAATTCTGCCCAGAAAAAACAAAACCCTCGGTTCTTTCGAAGCGAGGGTTTGTATTTCTGTTTTGCTTTACTTTAGCTCAACGAAAACCCTCGAGGTAATTTAATAATCACCACGACGAGAATAATGTTAATAATTGCGTTAAAGTTTTGCATGCTTGTTCGGTTTCACTTTTATGGCTTAAAAAAGCTAAATTTATTTCAACTTAAGGACTGACAATTTATATTTTTATAATGAATTATTATGCACAGTTCTCGTCTCTTATTAAATTAGTATCATAGCTCTAATGTCTTGAGCAAGCTTTTTTATTAGAGTTTTTTATTGTGACTAAAGAAGTAAAAGTTATATCTACTGAATAAACGCCTATTTAATATTCACCAAACTCGAATAATATTTAATACTTTCCTACACTAAGAACAATGGAATCAAATAAATGGAATTTGTATGTCTCTTGCTTGTGTGTATAGCCGTGCTCGTGTCGGTTTAGCGTCTCCCCTTGTTACTGTTGAAGTGCATTTAGCTAATGGCTTGCCAGCATTTCATATCGTTGGCTTACCCGAAGCATCAGTAAAAGAATCAAAAGATAGGGTGAGAAGTGCCATTATCAATTGTGGTTATGAATTTCCAGCGAAGCGAATAACCATCAATCTAGCCCCCGCAGATTTACCCAAAGAAGGTGGGCGCTTTGATTTGCCCATTGCCGTCGGTATTTTGGCCGCATCCGAACAACTACCTCAGGTCGATCTTGCTCAATATGAATTTGCCGGTGAACTGGCATTGTCAGGGGAGCTTAGAGCCATAATAGGAGAAATCCCTTTGGCAATGTCATGCTGTGATAGCGGTCGAACGTTGGTGATACCACGGGCAAATAGTGAACAAGCTAGCTGGGTTAAACAAGCGAAAATACATGCCATTGAGCATTTAAGCCAACTGTATCCTCACTTTGCAAGGCAAACACCATTACCTTTGGTAGCTGAACAAGCTATTGAACAATTTAACGATATCAATGAGCTAGATATTAGTGATGTGGTAGGTCAGCCGTTGGCTAAACGCGCGTTAGAAATAGCAGCCAGTGGTAATCATAATTTATTATTTATAGGCCCGCCCGGCACAGGGAAAACCATGCTTGCTAGTAGGTTGTCGGGCATTTTGCCTAGAATGACCGAAGCAGAAGCATTAGAAGCAGCTTCGATTCAGTCGATAAGCAATCAAAATATCAATGGCAAGTCATGGTTAACAAGACCATTTCGTGCTCCTCACCATACGGCCTCCTCAGCAGCACTCGTTGGTGGTGGTAGCCAACCAAAGCCAGGGGAGATCTCCCTAGCGCACAACGGGGTGTTATTTTTAGATGAACTGCCGGAGTTCGAGCGCAAAGTGCTTGATGTGTTAAGAGAGCCGATGGAGTCGGGAGAGGTGACTATATCGCGCGCTATGCACAAGCAAAGCTTCCCTGCTCGTTTTCAGCTGATTGCTGCGATGAATCCGAGTCCGACCGGATTTTATAATGATAATCGCAGTACGCCTGAGCAAGTGCTACGTTATTTGAATCGTTTATCAGGTCCATTTCTCGACAGGATTGACATTCAAATTGAAGTGGCCCGATTACCACGAGGCACGTGGGCTGAAGAAACTGAAGGTAATGAAACCAGTGAAATTGTTCAGCAACGCGTACAAGCGTGTAGAACAAGGCAGTTAGCTCGTCAAGGCAAAGCCAATGCCTTTCTGGGAACCAGTGAACTGAAAAGTCATTGTCAATTATCGGTTGATGAAAATGAATTTCTTGAGTTAGCGGTGGAGAAATTGGGACTTTCAACTCGTGCCCATCATAAAATTTTGAAAATTGCCCGTACTTTGGCAGATATGAATGGCTGTGAAAAAATATTGCACGAGCATTTAATTGAAGCACTTTCCTACCGGGCTATGGATCGCTTACTACAACATCTGACAAGCTCTGTAGCTATGTGAATTTACGCAATGGCATTAAAAAATGCCTGCATTAACGCTTGTTGTTTGTTTTGATTCAAGCAACAAATACCTAATTCGAATGGCGCTATTTCCCCTACGTTATGTAAAAACTTCACTTTATCTCGAACAGGACTATTCTCAACGACGACCTGAGGAACTATGCCGACACCACAACCTAAAGCTACCATACTGACTAACGCTTCGTGCCCTGAAACAGTGGCATAAATATTGGCCTTACCTTGCTGTTTTTTGCGATACCAAAGCTCAAACCGTTTTCTAGCTGGACCATGTTCTGGCAAAATAATAGGAATTTCAGACCAGCTAAGCACATGTGTTTGCAGCAACTGTTGTACTTTGCAATTCATGGTAGGCGCTATAACGACGAGCGGGATAGTGGCAAGGTGTTGAAAGTACACACTACGCGGTAAGCTTTCTGGATTGGCGGCTATGGCAAAGTCGACCGCTTTATTTTGTACTTGCTCTATGGCATCACTAGCGTCACCTGTTGTTAACATAATTTCAACTTGAGGGTGTTGTTGCCTAAAGCGCTCCAGCAAAGGGGGCAAATGACTGTAGGCTGCAGTAACAGAACAATAGATGCTTAGCTTGCCCGTGAGCACCCGTTGATTGTCATCGATAGATTGTCTAAATGAATGCCAATGTTCCACTTGCTGTTGAGCATATTGTTGAAATTTCACACCGGCTGCTGTCAACACCACGGTACGATTATCACGTAATAACAATTCACTACCAACGGCTTGCTCAATTCGTTGTATCGCACGGCTTAAAGTCGAAGGGCTCATATGAAAAGCCTTGGCAGTTTTACCAAAATGCAATGTTTGACTAAGATGAACAAACATACCGAGTGATTTTTGATCCATTGTAATCAACCTATAGAATTACTTTGTTGCAAAAAACGCAACGTAACAGTGCGAATATATCACTTTTTGCAATGTGATGGCTAGGTTATGATGATTTCATTGTCAGTATCACTGACTTATCTAATTTACAGAATTCAGAGGAAAGACCATGAGTAACTATTTCAATACATTGAGCTTACGTGAAAAGCTTGGTCAATTAGGTCAATGTCGTTTTATGCAACGTGAAGAGTTCAGCGATGGCTGCAACTTCATTAAAGATTGGAACATTGTTATTGTTGGCTGTGGTGCTCAAGGTTTAAACCAAGGTTTAAACATGCGTGATTCTGGTTTAAACATCTCTTACGCATTACGTGATGCAGCTATTGCTGAAAAACGTCAATCTTACCAATGGGCAAGCGAAAATGGTTTTACCGTTGGTAATTACCAAGAATTAATTCCTCAAGCGGATTTAGTCTTGAACCTTACGCCAGATAAGCAACATACTTCAGCCGTTACTGCGGTAATGCCTTTAATGAAGCAAGGCGCCACGCTTTCATATTCACATGGTTTCAATATTGTTGAAGAAGGCATGCAAGTTCGTCCTGACATTACTGTGGTTATGGTTGCCCCTAAATGTCCAGGTACTGAAGTACGTGAAGAATACAAACGTGGATTTGGTGTACCAACACTAATCGCTGTTCACCCAGAAAATGATCCTCAAGGTAATGGTTTAGCAATTGCTAAAGCATATGCTTCAGCTACCGGTGGTGATAGAGCCGGCGTTTTACAGTCATCTTTCATCGCTGAAGTTAAGTCTGATTTAATGGGTGAGCAAACTATTCTTTGTGGCATGTTACAAACTGCCGCAGTGCTTGGACATAAGCAATTAGTGGCTCAAGGTATGGATGCTGCTTATGCACGTAAATTATTACAATACGGTTTAGAAACAACTACCGAAGGTTTAAAACACGGTGGTATTACTAACATGATGGACCGTTTATCAAACCCAGCTAAAATCAAAGCGTTTGATATGTCTGAAGAGTTGAAAGTTATTTTACGTCCATTATTTGAAAAGCACATGGATGACATCATCGAAGGTCGTTTTTCAGAAACCATGATGGTTGACTGGGCAAATGATGATGCTAATTTACTTAAGTGGCGTGCAGAAACGGCAGAGAGTACATTTGAATTAGCACCAGATTGTGATACTGAAATCACCGAACAAGAGTATTACGACAAAGGCATTTTTGTGGTAGCTATGATTAAAGCGGGTGTTGAACTTGCTTTTGAAGCCATGGTTGCTGCGGGTATTATTGAAGAGTCGGCTTATTATGAATCGCTTCATGAAACGCCATTAATTGCTAACTGTATCGCTCGTAACAAATTATATGAGATGAATGTAGTAATATCAGATACGGCTGAGTACGGTAATTACTTATTCACTCACGCTGCAGTACCTCTTTTAGAAGAATATGCAGCTAATTTGAGCTTAGAGCAATTAGGCGAAGGCTTTAAAGAAACGTCAAACAACGTTGATAACGCACGTTTAATCGAAGTGAATGACGCTATTCGTAGTCATGGCGTTGAAGTGATTGGTAAAGAGCTGCGTGGTTATATGACCGATATGAAGAAAATTGCTAGTGCAAGTTAAGCGTTAGCATATATAAAAGAACAACATTAAGTTAGTAACATATTCGCTATAATTTGGAATATTTTACTAGCTTTTTTATTTGTACAAGATCAACTTCATTAACATTTTTATTGGGTAATACATGTCTGAATTTAACAATGTCACCATTACTAAAGCCGCCAATGTATATTTTGACGGTAAAGTTACTAGTCGTAAAATCACCTTCACAGATGGGTCATTTAAAACCTTAGGAATTATGATGCCCGGCGACTATAAATTTGGTACTGCAGAAAAAGAATTAATGGAAATTACTAATGGAGATTGCGAAATATTATTGCCAGGCAATAGTGAATGGCAAAGCATTCAAAGTGGTGAGTCTTTTTACGTACCTGCAAATAGTGAGTTTGAGATAAAAGCAAAGTCTATAATTGATTATTGTTGTAATTATATAGCCGAGTAAGCGTTTGGCTTTATTGCGTATTAATCCACAAACGTTTGTCTGTAAGCAGTAGTTTAACTTCATTTGATAGTAAAGGGTTTTTCAATTCGAACACTGTGCGTGTTTTTGTTTTGGCTTTAGCTTGAATACCCGCAGTCACTGAGTGAGTTAAAAAAAATTGCTCAAATTTTCCAGAGTCAAGTAATTTGTTTAGGCCTAAAGTTAGTCTTTTTGATAATCGTTTATTTTCTTTGTTAACGAAAAAGAAAATAGGAGCGGGGTATTTGAGCATCAAATTGCTTTCAACGGTCAATTGTGGTTCATTTTCTATTTCAAACCAAGGCTCATGTAAGGCTCTGGGATAATAATCGAAGCGAGATTTTTTCAACATGTCTAGCAAGTAGATATCATATCCTCTCGTTACGTTAAAACCATTACTGAGTAAAATTTCGGTATCTGGCCAATTATGACCTTGGCCTGAATGTATTCGTTTCAAATCATTTAGCGAAATGTCGCTTTTGTAATTGTGGCTATCCTCCCTTCTAATAATAAATATTCTATATCCCATTAACCCTTTTAAAATAGGGAAATAAATCGCTTGTAGCTTTGTTTCTAAATCCTTTGAAGTCATACGCCAGGTTAAATCGATAAATTCATTACGTTCTAACATCCAAGAAGTTCTTTCTTGCGCCATTTCAATGGCTTCAGGTCGCAATTGATAATCTCCGAATTCTGTTTTGCTGGCTTCAAGGGCTAAAGTTAACAGATCGACAAAATAGCTTTGTTTAGGGTCAGGGTGAGTTTTAGAATCGACATAACGGATAATATCTGTCGCATTAGCCTTATATAAGCTGAAGGCTAATAAAAAAAACAAACAGATGAAGTGCTTGAATGAAAACGTCATTAATATTTTAAGCTAGTTTGTAATATTATTTTCAGTATAGCTTAATACGTCTATTTGTATATTTTCTCAGCCCAGCGAGCTAAACCTGAGGTGACACTACCAAAGTGGTCACCGATAATCACTGGCGTATCAGGTGCTTGCTGTTGAATGAATTTGCTCAGTACAGGTGACTTTGCCGTACCACCAGTGACAAAAATCACATCAGGTTCACATTGAGCTTGAGCAGCTGCAGAGCGCATTAGGTCGGCTATACTTGCTAACGTTCTCTTATTAGCTTGTGCAAGAATATCATTATCTACCGTTACTTGCAGTTCATCATCTATGCTAGCTAATGAAATGATGTGACTGCTTTGTTCAGATAAAGCAATTTTTGCTTGCTCGGCAGCGTTGACAAGTTGGTAGCTAAGTTTGTGATCATGAACTTTAACTAATCGTTCAAGCATCGCTGTTTCTTTAGCGTCACGAGAAAGTTGAATTAACTCCCTGCGATTTTTAGCACTATAAAAGGTTGTTTGCTCGTTGATATTATTGATTGCTAGTGCTTGATAAAAGCTAGCAGTAGGTACAGGTTTGCCTGTTTTGAGAAAGCTGTTCATGCCAAAGCAAGGCATTATGCCTTGCAAGGCCAATTGAATATCAAAATCATTTCCGGCGATGCGAACACCGCTATGAGCAAGTAAATGTGCAGTTCTATCATCACTGTGTTTAAAGTCAGGCCCCATTAGCAACATTGAACAATCACTGGTTCCACCACCTATATCGACCACTAATACTTTACTTTCTTTAGTCAAACTGGCTTCGAACTCAAATCCCGCGGCTACCGGTTCAAATTGAAAATCGACGTTTTTAAAGCCAACTCTTTTTGCTGCGTTGGTTAAAACATTGATTGCTTGTCGGTTACTTTCTTCACCATGTAATCCTTGAAAATTTATTGGTCGACCAATAACCGTTTGAGATACTTCTCGTCCCAATTTTGCTTCTGTGAGCTTTTTAACATTGCTCATCATTGCCGCTACAATGTCTTCAAATAATTGAATCTGCATCGGCGCCAAGCCACTGGCACCTAAAAACGATTTAGGTGATTTTATGTAGTAACCTTCTTCGGGTTCTTCAAGGTATTGATTTAAAGCAGCCGTTCCAAAGAGCAGTTCACTAGATATGCCATCAAAGCTTAATTCTCGTAAGGCCCTTTGTGCTTTTTGCAGCTGTGGGGCACGAGTTTGTTTAAATAATACTTGTTGCTCTGGACTTAACTGCTGGAAGAGCCAGTGAGTAATAATGTCTCTATCTGGCGCATATAAATTGGAAGCAATGGTATTGCTTTGTTGATCATGAGACGTTTTTAAAGGAATAATTTGAGGTTGGCCATTTGCCATTATGGCAACACTACAATTTGATGTACCGTAATCAAAGCCTATCATTTACTTATAACCGTAAGAATTTATAGCCAGTAAAGGCGAAAAAGGCCGCGTAGCATACTGAGTAATGTTGCTAGGTGCAATAGGATATTAAAAAAGCGCTAAGTTTTTTGGCGTAACTCATAGCGCTTGATTAATTATTGAATAATGAAATTAGTCTCGGATTTGTCCATCACCATAAACGACAAATTTTTCTGTAGTTAAAGCTTCTAATCCCATCGGGCCGAAAGCATGTAATTTGCTAGTGGAAATACCAATCTCAGAGCCTAAACCTAATTGGTTGCCATCTGAAAAGCGCGAAGAAGCATTGACCATAACTACCGATGAATTTATTTGGCGAATAAATGCTTGGCTGCGACTGATATCTTGGCTAATGATGACTTCAGTATGATCTGAAGTATATTGATTAATGTGCGCTATTGCAGTATCAAAACTGCTCACTACTTTTACGGCAATTTCTTGTGCCAAATATTCAGCATGATAATCATCCGTAGTTGCTAACTGTCCATTGTCAAAATACGACAAGCTGTTTTCACAAGCATGGACTTTTACTTGGGCGGCATCATTAAGAGCTTTCGCTGCTAGCGGCAAAAATTGCTCGGCAATATCTTGGTGTACTAAGAACGTTTCAAAGGCATTACAGGCGCTCGGCTTTTGTGTTTTTCCATTGACTAGAATATCGACTGCTTTATTGACGTCGGCATATTTATCAACATACAAATGACAAACACCTTTAAAGTGTTGAATGACTGGAATTTGGCTATTTTCACTGACATATCGAATCAGCCCTTCACCACCGCGAGGAATGACTAAATCTATGGTTTCACTTTGTTTTAATAAATCTTCAATAACACTGCGACTTGTATCAGGAATAACACTCACAACATTTTGATCACATTTATGAGCCATTAAAACCTTATGTAAGCATTGGGCAATTGCAAGGTTTGAATGAATAGCTTCAGAGCCACCGCGTAAAATAACAGCGTTACCTGATTTTATACAAAGAGCAGCGGCTTCGGCAGTAACATTTGGTCGCGCTTCATAAATCATGGCAATAACGCCAAGCGGAATACGCATTTTACCTACTTGCAAGCCGTTTGGTCGCAGTGCCAAGTTACTGATATCACCTACAGGATCTGTTAAAGCAACAATTTCGCGAATAGCAGAGCTAATATCTTTTATACCTTGCTCAGTTAGTACCAACCTATCGAGCATAGCTTGGCTTAAGCCTTTTTCTCGTCCAGCTACAATATCTTTCGCATTTTCATTAATGATGGCATCGCTGTTGTTTTCAATGGCAACGGCTATTGCATTCAACAAAATGTTTTTTTCTGTGGTGGAGAGCTGCGCTGCTACGCGGCTGGCAATTTTGGCTTTTTCCGCCATTTCTTTCATGATGAAAGGTGATGTATTCAATTGGTTCATTAGTTTAACTCTCTACTATTTTAGGCACAATTTGGGCAGGTTTTACCTCTGGTTTTTGGTCGAGTATGACCATATCATCACGATGAATAACCACATCGCCTTCTTCATGTCCTAGCGTATTTTCAATATCATCACTATGTTTGCCTTTTATTCGCTTCAATTCATTATGGCTGTATTGGGTAATACCTTTAGCGATAATTGTTTTAGTTTGATGATCGATCAAATCAACGCAGTCACCAACGTCGAACTTTTTAGCGACAGATTTGATACCCACAGGTAATAAAGATGCGCCTTTTTTCAGTACAGCATTTACTGCGCCTTTATCTAACGTGACTCTGCCCTGACTTTTCACTGTATGTTTAAGCCAATGTTTTTTGGCACTGATGATGTTTTTATCAGCAGAGAATTGCGTGCCAGGGTTTATTTTTCTGATTAAAGAGGCAAACACTTCGCTTTTAGTACCGTTAACAATATAGGTGTTTATGCCATGTTCAGTGGCTTTCTCTGCGGCCTCAATTTTAGTTTTCATACCGCCAGTAGCTAAATGGTTTCTACTAGTTCCTGCCATGGCATAGATTTCATCCGTGATTTCATCTATTTTGGGGATAAGTATTGCGTCGTCATGAACATTGGGATCCTTAGTGAAAACACCGTCAATGTCGCTTAATATAAAGAGGCTGTCAGCTTCACAGACTTGCGCCACTAAGGCCGCAAGATTGTCATTGTCACCCACTTTTAAATCTTCAGTAGTAACAGTGTCATTTTCATTTACTATGGGTAAAATGCCATTTTCTAGTTGAATTTGAATGGTTTCTTTAATAGAAATAAAGCGTTCACGATCTTCAAGATCGTCTTGTGTTATTAATATTTGACTGCAAGGGGTATCGAAAAAACGTTGCCAATTTGCCATCATCTGCATTTGTCCAACAGACGCCATAGCCTTTTTCATTGGAATAGATAATTTAGGCGAACCATGATGTATTAATGTTCTACCTGCGGCAATGCCACCAGATGAAACGAGAATGATTTCTTTACCTTGCTGCTGACATTTGGTAATAAACTGCGCTATAGCTAAAGAGTACTGTCCGCTGCAACCCGTTTTTGTTGGCGCTACTAAGGCGCTGCCAACTTTGAGTACAGCTCTATTAAAATTCATTTTTCCCCCTGTTATTTTGCTAGTGTTAGCATGCATTACTGCTAATAAAAAAACAACAACGAGGCCAATAAAATAGAACTAAAAGCTAGATTGAAAGTAACTGATTAATAACCTTGAGCTATAGTAGCTAAACTCTTTTTAAGGTGTAATAAAAAATACAATTTTTGCGTAAATCATGATTAAATAACGGGCATCAACGATATAGTCTTATTTTATTAGTAATTTACCCATGTTTAACTTTTTACCTGCGCCACTTATAACCTTACTTTCATTTAGTTTTTATGCCATTAACACCGTCTTTTGGCTGATACCTATTTTAGTATTCTCTTTGTTTAAGGCTTTAATTCCGTTAGGTTTTTCACGAAAGGTTTTTAGCTATTTACTGGATTTAATGGCAGGAAATTGGGTGGCGGTTAATACTTTTAATCAAAAGCTCTTTACCAAAATGGAGCTTAAGATTACCGGTTTAGAAGAGTTAAATAGAAAAGATTGGTATTTAGTACTGGCCAATCATCAAAGTTGGGTGGATATTGTTGTTTTGCAACGCGCTTTGCATGGTGAAGTCCCTTTTTTAAAGTTCTTTTTAAAGAAGGAACTACTTTATGTGCCCATTTTGGGTTTAGCTTGGTGGGCATTAGACTTTCCTTTTATGCAACGTTATACACAATCATTTTTAAAGAAAAATCCGCATTTGCGTGGGAAAGATTTAGCAACTACCCGCAAAGCCTGTGAAAAATTTAAGCATAAACCTGTCAGTGTAATGAGCTTTATTGAAGGCACACGTTATACTCAAGCAAAACATGATAAACAAAAATCACCCTTTAATCATTTGCTTAAGCCTAAAGCTGGCGGCATAGCCTTTGTACTTGATGCGATGGGTGAACATTTAACAACCATTGTAGATGTGACGATATTTTATCCTGACGGTATACCTACTTTTGCAGATTTCCTCCGTGGTAATGTTAAAAATGTTCAAGTGGAAATCCATACTAGAGCAATTGACCGTGACTTGAGCGGTGATTATATGAATGATAGAAATCACAAAATAGCTTTTCAAAAATGGCTGACACAATTTTGGTATGATAAAGATGCTAGGCTAGAAAAAATGAAACAAGCATCTACAGAGAATAACAAATAATAAAGGGCATAATATGAATGAATTGATCACTAATTGGCTAGTAGGGCAAGGTGTAAGTAGTGCACATCTTGAAATGACAGCAATGGCGATTGGTTTGTTAATTATTATAGCTATTTGTGCAATAAGCTACTATGTGGCCAAGTATCAAATTGTTAATTTAGCCCATAAGTTGATCGTTAAGACTAAAAATACATGGGATGATGCCTTAATTGAGCATCACGTTTTGACGCGATTGACCTTATTGTTACCTTTTATATTGGTTTTATTGTTAACACCACTTATTTTTCCGTCAGAGCTTTTACTTGCCAACCTACTTATTCTGGCGGCGAAAATCTGTTTAACTTTCCAAGTTGCTCGTTGTGCAAGCGCATTACTCAATGTAAGTAAAAGCTTGTATCGTGAAACGGCGAAACAAAAGTACTTACCCCTCAATGCTATTATTCAAGTCATTAAGTTAGCCGTTTATTTAGTTGCGGCCATTATAATTATTTCACTCATACTAGACCGATCACCCATTTATTTACTCAGTGGGTTAGGGGCATTGACGGCAGTTTTAATTTTAGTTTTTCAGGATACCATCAAGGGCTTGGTGGCTAGTATACAGATTTCTGCAAATAAAATGGTGGTAGCGGGGGATTGGATTGAATTGCCCAAATATGGTGCTGATGGTGATGTCATTGAAATTGGTTTAAATACGGTCAAAGTGGAAAATTTCGATAAAACTATCACCACAGTTCCAACTTACGCATTAATAAGTGATTCATTTAAAAACTGGCGTAATATGTATCATACAGGAGCTAGGCGTATTAAGCGTACCTTGATAATAGATATTGGTAGTATTAGCTTTTATAGCTTAGAAAAAGTTGATTTTTTGGCAAATACTAATTTACTGAAGAGTTATTTAACTGATAAAAAGCAACAGCTTGCAGAAAAGAATGGTTCACTTAATTCCGAAGGTGACCTCGTTAATATAGATACTCACCAGTTGACAAACATAGGGACTTTTCGTGCTTATATTGAAATGTATTTAAATGAAAATTCAAATATTAGGAGTGATTTAACCTGTATGGTCAGACAACTAAAAGCAACCGAAAACGGCTTGCCTTTAGAGTTATATTGCTTTGCTAATACAACTGACTGGGGAGCATATGAAGCGATTCAGGCAGATATTTTTGATCACCTTTTTGCTATAGCTCCTGAGTTTGATTTACGTGTGTTTCAACATCCTACAGGTTTTGATTGGCAAAAATAAGCGGATAAATCGAAAAGAGCTAAGTTTTTAAAGACTTTGAATCTCAGCTCTTTGAGGTATTGCAATAGGCCATACCAATCTGGGCTATTTACAGCATTATCACACGCATTAGCGGTTACGCTATCTCTGCCTAATAACGCCTTCTTGCATGGTTGAAGCAACTAATTCACCTTGACGATTATATATTTGCCCTTTTACTAAGCCGCGTCCATTACTTGCAGAAGGACTGTCCATACAGTACAACAGCCAATCATCAAAACGAAACGGGCGGTGGAACCACATCGCATGGTCAACAGTCGCTATTTGAAAATTCGGTAACCAGTGACTAGTCCCATGAGGCAATAATGCTGTTGGCAAAAAATGAAAATCAGAGGCATAAGCGAGCATACAGCTATGGATGCGTAAATCATCAGGTAAATTACCGTTAGTTTTCAGCCAAGTTTGGCTATTAGATGCTGTTTTTTGGGGTTTTAGCCAATTATATTGTTGTATAGGACGAATCTCTATGGGCTTTTCAGCTAAAAACCTTTCTCGCATCGTGTTAGGAAGTGCTTCTTGGTGCTGATTAATAAAGTCCCCATATGAAGGAATGCCATCAGGAGGCGGAACTTTAGGCATAATGTCTTGATGATTGAAGCCCTCTTCGGGTTGTTGGAATGAGGCTGTCATATAAAAAATTGCTTTACCATTTTGAATGGCTTGTACTCTGCGGGTACTAAAGCTCGCACCATCACGAATCTTTTCTACTTCATACACAACAGGTTTAGAAGCATCGCCTGCGCGTAAAAAATATGAATGCAGTGAATGAACAAAGCGATCTACTCCAACAGTTTCCTGGGCGGCGGATAGTGCTTGACCCATGACTTGTCCACCGAATAATGCCCTAAAGCCTAAATCTTGGCTTTGACCTCGATAAATTCCTTGCTCAATGACTTCTAATTTTAACAAAGCTAGTAGTTCATCTAACACAACACTCATAATAATTACTCGGTCCATTAACAATTTTTAGGTAACAATTTAACACTCGTTTAATAAAACGAGATGTCTTCAGGTATTACCAGTAATAATAGCAGCTTTTTAATTGATATATTTCTTGATGTATAAAACAAATTGCGATATTTTATAAGTATAATAGTTCGATTTTTAAGCTACGTGATAATTTAAATGCGTTGACCATTTAAATTTTAGAGGTTCATATGCAAGCGACAGTTCAAAGAGAAGTTTTACTAGAAAGACGACAGCAAAATAATATTGTTGCTGAAACTTTATGGAATAAACTGTCTTTAGCCCAAAAATTTGCAGCGAGTAGCTTGACCCAGTTTGGTTATGATCTAACTTATATTCGTAATAGTAATACTGGAAATCTAGCTATATTGTTATGTAATGGTAATGCGGCTACGATTTCAAGTGAAGGTGAGATAAACACTTCCCCAGATATTGTGATCAGAGATTAAGTACCCTTATTTAAGAATCCTCTGTTTCAATATTTTCTTGTAACTGCTCTTCGTATTTAACTAAGAGTGCCTCAGCTAAAGATACAAAACCAATAAAATTATTACTGTTCCAAAGGCGTTGAACTTTAGTGTCGTTTTTAATGATTTTCTCAAAAAACACTTTATAAAGTTCTTCTTCTTGACTTGAAAAACACTTTCTAGTGGCGCTATGTAATTTCCCTTTTTTCAATAAACACTCTTTAAATATTTGCGAGTAATTATTTATAAAAGGCTCTATAAGTGCTAGCTCATCTAATACATCGTGCTCTTGATATTTATTAAGTAATAGCTGAAGCCTATTCTTGGCAAACTCTTCATTATTGCTAGCTATTAGTCCCATCGACTTTGATAAAACTTGGTTTTCACTTTTAATTTTAGCAGTGTCTCGCTTAAGGGTTATCATCTGGCGTTGTAATTTTTCAGCACGAAAAAAGAAATACACGCTGAGTATTACAAAGAGGGCAGTTATCAGTAAAACGGCTATCATAAGTGTACCTGGTTTTTAGGCTATTTTTATAGAACCACTTAATTGTGATAGAAAAATATATGGGTCAATATCTTGAAAATTAGGACTTTCAACAGAATAGGCAATTGTAACTGAAAACGTCCCTAAGTTGGCAAAAAATTGCAGTTTAAGCGCAGATATTAATTTTTCCATCTTGATTGTGGCACTTGTAGCATTTTGATGAGGAAAAACTAGCAGGTACTCTCCTTCGTTAATCATACCGACATGTTCAAACTCATTGATATGATTATTAATTAAACTGGCTATTTCTCGGCTTACTTCATCAACTATTTTTTTGTTAAATTGAAAGGTCAGCTCCTGCCAGTTTGCAATGGAAATATAACCTAACGTAAGAGGATAAGCATAATTTCTCGCCATATTAAAACTTCGTTGGTACAACTGCTTAGTTTGAATAGGGCTAGCTACCATATAACTAGGTTTTTCTAGGGCTTCATATGTACTCTTTAGCTTTTTACTTCGATACCTTAACCATAAGAAGATAGCTGCACCAAAAAGGAGTAACGCAATACAAGATAAAATCAGGATAGTTGTTTGTTGCAATTGATATTTTTGTGAAAAAGAGCTTGCTAGTTCGCTTTGCTCGGCAAGTCTTAGTGCTAATTGTCTCGTTTGGTTACTGGCAATAGACTGTTTAGTTGGATTTAGACTAATAGATTCGTTGTAAGACGCTTGAAAATTTGAGGTATATTGAGCATTCGTTTGCAATAATGCTTCACTATACTTTCTCTGCCAAAAGTATGCTTTACGTATATTAGTGCCATTTCTGTGCATGTTGGCAAGCAACTGATATATAATTATATAATCACCGGATAGCGCAACAGTAGTTGATAATTTTTCAGCTTCGTTTAATAGTGTGACTGCCGCAATATCTTGATTTAATAAATTTTTAATTTGTACTAAAGAGACAAGGGTTTCTAAATAGGAGCTTACTAAGTTGTGTTGATAAAATATTGCTTTAGCGGCTAAAATTTCCTTTTCAGCCTCTACAAATTGTTTTTGTTGCATTAACGTTAACCCTAAACCTTGTCGTGCGTGAGCAACATAGATAGGAGCTGACTTTTTTTCAGCATAACTTTTAGCTTCCCAGTAAGCATTAAAGGCATCATTAAATCGATTCAATTTAAAATAGGCGTTAGCCAAGTGATAATAAGTTTGATCGACTGATGCTAATTTATTTAAATTAAAGCGCAACTTCAATATCTTTAACTGTACTGTTAAGGCGGTTTGGAAATCACCTAAATGAAAATATGCGTTTGCGAGAATAGTTAATAGAGAGGTATGCTCAGCAAAAGCCGCATTTTGTTCGATAATTGATTCTATTTGTTGTAAATCAGTAAGCGCATCCTGATGCTGATTTAACATCGCATAAGCGACGCTTCTATAACTTAACGCAAATAAGTAGTATTTAATGTCGTCAGTATCTTGTGGCATATTTATCGCAGTTTGAGCGGTTATTAATAACTGCTGATATTGTTTTTTAGCGGAAAGTATACTCGCCAATTTTATTTGTAAGCACAGTTGTGTTTTTTGATAACGTGAAGATACTGCTAAACCGTCCTGTACAAATTGCAAGGCTGTTTCCATTTCTCCTTTATTAACAGCAACATTAGAAAGTAATAAATAAGTTTTTGCTAACGTGTCACTGGGGTATTTTTCTCTCTGTATGATTATCTTATTACTTAATTCAACCACTTGACTGTAATTGAGTGTCTCAGAGCTTGTTTTAAATAAATATTCGACCTCTGCAATAAGTTGCTCTGGTGATTGAGGCTCATTTTCGCTCGCCAAAATACCGAAACTCAAAGCAAAAAGAGCAAAGGTTAAGGTGAAAGCGAAAAAACTAAATATTTTTTTAATCATAAATCTTAATGAAAACACATAGTTATAAAAAACACACAGACTATTTTAACGTGATTTACGCTTAGATGTTAGTTTTTTGTTTACAAATAATAAACAGGGATTATAATGAACTTGAGCTGCTAAAGCTCGACAAGGGCAAATCTAGCGAAAGCTAGAGACGCAAAGTAACCGGTCTAACGGGAAACCTATGACAGCGGGACTGCCAAATTTAGATGTAGTGGGGGCTCTTCTATTTTAAACAGCTTTCTGTCTGTTTCTTCGGTTTACTTTGCGTGGCTTCCTTGCCTTAATTGTTATTAATACTTAATTCAGTTTTTCTATAAGATTTATTCTGTCTTATCTTCGATAGCTGATTTAACACTGATAATATAATCGCCAATCACTTTTTCTAGCATATTCAAAGGCATTGAACCATTTTTTAATATCTGGTCATGAAAATCGCGTAAATCAAATTTTTCACCTAAAACCTGTTCAGCATTTTTACGTAAACGTTTAATGGTTAATTCGCCAATTTTGTATGATAACGCTTGGCCTGGCCATGAAATGTATCTATCTATCTCTGTTTGTACATTATGAAGTGACAGTGCGGTATTGTCAGCAAGATAATCAATAGCTTGTTTTCTAGACCAACCCTTTGCATGCATACCAGTATCAACGACTAAACGGCATGCTCGCCACATTTCATAAGTTAAACGACCGAAATTTTGATATGGTGTTTCATAAATGCCAGCTTCAATACCCAAATATTCTGAATATAATCCCCATCCTTCACCAAAAGCAGAGATGTAGATACGATTTCTAAATTTTGGCACATTTTCCATTTCTTGTGCAATTGAGCCTTGCAAATGATGGCCTGGAACTGCTTCATGTAAGGTCAGTGCAGGTAATACATATAGCGGCCTTCTATCTAAACGATAAGTATTGACCCAATAGTTGCCTGCTTGATCATCTCGAGCAGGTCCTGAGTAGCGCCCTGTTGTATATTTTGGGGCAATATTAGCCGGTACTTCAATCACACCATAAGGCGTTCTTGGTAATGTCTTGAATAAAGTAGGTAGCTTCGCATCCATTTTTTTAGCAATGTAAGAAGCTTCTTTTAATAAATCTACCGGTGTTTTTGCATAAAATCTCGCATCATTACGCAAAAAGTTTAGAAATGCCTTAAAGTCACCTTCAAACTCAACTTGTTTTATAATTTCATTCATTTCAGCTCGAATGCGTTTAACTTCGGCTAAGCCTTTTTGGTGAACCTGATCTGCAGTTATGTCAAGCGTTGTGTAATGTTCAACACGGTTTTGATAATAGCTTTTACCATTAGGAAGTGAAGTGGCAGCAATATTATCACGTGCATGTATTTGATATCGGTTAACCATAAATTCGTAATACTGCTGATAAGTTGGCATTATTTTATCACTGATTATTTGCTTAGCTTCCTCTTTAATACTTTGTTGCAGTGATGGTGAAATATGGCTAGACATTTTTAATAAAGGCTTAAAATAAATGCTTTGTGTTACGTCTTCTTTAATAAATGCAGTAATAGATTGTTCAAACCCCTTAAGAACTACTTTGGGTTGGGTAATACCTGCTTTAATTCCTTCATTCATCCATGTAATTTGTTGTGCAAAATAATGTGGGATCGCACTAAGTTTCGCTAAATAATCACGATAATCTTGTGCTGATTTTAAATTGACTTGTTGACTGATATTACTTATCCAAACATGAAAGCCTGATTCAGAAGTAAGAGGCATGAAATGCTCTTTGTTCTCATAACTATCAATTTGATTCTTTAGGAAATAGGCTAATACCGCACTATTAATCTGATTTGCAGAGTTTAGTTCTTGTTCATCAATATTAGTTAATGCTCTATATATATTTTGACGTTTAAGCTGTTGTTTAGCTAAAAATTCTGCCGATAAGTTAGGAAGTTTACCGTTATTCCCACCTTCTTGTGGGTCATTAAAAGGACTGGATTGTTGATAAAACTGTTGATAAGTTCTAATCAATTGTTGTAACTGGTGATCGCTTTTACTTGCTGATGCTAGTGAGTCCTCAGGTGTTTTATTTGATGTTTGACTGCAACTAATAAGGAGAAAACTAACAAGCAATGGGAAAAGAAATTTCATTTTTAATGACTCTGCAGCAGAAGAGCCGATACTTTAACAGACTTGCAAGTAAACGTAACAGACATATTACATAAATTGTGTAGATATTTGCTTGCAGATACTAGAGAATAGTGTGGTAGATGGCATAGATCATTATAGCGTAAGTTATACAGGGGTGAATCGGTGAAGTATCACGATTCTATAAGTCAAGCAAAGAAAACCATGACACTGGCGGTTGCTCAACTGCATCAGTGGCATTTGCCTGTGAATCCAATAAATTATGCCGTGAGTTATGAATATTGTAAAAAAAACAAACCTATTCTAACGGCAAGTATCAAACGAATCTTGTTATCAGGCAAATCTTTAGATGGCTTCTTTATGGAGCAGTTATATAAAGAGCATTTACTTGAACAAAGTAAATTTCGTGATGAAATCATAAGTGATCTTTCGCACTTGTTCACGCAAATTCAAGAAAACTGTCAAGTATCCAGTGCTGGCGCACAAACGTTAATTGAGCAATTAGATGATAATATTCCTGCCTTAATGTCGAATAATAAAGGTGAAGTTAAATCAGCTATCGCTAAGCTGCACCATGCATCTACCGCCTTTAAAAAGCAACAACAAGCATTAGTTGAACAGTTAGAACTATCCCAATTGCAAACTCAAGCGTTAGAAGCTGAGCTTGAAGAAGTACGACAAGAAATATACCTTGACCCTGTTACGGGTATGTACAATCGAAAAGCCATGTCAAAACATGTAGACACTTGGCTAGGTGAAAATTCTGAACGAGGCATTGCCGCAATTGTGATTAGCGTTGATCATTTTAAGCAATTTAGTGATCGTTTTGGTGCATTAATTGGCGATGTTATTTTATCTAAAATTGCTAAAAAAGTTTCAAGTTATGTTGATGATAGTGGGTTACCGGTACGTTCAGGAAGTGATGAGTTTATTGTATTATTACCTGATGTAGATGGAGGAATCGCTAGTGAGATTGCAGAGAAAATAAAGCAAGGTGTTGAAAAACTTCGCTTTGTAAGTATTCAATCAGGTGTAAGATTGCCAAAAATGAGTATTTCTTGTGGCATTGGTGAAATGAAAAGCAAAGAAGGGCTTAATCATTTTATTAATAGAAGTCGTAAAGCGATAAAGAAACCGATAGAAAATAGAAAATAGAAAGCTTATGCTTTATCTAACATTGCTGCTAACTCTGCTAGATTATTCTCAGAATATACTTTAATACCCGCTTGTGTAAGTAACTTACTCGTCACTCCTTGACCTAGAATTTTCTGATTTGTAAATGAACCATCGTAAATATGTGTGCTGCCACATGACGGACTAGATTCTTTTAATAGTGCAAATCTAATGTGATGTTGCTGGCAAAGTGTGAGTGCTAATTGTGCACCTCGATGAAATTGCTTACTAACATCTTGACCAGAAATTGTTGTAATTAAATTTTCAGATAATTGAATTTCTGCTGGCTCTCGTGGTACCGGTAAACCACCAGCAACTTCAGGGCATATAGGTATGAAACGGTTTTGTTGTTGCCAGAGGTTTAGCAAAGTATGCTTTAGTGAAATAATTTCGCTATTGTAACGAACATTTTCGCCTAACAAACAACGGCTAATGAGTATTTTATCAAACATTATTGTACTAACTCTTAGTTAAAAAATTATATAAAGGTTCTATGTTGGTAAGACTGTTTTCATCTTGAGCATTTATCCAACATGACTGGCTATAATAATCAAAGTTCATCATAAACTCAGCATGCTGCCATTGAAAACGAATATTTTCTCGGTCTGCTCCAAAGGTAACTTCTTTAATAATATGTTTAGGTAGCTTGACCAATATTAATTGGCTGAGTGTTTCTATATCTTCTTGAAACCAGCTTTGTTCAAATATCACGCTAATTTGTTGATTGATAATGAGTATTGTTTTTATTTTCATGTGATTAATTTAAATATATATAGCGCAAATAATGGACAGAATATTTGATAGTATTCACCATATTAAGTCAAAAAAAGAACGACAGCATACACTATTTTTCATATACTGATTTTAGAAAAATAAATTTATAAACAAAGAGAGACGATAACTATGAAAAAACTTACTCTTGCACTTGCTGCAACCGTAATGATGGCATCTCCTGCTTTCGCTGGTGATGCTGCTGCTGGTAAAGCTAAATCAATGATGTGTGGTGCATGTCATGGCGCTGCAGGCATTTCAGCTGTGCCAACTTACCCTAACCTTGCTGGTCAAAAAGAAGCTTATTTAGCTAAACAACTTAAAGACTTTAAATCTGGCAAGCGTAATGATCCGACTATGAAAGGCATGGTTATGGCGTTGTCTGATGCCGATATGGATAATATAGCTGCATATTATGCTGGCTTGAAGTAATAGTTATTGAATCAATACTAGATGTTCTGAGTCGTAAGAAAAAAGCGCCTATTGGCGCTTTTTTGATTTAACCACCTTGGTGCTCTTTTATGGTTTGTATGAATACTTTTCCATAACGTGATAATTTTACTTCGCCAATACCGCTGATGGCTAGCATTTGTGCTGCCGATACGGGTTGTATACGCGCTAATTCTGACAAAGTAGCATCATTGAAAACAATAAAGGGTGCAATATCTTCGCCATCAGCAATGTTTTTTCTTAACTCACGTAATTTAGCAAATAAAGCTCTATCGTAGGTTTTCTGTTGGCTCTGGCTTTGCCAATAGCTTGCTTTTTGTAATCTTGGACTTGCTAATAATAATGGCTCTGTTGCTTTAAGTACGCTTCTTGATGCCTGAGTCAAGTAAAGTGCAGATTGTTGTTCAATGTCTTGTTGTAAGTAACCTAGATGAATAAGTTGCCCAATAATGGCAAACCAATAACCAGGGGTTTTACCTTGGCCAATAGCAAACGTAGACACTTTATCATGCTCAAGGCTTTTTACTTTGTTAGTTTTTTCACCGCGTAATACATCAATAACATGATTAATATCACCTTGTTGCTTTATTCTAAATACACATGACAATACTTTTTGTGCGGCTTGAGTAGCGTCGAACTGAGTCGGTGGATCTAAACAAATATCGCAATTACCACAACCTTGTTGGGTAAATTCAGCAAAATAATTGAGCACTACTTGTCTACGGCATGTTTGTGCGTCAACAAAAGCACTCATAGCCGCAAAGCGTTGCATCTCCACATTCACCCGCTTTGAGTTGTCACCTTCGCTGATGCGCTTTTTAATGCGAGAAATGTCTTTATCTGCAACTAAAAATAAAGCTTCAGCAGGCAATCCATCGCGGCCAGCGCGACCAATTTCTTGGTAATAAGATTCTAACGTACGAGGAGGTTCAAAATGTATAACATAACGCACATTGGGTTTATTTATACCTAAACCAAAAGCGACAGTTGCTACCACTATCTGAATGTTATCTTTAGTAAAACCTTCTTGTACCAGGGCACGAATATCACTTTCAAGTCCGGCGTGATAAGCAGCACAATTCACCCCACACGCAGCGAGATATTTCGTCAATTTTTCAACTTGCCATCGGCTATTACAATAGATGATACCCGAGTCATCTGCTTGCTTGCGAACATAACCCAACACTTGCTTTTCGCCGTCATATTTTTGCGCTAATGTAAATCTTATATTAGGTCTGTCAAAGCTATCCAGATGAATATACGGGTTATTTAGTGATAACTGAGCGAGGATATCTTTGCGTGTGGTTACATCTGCGGTAGCGGTTAATGCCATCACGGGTACATGAGGAAAATACTGTTTTAACGCATGTAATTGAGTATACGCAGGTCTAAAATCATGCCCCCACTGAGAGATACAATGCGCTTCATCAATAGCAAACATGCTCAATGGTAGGTCACTTAAACCTTGTAAAAAGTAACGATTAGTGAGGCGTTCAGGTGCAACATAAAGCAGCTTTATTTCACCTTGAGCAAGTTTGGCAAAAATGTCATTAATTGTTTTTTGATCTAAAGATGAATTAATAAAAGCAGCAGCAATGCCTTGGTGGGTTAAGTTGTCAACTTGATCTTTCATTAAGGCAATTAATGGCGAAACGACAATGGTAACACCTGGTAGTAAGGTAGCCGGGAGCTGATAACACAACGATTTACCTCCTCCTGTAGGCATTAACACAAGCGAGTCTCTACCCTGCATCAAGTTCTCAATAATTTCAGCTTGCCCTGGTCGAAAGCTATCGTATCCAAAAAACTGCTTTAAGGATTTAAGCAACATGGTTTTATTTTCTTGACTGGGGACAAGGTTTAGATCAGGACTATTCAACAAATATTTCTTCAAGGTAGTTTAGAGTAGGCTATTTTACCTGAGAGTTAACAATGTGTGATCATTATTTTTCACTATTTTAGCAAAAGGATGTTAATCTGAATAACC
The DNA here is from genome assembly GCA_913062815.1 of uncultured Colwellia sp. Classification (GTDB taxonomy): domain Bacteria; phylum Pseudomonadota; class Gammaproteobacteria; order Enterobacterales; family Alteromonadaceae; genus Colwellia. Next base: position 46,591 of record CAJXWZ010000018.1, on the reverse strand, counting down.
ATCTTGTCCGACCAGAGGTTTTTTAGATGAATCATGAAGAAATGTTAATTCAGCTTACTGAATATTTAAATAATAATATCCCTTTTAACCAGCTGCTTGGGTTAGAGATAACACATTTTAATGCAGACAAGTCAGAAGTGCGTTTTGCTTGGCAAGATAAATTAATTGGTAATCCAATGCAAAAGATTTTACATGGTGGCGTGACTGCCGCGGCGCTTGATTTTGCTGGTGGGACGGTTGCTGTAGCTAACATAGTCGCACAATTACCCCAGATTACGCCTGAGATTATTCAACAAAGCTTAAGTAAGGTAGGCACCATTGATTTACGTACTGATTTTTTACGTCCAGGACGCGGTGAAGAATTTATTATCACCGCTCATATTATTCGAAGCGGCAGTAAAGTAGCAGTTGCCCGCATGGAAATGCACAATGAACTTGGCGAACATATCGCTTTTGGTACTGGCACTTACATGGTCGGTTAACTTTACAATCCATTGAAATATACAGTGCTAAAATAACACAGATAAAAATTTACCAGCAGTAGTTATGCTACTATGCCTGCCCTAACCAATTATCATGACAAATCATGAAGCCAAGCCCATTGTCACAACAACAACCATCAAGACACTCAGGTGTTGCAAATGCCGTAGCCGCTTATTTTATGTGGGGTCTTGCGCCAATATATTTTAAGTTGTTAGCAGATATTGGCGCGGGTGAGATTTTAATGCATCGCGTTATTTGGTCTAGTGTGTTTTTGCTATTTTTGGTTATTGTCAGTAAAAAGTGGTCAGTGCTGGTGGTATTATGTAAGCAAGGCCATGTGATTGTTAAACTCAGCCTATCTGCTTCAGTTTTAGCGGTAAACTGGTTACTGTTTATTTGGGCAGTGAATAATGATCACTTGCTTGATGCCAGTTTAGGTTATTTTATTAACCCGTTATTTAATGTCGCTCTGGGCATGATGTTTTTTAGTGAAAAACTCAGAAGAAACCAAAAGATTGCTGTTGGTTTGGCAGCCTTAGGGGTTTTTGTACAACTCTTTACTATTGGCTCTTTACCAATTGTGTCATTGGCTTTAGCAAGCTCCTTTGCGATATACGGTCTTTTAAGAAAAAAAATGCAACTAGATTCATTCGTTGGCCTATTAATTGAATCGCTACTAATGCTGCCATTAGCATTACTTTACTGGGTTGTTTTTGTCGACAGTCCGACAGGAAATTTAGCCTCAAATAGTGTTAACCTTAATATCATACTGGTAATGGCTGGGGTCGTTACTACCGCACCATTATTATGCTTTACCGCCGCCGCTAAGCGACTTTCTTTATCGACTTTAGGTTTTTTTCAATACATTGGACCGAGTATGATGTTTTTGTTAGCAACATTTTATTATAAAGAATCAATGCAATTAGCTGAATTTATTACATTCGTCTTTATTTGGTCAGCATTGGCTTTATATAGTGTTGATGCGTTTCATAATAAGAAAAATGAACGTAAATTAATCGGCACTGATCAGTAACGGTAAGGTTATCTTGCAGGTAATTCCTTGCTCTAGCTTACTACTGATCTTAATATGTCCGGCTAGTTTTTGTTCAATAATGTTATAGACTATGTTCATGCCTAGGCCTGTGCCTCCTTTGTTCCGTTTTGTGGTGAAAAAAGGGTCAAATACTTGAGCTAATACCTCTTTATTCATGCCTATGCCATTATCTTTATACGTTAAACAAATCTCATCAATGGAATGTTGCGTGAGGTTGATTGAAATATCCTTACGCTGGTCTCGACTTTCATTGACGTTGTGAAAACCATGTAGAATTGAATTGTTGACTAGGTTGGTGACAACTTGCGCTAAAGCACCAGGAATTGTATTGACTATAATAGTCTCGTCGCCACTAAATAGGTAATTTACTTGATTCTTTTTCAATTCATTCGTTAAAGTGGTCATCACTTCGTTAATATAATCTGCAATGTTAATTTCTCTTATTTGTTCAACTATTTGGTCGGCGGCAACTTCTTTAAAGTTGTGCATAAGCTCAATTACTCGCTCCAAACCTTTGTTTGATATATGTGAAGACTGATTTACTATATTGATATACGATTTAAGTTGATTTTGACTCAGTGATTTATCGTCTAACCTTTTGGCCATAGCTTCAGTATTTTCTTGAATTAGGCTGGTCGAGGTTACTGCAATACCCAGTGGGGTATTTATTTCATGCGCAACGCCAGCGATTAATTTACCTAGGGATGCCATTTTTTCAGATTGAATTAATTGAATTTGGGTTTCTTTTAGATGATTTAGGGTTTCAGTCAGTTTATGCGTCGTTTTCTTATTCTTATAGAATAAGCCGACTAGTAGAGTCAAAGCAAAAGCAGCAATCACAACGAGGATAGTGGTTTTGGTGATGGTTTCTTTTTGACTAACAATAGTCTGTTTTTGTGCGGCAAGTTCACCACCTTGTGCAGATAATGCTTGTTGCTGACGGGCGATATTGTGCTGCTGTTGTTGTAGGATGGATTTATTTTGCTTAATCAAATCAGCCATTTGCAAGTTTTCTTGCTCTTTAATTGCTACTTGCTGTTTTTTCTCACTAATCGCATGGGTTTGGGTTGTATAGTTTTTATTGGCATCGTTTAATTGCTGTAATATTGTCGCTAATTCTTGTTCTTTTTTATCTAAATCCAGTTTTTGTTTTTGTAGTTCTCGTGCCTGTTTTTTCATGGCGACTTGTTGTTGTTGAACTTCTTTGCTGCTTTGCTCAAGATCTTGATTCAGTTGGCTTAGTTTATTACCGGTTAAAGTTAATTGCGTTTGCTGAAGCAAAATCTCAGCATTCAATTCCGCTTCTCTTTCTCGGGTGGCTTGCATCGCTTGTTCGGTTTCTCGGTAAAGATAAGCGACGTCTAACTCTGTACCTCCAAGTAATAGTAATTGTGCGGATGTGGATAATTGTTCATAGACAATATTCGATTTATTGACCTCAAACGAGATAGCATTTGCACCCTTACTGTCAATTAAATTCAGCATAGCATTGTGCTTATCAGGGCTATTATCTGTAACTAGTAAGGTGTGAGAGCCGCGTATTTTATTGGCTATTTGAGTCAGTTGTTTGTTGAACTGCTTTGGTAGGTAAAAAAGGTCGCTGTTACTGCCTTGCTTCAGGTTACTAATGAGTAAAACAGAAACACGTTTGTTTTTTACTTTTTTGTTTTGAAAGGAGTTCTTTAATAGTTCATAAAAAACTCTGTCTTTATATATACCAATGACGAAATGACTTTTTTTACTTTCTTCCGGCCACTGTATATGCTTCAAAAAATTATAAATATAAGCGGCTTTAATTTGTTCTTTATTTAGCTGTTGGGCACTTACACTTACCAAGAACAATAAAGTTCCGAAGAGAATCAATGTTAGGAAAACCTTCGTTATTATTTTCATAATCTATTGAGATCTTAAAATAAATTGCCCGTTAGCTAGTAAGTCATGTAAAAAAGAAATACGTCTTAATATAGTATAAACTTACTCCAAAAATACCATAAGAGCCATATTATTATGCATAAAGACATTATGCCTGTGCAGGAGCGACATTTATGTGCAGTAACATTATTGGGGAATTTAGTCGCTAAACCTGATATTCGCTATAGAGCAAATCCCGTGTCAGCAATCGCAGAAATTACTATCGCTACTCGATCGAAATGGTTAGATAAAAAGACTAAACAATATAAAGAGTGGGCTAGTTTTCACCATGTTAAAGTAGAAGGAGATCTAGTGGAACAGTCTTTGCTGAATGCCGATAAAGGGGATATTATTTTAGTGCAAGGTTATTTAAGTAATATAATACCCAACAAGGGCCCAGCGAAGAGTGGCACTGCCAATTCCAATGCTTGTTTAGTCCATGCTAATTTCATACAAAAATATAGCAAGGCTTACACTCAAACAATAAATCAAATTTTTTGCAGCGCTAAATTCACCGCAGATCCACAATTAATCACCACTCAAAACAATAAAAAACTGCTGCAAACAAGCATTGCAATTAATCATCAAACTTATTCAATGGCCAAGCAATGTTGGCAAAGTCATAAAGTTGAACAAGAAATGCAAGTTTGGGGTAAACAAGCACAATATTTAGCAGAACATGCGAAAGCAGGTGATGCTGTTATGGTGGAAGGTAAGTTAAGTTACTTAACAACAGCGGATAAAACCCAATTCATTGAAGCTAAGAGTGTACATTTGCTGTCGTAAGTTATGTTTTACTGGCTTGGTTTGAGATAGTTGTAGGAAGCACCGCATGTTCAAACGAAGTTACCGTTAATTTTTAACTTGAATGAAAAAGCTTAGTACTCAATATGTGCTACTATAAGGGTTAATTGTTTTTCAACAATTAACCCTTTTTACAAACTCTTAGAAAAGAAAAGAAAAGAAAAATTCAATTTCATATCTCTTTTACTTGTTTTACAAATAGATAAAATATATGTTTGTGCATATTCCCTCTCTCTTGCTATTCTTTGATATAGATATTAAATTGCGACACTTCAAAAAATATGAATATTAAACGGCATTTCTTCAATTTTTCTTGGTATTTGACTCGTAAGATTAAACGTATAGGTTTTTTTTCTTTACTGCTTATCATGACTGTTGCGCAAAGTGAGCAGTTACAGTTCGATAATATTTCACAGTTGGGTTTAAACCAGATTGAAAATGCAAGCTGGTTGCCACTAGTGAGAAATCCCAGTAATAATCAACAATATTTCGCTTTCAATGCTAAAGGTAATATGTACCTTGTTGAAGATGGAATGAAAGTAACACAATCAATTGTAGAGCTAAATACAAGTCATCAAAGGCAATCAATATTCGAATTATCTGCTATTGCTTTGCATCCAAATTTTTCTTTGCGTGATCAATTGGGATATGGCACTTTTTATAGTGCTCACTTTGAAGCACAAGATAAAGAAAGCAACACTAAACGATTAAAGGAGCGAGATAGCAAGTTAACGCTAAAGTTTGATGCGGTTATTACTGAGTGGCAATTTAGCTCAGCAAAGCACCAAAGGGTAGATGCTAAAAGTAAACGTGAAATAATTAGAATTGCAGTACCAGAAAAAAGTATGACGATTAAGCACATGTCATTTAGTCCATATGCTAAATCATGGAATGATGATTTTGGCTTATTATTTGTTGCTATAAATGGATTGGCGGAACAGCCCCCGTTATATTCAGGTGTTATCTTACGTATTAATCCCGCTAAATTTGGCTTACGCAGTTACACTATACCTAACTCAAATCCTTTTATAAAAGATGCCAAGATTAAGGATGAGATATATTTGCTCGGTGGGCAAAATATTAAGAAATTTTCTTGGTCTGACAAACATAGTACGGAGCTTTTACTCTCTCACTTTTATAACAATCAATCGTTCTTATCGCTCACTACAGGCGCTGAAGACTTGCGTAACAAAGAGCCTAACAATGTACTTTATCGAGGAGATCGGTTAATTGAAGATATTCAATTCTATCATGGTCGACAGTTACCTAATTTAAGAAATAAGTTGCTACTGCTAACGAAAAACAAACAAAATTGGCAAATAGAATCAGTGAATAAGCATGCTCAGGTAGCTGTTCAAGACAATGCCGAAAATACGCCACAGCAAGAATGGCAATTTACCACTCAACAATTGGCAAGTGATAATCATATTACCTTGAGCAGTAATAAAGACGATGAATTACTTGTCGTAGATAATTCCGAGGGTGTGGTATTCCAAATTTCATCAAAGTTTGCCAGTGGTTTGAACGTCAATAACATACCTGCTGATAGCAATCAACAAACCACGTCAGTTCTGAGTAGTTATGTTGTCGTAGTCCTCTTAATTGCCGCTGGTCTTATTTTTTATATTATTAAGCGCAATGTTTTTTCGGCAAAACATGTAGTGCGAAAACAGTTTGCGCAAGTAGAGTTGAGTGAATCGCAGCAACAAATGGGTTTATATCATCGTCATCAAAAGACGACAGATACAATACTAGAAGTTGCCGCTATCGGTCAATGTACCGTACAGCTAAATGGCTACAGTATCAATGTGATCAATAAACAAAGTGGTTACGGGTTTAACGATAGTAAAGAGCAAGCATTACGTGATTTGTTTGTAGCCGAACAGGTACACAAAATGATAGATGGTAAGGTTAGGCAAGTCAGTTTGTTATTTACTGATCTTAATGAAAAAAACTATACTGTTTGCTTATATATGCGTAAGGGCAGCGACCGTATAACTAAAAGAACTTACACGAAAGTTATTGAGGATGTCATCGATTGGTGCTGGTTTATAGCGGAAAAAATAAATGAAAAAGACACAGCACAAAGAGTAGAAAAGCCAATACAAACTTCTACAGTAGACAAGGAAACAAATAAACATCATTTAGATCAGGCCCCATTACATAATCAAGCGGCAGCGATTCGACCGGTTGCTCAGCCAACAATGGCAGAGTCAAAAAGCCTCAAAGTGGTTTCATCTACTGAGTACAGAAGTAAACCCGCGAATGTGAATGTAGCAGAAGCCGTGCAGCCAAGTAATACCGTAAATACTGAATTAGTAAATGCTTTAGAGAAATTGGTAGACCTTAAACAACAAGGTTTTTTAACACAAGAAGAGTTTATTAAAGCAAAAGAAAATTTGCTACAAAGTTTATTTGATAAATAAATTAGGTCATGAATAAAAGACAAAGTAACTCATACTCTATGAGCTACTTTGTGCATATCAACTATTTCAAGGTTAGTAAGTAATTGATAAGGTTTCGGTAATCTTGTTCAAAATTATCTTTGTCTAATTCTTTTACATTTATGCGGTATTTACCGTTAACAAATACAGTTGGCACGCTTGATAAAGCACCTTTCTTTGACATCGTATCCTGATTTTTCTTCATTGCGTTAGCTTTTGAGTTTACATTAAAGCTTTTCATCAATTGATCAAATTTTTCACCATCTGCGCCATTTAATACAAAAATGTTGCGGATATCTTTTTCAGAAGTAATAACTGCGCGTTGTACATGGATGTATTTAAATAGCGCATTTATTAACTTTTTCTCCATATCAAGTTGCTCAGCAACGACGATAGCTTTACTCAGCATTCCTTGAATTTTTGGAGAAGCAGCACGTAAAAAATCAACATGGTTGCGTTCAAATCTCACATCATTAGGTAAATCTTTTTTGACACTTTCCATGAAAGGTTCAAAACGAAAGCAATGTGGGCAATAGAAAGAAAAATATTCTCGTACTTCTACGTTTCTTGAAGCGACTTCGCTTACTTTAGTATATTGTTTGCCTTCCGTGTAATTGCTCGCACTTGCGGTCATTGAAAAAGCTAACAGTGGCATTAACAACACCATAAATAACTGTTGTATTTTATTCATTCTTTCTTCCTACATGGCTATTAAAATTTTAAGCGGGTGATTTATTATATCGGCAACAGGCTCAACGGAGGCTGTTGCAATGCTGACATTTGCTCCTTTAGCATAAGTATTTGCTGTTCCCAGTATTTTTCAGTGTTAAACCAAGGAAAATTACGAGGAAAAGCTGGATCTTGCCAACGTTTACACAACCATGCCATATAATTAACAACGCGCATAGTTCTTAATGATTCTATCAAAACAAGCTGTGAAGGTTCAAATGAAAAGAACTCTTCATATCCCATTAATAGCGTATCAATTTGTAACAATTGTTGTTGGCGATCGCCTGATAACATCATCCATAAATCTTGAATGGCAGGTCCTGTGCGGCAATCGTCTAGATCAACGAAGTGAGGTCCTTCATCTCGCCACAATATATTGCCAGCATGGCAATCACCATGCAAACGTATTTGTTGCTCTACGTGGTATTGTTTTGCTGCTACGTCAATGACTTGTTCTAAAATAGTAAAAAAGGGTTTAGTTAAAGTGCTAGGAACAAAACTACTTTGTTCAATAGTCTCGCTCGCTTGAAACAGCATCTCATCTACGTTGAAGCTTGGTCTTTGAGTAAATGATTTTTGTGCAGCAACGGCATGAATACGGCCGACAAAACGTCCCATCCACTCGAGTTGATTTAAATTATCTACTTCAAATATGCGACCACCACGGCAAGGGAAAACAGCAAAATGATAACCTTGATGCTCGAATAAACTTTTGCCTTCTCTTTTTAATGGCGCAACAATAGGCAATTCATGTTCTTCTAGCTCAAAAGAAAAATCATGCTCCTCTTGAATTTGTATCAATCGCCAACGTTGAGGACGATAAAACTTGGTAACATATTTGTTCATCTGCTCGTCATGAAATTGATAAACACGATTCTCATAACTATTGAGTGCTAGTAATCCACTATCAACGTTAAAACCAGCCTCTTCAAGACCATCTATTATGGTGTCAGGAGACAAAGATTTGAAATCAAATTGCGCCATATTTTCTTACTTACCTATGATTATTGTGATCGATTTACCGTTTATTAAAGAAACGACTTTCCTGTTCAATACTAACATCACCTTTAGGTGAAACTTGTTCAACAGTAAAACTAATGTCAGTCATATAACCTTTCAGTTCATAAGGGTCAACAGAAATGCTAATAGGTAAGGTATATACTTTTGCTGCTTTAACTATAATCTCTTGTTTGCCATGCCATTGAGTATTTTCAATTCCTTTTACGGATAGTTTATAAGTATTATCCGTTTGCGACATATTAAGAATTTTTAAGGTAAATACATTTTCTATTTCGCCATTAAAGTTTTCTTTAGCAAGCTCAGTTCTATCGCGGATAATATCAAGGGACAATGGTATTCTGTTGACAATCTCTAGTATCAGCATTGTACTCATGATAAGTAACACCACAGCATAACCGATTAGCTTTGAACGCACTAAACCAACCTTTTTACCTGCTAGATCATGTTCGGTAGTGTAACTAATCAAACCCTGATCGTAATTCATTCGCTTCATAACACCATCACAAGCGTCAACACATGAACCACAATTTATACATTCATATTGCAGTCCATTGCGAATATCAATGCCTGTTGGACATACTTCAACGCATAAATTGCAATCAATACAATCGCCAAGGTTCAATGCTTTAGGGTCTTGCTTTTTACCTCTTGCGCCACGGTTTTCACCTCGTACGTTATTGTAAGCAACTGTCATGGTATCTTTGTCAAACATGGCTGATTGAAAGCGTGCATAAGGGCACATATGCAAACAAACTGTTTCACGCATCCAACCCGCATTGCCATAAGTAGCAAAAGTGAAAAAAGCTAAAATTACAGCCATAGTTACACTAGTATTGAACGAGAAGATATTAATGAAAAGTTCATTCATCGGCGAAAAATAACCGGCGAACGTCATGGCAGTGAATAAAGAAAATAGCAACCAACTACTGTGTTTAAGTATTTTTTTCCGTAGTTTTTTGCCAGTCATTTTTTGCTGGTCAAGTTTTCTTCGTTGATTAGCACTACCTTCAATTTTTTCTTCAAACCAGATAAAAATAAAAGTCCATACGGTTTGAGGACACATATAACCACACCAAACGCGGCCAACGAAAGTAGTAACAAAAAAGAGCAGAAAGGCAGCAAAGATGAAAAGCCATGCTAAAAGGGTTAAATCTTGTGGCCATAAAGTTAAGCTCCACAGGGTAAAGCGTTGCTCACTGATATCAAATAACACTGCTTGGTGACCATTAAATTGCAACCAAGGTAGCAGTGCGAAAAAGGCAAAATATACTAAGTTCATACGTTGTCTTAAACGTTGAAAAAAACCCGAATTTTTACGCACATAGATTTGATCTCCAGGCTTATATCGTTCGTGACCATTTTTTGCGGGGTGAATTTTTACATTTTTTACGGAAATTTTAGCTGCGCTTGATGATAATGGCTTGTCGTCAGGGCTCACGATAAATCCTTAAAGCTGGGAGATGCTAATTAGTATAAAAAAAAATACTATGCTATTGTCACCAGTGAGAATAGCATAAATTAGAGCATACTAATATACGGGGCTGTATGAAAAATATATTGATCTTAATCGTTGCAGCGGCAATTTTTCTACATTTTTATCCACAACCCGAAGTCACTAAATTTTATGATGAGACAAGGTCTACTTTGCTGGATGGCTTTTCAGAATTTAGCGATACCAGTGTGCGCTTAAAAGCGGATAAAATATTTATTGATCTAAAGCCCCAATTGAATAGTTTTTCTGAAAGGGAAGTCGACTTATTAAAAGAAATAACGTCCTCTCGAGCCAATGTGAATAATTTCTACAATGAGCATTGCAAAGCTAAAAAGCGTAATGCCACCTTCCATCGAAGTAACCAAGCAAAAGTCTGTCAGACCATTAGTCAGTATGAAAGCATGCTGTAACATTTTAATTAGGAGGATAGTCTTGCTAATAGCTTGGCAAAATTGCTCTTACTTGCGTGTTCATTAGTATGCACTCCACCTTGAATCACCCAGCAGCCGTTAACCATAACATCTTTAATGGTATTTGTTTGACTAGCAAAAATAACACTGTCGAGTATATGTTGATTCTTGTTAGCAAAAAGACAGGTTCTCTCTTCATCTAGTACTAGTAAGTCTGCTTGTTTTCCTATTGCTATTTCACCGGTATTTGAGTTGGTGCTCTGAGCACCGCCAATAGCTGCTTTTTGCCATAAATTCTGTCCCACTGATGCTGTTTCATTAGAGGAAAGTATCGCTCTTTGCTGTTTTGTTAAGCGTTGTGCATACTCTAACCAGCGTAATTCTTCAACTGGATTAACAGAGATATGACTGTCAGAGCCAATGGCAAAGGTACCGTCCAAAGCGAAAAATTCAGTAGCAGGAAAAATGCCATCACCTAAGTTGGCTTCTGTTGTTGGACAGATTCCAGCAATAGCTTTACTGTCTACAATACCCTGTTGTTCCTGTGCATTTATATGAGTGGCATGAATCAAGCACCAGTGTTCATCCAATTCAATGTTGTCTAAAAGCCACTGAACGGGTCTTTTTGAGTAGTGAACTAAACAATCATTCACTTCTTGCTGTTGTTCGGCGATGTGAATATGTATAGGCGCTTTACTATCAAGAGAGCGAACATGTGCAACGGATGCTTGAATTGCTTGTTTATCAACGGCTCGTAATGAATGGGGGGCTATACCAATGTTAGTATTTTCATATTGCTTAGTAAACGCGTAGCAATCACTTACTAATTGGTTAAATTGTGCGGTGGAGTTAATAAATCGTTTTTGGCCTGCATTAGGCGATTGTTGACCAAAACCGGCATATTGATATAAAACGGGTAGCATAGTTAAGCCAATACCTGCGTTTTGCGCTGCTTTAAATATAGCCTCTGCCATGGTGGCGAGTTTATTATCTACACTCGAATTTTCTAAATAAGTATTGCCGTTAATATCATGATGTAAATAATGAAACTCAGCGACCCGAGTGTAGCCCATTTTAAGCATTTCTATATAGAGTTGCTCGGCTATGACTTGGGCATCTTCATGACTTAGCTGAGTTAAAAACTTGTACATTACCTTGCGCCAAGTCCAAAAACTATCTTGTCCTTCGCTGCCTTGTTCGCTAAAACCAGCAAAAGCTCTTTGAAAGGCATGAGAATGACAGTTAACCATGCCAGGAATGACTGCTCCTGCAAGAATGGTAGCATCTGCACTTTTGTCAGAGCTGATTTGTGTAATAACGCCATCGTCTATGGTAATAGTTTTATCCGACGCCCAGCCTGAGCTCAATAAAATAGTTTTAGCAAAGTACTTTTTCATGTTTATCTCACTTGTTTAATACGCGGGTTATTGCTTTGCAAAGTCCGCCAAGCATTGCACGAAAGCTTGCAGCTTCTCTTTTACTTGCAGTGCTTTTTCTTCATTATAGCAATCACTTGGTTCGTCCATGTAGGTAGCTTGTGAAAGCTCAAGTTGTATAGCATGAATGTTTTGTTCAGGGCTACCGTAAGCACGTGTGATATAGCCTCCCTTGAATCTGCCATTAAAAACACTTGTATAAGGTGAAAGTTCAAGTTTCGCTATTTTCTCAACTAAAAGATTGTCACAAGTTGCACCTTCAGCGGTACCAAAATTAAAATCAGGCAGCTTACCAGAAAAAAAGCGCGGTACGTGTGACAAAATTGAGTGCGCATCAAGTAAAACCACTTTGCCGTATTGCTGTTTTAATTGCTTTAGCGTATTTGCTAACGCTTGATGATAAGGTTGCCAATATTGCTCAACTCGATTCGCTACCTCTGCTGCTGTAGGTTGCTTGCCATCAAGATAAAGTGAGGTTGAATCAAAAGCAGTCGTAGGACATAACTCAGTGTTATCAGCACCCTTGTATAAAACCTCACCTTTTGGGTTTCTATTCAAATCGATGACATAGCGACTATATTTTGGGGTAATAACATAAATCCCCATCGCTTTTGCAAAATCATACAGCCTATCTATATACCAATCAGTGTCTGCAACGTTTTGGGCATTAACTGTCATTGTCTCAGCAATGTGTTGCGGTATTTGTTGACCATTGTGGGGCATACTGATCAGCATGCCGATATTGCCTGTCGATAAGGAATAAGTTGAATTCATCACTAGCTCTTTATTGTCTGAAACTGCTTTATAAAATATATAACTCAACTTGTATATACAAGTTGTTGCATAATTTATCATGCAGAGCTAGTGATAAGCAAACACTTTAGCTATTACTATTTAACTAGGCTGGCCGCTTTAAGCAGTAACTCTTCATGTAGTCGCACTCTAAAGTTGGGGTTTACATAATTGAATTGTACTAAACCACTACTGTCGATCACGTAAATTGCAGGTACCGGTAACACTAACCTGTTAACACCCGCCTTATTCTCTTGTAGCGGATTTTTTAGCTTCATCTTGGCCAGATATCTATCGGTAACTTTTTGACTCGAGAAAAAAGCTAAACCAAAAGCCTGACTTATTTTTGAATCAAAATCTGCTAGTAACTGATAGTTTAGCTGATGTTCAGCAATACTTTTTTGTAAATCTTGTGGACTGTCGGTAGAAATCCCAACTAATTGAAATCCTAATTTATTTAACTTGCTTTCAACTTTTTTTAATTGACCCATTTGCGTGTTGCAAAAAGGGCACCACCCGCCTCGGTAAAAAAACAAAATAGTTTTTTGATTATTTAGCACTTGTCCTAAACTTTCTTTCTTTCCTTGTGCAGTTATCACTTCTATAGTTGCGGGAATTAGTTGACCATTCATTAATGGACTGACCTGTTCAGCTGATTCAGCAATAGTCTTGATGTTATTTGCAGTGTTGCCAGCCAGTACAGTTGGACTCGTGACGAGAAATAGCAGGCTTAGCAATAAAGTATAGTTGGTAATGCGCACAGGAATTTCCTTAAATTGATTAAATAAAACTAATAAATACTCAAGAAAAGACCTGAAAGATGAAAAACAATTTCAAAAGAAAGTGAGCTATTATCATCAATCTATTTTATAGATTATTAATATCGATTTTAATGGTTTTAGTTATTTATGAAAATATTCAATAATAGCTTCACCATCATTTAAACAAGCTACGCTTAAATCACCCCAGATAAATTAAGGAAATATTATGTCTAATGAAAATTTTGCCAATAAAGAAGGTCAGCAAATTCCTTCAGTAACCTTCCCAATTCGTGTAAACGATGATTGGAGCAAGCGTGATTCACAAGAGATTTTTGCGGGTAAAACCGTTGTTGTTTTCTCTTTACCTGGTGCTTTTACGCCAACTTGTTCGTCAACACATTTACCTCGCTATAATGAGCTTGCTGCCAAGTTTGCTGAAAATGGCGTTGATGAAATTTTATGTGTCTCGGTAAATGATACCTTTGTAATGAATGCTTGGGCTAAAGACCAGCAAGCGGAAAATATAAGTTTCATTCCCGATGGTAATGGTGAATTTACCGCTGGTATGGGCTTATTGGTAGAAAAGAATGACATAGGTTTTGGCAAGCGAAGCTGGCGATACTCAATGCTGGTTAAAGATGGCATCATTGAAAAAATGTTCATCGAACCAGACTTACCCGGAGACCCTTTTGAGGTTTCAGATGCGGATACCATGCTTGCATATATCAACCCAGAAGCAGTTCAAACCGCACAAGTAAGTTTGTTTACCAAACCAGGTTGTCCTCATTGCGCTCGTGCAAAAGCACTACTTGCACAACAGGGACTGCAGTATGAAGAGTTAGTATTGGGCAATGAGGTGAGTATTTCAGCGATGCGCGCCATTACTAATGCAGACACCGTACCGCAAATCTTTATTGATGGTGCACATATCGGTGGTGCTGATGAGTTAGTTAAACATTTCGCCTAACCAGCTTTTTAATGCGTCTATAAGTAGCTTATCTTAGCAATTTGATTAAGGTAAGCTGATTATTTTTGTTATACTACGGTTTTATTGTTAGCAAGCCAGACTTTATGGACAATCAACCTTATAACCCCTTACACGGTGTTACTTTAAAAACTATTGTAACTGAGCTTGAAGCCTACTTTGGTTTTGAAGCGTTAGGACAGCAAATCAAAATTAATTGCTTCACTATAGATCCTAGTATTAAATCCAGTTTAAAATTTTTACGTAAAACCCCTTGGGCGCGTGAAAAAGTAGAGCAGTTATATATTAATAATAAGCACCGAATATCCGAATCTAAACAATAAGTGCGAAAACAATAAGTACGAAAAACAATAGTTATATAGTCAAAAAAACTATTAAAACACTGGTATTGTGTACAAAAATGTCCAATCATGTGACTTTAGTTTATCTTACTTGCAAAATATCATGACGACACCTAATCACTATATACTTACCTGGCAATGCCCTGACAACACTGGCGTTTTAGCAAAAGTTTCTCAGAGTTTGTTTGAACATGGTGCCTTTATTACTGAAACTTCTCAATATAGTGACCCCTATACGGAAACGTTTTTTTCTCGCATCGCTTTTGATGATCGCAATTTAACGGTACCGGCAAATGAATTTATTGAAGCGTTGAATGATTTAGCGAAACCATTGAATATGGAATACAAATTACGTAATAAAGCCGACATTCCTAACGTTGTGATTGCCGTGTCAAAGGATGATCACTGTTTAGTCTCTTTGCTAACAAAATGGAAGACAGGGGTATTGCCAATAAATGTTGTAGCAATTCTGTCAAATCATCAAGACTGTAAATCATTAGCAGAATGGCATGGCGTCCCTTTTCACCATTTGCCTATATCAACTGATACCAAGCCTGAACAAGAAGCAAAAATCCTTGGATTAATGGAGCAATCAAAAGCTGATTTATTAGTATTAGCACGCTATATGCAAATATTGTCAGATGATTTATGTCAACAACTTGAAGGTCGGGCTATTAATATTCATCATTCCTTTTTGCCTAGCTTTAAAGGAGCTCGCCCATACCACCAAGCTCATGCTAGAGGTGTAAAAGTGATTGGCGCAACAGCACATTATGTCACTGCCAACTTAGATGAAGGACCAATTATAGCGCAAGAAGTCAAACCGATTAATCATACCTTTACCATAGAACAAATGGTGCATATGGGCCATGATTTAGAAGCAACTGCTTTAAGCCATGCAGTTCGAATTCACGCCGAACAACGTGTATGTTTAAACGGCGATAAAACGGTTATTTTAGCGTAGTTACCTAGGATAAAGCGCTGTACAAATATCTATACAATCAGGCGTAGTGAATTGCTGACGTTAGATTTACAGCTAAATATAGCTAAAATTAGTGAACTCAGCTCAGGTATGATTAAAATTAGTAATACTCTAGTAATTCATGAGATGTGTTCAAATGATTAATGTTGAAAAGATTCACCACGTTGCTTATCGTTGTATCGATGCAAAAGAAACTACTGATTGGTATAAAGATAAGCTGAACATGGACTTAGTGCTGGCTATAGCTGAAGATGAAGTGCCGTCTACTAAAGCGCCAGACCCTTACATGCATATTTTTCTTGATGCAGGAAACGAAAATGTTTTAGCGTTTTTTGAAATCCCGAATTCTCCAGACATGGGCCGTGATGAAAATACACCGGCATGGGTTCAACATTTGGCCTTACGCGTAGAAAATCTTGAGGCACTGGTCTCAGCCAAAGAAGAACTACAAAGTAAAGGCGTTGACGTATTGGGCCCTGTTAACCATGGGGTATTTAAATCAATATACTTCTTTGATCCTAATGGACATCGTTTAGAGTTGGCGGCAAATACTGGGACACGTGAGCAATTTAAACAGCTAAATGCAGTAGGCCCTGCAATGATTGAAGAATGGTCTAAAACTAAACGAGCACCAAAACATGCTGCTTGGTTGCATGAACAAGACTAATTAAAAATATAGCAGCGCATATCGAGAGAGTACACTCTGTATTCTCTCGAAAATTTGTTTTTAAGGTCAAAGAATAGCAACAAATCAAATTACTCCCTATTCAATGTAAACATCAATGCTTGACTACAAAGAGTTACTTTTTAGCGGCGAATGACGTAAAATAGCGGCAATTATCGTTAAAAAGTATCAAATCATGTCTCGTACAAAAAAATCGCGCAAGCCCGGCTCAGCACCAACAGCAAAACCAAAACTTAGCAAAGTAGAGTTGGCCAATGTTGAAAAAAGAGTGCGTAAGAAAACTGGCAAAAAACCAGGTAACCGCCAGCAAGAAGCAAAGCAAGATAACAGCTTAGCTCAAAATACAAATCAAAATAAAGATCCTCGCATTGGTAGCAAAAAACCAATTGATTTAGGTGTGGCAACTAAAGCACTGAAACCTACATCGAGTAAGAATATCAAAGCGAAGTCTGATCCTATCGCGGCAATTCGCCCTGTTAACAATGAAGTTGAGGAAGCTGAAGTTGTGCAAGTAAGTTTAACTCAAGAGTTAGCTAACATTGAAGCCGATGAGCAATTGCAAAAAATTCTAGCGAAACAAGAAGACGAACTTGCCTTAACAGAGCAAGAAGTAGATTACTTTAATGACATGATGGAACGTCATCAGCAACTAAGTGAACAACTAGACCAAGACGATACTGAAGAAGAAAATAAACAGACTGCTTCTTCAGAAGATGATTTATGGGATAAGTTAGATAACTCATCTAGTTTCGATTTTCCTTTAGATAGCGATCAAGATTAAGGCTAAGTGACATGAATGAGTTCTGGCTTGTTGCTATTGTTGCCGCTGTCATCATTATTATCAGTTTAGCTTTTTACGCAGGGAAGCTATTAAAGAAGCTTAATGAGCAAACCAAAGCACAACACCAAACTGAGATAGCACATCAAAAAGCTTTAGCAAAACATGATCACAAAGTGCTTGCTAGTGCAAAAATTATTGCCAGAGCAATGCAAGAAGAACAATGTGACTTTAGTGAAGGATGTTGGCGTTTATCTGTGTTACTGGATTCATTAAAGTTGAGTTGTGAATTGGCAAAACAATTTCCGGTAATATTTGAGCTTTATAATGAAATAAAACATTTATCGATTCTGGATGAACGAAAGCAACTGGAAAAAAAACTGCGTATGAAACAAGATTATCAACGGATGACAATCGAAGCTAAGTTACATACTGGCATAGTGAAAGATTTGGATCTACTTCAGCAATACATAATTGAAAGAATGGCTATACTTAGTAAATAATTTGAACTATACCTTGTAGTGTTTTATTTGGAGTCGCCAATATGTCAGAGCAATTAAAAGTACAATTTACCCAACGTATTGTTGCATTGCAAAAACGCATCGGTGCAATTCATCGTGACTTTGCCGGTGGCCGAGATGCAGATTGGTCAGAGCAAGCGGGTGAACGCGAAAATGACGAAGTACTTAATGCGCTCGAGTCTGAAGCGAAAATAGAAATACAGCAATTATCAAATGCTATAACTCGTATGGAAAACGGGAATTATGGTGTATGCCAAACCTGTGGCGAAGATATAAGTCATCAGCGCTTGCAAGTACAACCAGCAGCTATAAAGTGTATAGAGTGTGCCGAGTAGGGTAATGCTCGGTGATGGATTGGTATAATGCTCTGAAATTTAATTAATGACGCCTAGACAAAACTGATTCCCAGCACTTTGCAATATCAATTCAACTCCGTTTGGCGTTTCTATTTCTTTGGCTAAACCTATCCATTGGTAATAAACGTTACGATGTACTTTAGCTAACAAGTTTCGTCGTACCGTGACATAAAGCTCATCTTTCTCGTTTACTATTATTGGATGTGAATTATCTAAAACAAACTCGTCACCGACATTATTTGTTACTAGCATTGTGGACGCTTTTTCATCTTGCCATCGCCATTGAGTCAGTACAAAAGGGGCATCATCAACGGTAATTTTTATTTTTTCAACTGGGGTAACTAAAAAATATTGGTCGTGTTCTTTCTTAAGTACAGAAGAGAGTAACTTTACTAATGATACACGTTTGAAAATTGAGCCTGCATAGTACCAATCACCATTGGCTTTTATTTGAAGATCCATCTCTCCGCAGTAGTCCGGATCCCATTCATCAACAGGAAGTACTTTCTTGCTTTGTGCCTTTATTTGAGCAGTAATCGTTTCTAGAGACATCGTTATCTTTACCAGTGATCAAGTGCAATGTACATTAAGTTAAAATAATCATACGGCAAAATTCAATAGTTGGTTATAAAAATCCTCTTGAACGGATAATATTCCAGATAAGCCTGTTCGTTATTTGATCGATTTGGTTGAACTTTGCACAGGGTAAAGTATTGTTTTACAAACGCTTACAATTTATATCATGGCATTATTCATTAGGAAGTGGTCAGACAAGGAAGGAGGGTTTTGTAAATAATTTCAATGTTAATTTAATGTTAATTTTATAAATGTATAAATTAATCAAGGAGGTTAAGATAAAATCAGTTACGCGAATTGAATCAACCTTATGATGCTTAATTCTTAGAAAAGATGCTGTAAAGAGATAAATATTCATGAAATTGCATAGAGGATTTTGAAATCAAAAACCTAGTCTAGTGAATGATTGACTATCTAGGTAGTATGAACGCGTTTTTAAACGTAGTACTTTACAGGGAAGGGCAAAATTTTGTCAGTAACCATCAAAAACCTAAAACTTTCACAGAAGTTAATTGTAGCATCATTAATTATGGGCTTGCTTCCAGCCTTGTTTATATTGTTTTTTACAATTAACCTGGCAAGTAATTCACTTGAAAATCAATCTTTTAACCAGTTAACGTCAGTTAAAAGCAATAAAGAATCGCAGATTAATCGTTATTTTTCTGAAAGAAAAGGCGATATGAATGTATTGCTAAACACAGTAAAAACATTGCGTTATAACGCTTTTCAATCGCTGAATTCGACTCAACAACTGAAGGCATTTTTATTAGATAACTATCTGAAAGGCTTAAAGTCAAATTTAATTAAGTTAAGTTTATCGCCTCATAGTCTTGCTGCTCTTCAAGAATTTACAAAGGCATTTTCAAAGAATAATCAAATCAGAACAACTGACTGGAATAAGTATGAGCAAAAGTATGCTAAATACTTTAAAGAGATAAACAAAGAAAATGGTTGGTATGATTTATTCCTAATTAATAATAGCGGGCACATTGTCTATAGTGATGCCCAAGAATCTGATCTTGGTTTGAGCCTAGATAAATCACCTTTAATGAGCTCAACATTCAGTCATGCCTTTCAACTCGCCAAGACAGCTCAACCAGGTGAAATCATATTCGGCGATTTAGCACCTTATGCACCATCGAATAATGCTCCTGCCGCTTTTATGATCACCAAGGTTAACGACAAGTCCAATAAACCTTTGGGTTATTTTGCGCTGCAAATACCAATGAATGAAATTCAAAAAATCATGTCGCAACGATCAGGCATGGGTGAAACGGGTGAAAGTTATATTGTTGGTCAAGATCACCTGATGAGAACAGATTCATTTTTAAGCCCGTTAACTTATTCCGTTGAAAACTCATTCAAAAATAAGGTTACCGTTGAAAGTAGTGCAGTAATATCGGCCTTGCAAGGTCAAGCTGGTCAAGAGGTGATTATTGATTATAACGGTAATCCAGTGCTTTCAAGTTGGAGCCCTGTTGATATGGGTAACGGTATTCATTGGGCAATGATGACTGAAATAGATGTTGCTGAAGTTTTTGCACCGCATGTTAAAGGGGAAGAGCTAGATTACTATAATAAATATATTCAAGAGTATGGTTATTACGACTTGTTTTTAATTAACCCTGACGGTTATGTTTTTTACAGTGCGTTTAAGGAGCCAGATTACCAAACGAATATGCTCACTGGCTTATATAAAGATAGTGGTTTAGGACAGCTTGTTAAAAAAGTGATCACAACTAAGGAATATGGCGTTGCCGATTTTGCGCCATATGCACCCAGTAATGATGCACCAGCGGCTTTTATCGCAAAACCCTTATATCAAAATGGTAAGCTTGAGGTGATCGTTGCATTGCAACTTCCCCTTGAAGGTATTAATTCCATCATGACGATGCGAGAAGGCATGGGGAAATCGGGAGAATCATATTTAGTGGGTCAAGATTTAAAAATGCGCTCTGATTCATTTTTGGATCCCGATAATCATACTGTGGTAGCCTCTTTTGCAGATAAAACCGGTAAAGGCCTTGTCGATACACAAGCGACTAGCAGGGCATTAAGTGGTGAAAGTAATTTAGATATTATTGAAGATTATAATGGTAATCCTGTACTTTCCGCTTTTAGTAAAATCAAAGTAGGAGACTTTAGCTGGGCACTAATATCTGAAATTGATGAGTCTGAAGCTTTTGCCGCCATTTCAGCATTAAAAAATACTGCCATCATTATTCTTTTAGTTGCCATAGTTTTTATATGTGTCGCATCTATAGCATTTAGCCGAAGTATTACCCATTTAATCGGTGGAGAGCCAAAAGATCTAGTTGAGTTAACAGAGCAAATTTCCCAAGGAAATCTCACCATACAATTTACCAATACAGGGAAAGAAAAAGGTATCTATTTAGCGATGAGGAATATGTCTGAGAAATTGATTGATTCAATTACCAATATTTCATCCGCGTCGACACAACAAGCAGCTGCTACCGAAGAGTTGGCCGTATTAGCAGAGCAATCGAAACATAACGCTAACTCACAAAAAGAAAGCTCAGAAGGCACCTCTACTGCAATGGTACAAATGACAGCATCTGTCGCTGAAATTAGTCAAAATGCTTCCATCACTTCAAGCGAGACCACTGAAGCCAGAGATTATATTGATCGTGGCCGTAGCTTGGTGCAAAACTCTTTATCAAGTAATAGAGAATTGGTATCAGATTTAGATAATACGGTGTCATTAATCAATTGTCTAAAAAACGATGCTGCAGATATTACCCGCATTTTAGATGTCATAAAAAGTATTGCCGACCAAACCAACTTACTTGCGTTGAATGCAGCAATTGAAGCAGCCAGAGCAGGTGAGCACGGACGAGGTTTTGCCGTTGTTGCTGATGAGGTAAGAACTCTAGCGCAAAATACACAGGTGTCTGCTTCAGAAATAGAAAATATGATAGACAAACTGCAAGAAGGCGCTATTAAATCCGCCGACGCGATGAATCAAGGCGCTGAAAAGGCATTATCAATTGTTAGTCAGTCTCAGGAAGTTAGTGAGCTCTTCAGTAAAGTCTTTGATGTTATTGACAATGTCTCATCTATGAGTATTCAGATAGCTACTGCCTCAGAAGAGCAAAACGTAGTCTCTAAAGGCATAGAGATAAATGTCACTGCTGTGAATAATATCTCAATGGAAAACCATGATGCTGCGATGCAAATTGCCAGCTCTAGCATTGAATTAGCGCATTTATCAGTGGCGTTAAATGAAGAAATATCTTTTTTTAGAACAGCCTAACTAGGTATTAAGAGACAAATTAATTTTTAAACACTAAACGAAAATCAAAATAAGAAAAACAAGGGAAAACATGAAAAAAATAGCACTTTCAATTATTGCGATATCAACGACCTTTTTGTCTACTCAATCACTTGCTGTAGATGGGCTTACTGCAAATGCAGCCGTTACTAGTAATTATTTATGGCGAGGATTGGAGCAGACCAATGGTAATTCTGCAGTTTCTGGTGGCCTCGACTATGCAAACGATTCAGGCTTTTATGTCGGTACTTGGGTATCGAATGCGGAATGGGCAGAAGGCATGACATACGAATTAGATATCTACGGTGGCTTTACCGGCGAAACAAAAGCTTTTTCTTATGACGTTGGTTTTGTTCACTATGCTTATCCAGATAGTGTTGATGATGTTGATTTTACCGAAGTTAATGCCAGTGTCAGCGTGGGCATCTTTACCCTAGGTTATGCGGTATTAGCTGATGCGCAAGGTGCTGACTTTGGTGATGATTCATATGTTTCAATTGACGTTGAATTTGAAGTAGCGAAAGAGCTAGCGTTAACATTACATGTGGGTACAGGTACAGATGACTTTTATGCGGGCGAAGAGTACATAGATTATGGTGCTAGCTTAAGCAAAGGTGGTTTTGTTTTTGGCGTTTCAAAAACCGATTTAGATAATGATGACCTTAAAGTCTTTGTTTCTTACTCGGTAGACATTGATCTTTAAGTGTTTGTGTAAATGAAATTCTGCCAACAGCTTTTCGTAAAGCCTGAAAGGTGGATATTATTATAAATAAAGACAAGAAAAAGGTGATATTTTTCTTGTCAATTTACCTCAAAATGCAATACAATCCACGCGCTGTAAAATTACAGCGCGTCAACACCCTCAGTGGTGGCTATAGCTCAGTTGGTAGAGCCCCGGATTGTGATTCCGGTTGTCGAGGGTTCAAATCCCTTTAGCCACCCCATCTTCTTCCCTTTGAAAACAATACCTGCAATACATTTCATACAATAAAGCTTCTACTTTATACGTTACTTCGGTGCATATTCGTTGCACAAATACTTCTATCACGCACTAACCAGATACAAGTAAGGTAAAGAAACGGTCTATTTCTTAGTATTATCAACGCTTAATCAAATTAACTACTTCAACGCTTTTTCGGTCGCACTCTGGTACATTAAAAACTTATGTTTTGAAGATAAGGGGTTATAGATGTTACACAGAGCTTTCACTCTTTCTAAATTGGTGCATGAAAACACACTGACTCAAGCAGATGCATCTCGCCAGCTCAACGTTGAACATGGCGTAAACATTAACTCAGCCAAAATAATGATAACGGTTTATGATCGATTAGTACGAGGAGTTATTTTTAAGCGAGCCCTAAGCTCATCCGATATGCATTATTATTTAGCTCAGTTCTTTGCTGAGGGTGGTGCAGAAGCTTTACTAAACCCTTTAACAGCGCTTTGGCTGCATATTGAATATTATGAAGATAAAAACAGCGTAAACTTAAATACGCTTAGGGATATTGCGTCACAATTCGATATATTAATACACTCAGGTAATAATAGTCTCAGTACGATAAACGATGAATTTGATAACTCAGTACAAGAGTCGCTATTATCTTCACCCGAAGAACGTCAAAGGCGTATTGATGAAGCCGATGAGATGCCAAGCTCACGAACTACCTCTGTAAAAGTGTACAATCGCAATGCTGATGTTGTTGCTAGCGTGCTTATTAGAGCAGATGGTGTGTGTGAAAGCTGCGGTAGCCAAGCCCCTTTTATTAGACGAAAAGATAATACCCCTTACCTTGAGGTACATCATAAAATTAGATTGGCGGATGGTGGTAAAGATATCGTAGGTAATGCAGAAGCTTTATGCCCTAATTGTCACAGAAAAGCTCATTTTGGTATTTAATAAAATAAAGGATTATGAATGAAGGATTTAGAAGTAGAAAAGAAAATTGCCGTATTAATTGATGCAGAAAATGCTCAATATTCAGTACTCGGCGCGGTGCTTTCAGAGCTATCAAAGCATGGTCATATTGTAGTTAAAAAGGCCTATGGAGATTGGAGTTCCAACCATTTAAGAAACTGGAAGCAGCCTTTAAATGAGCTTGCAATTAACCCTGTGCAACAGTTCTCTTATACCCAAGGTAAGAATTCTTCAGATGCAGCAATGATTATTGATGCCATGGATTTACTCTACTCTGAACAATTTGACGCTTTTGCACTTATTTCAAGCGATAGCGACTTTACTAAACTGGCCTCTCGCCTTAAAGAGTCTCAAATATATGTATTTGGTGTAGGCGAGCAAAAAACGCCTATCGCATTCAGAAATGCTTGTGATGATTTTATTTCTACCGAGGTGCTTAGAAATTTAGATACGGAAACAGAGCTTGAGCCTGAGAGTACAACATCATCTGAACAGGCCAACAGTAAAAAGAAAACTCGCCAGCAGCTTAGGCAAGATACCCGTTTAGTTAATATATTGCGAAACTCTGTAGATGAATTAGCAGATGATGATGGATGGGCGATGCTTTCAAATTGTGGCAGTTTAATTAAGCGCCAATTTCCTGATTTCGATTCCAGAACTCATGGTTATACGACTCTAACTAAGCTAATTGAAGCTACAGATCTATTTGATGTAGATAAGCGACAACCAAATGGAAACAGTCATTTGCACGTTGTTTATATTAAAGATAATCGCAATTTGAATAGCTGAATTTGAAATTAATTAGAAGTAACCCTGTTAGGGTTACCTCTGGTATAACACACACTTGAATTATTTTGAGTGCTTAAATAATGGCTTCAAAGACTCACGAACAGCTTTACTAAGTGTCGTATCGTTAACTTCTGCATGGGTTTTTAATAATTCAGCTTCTTTAATATCAAGATAAAAACTAAGCCTTACTTTCTTTCTACGTAGCTTAAACTTGGGTCTACCGCCGATGGAGTGATGTAATTCTTCAAGTGTTTGCATTGTCATTATTTACCTCCTAGAGCGGTAATAGCAGCATATACTTGCTCATGGGCTACTCGGGTTTTATTGAGCTGATATTCCCCTTTAACCTGATGAACCTTGCTGAACCAATCACAGCCATCTTTAGCCACGCGCTCAAACAATGTGGTTGTACGGATAGTAAAAATAGGTAATCGACCTAATGCATCTGTCAGATAATCTTTGGCCTGTTTGAGTTTACTTTCGCTAGTGAAGTTATTGATGATGATAGCAATTGGCTTATCTGCCACTTTAACCAAGTTAACAGTATCAATAGTCGCTTGAAGACTTCGAGCATCAGTTAATGTAGGCACCACAATAACATTACAGAGCTTAACCGCATGGGCTAATTTATGGTCGAGGTTATTGTAACTAGCGCCAAAATCCATAACTACAGGTACGTTAGCGCAAAACTTTATCGGTATAGACCTTTTCTTTGGCTCTAGTTGAATGATCCCGCTATTAGCATTAACAACTAAATCATTGGTGATACATTGAGCATCTGTATAAGTAGCAAGGTTCTGTGCAATTCCAGTTTTACCAACACCGCCTTTTATTGAAACGACTAAGTATTTCATGATGATATTCCTAACATTATTAAATCGACGCACAATTGCATCTATAAATTTGTTAGATAAAAACGGTACCCCAATAGTACTATTGGGGTACCACTTTCAGCGGTAACTCATTAACGTATCAAACTTGCCTTAAAGCACATATTAATTTTCTAGATTAACGGCTAGAGGATTAACACATGGGTAATAAATTCAATTTTACCGATAAAGCTATCAAAGTATTAAAAGCGCCTCCGCGTGATTCGCCATCATCTGAATTAGAAGTAACAGATAGTCAGACGGTGGGGTTAAAGTGCTTGATAGGTAAAACAGGTAATAAGCGTTTTCTTTTTCGCTATACCTATAATCGGCGTAAGTGCTCAATTGGGCTTGGTCGATTTGGCGATATCAATGTTGCTACTGCTCGAAAACTCGCACAGAAACATCGTATGAGTTTATTAGAGGGTATTAATCCCAAGGTTGAGCGTAACTGTCCTACCAGATTAACCATTGATGAATTTTTCCAACAACACTACCTACCAAGCATTAAGAAGCGCAAAAAGAGTTGGCGTGATGATGTGTACCGTTATGACACTCATATTGCCCCTAAGTTTGGTCATTGGCTGTATCAAGATTTACGCACTATTGATGTACAGCAATTGCATTTGAAAATGACGGATACTATCAATAAGTATGGAAACTTATATGCTCCGGCAACTGCTAATCAGGTCTTGATGATTTTAAAAAGTCTGACCAAGTACGCAGTTTCTTTAAGTGTTGTTGATTCTGATGTGTGCTTGCCTGTTAAGCTATTTCGATTAAATAACGCTCGCACACATTTTCTAACGACCTTTGAAATTAAACGACTGCTTAAAGCCTGTCGGGAATACTCCAACAGAACGATTGCCGCTTACATTGCCACATTAGCTTTAACAGGTTTACGTTGCGGTGAGGTATCGAATATTAAAGTCAAAGATGTAGATATTAAAAAGCGCATTATTCATATCCCAATAACCAAGAATTTTAAACCCAGAACGGTGTTTATCACTGATTACTTACTGTCGTTTATTGGTAACGTGCCGCTTAAACCTGATAACCCGTACCTGTTTGCTGGAAAAGTAAAAGGGCAGCCATTACGCTCTGTTAGAAAAACATTTTTCAAGTTACTAAAGAGAGCTCAGGTTAACAGTGATGGTATCTGTTTGCACTCACTTAGACATAGTGTGGCTTCGAATCTTGCTAGTGAAAATATTTCACTTCGACTGATCCAAGAGCAATTATCGCATAGGTCAATCATCTCGACCCAAAGGTATACCAAGGTAAATACAGAGTCCATGCGACAGACCAGCGAGACATTATCAAAGATGTTTAGCTAAGCTACTTAACCAGGATTAATTAACACCATTAAAGCCCATTCCTCATAACCTTAATTGGTATCGAGGAATGGGCTTTTTTGCATTTCAGAAGGAATAACGATGCAAGTATTACATTACTTACCGACTATGGAAGAACTCGCTTTACCATTAAGCACGGCAATCAAGGTGGTTGAAAAACTTGTTGAGCCGTTTGGTAATTTAGCCGATGCGGAGGCTTACTGGTCGGAATATCCCTCCCCCATTTTTATTATTACTGGGCAAGACAAGGTGGTCTCCGCAATAACAAGTCTTGATGGCTTCATGAGGCACTTTATTGAGTTGGCTGATACCAATCCTGAGTTTGTTGAGCTATTGCCTAAAGGCTATCAACTCTCACTTACCATTATTAACAACGAAGGTAGTGGGGTTTACCTGATAAAGCCCGTTGACCTAAATTTAGGCGAGGGTAAGGCTGATGGATGAATACACTCTCATTTCAATAATCTGTAACGGGGATATTCCTCTATCGCTTCGCAGTGAAGCGCAATCACTGTTAAATCAATTATTAAAATAAGGAAAATAATTATGGCTGAAAAAGCTAAAAACACTAAAACTGAAAGCAAAGCTATCAGTGAAATAGATACGCCAGCAGATGATAACACCGCTGACAAACAAGCCATCACAGATCAACCTGTTGATACAAATAATGAAGAAACAATTGACCCTGATATTAATTACAAAACGCTGTTAGTAGGGCAAGCAAAAAGTCTATCGCCTAAATCAAATAGTCGAATAGGTTTTGAACTTGCATTAAACACGGAAGACAAAGTTAGATATTTGCGTTTAACCTCCAATACTAACGGTGGTTTGTTCTCAAAGGCTTGGGTGAGTCTTGATGCCTTATTTGAGTTGTTAGAACAGCAAGAAGAAGATAAATCCTTTAAATCATCCTTATTCAAAGCGGTAATCAAAGGCGGCTCTGCAAACAACGTAAGCTTCTTAGCAGCAGTATGCCGAGATGAAGCACTAAGTTTAATACTGAAATCAGAAAAGAATCAATTTTTGCACTTGGTTAACCCGTTATTAATTAATCAACGTGATCGCTTAACCAAATTAAAACCCCTCCCTACTTCTGCTAAAAAGTAACCATTCATACGTTTACTGCTTTCAGTAATACGCCCAACTAAACAAGTTAAGGTTTTTATTATGAAACTGACTTTTAACAAGAGACAGTGCTTTACTGTGCCTGAAAAGCTTTACCAAATATTAGCTGATGAACTCGCTGATATTTCAAAGCCAGATCCAGACGCAGAGGGCATTGTTTTGAACTTTCGTGATCCTGACTATTCGATTAGTGCTGGAGGTTTTCACCCTGTAGAAATACGTCTAATTAAAATCATGATTGATGGTGAAGTTAATTATCAATTTGTCTACATCACTGACTTTAGCTTTCAGGGTGCTCCTTACCCTGAGCTAGCGGTTGATATCGACGTTTGTTTTATTGCTGAGCAGGTCTTCACTGTCTATGGTGGTTGGTTAGATAAACGAAGTGGTGATGAGTTGAAAAATTTATTTCTGACTAACTTTATTTCCTATGTCGAAATGGGTGTGTTTAAAGTGGAAGTAACGTTCTTCTAGCCAAGTTATAGACCGGAAATCTAAAAGCTGAATTTGAAGAATAAAACTAGTAGGCATTACGCCAATCAATTAAAGGTGTAATAGCCCACTTACTGCTAAATAGCCTGTCTGTTAGCCGAATTAATCATACGGCTGTCACTATGGTTTGAAATTAATTGGAGATTTATAAAGAAATGAAAAAATCTAAATTGCCCTTTGACGATAAATACATATCTAAAGGTGCAATGAAAGGAGCTGTAACAGGTATGGCAATTGGCTATCGATTTGGTCCTTATGGTATTGCCATTGGCGCTGTTGTTGGTGGTATTACGGGTTATATTGTTGAAGAAGTAACTTAAGTCTATCTGACATTAATAATCGACTAACCCCAATGGTTAGTCGATAACAGTTTAGTTTTCTCTTTGTTCAATAGCGTAATATGTTGGCTTTAATATGAATTAAGTTTGATTCTTAAATTTATTAATATATAACCTGACGGCGAAACTATTTGCTATTGATATGTTAGTAATTTTCATCCGTAATTTATCTATATATCCTTCTCTATCAAACTTAGGACGGATTGACTAAAAGATATCGTTTTTGATTTAATTTAATAGTGATGTTCATTTAAACCCGTAACTTTAGAGATATCATCACACATTGCCGAGAGTGCGTTCAAATTTACTTGAGTAACTTGAAATTAATCATATAGTTATACGAACATGTGATTTCTCTATTGGGGTATAAAGGGTTACTACACGTTGAATTTATTTTTTTGTTTAGTTATAGATAGTTATCATATTATTTTAGTAAATTCGCCCACAAATCCAGTGTCAGGTTTAGCATTATCAAATGAGTGGATATCCTCCATTAAAGGCTCTGCGAGATGTAAATTTACATGTGAAATCCACTTGTTCATGTGTGATCTGAATTTTTCTTCACAATCTAGTTCAAGGTTGCCAAAGTTAATCCGTATTGGGGCTTTGGTTAGTGCTAATTTATCAGCGAAGGTTATCGTTTGGTTGTTACTTATACTTTCTGCGAATAGTGCTTTGTTTACCGCTCGACTACCGAATGTTGCATATTTTTTTTCCTCTTTTTCTTGTTTTCTTGTCGAGCATAAAATTGATGTACCATAGTTCTGTATATGGGTTTTGTATTCATTTTTTTGAACAGATATTGTGAAATTCAATAAGTTACCTTCTTTTGTCGCTGATATTGAATACCTTAATGGCTTTATGTAGGTATTAATATCGTCAGGTATATACCTAATAAAGCATAAGTTACTATTTAGGCAGCGAATAAATAGTACGTATTTTGATTCTTTTTCTGGTTTGTAATTATATGGAAGTAATGTGACTTCTATTGCTTCCAAGACATATTTATCTACCTTATAACCATCAGATACATTTTTGATTGCTGCTTGTTTATTGCGATACAGGATGAAATCAGCATATTTAGCTTCAAGTGATTGACGGTTGTCTGGTGACGTTGGGTAGAATGGGATTAATGCATCGAATAACTTAACGCCACTGATATTGAGTAAAGCTTGTAACGTACCTATCTGCTGACGGTTTAGATTTAACCATTTAGTCACCGATCTAGATGCTAGCTTTTTAGCTGTGCCCTTCTTCCTACCTGCTCCTGTTGTGTTATTAGAAAAGCGGTACCTATTGTCGCCTATTCGAAAAGAGATATGGTTTTTTGACTGGTAGCCTATTAACGCATGCCTTTGGCTGGTGGTTACTTTAGGCTTTGTTTTTAATACCTGAATACCAGTGCTTGATATGACAAAGTATCTACCTTTATTAGATCTAGTGACTCTCGTGGATGGCTTTCTTCGTGATAGCGCCGATTGAGAAGGCAACGGGCAATCTAATTCTATATGGTCAAAGAAGTCTTTCAATAGCATTAATGCATTGCTTTGAGAAATAACAAAACGCTTCATAACAAAATAAATCGCATCAATAGCATCTTGGTGATAGTTAATCTGTTTGTGATTAACACGATGTTTATCTGGCTCACCCTCCCATCTATCACTACTTAATATACCCTCAATTAAGAAAATACAATCCTGTTTATCTGCCATATAAGTAAATGCCACCAAATATAAATCAATTAACTGTGCATAATCAATTTACACCACAAATAGCTTGGAAACCAAACAAATAAGCCACCTCCACATTAAATCGTTAAAAAATTAGCGAGAAATAATAGATGTTCTATGTGGTAGGGGGGCGTGATTGTATGCGTAACTGTCCTTAATCTTCAACCATCGAAACGTTGAGGAGAAGCACATATGAAAGGTATTAAATTTAATAAGACGACATTATCAGCAATTGAGTTGCCATCGTCAGGGGGTAAGCCACAAGAGTATTACAATATTTATGACAGACGCCAAAGGTTGATTGCAAGACCAACCAAACTTTCATTTGTATTGAAGTTCTCAAGGGAAGGAGAGCGATATCAAATCACTGCTGGTCATTATCCAGATATGCAGCCCGATGAGTTTGAGCTTTATGTCTTAGATATGATATCAAAAATAAAACAAGGATTTCTTCCTTCAGCTAATAATGGCATTTTTGACGACTTATGTGATTTGGTTATCGAATATAGCAAAGCACATCACAAAGATAGCGCTGGCTTTATCGCTAAAATTGAGAAATTTCGCAAAAAATTTGGCAAGAAACGCATCCGCGACATCCGTAAATCACACATCATCCGTTTCTTAAATGAAATTTCTCAGTCGGTTGATAGCCCTACCGTTGGTCGTTATCAGTCAGCATTTAGCAGGATGTTTTCTATTGGCATGTTACATGACTATGTCTCTATTAACCCATGTACAGGCATACCTAAGCCCAAAGAAAATCTTGCTCGTAATAGACGATTATCACCCGAAGAAACTTATGCATTTATAGAAGCTGCGTTAGGTGATGAAAACCCAATACATGCACTTGCGCTATTGCTTAGTTTATTTACTGGGTTGAGGCAGGGAAATATTAGAAGCATTGAGTTGTCTTGGTTTAATGCCGATTACACAGAGTTGCATATACCTACAAGTAAGAGTGGTAAACCTATACATCACTGTCTTAATAATATTTCTCAAGAAGTAGTTCAGTTAATGCTGCCATATAGTGATGGAAAGCATTTATCACCGTCACTAGTAGTTGGTAACTACATGAGCAAACCTACCAAATGCTTAAACCGTATAAGAAGTTATGTTCAAGCCAAAACTGGGATTACTGAGCTCTTTACAGCTCATTACTTACGCAGAACGCACGCCAGCCGTATGCTGCAAGTCTGTGGCGATATTAGACTTGTTCAGCAGTCATTATCACACTCTGACGTAAAACAAACCCTTTCGTATGCCTACCACGAAAACACCCGGTTACTTGATGCTAGTGAGCAAACCGCTCAAGCAATGTTAGGCAACCGTCCTTTAAATTCTTTCACCAAAACAGAGGAGATTTAACTCATGGAAAAACGTGCCTTGAGTATTCCTGAATTCGCCAGCCTATATGGGCTCAATGAAGCAACTGTGCGTGTCAACGTGACACGTGACAAAACAGGTAAGAAATTACCCAAAGTCATGCGTATCGGTCGCACCATCCGCTTCACTCTTGAAGCGATTAAAGAGTGGGAGGATGAAATGATGAAAAGTTAAAGCATAAATAAACAACTAGGCAAAACACTCTGTAAGAGTGGGTAGCTTAAACATTTTACACATTTCCGCCGGCAGTATTGTCAGCATCACATACAAATTGAAAAAGGTAATAAATATGAAAAAATTAGCAATCGTACCGGGAGATAGAATGATTAACGGTGCACAAGTTACTGTTATAGACCCTATTGAAAATAAGGGCGTTTTACTTAAAGACTGTTATGGAAGAGTCATTACATTCATTAAAGAACAGGATAATGATTTAGCTGGTCATTACGCCAAGGAAATTACAAAATTCGTAATGGCTTGTGCTGATAATCGCTTTTATCAAATGAACTTCGAGTTGCCTCCAAAACAGTCGAAATAATCAATTCCCCCTCCTACATACTTAAATCAAAGCCGGGTTATCCCGGCTTTTTACTACTTATTTTGGAATTATTTATGAAAGTAAAATATGAAGTTTGTACTTTTGATGCAGTGAAATATGGTCTTGAAGTTGAAGATAATAATAATCTTGGGATCATAAAGCAGATTGAACTGGACATTGCCCGTGACATTGAAGAAGCGACAGCGTCTCCTGATCAAATTTTGCAAGGTCGTGGTGCTAACGTGCATATAGGCTTTGATGTTGAATATGAATTTAATGAAAAAACGGGTGAAGTGGAATTTAAAGATAGTCTTGGTGAGAATGACGTAGCTATGTACGGCTTTTATTTAATTGCTGACTATAAGGTATTGAAAGGTGTTGTTTATACCGATGGTAGAGACAAGAAGTACCGTTATTCGTTTAAGAAGCTATTTGGCAATATTTTACATTGGGCTAAAAAAGAGCATGTTATTTCAGATTGGCCTGCCGTTACTTTTATCTACTCCCATTTCATGCGAGCTGACGTTAGTTCCTGGTCTGATTTTTGGCAGTTTTCGGATCAAGTAAAAGGCACTGCTGGTACTGTTAGCGGTCGGTTAGGAAACCCTAAAAAGGAGGTGGATTCTATAAATAACGGGTGGGGTATGGGTAATGGTGATAAGCGTCGTTATCGACCAGAGCCTGTTGTTATGGCTGACTGTAATAGACGTTGTTTCATGACGTTTGTTAATTTTGTCGATACATTGCTGATTACGCCGGGAATGAAGGGTGTTTCAGCATTAGGTGACTGGCTGGGCTTTCCAAAAGTTGAATTACCCGATGACTGTGATATTGCACAATTCTATTACTTTATGAGGAAGTATCCTGAACTAGCTTACAGATACAATATTACTGATGCCATGATCAGTGTAATTTATGGTTTAGTGATCAGGCAGTTTGTTCGTAATGTTTTAGGACTAACAAGAATGCCAACCACTATTGGCGGTATCTCTGTAGCCCTATTTAGAAAATTAATGGCTGACACTCAATACTTTAACGAAGTATTCGGCATTCGTTATATTGAATCTCAAGAATGGGATGGACTAAATGGTCGAGTTAGAAAGCGTCTACGTAAGGTTGAAACTGTATCGCGTCGTTATCATTCGCAATTTTTTGTCGATGGTTATGCTGGTGGGCTTAACAACTGCTATTATTTTGGCCCAACAGAGAAAGGTGAATATAACGACTTTGACTTAGCATCAGCCTATGTTATTGCGATGCTTGATATTTATCCTCTTGATTATGCTGCATCCTTTGAAACCAAAGAGCCCAATGATTTTATTGGTCATGTCATGGGGGTGGCTCACATTCACTTTAAATTTCCTGATGATACTGAACATCCTAACTTAGTGGTAAAAACGGAAAATTACGGCCTAGTATCACCGCTTGAAGGTGAATGCTATGCGACAGCTCCTGAAATACAAATGGCATTAAGTCTGAACGCGAAAATCACAATCACGCATGGTGTTATTGTTCCATGGAAAAAGGACGAGCCACGCATATTTGAGCAATTCGTTCGTTGGGTTCGCGAAACAAGAGCGCAGTATGATGAATCTGGCAATGGCTTATTAGCAGAGTTCGTAAAAAGTATCGGCAATACCTTGTACGGTAAGACAGCTACGCTTAGACCGACTTCGTTTTTTGACACTGAAACTAATGATAGTAAAACATCATCACCCTCTCCAATAGCAAACCCTTATATTGCCAGCCATGTTACAGGGTTAGTTAGAGCAACACTTAGCGAGTTAATTATTAACGGTAGTAGAGAGGGGTACAGTACCTTCTCTGCCACCACTGACGGACTATTAACCGATGCGCCTGATCTGGACTTGTCTGGCCCATTTTCTGTTCGATATCAAGAACTATGTGATGTTATTGACGGTGAAGATAGTATTGATGGTTCAATGCTGAAGCGTAAGCATTGGGTTAAGCAGCTAGTGTCTATAAAGACGAGAGGTAACTGCACAGCGGAAATTGCAGATGACCGACTTAACCAAGACGATCAGAAGATTGTCTTGGCTAAAGCTGGTGTAAAAATGCCAAAAGAACACGACGGTAAAAAACTTGATACTGACAATGATAAGAATGAATGGTTTTTGCAGTTATTCTTAAATCGTTATCCGGGTCAAAAAATCGATAGTAGTCACTTTATTGCCATGCGTGAACAATGGCATAAACAGGCCGACTTGGTGAAAATTAAGAAAGAGATATTACTGAACCAAGAGTACGATATGAAGCGTATGCCTATTAACCCTCGTATAGTTAAAATACGCAATACAGAGCACCTTGCTTTCGATACAGCTCCTTGGCGTACAGAAGCAGACATGCAGTATGCACGAGCTATTTTTGATGGTTGGCGTAAACCTAATTACCCAAAACTTGCAGAGGGTCAACTAGAGTACACACAAGAGCAAATTGATAAGGCTAATAGCCAAGCCAATTGCTTAAAAACAGTTGAAGACTTTTATCGCTTTGAAGATTTCTTTTTAAGCTATGTTACTACCGATGGTAAACGCGGTATTAATGTGCAAAATGATTGCTCTGCTGGCATATTAAAGCGATTGTTTCTTAGAGCTTTTGTCAGAAATAAATGGGGATTAGATAATGATTCAATAACTCGCAAAGAGCTAGCAGATTGGCTTTGTGATAATGGCCATCAGACGAGTCATGATGATGTTGCTAACGCTAGTAGAAAGGGAGCTACACTCGTTTATTATGCGGTTCCTGTCACCAAGTATAGCTTGAAGTTGTTAGAGCTGTTATTAGCTAGGTTTCAGTCGTTTGAATATCAAAATGCATTTGATTTTCATACTATTTCAAGTGGCTTAAATGCAGGGATCCCTGTATTCAAAAGAGAGTTGTTTTCTATTAAAAGTGATGAACCTGTTCAATTGCGCAAAAGTGAGGATGTGCGCACGGTATAAAGCGGAATATTTATTTAAAATCAGTAACTAGGCTGTCCATGTAACTTCCCTATTGGGGATAAGAGGCATGGTACAGCCGCTTTAAAACCTGAAACTCATATTTTAATAGCTTCTTTTAAGTTGATTATTAGATTATCTACATTAATATTATTTGCTGAATCTGCTCTTAATAAGTGGTGAGCTATGGAGTGGCATGTAGGACACAAAGTTACTAAATCTTTTAAAGAGATTGTCGTTTCATTTGTAACGCTCAGTGGATTTAAATGATGGCATTCCACGACTTTATCTCTGTAATGAAAATCACAAGATCTGCATGTGTATTTATCTCGTTTCTTACAAGCATCTGCAATTTTTTTATTTCGTTTTCGTGCTAATATTTTTAATTCTTTGACAGCACCTTCAATAGCATTTTGATCGGCTTGATCGATATCATCAAGTTCTAGAGTATCGAAAAGCGGCATTGTTTTTTGTTCAAAAATATACTGAAAGAATCCCTTTACAACGGAAGTTTTTTCCTCTTTCCAATATGTTGCTAAGTTAATTTTTGAAATATTTATAATGTGGAGAATGTCGTCTTTTACAATTAATAGAATGATTTCATTGCCTACAGCGAAATCCCAAAATCCAGATAGATTTAATCTTCTATCCCCCCTTGTACCTGCTCTATAAAAAGAACCGGTTGATGAATGCTGTTCACTTTCAGTTATGAAGGTTACGTTTTTAGTTACATTTCCACCTGATTCTTGTTCATCATAATTATGAAAGTTACTTCTTGCTAAATATCGATTAATTGGCCTAGTAGCATCCATTATCCCTTTGGTTTTCATTGTTTCTGTAGTCGCAAGTAAAGCAAAATCAAGACTCCTACTTTCAAGGAAATCAATTGATTCTATTTCTATTATTGATAGGTTTTCAGCTTTTATTCTTTGGGCTTGTGACATAAACGAGTCCTTAAATTTTTCTTAGACTCATTTTACATACGACTCATTGAAAGTCTACAAAGTAGCAATATTTTCAATGAGTTGGATGTTTTTAAAATTTACTGTGTGACTTGCGTTTCTAGGGTGTAATTATTGTGGAGTACCTAGGCGAAATTACAACCTGTTTAGTAGGTTTTGAATTGACAGCCCTAATGCACGCCCCAGTAGAGGTGGCACCGCATTACCTACCTGCGTATATTGAGGTACTTCAAATTTTCTTTGCTGCCCACCAGTTGTCACCTTCGACCTAAAAACAAAATTATCAGGGAAAGACTGTATTCTAGCCATCTCTCGTACCGTTAAAGTGCGCAATTCGTCATGGTGGTAGTGGCAGGCATCGTCTGGAATTGATAAAGCCGCTGGTGCTGGTGAAACTGGATCTAACGCTTTCTGTGTTTGTTTTTTTGTTGGGTGGCGCAGCAAGAAGTCTAGAAATTCATTCTTAGTATTAAATTGAATATAATTTCCGTTTTCAATTAGATAATCGTGCTCACCAAAAGCTGTCCAAGCTTCATCACTGATAGTTTCAGCTGAGCCTTTCAATACTGAACGTACTTCTTTAGCTAAGCCATTCCCAACCTGTTGCATGATTTGATATAGCCTAAATCTACGTTGTACTAAATCGCCATTTGCGCGTTCTTCATGATTAGTTAAGACGTGTCTTTCAACCAAGTTACCGTGGGCTAATGAGTTGGCAGTACTTACAATGTGTTCTGATGGCTCCGCTTGTTCCCCATTGAATCTTAAATCATCAATAGCTTCTGCTACTGTTACTTGTTCTATCGGTGCTGTAACTACAGGAGCTAAAAATGAATTGGTAAATAACTCCAAATCATTTTCATTAACCACGTCATGGTACTGTAGTAACTCTATGCCCGGATTATTACCATTTTGAACTGAATTGTAGAACGCTATCGATGATGCAAATAACTGGACTTCTGGATTGTTGAATGTAGGAATTAGTTCCTCATAAATATCGTGTCTAACACCAAGCATGATAAACCGTGGTCGATTCTGTGGTACACCAGCGAAACGGGCGTTAACATGCAAACATAGTGGTACATAACCGATTTCACTGAATGCTTTAGATACTTCTACCCATGCGTGATACCTTTCACCATCCTGTTCGAAAGCGCGTAATATACCAGTAACGTTTTCTAAGATTGCGAATCTAGGTTGTACTTGGTTAACAAATTGAGCAAATTCCCACGGTAGTGAATTTTTATCACAATCTCTATTTCTAAGCCCTGCCATACTAAAACTCTGACATGGTGGCCCACCAGAAACAAAATCTAAGGTACCGTGTCCATAAGCATTTGATAGCTGTTCTGTGATATTAGGATTACTAGCAAGAAACTGATTTAAGTGGATGATATTGGCAACAACAAGCTTGCCGTCAAGGTCTTCATCAACAATATCCGTTTGGTGATTATCGTCATTTAATTCAGGGTATGTTCTCGGGTCTTCACGTAATCTCAATCTTAAATTTTCAATTGAATGTTGGCTCGATAACCATTTAATTCTTTCTGGTTCAAAACCATTAATCTCTAGATCTTCATTAAAGAAATTATAAGCAAACGTTTGTGCTGGCATTGGCGATAATTCGTTCGCCATTATCATCCTAGAGCCATCTATTGATTCCAAGCCTAAAGACAAGCCACCGCATCCGGCGAATAATTCTATATAATTCAATTTAGTAAAAACCTAGTGTTAAGTGTGAGTAGATATTTTAATTATTTTCCTGCAAAAAATCCAGGACTATTGTTATTTTTTTAAACTTTTTGGAGTATACCAATATCAGGTATTGACCACTAGCTATTTATACAGTAATGTTATTTCTATTAGGCCGCTAAATGCCTTCGATCACAGGTGTGATTGAGAAGCCCTACGGGTGGATTGTTACAATCGAGGTAATAGAAATGAAACAACTGTCTACGTATAAAAAAGAAGCTAAAACTTTTCAAAAAAAGCACTCCCTTAAGCTACACCAAGCACAACTACTTATCGCTCAAGACTATGGTTTTGATACTTGGCCTGATCTTGTACATGCTTGTGAAAATCAAATCATTGCAGAAACACCTACTCCTCAAGTCGATATGTTTGCTGTGGAAAATATAGCTATTGAAGATTCCATTGAGCCTGAAAGTACTTCTGACTGTGATATTGAAATTGAGCGTGAAGACGACTTGCTCGTTGAAGTGAAAGAACGCGTTTTAAATAATAAGCGTAAACTTGTAGCCATAGGACAAGATTTTGCTACCTTTGAGCCGACGGCAACAGGTCTAAAGAAGTCCATTCTTGATGCCACACAACCAGTTCGTACACTATTCAGTGAAGCTGGTTTTCATGGTTATGATTCCCAAGGTCAAGGGCCCGACCATAAGATAATAAAGAAAGCTATCTTCATTTCTCCGGATCAAATAATAGAAACAACTGTTAGCTTGTATCGTCCAAATACCAAGTCAGGTGACCCACGGATGTGGTTTAGAGGGTTAGGTAAATTCGCAGAAGCCGGTGCTCAAGTATCATTAAGTATTGCAGGTGATGATCTATTACTAATCAATTTAAGTAATGTAGATTTACACGAAGATAATAGCCCTGTAATCGCCAAATTACTTGAGTTAATACCTAATGATAGTTCTGTTGCCCAAGAGTTATTAGAAAAGCTAAAGGTTCTAGCTAGAGGCGAACCTTTAAAGGCGACTGTGGAAGGTTCAACAGCGGTAGGCCGGGCGATTGAAACTGCGCTTGGTATTGATATTAATAGTAGCAAAGAGCCTGACTATAACGGCATAGAATTGAAATCTGGTCGAGGTGGAAATAATAGAACGACGTTGTTTGCTCAAGTTGCCGACTGGAAACAAAGTCCACTTGATAAAAGTGTCAAAATATTAGACCAATTTGGTTATTACCGTGGTGATGATTTCAAGTTGTATTGCACCATTTCAGCTCGTAAGCCTAACAGCCAAGGTCTTCAATTTAATTATGATGAAAAGGCTGATTTATTAACTGAAACTAACACAGATTTTGGTGATGTTGCCGTATGGCCGGGTAAGTTATTACGCTCTCGTTTACTTGAAAAACATAAAGAAACCTTTTGGATTAAAGCTGAGAGTATTGATATTGATGGCGTTGAACACTTTAAGCTTATATCTGTTACTCATACAAAAAATCCCATGAGTAACCAATTAATGCCGCTATTACGTGATGGTGTTATCACCATGGATCACCTAATAAAACGTAGAGCAAAAGATGGCCGCGTTAGCGAAAAAGGGCCATTGTTTAAAATGAATAAACGGGATTTATCGTTATTATTTCCTGAGCCAAAACAATACCATTTATTAGATATGGATAAGGTGTAATATTTATGTTTAATGAATTTAAAAGTGAGGTCATGGAAAAAGCGCTTGATGAAGAGCAATTATTTCAAAAATACTTTATCGATAACCAAACATATTTTTTCCATAATGAAATAAACGACATTAATTTAGAGTACGATTTAAAGAAAAGCTTTGCTGGTATTTTAGGTATCCATGTTAACGATATATACATCGTAGGTTCTGGCAAGACGGGGTTTTCTATAAAACCTAAATGTCGAGGTAGAGAGTTTGACGGTGCCTTTAATCGCAGTAAAAAGCTTAAAGATAGATCTGATATTGACATAGCAATTGTAAATAGTGACTTGTTTGACTTTGTTCAAGAAAATATTTATGACTGGAGTTCTGCTTTTAAAGACGATTGGGATAAAAATAAATATTACAAAAGTGGCACTGAAATATTTGGGGTAAGTTTGAAATATAAGTTTTTGGAATATTTGAGTAAAGGTTGGTACAGGCCGGATTTTGCACCCAATGATTATCAATTAGAAACAAATGAAAGTGATAGCAATATTAACCAGATAAAAAAAGTCTGGAGTAAAAAGTTAAATCGAAATGTGGCTTTTGCCATTTATAAGAATTGGCATTTTTTTAAGAAATATCAAATGGAAAATATTTCTACACTTAAAATAGAAATAGAATCAGGAATCAATTTATGACATTACAAGCACTAGAATCTAGCATCCCTGCTAACAATGAAAAGATAATAGAACTTTATCAAAAAGTGAAGAGCGGTCAGTTGGTAACTAGCCCTTTTTTTCAACGGAAGCTGGTGTGGCGAAAAGCTCATAAAATTAACTTTATAAATACTATTTTATTAAATTATCCATTTCCGGAGATTTATAAAGCCCCGGGTGATTTGGATGTTAATACACTTGAACTATCTGACCTAGTTGTAGATGGCCAACAACGTATTACAACAATTAGAGACTTTATTGAAGGTTCTGGTGTATTTGCTTTGAAGGCAACAAAAGTTAAATTTTCTAGCTTAACTGACGAACAGAAAAAAAGCTTTTTGAACTATGAAGTTTCAGTTAGGTATTTGAAAAATGTTACTCAAGAGCAAATTCAAGATATATTCCAGCGGATAAATAATACCGAATATTCTTTAAATGGAACGGAAAGAACAAATGCTCAATGGGGGGATAGTGAGTTCGTCTATTTTTCTAAACAAATTATTGAGCATGAATTGAGGGTGGATGCTGATTTCTTAGAATTCAATCTTGACGAAGAGGATCGAAATAAATTTTTAGATTTCTTTCATGTAAATAAGGTTTTTACTGAAAATGATAACAACAGGATGTTGTCTTTACAGTTTATGCTCACGTTAGTCGCTACACTTGTTAAAGGTGAATACTTTAGACGAAACGACAGCACTCAGTCATTTGTAGAGCAGTTTAATGAATATTTTGATGATGCAGATAAGATTTCGGAACAACTGCTTGTAATTATTGATTTCATTAATTCATGTGAATTCCCTCAAAAAAGTTATTGGTTCAATAAAGCCAATATATTTACTTTAATCTGCGAATTAAGTCAGTTCGATGTTAATGCTATAAATATTGAAGAATTTATACCTTTGCTGGCGAATCTAGAGAGTAAATACAATGAATATATGAAGAATCCTGACGCTGATATTGAAACAAATTTCAAAAGGTATTTTGAATTCTCCAGAGAAGGTGTAAATGAAAAGTTGGCGAGGGAGCATAGAGGTTTAGTTATCCGCTCTTTTATTGAGTCTTCATTAAAAAAAGATTGATACCTACTGTGACAGATTACTAAATGGAATTTATGCCGTAATTGCGCTCGTCGTTAATAAATTAAACACGCTTAATGAAGAAGCTTTTAGCTATTTCATTGCAACAGTTTTATTACTTTTAGCTATATTTTCAATTAAAGTTTTTGATGGTTTTGGTTCTTCTCCTACTCTCTGGGTGTCGTTAATTACATTAGAAATCGGGTTCATTCGTTACCTAACTCCTGTATTGAAGACGTT
This sequence comes from uncultured Colwellia sp., assembly GCA_913062815.1. Lineage (GTDB taxonomy): Bacteria > Pseudomonadota > Gammaproteobacteria > Enterobacterales > Alteromonadaceae > Colwellia. Next base: position 4,889 of record CAJXWZ010000018.1, on the reverse strand, counting down.
TTGGGAAATTAAGTTGGGTAGGATCATTATCTCACTAGGAGCCATACTAGGTAGCGCATTATGTATGTCATTTGCTGGTCAAATACTTAATACGTATATGGAAGTGACGTCAGTATCGTTTTTATACACCCAAACAATTACTTCATTGCTTATTAGCCCTTTAGTGATTTCAATTGTGTTCGGGTTTATTAGTTTTATTCTATTGCCGTTTACAATGATTGTATTTACAACTGAAAATATCAGCTTTTCATTGAAGAGAGTGTTCTTATTCTGGTTATATGAGCGCAAGAGTGTTCCAAATGGCTTCTTAGTTGTATGTCGTATTATAGCGTTTCTAGGTTTAGTAACTTTAAGTTGGTCCTTTAATTCCAATAACCAATGGTTTACAGATCCCATCGGTAATTTTGCGAAATGGTACGCTTATAACTTTGAAATGGATAACTTTAGCCACTGTAGCCACTCAGATAAAGAAAAAGTCGCATATATCAATAAAGACGATATTGTCATTGGTTTAGATAATGGCAATAAAATCATATTTAAGACAAGCACTTGTTTACGGAAATAGATAATGGATAGTATAGGCATAAGTAAACACAGTAATATCGTTTACCAAGGTGACACGAGTCATGGACGAAGGTTAGAAACGCCTAACCTGATGCCTTATTATTTCGTGGGTTCAGGTTTAGATGTTGAAAGTCAGCAAAGAGAATTTGGTTCTAAACCATCTAAGATATTTGTAGAAGATTATTTTGACCCGATAACCAGAATCAAACGCGGTCGATTCTTCGATAATCCATACGAATTTGATTGGTATTTACAAGATAATAGCCGCAAAGACTTGCCATCTGCTGCCTGTGGAGATGGGGCTGCTCAAATGGAGCGATTAATAACATATCAAAGATCACCTTTAAATGAGCTGAGAAATGCTTCAACTTACCCTGATGTGGTGCTGGGGAAAGAGCCGTTTATCACTATTTGGAAGGTAGTAAGTATTGAAAACTCAGCTTTTGACGTACCTATTGTTACCCTTAAATCTCACCGCTCTCTAGGTGAATTACCTAATTTAGTCAGTGGCGTGGTACCTGAAGATATTTATCCTCAATTATTAAACGCAATAGAAAAACTCGAAAGCAGTGTAAACCGTCTTGGCCCGACTGATGTTGTTGATCGTTGTCGAGATGTTTTATCTATCGTGTTTGGTTCGTTATGTAATGATAGAAGCAAGGATTTAGGTAAATCTATTTCTAGCTTCGTTAACTCTGAGCTTAAAGGTCAAGATAATATGATTGCTTGGTCTGCACGCATTGTTAACCGTTTACACCCTAGAGGAAAACCAAATGAGCAGTACAAGCAGGGGTTTAGAGAGCCAAGTGAGCAAGATGCACAATTAGCCGTAAAGAGTGTTTGGCTTGTGCTGGTTGAGTTAGGTTGGGGTAGCTCTAATTAATAGTAACTCTGTAATTTATAAAAACTTAGCCATGGATTTCAAATGAGTTCTAAAAACGTTTTATTTCTTGGTGCTGGCGCCTCAAAAGCTTATTCTGCTAGTCCAACAGGTCTTTTGATGCCTATTGCGTGTGACTTTTTTTCTACATTTGAAAAACTGGATATATATCATAACCCTTGGGTTATGAGGGATGCATTATTTGATTTTGTTGCCCGAGTTAAGAACTTAGACCCTAATATCTTTTTTCAAAATGATATAGATATCGAAGATTTTTATACTGAAGTTGAAATGTACCTTAATTCACATAAAGGTGATAGACAGATAGAACGAATATTTGCTTTCAAAACATACACTCAGCTTGTATTTATTTTTTCCGCTGTAATAAATGCAATTCAAAATGGCCCGCTATCAAGTCCACATACTTTGCTTGCAAAAAATTTGGGATCAGATGACCTTGTTATTACATTTAATTGGGATACTTTATTAGATAGGGCCTTACGGGATTTAGGAACTTGGACAACTGATGAAGGTTATAATTTCTCCCCAAAAAGTATATATCGTGATGGATGGGAAGCTCCAATGCCATCACAAAGGGCAATGCCTAAATTGATTAAACTTCACGGTTCAGTGAATTGGTTATCGAGTCATCCAATAAGTCCCGAAGAAGCGATTGAGTTGACTCAAGAATCGTCACCCGACACAGTTTGGGTTTATGAAAGTACTAAATCGCCTTATGCGTGCCATGCTGGGAGGTTTATAGACGGATTTGAGGATTTTTCTTATGGATACTATCCTCCCAATATTTTAGATGACAGGGGAAAGCCAGCTCCAGATGGATATTTATTAGTTAGAGCAAGGCCGGGGTTTATATCTAAAGGCAGTGCAAGTAGTTCCGGATTGGTCTCTATACCCCTTATCATCCCACCAGTTAAAGAGAAGAACTATCATGGATTTGGGATTTTATTTGACGATTTATGGGATGAGGCGGGGAAAGGTTTAGTTAATGCCGAGCATATTATAATTATTGGTTACTCATTTCCGAAAACAGACATAAAAAGCAATGAGTTATTCATTAATGCATTTATGAAAAGAACTGATTTTCCTTTGGTTACTATTCTAGATCCTAACCCAGAAAGAATTGCCAATAAATTTAAAATGGAATTCGGTATACCAGATTCAAAGCTGAGGGTCATTAAAGGCTATTTTTCTGAACAAACTGATGTTGATTCTTTATTTGCTTTTACGTGATATGAGCTTAGAAGAACACCACTAGTTGCAGATTAGCTGCTCATATAAAAATAAAAGCAGTTAATCATATATTACTAAATACATCTACTGAGTTACCTATAACTAATAGTATCTAACGTGGTACAAATCGCACAACCGGATTGTGATTCCGGTTGTCGTGGGTTCAAGTCCCATTAGCCACCCCATTTCTTTATACTCCAAAGTATTAATAAATACCTTGATTAGAAAGCAAACCACTTAATTTCATATGGACTTTTGGTCGAGTACATACCAACATGTTTTGTGTAAGGTTTTAATTCGATGTTCTGCGTTTTTTTATTAGGGCGCTGGCCTTGTATCGGATCAATTTGAGCGTATACCTCTCCTTCAAAAATAGACAAAAATCCAGCGTCCATTGAATGCTCTACAAATCCTAGGTTCATGTATAACCTGATCTGTTTGCCATCACGTATTGCTTTAATTAAGTTATCAATTGAACCCGACATTGCTTCCTTACCTGCTCCTTGATGATAAAGCAGTTGATAGTCTATGCTTTCGTGTCCTGAGACAGTTATCGAAAAAGAGATGAGCAGTGCAAATAAGATAGTTTTCATTAAATATTCCCGTTAATTTATCACTTTCACCGGATGAAAGTTTTCTACGTTTTAAAATGAGTTGCTGTGAGATGAATTATATTCTTAATAACTAAGGGCTACTGCTTCTATGTATAGCCAGCACATCATCTTCTAACATGGGACCAATCACCTTAACTTTACGGCCACCCGCTTTTAATACATCTTTACTTGGAATGTTAAAATTTATTGCTGGATTATCATTACCAAATTCTTGATAAAAACGTGATTTACTTAGGCCAAAAACTAAAGTGCTGATACCTGACCAAAATATGGCTGATGAACACATAGGGCAAGGCTCATCACTGGTGTAAATGCTACACTGACTCAAAAACTCTGTATCGTAGCGCTTTGATGCTTCTCGTATCAGATTAATTTCAGCATGGCCGAGGCAATCATGTTCAGTAATAACAGTATTTTCCCCTTCCATGATCACTTTGCCATCGCCGTCAGCTAAAACACAACCATAAGCTAAATTACCATTGGCTTTTGAGCGCTTAGCGACTTCTATTGCTTTTTTTACTAATACTTCTTTCATAAATAAACCCTTAATTTAATAACGTTCATCTCAAAATAAATCATCCCAGCGATATCACTTTTGGATGCATTTATCTTCTTTCATTTATTTCTATGTGTAGTGCCAAAACGAACCAACACCGTAATTTGTCCTTCAACGTTTCGAAGTCGCTATTTTATTACTGACTTTCCAGTCTTGTTCCAACTTAAGTAATCGGTATAAAGCTTCTCTCCCATGTCAACATGCGCTTTAACCACAGCGGTATCGCCGGTAATATCGATAGAAATTATTTTACCTACTCGGTCATGGGATATGCCGGGCTTAAACATGGCGACATATTTATCTCGGGTCATACTAGCTAGCTTTCCTTCTCGTACAAATTGCAGCTCTAAACGAGGTAAGAAATCTTGGTTGATTAATTCAGGTTTTCCTTGAGTCGTACCATCAAAATAGTTTTTCAGCACTTGTGTAACCTTTTGACGATCATCAACCGCAAATACGTTTTGGCTTATGAATAACGCCACGCCCCATAAAGTAATCGTTAACTGAGTTGTAAACACTCTTGTTCCTAACAAATTGACACTCATTTTATTCACCCTAAAGCTTTGATTTTATGGCTTATAAGTAAATTCAATACGATTGCCACTTGGCTCTCTTATCATCATATGTACAGTAGGGCCTTGGCCATTAAGTTCAGGACCAAACTCAATCACTACACCATCCACACTTTTAAACCGTTGATGTAGTTCTTCTAAGTCTTCTTTGCTAGAAACAGCTAAAGCTAAATGATGTAAACCGATATTATTTTTTCGGTCAAATTGGATAGCACTATCACCATCAGTGACTTGCCAAAGCGTCACAAACATTTTCCCATCGGTCACGAACTTGGCTGGATATGTGGGCTTTTCGCCGGCTAACCTCCACCCTAAGGTTTCAATAAAAAAGACTGTTGTTTGCTCAAGCTTTGAAACGGTTAAACCTAAATGGCTAAGTCCCTGTGTCATTACTTTTATTTCTGCACTTTTTATTGGTGAACTCATGATAATTCCTAAAAGTATGTAGATTA
>CAJXWZ010000017.1 GCA_913062815.1 uncultured Colwellia sp. | reverse complement strand
GGCATTGAAGATAGCAACGATAATTGTCCTAACATAGCTAATGCTGATCAGGCCGATAATGACAACGATGGCATTGGTAATGTTTGCGACAGTACTCCTGATGGTAGCATTATCGATACCGATAACGACGGCATTGAAGATAGCAACGATAATTGTCCTAACATAGCTAATGCTGATCAGGCCGATAATGACAACGATGGCATTGGTAATGTTTGCGACAGTACCCCAGACCCTATCAGTGAATGCTCGGAAACAACCGCAAGCAATTACGCCCATGTGCAAGCAAACCGAGCGACTACCAATGGTCTTTACGCTTATGCCGTTGGCTCAGGTGATAGCCTAGGATTATACAATTTGTTCTACACTTCCACGCTAGCTGAAACCTCTGATAATTACTTTGAAGTGGGAAGTTGTCCTTAAGTAAAGCGCCAGAAACACATTATTGTTCACTTTTCCTCGCGGTTAAGTGAACACAAATACTTAAATAATTAGAGAACAATTATGACCGATAACTTATTAATTTTACTAAGAAACACTTTGCTCGCTTTGAGTTTAGTCATGACCGTCCATACAGCTCATGCCAATTGCATAGATAGTGTTGTCCTTGTACACGGTAATGCTGGCTCACCGTCAGACTGGGATAATACTTACGACTTATTGATTTCAGAAGGCTATAACAGTAGCCAAATACATCGCCCTTCGTGGGGTAGTAGTTATGCCGCAAATAATAACCACAGTGGTTCAGAAGAAACCCCGGTAAGAAACGCTATAAACTCTGCACTAAGTAGCTCTTGTACCGGAAAAATTGATGTCATTGGACACTCGATGGGGGTGACCTTAGCCGCTCAACAAATAATTAAACTCAATCAAAGCAGTCAAGTTGATGTATTTGTCGGCGTTGCTGGTGCCTATCGTGGTTTGTGGACATGTGGTGCTTACCCTTGGAACGTTTGGACTCCAACTTGTGGCGTAAATGGTTTATCGATCTCAAGTCCATTTCTCGATTGGCTTGATGACAAAGCTATTGCAAATCGCGTTTACTCGATAAAAAGCTGGAGCGATCAAATTGTCTGCGGTAGTGGGGTATGTACCGTCGGTGGGGTACACTCTAGTCAAATACCAAACGAAGAGGCGAGTTATAGCTATGTGCTTGGTCATTTTGGTTTACAAACCAATACAGCGAGTAAGCAAGTTGACTTAATTAAATAAAGTTTCAACACAAATAACTAACATTAGTCACACAATACAAGCGCCACGTACTTACGCGGCGCTTTGGTTATTCTATATCCTCAATCAGCAGGTGTTCTAAAGTAGCCAACACTGCTTTAGCATTTGAGTCGTGTTTTGAAACGATAAAGTAAATAGGTAAAGTAGAAAGATTATTCACCCTAAGCTTATCAATGGTTAGCTGTTGTAACGCTAAATCAGAGGGTTTTTGATACGCTAACAAATAATTCGCTCTTTTCTTTGCTAACATTTTGAATGCTGCAGCATGATCATGCGTTTCATGTATCTTTATATTGTTTTTGCTGTCGTTAAGGTAGTCAATTACTCCACCATAACTGTATCCTCTAATGACAATAACTTCTTGACCCTTTAAATCAGCAATATCGATCGCTTCTTTCGCAAGCAACGAATATAAGTTAAGCCGAATAGTACTGAGCTTCTGTTTGCCAAGTAAGACTTTATCTTCTAGATCTTTTGGTGGCTTTATCCCAAGCCACAGATCTACTTCGCCAATTTCGAGATGTTTTTTAAGCCTAGCAGCCGGTAAATGAATAGTATTTACTTGAAAGCCTGCCTGCTCAATGATTTTTTGTGCTTCTTTAAGCAAGGTTCCATCTGCACTGCCATGTTGATTGGTATAAGTAAAAGGTGGAAATTCAATATAACCAAGTACTAATTCTTGTGATGATCGAGCATATGAAACACTCGTGAAGAAGATCACCATAATAAGTAGCTTTGAAAAAACGAGTGTTGGCATATATTTCAAGCACGGTTAAAAAGTTAAACTGTAATGCTAACTATAGTCGACAACCTTTCAATTAAACAAAGTTGCTATTTTTGGATGAAATCACCAACCATTTGATAGGTTTTATTACATTCTTCAGTGACTAGACTATCGAGCAACATATAGGCATGAATCATACCGTCAAAAGTATGTTGCTCCACCGAAACGCCTAAGTTTTTGAGCGCTTGACCGTACGCAAAAGCTTCATCTCTTAAAGGATCGCAACTTGCGTTAATGATCAGTGTTTCTGGCATGCTCTCAGCCATTGTCATAAATAGGGGAGAGACATTAACTCTGGGTTCATGGTGTTGGAAGTAGTTGTCAAAATACCATTCAACTTTATTAGTTTCTAATAAAAATCCCGTGCCATTTTCTTCAATTGAAGGACAACTCAAGGTGTAATCAACACTGGGATAAATTAAGAGTTGTTTAGCAATATTTACCGTTTCATGGTCAATGTTTTTACTGGCCAATGTTGTACAAATTGCCCCTCCAGCACTATCACCAATAATCATTAATTGCTGGTTAGACTTTAATTCGCCCAGCACTGCTGGATAGTTCTCTAAGGCGTATTGGCAATCATCAATGCCTGCAGGATAGGGATGTTCGGGTGCTAAGCGATAATCAACAGCGATAACAATACAATGACCTGCTTTAGCGATTTTCCGACTAACGGTATCATATAATTCGATACTGCCACACATGTGCCCGCCACCATGAAAATGCATTACCACCGGTAAGGCTTCATCTGGTGCTGGGCTATACACTCGAACAGGTATGTTATGTGTTGAGGTTTCGAAAGCATCTTCGCTCGTATAAGCCAAATCTGGACCTGGACCTATAAAATCAACAAGTTTATCTAGGTTTCCTCTGACTAAACTCGGACTAAAAAGTATACCAGTCGATTTTGCTTGTTCAGCCGCTATATTCACTTGCGCAATAAAGTCAGCTAATTTTGGGGAGATTACGCCTCGCATGGTGATTCCTTTTCGTTCATTGGAGTATTTGCTTGTCGAGCGGTTTCTGGCAAAAAGAAACTGCCAAAGAAAAAAGTACTGCTTAACACAGAAATCAAGATAAATGCCGTGGTAAAATCGCCATTATTCATATCAACCAGCTTGCCAAATATCCACAAGACCATAGTCGCAATTAGATAACTGATAGAGTAAAACAAGCTAAAAACTATGGTGACTCTTTGCCCTGTCATGTTGGGCAATTCATGTGGAATACTGACTAATGCAGTTATCGGGAAAAAGATAAAGAAGCCTAACACCATTGCCGATATAGTTTGCACTGTGGGCGAGCCACTAAAGGAGACCCCACAAACTGTTAGCACAATAACTAAACCCGACCACCGAATAACAGGTACACGCTGGCTAAATTTTTTACTGTAGAGAATGCCTGCTAGCGTGCCGACAATACCAAAGCCGATAATTAAGGCGCTTTGGCTAATACCTGCTTTAGGATAAAAGGTAAACAAGCAAATATAAAAAGCAAGAATACCCGAATAAGTTAATGCATAAATCCAATTAAATTTATCTTTTAAGCCATCAACATATGAATAATCGGCTACTTTTTTTTGTGAACTGTGATTATTACTATGCTGTTCTTTGTCTGTAGTAAGCAACCAAGCCAAACTAAGCACAATAGTGGCGATTGAAAAAATTAATAAAGTATTTTGCCAGCTACCAGTTAGGTTATTGAAATTGGTCATTTGCCATAAAATAATACCGGTACCCACATTGAAGGCAACGGCATTGATGCCATTAATCGTAGGCCGTTCTTCTGGCTCAAACCATGCCATTACTATCGGATTAAAATAAACAATCATAAATGCACCGCCCAGACCCATTAAAAAGCGACTGATCAATAACAATTCATAATTGGGCGCTAACGGGGTTAGCAAACCCACTGAAATCAATAATCCTGAGATGAAAAAAGCTTTTTTTATCCCGAGTTTCAACGCCAACCACGCAGCGATAAAAGTACCCACTATTTTTGCTAAGGTTACAGCGCCACTAATAAAGCTAGCAGATGCTAAACTGTCAATATTCATGGCCGCCATAATTTGATTCATACTTGCTGTGCCACCAACCCAAGCCATGGCAAACAAGGTATAACTAGCAAAAACTAATAGTGCAACAAGATACTTGTTATTGATCAGGGTAAATTTCATAGTGATTATTTCGGTCTTGCAATAGTATTTTTATTCAGCTTACTGCACTCATTAGCACAATGATGTACTACCTTAGTTCCCTGCGTTTAGTTTTAACTCATGATATGCTTGAGTAGACTTCAACAATAACAACTCATTTTTCAAGGAATACTCTTGTTAGTTTGGCTTTCGCTTGATACTTGGCTTATTTCTCTCCTTTCTATTGCTTACTTAATGTTGCTTTTTATTGTTGCTTATTGGGGACAAAAACAAGGTAATAGCCAGTGGTTAAAACATCCATGGGTTTATAGTTTATCGTTAGGCGTTAGTTGTACTTCTTGGGCTTTTTACGGCACAGTTGGCCAAGCAGCTGCAACCGGTGCATGGTTAGCTCCGGTTTATTTTGGTTCTATTTTTATCCTCGTTATTGCTTGGCCAATGCTGTTAAGAATTTTGCGCATAACTAAACAGCAAAATTTGACTTCAATAGCTGATTTTATTGCTTGTCGATACGACCGCTCTCCACTTATTGCCGCAGCAGTTACCTTAGTGGCCTTGTTGGGTACTATTCCTTATATTGCCCTGCAACTTCGCGCTATCAGTACGAGTTTCGACCTTGTCACTGGCTCATATCAATCAGGCATCAGCACTACTTTTTTGGTCACTATCGTCCTCATTGTTTTTAGTATCTTGTTTGGTGCAAGACAAGTTGTTGTTAATAAACAGAATCAAGGCCTATTACTTGCCATCGCCTTTAGCTCGGTGGTGAAATTATTTGCCTTAACCGCGGTTGGTATTTTTGCAACATTTTTTGTCTTTGATGGGGTTAATGACTTATTTAATCAAACTGAAATGATAGAAAAAACGGCGGTAGAACCAGCCGCGGGCGGCGTTTACTTTGCCATTTCCCAAGCCATTTTAGGCATGATAACTATTTTTATTCTGCCACAGCAATATCACCTGCTGATGATAGAAAACCATCATGAAAAAGAATTGAAAACCGCAAGGTGGCTTTATCCGCTTTATTTGCTGTTAATTAATCTTTTCATTCTACCAATTGCCTTAGCCGGACAAATTCTTTTTCCTGGTGGCGGCGTTGATGCCGATACCTATGTGATCACCATTCCGTTATTTTTTCAGCAAGCATGGTTAGGTGGTTTGGTGTACATTGGTGGTCTTGCTGCTGCAACCAGTATGGTGATAATTGCCTCGGTAGTACTCAGTACTATGGTCACTACAGAAATCATCACGCCTTTACTATTACGCCATAAAAACCTTCTAGATAAGCAAAAAAATCAACTTTCAGGCTTATTATTAAACTTACGCCGTATCGCCATTGCCTTATTGTTAATACTCGCGTTTATTTTTGAACGAACTATTGCACAACAAAGTCATCTTGCTGGAATTGGTTTATTATCGTTTGTGTTAATTGCCCAGGTTGCGCCACTGGTTATTGGCGCACTTTATTGGCGACAAGCCACGAGTAAAGCCGCGCTAATCGCTTTAATCGCCGGAAGTTTGATTTGGCTATACACGTTATTAATACCTAGCTTATTTCCGCAAGCAAGCTGGCTCGAGTCTGGACCCTTTGGCGTAACTTGGTTAAAGCCTTATGCTTTGTTTGGTTTAACCGCACTAGATAATATTAGTCACGGTCTATTTTTTAGTCTACTTGCCAACCTGTGCTGTTTTATTGGTATCTCATTATTTACCCACCGTAGTGTTGGCGAGAAGCTCCAAGCAGAGCTATTTATCAATAAGCAACAAAGCACTTTAGAACAAAATCTTAGCCATAAAGACCTGTACAAACTATTACAACGTTTTGTCAATAATGAAGCCGCGGATAAATTTAAGCAATATTACCACGAAAGCGCCAAGCATAATGCTGCCAGTAAAGAGTTAAACAACTATACCCGCTTACAACTCGCCAGTGTTTTGGGATCAGCCTCTACTCGCATGGTGATGAAAGCGGCAAGTAAGCAACAAGCTATGCCGTTAGAAGATGTGGTAAGCATAGTGGATGAAGCAAATGATCTCTTTCAGTTTAACCGTGAACTTTTGCAAGCCGGCGTAGAAAATATTGAGCAAGGCATCAGTGTTGTGGATGCCGATATGCGTTTAGTTGCCTGGAATCAACGTTATATAGAACTGCTAGATTACCCAACTGAATTGGTCACCGTGGGTAAACCCATTGCTGACCTTATTCGATATAATGCCGAACAAGGCGTAATTACTAATGATCCCAGCAATGGTGACGACTTTATTACTCGCAGAATTGAACACATGCGCCAAGGTAACAGCCACTATTTTCAACGTGAAATGCCCAGTGGGATCGTATTAGAAATTCGCGGTCAAGCGATGCCTGGGGGTGGCTTTGTCAGTACTTTTTCTGATATTACTGCTCATATCGCTGCAGAGAAAGCACTACAAAAAGCTAATGAAAGCCTTGAACAGCGTGTGATAGAGCGCACCACTGAATTAACTAAGGCTAAAGCTGAAGCCGAAGCAGCCAACAGTAGTAAAACGCGATTTTTAGCGGCCGCTAGTCATGACCTCATGCAGCCCTTCAATGCTATGTCGCTTTTTACCAATATGCTTAATAAAAAAGCTAAAGGCACTGACTTGCAAGAATTGGCAAGCAACATTCAAAACTCGCTTGTTGCGGCAGAATCTTTACTTTCCGATTTAGTCGAAATTTCTCGCTTAGACAACAGCTCGCAACAATTAGATGTACAAGCGTTTTCAATTAATGACTTATTAACCCCTTTAAGTAATGAGTTTTCGTTATTAGCTCAGCAAGCACAAGTGAGTTTTCGTTACATCAAATCAAGTTGCAAGGTAAAAACAGATCAACGATTATTGCGGCGAATAATCCAAAATTTCATCTCAAATGCCATAAACTATTGCCCACAAGAAGGGAAGCTTGGCAAAGTCGTCGTCGGTATTAGACATAAAGTCAATGAGGTAGTGATTGAAGTTTGGGATAATGGACCCGGTATACCAGTAGACAAGCAAGCAACTATTTTTAAGGAATTTGAGCGTTTAAACCCAACTCAATCGGCTTCTGGCTTGGGGTTAGGGTTAGCGATTTCAGAGCGAATAGCTAAATTATTAGACTCATCAATTTTAGTAAAATCCACAATAGATAAAGGCACTTGTTTTAGTATTACCTTACCTAGAAGTTACGCTGCAATTCCATCAAGCATTGCTACTAGTAAAAGTACCATCGCTTCCAGTGTTTCGGAATTTGATGATTTAGCCGTTGTACTCATTGACAATGAAGCATTGATGCTGACCGCAATGAAAACCCAGTTAGAAGATTGGGGATGTCTGGTGGTTGCAGTAAGAGATCAAGCGAGTTTGAATGAAGCTATTAATCAGCAACAATTTACGCCTTCATTTATTATCTCTGACTACCACTTAGATGATGATGAAAACGGTGTGTCGGTAATTCAACAAAGTATGGCTCAATATGGCTGGCAAGTGCCGGTCATTATTTGCTCTGCCGATCCTTCTGAGCAAGTACGTGAGAGCACCAGTAAAGCTAAATTCTATTTTATGCGTAAGCCGATTAAAGCTTTAGCGTTGAAGAAATTAATGCGGCAATTACTAGCCTAGCTTTAAATGTTTGCCAATCAAAACCTGAAGAGAAAAGCAATTAGACCAATAATATAAATGGCAAATCACAGAACTAATCATAGCTTGGCTTTTTCACAGCTAAAGAGAGGGATTTTCTTGTGGCGCTAACATTAATTGTTGATAGGCTAAACCCGCCTGTGTGCGGTTATACACACCTAATTGCAATAATATCGCTGAGACATGTTTTTTCACCGTATTTTCTTTAATATCGAGAATACCGGCAATTTGTTTATTCAACTGACCATCAGCGACAAGTGATAATACTGTGTATTGCTGCGGGGTTAGTTGCGCTAACTGTTGAGCCAGCTTTTTATGTTCTTGGGCTAACTTTTCATCATTATTAATAGGCATATGTTCAGGTAACCAAGTGTCACCTTCAAGCACAGTATTTATCGCTTGAGCTATAGTGGTTAAGTCGACAGATTTTGGAATAAAAGCCGCTGCGCCAAAATTAATCGCTTTTTGCATAATATCAGGGTGTTCGTCCGATGACACCATGATGACAATTAGATCTGGATGATTATTCTGTAACTGGGTTAAGCCGGTAAAACCATCATTGCCGGGCATATGTAAATCTAAAAAGATTATTTCTAATGCGGGTGATTGTTCAATTACCAGCAACAAATCACTAAAGCTTGAAGCCTCTTTAATGCCTGCATCAGGCAAACAGTCGATCACCGCTTGCTTTAATGCTGTTCGAAATAACGGATGGTCATCAGCAATAACAACTTTCGCTTGATTCATATTGTACTCTTGATTAAATACTATGGCGCTAAGGTAACTATAACAAATAGTTATTAAAATTTTCCACATAACGCACAAAAATTAGCATGGCAATCTTAAAACAGTAGACCTTAGAAACAATAAAAAAGGCGACTTACGCCGCCTATTTACTGATGAATCAGATTGAAACTAAATATCGTTTACTCACCTTAGAAACGATAGCCTACCGTTAAGTGCACTGTTCTAGGGTCGTTGAAATAACCAATTAAAGTAGTATCGCCACCTAAACCAGGGCTATAGGTACCATCTTCATTTTCTGCTGCAAAATTATAACCGCCGACCATAGCTTCTTCGTCAGTTAAGTTTTTAAAGTGAAGGCCACCATACCAGTTACCTTCAATACCTTCCCAAGTTACACTGGCGTTTAGCGTACCGTACCCTTCTTGCAGTAATGATTCACTATCTTCAAATAATAAGTAATCATCGCGATAGTAGTAGCCACCACTAAAGACAAAGTAACCCATATCAGTATCCATGGTGTAATTTGCGGCTAAGTTCATGGTGTAATCAGGTGTATTTGATAAGCCCACCAATGGTGCTGCAATTGATGGATCGTCTTCTATCTCTGCATCTAACAGACCAATGGAAAAGTCTACTCTTAAGTTTTCGGTAGCTGCCCAGGTAATTTCAGCTTCAACACCTTGTACCATTGAACCTTTAATATTACCGAGGTTTTGATTTAATACGGTTAAGTCATCTGGATCAGGTGTTACCGTAATATACTGACGATCTTTGTGATCTAAAGAGAATATGGTCACGTTAGTACGTAAAACATCATTCCAATCTTTCTTTATGCCTAACTCAATTGAGTCAACAATTTCTGGATTCGCAGCAGTTTCGTTGACAGTCGCACGAGGATTAAAGGTACCTGACTTAAAACCTTGTGAATAACTAGCAAACACCATGGTGTTATCATCAATTTGATATTCTAGCCCTAGACGTGGCGTAAAGCGTGACCAATCTTCTTTCTTAGGCGCGTCTAAAATACCATCACCATTAGAATCAGTACCTAATACCTGAGGAAAAGCAACGTCGCCTCGAGCATAGCCAGGAACCCATTCATCGCTTGGATATACGTTACTAAATGCCAAGCCGTTATTAACATAAGCTGCTTTTTCTTCTTTGGTATAACGAGCCCCAACGGTTAATGAAAGTTGCTCAGAAATATCAATACTGCTTTGGATATATGCAGCGGTACTCTTGCTGTTGTTACAACCTGTAACTTCACGTGTTAATCCAGGCGTCCCAAAAGCGGCTCTACCTAAGAAGCCTAAAATTGCATCAAAATGACCACATGATTCGCCATCATAAGCATAAATACCGCCGACAATGGTGTAACCTTTGCCTGAGAAGTTTGCTTGTAATTCGTGACTGGTATTCTCATCATCGTAAATGGCTGGAACATCAAAAATATCTAACGAGGTATTATCGAAATCAATGTTGGTTTCTGAATAACCTTCTCTAGACGTTGCTACATATTTTAATGATAAAGCTTCGGTAACATGCCATTCAGCTAAAAAGCTGAAGCCTTCAAGTTCGACGTTATTACGTGTTGGCATACTGGTGTAAGAATCATAAACGCTATCCGGTACAGGTGCATCAGTTAATAAACTTGGCAATAAACGATAGCCACCTTTTGCATTCGAATCATCATTTGTTCTATCCCAGGCTAAGCGCATAAACAAATCTTCAGAAGCATGGTATTCCAATGTTAAACGCGATGCTGATAAATCTTTGTTGTAATTTTCTGTATCTTGATCTGCCAATGCAGAGGTTAAAAATTTTCCATAACCATCTCTGTTAAGCTCAGCATGACCAAAGCCAATATAGAGTTGATCGTCTATTAGTGGTATTTGCCCCGTTAATTTAAGATCTTTTTGGCCATAGCTACCCAAGGTTGCTTCGGTATTAAACTCTTTATCACCTGACATGGGTTTAGTCACATATTTAACAGCACCGCCAATGGTGTTTTTTCCATAAAGTGTACCTTGAGGACCGCGAAGTACTTCAATACGTTCTACGTCTAATAAGTCCAATACCGCTCCTTGAGGTCGAGCTATATAGACGTCATCAACATAAATACCAACACCCGGCTCATAACCCCAAAGCGGGTCTTGCTGACCAACACCACGAATAAAGGCTGTTAGTGTAGAGTTAGTACCACGACTAGTTTGTAAGGTAGTGTTAGGTGAGAACCTTTGTACTTCAGTCATTACTGAGATGCCATTTTCAGCAAGTTCAGCAGCACCAATAGATGTTAGAGATACAGGTACGGTTTGAAGATTTTCTATCGTTTTACGTGCCGTCACTTCAATACGCTCAAGACCTTTATCTTCTGCGGCAGGCGACGTGTCTGTTTCTTCGGCTAAAGCCATGCTACTAGCTAAGGCAGCAGCAATAGCTAAAGCGAGATAACTTTTATTTGTGCTATGTTGTTTCATGGTGAACCCTTAATAATAATAATAGTATTGTGTTATTCGTTAGTACATTTTTATTTTGTTTGTGAAGCTGTTTTGCCAACTAATAACACTCTATCCGATCTATTTGAAAAAATATTTAGCACTATGGTGCCATAAACATCTTGTTGTTTTTTATGGTTATTTTATTATTTCACCCTTGAATCTGCCAAAAATCAGTTAAACTCTTCGCAGTACTTACCTCAGAATTTAAAAGGTAATCTGATAACTCACCGCCATTTTCAATATTTGGGTTGACCATAATGCCATGCCCAAGCTCTGACACTTCAAAAAGCTCAACTTGCACTTCACCATTAGAAGCCTGCCATTGTGTTTTGGTGTAAGCAGCAGATTTGTTCACCCTAGGACTACTCTCTATCGTGAATAAACTTGCCCAGTACTGTGCAAGAGAAGTTGAATTCAACGGATTAACAATATTGTCCTTCGCACCAGTCCACACAGACAATTTAGGCCAAGACTGCTGGGTAGGATTAAGACCTTTGGTGAGCTCTACCAATTGATGAATAGATTGTGAAGGTCCATTTTTCATGCAAGAGATTCCGGTAATTAAACCATCAGCACAGGGAAAAGGTATACCTGCTACGACAGCGCCCGCTTTAAATAATTGCGGGTAATTAACCAGCATACTGCTTGCCATTGCACCACCAGCAGAAAGGCCAACGATATAAATATGTTCAGCACTTAATTGTTTTTGCAACGTGCTAATCATATTTTTTATTGACAGAGTTTCGCCCTTATTTTTGCTGAAATCATCAGAAGAATACCAATTAAAACAACGTTTAATGTTATTTTTCAGGCTTTGTTGAGGTATTAATAGAGCAAAGCTATGCTTTTTTGCTAAGCCCAAAAAGCCACTTTGACGAGCAAGTGCTTCTCCTTCTTGTGCACAGCCATGCAGCAGCACAACCACCGAAGCAGCTTTAGTTTGTGCTGAAAAGTAACTGGCGTTCAAATCGCCCGGATTTTCACCAAACTGCGGTAATTTAGTAAAATTCGCCAGCGCAGAAAAGCTCAAAGCGGATGTAAACAAAGCGGTAACAAGTAATTTTTGTATCTGCATAAATCATTTATCCAATCGTATAGTTGTGCTGATAATGACTGAGTTCAAATGATGTTTACAATGCTACTTTAGTTCAGTAGAAATTTTTTGACTTATTGCTGAGCATTAATCCTGATAATTAATGCTCAGTACTGTCCAATATTTTTCACCGGAAGGCGTAGATACTACCGCTTCATCATCAACTTCTTTTTTCAATAAAGCTCGAGCCATGGGGGAGTCTATAGAAATATAATCATTGCGACCAAATATTTCATCTGGTCCTACTATTTTAAATTTAAGCTGTTCACCGTCATCATTTTCAAGCTGTACCCAAGCACCAAAGAATACTTTACCTGCTTGTTGTGGGTTATAATCAATGACTTTAATATCTTCTAATCGCTTGGTTAAATAACGAACTCGGCGGTCTATTTCTCTAAGACGCTTTTTATTATATTGATAATCTGCATTTTCACTGCGATCACCTAAGCTTGCCGCCCAAGACACCTTTTTTGTCGTTTCTGGGCGTTCAACTTTCCATAAATGTGTCAGTTCTTTTTGTAAGAGTTCAAAGCCTGCACGGGTAATTAAATTTGTTTTCATTATGACTCTGTTGTTATTAGTCGACTTCTAATAGGTACTTGGCATACATCAAGCACTGGAGGTGGTTTTTTATAGAAGAATGCGTCCTTTCTGGCACGTCGTTCCTCAATACGTTTAGCAAATGCCTTTGCCTCCGTATTCTCAACTTCAATAATAATACGTTCGGCAATAGGCACATCTGCCATTAATTTCATGCTCACAATTGGCGTATACATACCTGCATCAATACTCGCTTCACCTTCAATGACCGAAGTTCTTTGTATCGACTGAATATGTTCCATGCCATAAACTACACGACCAAATATGGTCATAATTCTATCAAGGTAACGGGGTGCTTGACCAATAACAAAATAAAAATGGCTAGATGCTGAGTCGGCTTCATTACCTCTTGCCATCGCTAAGGTACCCGGGCAATGCGTTAGCCAAGCACTGTTATTATTTTTTGCTAAAGCAAAACCTTGCTGAAAACCAGTGTACTTGGCAAATAGATCCTTGCGCTGCACCTGAGTGAAAGACCAGTTGTCATCCATAGAAAACTCCCCTTCTATCGCCAGCGTTGCCACTAGGCTATCTTTTTCACTGTCTTCTGCTGGGCCTGCTTGGGCAACGAAACCATCGATAACTCGGTAAAACTTAGTGCCATCGTAAAAAGAATTTTTCAATAGTGCAGAAAATTGCGCTACATGTTTAGGTGAGAATTGCGGTGCTAGCTCAATAACAACTTTGCCGTGAGGTAAAGCAAGTAAAACGGTATTATTTATATCTAACATTCGCCATGGTTTATCTGCATTGTTTGCATTGCACGTACCAATGAAAGCGAATAAACACAAAGCTAATAATTTTTTATGTATTGAATAAATCATAGTTATCATCGTTTTAGCAAAGTAGATTCAATGCTATCATAGCCGTCATCAAAGCGCTAAATAGAACACAAATTGCGGAGTTATTGTGAACAAAAGTCTTGCTACAAATTTTCTTGCCTTAATATGTACGTTATTAGGTTATGTTTTTGCCAACCATATTGTCTATACCGTTGGCCTGTTTGCCTTATCTGGTGCAATAACTAACTGGCTTGCGGTGCATATGCTTTTTGAAAAAGTACCGTTTTTATATGGCTCAGGCGTAATTCCGGCACGTTTTGAAGAATTTAAAGTCGCCATAAAACAACTTATGATGGAGCAATTTTTCACCAAAGAAAACATCGACCGTTTTTTATCAAATAGCGCTGGCGCCGCTAGCACTTTAGATTTGACACCCGTCATTGAAAAAGTTGATTTAACGCCGGCATTTAATAGCTTAGTTACGGTCATTGAAAACTCTTCTTTCGGGCCTATGCTTGCCATGGTCGGTGGCAGCGAAGCAATACAACCAATGAAAGAACCTTTTATCGAAAAGATGAAAATATCCATTCAAGAAATAAGTCAAAGTGAAGAGTTTAATACAATATTGCGTGACGAGTTAGAACAACCAGACATAATTGCCAACATGCAAGAAAAGGTCAGTGACATTATTGAAAAGCGCTTGAATGAATTAACGCCGCAATTAGTAAAAGAAATAGTGCAAACCATGATTAAAAAGCACCTTGGCTGGTTAGTCGTTTGGGGTGGTATTTTTGGTGGCATTATTGGTTTAATAGCGGCATTAACCAATAATTTTTAATAACCAGTGCGAGAAAAGCGCTGCCTTATATCAAGCAGCGCTTATAACATAAAAATGGTTATTTTTTCATAACGGCAGCGTCAGGCTTGGTATTTAAACCACTATAAAAATTCATCACTTGTTCACCTTGCTCATTTTTCTCGATTGCAAAGTAAGAAAGACTGCCTTCAAAATAAAAGCTGTTATCAGACATCGGTTTTATTAGCCACTTATGACCACCATCACGTTGTGAATAAACACTACCATCTTCAAAGGTCAATGTGCGTTTTGACTCTTCATTTACCCAGTAAGTGCCCATCATGGCGGCTATTTTATTTTCATCAACCTCAACGGCTTTGAATTCTGGAATATCTATATTCAGTGCTTTGGCAGCAAGTAACAAACCTATATCTCTAGGGTTTCCTGACTCAGAGTTATTAAGTACTGCAACATATAAGTCTTCTTCAGGAATGTAAAATGCGTTAGTAACAAAGCCATGAATACCACCACTGTGACCAATAGCGTCATACTTATTGATTTCAAACCTACCTAAGCCGTAGCCATAATCTGATGTTGATTTATCATTAAGTACAAAAGGCGATGTCATTTTTTTATAGCTTTCTTTAGAAATCAAAGTGCCACTTCTCAGCGCCTTAAACCAAATGTTCAAATCTGCAACGGTTGACAGTAATGAGCCCGCCGCATGTGGCCACATCATATTCACCGGTCCTGAATTTTCAACGCCAGTTTCCGTTTGAACATAACCACTGGCTCGATTAGCAATAATTTGTCTGCCACCGTACTGACTGTTTTTCATACCTAATTTTGCAAAAATATGCTGTTCAATAAAGTCTGCATAATTCTCTTTACTCGCTACCTCAATAATTTTGCCTAATAACACATAACCGGTATTTGAATATCGCATCGCCTCACCCGTTTTTAAAGGCATAGGATGTTTAGCGAACTCGGTTAACATGTCATCCATCGTGGTAGGCGTAGGCAGTAAGTTATCCCATATATGTTCATCTTCAGTGTAATTTGCTATGCCAGAAGTATGAGTTAACAAATGCTCTACCGTGACTTTTTGTCCTTCTGTGGGGAAATTAGGTACAAACTTATGAATATCGTCATGGAGAGAAAGCTTGCCTTGCTCAGCTAGCATCATGATAGCTGCAGCAGTAAACTGCTTAGTGATAGAGCCTAAACGAAACACACTGTCTGCCGTTAAAGGGATTTGGTGTTCTATGTTTGCTTGCCCAAGTGCACTTTTAAAGAGCACTTTGCCATGCTGGCTTACAATGACGGCAGCCCCCGGACCGTTTTCATCTATATACGAGCTCAACACCTGTTGATATTCACTCTGACTCGTTGGTTTGGCAAAAGCGACGTTGACGCTCAGGCATACCAAGAGCACTGTGCTTAAAATTGTTATTCTTTTCATATTACTATTCCATTTAATTAAAATTTCAGTAAAACAAGCCATTTTGTCATAAGGCAATTCAACTTTTCAATACTGTCATTGTTGCCAAATATTTCTATGCTTTACTAAATGCCTTACTAACAATAATCAATTTAGGCTGCTTATGCATAATTAATCCATATACTGGAAAAATTAGTCTTAAATTATGCGTAATAAACCTTAATTTTGCTGCTCTTTTGAGCTATGCTTGCCTTTCACTATTTCTTTAAATAAAACGGGTTTAATTCAAAACAATTAACCCCAAAAACATAAGGTAAAATTCAGTCATGTTTGCTAGCTTAAAAGCTTTGCCAGCCGATCCTATATTAGGCCTATTAGCTAAATACCGAGAAGATACTAACCCTCATAAAATTGATCTGGGTGTTGGCGTTTATAAAAATGAAGCCGGTGAAACCACCGTGCTTAATTGTGTAAAAAAAGCCGAGCAGCATCGTACAGATACAGAGACCAGTAAAGTTTATATTGGTCCAACAGGCTCAAGCCTTTTTAATAGTGAAATGGCTAATCTTATTTTTGGTCAAGACCATAAAGTATTAGCTGAAAATCGTGCACGTACGGTTTCAACGCCAGGCGGAACTGGTGCCTTACGCGTTGCCGCTGAATTTATTAAATCATGTAAAGCTGGCGCCACTATTTGGGTGAGCAGTCCTACTTGGGCAAACCATACTGGCTTATTTGAAGCGGCAGGCTTAACCGTAAAAACTTACCCTTATTATGATCACGAA
This sequence comes from uncultured Colwellia sp., assembly GCA_913062815.1. Taxonomy (GTDB): domain Bacteria; phylum Pseudomonadota; class Gammaproteobacteria; order Enterobacterales; family Alteromonadaceae; genus Colwellia. The sequence goes on along the minus strand of CAJXWZ010000017.1, from coordinate 95,753 downwards.
AACAAAAACCTAGATTTTGATGGTATGTTAGCGGCCCTTAAACAAGTGTCTAGCGATGATGCGGTGTTATTACATGCTTGTTGTCATAATCCAAGTGGTATGGATTTAAACCAAGAGCAATGGCAGCAAGTTGCTGACGTGGCAAAATCAATTGGCTTTACCCCTGTTGTTGATATGGCCTATCAAGGTTTTGGTCAAGGACTAGACCAAGATGCTTTCGGTTTGCGCTTAATGGCGGATTCTGTACAAGAAATGATAGTTTGTAGTTCATGTTCAAAGAACTTCGGTTTGTATCGCGAACGTATCGGTGCTTGCACTATTATTGGCGAAACAAGCCTAAAAGTAGATATTGCTAACTCGGTATTATTATCTGTAGTTCGTGTTATTTACTCTATGCCGCCAGCACATGGTGCTGCATTGGTTGAAACTATTTTATCTTCAGATGAATTACGCAATGAATGGCATTCTGAATTAGCACAAATGCGTAACCGCATAAACGGCAATCGCCAGCTTATTGTTGATAAATTAGTTGAGAATGGCGTCACTCGTGACTTTAGTTTCATCACTCGTCAAGCAGGTATGTTCTCTTTCTTAGGCATTACCCCTGAGCAAGTACAACGTTTGCAAGATGAATTCAGTATTTATATGGTCGGCTCAAGTCGCATGAGTATCGCTGGTATTGCTAACAGTAATGTAGATTACTTAGCGAAGTCCATTGCCAAAGTATTGTAAGACTCTACATTAAGCGTTAGCAGATAACGTTTAACAATAAGGGCTAGGCTTTTTTTACTTTAATAGAGTAAAATATGGCTTAGCCTTTTTTATTGCCCAACTTTACCCCTTAAGGAAATACTTGTGTCTGCTCCCGGTAATTTATTTATTCTTTCTGCGCCTAGTGGTGCAGGTAAATCTAGCTTAATTAATGCGCTTTTAAAGCAAGAATCAAGCAGAGCAATGCAAGTTTCCGTTTCGCATACAACGCGTGATCCTCGCCCTGGTGAGAATAACGGTGAACATTATCACTTTGTTTCCATTGAAAATTTCAAAAAACAAATTAAGAAGAAGGCTTTTTACGAATACGCTGAAGTGTTTGGTAATTACTATGGCACTTCCGAAGCTTCTATTGATGAGCAACTCGCTCAAGGTATTGATGTTTTTCTTGATATTGATTGGCAAGGTGCACAGCAAGTACGCATGAAAAAACCATCGGTGACCACAGTCTTTATTAGCCCACCCTCTCGTGCCGAACTAGAAAATCGTTTACGGGGTCGAGGACAAGACAGCGAGGAAACTATTGCCAGTCGTATGGCACAAGCACAAGATGAATGTTCACACTTTCAAGAATTTGATTACATTGTTATTAATGATAATTTTGAGCAAGCTCTGGCTGATTTAACCACCATAGTAGAAAATCAACGTTTAAAACGTAATCAACAAATTGCGACCCATAAAGTACTTTTAGATGAGTTGATTTGTTGATCTTGCGCTAGAATAGATAATGGAATGAAAGATTTTTCATTCCATTAAGGCTTTTACTTGCTAATTTTAACGGCTCTGCGTAAAATGCAGCGCTATTTTATGAATTAACGTTGGAGTGACCAAATGGCTCGCGTAACTGTTGAAGATGCCGTAGAAAAAATCGGTAATCGTTTTGATTTGGTGTTAGTTGCATCACGTCGTGCTCGTCAAATTGCAACCGGCGGCAAAGATGCTTTGGTTGAAGTCGAAAATGACAAGCCAACCGTATTAGCTTTACGTGAAATTGAAGCTGGTTTAATTACTACCTCAGTGATGGACACCTCTGATCGTCAAGAGCAAATTCAGCAAGATACGGCTGAATTAGATGCTGTGGCAGCAATTGTTGGTGGTCAAACACAAGAATTAGGTTAATTTTAGTTTAAAAATCAACCTAAAAGCGCGTAAATTTTTCTGTATTTATATACAAAAGAATTACGCGTTTTTTATTGCGCCTTGTACCACAAGTGCAAGGTTGACAATTTACTTTGCATTTCGCGCAAAGCCACGTATTCTACCCTTATAATCACATTACTTATTCTTATTTTCTGTCAGTTTGGAGTGATAGGTGTATCTATTTGAACCCTTAAAAGAATTAAGCGCTACCTATCTATCAAAAGTGCAAGTTGATTTACTCAAACATGCCTATGTTGTGGCAAGAGAAGCACATGATGGCCAAATGCGCTCTAGTGGCGATCCATATATTACTCACCCTGTTGCTGTTGCGCTTAATTTAGCCAAAATGCATTTAGATCATGAAACTTTAATGGCGGCACTGCTGCATGACGTTATAGAAGATACTTCAGTCACCAAAGATGAGTTGGCTGAATTATTTGGCCATACCGTCGCTGAATTAGTTGAAGGCGTGAGTAAGCTAGACAAATTAAAGTTTGATAACAAAGAAGAAATGCAAGCGGAAAATTTTCGTAAAATGGTGTTAGCCATGGTGCAAGATATTCGTGTTATTTTGATCAAACTTGCAGATAGAACCCATAACATGCGTACTCTGGGCTCCTTGAGACCCGATAAGCGCCGTCGCATAGCACGTGAAACCTTAGAAATATACGCACCAATAGCTAACCGCTTAGGTATTCATGATGTTAAAAACGAATTAGAGTTACTTGGCTTTGAAGCGCTATACCCTATGCGTTCAAGGGCACTGAAATCTGCAGTTAAGAGTGCCCGCGGTAATCGCAAGGCCATTGTTGATAATATCCAAGAAGAAATTATATCTCGGTTGAAAGAAAGTAACATTACTGCGCAAGTTATAGGTCGAGAGAAACATCTCTATTCGATTTATCGTAAAATGCTTAATAAAGAATTGATGTTCAATGAAGTTATGGATATTTATGCTTTCCGTGTCATTGTTGGTGATAAAATTGATGACTGTTATCGCGCCTTAGGTGCAGCGCATAATCTATTTAAACCCATTGAAAGCCGTTTCAAAGATTATATTGCCATTCCAAAAACTAATGGCTATCGTTCGCTCCATACCTCACTCATTGGCCCACACGGCATTCCAGTCGAAATTCAAATTAGAACCAATGACATGGATCAAATGGCTGATAAAGGTGTTGCTGCCCATTGGCTTTATAAAGAAGGTGGCGGTAATTCTGATACCACGGCGCAAATGAAAGCACGTCGATGGATGCAGAGCTTGTTAGAATTGCAACAAAGTGCCGGTAGTTCCTTTGAATTTATTGAAAATGTAAAATCGGATCTGTTCCCTGAAGAAATTTACGTTTTCACCCCTGAAGGGCGAATTATTGAATTACCTATGGGTGCCACTGCCGTCGATTTTGCTTATGCAGTACATACTGATGTTGGGAACTCATGTGTTGGCGTAAAAGTTGACAGAAAACCATACCCGATGAGCCAACCGCTTGATTCAGGTCAAACCTTAGAAGTGGTCACCTCTGCCGCGGCTAGACCAAATGCGACTTGGTTGAACTTTGTGGTGACTTCAAAAGCCAGATTACAAATTAGAACCTATTTGCGAGGTCGTGAACAAACCGAATCTAAAGCGCTAGGACTACGGTTGTTAAGCCACGCTTTAGGAAAAGTTAAACTTGAAGATATTGCCGAAGCAAAAATAGCTGAAGTGGTACAACAATGTGGCAACCAAAGCTTTGATGAATTATTGACTAACATAGGGTTGGGTAACGCACTAAGTATAGGCATAGCAAGACGGCTAACAGATGAGTTCACTGAAGAAAATGAACTAACTCCGTCAAACAATAAGACCAAAATGCCCATCAAAGGTACCGAAGGTATGCTGGTTAATTATGGTAAATGTTGTCGTCCTATACCTGGCGACTCCATTTTAGCTTACCTAAGCCCTGGCAAAGGTTTAATGGTGCATCAGCAAGGTTGCCGTAATATAAAAGGCCACGAACAAGGTGCCTTGTTCCCAGTAAAATGGGATACCGATATTGATAAAGAATTTATCGCTAAACTGCGCATTGAAATCATTAATCACCAAGGTGCACTCGCCATGTTAACGAATGTTGTTGCTAAATGTGGTTCAAATGTACACAGTTTAAATTCAGGTGAAAAAGAAGCCGGTTTGTATTCCATCGAAATGGAAATAACCTGCCGAGATAGAATACATCTAGCTGATATCATTCGTAAAATTAAAGTTATGATTGATGTTCAGCGGGTTATCCGAAATAAGTAAAACTGACAATAGAAAAGGAAATATAATGAAGAGTATTATCACCACAGACCAAGCTCCAAGTGCAATTGGGACTTATAGCCAAGCGGTTAAAGTGAACAATACCGTTTACTTATCAGGCCAAATCCCGTTAATTCCCGAAACGATGGAAGTTATAGAGGGTGGCTTTGCTGAGCAAACTGAACAGGTATTTAAAAATATTTCGGCAGTTTGTCAAGCTGCTGGTGGCTCCATAAACGATATGGTTAAAGTAAATATATTTATGACCGACTTAAGTAATTTCGCCACGGTTAATGAAATAATGGCTAAATACTTTAAACAACCTTACCCTGCCCGCGCCGCGATTCAAATATCAAAGTTACCAAAAAACGTCGATATTGAAATTGACGGCGTAATGGAATTACCAAACGTTAATTAATTATGACTCCTGAAAGACTACAACGCATAAATTCTATGCTCGATACACGCCAGCCTGACCTGACTGTTTGTATGGAAGGCGTACATAAAACGCATAATTTAGCTGCAGTTGTTCGCACCTGTGATGCTATCGGTGTGAGTGATGTTCATGCTATCTGGAAAAGTGAAGAAGCAGAAGTACGTGGTGGTAGTGCTGCCGGTAGTCAAAACTGGATAGATGTTCATGGCCACCATAATACCGCCGACGCTATTACTCAACTTAAAGCACAAGGTATGCAAGTCTTAGTTACTAACTTATCTGATACTGCCGTAGATTTTCGTGAAATAGATTACACTAAACCAACGGCAATCATACTCGGACAAGAAAAATTTGGCGCCTCTAATGTCGCCTTAGAATTAGCTGATCAAGATATAGTCATTCCTATGGTTGGTATGGTGCAATCGTTAAATGTTTCTGTTGCTTGCTCTGTGGTGTTATATGAAGCACAGCGCCAACGACAACTTGCTGGCATGTATAATAAAGCCACCTTGAGCCATGAACGCCGCCAACGGGTATTATTTGAAGGTGGTCATCCTATTTTTGCTGAAGCTTGCCAACGTAAAGGCCTACCTTATCCTGCTATAGATGATGAGGGACAAATTGTCGCAGATGATAGCTGGTGGCAAAAAATGCAAATGGATAAAAGCGCTTGGCAGCACCTTGATGACTAACCATTTGAAATAGACAGTACCATGGAAGCACTGACCAAGTTATCTCAAGTCGCACTAACAACACTTAAAGGTGTTGGTCCCAGTATGGCGACGAAACTTGCTAAAATTGGCTTAGTCTCAGTACAAGACTTGTTGTTTCATTTACCACTTCGCTACGAAGACAGAACTCGCGTTACCACCCTTAGAGATTGCTTGCCCGGTACCCACACCAATATTATTGGTGAAATTACCAATAATCAAATTACTCATGGCAAACGCCGCATGCTAGTGGTTGATTTGAATGATGGCACGGGCAATGTACAATTATGCTTTTTTAGCTTTTCTGCTAGCCAAAAAAATAGCTTAAGTGTTGGCCGCACTATTCGCTGTTATGGTGAAATAAAACGGGGCCCTCGTGGTTTTCAAATAGTTCACCCTGAGTATAAAGCGCTAGATGATGACCGAGCACTCACCCCTGTTGAAGAAACCTTAACGCCGGTTTACCCCACGACTGACGGTTTAAAACAAATATCATTACGAAACTTAACCGATCAAGCGTTGATACGGCTGCAACGTGGACACGTAGAAGAGCTTCTCCCTAATACACTATTTGATGAAAGTTATTCATTAGCACAAGCGCTCGCCATAATACACCGACCACCACCAGAAGCGTCAACTAGCCAACTTGAAAATGGTAAACACCCCGCACAGGTACGATTAATAAAAGAAGAGTTACTCGCACACAATTTAAGCATGTTAAAGCTGCGACAAAGTAGTGATATTCATCAAGCTGTTTCGATTTCACCTAACACTGTCATTGAAAATAGATTCTTGCAAAGCTTACCTTTTACACCAACTAATGCACAGAGTCGTGTCGTTACTGAAATCAAAGGTGATTTAGCTAAAAGTCAGCCGATGATGCGTCTTGTCCAAGGCGATGTTGGCTCAGGAAAAACATTAGTAGCGGCGTTGGCGGCGCTGAGCGCTATTAGCCAAGGCTATCAAGTAGCGCTAATGGCACCGACCGAAATATTAGCTGAACAGCATGCCATCAATTTTGCCAACTGGTTTACTGAACTCGATATAAGTGTCGGTTGGCTTGCAGGTAAAACCAAAGCTAAGGCCCGAAGGTTGGCGTTAGCGCATATTGCCAGTGGTGAAATGCAAATGGTTATCGGTACTCATGCATTATTCCAAGCCGAGGTTATATTCAATAAACTCACCCTCATAATTATAGATGAACAGCATAAATTCGGCGTTCATCAAAGACTGTCTTTACGTGAAAAAGGTGTCTTTGAAGAAAATTATCCTCATCAGTTAATTATGACGGCAACCCCTATACCTCGTACCTTAGCCATGACAGCTTATGCGGACTTAGACACTTCTGTTATTGACGAATTACCGCCTGGGCGTACTCCCATAAATACCATAGCCTTACCTGACTCACGGCGCGACAACGTTGTTGAGCGTATCAGAGAAGGCTGCACTAATGACAACCGACAAGCTTATTGGGTTTGTACCTTAATCGAAGAATCTGAAGTGCTTCAATGTCAAGCTGCTGAAGACACCGCTCAGTATCTACAAGAACAGTTGCCCGAATTAAAAGTTGGCTTGGTGCATGGCAGAATGAAAGCTAATGAAAAGCAAGAGGTTATGGACGAATTTAAAGCTGGCGTGCTCCACTTACTTATTGCTACCACTGTAATAGAAGTAGGCGTGGACGTTCCTAACGCGAGTTTAATGGTCATTGAAAATCCTGAACGATTGGGGTTAGCCCAATTGCACCAATTGCGTGGCCGTGTCGGGCGAGGCTCTGTTGCTTCTCACTGTGTCTTATTATATAAAGCGCCGCTGTCTAAAACGGCGACTAAACGTTTAGCTGTGCTTAGAGAAAGTAACGACGGCTTTGTTATTGCAGAAAAAGATCTCGAGATTAGAGGGCCAGGCGAATTACTTGGCACTCGCCAGACAGGTTTAGCTGAATTGAAAATTGCTGACTTAATTCGCGACGGTTACCTCATCGCCGAGATAAAACAAAAAGCCTATTTACTCTCCCGTCAACATCCACAATGTGCCCAAGCTCTTATTCAACGGTGGTTAGGCAATAAAGAACACTATTCTCAAGTTTGACCACTGTTTTTTCCCAAAAAAAACTCCCTAACTGACGACAGAAAGGGAGCAAAAAACATGAAACACACAGCACAATACAAAGGGATATATTGTGTCTACTTAATATGAACAGTCAATAGAGAAAATAATTTCGATGAATTGAATAAATTTGGCAAGCGTCAATTATTCAAATTTATCTAATGTAAACAAACAGGCGTTATTGGATGGTGCGGAACAGGTGCAACCGGCACTGAAATATAATCACCTTTATTTGGCTACTAGTAATCAGTATCTTAAATGGCGCACACTACTAGACGATATCAATTTAGCCCTCATAGAGTTTCAACAAAGTGGTGAAACAAAACGGCCAATCGATATGGGTAGCGGTTGCACCATCGATTTTTAGATTACCAGCTTAATGGGCCTCATCCCAGTTATCACCAATCCCTGCTTCAGCAATTAGCGGTACGCTAAGTTCAACAGCATTGTTCATTAGTTCCACTAGCTTTTGCGTAGTTTTTTCAACGATATCTTGATGAATTTCAAAGATTAATTCATCGTGTACTTGCATGGTCATAGTGATACGTTCATCATTTTGTTCGTTCAGCCAGTTCGCAACTGCTAGCATGGCCTTTTTGATGATGTCAGCTGCTGTACCTTGCATTGGCGCGTTGATCGCCGCACGTTCAGCCGCTTTTTTACGCATACCATTCTTAGCATTGATATCAGGTAAAAATAGCCGACGACCAAACAAGGTTTCAACATAACCTTGTTCACTCGCCTGTTGACGGGTATCTTCCATATAAGTTAATACCCCTGGATAACGTTGGAAGTATTTATCTTGATATTCTTGTGCTTGAGCACGGCCAATATTGAGCTGCTTGGCCAAACCAAAAGCTGACATGCCATAGATCAACCCAAAATTAATCGCTTTAGCACTACGACGCTGATCTGTTGTCACTTCATCAAGTTCAACAGCAAAAATTTCTGCCGCAGTAGCACGATGAATATCTTTGCCTTCACTAAACGCCGAGACTAAGCCTTTATCCCTAGACAAGTGAGCCATAATACGTAGTTCAATTTGTGAATAATCTATAGCAACAATTTTATGATCTTTAGGCGCAATAAACGCTTGGCGAATTTTACGACCTTGCTCTGAGCGAATTGGGATATTTTGAAGATTTGGATCAGTTGATGATAAACGCCCTGTTGCTGTCACAGCTTGATGATATGAAGTATGTACTCGGCCTGTTTTACTACTCACCATTAACGGTAATTTATCAGTATAGGTCGATTTCAGCTTGCTCAAACCACGGTTTTCTAAAATTATTTTCGGTAATGGATAATCCAACGCTAACTCTTGCAATACTTCTTCAGCGGTAGATGGAGCACCTTTGGGAGTTTTTTTAATAACAGGAATCTTTAGCTCTTCAAATAAAATTTGCTGTAACTGCTTAGGAGAGGCCAGATTAAAACTTTTTCCGGCAAGGTTATGCGCTTCTATTTCTAACTCGTCTAAACGCTGACCAATTATATGACTTTGTTGATCAAGTAAGTCACAATCAATCAAAACTCCACTTTGCTCCATTTGTGCCAATACCGGCATTAATGGCATTTCAATCTCTTTAAACACACTTAGCTGCTCTGGTAACTGTTCTAATGCAGGAAAAATAGCTTGATGTAAACGCAGGGTAATATCGGCATCTTCAGCGGCATAATGCCCCGCTTTTTCTATTTCAATTTGATTAAAAGTTAATTGTTTTGCACCTTTGCCAGCAATATCTTCAAAATGTACTGTTTTATAATCAAGGTATTTCAGTGCTAAAGCATCCATATTATGGCGAGTAGCAACACTATTGAAACAGTACGACTCAATCATAGTGTCAAAATCAACACCCGCCAGTGCAATATTATAGTGACTTAAAACATTGGCGTCATACTTAAGGTTTTGGCCAATTTTTTTGATTTCATTACTTTCGAGTAAAGGTTTTAATTGGGTTAGTACCCAATCTCTATCGAGTTGTTCTGGTGCATCAACGTAATCATGCATTAAAGGTACGTAAGCTGCTTTACCAACTTCTGTTGCAAAAGATAAGCCGACTAATTCAGCTTTCATGTAGTCAACGCTAGTTGTTTCGGTGTCAAAAGCAAACACTTTACTCGTTTTCAGTTTATCCAACCAAGCAGAAAAACTTGCTTGATCAAAAATGATATCGTACTGACTGTTGTCAACTTCTACTGGCGCAACATCAACAACATCTGCTTTGCTTGCTCCAACCTTAGATGAAACTGCATTACTCGAACTTTGCTCGCTTGTATTGCCTTTTTCTAGGTCCGCTAGTAAACGCTTTAATTCAAATTCTTTATAAAGGGCGGCTAACGCGTCTACATCGGGTGTTATTGGTTTTAATTGTTGGGCACTTTGTTCCAATTCAACATCACATTTTATTGTCGCAAGTTCATATGACAATGGTAGCTGCTCAAGGGCATCACGTAAATATTCACCAATTTTTCCTTTCACAGCACCAGCATTGGCCATAACCTCTGCTAAAGTGCCATGTTCTGCCAACCATTTTACTGCGGTTTTTGGACCACATTTTACCACACCAGGAATGTTGTCAACTTTGTCGCCCATTAGGGCAAGGTAATCGATAATTTGATCGGGACGAACACCAAACTTTTCGACTACCCCTGCTTCATCCATTTCCACATCTGTCATAGTGTTAATTAAGCGTACATGAGGCGTTACCAATTGCGCCATATCTTTATCGCCAGTAGAAATAACGGTTTCTATACCTTGCTCATCAGCCTGTTTTGCTAAGGTACCAATAACATCATCGGCTTCTACACCTGAAATAACTAATAAAGGTAAGCCCATGGCAGCAATAATATTATGCAAAGGTGCAATTTGGCTGCGTAAATCATCAGGCATCGGCGGTCGATTCGCTTTATATTCAGGATATAAATCGTTACGAAAAGTTTTGCCTTTGGCATCAAAAATAACGACTACGTTGCCATTGGGAAAATCTTTTTTCAAACTGCGCAGCATGTTTAATACGCCGGTAATTGCCCCAGTTGGTTGTCCATCAGCCGTTGATAATGCTTGTAAGTAAGGCACATGGTAGGCACGAAATAAATAAGAAGAACCATCCACTAGAATGAGCGGTTGATTAATTTTTTCCGGTGATTGTGTAGAATTTTCAGCCGATGTGGTCATAAGATTTGAGTCTAAGCATTAAGATGCGCTTAGCATGCCACAAAGCGAGCCTTAGCTCTACCACCCTATGATAAATGTCGGTAAGTGAATGTGGATAACTTTGTTAATAAGCACAGAAAAACGCCAGAACAGGAAACTTCGCTGTTCTGGTACTTTTATTCATATGTATGATTTTATTGAAAAAAGGTAAGATCAAAATCCTTTTAGCACACAACTTTTTTTATTTTTATTTTTGTGGATAAATAAATTTATCACCGTTACTTTTTCGTTGTACAAATGACAACCAAGAAAATAACGTGACAAGAGATTATCAGAATTTCATCGCATTACCAGTACATTATTAAACTTTTTTTAAAGATTTTTTACTGCTTAAGATAACAAAAAAACATAAGCCTTTAATGACGTGACCTATCAACTGTTCAACCAGTGTCATTACCAAAAATATAGGAAAAAATAATGCGAATAATTATTATTAATTATTCGCATGCGGTAAAAATAATTCAATTCAAGCAATTATTGCAGTATTTATAATTAACCGTTTTCAATATTCTTTTGATAAAAAATGGGATACAGCACCGGCAATATAAATAAGGTTAATAGCGTGGCGCTAAATAAGCCTCCTACAATCACAGTCGCTAAGGGCTTTTGAATTTCAGCGCCCACTCCTGTTGATATCAGCATAGGTAACAAACCTAGCATTGAAGTAATTGCGGTCATCAAAACTGGCCTTAGTCGTGACTTAGCTCCTGCAAATACGGCGATTTCTATGGCCTTGTTTGTACTTAACCCTAACCCTAGCTGCAGCTTTACCTCAGTATTAATGCTTTCAACCATGACAACGCCGTTTAGTACGGCGACACCAAACAAGGTGATAAAACCAACAGAGCTTGGCACCGATAGATATTGCCCCGAAAAGTACAAGGCGACAATGCCTCCAATAGTAGCTAAAGGCACGTTCACTAAAATAAGTAATGCTTGCGTAACGCTGCCAAAAGCAAAGTAAAGTAACAAAGCGATTAAAGCCAGAGAGGCTGGTACCACTAATACCAGTCGTTTTTGTGCACGTTGTTGCGACTCAAATTGACCACCTATTTTTATGCTATATCCACTAGGTAGATTCACTTTCTCATTAATCATTGCTTGAATGTCATTAACCACACTGCCCATGTCTCGTCCTTGCACATTGGCCTGAATAACTACTCGCCTTTGTACATCGTCTCTTCTGACTTGGGGAGGCCCTGATTCAATGTTAATGTCAGCGACATCTGCTAGCCTTAACCAAGCGCCATTTGCAGACAGTAGCCGTAATTCACTAATAGCGGTAATATCTTGACGATAAGCTTTAGCTAAACGCACATAAATATCATAGCGTTCATTACCATTAATAATTTGACCTGCGGCACTACCTCCTATGCCATCCTGTATGACTTTCATCACATCACCAACCGATAAGCCGTAACGAGATAGCTGGCGGCGTTTGGGTGTTATCACTAATTGAGATTCACCAGCAACTTGCTCCATAGCAACATCTTTCGCCCCGTCTATATTTTTAATCACTTGTACTATTTCTTGCGCTTTACTGGCTAACAGTTGCAAATCACCCCCAAACAGTTTTATTGCTAGTTGCGCTTTCACACCCGAAAGTAATTCATCAACGCGCGTGGCAATGGGTTGTGAAAAATTGAATAACAAACCTGGAAACTGCGCTAGTTTTTCGGTCATTAATCGTTGTAATTCAATGCGATTACTGGCGCTCTGCCATTGACTGATAGGCTGCAATCCTAAATATATTTCTATATTATTGACAGGCTCAGGATCACCGCCAATTTCAGGACGACCAATGCGGCTAAGCGCATAATTAACCTCAGGAAATTCGAGTAACAATTGCTCTAATTTGGGCGCAACCATCAGTGCTGTTTCTAAACTCGCAGAAGGTGCCAATGTTACTCGCAAATTGATTGTGCCCTCTTCTAATTCAGGAACAAACTCAGTACCAATATGAGATACTAATACCAAGCTTGCGACCATTAAGACCCCTGCTATAAGGACCACAGACTTTCGCCACTTGAATGCTAACAACAGGCCAGTTTGATAGGCTCTTTCAAGTGGTCTAACAATAATGCTTGCCCGACGTTTTATGCCACGTTTGAACAATACCGTTGCTAAAGCAGGCACTACAATTAAGGCAACTAATAAAGCGGCAACCATAGCAATCATGATACTAAGTGCCATTGGCTGAAAGAGCTTTGCTTCAACCCCTTCAAAACTGAACATTGGCATAAACACCACTAAAATTATTGCCGTAGCAAAAAATATTGGTCTTGCCACCGTTTTGGCCGCCTCACTAATAACTTGCCTAAGCTGTTTTTGTTTTAATTGTGCAGACTCAATGCTCAAGCGTTTAAAGATACTTTCAACCATTACCACAGAGCCATCGACTAGCATACCAATAGCAATAGCTAGCCCCCCCAAAGACATTAAATTGGCCGACAGTCCTAACCAAGCCATCACCATTAGAGCAATCCCTATTGCTATAGGAATGGAAATAAGCACCAGAAAAGTTGCTGACAAGTTCATTAAAAACAAGGCCAGTACCACAATAATAAAGATGAAGGCTAAGAACAGTGCTTTAACCACAGTATTTACTGCTTGCTCAATTAACTGTCCTTGATCATACAGCACTTCAAATTGTACGCCCGTTGGTAATGCTTGGTTGATCATCTCAGTTTTAGCGTTAATACCGTCAATGGTAGTTTTGGTATTTGCAGCCATACGTTTTAAGATAATACCGGTAACAACTTCGCCTAAAACAGCAACAGAGCCATTTTCATTTCGTCTACTCATAGTAACCGCTCCTTGGCGGATCTCGCTACCAACACTGACTTTTGCCACATCAGACACAGTAACCACAACGCCATCAACAGTTTTTAGCGGTATTTGGCCTATCTGCAGCAAGCCATCTTCACCAGCAGCAAGCCAGCCCATGCCGCGTATAACTAGTTGCTCTTGGCCCCTATTTAAATACCAACCACCAGCATTTTGATTATTTGCTTCAATAGCAGCTATAACTTGCTGCTGTGAAAGTTGATAGGCCAATAACTGGGACGGATTTACATTGACTTGGTACTGTTTAACTTGACCACCAAATGACAATACCTCAGTCACGCCATCTATCGGCATTAACAAGAGCTTTACTAGCCAATCATTTAGGCTGCGCAAGGCCATGGTATCCAAACCAGAGCTGGGCTCAGCTTTTAATAAATACTGATACACTTGCCCCAAACCAGAAGTATTCGGTCCTATTTCGGGTAAGCCAACACCTTGTGGAATTAATTCCTTTGCTGCTTGTAAACGTTCAAAGACCAATTGACGGGCAAAATAGATATCGGTACCTTCTTTAAACACCACAGTAATACCTGATAAACCTGTTTTAGAAATGGACCTCACTTGTTCAACATCTGGCAATGCATACATTACGGCTTCAATAGGAAAAGTAATTAATTGTTCGACCTCTTCTGCGGCAAGGCCGGGCGCTTGGGTATTGATGGCAACCTGTACATTCGTCACATCTGGAAAAGCATCTAAATTAAGTTTAGGTATAATAAAAACACTACTTATTATCAACACGATTAGTGCTATAACAACGAGCAAGCGATTGGTTAATGACCAATCTATCAATCGATTTAACATTCAGCCTCTCCTAGTGGTTATGCGTATCAAAGCCGCTTTTAGCACTTTGTGAAGCGATAAAGAAAGCGCCTGATATCACGACTTCACTATTCAAAGCTAATCCCGTTATTTCTCGCCAGGTCAGCCACCGTTGTTGCTCATTTGAAAAATTACGGAAACTACGGCCTAAAGTCACTTCTTTAGCAATAAAGTTAACTGCTTCGTCAGCGGGGTGAGTGGTTTTATTGTGCTCGTTTTCTTGATGCTGTTCCGAGATATAAAGCATCCAGTCACCGTCAGCACCTCGTAGCAACGCCGTTTCTGGCACCACTACAACCGGCTCATTTATAGGTAGATTGAAGTAGACATCAACAAATAATCCAGGATGTAATTGATGATCATCATTTTGCACCAGTAAGCGTACCACCCGTGTACGAGTATAGGCATCTATAGTATGTGCCTCTTGAATAACCTTTCCTTGATAGCTTTTCTTGCCAATGAGAATTTGCGCTTTAGTACCACGAGGTAAATTATCTTGGTTATTGGCTGCTAAACGGGCCTCTACCCACAACTCAGTCTCATTGACGATTGTCATAATGCTATCGCCCGCATCAACACGCTGACCTTGCTGAAAATTATCAGCCAATACTGAGCCTGAGCTTTCTGCTTGTAATGTATACTCCCCTAATAGTGAGCTATTATCCTGAGCAATTTTTTCTATGGCCTGTTCGGTTAAACCATAAGCTTTAAGTCGACTAAAGCTAGCAATATAGTTAGTTTGTGCATTTAAAACTTGGCTTTCGCTCAGAGCCTTTGTCGCCACTTTTCGTGCTCGTTGCCAGTCAGCAAAAGCGATGCGATATGCCGCTTGCGCCTGCGCTACTTGCTCACTAAATAAGGTAACTAAAACTTGTCCTTGTTCTACGTGCTCACCTAGTACTGCATGACGACGAACAATCACTGACTCAACTCTAGGTGACACCAAATAACTGGTATAACCGTTCGCTTTAATTTCACCCGGCGCATAAAGCTGATCGGTCATTTTAATGGTACTAATTTTCTCAGTGGTAATATTGGCTAAGCGTATTTGCTCCGCCGAAAAGGATAATGTTTGTGCAACTCCTTCATGATGTTCTTCTGATGCTGCTAAAACAGCGCTGCAAAAAACGACTGGCAAACAAATAGCCGCCAGCATGCTAGATACTTTCAAAAATGTCATAGTGTTCTCGTTTAATAATAAAAATTATGCCGTTACGGCAAAAAGGTAAACCTGAGTTATTAAACGATAGGAGGGCGTAAACTAGGGCTAACTAAAGTTGAGTTGAACGAATCTTCAAGGTTAGTGGCTGCAATAAAAGTACGTATGGCACATAACGTTGCAGTATTTATTTCAAGGTAAACTATGGCCGTGTGATGGCAGTGGCTTTGATGACAATCAGGGTGTTCAGCACCCGCATGATCTTCAATTAACGTTGAGTTTGCTAAAGTGCTATTGTCGCTAGCTAACATATGGCCAGACAATAACGCCAATTCTGCTTCGCCATGATGGTCACGTTCACTATGCATATCCATATGAATATCTTGATGCGCGCTAGCAGTATCAGCAAGTGCTAATACTGGTTGTAACGTAATCATGATGATCATTAAATAAGTGACGACTTTCAATAGTAAAGCTCTGGTAAATTGTTCTGGTTAGTAAAGGAACAAGGGCAGTTTACCAAAGTTCACCATAAAAATGCAGTGTCAATTTGTAACACGATATCAGCCAAAAAATATACAAATGTAAAATTAATGGATATATTTAACTTATGCCCTTTATACAAAACGCTTTAATAGAGGTAAGTAATATGAGTATATCCATCACTGCCCAAGAAAAACAACTGCTGGCAAAAGTATCTATTCCGCCCCGTCCCCAAGCATTGATGAAGATATCTCAAGAAGCAAAACAACCTGAGCCAAATGTACAAGTTATTGCCGATGCTATCGCAGAAGATGCTGCAGTTTCTGCAGCCGTACTGCAGGTTGTAAATTCCGCGGCTTTTAGACGAGTTAACGAAATTAGTTCTATACATCAAGCAGTAATGACTTTAGGCATTAAGCGCATTTTTCCTTTAGTCAAAGCCGTCGCACTGCGAAGTGCTTTACCCGAAAATGATGATTTAAAAGAGTTTTGGCAAAGCTCTGCTATGGTTGCTTCGGCTTGCACCCATTTCAGTAAATTAATAAATAAGCCCGAACTAGCAGATACCGTGTACATGTTGGGATTATTTCATAATGCTGGCGTGCCTATAATGTTGCAAGCTTTTGATAATTACCATGAGGTATTAAAAAAAGGCATTAATGAAGGTTGGCAAGATATAACTGAACTTGAACGTAATCAATTTCAGACTACTCATAGTACGCTTGGTGCATTGTTAGCTCAGCAATGGAATTTAGCGAAGCCCATGGTTGAAGTTATCTATTACTTTCATGATACTGAAGGAATTTTCGAATCGGGAGAATTGAATAAAATTAGTCTGTATTTATTGGCCATATTAAAATTAGCGCGTTCAGCGGTTGATGGCATTTTACGCGGTGATGAAAATACCAGTGAGTGGCTGTTAGTGGAAGATCAAATATTAGAGTTTTTAAGTCTTGAACAAATGGAGCTCGATGATATGCGTGAAAAAGTCATCACTCTGCTAAAAGAAGAGAAAGATTAGATCATCAAACAGGGTCACCTATAGCCCAAAACATTATTGAAAATATTAAAAACCTTAATAAAATAACCAATTATGTGCTACCTTTAGTCATTGTAATTTAAACAATTAAGGTTCAATTATGAAAAAATCCGCTACACTCTCTTTGCTTGCGATTGCTTTGGGTACTTTTACACTAAATTCTAGTTTTGCCCATGATCACAGCGATAAGCAAACAATCAAAGCAACACCTGCACCTGAGAACGCCAGCGCTTACATTATTTCACCACAAGATGGTGCTACGGTTTCTGAAACCTTCACCATCACATTTGGATTACAAGGGATGGGTGTTTCTCCTGCAGGTTTTGACAAAAAAAATACCGGTCACCACCACTTATTAGTTGATGGCAAAAAATTACCTGCATTTGATAGACCAATGGGTAGTGAAGTGAAACACTTTGGTGGTGGTCAAACGCAAACTGACGTGACTTTAGCGAAAGGTGAACATACTTTACAGCTCATTCTTGGTGATCATAGACACATGCCTCATAGCCCAGCTATAGTGTCAAAAAAAATCACTGTCACTGTTAAGTAAATGTAATTTTCTTTAACACCTAAATTGGTCAATAAACTCTTGTTGGCCAACTATTTTAACAATCCTCCTTTACTATAGCGTTTAAGTTTTCCAAATATATTCAATTGCAGTGCATTGACAAAGTTATGGCAATGCAAGTAAGTAGTGGTTATCCTACTTAAAGTTACAAGTACTAATGCGATTTCAGAAGAAATATAGTGACAGGATTTGAGTATGGTCTATCCAAAAAAGCGGTGGGTGTTATTAATTTTATATCTTGTGATGAGCTTTCAAGCCGCTGCCGAAAACATAAAAATGAAAGCAGTTATAAACGACATAACTAAAATATACATGTCTTCAATGACTTATATTTTTCTTAATCAAGCGTTAATCAATCAGCAAGCAAAAGATAAAACCAACCTTTTTAGTCAAAAATTTATTGATAATATCAAGCTAACTTATCGCGCTAAATATAATGAAGAGTTTCCAAAAGATAACCATTTTGCCAAGAAGATATTGCTGCAAGCAATGGTTGAAGTGATGGAAGACAACAAAGCGCTAATTTATGATGATGACATTGGTTTTAAAGGAATTATTCCTGCTACATATGCCTTCCAAATATCCGCTAAATTAGCGACAAAAGGTATTGGCTTAAAAATTAGATTTACCAGAACAGCGGAAAGTATAAGGAATAAATTAAATAGTCCTGATGTATGGGAGAAAAGTATCATGCAAGAAATAATAAATGCGCCTCAAATTTATTATGATGAGAATGCACTACTTAATGGTAAACCTGCAATAAGACAGTTCACCCCTTTGCCAATGACTCCTGTTTGCTTAACTTGCCACGGCACGCCCGCCGATAATCCATTAAATGCTAATAAAAATAAACCTCAATGGACAGATATAGACATTTCTGGCTTTAAAATGGAAAATTGGACTATCAATGATTTTGGTGGCGGCGTGAGCATTTCCATCGAAAAGTCGTTTTTAGAACAGCATTAATCCAAGGAATCAAGTTTGAGTGTCATTAACACCATGATAAAAATATTTTGCCTGCTAATACTTGTTTTGTCTTCATTGGTAGCCAAAACTCAACCATTAAACATTGGCTTAATAGATTACCCGCCTCACATTGATTTTGATGATGATATTGAGCAAAGCCCTTTATATCAATATATTAATAATATGCTAGCACCTGCTGGTTTTACCGTAACCTTTATGAAATTACCAAGAGAACGTGCCCTTCTTGAGTTAACAAAAGGAAACATAGATTTATTGTTACCAACCACCACTACGATTGACAATAAAACCATGAAGGTTCTTCCTTCACCTTTATTTCATTCAGTTCCAGGGCTTTGTTTTAAAAAAGAAAATTTTATACCCATTCTAAGTGCTACGCACCGATTAGCTAATTTAACCATTGGTGCACCGGTAAATTCCCCTTTAGTACCGGCATTAACTGATTCCAGTGCAAAAATAGTATTAATCAAAGGAAGAAATGCCATAAATCGAGGGTTAGAAATGACACAACGAGCACGGTTTGATGCTTTCTACCACCCCAGCCCGCATAAAGTTTACCATCGAAATAATCCATTATATAAAGAACTTGCCTGTTCATATTTTCACGGTTATGCAACACCAATACACATTGCGGTTTCAAATGCATTACCCATAAGTACTTTCAACTTAATCAATACGGCTTTTGATAAGGCGCTTTTAGACAAGTCCTATGAGTACTATTTCGCCAGTAGAGAGTAGCTCATATTTTGATAGTCTGGTGGCAGTTGATTATTTCCAGTGATGCTATTCTCTCACATAAAGTTCTGCCACTTCTTTTTTAGCATTTATACGCAGTGTCAGTAGAATATTCATTTGATTTATATCGGTTAAGTTATCAACATTCTTAGGTAAATTACCGAGAGTCTCAAATACATTTTGGTTGAGATCATAAGACCACAATTGAAACTCCTCATTGATACCATAAACCACATTATCTTTTATTATGAATTGTTTATCGCTTCCTTGGTTGTTTAGTGCTTCAATCAGTTGATCTTCTGCAGGGCCTGGCTGCCAATACCGGTCCATTTTATCGGTGTAAATCACTCGACCATCTTCACTTTTAAACGCCCAGTTTATTTTCTTATCTGTTATTACGTTAAACGTCGCGTTATTCAGATTGAATTCGCCAAAAGTTAACAACCCTTCTATTCGCGCAATCAAGAGCGCAGTATTGCCTTCACTATCCCATTGAAAAAGCTTTTCGACACGGTGATCGAATCTAAAGGTTTTTTGGCTTGAATCCAAAGCCAGCTGAGTAAGTGTATTATTAACATTGACTAAAATACTTTGACCATCAGCCGCCCAATCCATCCCCGAAATATTAGAGTCTATTGGAAATTGTGAAAGTTGATGTGTGTCATGACCATCAGTTATCCAAACTTGATCTTCGCCAGAACGATAGGATTTAAAAGCGATTAAGTCGCCATAAGGTTGGTAAATGGCGTTGTCTTCTTCAAGTGTTGATCGTTCCAGTATTACCGGTGCATGTGTAACAGGAGTGGAAATTGAGCTATTGTTATTTTCTCGAATGTGAGATTGCTCTGCTTGAGTATGGTTAGATTGTAGTTTAGCTATCTGAGATAGTGAGAGCGTGGCGATATCGCTATCCCAATTTCCTTTTATTGTCAGCGCTCGTTTACCGTCAGGGTGAAATACCGGTGAGCCCATTGGTTGATCAAGTGGTAAACTAATATTGGTTATTTTGCCTTGATAAGATAAAGTAAAAAGTTGTCTCCCCGTACTAAAAATCAACTGATTATCGAATGGCGTAAAATTTGGGTAAATATACCTTAAATTCGTAATTTCTGGCGGGTATTCTATTTGGTGACTTGATAAAAGCTGGCCATCAGATGTCAGTATTTCAATATAGTTTTGGCCATCACTATGGATACTTGTCAATGCGATAAGGTCATCTGTGACTGAATAGTCATAATCAAAAAAGTTTCCGTTTTCCAGAGAGTATATAGGCTTACTTTTGTTCTCTGCTATCGAATAACTGGTTAGCACCCAGCGATTCGAGATCTCCTGTAATAAAACGATGTTATTATTATTTATCCATGTTGCCTTAGCTATTCTAGAATTTTTGCACTCCATGAGTAGCCTTGGAGATTGAGGTGCTGCAAGCGCTTTATCAAAATCTAAAGTCATTAATTTATAACAATCTTTTTGATTGATGGGTTGCTCACAATTTTCAGTTTTAATAAATACCAGCTTTTTCCCGTCTTTTGAAAAACTATGGCTGTCGTATCGTCCCATGTTTTTAGTGAGTTGGGTTTCTTTTTGTGTTTTAGTATTTTTTGCCCAGATATTACTGCTATTACAGAACTCCTCTGAATAACGGTTAAAAACAATGTAATCACCGTCAGGCGAATAGATGCCCGAGTGTTCTTTGTTGTCACTAGATGTTAGTAAATGCAATTCGCCAAAAGATAATTTCAAAGGTTGTTGGGGGGCGAGGTACTGATATCCAATTAATGTCAGCATCATGATACCAAAGATGATAGCAAAGAAGACTAAATGCGATTTCGAAGGTTTTGTTTTATCCTTTACTTCATCATCAATATCGCTATTGGCTTCATCAATACGAGACTCGTTGATTACATTTTGCTTGAGGCTAGCCGATTCAGTATTTAACGAGCTGGCATTATCATGCCACCTTACGTTACATTCCAGACTATAGCCTTGTTTAGCGTGAGTCTTAATATGGATTTGCACTTTGCCATCGTCACCCAATGCTTTTCTTAATTGAGCGATGCTTCTTTGCAATGTATTGGGTGATACCACGGTATCTTGCCAGACATGTGCTAATAATGCGTCATGACTCACCACTTTTCCTTGGTTTTCAGCCAAGTAAGTTAGTACGGCCAAAGCTTTAGGGGCAATTGTTTGAGATTGTTTATTTTGAGTGATTTGATTTCTGGATAAATCGATATAAAAACCACCAATCCAATATTGCTCTGCCATATAACCTCTAATTCAGGGTGAAATGTGTGTTTAAAAGTGAGTTTACAATAGATGAATTACCTTAGCACACCCCTGAGCACAGCTAAACCAAATTATTTAACTATATAATAATATTGGTTTTTATTTATTATCAGCAAGACGTCAGCTAGAAATCATCTTAACTTCAAGTCTTTTAAGTTCGATTCGTATAAATTCAATTTCGCCATGATATTTGCATGAGCGAACGTGAATAGATGCATACCTTTATACGTAGAGATAAATAAATGAATATTAAGAAGAGTTTAGTTTTAACCCTTTTAGTTTTGTTGCCTTTTTTGAAGCTTGAAGCAAGTGAACACAAGTCATACAAAATGCCTGGAACAAAAGTAATCCCTATTAAGGATACACAGTCTGACAAGCATTACGAACTATATATTAAGCTGCCAGATAAATACGCTGAAGAAAAGGACAAAAGATATCCGGTTATTTATTTTACTGATGCCGTTTGGCATATCGAATTATTATCTTCTGCTACGTCTTTCTTAATGGAAGACGCAATTTTAGTTGGTATCTCCTGGCAACAAGACGTTGAAAAAGAGTTAAAGAAAGAACATGGCGCACATGTTAGTCGATATAGAGATTACTCTTTCAAAAAATCATCCAACCTAGAAAGGCAAGCTAAATACAAATTTGGGCAGGCCAAAAATCATCTGGATTTTATACGCAAAGATGTATTTAAAATGATAGAAGGCAACTACCGAACCAATCCGAATAATCGCACTTATTTCGGTTTTTCTGCCGGTGGCCTTTTTGGCACCTATGCACTGTTGACTCAACCCGATACATTTAAAAATTACATTCTCGGTAGTCCAAGCATACGAGGTGATGCTGCCGAGCTTTTTGCCCAAGAACACGCAGCATTAAAAAACAAAGCGTCTGCCGTTAACGTTTTTATTTCATATGGCGAATTAGAGAAAGAGTTGAGCCCGCATATCGAAGGTTTTGTTAGCAAACTACAAGATAAAAAGTATCAAGGATTATCAACAGTCAAGCAAATAGTGATTGAATCTTCAGGTCATAGCGACTCGTTCCCTATGTTGGGTGTTCATAGTGTGAAATGGTTATCAAGTTTGCAAACAAAAAAGGATAAATCATGAGACCAAATACTTTACTAAGGCTTCTGTTGCTTTCTCTTCTGATGATAAGCAGCACTAGTTATGCTCACAATGAATTTCCAACTCTGAAAGGCCCTTATATGGGACAAAAACCGGCAGGCTTAATCGCAGAGCCATTTGCACCAGGCATTATATCTAAAGAAGGCTGGGAGCTTGAAGGGGTTTTTGCGCCCGGCATGAAAGAATTTTACTTCACTACCAACCGAAAACGCGCCACCGTCATGGGCTTCCGCCAAGAAAATAATATCTGGACCAAGTACATAGAATTTCCTAGAACCGGTGAAATTGTATTCTCGCCAGATGGCAAGCGCATGCATATGGCGAAAAGATATAAAGACCGCATCGGTAATGGCTGGTCAGAACTCAAAAGCCTTGGGCCAATGTTTGACCGTAAAGATTGGGGGATTATGCGCCTGTCAGCATCCGCCAACGGTACCTATGTATTTGACGATTATATGAGCAACGATGTCATTCGCATATCAACTATTAAGGACGGCAAGCGCCAAGCGCCAATAAAAATGGATTCCGTGGTCAATACTGGCAAATGGACAGCCCACCCTTTCATTGCACCAGACGAAAGCTATCTAATTTGGGATAGTGAGCGAGAAGGTGGTTTAGGGGACACAGATCTCTATATTCGCTTTAAACAAAAGGATGGCTCATGGGGACCTGCAATTAATATGGGCGACAAAGTAAATTCTGACAAAGCGGAATTTTATGCGAGCGTTACCCCTGATGGTAAGTACATACTCTTCAATAGAACTATAGATGACAAAGGTAATATAGATATTTATTGGGTGGATGCGCAAATTATTGAAACGCTTATGCCTAAGCTGTAGATCATCAGTTTGCCTTACGTAGAGACATTTAAAATCTGGAATATTACTTATGAACATTAACTTGAATTTCAAAAACTTAATCGCTACCACTGTCTTGGGCGTTATGACTAGCTTTGCCGCCCAAAGTGGCGAAGATGATAATAGACTTGCACCAGTAGCTACCGCTGTCGAAGCCAAGCTATCCTACAGGGATATACCTGCTCTTAAGAAAGCCTTTATAGATTCGACCCCAACTGACATGAAAGACGGCATATCAGTAGGTAAGCTGGGCATCGATGGCGGCAATAAAACAATGATTGTTGAGCTAGCGCAGGAGATTGCTAATAGCCAACATGGTCCGTACGACAGTCTGCTCATTGCCCACAAAGACAAACTCATCTTTGAGTCTTACTATTCACGCGGTCGTGGCAACCTACCTCATTTTCAAGCATCAGCAACTAAAGCGTACACTAGCATGGCGCTTGGTCGTGCAATTCAGTTGGGTTACCTAACCATGGCCGATTTAGACAAGCCGGTGATCAGCTTTCTTAAAGATCTCGACCCAACAAAATTTGTTGATGGTGTGGAAAAAATCACACTACACCAAGCGATGACTATGCGCTCAGGCATTCGCATCAGTGAAGAACAAAGAGAAAAATTCGAGAAAATGCCTGCTTTGTTAAAAGGCCAAAAACAAGTTCAAGCGTACCTCGAGCATAGTGCGCCTATTACCGCAGAGTCCCAGAGTTTTAAATATCAAAGCACCGATCCTACGCTGGTCATGCAAGTCATTGATGCTGTCGTGCCGGGGACGGCCAATGACTTTATTAAAAAAGAACTGCTCGACAAAATGGGCATCAATAACTATCGCTGGCGAACTGACGTAAGCGGTCTGCTGACAGCGCCTTATGGCTCGAGTATGACTTCACGCGATATGGTCAAGTGGGGCACCTTGTCGATAAACAAAGGTAAATGGCATGGAGAACAATTAGTTCCAGAAATATTTATCGACAAATCAATCAGCAGAATCCTCGTTACCGGCGATGATGATGTTTACGGCGGCGGCAAAGATGTATCTAATCAAGGCTATGGTTATTACTGGTGGAATGCGACCCTAAAAGTTGGCAATACAAGTTATTTCAGCTCTTCTGCTCAGGGTGGTGGTGGCCAGTACATCATTTTGATAGAGGCGCTTGATTTGTTAGTTGTACTGACAGATCGTAATAACGATAACAGCTCTTTGCAAAAAACCGCAGAGAGAATTCTACCGGCTTTTATTAAAAACTCTATGCCAACAATGAGTGGAAAAATCGATAAACAAGATAAATTGCCTGTACTCGAAGGCCCTTATCTTGGTCAAAAGCCACCAGGAAAAATACCAGAGCCTTTTGCGCCAGGCATTGTTTCAACCAAGGGTTATGATGATGGTGGCGTTTTTTCACCTGACATGAATGAGTTTCATTTTGTTAGAGAACGCCAAGATAATAAAAAGATGGAATCTGTCATTTATCAACAAAAAGATAATCAATGGCTTGAAGTTGCTAGCTCAGCAGACGAGCGGCCTTTCTACCCTTTCTTCGCACCCGATGGTAAGACTATGCATGTGGGCAAGCGATATAAGGAGCGTACAAACACCGGCTGGTCAGAGCTAAAAAACCTTGGTTCTCCGTTCGAAGAGATAGCTATTATGAGCCTTTCTACCTCATTAAAAGGTACCTATGCTTTTGATGAAAGAAGTGCAGACGACGATGGAATGCTCCGATATTCAAGGCTGGTTGATGGCAAGCGTGAAGCACCAAAACTGTTCAATAAAGAGATTAACAGCGGAACAAGAAACGCCCATCCCTTCATCGCACCAGATGAATCCTATATGATCTGGGACGGTATAAAAGACAGCGGATTTGGCAGTGTTGATCTCTATATCAGTTTTCGATTACATGATGGCTCATGGGGCTCTGCAATTAATCTGGGTGACAAAATAAACACAGATGCCTACGAAGCTGGGGCAAAGATTACGCCAGACGGAAAATACCTTTTCTTTGTGAGAGTAGTAGCATCAACAGCTGAAGATCCCTATGCCGATATAGATATATTTTGGGTTGATGCCGACATTATCGAAGACTTCAGGCCTACCTCATGAGCGATGAAATGAACCTCCAAACGCAGATATAAAATGCACTATTCCGATTCAATTTAAGTACTGATCACTAACAAAATAATGAGAATACCAATGAACATCAATTTAAACTTAAAAAGGCTTATGGCCGCTGCGCTATTAAGCAGTTTTACCACTCTGGTTGTAGCGAGTACCGATGAACACGCCCAAGCACCAGAAGTGTCAGCCGCCGATGCTAAATTATCATTTTGGGATATGCCTTATCTTGAAGAAGCTTTTATCGACACTGTGCCTGACAAAAGAAAAGATGGACTTTCTGTAGGTAAATTGAGACTTGAAGGCAAAGATAAAAGCCATCTTATAAAAGTAGCAAATGAAATTGCCAACAATAGAGAAGGCAAATTCGATAGCATGCTTATTTCCTATAAAGACAATCTCATTTTTGAATCGTATTACAAGAGAGGTCGTGTTGACCTACCTCATTTTCAAGCCTCTGTGACCAAAGCTTACGTATCAATAGCAATTGGGCGAGCAATTCAGCTTGGCTATCTGACCATGGCAGATTTAAACAAACCTTTGGTTAGTTTTATTAACAATATTGCTCTTGAGAAGCTAGCCGATGGTGCAGAAAAAATCACTCTGCATCAAGCAATGCGTATGAGCTCAGGCGTACGTGTCAGTGATGATAAGTTAAAATTAATCATGGATAGCAGTAGCAAAATAACAGGCACTAATATCACGCAAGAACTTTTACAACACACCAAGGCTATTTCACCTACTGCTCAAACGTTTAAATACCAAGATGCAGATCCACGTATGACCATGCAAGTGCTTAATAGCGTCGTTCCAGGCTCTGCTAAAGACTTCATTAAGAACGAAGTGTTAGCTAAAATTGGCATTACTCATTATGACTGGAAAAATGATATTAACGGTTTACCTATACCTGAAAGCACCTCGAATATGACCTCACGCGATATGATTAAGTTTGGACAATTAATCCTCAACAAGGGTAAATGGAAAGGAGAGCAACTAATTTCTGAAGCATTTATAACCAAAGCGACTAATGGTGAAACTAAACCTACGGAAGAGTGGATACCTGATAGTTTCTTATATGGGTATTTTTGGTATCAAACGGAGATGAAAGTCGACAATAAAAGCTATACAGCAAGATTTGCTTGGGGTGGCGGCGAGCAATACATTTTAACTGTCGAGCAACTTGACTTAGTCGTCGTATTTACTGCTCATGCTAGAGAAAATAACACTATGCAGCTAATGGCGGAAAACATCTTACCCGTTTTTATCAAATAATAACTAAGTTATTACGGGAATAAAAGAGGCATTAAATTGAAAAAGCCACCAGCTCTTCTCATTTCAAGGGTATATAGAAATGGGCTGGTAGCTTTTTCAGATATCGTTCTAAAGAGTACATGTGAATAACAAGACATAATGCAACCCTTAAATTAGTTGATTAACCTGAAAACATACCGATAAAAGCTTTATCTTTAAGTAATAAATTTTCAATATTTGACATTGAATCACCATCTAAAATAATGTGTAAACTTGAGGGTTTTTCATAAACCAACTCGATCACTTGGGCAAATTATTGAGCGAACCTGATAAATCGATAACTGCTCGATTAACAAGTGGCCATCTTCTGTAAGAGCCTCCCTACCGTGTTAAGCATAGTTTTAGGTTCATCCCAGTTTCTAAATTAGGCATATGAACACTTATTGTTGCACGAGTTATGCTTAATAATTTTGAATTCCAACTTTTCAATGGTAAATACATTTAAGGAGAAGCAAATTCTCCCTAGATAGATGTTTAAGCTGTTTGTTTTATTTTACTGAATACCCTATTGATTTATATACAAAAAATGAAAACGACAGTTCGTTATCAGACAAATAGTACTTTAAAATGATAAATTTCATTAGACGTTCAATATTTTAGTGTGCTACTGTTCATTAAAACGAACACTTAATGATTATGAAGCATTTTATGGGAAAAACAAATTTACCAATTGTTGGCATTTTATGTGACCTTGAACAAATTGGACCACACCCTTTTCATATTGCTGGTAATAAATATATTCAAGCGGTTATTGATGCTGCTGGCTGTATTCCTATTCTCATTCCTGCGATGGCAGAGCAAACACATTTTGAATACTTATTAACATTTATCGACGGCATATTATTACCTGGTGGCTATTCAATGGTAGACCCTTTGAATTATCAAAAAGAAGAAGCTATCGAAGGTACAAAGTTAGATATAGATCGAGATAAAACAAGTTTTGGTCTAATTAAGCAAGCAACCAAAAACGGTGTTCCCATCTTAGCTATTTGTCGTGGCTTTCAAGAAATGAATGTTGCTTTTGGAGGTACTTTGCATCAAGAACTTCATAAGAAAAATATATATCAAGAGCACAGAGAAAATAAGAGTCTCTCTTTAAATGAGCAATATGCAGATAGTCATCAAGTCAATTTAATACCAACAGGTCAACTATCAAAAATAATTAATAGTCCAACAATGAAGGTGAACTCTTTACATACACAAGGAGTTGATAAATTAGCTGATAATTTAGCGGTTGAAGCAATGAGCGAAGATGGTTTATGTGAAGCTTTTTCGGTTATTAACGCCAAAGCATTTTCAATGGCAGTACAGTGGCATCCTGAATGGAAAGTAAAGAACAATAAGCACAATGGCGAGCTCTTTGCAGCTTTTGGCACCGCATGTAAGGCAAGACAAACAGCGAGAAAAAACAATGGATAAAATAAAGCAATGGCTAGCAGAACATAACGTTAAACACGTGCAATGTCTGATAAGTGATCACACCGGTATTGCTCGAGGAAAAGTTTTTCCTGTAGATAAATTTATTGAAGATGGTGGTTGCCGTTTAGGTGAAACGATATTATTGCAAGGAGCAACAGGCGACTTAGCTGAAAGTAAATATCTCTATAGTTTAGCCGATGAGCGCGATATTGACATGATATTAAAGCCAGATGTAAATGCTTGTTATATGTTGCCGTGGACAGATGAACCAACCGCAATGATCATTCATGACTGTGTTGACCATCAAGATAAAAGTATTGAATTATCCCCCCGAAATTTACTAAAAAAAGTTGTTGAACTTTATGCAAATAAAGGATGGAAAGCTGTAGTAGCACCAGAAATGGAGTTATATTTAACCAAAACAATAACCGATCCAAACCAAGTATTGGAAGCCCCTTTAGGTAAGTCCGGACGAGAAGAAATTGGCCGTCAATCATTCGGTATTGATGCGATTAGTGAATTTGACCCATTATTAAAGGATATTTATCAATGGGCTAATGAGCAAGGTTTAGAGCTTGATATTGTTGTGCATGAAGAAGGTCGTGCACAGTTTGAATTTAACTTTAATCATGGTGACCCAATAAACTTAGCGGATCAAGTTTTTGTATTTAAACGCACGGTAAAGGCTGCGGCTGAAAAGCATGGAATAACGGCAACCTTTATGGCTAAACCCATCTCAGATCAACCAGGTAGTGCGATGCACGTCCATCAAAGTATTGTTGATATAGCTACAGACAACAATATTTTCGCAGATGAAAGTCGTGAATCAGGCTTTAGTGAAGCGTTTTATCATTACCTTGGAGGCCTACAAAAGTATACCGAACAAGTTATGCCAATGTTTGCGCCTAATGTTAATTCATATCGTCGTTTTCTAGCTGACCAAGCAACACCAACCAACCTACATTGGGGTATTGAAAATCGTACCGTTGGCTTACGAATTCCTGATGCTCCACCAATAGCAAAACGCGTGGAGAATCGTTTGCCAGGCTCTGATGCTAATCCGTATTTAGCTATTGCCGCAACTTTAATTTGTGGCTATATCGGCATGATGGAAAAAACGCAACCGTCAACAGAAACTACTCATAAAGCCAATAAAGAACGTAATGATCATATACCGCGCAACATAGAAACATCAATTGAGTTGATGAAAAATAGTGAAGTCATAAGAGAATACTTAGGTGCAAACTTTGTTGATGGTTTTCTAGCTACCAGACAAGCGGAATATAACAATTTTAAAAGCGTAGTCACCTCGTGGGAACGCCATTATTTATTAACAACAGTGTAACTGGGAGTGCTGCTAGCATGAACGCTACTTCAAATAATAAAGCTGTAAGCTTTAGCGATATTCAAACAAAAGATATAAAACATCATTTTTCACCTTTTAGTGATAATAAAGAGCTAGCAGAAAACGGCTCTCGTGTGATTAGTAAAGCGCAAGGTGTTTATATTTACGATGACAATGGCAATAAATTATTAGACGCAATGGCGGGCCTTTGGTGCGTTAATATAGGTTACGGTCGTCAAGAGTTAGTCGATGTTGCAACTACGCAAATGTCAGAATTACCTTATTACAACTTATTTTTTAAAACCACTCATGCACCTGTAGCTAAATTAGCGGCAAAAATTACCTCCCTTGCACCTGCACATATGAATAAGGTGTTTTTCACCGGCTCTGGTTCAGAAGCAAATGATACTGTTTTTAGAATGGTACGTCGTTATTGGGACCTTAAAGGTAATCCAACTAAGAAACAATTTATCAGCCGTGAAAATGCTTACCATGGCTCAACCGTTGTCGGCGCAAGTCTCGGTGGTATGGGTTATATGCATGAGCAAGGTGATTTACCTATTGAAGGTATTTCTCATGTTAAGCAGCCTTATCACTTTAAAGAAGGTGGCGAATTAAATCCTGAAGAATTTGGTATTAAAACGGCACAATCATTGGAAGCCAAAATTATTGAACTAGGTGAAGAAAATGTAGCAGCATTTATTGCTGAACCTTTTCAAGGTGCTGGCGGTGTTATTATTCCACCGGAAAGCTACTGGCCAGAAATTAAAAGAATTCTAGCAAAATACGATATTTTACTTGTAGTGGATGAAGTTATTTCTGGCTTTGGCCGAACAGGCGAATGGTTTGCGAGCCAATATTACGATTTAAAGCCTGATCTAATACCAATTGCCAAAGGTTTATCGTCAGGTTATTTACCTATTGGTGGTGTTATTGTTGGCGACCGAGTTGCAGAAACTTTAATTGAAAAAGGCGGCGATTTTAATCACGGTTTTACTTATTCAGGACACCCTGTTGCAGCTGCGGTAGCGCTTAAGAACATTGAGTTATTAGAGTCTGAAGGTATCGTAGAGCGTGTTAAAAACGATATATCGCCTTATTTACAAAAAAGGTGGCAAGAATTAGCTACCCACCCCATCGTTGGTGAAACTCGCGGTTTAGGTATGGTGGCGGGCCTTGAATTAGTTAGAAATAAAATCAGCAATGAACGCATAGTACCGGAGAGTAAAGCTGGCGGTGTATGTCGTGATTTATCAATGGCAAATGGTTTAATTATGCGACCTTGTGGCGATACCATGATCATTTCTCCACCATTGGTAATAACTCGTGAAGAGGTTGATGAATTAATGGAGAAAGCAGTAAAAACTTTAGATGAAACTGCTAAACATTATAATTTAATGTAAATATAAAAGACCCTTAGGCCACTATTATAGTGGTTTAAGGGTTTTAGTAACGATGAAACTATAAATAAAAGAAGAAATATTATGGCGGAGTTATCAATGAATCAAACGTTCATGAAGCATTTTCACTCATGGGGCTATCAGGGGTTTAAATACCTTATTTATATATTATTAGCGTTCAATGTTTATTTGTTTTTTAGTGAAGAATGGTTAGCGAGTAAGGTTATCTTTGCTGCTGGTATTAATTTAGACACCATTATAGAAGCATTTTCATCAACTATTGATACGGCTGCCTGGTTAGTTTTATTACTGCTGTTTGAATTAGAAACTTCTGTGATTGATGATGAGTACTTAAAAGGTAAAGTTAAATGGTCATTGCATAGCATACGTGCATTTTGTTATATATTTATCATCTATTCACTATATGGTTACATGACTAAAATTGGCCTAATCGCTCAATTTTCTCCGCATCCAATTACCGACCTCTGCACTTTGCCATCCGACTGGAAGTTTATGGAAACCCTCAATGTTTATAACGAGTTTACCAGAGATACATGTAAGGCATTATCGACAACGGGCACCGAATTTTTTTCCCATGAAAAATATAAAATCATTACTAATGCTAAATCACTTTCAAATACAAACGGGCTAGCTTGGGTTGACGTTATTAACGCTTCCGCATGGGTAACTGTGGTATTAATGTTAGAAGTCGATGTCCATACTCAACTGGGTAACATTTCGAGTAAGCTTTGGAATAAGTATAATCGTTTTGTAAAAATAACAGTTTACAGTGTGCTTTTTATGGCGGCTGTTTACTGGGGAGTAACCGGTAATTTTCTTGAATTCTGGGATGCTTTTTTATGGATAGTTGCCTTTGTCTTAATTGAAATGAATATGTTCGAATGGCAAGCCGAAGTCGCTGAACGAAATAGAAAAAGCAGTCAGATATAATGCCACTAAATTATTGGTATTTACTGGTTGCGATTATCACTGAAGTAATTGCAACCAGTGCGTTAAAATCAGCAGAAGAGTTCACAAGATTTTGGCCTAGCTTATTCGTAATTATCGGTTATGTGGTGTCATTTTACTTTATGATGCTGGTGCTAAGAACATTACCTGTTGGCATTACATATGCTATTTGGTCGGGTGTTGGTATTGTGTTAGTCGCCATCACAGGCATCTTTCTTTACCAACAAACCCCAGACCTCCCCGCGATAATTGGTATGAGCCTAATTATCGCAGGTGTTGTTGTTATTCATTTATTTTCTAAGACGGTTTAACGCCAACCTCACTTTACCTTATAATACAGCTTAAATATTCCTTCTTTATGGCTATAACTAATAAATGATTCCCTAGAAACATCACTATATTTACTAATTAAGCCAATACAAGCAGTGCAAATTTATAAAATATTTACTTAACAAAATGGTTTGTAAATGGCATTGCTTAGCTGTTGATAATAAGGCATAAAATGGAAGAGAAACACGTAACGTTAGTAGATGACAAACCTCTAGGGTCAACAAAGTTTGATTATGCATCGTACTCATTTTCGCGTAACTTTGATATAAGAATTGAAGTAGCTGAACTACGTGAAATACTAGAGAATCAATAACTACTATTTGAAACTGCAGTGGCTTAGTAAACTCTTGAAAATGGGTAATTCCAAAACCTATTCATCAATATTCCTCATTAATTTTCGATGAATAAGTCTTGTACCAAGAAATACACCCACGACGACTATCGGCACTGCGATACCGGTGACAAGTTCATGGTTAATTTTTACGCCAAAAGCGCTAAATGAGTTTAAGGCCGTTTCAAATAACTGAATACCATAATAGCTAATTGCAGCAACAGAAAGGCCTTCAACCGTTTGTTGCAAACGCATTTGTACATGCGCACGACGGTTCATTGATTTAAGCAGTTTTTGATTTTGTTCTTGCAGCATCATTTCCACACGGGTTCTTAATAAGTCACTTGCACGACTGACTCGACGTGAAATATCTTCTAAGTGATTGGCCGCTGTTCGGCAGGTTTTTACTGCGGGAGTTATTCTGCGCATAAGAAATTCCTGCAATGTCATATGACCTGAAATTTCATGCTCTTTAAGTTCATCCATTCGCTGTAATACCACATCATAATAAGCATTGGTGGCAGAAAAACGATAATTGCTTTGACTGCGAAAATCTTCTACTTTGGCGGCAATAGCTGATACTTGCGCAAGCAGTGCTCCATCATCACGGGTATTGTCTTGCGCGATACAAGCGGTGACTTGCTTTAACTGTAAATCTAGCTGACTTAGCTCGCTATTAATGGCTTGCGCTAACGGTAAACCTAATGTTGCCATCAGGCGGTAAGTATCAAGTTGCAATAGTTGTTGTATTAATCGCCCTAACTGTTCCGCAGATAGCGTTTTTTCAAAGACTAAAAATCGGCCAAAACCATCGCTATGTAATTTATAAGATGTCCAAACCTGCGCTAAACCATGATAAGGAGAGCTTGCCGTAAGACGCATACTATCGAAGTAATGACTGATATCTTTATCTTGTTCACTAACTTTAGCCTCAACAACGATATGCAATGCTGCAACAACTTCTCCGGGCAAATGTTCAAGCCAATCACTTGGCACATAGTCAATAGCATTTTTAATAAAGGGTTGATTCGTTAATGGCGCTTCATGAATAATGGTATAAGTTGAATATTCCATATGTCGCTCCCATCGCAAACTAAATAACCCGAAGTTTTGATAGAAACAGGGCATGGTTTCAGCGGGTGTATTTACTTGGAATCGGTTACATAATAAAGCTAAAAACTGATGCTCAGCTTGTTTTAGTTCTCCATCGTGTTGAATCGCAATATGGGTGATTTGAGCAGGATTTGATATCGACTGAAAAGGACGATTGTGCAACTCGTTGTAGAGTTTTTCACGTAACGGATGGATCGCCATTTTAGTTAATATCGGCGTTTCAATTACGCTCGAACGTTCGGTAATATTATTCGCTATAGAAGCTTCAATGATTGGCATGTTTTCTTCCTCTATAACGGTTATTTATTTACTAATAGTATTAAGTTCTAGCAAGTTAGGTTAAATATTACTTAGCCAGTGACTCTGCTTGTCTATAAATGGTTTTACCACCTAATATGGTTTGCAAAACCTGCACCTCATGAATTTCGTATTTATCAACTTCAAATAGGTTTTTATCAAGCACAACAAAGTCTGCTTTTT
The DNA here is from genome assembly GCA_913062815.1 of uncultured Colwellia sp. Lineage (GTDB taxonomy): Bacteria > Pseudomonadota > Gammaproteobacteria > Enterobacterales > Alteromonadaceae > Colwellia. The sequence continues at coordinate 61,362 of CAJXWZ010000017.1, read as the reverse complement.
TTCCTACTTCAAGCGAGCCTATTTTGTCTTCCATATGTAGCTGGTAAGCACCATCAAGGGTGTAACCTTTAATAAGCGTAGCGATATCAATCCGTTCATTTTTTCCCGGTTGAATTGGGGCATTTTCTTGATCTGGTGTCTGCCTTGTACGACCTATTTCCATATTAAAAATGGGCGACATACCTAATGTACCTGCGCCTGTTGCAGGGAAATCACTGCCAAAAGACATTTTCACCCCTGCTTCTTTAAGACTGTTAAAACGAAAGTAGCGATTGAATTGGTCATCACTAACAAAAGCTTTACCAAACTCATCATACGAAGCCCACAACGGCGTGCTTTGGGCGATAACATTTAACTGCGCAAAGCGTTTTATATCATCATCAGTCATTACTTGAATATGGCAAATGGTATAGCGACTGGAACTTGAATCATGATCCGCATCGCTTCTCACTAATTCAATGGCATTTAATGTTTCAGAAATGGCTCGCTCACCCAAGGCATGAATATGTACATCCATATTTTCATGGCTCGCTTGCGAGATAAGTGTATTCATTTGTTTCTGACTAAAAACATTGACGCCTTTATTACCTGGCTCACCTTGATAGTCTTCAAACATTCCGGCTGTTTTACCTTCAATGGTACCGTCATTCATTATTTTTAAGGTATTTATATGGTACATATCGTGTTTACTGATCGCTCTTTTTTGAATGGCAATAGCTAAGGCATCTTTTGCTGCTTCACTGGTACCTATCATGTGAGAAGCCACCATTCGAATGGTCATATTTCCTTGTTTTGATATTTTATCTAATACGGTTAATTGCAACGCATCAACATCAAGCGCTCCGGCATCAAAAACGGCGGTAATGCCAAAACTGTTCATAATATCGATAACATCACTCGTTCCCTGCGCAACACTATCGGCGGTAATAATATCCAGTTTATCGATAGCGGCCGTTGCCGTGCCTTCTAATAAGTACCCTGTTGGGTTACCTTGCTGATCACGCTTGTAATAACTAAAACCTGGCTCAGGATCCGTTGTTTCTTTATTGACCCCCAGCAACTTCATGGCTTCGGTATTTGCCCATGCACCATGAAAACCTTCATCCATAAGATAAACAGGACGGTCGTCTACAATTTTATCTAGCATTGCACTCGTTGGGCCTTGAGAGCCAAAAGCACTAGCAAGAAAACCATAACCAAAAAGCACTTTCATTTTTGGGTTTTGTTTTGCGTAATCACTGATTTGATTAAACCAATGCTTAGGAGTCGCAAAACTATCTAATGACAAACTTCGCACATAAGCACCACCCATAACAGGATGAGCATGAGAATCAATGAATCCGGGCAATAGCATTTTTCCTGTAAGGTCTTGCTGTTTAGTATTTTCTCCACGCCATTGCTGTATTTCTTTGGTGCTACCAACAGCAATAATATTACCGTTTTTAATAGCGACTGCTTCAGCCCAAGGCTGTTGTTCATTTACCGTATAAACCACTCCATTAAATAATATTAAATCGGCACTTTTCGGTAACTCTGATTTTGTACATGATAATAAGAATAAGGTAAGTAAAATGGTAGTGACGATAGATTGATATTTTTTCATGATGTGCTCTTTATTTTTTTTATAGTTACTATTTTTTAAGAAATGATGTGTTTTTAAAGTTAATTAAAAAGCATCTAACATTTTGTGGTACATCATGCCTAAAGCAAGTAATGGCGAACGCATATATTTTCCGCCTGGAAAGGTTATATGTTTTACGGCATTAAAATGATTAATCCCCTTAGAGTCTCCACTTATTGCCTCTGCTAATAGCTTTGCCGCCATATGAGTAACATTAACACCATGACCTGAGTAGGCCTGGGCATAATAGATGTTTGGCGTTAAGCGACCAATTTGTGGCAAACGATTGGCGCCAATACCTATCATTCCTCCCCACTGATAATCTATATTAATGCCTGCTAACTTAGGAAAAACACTAAGCATTTTTGGATGAAGTGCCGCTTTAATATCTTTAGGATTCCGACCTGAATAATTACACATACCACCAAAAAGTAAGCGTTTATCCGCCGACAAGCGAAAATAATCTAAGTCTATTTTCATATCACAAACCGCATGATTATTCGGTAAAATAGCTTGATAAACATCTTCTGGCAGTTGCTCTGTTGCAATAATATAACTACCTGCAGGTAGTATTTTCCCAGAAATTTTAGGTACCAAATTTTCTAAATAAGCATTACCTGCCAATATCAATTGTTTAGCTTTAACTTGTCCATCTTCGGTGTGAACAACTACGGTTTCACCTTTATCTATTTTTATTACTTTAGAGCGCTCAAATATCTGTACACCTAATTGTTGTGCAACAGTAGCTTCACCTAAGCACAAGTTTAATGGATGCAAATGACCACTGCCTGAATCTTCAAGACCGCCAATGAAGCTATTTGAGCCTACGACTTGCTGATGTAACTGATTTTGATCAAGTAATTTTACTTTTTCACCATAACTACCTTGTGCCAATAATTCATAATCTTGCTCTAAGGCACGCATATCTTTAGTTCGTGTCGCTAAATCACAATAGCCCATGGTTAAGTCACATTCGATGTTATATTTTTTAACGCGATCAATAACCACTTGATTAGCTTCAAAACCCATTTGGCTAATAGCATCGATGCCTTCTTGACCTATTTGCTTTTTAAAAACAGATAAGTCATGCCCTATTCCTCGAATCATTTGCCCGCCATTTCGACCTGATGCTCCCCATGCTATTTTTTTCGCTTCTAGCACCACAACGTTTAAACCACGTTCAGCTAATTCAACCGCACTGGCAATACCACTAAAACCACCACCAACAATGCAAACATCCGCCTCAATAGATTCAGACAATTGCGGATATTCCTGCGTATCATTTATGGTTGAGAAGTAATAAGAATCTGGATAACTGTCAGTATGAATTGCGGACATCAATATTTCCTTGTAAAATATAACACTCAAATGTAAATTATATCGAACAACAATAACAAATTTCATACAAATGTCTAGCCAAATGAACAAAATATTGAACACAATTGCTTTATTTACCTTACACAGATATATTGACGTTAATTAGCTAGCAAATACTTTTTAAGGATATTGATTTGGACGTAGGTGCCCGACTAAAAACTGTACGACTTTTGAATAATTTGTCGCAACGTGAATTAGCCAAAAGAGCAGGAGTCACTAACAGTACAATTTCAATGATTGAAAAAAATAGTGTCAGCCCTTCAATCAGTTCACTCAAGAAAGTGCTTAACGGTATTCCTATTTCACTAGTGGATTTTTTCGCTGAAGTAGAAGAGTCTGAACTTTCTCAACAAATAACTTATTCTCCTGATGAATTAGTAAATATTGGCACTGATGATGTGCAAATGCACTTAGTTGGTAAAGCCTTCCCTAATAGGCAATTGACCTTTCTGGTAGAAACCTATCCCTCTGAAGCAGACACTGGCACTGAGATGCTAGAAAATGATGCTGAAGAAGGTGGTTATATTTTAGAAGGAAAAATTGAGCTAACTGTCGGCAATGAAGTCTTTGTATTAAGTAAAGGCGATAGTTATTATTTTGATAATAATAAACAGCATCGCTTTAGAAATCCGTTCAAAAAAGTCTGTAAGATTATCAGCGCAACAACACCTGCAAATTTCTAATACGCTTTAGCTGAAAAACTAGAAGATTACCGCTATTTTATATAAACAAAAAGGCCTTTATCTATTAGATAAAGGCCTTGTTTTTGAGCAGTGGGAGGTGCCTACTCAAAAATTACTTAGAAAGAGTATTTTACGTTTATACCGCCATTAACTCCTCGTCCAATTCCAAAGTGACTAAGACCGGTATCGGCAACACTTGAATCGTAATATTCTTCATCGGTTAAGTTGTCGACGTAGGCTGATAATTTCCAACTATTTTTTTCAACACTAAACTGTGCGCCAACTAAACCAAAAGAATCGAGAGCATAAACATCATTACCACTCATGAACTCATCACCCATGGTTTCACTTTGCCAAGTATAAGAAACTTGTGCAGTGAAGTCGTAATCACTCTCTGTAGACCAATAATAGCTACCTAAAAAGCTAAAGGTTACATCAGGTGCATTGAGCTTTTTACCAACTAGTGATTCTCCACCTAAGCCTTCACCTTCTTTAACTTCAGAGTCTTGTATGGCTGTAGCAACAAATAACCTTAAGCTGTCAGTTGGCAAGTAGGTAATGTCAAACTCCACACCTTTACCTTCGGCTTGACCAATATTTTTAATGACCGCGCCACCGTTTTGAGCGAACTGTCCTTGGAAGTCTTGGTAATCGTAAAAATAAGCGCCAATATTTACTTTTACTGAATTATCAAAAAAGTCACCTTTAAGTCCAATTTCATAACTATCAACAATTTCTGGTTCAAAGCTAGCTAACTGAGAGCCTTCAGGGATTGCACCACCGTAAAGCTCTGACGACCAATATTCTTCATCCGTTTCATCAATCACACCATCAGGCTCTTCATCAAACCACTCTTCATCTTCATCCCACCCAGTCCAATCTTTATAATCAAGATTAAAGGCGAAAGTATTATAACCACCGGCTTTGTAGCCGCGTGAATAGTTAGCGTAAATATTTACGTCTTCATTTAGCTGATGATTAAGTGCCACACGCGGAGTAAATTCAGACCAATCTTGCTCAGCATCTAACCACTCTCCGTCAGTGTGACCACCCACTAACCAGTAATGACCTAACCAACCATCTGGCTCAGGTAAATTTAGAGAAAATTGTTTTTTATCATAAGAGTAACGTCCACCAATAGTGATCTCTGTTGCTTTAGACATTGACCAAGTAATGTCACCATAAATGCCATAACCTGAGTTAGTACCACGAACGAATACTTCTTCACGTACGCCATTTACGCCATCACCTGATGCTGGTATTTCTTCATCATCAACCAATCCAGCAATTTCATCAGCATCATCAACTGGGTCTAAGCCATACCAACCATCAACCATAAATTCGTGACAATCAGCATAATAATTTTCTGGTTGACTGGTATGAGAATCAAGCGGCTGATCCCATTCTTCTAAATTAGGCAATTGTGCACAAAAAGCATCGTCGTCATAACCATTGTAAAAATAGGATTCAACGTTTTCTTCGTAAGCACTAACACCAATAAACCAAAAAACATCAGAGTCAGTATTTGAAGTAATTCTGAATTCTTGGCTAACGTAGTCGTTATCATCATTTTGTGAATAGTTACCTAATGGCATAGCGGTGCCATCATAATCTTCTAGGTAATTCCATTCGTTGTTTTTAATCGCGCTTTGAGATAGGAAAGTAAAACCGTCAAATTCATGAGTGAAATCTACTGTTGTAGCGAACACTTCGGCAATATCATGCCCTTCGTCGCCTAAATCACTGGCAACAGCACGTTTATCACCTTCCGTCCAAATTGAGCGCCAAACACCACCGTCCATATCACGATCTTCGTAATTGACGCTGATTTTTAATAAACTGTCTTGCCAGCCATCGTAGGTAAAATTAACACGTAAAGCATCAACTTCTTTATCACGCAACGTCCCACCTAGTAGGTTATCAACGTAACTGTCTTGTGTTTGGTGATAACCAGCAATACGGATAAAAGCATTGTCACTTAAGGTGGTATTGTAAACACCTGTGACTTCCTGCATGTTATCGCTGCCGATACCAAAATCGATACTACCTTCCGTTTCATCAATCGCTTCATTGGTATACATGCTAATGGCGCCAGACGCAGCATTACGACCAAACAATGTGCCTTGTGGACCTTTTGCCACTTCTACTCGCGACATATCAAAGAAACTCGAAAGTGAACCACCACTACGGCCTTGATACACACCATCAAGGTATAAACCAATAGAAGCATCGCCACCAATACCGTAATCAGCTGTGGTGATACCACGAATACCAATTGAGTCGATATAACTATCGTTGTCGCTGCCACCGTTTAAACCGGGTGTATATTTAGCAAGATCAACTGCATTAGTTACATTAAAGTCGTCAAGAAATTCTTCACCAAAAGCACTTACTGATACAGGAACTTCTTTTAAGGTTTGTACTCTTTTTTGAGTTACGACAATAACTTCATAATCATTTTTAGCTTTTTTTTCTATTGAGTTTTCATCTGTTATTTGTTCCGCCGCCATTGACGTAGAACTTGCTAAAATTGATGACACCGTTAGCGCGAGTAATGATTTAGGATAATTCATAGACTTCTACTTCCCCTCTTGATGATTTTTATTGCACCTTAAGCACAATTGAACTTAGGTGTTTTTATTATTTTGTTACTCTCGATAATACATACCATGTAAAATAAATCAAACAAATTTCGTGTTTTTGTGTAATTTTTATTCGTCGCAATGTTTGAAATAATTGACTTTACATAAACAAACAAACAATCTAAAACAATTTTACCGTTGATTTTAAAGGAATTAATGCAACTTAACGAAAAGAGAACAATTGAAATGCATCGTTATCTTTTGAATAGCTGTTCGTTTGATTTTATTTACATTTATGAAAAATGCTTACTAGTAAATTCCAGTGAGCACTTTTATAAAAATTAACCATAATAGGTGATATGTTTTTATAACTTCATCCAAGTTGCTTTTATTTCGGTATATTTACTAAAAGCATGATGAGATTTATCTCGACCATTCCCTGATTGTTTAAAGCCACCAAAAGGCGCGGTCATATCACCACCATCCCATTGATTAACCCATACAGAACCAGCACGAACGGCTTTTGCCATTTTATGAGCGCGGGAGAAGTTTGATGTCCAAATCCCCGCAGCTAAGCCATAAGGCGTATCATTAGCGATAGCGACTGCTTCAGCTTCATCCTTAAAAGTGAGCACTGATAAAACCGAACCAAAAATTTCTTCTTGGGCAATATCCATTTTGTTATCAACATCAGAGAAAACAGTTGGGCTAATATAGTAGCCGTTTTTTACTGGCTCAACCGCTTCACCACCAGTACTAAGTGTGGCCCCCTGCTCTTTACCTGCAGAAATATAACCTAATATTCGTTCATATTGAGTTTGATCAACAATCGCCCCAACATTAGTTTTCGGATCTAACGGGTTACCCGGTACCCAGGTTTTAACTGCATTTATCACCTTAGCGATAAATTCATCTTTTATACTCTCTTCAATCAATAAACGTGTTCCAGCGGTACATACCTCCCCTTGATTAAAGCAAAACGCCCCCGCCGCAGATTGTGCAGCATCGTCTAAATTCGGCGCGTCGGCAAAAACAATATTTGGACTTTTCCCGCCAGCTTCACTCCAAACCCGCTTCAAGTTTGACTCGCCAGCATAAATCATTAATTGTTTAGCGATTGCCGTAGAGCCAGTGAAAACCAAGGTATCAATATCCATATGCAGTGCCAGCGCTTTACCGATAACATGACCATAACCAGGTAAAACATTTATGACTCCATCAGGGATCCCTGCTTCTTTTGCTAAAGCCGCTAATTTAATTGCCGTTAAAGGAGACTTTTCAGAGGGTTTTAAAATGACACTATTACCTGCAGCTAGAGCCGGACCTAGCTTCCAACTTGCCATTTGCAAAGGAAAATTCCACGGAACAATGGCTGCAACAACACCGCAAGGTTCATGTGTCACCATGCCTAATTCGTTATCTGGCGTTGGCGCAACTTCATCATAAATTTTATCAATCGCTTCTGCGCTCCAACGGATACAACGCAACGTTCCGCCTAAATCAACCGCTAAGGAATCTGCGATAGGTTTACCCATATCTATGGTTTCTAATAAGGCAAGTTCTTCTTTATGTAACTCGATTAAATCAGCAAAAGCTAACATCACTGCTTTACGTTTTGCTGGTGCTGCTTTTGACCAAACCCCACTATCAAATGATTGACGGGCGGCAGTAACAGCTAGATCAGCGTCCGCCTGTTCGCAATAAGCTACATCGGTTAATTTTCGGTTATCAATAGGACTAATACAGTCGAAAGTTTGCTTGTTCACTGCATCAACATACTGTCCATTAATAAATGCTCGACCTTCTATTGTTAATGTTTCTGCTCGCTGCTGCCAGTAAGCCAAATCTTGTTTGCTCATCACAGACTCCTAAAATGTGGGATATATAACTCGTGCAACTAAATTAACCAATAGCAGCCAAACATTCAATATATTTTACACTTTATCGTTTATATTGAACATTTAGTACTAAATAGACTATCAATTGAATTTTTTATGTCATAAACTGCCAAAACGTTCAATATATAAAACACCTAAGAGAATTAATAATGATTGCTTATCCAGACTCATACTATGCCGCTTCTGCCGAACGACAAGTTGATTACCCTGCATTAACAGAATCAATAAATGCAGATATATGTGTGGTTGGTGGTGGATACAGTGGTTTAGCTACCGCAATAGCCTTACAAGAAAAAGGCTATCAAGTGGTACTGCTTGAAGGCGCTAATATAGGTTTTGGTGCTTCGGGCCGCAATGGAGGCCAGTTGGTAAACAGTTTCAGCCGAGACATTGATCATATTGAAAAACATTATGGGCTGGATACTGCAAAATCTCTAGGAGATATGGCTTTTGAAGGTGCTGATTGCATTCGTGATTTAATTAACCGTTACGACATTAACTGTGATTATAAAAAAGGTGGTTTTTTTGCCGCTTTTACGGAAAAACAATTACAAGAATTAGAACAAAAACAAAAACTTTGGCAACGCTACGGTAATAATAAGTTATCCATGGTTGATAAGTCTTCAATTAAGGATATTGTAAATACTGACGCTTATGTTGGAGGTTTAATTGATGAGCACTGTGGCCATATTCATCCACTAAAATTAGCGTTAGGTGAAGCCGCAGCATTTGCAAAACTTGGCGGTCAAGTATTTGAACAATCAAAAGTTATTAATATTGAGCAACTCAAAGCGAATGAAGATAAAACGGTAGTCGTAAAAACGGCGCAGGGGCAAGTCACTGCCAAAAAGCTCGTTTTAGCGGGTAACGCCTATATGGGCAATTTACAGCCAGAACTAGCAAAGAAATCAATGCCTTGTGGTACGCAAATTGTTACAACCGAGGTATTACCACAAGCATTAGCAGAGTCACTTATTCCTTCTCAATATTGTGTCGAAGACGTTAATTACAAGCTTGATTACTACCGAGTAACTGCTGATAACCGCTTATTATTTGGCGGTGGAGTTACTTATGGCGGTGGCGATCCAACCAGTATTAAAAACTTCCTAAAACCCCATATGGATAAAATATTTCCGGCAATGAAAGATTATAAAATTGATTATGCTTGGGGTGGTGACTTTTTATTAACGCTAAATCGTTTACCGCAATTAGGACGTATCGGAGAGAATATTTATTACACCCAAGGCTATAGTGGCCATGGGGTTAATACCAGCCATCTTGCAGGAAAGTTATTAGCAGAGGCTATTCATGGCGACAGCTCTCGATTTGATGTTTTTGCCCAACTACCTCATTACAACTTTCCTGGTGGACGCTTATTTAGAGTACCAGCAGTGATGATGGGCGCATGGTACTACGGTTTACGCGACAAGTTAGGCCTGTAGCAATACATTAATAATAATCACATAAAATCCTTACTTAAAACAAAAAGAAAATGGATGAATAGAATGTCGATAATAGAACAAAAAAAGAAGCCATTGATAAACAAAGCAGTAGCATTTCAGCTATTTAAATATACTATTTACTGTTTGTTAATGTTAGATATCTATCATTTTTTTCTTGAAGATTACGCGGCAAGCACACAAACTTTTGCCAAAGGAATTTCTGCCAATGAAATTATTGAAGCATTTACCGCGACAATCGACACCATTGCTTGGCTAGTATTATTACTATTATTTGAGCTTGAAACTTATATTCTTGAAGATGAACAAATCAAAGGAAAAGTTAAGTGGACTATGAATACCGTAAGGATTTTATGCTATTGCTTTATCGTTTATTCCCTTTACGGATTCATCTCCAAATTTAATTTATTACACGCTACGGTTCCCTTTATTACGAAAGATGTTTGTTCACTCATCGGCACTAGCTTTACCTACATTAAAGAAATTGACCAATATCTACCGTTATCGAAAGAAATTTGTCAGGGCTTTGTTAATACCCCCTTAATACAAATTGTCGGGACTGACATTATTACCGAACAAAACATGCTAACCGAAACCCAACGCTTATCGACAGTTGAGGTGACTAATTCCATTACTTGGCTGTTAGTGGTGCTGGTTTTGGAAATAGAGGTTTTCTTGCAGTTAAAAGGGGCACTTAGCGAACGTAAAATTAAATTCAGTAAATGGATAAAATCTGTACTTTATTGTGTTTTATTTTTAGTTGCCGGTTACTGGGGAATAAAAGGAGGCTTCCTTGATTTTAGAGATGCCTTCTTATGGCTAGTCGCCTTTTGGTTTATTGAAATGAATATTTTCCAATGGAGTGAAGAAATTACGCAAAATAAAGCCAATAACTCGGCTGACTCACTTAACAGTGATGGTATAACTTCATGAAGCAAGTAGTCAGTGAACCCAGTTATATTATTGATAAGAGTTTAGCCATATGTCAGGATAATTGGGACTTACCTGCTCACTTAGGTCTAGGTCAATTATCAATGGAAAAATTGTTTAAAACCGTGGAAATTGAAGCTAAACCACCGATAACAGTACTTAAACAAGGCAATTATCAACTAGATGTTGAATCAATGCAGTTTGACGACCCATTAATGACAAATAGAAAAATATCAGGTGAACAATTACTTAATCGTCGAATTTTTAACGATGGGTTATTAGTCATGCACAAAGGCGAAGTGCTGCATGAATCATATCGAAATGGCATGACAGCAACCGATCGCCACGTTATCCATTCTTGCACTAAGTCTTTATGTGCTATGCAAATAGCTATTGCTATCGAACAAGACTTAGTAAAAATAGATGCCGCAATCACTTCATATTTACCTGAATTTTCTCAACATCAAGCTTGGCAAGGGGTAACTATTCAACAGGTGTTAGACATGCAAGCAGGCATTGAATATAGCGAAGATTATAGCGATCCCGATGCGCATTATTGGCATTATGCGCGTGCCGCTGGTTATTACCCACCCAAAGCTGGAGAACAGGCGATTGGGGCAAAAGCATGGATGATTGAAAATTTAAACAGTCGAAGTCATGAGCCAGGAACAAACTTTGTTTATAACTCATGCTTGGCAAATATTTTAGGCATGGTCTTAGAAAAAGTTTATCAGCAAGGTCTTGCTAACATCTTTGAAGAATTGTTATTTAATCATGTAGGTACGGAAGGTTCTGGTTACTTTAATACCGATCCTCAAGGATTTCCGATCACCGAAGGTCAACTGAACTTACGTTTACGAGACTTTGCTCGCGTAAGTGCGCTATTAATCAATCAAGGGAAAAACGCTCAAGGCCAACAAGTTATTCCTGCACAATTTATAACTAATTTAGTCAAACCTAGTCTGCAATACCAGCATGCTTATCAGGCGTCAGTAAAAGACACCGTCTTTCCTCATGGCCAATATAACAACCAATTTTGGGTACTTAATGCCGAGCTACAACAATTTACCATGCTAGGTATTCATGGGCAATTTGCTTGGTTTGACTTACAACGAGAACTAATGATTGTTGGCATGGGATCTTATCCAGAACAAGACGGAGTTTTAATGATGAAATCGTTAAACACCCTATGGCAGGGTATTGCAAAGAGTATTGAGCTTTAGGCTTAATCGAAGTTAGCTTAAGCTCAAAAATCTATTTTATAAAAAGGGCTAAGCCACTACGTCTTGATTAAATAACATCGCAATATGCTCATCATCGTAACAGAGATCAATCTTTAAAATGTCACGACTATGCTGCCCAAGCTCTGGTGCGGCACTTTTATATTGCAATGGCGTTGCTGATAAATTTATCGGTGATACTACCGTATCAATAAGTTGGTTATTGTTATCAGGCAGTTGTTTTACCATCTGACGATGCTTGATTTGCGGATGGTTAAATACTTGTTCTAAAGTGTTTACCGGCCCACAAGGTACCTGTATTTTTTCCAATTGCTCAACCCACCAATAAGTATCATGTTTGGCTATTTTCTTCGCGATAAGCGGAATAAGCGTTTCTCTATTGTTTACTCTTTGTTCATTGGTTTGGTAATTGGCATCTTCAGCAAGTGATGTTAACTCGCAAAGTTGGCAAAATTTAGCAAATTGTTGATCATTACCAATCGCTAAAATAAGACTACCATCTCGAGTGGTAAACGTTTGATAAGGCACTATATTGGGATGACCATTACCAAGACGATTCGGGTTCTTTCCTGTTGCGAGGTAATTCATGCCTTGATTAGCCAATGAAGCTAATTGCACATCAAGTAGTGAGATATCAATATACTGTCCTAGCATGGTCCTGGTTCGTGCCATCAATGCCGCTAAAATGGCATTACTGCTGTACAAACCTGTCATTATATCGACTAACGCCACACCAACTTTCATTGGTTCTCCTTTTGGCTCTCCTGTTAGACTCATTAAACCGCCTTCTCCTTGGATCATCGCATCATAACCTGCCTTATGGGCATAAGGTCCAGTTTGACCAAAACCAGTGATAGAGCAATAGATTAGTTTCGGATTGATCTTTTTTAGCTGTTGGTAATCTAAAGCATATTTTGCCAAGCCACCGACTTTAAAGTTTTCAATTAACACATCAGCTTGACTGATTAAATCTTTAACGACTTGCTGACCCTCTTGGCAAGTTATATCGATAGCGATAGATTTTTTATTGCGGTTGGCACAGTGAAAATAAGCGGCTTGCGGGGGGTGTTCAATCGTTGCAGTTTTAATAAATGGAGGGCCCCAAAACCGGGTATCATCACCAATTTTTGGGCGTTCTATTTTTATGACTTCTGCACCTAAATCAGCTAACGCTTGTGATGCCCATGGACCTGCCAATATTCGGCTAAGATCAATAACTTTGATCCCTTCTAAAGCGCCTTCGGGCATGTTTAACGATGAGATAGACATTGGGAAAAGCCTAAAATGAGATAAGTAATGAGCTACACTTTAGCATGTTAAGAATAAGAATCGCTTAGAATTAAGAGGCTAACCTAGCCTCTTTAAAAAGTGATTACCAAACTAGCAGGTAAAACCTAGATTCATCGCATCAAGCATTTTTAACCATAAGCCCCGTTTGCCATTATTATTGTCTGCTTTTACTAGGGCATTTTGGGTAAACTTAACCCCAAACCAACGAAACGGCTCTGGTGCCCAAGGCATTGGTTTTTTAGTAATAAACTGCATTTTTAATATATCGCTCGGTTGATAACCTAAGAGCTCGATACCAACACGAGCACCAAAACGTGTCGCCCCAACACCTAGCCCGGTATAACCAACAGCCCATGCCAAACGCCCGTTATAAGTTGCTCCAGGCACCATACAGAAACGAGTGGATGTCGCAATAATTCCACTCCATCTATGGCTAAATTTTAAACCTTTGAGCTGTGGGAAAGTTTCAAAAAATTCTTTTGATAGTTGTTCGAACCGTTCAGGTATATCTGCGCAAGTGGTAAAATCGGTATTTTTATTAAAATAGTAACGAACCGCACCGCCGCCGCCCCAAGTAATACGATTATCTTGCGTGAAGCGATAATAATGAAACATGTTCGCGTGATTACCCAGCGCATGACGGGACTTGTGCCAGCCAATGGCATCAAGCTGTTCTTGATTTAAAGGTTCAGTCGCTATTTGATAATCCCAAACAGGAATTGTGGCTCGATTAACTTGTGATATCGGATTTTTATAAGCATTAGTTGCCATCAGCACTTTATCACTGGTGATGGTAAAACCTAGGCTTTGTGACTGCATTTTATCTTTACCTAAAGGATGACATTCATCCAATGGCGTGTTTTCAAAAATGCGTACGCCAAGTTCCAGTAATACACGTTTTAAGCCCCAACAAATACGAGCAGGATCAACAATGCCATCTTGACCATTTCTTCGACAAAGTCCAGCGAGAAAAGTCGGTGAATTAACTTGTTCCTGCATCTCTGTTTGGTTATACCAAGTAACGTCATCACCTGCGGCTTTTTCTTCTTCGTAATCTTTGCGAATAGCGTCAACTGATCCTTGGTTAGTCGCCACTTCAGTTTCACCTACCTCTTCATAGCGCGCATCAATATTATAACGCTCAAATGTTGCTAATAATTCAGCAATATTTTGTTCACCTAGTTGATGTAATTTATCGGCTTCACCGGGAAAATGATGATCAGTATTACTTTCTCCATGCGCCAAGGTGCCATGTAAAAATCCACCATTACGCCCTGATGAACCATCAGAGATAAAGGTTTTTTCAATTAAAATAACATCAACTTCAGGTTGGCGTTCTTTAACCTGCAAAGCGCCCCAAAGCCCGGTAAACCCTCCTCCGACAATCAATAATTCACAAGAAGTATCTGCATTAAGTGCAGGCAAAATTTCCGGACGAATATCTTGATCATGCCAAAGAGGGCAAAATTTAGAATCTTTTAACGCTTCAACGTGTTGTTGCATAAACTTCTCTTTATTATCATGATTCGACTTTTGCTTAAGGTATTACGCGCTAGCTGCTGAATCGTTTACTACTGTCAGTGTTCTTTTATTAATAACACTAAGAATATTTATTAGGTATATTGATACTTCAAGTAGACACTATTTGAGATACCAACCCCAAGGTTCGTCACTTTCGTAGCGAGTAATTTGCTTAGTTTCGAGGTAATTATTTAATCCCCATTCACCAAGCTCTCGGCCAATACCTGATTGTTTATAGCCTCCCCAAGGAGCCTCAACAAAAGTAGGTTGTGAACAATTCACCCAAACAATACCTGCGCGAAATGCTTTTGCTACTCGGTCACAACGTTTTAAGTCTTTAGACATTACTGCCGCCGCTAAACCAAATCTAGAGTTATTCGCCATTTTTATCGCTTGTTCTTCACTTTCAAATGGCTTGATACAAACAACGGGGCCAAAAATTTCTTCTTGCCAAATCCAGCTATTTTCTGCCATATCTGTCAATATTGTTGGCTTAAGGTAATAGCCACTTTCAAAAGTACTCGGTCGCTCGCCGCCACAAACTAACGTTGCGCCTTCATCAACACCACGTGTAATTGCCGAGAGCACTTTGTCATATTGAGCAGCATTTACTAAAGGTCCTAATAACACCCCATGAGTGTCACCACTGCCAATAATGATTTTGTTAGCTTCTTCAGTTAGCCTTTTTAATAATTGAGGATAAATTTCTTGCGCAACTAACACTCGAGAGGTAGCTGAACAAACTTGGCCTTGATTCCAAAAAATACCAAACATTATCCATTCTACGGCTTTTTCAATATCGGTATCTTCAAAAACAACTAGCGGTGATTTCCCACCTAACTCTAAGCTAACATTTTTGATATTATTAGCTGCCATCGCCATGATTTTTGAGCCGGTAGGTACTGAGCCAGTAAAGGCTAATTTGTCGACATCAGGATGCTCAACTAGGGCTTGTCCTGCATCAGCACCCAAACCTGTGACAATATTTAACACACCAGCTGGCAACTCTGCTTCTTGACAAATTTCGGCTAAAGCCAGTGCCGTTAAAGGAGTTACTTCTGAAGGTTTTAATACCATAGTACAGCCTGCAGCAAGTGCGGGAGCAACTTTCCAAGCGGCCATTAGCATTGGAAAGTTCCAAGGTATAATGGCCCCAGCAACTCCTATGGGTTCCTTGATAGCTTTTGAACTGAAACCTTCTTCAGCTAAAGTTATTCCAACTTCACTCTTTTCATCTAACTCTTCAGCAAGATTAGCGTAAAACTCAAAAGTACCTGCGGTATCTTCAATATCCCAAAGAGCTTCTGGGTAAGGTTTACCATTGTCTAATACTTCAAGCGCCGACAATTCATCAAGACGACGAGTAATAATTTCAGCTATTTTACGTAAGTATTGTCCACGCTCTTTGCCAGTTAGTGTTGGCCAAACGCCTTGTTCAAATGCCGTTTTAGCTGCAGATACGGCATTGTCAATATCGAGTTTATTACCAGCAGGTAAATGCTCAATCACTTCCTCCGTTGCAGGGTTAGTAACGGTAAATGTTTTACTCGATTCTGCATCAAGCCATTGACCATTAATAAAGTGCTTTGCTCTCATAGATCCACCTTCAGATAATTGGGCAATTATTTTTATAGATTTAGTATTCATATTATTGACACTCTTTTAATCAGCTAATAGAGGGGAAATTTCAACATAATGTTGTAGCGTGTTTTCAGTAATAGACCAACTACAAGTAACATTCGCAGGAATATAAAAAGCCTCACCTGATCGAAATGTATGTTCAGTACCTGTGGACTCTTTTATCGTCACACTACCTTTTTTAAGGTAAATGAAATGGCTATTAATATTCATGGTAAGTGGCATTTCACCTATTGCATTTTCCCTAATTCCAGCAGTAAAACGTTTGTTATTATCTTGGTAACAATAATTTTTACCTTTTTGTGTCTCGATATTTATTTTAGCAATGCCCGTTAAAGTAGGGCGTAGTGGAATAACTTCATCGGGATGCTCAGATATCACATAAAATTTACGCAAATATCCTTGTTGATGCCACTGACAATCATAGCCTTTAGGGATAACAAAACTCTCGCCAGCAAGCACGGTTTCACTCAAACCGGTTTGAGTATTTTTAATTTCTACCGCGCCTTCGATGAGCACCATAAACTCATCACAAGGATAAGGATTAGCTGCCTCTATCATATCGTCAGTATCCCAAACACCAACATATAGCCCTTGCTCATCATCTTCATAATAGCTATGGCTATTTTGAACGGGCAAGTCTGAAACAAACATTGACGGTTCTAGTTCATCAGGTGAGTCACCAAATTTAGCAGGAGCTTGGCTTAATCTAATTATTTTATTATCTGACATGATATGCCCTTACATTATTCTTCGGCTATATTTTCTGTTCAATATGGAGGTGTCAATAGTGTGATAATTAGGACACTTTCACGCTGGTCAAAACTTAAAAGTGGTTAAATCACATTAGCTAGGGAAAACGAAGCTTATCCCTTCGCGAACACCACTTGACAGCATGCACCATAATCCTGACAGACCATCAAATGTATTACGGCCTTGTGAGTCGGTTAAAACTTTCCTGCTGCACTGACAATAATACGAGAACCTTTTTTAAATTGGCGGTTACCGGTAAATGGCATCCAGTACGCATTGAGTTGCGCTTGAGGTAAGCCGTGATTTTCATTTATATTCTTATTCATTATTTCACCTTACTCTTCAATTTTTGAGCGAAGCGTATATTTAACTACTTACCCCTATTATCAATGTTTTAATAGGTTATTAAATTTATACTTTAAAAACTTAAGTTAAGTATTTACTTACATAAGGTGTTTTACAAATGAAAAGAGTAAAAACATACTGCCCAAACAATTAGGTTATACCCATATTAGGTTACTAAGAATATATAAAGTGATGGTCGAGTCAGGTAGGTTTTCTACGGCAGAAGTGGAATTCAATATCAGTAGGCTAGCAATAACCGAATTAGAGATATTGATTGCTGATAATACCCCCTTTGTTTTATGTATCGTAAACAATATCGATAAATTTAATATAACAACACGGGGCAGCTTTATCTTCGTTGGTTTTCGATCAATGATCTTAGTCAGACTTTGTAATCAGCCTAATGCAACAAAATATAGCTCTGGTATAAATAATGAAATCTGGCCTACTTCAATAGGCTCAGATATTCAAATATCTACAGTTGTACGTTGTCAGAGTATCATCTATAGAGTGACAAACTCTTCGGCTGAAGTAGGGTGAATAGCAATGGTGTTATCGAAGTCAGCTTTAGTTGCACCCATTTTCATCGCTACGGCAAAGCCTTGCAGTAACTCATCACTACCAAAACCAATGCTATGTAAGCCGACAACTTTTTCATCCTTACCTGCGCAAATTAGTTTCATGCGCGTCGGGTCACGATAATCTTCTGTAATGGCTTGATAGAGAGCAGTAAATTGTGAATTATAGACACTAATATT
Source organism: uncultured Colwellia sp. (assembly GCA_913062815.1). Taxonomy (GTDB): domain Bacteria; phylum Pseudomonadota; class Gammaproteobacteria; order Enterobacterales; family Alteromonadaceae; genus Colwellia. The sequence continues at coordinate 43,265 of CAJXWZ010000017.1, read as the reverse complement.
ATCTTCCCCGTATTCGGCAACAGCCTCAGCCTCAGTTAACCCGACAGTACCAATGACTGGATGACTAAAGACTACAGTAGCAATACCAGAATAGTCTAAATGCTCTTCCGGCTTATTGTTAAATAACCTTTCACATAAACGACGACCAGCGGCAACAGCAACTGGAGTTAATTGTGCTCGACCGGTGTTATCGCCAACCGCATATATACCATCAACATTAGTGTTTTGATATTTGTCGGTAACAATAAAACCTCTCTCATCAAGTGCCACACCGGCTAAATCTAAGTTGATGTTATCGGTAGCAGGTTCACGCCCGATAGCCCACACCAGTTTTTCCACTGGACCAATAGACTTGCCATTTGTGAGGTGTACTATTAAATTACCATCAGTAAGCTTTTCAATTCGCTCTGGCGTACTATGGTTGTGCAGCGTTGGGCCATGCTTAGCCATTTGCTCAACTAAGGTGTTACTTAACATATCGTCAAAACTGCGTAATGGCTTTTCATTGCGTACTAACAAATGGGTTTGTGTTCCTAAACCATGAAATACGCCTGCTAGCTCAACAGCAATATAGCCCGCACCAATCACAGCCACAGATTTAGGTTGTTCTGTTAAAGCAAAAAATCCATCTGAGTCCATACCATGTTCTGCGCCCTCAATCACGGGAATTGATGGCCTACCACCAGTGGCAATAGTAATATGATCTGCAGTGTATAAGGTGCCATCTACCTCTACGGTATTCTTATTAACAAACTTGGCAAATCCTTGAATTACCGTAACATCATTCGCATCAAAACCACGCTGATAGGCAGCATGAATTCGTTCAATATAAGCTTCTCTATTGGCAACTAAGCGACCCCAATCAAAACCATTCTGTTCTAGTTTAAACTGGCCTAAGTTAAAGCCATAGTCGTTGGCGTATTTAAGGGCATCACTAATTTGTCCTGCATACCACATCGCTTTTTTAGGTACACAGCCAACATTAACGCAAGTACCACCAATATGCTTCGCTTCAATTACCGCTGCCTTTTTACCAAGTCGAGCCGCTCTATTAGCCGAAGCAATACCGCCGCTACCAGCGCCTATTGCTAAATAATCAAAATGTTCAGTCATAATGGTTTCCATTGAATGTGTTGATATTTTACATATGGGGACAAAAGCCGACTAATCAATCGAACATCGTTGCGGTAAGTGATTAATTTGCCTTTAATTCGACAACATTTGCCGATAAATGATCGCTTATTGTTTGTGCATCTACAGGTTTACTGTACAAATAACCCTGTACAAAATAACAATTTCGTTTTGTTAAATAATCCAGTTGCTGTGTCGTTTCCACCCCTTCTGCAATACAGTGCATATTTAATCTTCTAGCTAACACTATGGTGGCATCTACAATGGCTTCATCGGTTTTTTCTACGCCTATGCCAGCAATAAAACTACGGTCAACTTTAATAATATCAAGAGGTAAGCGTTTCAAATAAGACAAAGAGGAAAAACCAGTACCGAAATCATCAAGTGCTAGAATAACACCCAAATCTGATAAAGCATTCATAGTTCGTATGGCTTTTTCTGGTTCCGTAATTAACGCACTTTCGGTTACTTCAATTTTTAATAAATGTGCTGGTAAATCATGTAGCTTTAATAAACGAGAAATATAAATAACTAAACTTTCTTTAGCAAAATGTTGTGCTGACAAGTTAACCGACAGATATAAAGACGGCCGTTGTTTATGCCAAGCTTTCAAATCTTCCAAACCACGCTCTAACGCAGCTTCTGTCATTGGTATTATTAACCCTAACTCCTCAGCTATACTAATAAAACCCGCTGGTGCAATTACTTTATTTTGACTTTGCCAACGCATCAACAGTTCAAAACCAGCGGCTTTGCCTGTTTTAGAATCAATAATCGGTTGATAATGATTAAAAAACTCGTCGTTACTATAAGCTAACTTTATTTTAGATTCTTGCGTTAAACGTTCTGTTGCCTCAGCATTCATGCGTGGCGTGAAAAACTGAAAGGTGTTTCGGCCTAACTGTTTGGCATGATACATAGCAACATCGGCATGTCTTAATAAAGCGCTCGAATCACTAGCATCATCAGGATATAAAGCAATACCAATACTCGCGCCGATACACACCTCGTTTTCTTGTAGTAATACGGGTTTTTCCACAGCTGCAATTATTTTTTGTGCTACTTGTCCTAAATGCGTAGGCCCTCTAAACGTCTCAACCAACACCACAAATTCATCGCCGCCAATACGTGCAACCGTATCGTCAACCCGCAGTAACTCTGACAAACGTCTAGAAACTTCGACTAACAGCAAGTCACCACAATCATGCCCTAACGAGTCATTTACTTGTTTAAATCTATCTAAATCAATAAAAAATACAGCGATTGATTTTTTTTGTCGTTGTGAAGACTCCATCGCATGCTTTATTCGCTCTAACAACAAACTTCGGTTAGGTAGGTCAGTTAAGTGATCATAATTAGCCAAATAGCGCAATTCTTTTTCAGCCGATTTTTGGGCACTAATATCAGTGAAAACACATACATAGTGTAGATTGTTAGTGGTCTCGTTTCGCCCTACATTGATATTAACCACCACATGAAACTCTTCTCCTGAAGCGGTGACAACCAACTCTTCGCCTCGCCAATGTTCTCCTTCAGCCAAAGAAGGGAATAATTGCTTAAAGAATTGCCAGCGGCGCTCATTAAGTCCCATAAAATTATCACTAAAACCAAAGGTTTCATTTGGCAGCTCAAATACACTTCGCAACGACTGGTTAGCGGTAATCTGGCTAAAATCATCGTTAATAATCAGCACCCAGTCATTAGTTTGTCTAAAGGCTTCGCCATAATATTGGCTGCGCACTTCCTCAGCACGTGTTTCAGTAATATTGGTATAAGAGCCAGTAATACGGCTAGGCTTTTCGTTATGATCTAAAGTAACGATTTTGCCTAAATCTTTGTACCATAGCCAATTTCCCTCTGCATGTTTGAGTCGATATGTGCACGAAAAAGTGTCTGCAACATCGTTATTCTCAATAAATAAACGCCATTTAGAGATAAAGCCTTCTTTATCGTCCGGATGAATCAAATCAACATGCTGGGTAAAGCTGTGTGCAGTGGCAAGATCGACATAGGCTAACTCTTGAGCAATTCGTTTGCCAAACATTAAGTTACCATCGGCTTGCCAGTCCCATACCTCAGAATTACTACCGGTTAACGCGAGTTGCAATCGATTTTCTCTAAAAGTGACCTCTTCGTGAGCAATTAGTAACTGTTGTTTTTGTTTAGTCCGATGTCGTATCCATAGAGCTAATAAGGCACTGAAAATGAAGAAGTAAATAAAATAAGCAAATGGCGATTTCCACGGCGCATAGCTAACAAGAATATTTATTTTTCGGGTTTGAGAATATTCACCTGTTATAGGTGATTTAGCCTTAACATGTAAAGTGTGAGAACCTGAGGGCAAGCTAGGAAAGGTAATTCTATTGTCTGTAGTTGCAGGATAATTAACTCGACTATCACCTGTTAACTGATATTCAAAAGTTACACCTTGATTATCACTAAAAGATAAGGTTGAAAAATCAAAGCGTATACCAACATCATCATATTCTAGCAAAATGTCATGCTTTTGGTTGATAAGTAAAGGTAAGTCGAGCTGTCTAGAAATAACATCAACACCTGTTGTATAAACTTTAATCTGCTGATTAATAAACTTATTTTTTAACTCTTCAGGAGAAAAAATACTCACGCCTTCCATGGAGCCGTAAACGAGCTTACCATTGGCTAATTTTAGACTTGCACTTGAATTAAACTCCATTGCAGATAAGCCATCAGCAACGGTAAATTGCCTAATATGCTGCGTGTCTATATGTAATACAAACAAACCTTTATGCGTTGAAAACCATAAATCGCCGTCTTCATCAGTCATCAAGCTATAGACATTATTATCAATGAGGCTATTTTTGTTGTGATAGAAATACTTCAAATTGAAAGTAGATAACTCTAAACCAAGTAAACCTTTGGTTGGATAACTTAGCCAAAGAATATTGTTTTTATCTATCACCCAGCCATCATAGGAGATCCACTCACTGGCTAGCACATTGGGGTGTTGATATAACTTGTGCACTTGTTTATTTACTAAGTTGTACCCCCACAAGGTATCGTTTGTAGAAAACAACATCATTTTACTATTAGGTAGCTCACCTAAGAATTTAAATATTTTATTATGGGGTACTATTTCAGCAATAGCTGATAACTCATCGACTAAACCTGTTACTAAATCTACGACTACAGCGCGCTCTGCATAAACAAGCCATAAATAACGTTGTTCTTGAAAGTAGACTGAATAATGGTCTTTACTTAAAATCTCACTAACTTGTTCATTGCTAGGTAACGAGTAGGATTTTTCTAACTGAGTATTGTATAAAACAATGCCTTTAGAGGTCGATAATAATAAAATGTCTTCTTCGTAGTTATATATTTGGTAAATGTAGTTTCGACTAAACTGGCTCTCTTCATCCGGTGATACCATGAACCGCTTTACAGTTTGCTTGGCGTTGTCGATCAAATTCAAGCCACTGCTAGTGCCCACCCAAAATTGTTGCTGATCACTACTATGCTGCTGAAATGTCCATACTTCATTGTGCGTTAAAGTTCTTTTGTTATTTTTTTGATAACGATAGTTATTCACTAGCTCTAAATTAGGGTCCCATAAATAAACACCCGTTGACTCAGAGCCCAACCAAAAAATACCGCTCTTATCGACCGCCAATGAAATGATAGCGTTGTTAGAAACATGATCAAAATAGTCACTAAAACTGAACAAATACTGTGCTTGTTGCGTTACAGTATTTACTTTATGAAGCCCTTTATTACTGGCTATATGCAGGTGTTCATTGGTGAATAGCATTTGCCAAACAGACACATGCGCTAACACTTGTTTATACGTTAGCTTAGTTATTTTTCCATCAAAAAAATCAGCAACTTCCATAGTATTGACACTATAAACACCATCATTTGAGCCAATATATAAATCACCCTGCTCACTGATAAATATTGCAAAGTTTTTGGTTGCCTGCATTAAATTGAAGTTATCTTGCGTCTGTATTGACGCTAAACTAGGTAGCTTACGCCATTGTTTAGACTCAATATGGTAAGCGTACATACCCACACGCGTAGAAATATACAAAATTTTCTCGTGATATTTTATTTGGAAAATATTATTTTTGCCGGGCAACTCTGCGGATAAATCTAACTCTAGTTTAAGCGTTTTTGTTTTTTCATGATAAAAGCTGATGGTTTTACTACTTGCTAACCAAAAACCGACCTGATCACTGACGTTTTTTCCCTCAATAAAGTCAACCATGAAATGTTCCGGTTTACTTTCAGAAATTAATTGATAGTGGTTTTCTTTAGGCTGGTATCGATATAGACCACTATCTACATTGATCCACACTAAACCTTGACTGTCTTGTTTAACTAGATAAATAGCCGAATCAATAAATCGTTTGTCTGGGCCGGGTAATTGTTTAACCGAGTAACCATCATAAAGGTTTATGCCGCTATCTGTTGCCAGCCAAACAAAACCACTGTCGCTGGTTAAAATAGAATTAACCGTACCTTGCGATAAACCATCATTAACAGAAAGTTGTTTTAGGTATAAATTTTGAACGCTAGCCTGCTCATTTGCCTGCAAACCAAAGCTCAACATAATCATCAAGATTATAGGCAACAATATTTCTTTAAAAGATATAAATTTCAACCTATTACAACCTTACAGTGCTAAGGGCTTTAAGAGATAGTTCTGGGAAATTGATTTAATAATTATAACAGCTATAAAAGCATCTATTATGATATTCCAAAATTAATTTACGCTGCTTGCATAAGCTCTCTTGAATATTGGCTATTTGTCATCACATAATGAAGTATCATTTATTTTACTTCATGCCTATTATGACTAATCCTTTACTACCAAAAACAGTAAAAAATCTAGACTTACCCGCTTTTTCCAAAATTAGACCAGAGCATGTTAAACCCGCTGTAGAGCAAGCCATAGCTGATTGTAAAAAAACTATTGATGCCGTTTTGTCACAAAATAGTACTTTCACATGGGCAAGTTTAGTCATGCCAATAGATGAAGTAGATGATGTGCTTTCAAAATTATGGTCGCCTGTTTCACATATGAACTCAGTAGTGAGTAGTGATGAACTTCGTGAAGCTTATGAGTCATGCTTACCTTTATTGTCTGAGTACGGTACTTTTGTTGGCCAACACCAAGCGCTTTTCCAAGCCTATCAGAGCTTAAAAGACAGCGATGAATTTACTGAGCTAAATACGGCACAAAAGAAAGTTATCACCAATGCATTGCGAGATTTTAAGCTTTCCGGTATTGCGTTAAATGATAATGATAAAAAGCGCTATGGTGAAATAGTTACTCGTCTTTCTGAGTTAAGTTCAGGTTTCAGCAACAACGTGCTTGATGCAACTCATGCCTTTAGTGTCAATATTACAGAAAAAAATGACTTGGCTGGTTTGCCGGAAAGTTCACTTGCTGCCGCTCAAGCATTGGCAGAAAGTAAAGAGCAACAGGGTTACACTTTTACCCTCGATATACCAAGTTACTTACCGGTAATGATGTACTGTGACAACCAAGCATTACGCGAACAATTATATAGTGCGTTCGTGACCCGTGCTTCTGATCAAGGGCCAAATGCTGGTGAATTTGACAATAGCATCATAATGAATGAATTATTGGCGCTACGTCATGAGCTGGCACAACTATTAGATTTTGACAGTTATGCTGAACACTCTTTAGCGACAAAAATGGCAAATTCGCCTGCTGAAGTTATGGAATTTTTGGAAGACCTAGCGGTTAAGTCTAAGCACCAGGGTGAGCAAGACTATAAAGAATTGAACGGCTTTGCGCTAAGTGAATACTCACAAACAACACTTAATGCCTGGGATCTTGCTTATTACAGCGAAAAGCTCAAACAAAGCCGATACAGTATTTCAGATGAAGAGCTACGCCCTTACTTCCCTAAAGACAATGTGGTAAATGGCTTATTTGAAGTAGTAAACCGAGTCTTTGGCCTAACCATTAAACACCGTGATGCAGTAGACGTTTGGCATGACGATGTAAAATTTTACGATGTTTTTGACAGTAATGGCGCATTACGCGGTAGTTTTTATCTTGATTTATACGCGCGTGAGAAAAAGCGCGGTGGCGCTTGGATGGATGACTGTGTTGGTCGTAGTAAATTAAGCACGGGTAATATTCAACATCCCGTCGCTTATTTAACCTGTAATTTTAATGGCCCAGTGGGCGATAAACCTGCCCTATTCACCCACGATGAAGTCGTCACTTTATTTCATGAATTTGGTCATGGCCTACATCATATGTTAACGCAAGTTGATGAAAGTGCCGTTGCTGGTATCAATGCTGTACCTTGGGATGCTGTAGAGTTACCAAGCCAATTTTTAGAAAACTGGTGCTGGCAAGCTGAAGCATTAGCATTCATTTCTAACCACTTTGAAACGGGTGAATCATTACCGCAAGCGTTATTAGATAAAATGCTAGCCGCGAAAAATTTCCAATCAGCAATGCAAATGTTACGTCAATTAGAATTCAGCATTTTTGATTTTACTATGCACGCAAGCTACAACAACGAGGCTGCAGATAATCATATCCAATTGGTATTAGACCAAGTGCGCGAGCAATATGCTGTAGTTAAAGCCCCTGAGTTTAACCGCTTTCAACATGGCTTCAGTCATATATTTGGTGGCGGTTATGCGGCTGGTTACTACAGTTATAAATGGGCTGAAGTATTGTCGGCCGATGCTTTTAGCTTATTCGAACAAGAAGGTGTATTTAATAAAAATACAGGGAAGTCATTCTTGAACAATATTCTAGAAAAAGGGGGTAGTGAAGAGCCAAGTGAACTGTTTAAAAGCTTCCGAGGTAGAGCACCTGAAATAGACGCACTATTACGTCATAGCGGCATCGAAGCATAGATTATGGCTGAGCATTCAAGAGAAAAATTTGCTGATATTTATCATCGAGCAGCCCAGCGAAAAGGTGGAAAAAAATCGTTAGAGTTGCTGCTTGGCAAAAAAATTATCGGTAAACGCTTGCACGACGACAGCGCTGCTCAAGAAAGTGTTGCCAACTTAAGTGATGATCGAATTTTGTCTGCATTTACCAAACAAATATTTAAATCAGGTTTTGTTTGGCGAGTTGTTGAAAATAAATGGCCAGACTTTGAAGACAGCTTTTTCAATTTTGACATTGAAAAAGTATTAATGATGCCAGAGGAAATGCTAGAGCGAAAAGCAGCAGATCCTAAAATTATTCGTAATTACAATAAAGTCAAAACCATCAAAGCCAATGCGCAAATGATCTACGAGGGTAAAAGCGATCAGTACACTAGTTTTGCCGAGTTCATTGCCAATTGGCCTAGCAGCGATATTATCGGTCTTTGGGCGTATTTAAAAAAACATGGCCAACGTCTCGGCGGTAACACAGGCCCTTATGCCTTAAGATTGTTGGGTAAAGACACTTTCATTTTAAGCTCAGATGTTGAAGCCTACCTTAGAGCGCAAAAAATAATAGACGGTGGCTTACAGAGTAAAAAGAGTTTAACCGCCATTCAAGATTATTTTAATCAGTTGCAACAAGAATCTGCTTATAGTTTAACGCAACTTAGCCGTTTAATTGCGCTTGCCAGTGGCGATAATTATGTACAGGTAGAACCCGCATAATGACCGATGTGCTTAAAGATGAAATTGCCGTAGCTTATGTAGATAGTGTTGATAGTGATGCGGCTAAAAAAATCGCTAAAAAATGGCAATTTAACTATGTAGGCGATGCCGCGTCGGCGAGTAAATATCCTCAGCTAAAATTTTTATTGCAATTAAACCAGCAAAACCTCGAGCTGTTAACATTAGACGAACCAAAGCTGGGCGGCATTAAGGTTGACTTCATTGAAGGTGCTAGTGCCCACCGGCGCAAGTTTGGCGGTGGTCGAGGGCAAGACATCGCCAAGGCAATAGGCTTAAAGCATGGTTTTAAACCCCATGTGCTTGATGCAACTGCGGGGCTTGGCCGCGATGCTTTTGTATTAGCAAGTCTTGGCTGCCATGTTACCTTAATGGAGCGTATGCCCGTGGTTGCTGCATTGTTGGATGATGGTTTATCGCGTGCTCAACTCAATAGCGAAGTCAATGAGATAACACAAAATATGCAGCTAGTTCATGCCTCTTCAATTGACAGCATGACCTTAGCCCAACAGGTCGATGTTGTGTACCTCGACCCCATGTACCCACACCGTGAAAAATCGGCTGCGGTTAAAAAAGAAATGCGCGTTTTTCAATCATTGGTTGGCGAAGACTTAGATGCTGATGACTTACTATCACCCGCGCTTGCGTTGGCAAAATACCGTGTAGTGGTGAAACGCCCTAGTTACGCGCCACCACTCAATAACAAAAAGCCAAGTACCAGTATCAAGATGAAAAAGAACCGCTTTGATGTTTATGTGAATCAAGCTATTCCAAAACTATAAACAACGCCATCTGAATACGCAGAGAATATTGATTAAATTTGATGATTGAGCATTAATGCTGATTGTAACTTTGCCAGTAGGTCATCAAATTTAAAGGGTTTTAAAATAATATCATCCATGCCTGAAGCTTTACACTGCACAGCTATTTCTTCAGAAGCACTAGCGGTGACCGCTAAAATAATAGTATGTTCAGCTGCTGGCTCTATGGCTCGTATGGCAGCCGTTGCTTCAAAGCCATCCATCACCGGCATTAAGCAGTCCATTAAGATTAAATCAATATTATTACTTTTAAAGGCTTCCACTGCTTCTTGACCATTAGTGGCGACTATAATTTCAGCCTCAGTATCACTAATCACCATCGACATAATTTTTATGTTTATTCTTGTATCATCAACCACTAGAATTTTTTTATTTTTAAAAAAGGCTTTCGTTAATTCCGGCGCTTTCGCCATAACTTCAGGCTCAACCTGATGGCTTATTGGCAAGGAAAGGGTAAAACTAAAGTTACTGCCTTTATCTAACTCGCTTTCAACCTTTATTTTGCCACCCATTAAGCCAACTAATTGGTTACTAATGGTTAAACCTAGGCCTGTACCGCCAAAATTCCGCGTTGTTGAAGCATCATTTTGTGCGAAGGGTTCAAATAAATGTTCAATTCTATCAGGATGAATACCTATGCCCGTATCATTCACAGTAAACTGTAATTGGCAATGACTCTTGTCGGTATTAATAAGAACCAATTCGAGACTAATTTCACCTTGTTGTGTGAACTTAATGGCGTTATTAAGCAAATTTATTAACACTTGCTTCAAACGAACATCATCAACAAGCAAAAAGGGAAGGGTTTGCTCAGGTACCACAGCAGCAATAGTAGTACCTTTATCTTCTTGCGCGCCAGAACAAAGTGAAACTATGTTGTGAATTACCTGTTTCATGTCAACACTTTCAGGGTGTAATTCAACTTTATGAGCTTCGATTTTCGAAAAATCGAGCACCTGATTAATAATGGCTAATAGTTGATCACCTGAGTGTTGTATTGTGGTGAGATATTCGGCTTGTTCTTCAGAGAGTTCACCTTTAAATAATTGCTGCACCATGCCTAAAATACCATTCATTGGGGTACGCAATTCATGACTCATTGATGCTAAAAACATGCTTTTGGCATTATTGGCAGACTCAGCTTTTACTACTGCCTCTTCTAGCAACTGTTTACCATGCTCAATAAACACACTATGATCTTTAACCATCTTAATCATTTGTTGTTCATTGTTATTAACAATGCCTTGAATGAATAAATAAGATTGGCCATTCGCTAACACAATAACTTTGGCATTTAAATCTAAGTGTTGTTCACGCCTATTTACGGTGGTGATATGTTTGAAACGATAAATGCGATTTTTAGTAATAGCATTATTTATACGTTTAAGGATGTCATCAGCAAAAATTAATTTTAAGGCCGGGTTATCCCCTGTAATTCCGAACCAACTTGCAAATGTTTGATTAAATTCAATGACATTGAGGTTTTCAATGTCACAAAGTGCCATGCCTTGGTCAATATTGTGTACTAGCTCACTCAATAGTTGACTAGCATTCTGATGGCTGGGCATGTCAGCTGTGCTCATAGTTTCATAACTACCACTATTATTTACTTGAGACTATTTGATCCATTAAACCAGAAATTAAATTCATAATGGTTGCAACATCCTCATCTTTAACACCTGCCTCTTCAAGCGACTCAGATAATAGCTCGCCGACTTCTTGAAAATGCGGTACCGTAATATTGTAACGAGCATGCACTTGCTTTAAATCTCTTCCTTCGTAATTATCTGGACCACCTAAAGCTGTTGCTATGAAGTTAGTTTGATGAGACATCAACCTTTCCATATTTACATTGTCAAAATAAGGAGCAAGCTCATCACTGTCTAGTACTTTTTGATAGAAGCTGTTCACCACAGCGCTAAATGTTGCAAAGCCACCATATAATTCAAATAAAGTTCCGGCCACGTTAAATTCCTGATTTATTAAAGAAGATAAAATTCAAGTATAGTAGATATTTACACATTACAAGTTCTAATATGAAAAAGTAAAAAGATAGTAAATTTCTATTTAGCGGTTTCAGTTACATACTCAATTAAAACGTTAAACTCTTACTCTAGAATTCCGTCATATATCTTTACAATGCCACGATATATTTAGGTTTTGAACTTCTGCTTTAGCGTCTGAAGCAATTGATTAATAACAATAATTATTCTTATTGTTATTCCAGCAAAAATATCTATTAAATACACTGTTTTTAGTTAAATTGGTTGAATATTGTTATCGTTCGAGGCAAGATCCAAACCTTATTCAATTACAGAGATTTTTCAATGCTCAAGTCTGAAATGGTTACCCAGCTAAATATCCAAATTAACTTAGAATTCTATTCTTCTAATCTTTACCTACAAATGAGTGCTTGGTGCGAAGAAAAAGGCTTTGAAGGCGCGGCTTCATTTATGCGTAAACATGCTTCTGAAGAAATGGATCACATGACACGCATTTTTACCTATGTAAGTGAAACTGGCGCTTTACCCATTTTAGGTGCGATTGATGCCCCGCCACATGAATTTGAATCATTAGCGGATGTTTTTCAAAAAACCTATGAACATGAGTGCCAAATTACAGAGCGTATCAATAAGTTGGCACATCAGGCTTTTACTAACCAAGACTATTCTACCTTCAACTTCTTACAGTGGTATGTGGCTGAACAACACGAAGAAGAGACGTTATTCAAAAGCATTTTAGATAAAATTAACTTAGTGGGTCACGATGGCCATGCATTGTTTTTTGTCGATAAAGATTTAGCGGAAATGGCTAAAACAAGCGCTGGCAGTATAATGACAGAAGCAAAAGCATAAACAATGACGCTAACGACCACCGATGTATTAATTATTGGCGCGGGTGCTGCAGGTTTAATGTGCGCAGCAACGGCTGGCTATAGAGGTAGAAGTGTCACTGTGGTTGATATGGGCAAAAAGCCAGGTAGAAAAATATTAATAAGTGGCGGCGGTCGTTGTAATTTTACCAATGAAAACGCCGCTGCTGAAAATTTCCTATGCCTGAATCCCCATTTCGTCAAATCTGCATTAAAACGTTATAGTGCGCAAGATTTCATAGAATTAGTTGATCGCCATGGCTTGAATTATCACCACAAAACTCTGGGCCAACTTTTTTGTGATAACAGTGCTCAAGACATTGTAGACATTTTGATGACCGAGTGTGATTGGGCAGGTGTAGACATTCACTTGAGAAATGAAGTGCTCGATATTAGCCAGCATAGTGATGGTAGCTATCTTGTTAAAACAACAGAGCAACAATATCAATGTCAGTCATTGGTTATAGCCTCTGGCGGCTTAACCATGCCTAAGTTAGGCGCAAGTCCTATTGGCTATAAAATAGCAGAACAATTTGGCTTAAAGGTGTTACCAACCACTGCCGCTTTGGTTCCTTTAACTTTGCATGATCATGACAAGCAACGGTTTGACGGGTTATCTGGCATCAGTATTTTTACTGAAATCACCAGTGAAGATGGCACCTGTTTTAAAGAAAATATTTTATTTACCCACAGAGGGCTATCAGGCCCCGCTATTTTACAAATATCCTCTTTTTGGCAAGCCGGACAGTCAATAAATATTAACCTACTGCCAGAGCAGTGCCTTATAGAAACCATTGCTCAATGGCGAATAGACCACAAACAAAAATCAATTAAAAACCAATTATCTACCATACTTCCTAAACGCTTCATCGAAATGCTCGCAGATAATAATCACATTCCTGATAAAGCAATTAATCAGCTGAGCAACCAAGAAGTAAGTACGCTAAGTGATTTTATTCATGCTTGGTCGATAAAACCAAACGGAACTGAAGGTTATAGAACAGCCGAAGTCACCTTGGGCGGCGTAGACACAAATGAGCTATCGTCAAAAACCTTCGAAGCAAAAAAAGCCTCAGGCTTATTCTTTATCGGTGAAGTGATAGATGTAACCGGCTGGTTGGGTGGCTACAATTTTCAATTTGCTTGGTCTAGTGGTATTGCTTGTGGACAAGCGGTTTAATTCCTTAGTACAACAAGATCACATATTTAATGGAAATGGTATAAGTTCAATAGACTCTTCTTTAACAACGCCATATTTCGAGTACCATCTTCAGCATATATTTGGCACTCGTTTTTTCTGAATGTCACGTCTAACTCATTAAAGACTGTGCTTCAATTTGCTCTGTTAAAGAACCTGCACTAGGCCATAAACAAACTTTTAAATAAAACCGATAACATATTATAAGTTATCGGGAAAGATTGCCTTCGCTACTATATTAAGTCCACTGCTTAGTTAGCAACAGGATCTATTTTTTATCAGCAAACCACTGTTCTAGATATTCAATGCATTGCACTAATTTTGCTGAAACATGATACCGCACTGGATATAAAGCGTATAACGTTAACATAGGCTTTTTTGCATCGGCTAACACTTCAATTATTTGACCACTGTCTATTGCATGTTGACAAACAAAATCTGGGATAAAACCCAGTCCAAGTCCTTGTTTGATTGACTCCATCATGAACATGGTATTATTCACTCGCAAGCTGCCCTTAACTGTAACACCATCCTCAATTGGCCAAACATTTTTTCCTTGAAAGTAGCTATAGATAAAACAATTATGGTCTTTAAGATCTTTGGGCAGCGAAATTGTCGGATGTTGCTCAAGATATTCAGGGGAGGCACAAACTTTATAATTAAACCGTGTCAATGGTCTACCGACATAATTAGAATCTATAGGCTTGCTTGACGCGCGGAATCCTAAATCAAAACCTTGCTCTACTAAGTCAATACTTTCATCGCCTAAATGAATATCGAGTTCAATCTCTGGATTGGCCTTCATAAAGTCGGCAAACAAATGCGACAAATCAGTAATACCAAGTGCCATAGGTGCGTTTATTTTAAGTTTACCACGAAGATTCTGTTGTAAATCTTGAACAAAGTTATCGGCATCATCCAGTTTGGCTAAAATATCTCGTGCTCGCTGCAAATAACCTTCACCAACATGTGTTAGCTGTACATTACGGGTAGAACGGTGCAATAAACGTGCACCCAAATCAGTTTCAAGCCTCGCTATTTCCTTGCTGATCATGGATTTGGATGAATTAACCTGCTCAGCTACGCGAGTAAAGCTGCCTAAATCTGCTAAGCGCACAAACAGCTGAATAGCTCTTAGTTTATCCATTCTCTAACCCTCTTAATCTTACTTCTAGTCTAGCTGCTCTCAAGTCCATTACTTTGCGCCACCCTAATTGTCTCCAATATGGGAACAGTATATACGCATTACCGCTATATATGAAAACAAACAATGGGTTTAATATTCTTACATCGCATCGAGGCAGCCACTAGGCACCGAACATGTGAATTAACAATCTAAGCCAATTTTATTTTTTAGGAGAATACCATGTATACACTTTATTATTCACAAGGTGCTTGCTCTGTAGCTACTCAAGTTGTTTTACGCGAGCTAGGTCAAGACGTAAGAATTATTGATGCACAACAAGATGACAACTTTAAAACAATAAACCCCGTTGGCGCAGTACCAGCATTGGTTGATGGTGATAAGACTTTGACCGAGGGTGCGGCGATTATGCTTCACATTCTTAATAAGCATAAAAGCTCATTTTTCCCTGAAAATGAAGATGACCGCCTACAAGTAATTCAAGACATTATGTTTGCTAATGCCACTATGCATCCCGCTTACGGCAGATTATTTTTTCTGACACAAAACATCAGTGATGAAAAAGTAAAACAAGAGACGTTAAATGCAGCCGCTGAAAGTATCAATCAACTATGGAAGATTGTTGAGAATAAACTATCTAATAAAGGCTTCTTAGGCGGTGACAGTCCTTCAGTCGCAGACATTATGCTGACCGTTTATTCTCGTTGGGGCATATATTTTCCAGTAGACATTGTCATTGGTGATAAAACTACAAAGATGCTAAAGGCCGTGCAAGCTATGCCTAATTTTATCAAGACAGACGAAGCCGAACAGCTCACATCAGCGAAGTAAAATTTGGAACAATAAGCGTCGAAAAGGAGACTTAAAGCTCTCACGGCGCTTGTATTTTCCCCTCTTAATTTTGGAGTATAAATATGAGTAATGCTCAAACGGTCTTAAATGAGTCAACAAGTGACTTTGCCGCTATCTCGACCATTTTACATAGTTATTTTGACGGTCTTCATCATGGCGATGTAACCAAACTAAAATCTATATTTCACCCAGATGCTTGGTTAAAAGCGCCGGGGGTTCGACGCTCATTAACACAGTGGTTTAGCGGTGTAGAGAATAGGCCAGTTCCGGCACAACTAAACAAGCCATTTGAGTTTAAAGTACTAGCCCTTGATGTGGTGCAAGACCAAGCGATGGCGAAAATTTACTGCCCTTTGTTTGATTTTCACTATATTGATTTTCTTGGACTACTTAAAGAAGACGGCCAATGGCGAATAGTCACAAAAATGTATACCGATATTAATACCAGCAATACTAAGGAGCAACAATAATGACGACATTAAGTAGCAACAAACTAAAAATAGAAATGGTGCACGACATTGTTTGTTCTTGGTGCCCCATTGGTTATAACAACATTAAGACCGCCATTAATAATTTAAATATCGACGTTGATTTTCATTTTTTGCCTTTTCAATTAAACCCCAATATGGCTGAAGAAGGCGAAACAATAGCCAGTTATTTTAATCGTCAAATGGGCTGGAGTGAAGATAAGTTACTTGCTTATCAACAGTCATTGGTTACCACGGCAGCCAAAGCAGGTGTTAGTGTCGATTTTTCGAAAAGAACACATTACTACAACACCCGAAATGCACATCTATTAATGCATTGGGCAGAGCAATTTAATAAGCAAACCGAGCTTAATGGACGCTTGATTAAAGCCTACTTTAACGAAGGCTTGGATATTGGCAACTTGACAGTATTGTTAACCATTGGAGAAGAATTAGGTTTTGATCGACAAAAAACCTATACAGCATTGACTTCAGCCCAGAGCAGTCAAAAATTAGACAGAAAAGTTTCCCGTTACAAAACATTTGAAATTAAGAGTATTCCTGCGTTTATTATCAATGGAAATACCCTTATTTCTGGTTCAAATTCGGTGGAATATTTCCAGGATATCTTGTCAAAATACATCGAACAATCAACCGCGGCATAAGATGGCCGCTTAAACTTTAATTCAACACAATTTATTTTTAAGTCATAAACATAAAAAAGGAAAAATCATGCCCTATATAAACGTTAAAATTACCGACGAAGGTGTAAGCAACGAGCAAAAACAAGCCATTATCAAAGGCTGTACTCAGTTAATGGTTGAGATTTTAAATAAAAGCCCAGCAACGACTTTTGTGGTTATAGATGAAATTAACACTGACAACTGGGGTATCGGTTATGATCAGGTGACTGAGCTACGTAAACAAACGTTAACGTCTGCAACTGAATGAGTTGCTAGGGTTTATTAATAAAATAAGGTGGCGGCGTAATGAATCCATTCCAACAACCTGGTTTTTATGCGTTATTGATGTGTGTCGCGGGGATAGGAATACCTATTATGGCCGCATTAAATGGCAACTTGGGTAGTAAGCTTAACAGTCCTGCGCTAGCTACAACGATATTATTTATGGTTGGCGGTGTCGTTTCACTGGCATACTTACTTTTATCAGGCGGAATACCCAAGTCGCCCATTAAAGGGCCCATTAAAGGGCCCATTCCGATAACCTCTTATCTTGGAGGGGTGTTCGTTATATTTTATATTCTTAGTATAACTTGGGCCGCACCAAAATTTGGCGTGGGTAACGCGATATCTATGGTGCTGCTAGGCCAGATGATATCTATGACGGTTATCGATCACTATGGTCTTCTGGGTACACTAAAACATACAATTTCCATTCAACGTGTAGCTGGATTGGCCTTAATGATATTTGGCGTATATCTGACTATTCGTCGTTCTTAATAAATAGCAATAATTTATGTTTGTCTTCGTTTTAAATCCACGGATACATTGGTAGATATATAAACTATATTAATTTGTTAAGCTAAGCTAAAGTTACTTACTTTAACGACCAATTAATTGATTGATAAATGCTCTTTCCGCTTCTTGTTGTTTGACAAAGACAATGTTACCGGTTTCTAACGCTAAACGGGCTTTAATAAATTCAGAGATAGTGCTGGCATAATCGGCATCTTCAATTCTAGATCGTGAACTTGCCGATTGGACCATAGTTGCAGACAGGTTATTAATGGTTGACAGCAATCTCGACTGCGTTGCGCCTAAATGACTGCGGGTCTCACCAATTTGATTGATAATATTGTCTATATTATCAATTAAGTTACTGGCATTATCAGCCGTGACAACATTTGCAGCACTCGCTTGATTAAAGCCGCCAACATCGCTCAACCCAAGCTTATTTAAAGCTACCGTTTGTACTGAAATAGCCGCAGTTGATTTTATGTTAATTGCACCACCATCGTTAGCGATAAGACTTAATTCGCCTTGCTCGCTAACACTATTAGCAATAGCAACACCATTTTGGCTAAATGCCGATGCGCCATTGTCGATGTTTATTGTTTGGCCCGAATTTGACGTTAACTGCAATTGCCCATCAACATTACTACTCGCAGTAATATCGCCAATATTAGCGGCATTTATTTGGCTAATAACATCATTTAAAGTACTACCCGTAAAACCGCTAAAAATAGCCTGACCATTAATAGTAAGGTTATTGTTTTGCAAGGCCGATACGTCAACGGTTAATTCCATATCAGTATTTGCGCTGGCTGTTACCCTTGTTTGTCCACTGATAGAATTGATTGCTAAGCTAATATCATTGGCATTAATAGTGGTACCAGCTTGACCAATATTACCAAGATTTACCCCGTTGATTTGAATACCATCAGCGCTAGTAACATTTTGCCCATTAATTTGACCGCCAGTAAGTGATGAACGGCCCTGTTGTTGATTAAAACCAAACGCTTTTAAGTCTTCAATACCGCCAGTATCGGTGGTAGCAATTGTTATATCTTCATTGTTAGCACTAGCTAAACTAATACTGCCAGTGAAAGTACCGGCACTAAGGCCGAGGCTGCCAAGCCCTGCTACTGTAGTGTCTGATAAAGTAATATCTTTGCCGGTATCATTGAATATTTGTACTGCGCCATTACTGTCGAGCCGCGCTTCGGCGCCAGCAACATTTAGGTTAAAGTCTTTGATAAAATCCTTCACATTAGCTGAACTGCCTAGGGTTGTCGTGTTGCCGTCTATGGTAACGCTAATGCCTGCCGTTACCGGTTGATTAATATTATTGTGCCCGCCTTGAATAAGGTTACTGGCACTAGCAGTAACCCCTGTTTGACCGGAAGCTTGGTTGATCAAATCAGCCTTAACATTTGCTTGCCCTGACGTGGTAGCCGCTAACCCACCCAGCCCAATACCGTTAATACTGATACTGTTGGCGTTAATACCAGATGATGCAACATCAACGCGGCCACTATTCAAACCTCCTGATTGTACATTTAAGCCACCAGTAAGAGTGTTTGCGCCTAAGCTGCTCAGCGGCAAGTTAATGCCTTGATTAAAACCCACGTGAATACTGAGTACTTGATTATGATTAAACACACTAATACCGTTAAATTTGGTGTTTTCACCAATATCACCAAGTTGTTCGGTTAAGTGATTAATTTCAGTTTGAATAGTATTACGATTAGACTCATTTAAGGTACCATTGCTCGCTTGCACGGCTAATTCTCTCATTCTTTGTAAAACATCGTTGGCTCCCTGAAGAGCGCCATCTGTTACTTGGGTGAGTGATATTCCGTCATTAGCATTACGAATAGATTGGTTAGCGCCACGAATTTGTGAAGTGATTAAATTGGCAATTGCAAGGCCGGCTGGATCATCTTTGCTTGAATTAATGCGTTTGCCAGAAGCCAACTTAACACTACTATCGAATAGCGCCTGCTGACTTTTTTGTAACTGAAAAAAGCCGTTCTTATTCTGCACCATAGAACTCACAGTAATCATTGCACTTCTCCGAACGGTTGACTGAGCTATAGCCAAGTCAAACGAGCTAACAAACTAAACATATTATAGCTCATTTTTTAACCACACCAAACCAAGACTCATCACATATGAATATACAATCTTATACATTTACTCAGCCACTGCGAACTAGACTCATGTTTATAGATTTCCACTCCACTGCAGCCTAAAAACCGAACATTTTAAGAGAGTGATTCTATGGTAATATTCTGCTTATTTGCATCTAAAGTCACCATAGAGCCAATAGGCAAAGTAATCATAGGGTGGGTATGACAACAATCATATTCTGCCAAAATTGGGATATTGGGTTCGCCGATTATCTCCATCAATATTTGATACGGCTTTCTTCCTGTTCCTTGGTCGTCAAACTGTTCATGTTTGCCCAAAACTAATCCACCAATACGGTCAAATATGCCGCTTAATTTCAGATGGGAAAATGACCGTTCCACTGTTGCTGCGTTTTTAAAACTATCTTCGATGAGTAATATATCTCCACGATTTATAGCGGGCATGTAAGGGCTTGCAAATATACCGGCAAAAGTATCTAAGTTTCCGACGATCAGCCTACCCGTAGCGCTACCTGCATTAAGTGTTATTAACTTATTGGGGGTTTTTTCTTTTTCTGCTGTTTGAGCTTGCCAATCAACATATTCTTCTGTCCAAAATTCTGGATTTTTGATGACGTACGGCAACTTAGGATGCACAACAATATCGTGGAAGTACTGATATGTTTTTTCCAAAAAATATCCTATCTCACCAAAAGATGACACAAGCGCTGGGCCATAGTAGGTAGTAATGCCCGTTTGTGCGTAAATACCAAAAAGTAAGGCGGTAACGTCGGAGTAGCCGATTATTATTTTAGGATCATTTCTTAATGCCTCATAATCGATATAAGGCAACATAGAATTTGAAACCATGCCGCCCATTGTTGCCATAATACACCGTACTTTAGGGTCTCTAATTAGGGTATTTAACTCTTCAACTCGCGCTTGTATTGTGCCTGAGCGATAATGATCTGACATGCCAGTTAAACTGCCAGCTTGAAGCTGATAGCCTTTTGATTTTAAAAATAGCTTGGCTCGTTCAAATCGTTTAAATGCAAAACTTGTTGCTGGTGTTGAAGGAGAAAAAAAGCCTATGGTGTCACCTTTCTTCAGTGAAGGTACCTTAATGTTCTTTGTGCTAATTCCCTGTGCAAGGTTAGACATAGCAAAGCCACCGTGTGATATTGTCGCTGCCGAAAGCAAAGTTCCTTTTAGTATTCTTCTACGGGTAATATTCAATTGGCTCATTTACTACTTCCTTTCATCTTAATAACTGTTCATCATAATGCTTAACTTAAGAATAATACGATTTACTATAATGATAAATATACTCTTTGTGCCTTTTTTATTACTGATGTTTGCAACTGACAGTCTGGCAAGTAGTGAAACAGTCTCAGGCATTGGTAAATATGACGACAATAATGTTTTTGCCAAAATATTACAAAATAAACTTCCAGCGAAAGTCGTTTTCGAAAATGAGTATGTGCTTGCGTTCGAGGACATTAACCCCATAAGGCCGGTACATGTACTTATCATTCCAAAAGGAAAGTATCGCTCCTTGGTTGATTTTTCAAGTAAAGCAACTGACCAAGAAATATTGGCGATAGTGAGAGCAATGGGGAAAATAGCCAAAGCAATGGGGTTAACAAAAGATGGTTTTAGTCTGATGACAAATAGTGGACATCACGGTGGCCAAACAGTTGCTCATTTGCACTTTCATTTGTTAGGAGGAGAGCCAGTGAATTGGGAACAAGCTTTACGTGAGTAAAAAACTCAACTATCTTGCACCATTGCTTTAATTCTCGTGAGATCTTTCAAAATAACGTGTCGATATTTTGTTTCAATTAGCCCTTGTTGCTGGAATCTTTTTAGCAGTTTATTTGTACTTTGACGAGAAGTGCCAAGCATTTGGCCAAGCTCTTCCTGAGGCAAGTGAATGGAAATCTCAACACCTTGTGGTGTGTCAACGCCAAAGGAGTCGGCTAACATCAGTAATCGACCCGCTAAGCGGATAGGTAACGGCTGCAGTGTTGTTTCTTCAATGACCATCATGAGCAATCGTATTTTTTCACATAAAAGCTTGATTAAATGCTCATAAAACTTAGGGTACTCAGCGATAATCTCCATTATGTCACTTTTCAAGACTTTCAATAAAAAGCTATCTTGGTGGGCTTGTATGGTATGCGTTCTATGTAGTCCATCAAGCATGGCTATTTCACCAAACCAATTTCCTGGCGATAAGTAAGCTAACACCGCTTCTTTGCCTGCCCATGAACAAGAACTTACTTTTATTGCGCCACTTAGTACACAATAAAGTGCACAATTATCATCATCATTTTGCCAATGAATGATTTCTTTGTGAGTAAAAGGGACACGGGTTGCATTTTCCATCAACCTCAGACGAATTGCAGCGGGAAGTTCGTTAAACCAGCTGTTTGTTTGTAAGGTAGGGAGAATATCATGCTGCTTCATAAACATACTTAAACTGTAAACTAATTGACAGTTCTGATGATATCTTGTGCATATACTCTTAAGCAATAGTTAAATTCTTTAGTAGTTGAGGAACAAGATAATGGCAGATTTAGCGAGTAATATTCCATCGATGAAAGACAAGGTATCCCCAGCAGAATGGCAGTTAAGAGTTGATTTAGCTGCCGCCTACCGGCTGATCGCTGTATATGGCTGGGATGATCTAGTATTTACCCACATATCTGCTCGTGTTCCCGGGTCTGAACATCACTTTCTAATCAACCCCTACGGTATGATGTTTGAAGAAATAACTGCCTCTAGTTTGGTGAAAGTTGACTTGCAGGGTAATAAAATTGACGACTCACCATTTCCGATAAATCCTGCAGGCTTTAATATTCATAGTGCAGTTCATGAAGCTCGTGAAGATGTGCAATGCGTATTGCATACGCATAGTGCTGCAGGTGTTGCAGTTTCTGCGCAACAGCAAGGGTTATTACCACTTTCGCAACAATCGTTATTTGCCTTATCTAGCTTGAGCTATCATGACTATGAAGGTGTTGCTCTTAACATTGATGAAAAGCAGCGTTTACAAACAGACCTAGGTGATGCTTCCTTTATGATTTTGCGCAATCATGGCTTATTGGTAGCAGGCCCAACAATCGCTGACGCATTCCTCTTTATATTTACGCTACAACGGGCGTGTGAAATTCAAGTGATGGCACAAAGTGGCAATGCCTCAACAATCAGTATTCCACAACCAATTTTAGCGGGGATTAAAGCGCAGGCCAGTCAGGTAACTAAAGGCATGGGCGGCAACCTAGCATGGCCAGGGTTATTAAGAAAACTAGATCGAATCGACCCGTCATTTAAGGAATAATAACAGGAAGTAAAGCGATGAATTTGCAGCAATGGCACGATACAGGCAACTACTTTGACTTTAACGGTCATCAAATTTTCTACCGCATTGAAGGTAGCGGACCGCCTTTGCTGTTGATTCATGGTTACCCAACCGCCAGTTGGGACTGGATAAAAATATGGAGTCAATTAACAGAGAAATTTCAATGTATTACTTTGGATATGCTTGGCTTTGGCTATAGCGCAAAGCCAAAACAAGCTTACAGTATTTTTACACAAACAGATATCTGCTGTAAGTTACTTGAACAACAGGGAGTCAAGGCTTGCCATATTATTAGCCACGACTACGGAGATACCGTTGCTCAAGAAATTTTAGCCCGGCACAATGAAAACTCTCTCGCTTTTAAGGTTTGTTCACTTAACTTACTCAATGGCGGCTTGTTTCCTGAAACACACCGCCCTGTGCTGATGCAAAAATTACTATTGAGTTCGTTAGGCGGCCTATTAGTGAGATTGATTAATAAAAAGACATTAGCCAAAAACCTACACAAGATTTTTGGCCCTAGTACCCCACCCAGTGAGCAAGAAATCGATGAGTTCTGGCATTTGATCAATCACAATGATGGTCACCTAGTAATGCACCGCCTTATTCATTATATGGTTGAACGTCGTGAAAATCGTAGCCGTTGGGTGGGTTCATTACAATGTAGCAATGTCCCGTTGCGATTAACCAATGGCATGCTCGACCCCATCTCTGGCGCTCATGTAGTAGAGCGCTATAAACAACTGATACCAAATGCGGATGTTATTTGCTTGCAGGATGTTGGGCACTATCCTCAGGTCGAAGCTCCCCAATTGGTGCTTGATTCTGTTTTGACTAAAATAAAGCAGTCTAGCCCAGCCGAACATTAACTCAATTATCGAAAGTTCACGTGATTATGATGACGCAACCACTTCATACACAAATTGAAAACGCCTTACCCATAACTTACTCCCAGACAATGCTAAATATATCTTAGCATTAACGGGTAGTAAGCCACTGCCTGCTAGTAGAACACGTTATACTAAAATTAAAGAAAAGTTAGATAATTAGCTTAAATTATATCAAGCCAAATATAGGTAAAATCAATGTCTGAAAAAAAAGTGAAATTTGAATTTGAAAAACAAAATAAAAACAGCATTCGCTATAAAGAAGTGCCTGAAGACGGTATGCCACCCGTTATTGGCAGTATCTACATACAAAAATGGTTTGCGGGTAACAGTAAACACATTGAAGTAACGATTAATAAAGTAGATTGACGCTTTATTTAAAACTATTGGTCGATATTGCTGCATCACTTTACCAATTCATGTCACTAGGTTGCCATTCTTTATATGGTAGGTGTATTTTGTTCGTTATTTTTTGCAACTTTCCAGAGGCCTTTAGTTTACGTAAAGCGACTGAAATAATGTCATCAATTTCTTTATTTCTTTTACCTTTAGGAATGACAATTGAGGAGTCCAGTTGAAAGTATAATTCCCTTCTTATATTTTTGATTTTATTTTCTCGAATAAAGTTATCTGTCGCTTCTTGCTCCATTATATAGCCATCAATTCTGCCCACTGATAGCATTTTAATCCCACCTGCAATGGATGTTTTTTCTCGTACCAAAAAGGGAAAGAAGTGAGAATGGCCCATCATAGTTGCTATTACGTACTTACTTAGGTTTTTTCTATCTAAATTTGGTTTAGCCGTATTTGTATACAATACAAAAGCCACCTCGGTGATTTTTTCAGAGGCATATGTATAGGGCAGCGTGTCTTCTGAAATATGAGGTAATTTAATAAGAGGGGCATGGAAATCAGCTCTTCCAGAAATGACATTTTGCAGTGAACGGGCAAAAGGGTAGAGCTTAATTGTAATTACTCCTTCTTTATATTCATCATCGATAGCCTGCACTAACTCTACAAATCCACCTTTTGGTTGAGAGTTTTCATTTATTTGTGAGTGAATAGGCAAGATAGCAAGACTCGCCTTTAAGTCGACAGCATTCGCTTTGCTGAATGTAATTGAACTAATAACCAAAAGGATTAATCCACCAACACTTCGACAATTTATAATGTTATTCATGTTGGCCTTCTCCACACTCCAAATAGCTAAACTCTTATAAAAGAAAACTCTATTAGAATATAGATCACTAAACTACTTTTAACATAGTTGCACAAAGTAACTACTCTCTTGCCACAATCAGAAGTAGATATCGAACAAAATTAACTGAAATATTGTGCCCTTCAATAAAACAGTATCAATTACGTAGCTTCATGCAGTGCTGTTAAGTGTCTGCAAGCCTGAAAATAATAATGCGACTAAGCCAATGAGACATAGTCTTCAACTACACCTCTTAATCTTTTTTTCTCATAATTAGAGATAAAACTTGCCTCAATGGCATTTAAGGTAAATTGAACAATCTCAGATTTTTCCATCGAGTGAGCATTGTGTACCGCCATAAAATTATCGGTCATGTAGCCACCAAAATAGGCTGGATCATCAGAATTAATAGTCACACAAACGCCTTTTCGCAGTAGCGATACAATATTGTGTTGTTCCATTTGCTCAAATACTTTTAATTTAATGTTCGATAGTGGGCAAACAGTAAGTGGAATACGGTCTTTAGCTAGCTGTTCGACTAATATTTCGTCGTCAGAGCAGCGTACACCATGATCAATGCGAGTAATTTTTAGTAAATTTAATGCTTCGACAATATTGCTGGCTGAGCCTTCTTCTCCAGCATGGGCAACGGTTAAAAAACCCTGTTCTATTGCTTGTGCAAACACTCTTTCAAATTTACTTGCAGGATTACCTACTTCGGTAGAATCTAAGCCAACAGCGATTATTTTATCTTTATGTTTTAGTGCACTCTCTAAGGTATGAAAAGCGGCCTCTTCATCTAGATGACGTAAAAAACACATTATAAGCTTACTACTAATACCCAACTCATTATTCGCTTTTACTAATGCCTCATGAATGCCATTAATCACGGTATCAAAATTAACACCACGCTCGGTATGGGCTTGTGGGTCAAAAAACACTTCAGTGTGGTGCACATTATCTTCTTTACAACGTAATAAATATGCCCATGTTAAGTCGAAAAAATCTTGCTCTTTAATGAGTACGTCAGTTCCTTGAAAATAAATATCTAAAAATGACTGTAAATTGTGAAAATTATAAGCTGCCTTGACCTCATCAATTGAATTAAATGGGATAGGTACATTGTTTCGTTTGGCCAGATCAAACATTAACTCGGGCTCAAGCGTACCCTCGATATGAAGATGTAATTCTACTTTAGGCAAAGACTGGATGAATGCTTTCATGACTAAGTTCCCTATAAATAAAAGTTTAACAAGGCTTAAAGGGAGCTTAAAGTTTTAGAACTCTAACAAGCGAGTGTTAAAATATAACGATAAAAAGGTGGTTTCAACAAATTGAAAAATCCATGTACGCATGGAGTGTTGTGCACAACTTAAGCATAGACTTTTCTGTTTCATTAAACAATTTTCATCACTAAACTTGGTTTCAAATCTTTAGATACTATGGGAATTTCTGATAGTAGGTAGGTGGCTTATTTTCATGTCGCTCTCAAGTAAACATCAGCCAATACATTACTGCATCAGCTGATGTTTAAAACAAAGATTAACTAATCAAGTTCATTCGCTAAGACTTCTTTAACTAAACTGTCCATGGTATTTTCGCAAAGAGGCTGCGTACTGCAATTAATAAAAGCGGTGATACTTAACTCTTTTTCTTCTAGATAGATATTTTGAGTATGGTAGCCGTAAGTTAGTCCAGAATGACCATAGGCGGTATTGCCGGAAAGACTCTCTTTACCAATAAAACCATTTAGAGATTCAGAACCAAAATAATCATTTCTTATATCGCTATTGATAAAACTCTGGTCAACGACAACTCTTTTTAAAAATAATGCCATATCTTCAACACTAGACACTACTGGCGCACTTGCTTGGGCAACATTTTCCAAGTAGGGCTTAGTCTCATAGGTTTCGCCTTCATCTATATGATAACCTGAAATAAAATCACCTTGCTCTTTTTCTATACCTCTGTAATAAGTTGCATTCATACCCAGTGGTACCAAAATGCGTTCCCTTAATGCAGCAGAGTGGTGCTCCCCTATTACGTTATCAAGGATTAGTCCCGCCAATAAATAACCAGTATTCGAATACTTTTGACCTTCTCCCGGCTTGAAGTATGCCTGTTGATTCAACCCTAGCGATAAGAAATCAATATCCGTTTTTAATTTTTCCGGCTCATCTAGGAATACATGGATGTAGTCATCATTATCAACATAATTGTAAATACCACTGGTGTGGTTTAGCAGTTGGCGTAAGGTCATTACCTCGCTGTGTGCTATTTGAGTAAGGATATCATCAGACAACCAAGTGCTAATGGACTCATCTAGATTTAATAAATTGTCATCCGCTAGTATAGTTGCCAGCAACGCTATCATGGGTTTGCCAGCACTTGCCGTTGGCATTGTGTGGTAACTCTGCATTGGGTTTTGATCCGCTATATTCTCTACGCCTGCGCTACCAAGAAATTTATTATCCGGTGTTTCGACTAATAACACGATGCCAGGGATTGTATCAGTAACCGTTTCATCAATTAATTTTTGATAATCGACAACAATCGGTGTTGGCTCTACGGGTAGAACGGGCTGTGGATCGTTACCACCAGAGCCGCCACAAGCTGTTAATAATATACTCATTGAAGTGCAGATTAGTGAAACTTTTAGTTGGTTAATTGTGTTCATTGATTTCTTCCTTTAGTTGTTTTCCTATTGCTAATGAAACGAACTATACGGAAGAAAATAATGAATAGACGTACCAAATATTTTCGAAATGTACCAAACTGTATCTGAAGCAGTAACAGTGCGTTGGCTGATTGTTTATATGCTACCTGTTAACTTCTGGTGGGTAAGGTAATAGTAAATTGTGCACCAGATAATTGAGATGAATCACTGATATCAATACTGCCTTGATGCCAATCTAGAATGCGTTTAACAATTGCCAAGCCAATGCCATGACCTTTGATTGTTTTATGCTGGGCACTACCACGTACAAAAGGCTTAAGAATATCTGCTCTTTGTGCTGCTTCGATACCCGAGCCATTGTCTTCTATAGTGATTGTTACCTTATTCTTAATGACTAATAAGCTCACATTCACTTGCCCCTGCCCATAAACAATGGCATTTTGCAGTAAATTGTTTATCAACATCGATAAATATGATTGATCCCCGGTCACAAAAACCCCTTCAGAGGGATTAACAAAATTAAAAGTAACGTCGTCTGCGTTTTTGTTTTGCAAGCAATTTGCTATTAATTGAGACAATTCAACGCGGTCTTTTTTTAATTCAAGTCTCGCCTGATCTAAACGCGCATAGCTGAGCAAAGTTTCAACGAGCGAAGTCATCTCATCAACATTGTTACTGATTTTTTGCTCGAAACGACGACGTAATACCGGATCATCTTCTTCTTGAAGTGTATCAATACCAAATCGAATTCTGGCTAAAGGAGTCCTTAAGTCATGAGACACGGCACTACTGAGTAATTTAACATCGGCGATCAAGTTTTCAATCTGTTGAGCCATTTGATTAAACTCTATTTCGATATCACGAATATATGAAACAGAAGTAATTTTTAGTCTTTGACTGAAATTCCCCTCTCCAAAAGACTTTGCAGTATTTCTCAATTTTATCAATCGATTAACAAGCGGTGCTAGCCAGAGTAAAAGTAATAAGAGCAGGGCAAGATAAAACAAGGCGGTAAATATATAATTTTGAGGTTGAACTTCATCAGCGGCATTAAATAGTGGCGATTTCACAATAAGCAGCTCCTCGCTGCTAGCTAAATAATAGTGAAAAGCGACATGATTATCTGTTGTTAATAATAAAGGCTCACCTAACTTTAACTGGGTAAGTAATTGCTGAGGTAAAGGAAAATTAGCCAATGGTATGAGCATTAACTTATATTGCCCCTCAGTAGGCCAGAGTGCTATAAACTCTTGTTTATTAGGTAGCTGCTCTAGGGTGATTGCGAGATCCATGCCCAGATTTTTCAATACATCTACGGTTTGTATGCCTTGCTTTTGCTCTGTAGCCGAATATTGCTCATAAACACGATCAAATAACCAACCTAAACCCATGGTAGCGGTTAATATAACGAATAGCAGTGAAACAGTTAACGTACGCATTGTTTATTAAAATCCTGCATTACCAAGCATCTTTAGCAAAGAAGTAGCCTTTACCCCAAATTGTTTTGATACGAAAAGGTTGAGTAGAATCATCACCAAGCTTCTTACGCAATCGTGAAATTCTTAAGTCGATGGAGCGATCAAAACCGTCATATTCAAAACCTCTCAATTGGCTTACAAGCTCATTTCTTGAAATAACACGGCCCGCTTGTGTTGCTAATAGCCACAGCACATCAAATTCATTGGTTGATATTTTTATCTGCTCACCATTAAGCGAAACTACCATGGCTTGCTTATCAATAATAAGATTATTAAATTGTAAAATATCACTGCTATGTTCAGCAGAGTTGGTTTCTACCTGCACACGCTGCTGTTGCTGTCGGTCAAGATGCTTTCGTATTCTGGTTAACAGTGCTCTAGCTCTCACAGGCTTAGTTAAATACTCATCCGCGCCCATTTCTAAACCCAATACTTCATCTATTTCTTCATCTCGGGCGGTCACCATAATAATTGCGTTAGTAAAGTCTGGCCTGACCGCTTTACAAACATCAACACCGTCTAGTCCAGGTAACATGCCATCGAGTACAACCACATTAGGATTAGTTTGTTGAATGATCGTAACAGCATCATCGCCTCGACCGGTAACCGTCACTTGATAGCCTTTCGCGGTTAAATAGTCACTCATCCATTGGGCTAATTCAACGTCATCTTCTACGACTAATATATGCGTATTAGTTGAATTACTTGTCAGTTCAGGTGTCGACATTTAAAACATCCTCCATGAAGCATGCGCTCGGCCATTATTTTTATAAACCCATGCCATTTCTAACACCTCTTCAGCTAAAGCATCCTCGTTGGGTGGACGTTTTAAAGTAAAGGTAATATTTTCATTGGCAACAAATTCTTTCTGAAGCAGACCCTGTTTGTCATTATTCCAGCACTGCAATGCTGCTAGTTGTTGTGAAGAAAACAGGCAATAATCTTCGACTTGTTGCGCATGCCATTTAATCGTTACATCAACAAAACAATCATCTCCTTGCACGATTGAAACGCATTGTTCAGGATCAACCTCAAGGGTCAACACTACTTTATTTTCCGATGCATAGAGCTTAGTTGAGAACAGAATAACGAGTATTAACCAACTGCTATGATTTATTTTTTTGATAATATTTTTCATTCTATACGCCACTAAAACACATAACTAACAAGGATGCCAAATTCAGACATATTCTTTGTTCTGCTTTTCAAGGAGCTGGCATATTGCATGATTGGGCTTTGTGTAACCCCATCAGACAGATCGGTATACCGATAATACGTCTCAAATAACCAGTTTCTTCTAATAGGATAACTTGCTCCCACTTCTGCGGTGACATCAATACCTGCATTTGGGGTGTAAGCAGCAAAATTTTTCGTTGCCATATCGTCTGATATACCATAATAGTAATCAAGCATTTCTTGTGAGCGGTATTCTAAACCAACGGCACCATATAGTAGCCAGTTTTTGTATTGAAAAGAGCGATCTAACCAAGCTGAAACGTATATTTGATTATCATAGTCGCTATTCGAAGAAATAGGTGCAACCACAAATTGCACGGTAGTTTTATCAAAAGCACCTGTAGCTCTCAAACCAGCCATACGCGTAATGGCTGATTTTTTGTAAAAAAGCTTACCCTCATCATATAAGCCAGCTTCAACTTCTCCATGACCTATGAGCGTAGTTACATCAAAATTCCAATTTTCAGTGTTATATACGTTATACCCAACATTTAATCCGGTGTTGAGTACTCGGTAAAACGAGGCTTCAACAAATAGTCTACTTTCCCATTGATAACGGGCATTCAAAAATAGTGTTTTACCACTATCTTTCTTTTTATCTTCGTATGGGTTGACCACTTCTTTGTAACCAAAGCCCAACTTCAAGTGACCGCCGCTTCGCTCTTTATCGTTAAGAAGGGTAGGTACAATTTCATTCGCCCATATTTTGGTCGTGAAAATTGTTAATAAGCCAATAATTAGGCAAGTAAAAAATTGTTTCATGTTTAGTATTTATGTTTTTTTATGTGAATGTAGATATTAATGAATTCATTGAAATATGACGTATCAGTGTTTATCAAAATGTATCCCTTTGTAACCACTTAACTCGTTTATTTTAGTCTATGTTATCAACAAGATAAAATATGAAATAATGCGTCATACTAACACACTCTTTGAACCGAAAATAACCAGTGGTATGAACACGACTTACTAGGTAATTGGAATTACAGAAAAAGGTGTCGTTATTGAAGGTAAGGCTTATAATCAATAATATTGTATTTTTTATTCATTTCTTCAAGCAACGGTTTATTCTCACTTAAAAATTCATCAAATTCTTTAATGATTTCAGGATATTTTATTGTTGAAAAGTGATAATCATAAACATCATACCTATACCGCTTATCAATGACGGCAATTTCTGTAGATTTACCCAATTCAGTTAAGTAATTTCGGATAACGCTTGGCTCTAAATCAATGCCATCAATATGTTTTTCTAGTAACTGTTTAATCAATATTTTAGTTGACCTGTCTTCATGCAGTTCAACTTCACCTTGCTCAATTTTATCAATCCAAGTGGTAGGATGAAACCCTAATAAGGTACCAAGAGATTTAAATGCTGTAGCGTCTTTTTTCAGAGAGGATTTTAACACCGTAGTGCCCGCCACTAATTTGATGGTTGATTGACTAAAAGTAAACTTTTCTCTTAAAGAAGCATCGCCATACCATCTGGCATTATCAGGATACTTAAAATCTATTTTATCTTCTAACAACCATGTATCGAATCGTTTAATGGGCAAAGGTAGATAGGTAAACTTATAGCCCTTGGAAGCGGCAAATTTATTCAATAACTCTTTGGTATGGGTATTTCGATTCGATTTAAATTCAAACAAGGGGTAATAAGGGACATCTTCAACCCCAATAACAAACTCTTGTGATAGAGAAATTTTAGGAAGCAGAAGCAACAAAAAACAAAATAGGAAAAATCTACTGCTTTGATTTTCCTTATGTCTTTTCATTCTACTTTACCTATACATATTTATTAATGAGCAATGCCAAATCAGTATTGCATAATTGCTATTGAATATCACTCAGAAGTAACACTCTCAGCACATAGTCCAATATTAGATTGTTTAGCGAAAAACCGTTTTTACCTTTTAAGTATCATCAGATAAAAATTAATAATCGTATGTTCTTCAAAGAAAATACTGATAAATGCGCTGGAAAATATAGAATGTTACACTTGAACCTCCACGCAAAATTTCATTTGATAATATAATTAAACCGTTTGATTGCCAGCATAATGCAAGACGATCAAATTTCTATTTAGTTTTATAAGAAATAACTCAGTCTAAAGTAGGAAAATATCGTTGAAAATTAACTTTGTAAGTTTAGCTTTGATCATGACAAGCCATATAGCTATTGGTCAAACTCACACCGCTCAAATAGAACAAATTACCGTGACCGCTTCTGGTAATGAACGTGCCCTATCACAACTTAGTAGTAACTTATCAATTATTAATGAAGACGAGATTGCCGTTATTGCACCCCAGCATATTAATCAAACACTAGTAAGAGTACCAGGTACCTGGATTAGTCGAGGCAATGGCCAAGAACACCTGACAGCCATCAGGTCGCCTGTTTTAACAGGTGCTGGTGGTTGTGGCGCTTTTTTTATGGCGCAAGATGGCATCTCACTACGGGCGCCGGGTTTTTGCAATACCAATCAACTTTTTGATGCCAACACTGAGCAAGCTGAACGTATTGAAGTATTGAGAGGACCAGCAAGTACCTTATATGGCTCTAACGCAGTACATGGTGTCGTTAATATCATCACACCCAATGCCTTTGAACAAAATAAAGCGGCTTTAGGTATGAGTGTTGGTCCAAATGATTATGTCAGTAGTAATTTTACGCTAGGGAGCGTTAATAAAACGCAAGCCTTCATGATATATGGCAATGGCGCTCACGATGGCGGCTATAAAGATGATAGCGGCTTTGAACAACAAAAAATCAATGCAATTCATCAATATCAAGGCAACAATTGGTCAATAAAGAGTGTCGTTTCTGCCACTAATCTTAATCAGCAAACCGCTGGCTTTATTAAAGGAGATGAAGCGTATAAAGACCCAGTTTTAAAAACACAAAATCCCAACCCTGAAGCCTTTCGTGATAGCCAGACATTTAGAGCTTACAGCGACTTACGACTTCAGTCGAATGACCATACACAATATCGACTTACCCCTTACGTGCGTTGGACCGATATGGCCTTCTTACAACATTATTTACCTTGGCAATCGTTAGAAGAAAATAGCCAACAAGGTGCAGGAATTAAAGCCAGCATAGAAAAACAAATTGATCATGTCACTTGGATGGTTGGTTTAGATGTCGACATGACCGAAGGACGCTTGACAGAAACACAAGCTAATGATTTTTCTGCTGCAATTCCAGCGGGTCAACATTACGATTACACGGTAGACGCTATTGTCTATTCACCGTACTCTAATGTGCACTGGACAATTAATGATGATTTTTCGTTAACCGCAGGGATTCGTTACGATGCAACACGTCTAGATTATAATAATCACTTATCTGCCGGTAGTGCCTGTGAAAGTAGTGTTGATAATTGCCGATTCACCCGGCCTGATGATACTAAAGTAAAATACAACGAATGGTCTTATCAATTAGGTGCTAACTATGCCTTTGCTGATAGTCAGCTACTTTATGCACAGTTTTCTAACGGCTATAGAGCTCCTCAAGCAACAGAATTATTTCGATTGCAAGCTGGGCAATCACTTGCTGATTTAGCGCCAGAGCAGCTTAATGCGGTAGAGCTGGGCTATAGAGGGCAATGGTCGAATGTATTTTATGATCTGACGGCTTTTTCAATGCAAAAAGATCACTTTATTTTCCAAGATACTAATAAACACAATATTAGCGATGGCAAGACCTCTCATCATGGACTTGAGTTTTTGTTGAATTTTCAATTAGCTAATAATTTCTATGTCAAACTCAATGGCACTATTGCTAATCATACTTACGATGCTGAGTTGACCTTGAGCAGAGCAAACATTAACGGCAATGAAATTGATACGGCCCCTCAACACATGGGTAGTGCGCAACTCGGTTGGGAAAATGATCAGGGTAAGTTGGTCGAGCTAGAATGGATACACTTAGGAAACTACTATTTAAACCCTGAGAATAGCGCTGAATATGCTGGGCATAACTTACTGAACTTTCGAGTGAAACTAGAGCTTGATAATCATTGGTCAGTGGGTGCTAGGTTGCTAAACATCATGGATGAAGATTATGCTGAGAGAGCGGATTATAGTTTTGGTAGTTATCGATATTTTGTTGGTGAGCCTAGATCGTTATTTCTCTCAGCTCGCTATACATTTTAGTGCATAGCAAACCTGATTCCACCAAGCGTTTATTGACAGTCTCGAGAAGAATAAACGCCCAAACTAAGGTTTGACCCAATTGTTTGGGCGCATCCTAGTGTTAACTCTCTCTGATAATATAATCAAATGCTGAAAGTGACGCTTTAGCTCCTTCACCCATCGCAATTACGATTTGTTTATAAGGCACGGTAGTAACATCACCAGCTGCGAAAATCCCAGGCTCAGTTGTCTGACATCGTTCATCAATGATGACTTCACCATGTTTAGTCCGCTCAGCAATACCCTGTAAAAAATCACTGTTTGGCATAAGACCAATTTGCACAAAAATACCGGATAAATTGTGTTTTACTATTTCTCCGCTTGCTCTATTTTCATAAGCAAGTGCAACAACCTTGCCACTGTCGGCAATAACCTCTTTAGCCGCTACGTTTTTAATAATGGTGATTCTCTCATGGGCTAGTGCTTTATCTACTAATACTTTATCTGCTTTAAGCTCAGGCAAAAATTCAAACACAGTGACATGGTTTACCATACCAGCCAAATCTAATGCGGCCTCAATACCCGAATTACCGCCGCCAACAACAGCAACATCCTTACCTTTAAAGAAAGGGCCATCACAATGAGGACAAAAAGCGACACCAGAGCCGATATTTTCTTTTTCTCCAGGTATGCCTAACTCTCGCCATTTTGCCCCAGTCGCAACAATCACTGTCTTGGATTCAATAACTTCGCCGCTAGATAAATGTAATTTTTTCCAAGCGTTATTGTCCTTCGTGCCTTTCTCTATTCTGTCTACACGTAGAAACTCTTTTATATTAATATCATAGTCACTCAAGTGTGCTTGCATGTTGCCCGTTAATTCAGCACCTGTTGTTTTAGGTACTGAAATCAGGTTTTCAATGCCTACTGTATCTTTCACTTGCCCACCGATACGATCGGCAACCATAGTGACATTTAAGCCCTTACGAGCAGCATAAATTGCGGCTGCTACACCTGCAGGGCCTGCGCCTATTACAGTGATATCTTGCAAGACCAATGGTTCATTTCCATCAGCAGCGACTATATAAGGGAAACGCTCAATTAACTTGTCTACTAATTGTGCCGTGTCTATTTTTCCGTTAGCGAAAAGTTCTCCATTCAAGTAAACACTTGGTACACCTTGAATATTGCGCTCATCAATTAATGTTTTAAACAAGCCACCATCAATCATTTCTGCACTGATATTTTCATTTACTAGCGAAAATTGATTCAATGACTGCACAACATCGGGACAATTATGGCAACTAAGCGATATGAACACTTCAAAGTGCAGCTTATCTTTTATTTTCTGTACCATTTTGGTTAAGGTACTATCTAACTTAAGCTCGGTACCAGACGACTGTAAAATGGCTAATATCAGTGAATTGAATTCATGGCCACTGGGAATACCTGAAAAGTAAATACCATTTCGCTCTCCTTCAACCTCTAGAAAAAAGCTAATAGGGCTGCGTAATTGTTCATCTCGCTCAGTTAAGACTAAGTTGTCAGAAACTGAACATAATTGTGTTAAAAAAGAGTGTAGTTCTGCTCTTTTTTTGTGCTCACCAGTTTGTAGTACTAGTGTCACCTTGTTTGTCATATTTTCCGTATAATTTTTTACTGCAGTTAGAATATCGTTATTTAACATAGGGGCACCTATACAACTGGTTTATTTGAAATAATGAAAAAGGCGAGAAAGAGTTCTATCAAGCTCGCCTGTATTGGAGAATGTCGCTTAGATTTTGCCAACTAAGTCTAGACTTGGTGTTAAGGTTGCTTCGCCTTGCTCCCATGCCGCTGGACACACTTCACCGTCATTTTCACGCACATATTGTGCTGCCTTAACATTGCGCACCATATCTTTTGCGCTGCGGCCAATACCACCAGCATGAATATGAGCCACTTGAATGATACCGTCAGGGTCTGCTAGGAAGGTACCGCGATGAGCCATGTGATCTTCTTCAATCATCACGTCAAAACCACGGGTAATGTTGCCTGTTTGATCGCCAACCATCGGGTATTGAATTTTACCAATAGCGTCTGAAGAGTCATGCCATGCTTTATGTGAGAAGTGTGTATCAGTTGATACTGCATATACTTCAACACCTAACTTTTGCAATTCTTCGTATTGGTTTGCCATGTCTTCCAATTCTGTCGGACATACAAAGGTGAAATCTGCAGGGTAGAATAAGAAGATAGACCATTTACCTTTGACACTGTCTGTTGATACTTCTACAAATTCGCCATTATGAAATGCTTGTGCTTTGAATTCTGGGATTGATTTGCCTATTTGAGCCATGGGTATTTCCTCTTCTATTTTAAATGTACTGCTTGGTTTAAAAAGCGTGTTTGCTTTCGATGAGGAAATATTAACGATAAGTTGTTAATTAATAAATTTGATAAAACTGATGTTTATATTCTAAAATAGTGAACTATGATAAAACTATACGATTACTAGCCATATGATTTCATTAAAACAATTACATTATGCTTTAGCGGTTGAACAAACTTTGCACTTTAAAAAAGCAGCTGAGGCATCCAACGTATCGCAATCAGCGCTCAGCACGGCCATTAGTGAACTTGAAAAGCAGCTAGGTGTCACTATTTTTGAGCGTAATAACAAACAAGTGTTGATAACCAACCATGGCCAATTAATCCTTGATAAAGCTAGAAAAGTGAAGCTAGAAATAGACGAACTAGTACAAATATCACAATCCAATAACAAGGCTTTTTCCAGTCCGATGACTTTAGGGGTAATTCCGACTATTGGCCCCTACCTTTTACCTAAGGTATTGCCTGAAGTGAGAAAGCAGTTCCCTGATTTCAAATTAAAAATTATTGAAGAACAATCACATGTGCTTATTGATATGGTTAGAGCAGGAGATATTGATGCTGCCATACTGGCGCTGCCTTATCCTATTGAAGGCTTAATGAGTTTTGACTTTTGGCAAGAAGATTTTTATTGGGTATGTCACAAAGATGAATTACCCAGTAAAACGCAAGAAATCACCAGTGAAGAACTAGCAATAGACAAACTTATGCTATTAAAAGATGGCCACTGCC
Organism: uncultured Colwellia sp.; assembly: GCA_913062815.1. GTDB lineage: Bacteria > Pseudomonadota > Gammaproteobacteria > Enterobacterales > Alteromonadaceae > Colwellia. The sequence continues at coordinate 5,457 of CAJXWZ010000017.1, read as the reverse complement.
TAAAAGAACATGCGCTAGCGGCATGTCAATTACAAAATAAAAAGCAAGATTCAGATTTTGACTCTGCTAGCTTACATACACTCATTCAAATGGTGGCCGGCAAACTTGGTACTACACTCGTACCCCAAATGGCTTTAGATCAATTAACCTATAATGAATCAGAGTTACGCGCTATCCATTTAAATGAACCAGGTCCTCATCGAACCATTGCCCTTATCATTAGGCCGAACTATGTTAGAACCAAGGAGTTAACCATCCTGCAAACTATTTTTACTGAGCAACTCCGAGCAAAGTGTGGTTTAACAAAATAGAATTATCTTATCGATTTTATTACATTTACCAATCGATATTATGCGAGCAATATGGTGTTACTTCTAACCAATCAGGTGCACCAATATGCAAACTATCATCGACAATGTTAAAGCTATCTTTAGTAAAAAAGACATGACTAAAACAACAATTGAATGTAATTACAGCAATAATTATTATGGCGATCAATGTTGTCAGCAACAATTAGCAAAGTAAGCTTTCTAGGCCTTCATTTCGCCTGCCATTGCTTTCTTATTTCATTGAAAACGCCCTTGCTTTCAAGGGTTTTCATCGCTTGATATAACTTATTGATCACTTTACTGTCTGTTTTTAAACTACAGGCAAAATATAAACTTAGCGACACCCCGTTTAAGGTTAGTGCTTCTGTGTACTTAGCTATAGCTCCCTGACTTTTAGACATATTCTTTATTATGTATTCATTTGTCACAATAAAGTCAATTTGACGACTAGGTGCTTCTAAAAACTCTAACAACATGTCGTAATTACTTAAAGCATACAAATTCTCATTTTCAATAAAGCCTTCTGATAGAAAATATTGATGCACGACATCATCCTTAATCACCGCTGTTTTATATTGTTTAGCATCCTCTAAACTAGTAATTATTATATTATTAGTAGCCAAGGAATAGAGCGATATCTTGTCGGTAGTAATATGACCAATCCATTGGAATAACATTTCACGTTGCGGACTACGAGCAATAGAATAGATACAAGTATTTACTTGTTCTTTTGCTCTATTATACGATAGTGACCAAGGGTAAGCCTCTATTGTGTATTTCAATTCTGATTCTTTTAATGTTGCACTAATTATTTCGGTAGATAAACCTTCAATTGAGGTGGGTGTTACTATTTGGAATGGCGCAAAGTTTTCTGTCAGTACCGTAATTTTTACCGCAAGAGCCATACTACTATGAAGTAGTATGGTTATGAACACTAATGGAGTAACAACGCTGTAAGAAAACTTCATTATACGAATATACCCAAAGGTATTTAAAATCTTATCTAAGAAAGTATATTCGCTTAGCGTCAAAAAGCAAAAAACCGGCCTGGGCCGGTTTTAGTAGTTACTATAATTTTTACAAGCTAGGCTTATAAAACCATAGTGTTTTTCAACTTGTTTAACGCATTCTTCTCTAATTGACGCACACGTTCTGCTGAAATTTGATATTTGTTGGCCAAATCTTGCAACGTTGATTTATCTTCAGTTAACCAACGCGTCTTTATAATATCTTGGCTACGCTCATCTAGTGCAACCAATGCTGTTGATAAACGCGTATTAGCATGACTTTCCCAGTTAGCATTTTCTACTTCTACCGCTAAGTCAGATTGTTTATCTTCAAGATATAAAGCAGGAGAAAAGTTACCGGCACTAGCGCTATCATCATCGTCAGATGAAAGCTCAAATGCTTGATCATGGCTACTCATTCGATTTTCCATTTCCAAAACATCTTTGGTACTTACACCCAATGTTTCTGCTACCGTGTTTACTTCATCATTACTAAACCAACCTAAACGCTTTTTGTTTTTGCGCAGGTTAAAAAATAATTTACGTTGCGCTTTCGTGGTGGCAACTTTAACAATACGCCAGTTCTTCAATACATATTCGTGAATTTCAGCTTTAATCCAATGTACTGCAAATGAAACCAAACGTACCCCTACTTCTGGGTTAAAACGCTTAACGGCCTTCATTAAACCAACGTTACCTTCTTGCACTAAGTCAGCTTGTGCTAAGCCATAACCTGAATAACCTTTGGCAACATGAATGACAAAGCGTAGGTGAGACATAATCAGTTTTTGTGCTGCTTGTAAGTCATTTTCTTCATAGAGGCGAGTCGCAAGATCATGTTCTTCTTCAGCGGTAAGCATAGGGATGCTATAGGCTGATTGCATGTACGATTCAATACTGCCACTATTTGGTACGCTCAGCTGCATTGTGTTTCTCATATTGGGGAACCTCTATTTTGGAAAATTTTACTTGTTTTTCGACTCTATAGCATAGCACAGACCAAGTTTACTCGCTATGTGCTACTGATGAGCGAAGACAAACATTAGCTTAATAGATAGGGCAAAACAAGATGATCTTTCAATTATTTAATGAAAGATTTGTTAAAGAATGTTATCGAGAGTTTTTCTTTTTTACTAACAAAGAGATAGCATACAAAAAATGATCAGTCTGCATTCGGCTCTATTGCACGAATATGCTTGCGAACCGAGATATAACTGCCCATTAAGCCTAATATCACTGCAAATGCGATTAATAACAGTGCTTCATTAAACGCTAAGCCTTGCAGCTGGAAATTACTTTGATATAAATCCGTTAAATTACTAATTGCCCCGGTTAAGTATTGAGCCAACAAACTCACGGCAAGCCAAGAGAGTAGACCGCCAAAAATTCCATACCAAAAACCACTGTACAAAAATGGCCTTTGAATAAAACTGTCCGTGGCTCCCACCAACTTCATAATAGCAATGGCATCTTTTTGATTTAAAATAGCTAAACGAATAGTGTTACCAACAATTAGTACCACAGACATACATAGTAATAGCGCAACACCAAGTACAATATCTTCAATTAGCTGGGCCATAGCCTCTAGGCGGGTCAGCCACTCCAAATCAAGCTTACCTTGCTCAACTTCCCGCTCTTGTTTAAGTTTTGCGAGTAACTCATTAGCGGCACTCGCTTGGCTTGAGCGCTGGGTTGGTGTTACCAAAATAGTTGCGGGTAGCGGATTTTTATCTAAATATGCTAGGGACTGGCCAAAGCCTGATAATATTTTAAATTCATTCAAGGCTTGTTCTGCTGAAATATAGTGAACCTCATTAACCTCTGCATAAAGCTTGATACGCTTAACCAAGTTTTGCGCACTTTTTTCACTGGTCGATAGTTTTAAAAACAAGGTAATTTGAGAGGCACTGTCCCATTGTTCACTTACTTGTTGAGCATTCTTTACAAACAAATGCAAGGTTGCTGGTAGTGCTAAACTGATACCTAATACAAATGTTGTCATCACTGAAGTAAACGGTGTACGCCATAAGTCGCCTAAGCTTCCTACGGCTTGTTGCAAGTGTCGAATGGGCAAAGTCAGTAACCGCCTAATTAACGTGTCACGTTGACTTAAACCACTAGAATGCAAATTGCTACTCATTAGTCATTCCTTGAGCTTGCAGGCCCTCTACAATACCATCATTAATCATAGTGCCTTCTTTCAATGTTAAGGTGCGATACTTCATCCGAGCGATTAAGCCAAGATCATGAGTAGCGATTAACACAGTAACACCTGCGGCATTGAATTCTTCAAAAAGGCTAATGATATCAAGAGACAATTTAGGATCTAAATTACCGGTAGGTTCATCGGCGAGTAGAATAGGCGGCTTATTGACAATAGCTCGAGCTATACCAACACGTTGTTGTTCCCCACCCGACAGCATATGAGGAAAGCACTTTAGCTTAGCACTTAAATGTACTTTTTCTAATGCAGTTTCAACCCGTTTTTTGATTTCTTTATGACTCACTCCTTCAATAATAAGGGGCAACGCCACATTATCAAAAATAGTTCTGTCTTTAAGCAGGTTATGGCTTTGAAAAATCATGCCTATACCACGACGAACATAAGGAATTTGTTTATAGGCAATGCTAGCAAGCTCGGTATTGTTAACTAAGATACTGCCAGAGCTTGGCTTTTCCATCATAGAAATCAACTTCAACAAGGTACTTTTACCAGCGCCTGAATGCCCTGTTAAAAAAGCCATTTCACCCGCTTCGAGACTGAAGTTAACTTGTTTTAAGGCAAGAAACCCGCCTGGGTAAGTTTTATTAACGTGGTTAAAGCTGATCATAGTTATTGTTTTTAAAAGATCTATTTTTTTAGTGTATCAGGGTCTATTGAACTTTACTGATTATTTTTGTAGCAGTTTATTAGCCTGTTAAACAAGACAGAGCTTATGTTTCGTAGTCATTCAAGACAATTGCTCCTGCATTGTCTAATAAGCTACATCCATGTAGCGTTACGTTAGTGAGCGATAGCGCAGTAGACATGACTAATAAACGCTGTCCTTCGGATTCGTTTAAATATGAAAGATCAACAGACCCTATTCTTTAGTGAACAAAGCATCAATAAAATCATCACTGATAAAGGGTCTGAGATCATCAATACCTTCACCAACACCTAAATAACGTATTGGAATATTGTATTTATTTGCCACCGCAAAGACCACGCCACCTTTGGCCGTGCCGTCTAACTTGGTCAAGGTCAAGCCTGTTAAGCCTACCGCTTCATCGAATAACTTGGTCTGACTTAACGCATTTTGCCCTGTACCTGCATCAAGGGTAAGCATCACTTCATGAGGTGCATTAACATCAAGTTTTTTCATCACTCGCACAACTTTTTTCAGCTCTTCCATTAAGTGCGCTTTATTTTGTAATCGCCCGGCAGTATCCGCAATAATAATATCGACTTTACGCGCTTTGGCTGCACTAATGGCATCAAAAATAACAGAAGCACTATCTGCGCCTGTTTGCTGTGCAATGACAGGGATATCATTCCGCTCACCCCATACTTGAAGTTGTTCTACGGCCGCAGCTCTAAAAGTATCCCCTGCCGCTAGCATTACTGACTTACCCTGCGCTTGAAATTGTTTAGCTAATTTACCTATAGTAGTGGTTTTTCCAACACCGTTAACACCCACCATTAGCATTACAAAAGGTCCGTCGGCATCAGGTATTTTTAGCGGCTGGCAGGCTGGCTCAATAATTTTTTTAAGCTCTATCTTTAACAGCTCATATAAGGCTTCAGCATCTTTTAATTGTTTACGGTTAGCACTTTGGGTTAATGACTCGATAATTTGCATGGTAGTTTCAACACCAACATCAGCCAATAGTAAATGGGTCTCTAATTCTTCAAACAAGTCATCATCTATTTGTTTTCCGCGAAACAAATCAAATAGACCACCACCTAAATTCTGACGTGTTTTACTTAAGCCCTGTTTTAAACGAGCAAAAAGGCCAAGCTTAGCTTCTTTCGAAGGCTCACTTACTTCATTTCGTTCAATTTCTGGCTCTGGCTCTGGCTCTGGCTCTGGCTCTGGCTCTGGCTCTGGCTCTGGCTCTGGCTCTGGCTCTGGCTCTGG
>CAJXWZ010000016.1 GCA_913062815.1 uncultured Colwellia sp. | reverse complement strand
GACTCGAACTCGTGACATTCACGTTGGCAACGTGATGCTCTACCAGCTGAGCTACAGCCGCTTCATTTGTTGACTCCTTGTCAACGGAACCGCATTCTACATCGAATAAATTTACAGTCAACTAATAAATTCTTTTTTTATATCGACTGCTCAAAAAGCAGCTGATTTGCTGTTATTTTTATCCTTTTAACTCAGGCCATGCCGCTTTGAAGTAACTTAATAATGTTGAAACCGTTAAAACAGTAGCAATAAAATAAAATCCATATGCTGCATAGTTGATTACTTCATGAGGCAAATAGAACAAAATCAGGGGAATGTCATAGTCAGGACGCCAAATCAAGCCCATAATGCCTAACATTTGCGCTGCGGTTTTATATTTCCCCATTTCAGAAACCGCAATAATGTCTCGTTTACCTCGAGATGACATGAACTCCCGAAGTGCGCTGATAAATATTTCACGGGCAATCATTATAATGGCTGGAATTGCCACTAACCACGATTGATAATCTTGTACAATCATCACTAAAGCAGCGACCACCATCAATTTATCTGCCACAGGGTCTATAAAAGCACCAAATGCTGAAGATTGATTTAATTTTCTTGCCAGATAACCGTCTAAAGCGTCACTAACAGAAGCAGTCCAAAAAATTACAAAAGCACCAAAATGGCTCCAAGATAGTGGTAAATAGAAAACAATTAGGAAAACGGGGATCAATATGATCCGAAATAAAGTGATTTGATTAGGTAATGTCCACATATTTTTATTTTAGTCTTAGGCTTAACATAAATATTTTCACATCATTCTACACAGGTTCACAAGCGAGATATAGTTACTTATTATGTAACGCATCATAAATGTTTTGTGCCAGCACTTTACTAATACCAGGGACTTTTTCTAATTCAGTGATGTCAGCATTTTTGACTTCTTGAATACCACCTAAATGACTTAACAGTACTTGTCGTTTTTTAGCACCAACACCTTCGATAGATTCAAGTATGGATTTTTTACTGGCTTTTTGCCTTTTTGCCCGATGACCAGCAATGGCAAATCGATGGGATTCATCTCGAATATGCTGCACTAAATGCAGGGCAGGAGAAGTCGCGGGTAATGATATTAATTGATGTGAGCCGGCTAGAATGAGTGTTTCCAAGCCAGGTTTACGGGACTCACCCTTAGCAACGCCAACAAGTAATGGGATTTTATCAAGGCCCTGTTTTAAACTTAATTGGGCGAAAAACTCTTCTGCTTTTGCAAGCTGGCCTTTACCGCCATCAATAAATACAATGTCGGGCAACTTTTTTTGAGCATCGCTTAACGTACTTGATTCTTCAATATCACTCGCTTTTAATTTTCCATAGCGTTTATTTAAAGCAAAAGCCATCGCAGCATAATCATCACCTGGAGTAATACCATAGACATTGTAACGACGGTAATCAGATTTTAGCGGCCCTGCTTGCGTGAATACTACGTTGGAGGCAATAGTTTGCTGTCCCATGGTATGACTAATATCAAAGCACTCTATACGGCCGATGCCATTAGTTAGCTCAAATACTTCGTTTAAAGCGACAAACCGTGCTTGCATAGACTCTTTGTGGCTATTGCGAGTAATAAGTGCCGTTTGAGCATTAGTTGCCGCTAACTTTAAATATTGACGTCGCTCAGAACGACTTTTCGTTGATATTTTAACTTCATGTTCTGCTTGCTTTGATAAAAGTGCAGCCAACTCTTTAACTTGCTCAAAATCATAGGGAGCGACAATTTCTTTGGGAATGTTGCCTTCATTTTGACCATTACCTAGTTCATTACCTAAATAGTGCTGTCCTATGAATGCTTGAATAATGTCATCGTCATTCGTTTCATTTGGCACCACAGGGAAGTAGCTCTTACTGCCAAGTATTTTATGGTCGCGTATACAGAGCAGATGTATGCATGTTTGTGACTTTAAACGGTGTATTCCAATGACGTCCATCTCAGCAGCGATACCACTCACAAACTGTTGTTGTTGAACTTTACGAAGCGTTGCAATTTGATCTCGAAATTTAGCCGCTTGCTCGAACTGTAACTCTTTACTTGCTGATTCCATTTTGGCGACCAACTGCTCAATCACCATAGAGCTTTTGCCTTTTAAAAAAAGTTTAGCTAAATCTACTTGCTGTTGGTATTCGCGGGCTGATACTTTGTCAACGCATGGGGCTAAGCAACGACCTAGTTGATGTTGTAAACAAGGGCGTGAACGGGCTCTATAATAACTATCTTCACATTGTCTTATGGGAAAAATCTTTTGCATCAAACGCAAACTTTCCCAAACAGCACCTACAGTTGGGTATGGACCGAAGTAATTGCCCTTGACACGTTTTCCACCGCGATGAAGACCTAGCTTAGGATGCTTATGATCGGTAATTAAAAGATAGGGGTATGATTTATCATCCCTTAATAAGATGTTGTATTTAGGCTGATATTTTTTTATGTAATTATTTTCAAGAATCAACGCTTCCCCTTCGGTATGGGTTACGGTGACATCAATTGCGCAAATTTGTTTAACAAGTGCTTGAGTTTTAACCGAGCCGACATCTTTACGAAAATAGCTCGCTAATCGCTTTTTCAGTTGTTTTGCTTTACCAACATAAATAACTGTTTGCTCACCGTTGTACATGCGGTAAACACCGGCTTGTTCGGTAACGGAGTTTATAAAGGCTTCACTATCAAAGGTGGCCACTTGGGCTGTAATATCGCTAGCTGACAAAACTATAGTTTTTCTGTGTTGATCATACCGTGACGGATCGCCAGATGTGTCAGCTCTACATCGTTGCCAATACCGAGTTTGTCAAACATGCGGTAACGATAACTGTTAATCGTTTTAGTGCTTAGGTGTAAATGTTCTGAAATATCAGGAACTTTGTCACCACGCGTTATCATTAGCATTATTTGCAATTCTCTGTCTGACAACTCACTAAAAGGGTTTTCTTCTGCTGACTTAAATTGGCTTAATGCCATTTGCTGTGCAATTGCAGCGGGTAAGTAACGTTGGCCGCTATTAACCGCTCTAATAGCATTTACCATTTCATTTGGGCCAGCACCTTTGGTTAAGTAGCCCGCAGCACCTATTTGCATTACTTTCGTCGGGAAGGGGTCTTCTGTATGCACTGTCAGCATAATGACTTTAGCTTCGGGGGAAAAACGAAGTATTTTTTTAGTGGCTTCTAAGCCCCCCATACCCGGCATGTCCATATCCATAAGAATGACGTCAGGCTCGGTTTGACGGCAAAATTTAATGGCTTCTTCACCCGTTTCACATTCATCAATAACTTTAAAACCTTTAACTTCATTCAATATTTTACTGACACCAGTACGGACGAGTTCATGATCATCAACTAACAATATTTTTATCAACGGAATTTGCCTTTTATAATTCGTTATTTTTTAGCCAACTATTAAGGAGCCCTATCTGACCATTCTTATAGGCGGCATAAGTTAAGCGTACTGCATTGCTTAAAATAATACTATCAGACCAATTGGTTTGTTCTGAAATTAACTGGTAACAAACCTTTGCTTCGGGTGACAAATACCCGCGCATTTCTTGTTTGCCACGTTCTTTTTGTCTTTCTCGGTAACGTTTTTGCTTTTCGGCATTAGTCATTGCCTTTTTCTTCTTTTTAACCGAATCGTCCATTTAATTCTCGATGAATTTTAAGCGTACTACGTATTAGTGCTATGTTACTCCGACCGATTATTTTTGCAATATGAGAAGTTAGTTAAATCAGAGTAAATAACGATGATTAAGCTAAAATCTTAGTGATAAAATTAGCCATAATTAAATTACTACGATTAAAAATGAAATTTTTAACTGTTCGGAGTTGTTTAGTGTACAAGTGTTCGCTAAAGTAGCGACCAATAAATTACTATGAAAATAAATATAGGCAAAAAACTTATGGCAATGGCACAACAAAGTTCATACAGCAAAGCTGATTTGATTAAAGCGGGTACTGGCGAAATGTTCGGTGAAGGAAACTCCCAACTACCTTCTGATAATATGCTAATGATGGACCGAATACTTACTATCACTGAAGAAGGTGGAGCGCATGGTAAGGGCTTTATTGAAGCTGAATTAGATATTACCCCTGATTTATGGTTCTTTGATTGTCATTTCAAAGGCGACCCTGTAATGCCAGGATGTTTGGGCCTTGATGCTATGTGGCAGTTAGTGGGTTTTTTCTTAGCATGGACCGGTGGTCCAGGCAGAGGACGCGCGCTAGGTGTAGGTGAAGTTAAATTTACCGGTCAAATCTTGCCAACAGCAAAAAAAGTATCTTTTAGAATTGATTTTAAGCGCGTTATCAAACGTAAATTGTATATGGGCTTAGCTGATGGCAGTGTGAGTGTAGATGGTCGTGAAATCTATGCAGCTAAAGATTTAAAAGTAGGCTTATTTACCGATACCACTAAGTTTTAGTATATCTTTATGCATTAGGTTAATTACTAATTAGCCTAATGCATTCTACTCAAACGTTAATTCTATTTATTCACTTTTTGCTTCAGAACTCGTACTGCTTGGCACTGGCGCATTGAAAGGTACATTAAAGTTTTCCGATAATTCAAAATCACCTTCAGCAGAAACTAATTTATCTTCGACAAACTTTATCGAAAAGCTTTTTTGCATATTTAATTTTTCGCTGCGTCCTGATTTGAAGCGGTAAACATAATTCCAAGTATCTTTATCAAAAGCATCAATTAACACCGGACTACCAAGTACAAATTTTACTTGTTCTTTAGTCATGCCTATTTGAATTTTGTTTATGTTTTTCTGCTCAAGGTAATTTCCTTGTGGAATATCAATTCGATACACCCAGCTTGAACAAGCAGAGAGTGAAAGCGCTACGGCAATTATAGAGGTGCGAAATAACATGAAATTTTACTTTCCTTTTTTACAATAGAGTATAACTAAAAATAACACTTAAAGTGTGAGCAGGGATAATAACTAAGCGAAGCTATAGTTACAAAGCTATTTTTCAAAAAAGTTTGTATGAAAGAAAATTAGCTTGCTAACAATTCTTCTGCGTTAGCTAAGCTGTGCTGTGAAATCTTATCGCCTGCAAGTAAACGAGCTATCTCTTGGACGCGATTTTTCTTACTAAGTTCCGTAACTTTTGTTTCTGTGTGTTCTCCATCAGTTAATTTACTAACAAACAGCTGTTGATGGCCTTTACAGGCAACCTGAGGTAAATGAGTGACACATATTACTTGAGTTTTATTGGCCAGTTGTTGTAGCTTGCTACCAACCATTGCAGCAGTTGGGCCACTAATACCTACATCAACCTCATCGAAGATCAAGGTCGGCGTAACTACTTTATCTGCGAGAATAACTTGCATAGCTAAACTAATCCGTGACAATTCCCCACCAGAAGCTACTTTATTCATTGCCTCAAGTGCTTGCCCTGGATTGATACTTACTTGAAAGTCAATTTTATCTAAACCATTGGCTGAGAACATTAACTTTTTATTGCTACCTTCATTTAGTTCCTTTTCAGATAAATGTTCAATGGCGATGAAGAATTGCCCATCGGGCATGTTAAGCTCTTGCATGCTTTTGCTGATTAGTTCGCTAAGTGATTTAGCTGCCTCGCATCTTGATTCAGACAGTGCAGTTGCTGCCTCATGATAAAACTGCTCAGTTTTAGCTAACTCTTCAATAATGGTATCTATTCGTGAGCCGTCATGTTGTATATCAGTTAACTCTTGCTTTAGCTCTTGATGAAAACCTGCCAGTTTCTCTGGTGACAGATTATGTTTCTTTGCAAGTTGTAATGTAGTGGAGTATCGATCTTCAATCATAGCGTATGCTTGCGGGTCAAGTTCAAGCTGCTGGTAATAGTGCTTTAAATCAGTACTGGCGTCTTCTAGCTGGATAACATTGCTGCATAGAATGTCAGAGATATTAACAAGCCTATTATCTATTGAGGCGAGTGATGCTATGTTTTCACTACATTGCCTAAGCGAGTCAAGTACATTGAAGTTTTCATCTTCTGCAAGGGTTTGTAACGATTGTAAGGTGGTATCGAGTAGGTCTTGTGCATTGGAATGACGTTTATAATCAGCTTCTAACGTTTCGAATTCACCTTGCTGCGGGGAAAACTCATCCAATTCATTTACTTGATATTGAATCAGTTGTTGCTGAGCTTCACGCTGTAATTTACTTTCTTGTAATAAGCCATATTCTTTACTGAGTTTATGCCATTGCTTAGCATAATGTCTCACTGACTCAAGTAAGGTTAGGTGATCTGCATACTCATCAACTAATTTGCATTGTTGACTGGACTTTACAATGAGTTGATGGTCATGTTGGCCGTGAATATTGATGAGTAATTGACCAATTTCTTTTAGCTGTACTAAGGGAACTTGGCTGCCATTGATATAGGCTTTAGAGCGACCTTCACTAGATATCACTCTACGTAAAATACACTCAGAGTCACCGTCTAAGGCAAGATCATGATGACTTAGCCAATGTTGAGCACTCAAATTATCTTTTGTTTCAAAAGTGGCTGCCAGCTCCGCTTTTTTACAATTTGGTCGAACAACATTCGTTGTTGCTCTATCGCCTAAACACAAACCTAGCGCATCTATTGCAATAGATTTACCGGCACCCGTTTCACCGGTGATTGTGGTCATGCCAGACTGCCAATCTATGTCGAGAGATTTAACAATGGCAAAATTTTGGATGTTTAATTGTAAAAGCATAATGCGAATACCCAATCTACTGTATAAATACTTAGGTGTAAATTTATACAGTAAATGTTGTGTTTGCAAGCTATTTATGAAATATAGTGCTTGGTATATTACAAAAGTTAAACTGAGTAAGGTTAAAACCTGATGTTAATAGAGTTTATTACCCCAGCTCAACTTGCTACGTAATACATTAAAGTAATCGTGATCTAAGGGGTGTACAAGACGAATGGTATATGGGCTCTTTTTGATAATTACTTCATCGCCAGGCATTACCGCTAATATTACGTGACCATCACAACTAATCTGTAAACTCTCTTGGTTTTCATTTGCTAAGATTAGTTTTATTTCACTATCGCCATCAACGACAATTGGGCGACTCGTTAAAGTGTGCGGAAACATGGGTACAAGTGATAAAGCGTTTAAATTTGGTGTTAAAATTGGACCGCCTGCAGACATAGAATAGGCTGTAGAGCCTGTAGGGGTTGAAATAATTAAGCCATCAGAACGTTGGCTGAACATAAAGCTGTTATCAATGTAGACTTCAAATTCAATCATACTCGCTACTTTGCCAGCATGAAGCACTGCTTCATTTACTGCGCTGTTTGAGCTCTTAAGTTTTCCATGACGATAGACTTCCGCATCAATGATAAAACGTTGCTCTGAACGTGATTCACCGGCTAATATTTTAGCCAACGGCTCAATAATTTCATTTGGCGACAAGTCAGTTAAAAAGCCCAAATTACCTCGGTTTACACCAATAACCCCAATATCAAAACAAGCTAGTACACGTGCAGCGCCAAGCATATAGCCATCACCACCAACAACAATAGCTAAGTCGGCCTGATCGCCAATATCGGTTAGCGAACATATGGAAATGTCATTGATGTCAATTGAGGCAGCAACACAACTTTCAACTAAAACCTGATAGTTGTTTTCAGTTAGATAATTGTGCAATGCAGTGATCGTGGCAGTAGCACCTCGATGGTTAGGCTTTCCAATAAGTCCGATTGTTTTATATGGTTGAGTCATAACAATTATTTGGTCGCTTTAATCTCTTTGAGGGAATTTTCCTCCTATTTGCATGGCTTGTAAAGTTTGCATTTGATAAAATAGTTTTAATTTATTGCGACTAAAGCTTGAATCATTCAAGTGCGACCCCATAATTAGCAACAATAGTAAAGTTTATCTAGATTTAAGTGGAGTTTTTCATGACAACAGAGTCAACAAAGCCTGAAGATCAGCAAGGCACTGATGCAACAGCAGAACAGTTAGTAGATGACATAGTTAAAGAAGCAGAAGCACAGGTTGAAGAGCAGCATGCGCATGAAGCTGTGAGTGCTGAGCAAGAACGTATAAATGAATTAGAATTAGCGTTAGCTGCCGTAAAAGCAACCGTTAATGATCAAAAAGATTCAGTTATTCGTGCTAAAGCCGAAGTAGATAACGTTCGCCGCCGCGCTGCTCAAGATGTAGAAAAAGCACGTAAATTTGCCTTGGAAAAATTTGCAGCAGAATTATTGCCTGTTGTTGATAATCTAGAACGCGCCATTGCTAATATCGATAAAGAAGATGAAGCACAAAAGGTATTAGGTGAAGGTGTCGAACTAACATTACAGAGCTTCTTATCAGGCGTTGAGAAATTTGGCGTAAAAGCGGTAGATCCACAAGATCAACCTTTTAATCCTGAATTTCATCAAGCTATGTCTATGCAAGAAGTACCAGGGGTTGCACCAAATACTGTGATAGCGGTAATGCAAAAAGGTTATGAATTGAATGGCCGTTTAATACGCCCTGCCATGGTTATGGTTTCAAAAGCAGCACCAACGGTAGATACATCAGCCTAACTCATTTTATAAAGTAGTAAGACTACAAATCCGTTAACGAAAGTTAGCGGATTTTTTGTTTTTTATCGCTTTGAAGATGAATTTAGTAATAAATGTACTTTTTTTTACATTTTTTTCTTCTCCATAGTTGAAAAGCAGATTGCCGACCCCACTTACTATTTCAACAACAAATTAGATTTAACTTTTTACTCAAGCCTCAGCTAAACATAAAGCTACAGGGTATAGTAAAAACCAATGAATAGGAGCTCCCATCATGGGCAAAATAATCGGTATTGACCTAGGAACAACTAACTCATGTGTAGCTGTTTTAGACGGCGACAGTGTACGTGTAATTGAAAACGCTGAAGGTGATCGTACAACCCCTTCAATCATTGCTTACACAGAAGAAGGCGAAACGTTAGTAGGTCAACCTGCTAAGCGTCAATCAGTAACTAACCCAACCAATACTCTATTCGCTATTAAACGTTTAATTGGTCGTCGTTTTGAAGACAAAGAAGTGCAACGCGATATTAAAATAATGCCTTTTGGTATTGTCAAAGCTGACAACGGTGATGCTTGGGTTAAAGCAAAAGACAACAATGTTGCGCCACCACAAGTTTCTGCAGAAGTTTTGAAGAAAATGAAAAAAACGGCAGAAGATTACTTAGGTGAAACGGTTTCAGAAGCCGTTATTACAGTGCCTGCTTATTTCAACGACTCACAACGTCAAGCAACTAAAGATGCTGGTCGTATTGCGGGTCTTGATGTAAAGCGTATTATCAATGAGCCTACGGCTGCAGCACTTGCTTACGGTATGGACAAGCAAGAAGGAGATAAAGTTGTTGCCGTTTATGATTTAGGTGGCGGTACTTTCGATATTTCAATTATTGAAATTGATGAAGTGGACGGAGAACACACTTTTGAAGTATTAGCGACTAATGGTGACACTCACTTAGGTGGTGAAGATTTCGATAACCGTTTAATCAACTATCTTGTTGCTGAATTTAAAAAAGACCAAGGTATGGATTTAACAGCAGATCCGCTTGCCATGCAACGTTTGAAAGAAGCGGCTGAAAAAGCAAAATGTGAACTTTCTTCTGCTCAACAAACAGATGTTAACTTACCTTACATCACTGCTGATGCATCAGGTCCTAAGCACATGAACATTAAAGTGACTCGTGCTAAGTTAGAATCTTTAGTTGAAGATATGGTTAAAGCAACATTAGAGCCACTTAAAACGGCGCTTAAAGATGCTGATTTATCAACAAGTGACGTTGATGACGTTATCTTAGTTGGTGGTCAAACGCGTATGCCAATGGTACAAAAAGCGGTAACTGATTTCTTCGGCAAAGAGCCTCGTAAAGATGTTAACCCTGATGAAGCAGTAGCGTCTGGCGCGGCGGTACAAGCAGGTGTTCTTTCTGGTGATGTTACAGACGTACTTCTTCTTGATGTTACGCCATTATCATTAGGTATTGAAACGATGGGCGGTGTGATGACGAAAGTTATCGACAAAAACACAACTATCCCGACAAAACAGTCTCAAACTTTCTCTACCGCTGACGATAACCAAGCTGCAGTTACAGTACATGTCTGTCAAGGTGAGCGAAAGCAAGCTGCGGCTAACAAGTCTTTAGGCCAGTTTAACCTTGAAGGTATTGATGCTGCACCACGTGGTACGCCACAAATCGAAGTAACTTTCGATATTGATGCTGATGGTATTTTGCATGTAACGGCTAAAGATAAAAATACCGGTAAAGAGCAAAAAATCACCATTAAAGCGTCTTCAGGTTTATCTGATGAAGAAGTAGAGCAAATGGTAAATGACGCAGAAGCTAATGCAGATGCTGATGCTAAGTTTGAAGAGTTAGTTACTGCTCGTAACCAAGCTGACGGAATGGTTCACGCTACTCGCAAGCAAGTTGAAGAAGCTGGTGAAGAGTTACCTGCGGAAGACAAAGAAAAAATTGAAGCGGCATTAACTGAGCTTGAAGAAGCGGTTAAAGGTGATGATAAAGAAGCGATTGATGCAAAATCTCAAGCGTTAATGGAAGCATCAGCTAAGTTAATGGAAATTGCTCAAGCGAAATCGCAAGCTCAAGGCGCACCAGAAGGTGCTGCACCTGAAGCAGATGGTGGTGATGCCCCTGCAGATGATGTAGTAGACGCTGAGTTTGAAGAAGTTAAGGACGATAAGTAACTTTAATCACATTGTTTTTGCTATTTAGCTCAATGGCATTGTTGAACGTGCTCACCTAGTAAACTAGGCTCCGCGCGTTCTCCTTGCCCTAGAGCGAACTAGCTTCAACAATATAGATTAAAGAGAGTTAGTCTTTTTAAAAAGCGTCGTTAATCGGCGCTTTTTGTGTGTAAAATGTTTAATTTTTGGTTCTGATTTTCGTAGTTTCTTAACTTCTTTTTCAACAGAGAAATTAAGCAAATCAATATCATTCAACTTGAAGTAAAGAATAAATTTATGTCAAAACGTGATTATTATGAAGTGCTTGGTGTTTCAAAAAGCGCTGAAGAGAAAGAAATTAAAAAGGCTTATAAAAAATTGGCGATGAAATATCATCCTGATCGTACTCAAGGTGATAAAGCTAAAGAAGAGACCTTTAAAGAAATTAAAGAATCTTACGAGGTTTTAAAGGATGATCAAAAACGTGCTGCTTATGATCAATACGGCCACGCTGCTTTTGAACAAGGTGGTCACGGCGGTGGTGGTTTTGGTGGTGGTCAAGGTGACTTTGGCGATGCTTTTGGTGATATTTTTGGTGATATTTTTGGTGGTGGTCGTGGCCGCGGTGGTCGTCAATCACGTGCGCAGCGTGGGTCAGATTTACGTTACAACGTAGAGCTGAATCTTGAAGATGCGGTTAAGGGTAAAAGCCTAGAAATTAAAGTACCAACATTTGTCAGTTGTGATCCTTGTGATGGCTCTGGCGCTAAAAAGGGCACATCAGCTAAAACCTGTAGTACTTGTCATGGTCATGGCCAAGTGCAAATGCGTCAAGGTTTATTCGCAGTACAGCAAACTTGCCCAACGTGTAGTGGTAAAGGCAAAGTTATTTCGGACCCTTGTACTTCTTGTCGTGGTCAAGGTCGTGTTGAAAAAACCAAAACCTTGTCTGTGAAAATTCCACCAGGTGTTGATACGGGTGACAGAATTCGTTTATCAGGTGAGGGTGAAGCCGGAGAGCATGGCGCACCAGCAGGGGACTTATACGTACAAGTAAATGTAAGAGATCACAAGGTATTTGTTCGTGATGAAAATCACTTATACTGTGAAGTACCAATTAGTTTTGTTACAGCCGCTTTAGGTGGTGAAATTGAAGTGCCAACATTAGGTGGTAAAGTTAAGCTTAAAATACCTAAAGAAACACAAACAGGCAAAATGTTCCGTTTACGTGGTAAAGGCGTTAAGTCAGTGCGTAGTTCATCTACCGGTGATTTAATGTGTAAAGTGGTTCTTGAAACACCAATAAACCTATCAGGTGATCAAGCCGATTTATTACGTCAATTAGAAGAGAAAATGGGTAAAAGCAGTAAAACGCATAGCCCGAAAGAGACAGGTTTCTTCGATGATGTGAAAAAGTTTTTCAATGATTTGAAAGGCTAAATATCCGTTCCGTTTTGAAGCTTTTCATCGTTTTATAAGATGAAAAGCTTAAACAAAAAAAACCACAAAACAGTTAGTTTTGTGGTTTTTTATTTTCAGATATAACATTAGTCAACTTGATATGTGTTCATACGAAGAAAAAAAACGCTAAACAAGCACAGTATTAACCAAGCTATACCACCACCGTGAGTTTCAACAATTTCAATGTAAGGTTCATCGTAATCTGCACTTTCTATTGGTAGAGCGTACAAAGCATTACTATCATCTGAACTAAAACTGGCAACAATATCGCTATAGCCGACTTGATACAAATCTATTAAAACATCGTAATGGTCTGTAGCGTAACCCGATAAAAAAGTGGTAATGACTTCATATTCATCCAAGTCTGAATCAGATTCGATAATAAAATCATCAGTGGTAAAGTAATGAGTCCATGGACCGCCGTTTTTACTGACATATAGTAAGGCATAAACTTCGCCAAATTGATTCGGGGTATAGCTATAAATATCGGCGTCAAATGCCACACTAAAAGTTTGAAAAAAGCCATCATCATCAAAGTCATCCTGAACAAAAGTGGACGCACTATAAATTGCAAAATCGGCCGAATAGTCCTGTGTAACATCTCTTTGGATTTTACTTGAGTATGTAGCACTTTTTAGAGCATTGTCAGAGTTACTTTGTTGTTCATGTATAAGGGTAGACCTAGTTTTTGAACTTGCTTTACCAGTTAATTGATCTGGCGTTGTAGTTAGTTTATTAGCGATGATAGTTTCTTTTCGTTTTTCATCATTAAGTTTTTGACTAAATTGTCCCTGTGAAATTGAATAGTACTTTTCATTAACTTCATTAGCAGTAGACTGAGACATAAACGCCCAACTCGCTATCGTTGCTAGTAGTAATGTGGTTTTAGTGTCTGTTAAAAATGAACTGATAGTATTATTTATTTTAAGCATGATATTTCCTTACTGGCTTAGTTGTTATCGCTATTAAAGCGCAGCAAAGATGAATGCAAGCTGAACATTAAATATTTTTAAATTTGTCGTCTAGAGAACGTTCAGCTTATATTCAGTTGCTAAGACTTATGATTTTAAATAAGCTATAGCAATACACTTTTCCTTTTCTATTTCATCAGGAACCATAATGAAATTTGCGCTACCTTTGCTTGTTATTTTTGCTATCACGTTGACCTTTGGGGCTAGTGTTCATGCTAGTATCGCCCCTGCTAAATACTCGGTGAAAGTTAATCAGCATGCTAAGCAGCAGTTGCGAGTGCAAAGTAGTAAGCAAGCAGCACAAATCGCACAAGGCCGCTATGGTGGGAAAGTTCTTAAAGTGAAAAAACAAAAATCAGGTTATCGGGTAAAATTAATTAAAAAAAGCGGTCATATTGTTTCTGTTTATGTTGATGCTAAATCAGGTAGTGTGAGTGGTGGTAATTAAGCATGCGTATTTTATTAATTGAAGATGATTTAGCTTTACAAACTAATTTAAAAAACCATTTAATTACCGCTAATTATTTAGTAGATGTTGCTAGCGATGGTGAAGTAGGGCTATTCCAAGGACAAGAGTATCCATATGATGCTGCTATTATAGATGTTGGCTTGCCAAAACTTGATGGTATTAGCGTTATTCAGCAACTGCGTGAGCAAAGTATCGATTTTCCTATATTAGTGTTAACCGCAAGGGATAGTTGGCAGGATAAGGTAGCTGGCCTAGATGCCGGTGCAGATGATTATTTAACTAAACCTTTTCAAGCTGAAGAGCTGCTGGCTCGTTTGAATGCTTTAATTAGACGTGCTGCCGGTCAAGCTAGTCCTTTAATAAAAAATGGCCCGTTAGTTATTAATACAAAAAGTTTGCAAGTAGAAGTCAATCAACAATCGATCAAACTCAGTAGCTCAGAATACAAATTACTTGAATATATGTTGTTGCACTTAGATGAAGTATCTTCTAAGGCGGTATTAACTGAACATATTTATGATCAAGACTTTGATCTCGACTCTAATGTAATTGAAGTGTTTATTAGGCGATTAAGAAAAAAACTTGATCCTAATGGTGAGTATAACTTCATTGAAACACTCCGCGGTCATGGTTATAAGTTAAGGCGAATGAACGCCTAATGGATAAGGCAACAATGACAGGTTTTTGGCAGTTTAATTCACTCAAAGTAAGGTTGTTGTTGAGCACCTTAATCATGACGGTAGTGATGTTACCAATTATCGGCTTTACGCTAACAAATGCGTTTGAACAACAGCTAACTATTGCCATGAAAAATGAACTCAAAGCTTACAGTTACTCAATATTTACTGTTGCAGAAGTTGAAGATAATACCTTGCTTATGCCTGATGTGTTATTAGAAAATCAATTTAATATCAGCCAATCAGGTTTGTATGCACTCATATCGCCATTAAATAATATCGAAACTATAGCGGCGAATGAAGCGGTACAAGCCTTGTGGCAATCACAGTCATTACTTACCTTAACTTTGCCAGATAGGTTGCCGACACCCAAGGTAGGTCAAACGTTATTGACCTCAATCAACTTAGCAGGTAGTCAGCATTTACTTTACAGTTTTAGTGCAAGTTTTTCAGATAATGGGCAAGCATTTCCAATAACATTACACTTGATAAAAGATCAACACGCACTTTTGGCTGCATTAAATGATTTCAGACAGAAACTCTGGACATGGTTATTGTTGTTAATGGCAGTATTTATTTGTGTACAAATTGTTTGGCTTTTATGGACCTTAAAGCCTTTATCTGTGCTAACCCATGAATTGGCGCTGATTGAAAAAGGGGAGCAAAATGCACTAGATGCAGAGTATCCTGCAGAACTTCAGCAAGTTACTAAGCAATTGAATACTCTACTAGTAACGGAAGAAAGCCAGCGTAAACGATACCGAAATGCATTATCCGATTTAGCCCATAGCCTTAAAAACCCCCTTGCTATTATTCAAAGTCAGCCTGAAATCTCAACCGGTGCTAATGAACAGTTAAACTTAATCAATCAAATAATTGAACATCAATTAAAGCGAGCACAAAGTGCAGGGCAATCTTCGTGGCATTTGGGAGTTAATGTAAAGCAGGTGGTAGATAAACTTATTTGCACCTTAGAAAAAATTTATCAGGACAAACAACTAACATTTCTACGAGAGATTGATGCTCAGGCGATCTTCAAAGGGGATGAAGCAGATTTATTGGAAATTATTGGTAATATTTTAGATAACGCCAGCAAGGCTGCAAGTGATCAAGTGTTGGTGCAAGTCGTTGTGGAAAATAAAACGCTTAAAATTACCATAGCTGATGATGGCAAAGGTATAGACGAATCACAACAAGCAAATATTTTATCTAGAGGTGGTCGAGCAGATACCTACGAAGCAGGCCATGGTATAGGCTTAGCCATCGTCAATGATCTGGTTAGTAGCTATCAAGGAACACTCGCCATTAATCGTTCAGATAAGCTTGGTGGAGCCCATTTTATGCTTGTTTTTGCTGCTTAACCTCAATATTACTTATTCAGCTAATGTTCAGTTTACTTTTGTTATCCTTGTTGATAATGAATAGTAATAAGGATCACTGTCATGAAAAACATTATATTTTTACTTAGCTTTATTTTTTGTTCTCTAGCTGTTTTTTCGGTTTCTGCAATGCAAAAAACTGAGATAGAGCAACAAGAGTTTAGTGGCGCGGAGCTTGCGCAAATGCTTGCCCCAATTGCCTTATACCCTGATAGCCTACTGACGCACATTTTAATTGCGTCTACGTATCCTATTGAAGTTGTTGAAGCGCACCGCTGGCTAAAGAAAAATGAGGGCAAAAGCGCAGAAGAGCTTGTTAAAAATGCAGAGGATTTTGACTGGGACGCTAGTGTAAAGGCATTACTTGCTTTTGAACGTGTGTTAGGCAGATTAAGTGAAGATTTAAGTTGGACTCAACAACTGGGTGATGCCTTTTTACAAGATGAAGCGAGATTATTGGAAAGCATTCAAGCATTGAGGAAACAAGCGGAGTTGGCAGGTAATCTAGAAAAAATGGAGAACATGGAAGTAAGCCATGACGAAGATAATATTGTTATAGCGCCGATAGAAAAAGAAATAGTTTATGTACCTTACTATGATACAAGACGTGTATATGGTTCATGGCATTGGTCTTCCTACCCACCTGTTTATTGGACTCCACATCATAGTGTTTATGTTAATCACTATAGTCCTTTTTATTGGCACTCAGGCATTCACATTTCTTTTAATTATTTTTTCAGTGCCTTTCATTGGCATAACCGCCATGTATTAGTAGTTAACCCTCACCGCTCGCATTATCGCTCTTATCAGCAACGACCACGCCGTGCAATATCTAGTGGTGGCTATGCTAAACGTTGGTCTCATGAGCCTAAACATAGAAAAGGTGTGGCATACCGAAATAAGCATGTTAGTCGTAAATACCATAGTAACCGGGTAAAAGTGCACAAGACGAGTAAGCAGCTTCATTCTGCTAATTTGACACAAAGAAAGCTAAAAGAGAGTAAAAAAGTTTACAATCGTCATCAGAGTATCAAACAAGTTTCAGCACATAAAGCGGTGACCAATAAACGGATTGCTAAAAATACTTTAGTTAAAAATAAACCAGCTAAGGCAACTTATAAAAGAAACAATTCAACTAAGTTTAAACAAAATGAAGTACGCTCAGAAAAACAGCTTCATAGAAGTGTAAAGTCTCAAAAACAGATAGCGCGAAACTATAACAAAAGTGCGAGTAAACAAAGCAAGGCAGCTGTGAAAAGCTATAACAAAAGTGTGAGTAAACAAAACAAGGCGCCAGTTAGAAGCAATAAGTCTCAGACAAGTAGAAAGCAGTCACAAAACACTGCTTCTGTAAAAAGTCATCAATCAAAACGAAGGAATTAACAGTAGTACATGTTAGTTAACATACGCAATATTGTGAATCTATTGAAAGTTAGGTAATACACCGCTGCGACTGTGCTCAAAAACAAGGGATGTTTCGACAGTGGTGACCTCCTCACGAGAGGTAATATTTTTAAAAACAAATTGGCGTAAGTGTTCACTGTCTTGCACCGACATATGAATATAATAATCGTAACTGCCACCCATATGGTAAAGGTTTAAAATTTCAGGGTATAAAAGTAAATCATCACGAAATTTATTTACAATATGTTCTGAGTAAGGTTGTAAACGAATAGCTGCGATGGCTTCTATATTGCCGCCAATAGTATTTAAATTAACGTCAATAAACGCACCTTTAATGACGTCACTTTGTTTAAGTCGCTTTACTCGCTCTAAACAGGTTGAAGGAGCAATTCCTATTTTAGCAGCCAGTTCCTTATTGGTAATATCAGCATCATTATATAATATTGTTAAAATACGAAGATCAATTGTATCGAGCTTTTTCATTTTCTACCTAAATTCTTTACATCTTAATTGATATTGATACTACACTTAAATAGTTTGTTTAGGCTAGTATTCATCATCAATTTTTGTATTTATTTCGCCAAATGGTCAATTATCCGAATTTTTATCGAATTATTAATATTTACTCTTTAGTTACATTTTATTGCAATTGATTCGTTGCCTTAATTTATCATCTTGACATATTATGTCACTCGTTTACGTTTGATTGAAACCAAAAAAGGACAATAATAGGAATGGCTATTTCTTCCATTGAAAATTTCTTAAAGAAAGAATCAGCTAGTGGCATAATTTTGATGTTTACTGCGATACTAGCGATGTTTTTTGCCAATTCGCCCTGGGCTAGTTGGTATGATTTACTGCTTGATGTCCCCGTCGTTATTGCTGTTGGTGATTTTGAAATAGCTAAACCACTGCTGTTATGGATAAATGATGGTTTAATGGCGTTATTCTTTTTTCTCGTTGGCCTTGAGCTGAAACGGGAATTCATTGAAGGAGACTTGTCAAAACCAGGGCAAGTGACTTTACCGGCAATAGCGGCTGTTGGTGGTATGATAATGCCTGCAGCCATTTATGCTGCATTAAATTACGACAACCCCAATGCAATTAGTGGTTGGGCTATACCAACAGCGACAGATATCGCCTTTGCCCTTGGAATTTTAGCCATCATCGGCTCAAAAGTACCGCTGCAATTAAAAGTATTTTTAACCTCCTTAGCTATCTTTGATGATTTAGGGGCAATAATCATTATTGCGCTATTTTATACCGAGCAACTGTCTATATTGTCTCTTGTTGTGGCTGCGAGCATGCTATCGATACTATTTCTCTTAAATAGACGAAATATTACCAGTACATCGCCTTATATTTTTATTGGCGTTATTTTATGGATTGCGGTATTAAAGTCTGGTGTACATGCGACATTAGCGGGTGTTATTTTGGCCTTCTTTATTCCTATGTACGGAAATAAAACGCTTGGTAAAGTGGATGAACCGTCACCCTTAAAGTCATTAGAGCATAACTTACATGCAAGTGTTGCTTTCATTGTTTTACCTATTTTTGCTTTTGCAAATGCGGGTATTAGTTTTACTGATGTTGGTATAGAGCAAGTGTTATCGCCCGTACCTATGGGCATAATTTTAGGCTTATTTATAGGCAAGCAGATAGGCGTATTTGGTTTTTGCTTTGTTGCTATTAAGTTAGGCTTCGCTAAACTACCTGAAAACGTAAATTGGACTCTGCTCTATGGTATCTCGCTGCTGTGTGGTGTCGGTTTCACCATGAGTTTATTCATTGGTTCGCTCGCCTTTGAGCAAAGTGCCAATTCTCCTTTGTTTCAAGATAGACTGGGTATCGTTGTTGGCTCTTTAATTTCCGGGTTATTAGGATATTTTGTTATTAAAGGTGCAGTTAACAAACGCTAAATTGATATTTTTACTTGTGAGAATATACTGCTTGCTTCATAGCCTGCGATAACAAAATTGTTTACAATGGCGCAAATTTACACTTTCCTTTTGTATATGCGTCATCAATATCAAGATTTGATTGAAATATTTCATGCTACTTTTTTCCAGCAATACAATACTTGCTTGGTTAAGGGAGGGGATGAGCCAATATATCTACCTGCAAGTGACAATTGTAATTATCATCAAATTATTTTTGCCCGCGGTTTTTATGCCAGTGCCTTTCATGAAATTTCTCATTGGTGCCAAGCAGGACAAGCTAGACGCCTTTTAGAAGATTTCGGCTATTGGTATGAGCCTGACGGTAGAAACGAACAACAGCAGCAAAGCTTTGAACAAGTTGAAGTTATTCCTCAAGCAATTGAATGGGCATTTAACGTTGCCGCCAATAAAAAATTTCATGTGTCATCGGATAACTTAAACGGCTTTCAATCAGATACAAAAGGGTTTAAAGAAAAAGTGCTCGAGCAAGTTAACGTTTTTGTGCAACAAGGCTTTCCAGAACGAGCTAATCAATTTATAGCGGCATTAGCTAAGTTTTATCATACCCCATTGCCTTTAACCCTTGCGCATTTTACTAATAAAGAAGAAGTGCATGTTTAAATTAGGCTTAGTTATAAACCCGGTTGCAGGTCTTGGTGGCAGTGTGGCTTTAAAGGGCAGCGATAATTTGGCTAAACATGCGCTGGCGTTAGGCGCAGTTCCGAAAGCGAATATGCGTGCAAAAACCGCGCTTGAAGTTTTATTACCCTATAAAGAGGACATAATAATTTATACGGTAAATGGCGCTATGGGTGAACAATGTGCTCAGGAATTAGGATTTGGTGTTGAACTTAGCTTTGAAACACACTCTGAACAAACTCAAGCAAGCGATACTGAATTGGCGGTAAATGCGCTATTAAAACAGCAGGTAGATATTATTTTATTTGCTGGTGGCGATGGCACCGCTCGTAATATAGCAACTGCAGTAGCAGATTTTTCCGAAGAAAATGCAACTGCATTAGTACCTGTTTTAGGGGTTCCTGCAGGTTGTAAAATACATTCTGGTGTTTATGCTATTACCCCGACAGCAGCTGGCCGTATTGTTGAAATGATGGTGACAAAACAGTTGGTAACCTTGACCCAAGGTGATGTTATGGATATTGATGAGTCATTGTTTCGCCAAGGTATCGTTAAAGCCAAACGATTTGGCGAAATGCAAATACCAAGTGAATTACGCTATGTACAAACAGTAAAATCCGGCGGTAAAGAATCTGATGAGCTAGTGCTACAAGATATTGCCGAAGATATAGTGGATAAAATGCGAGAATACCATGATGATTTATTTATTATTGGCTCTGGCTCAACCACCGCTTTTTTAATGGCAGAATTAGGGCTGAATAATACGTTACTGGGTGTCGATATTGTTCAAGGTGAAGGTTTGCTTGCCAGTGATGTAAGTGAAGCGCAACTTTGGCAACAAGTACTAAACTCACAACAAGAGCAACAAAATGTTCATTTAGTTATTACGCTTATTGGCGGTCAAGGGCATATTTTTGGTCGTGGTAATCAGCAATTAAGTCCTAAAATAATTCGCTTTATATTGGAACAGCCCGGCGGAAAAGAAAACATCAGTATCATAGCAACTAAGGCAAAACTTACAGCCTTAAACAGCAGACCATTAATTAGTGATACTGGCGATAAAGCATTAGATCAGTTATTGTCTGGTTTTATGGCTATTAGCACTGGCTATAAAGATCAAGTGATTTACCCAGTCTCAAGTCCAGAGTAGTTGTTTATTTTCAGCTAACACCTTAATTGAAGTTGATTTTTATGAAATTTAGTCCATTAGTACAAGAGTTGATTGATTCGTTAAAATGTTTACCCGGTGTTGGGGCGAAATCGGCTCAACGTATGGCGTTTCATCTATTAGAGCGTAATCGTCGTGGTGGTAGTAAACTGGCAACTGCATTGTCTAGTGCCATGACAGAAATTGGTCATTGTCAGTCATGTCGTAATTTCACCGAAGAAATGCTGTGCGAAATCTGTCAAAGCCCAAAACGTAAAGTTGCCACCAGTTTATGTATTGTAGAAAGTCCAGGCGATGTTATTGCGTTAGAGCAAACGGGAGAGTTTACCGGTAAGTATTTTGTCTTAATGGGCCATTTATCACCTATTGATGGCATAGGCCCCGATGATTTAGGTTTAGATATATTAGAACAACATTTTGCCAGTGGACAATTTGAGGAAGTGATTCTAGCAACTAACCCAACGGTTGAAGGTGAAGCAACCGCACATTTTATTGCGGAGTTAGCGCAACAATATCAGGTCAATATTTCTAGAATAGCCCATGGTGTACCCGTAGGTGGTGAACTAGAATATGTTGATGGTAATACCTTATCTCATGCGCTATCAGGCCGAAAAAGCTATGTTCTGTAAAGTGAAATAAGGCTGCTTGCAGAGGGAGCTCAATAGCTTTTAAGCAGAACATTACTTTATTTTCACTCATCAGCAAGATTAACTCGAAACTTTCTTTCCTCTTCCCTTGAAAAAAAATAATCTATCCTCAGATAAAGTAACAGCGAATTAACCCTAACTAAGTCACGTTAAGTAGTGGGGTTATTTAACAAATTAAGAAAACATTATAGGTTCACTTTATATGACTGTCGAAAATACACCACAAAAACATGCGTTTGCATCAGATAACGCCAAAATACTTCAACTAATGATCCATTCTCTTTATTCTAACAAAGAGATATTTTTACGTGAATTAGTGTCTAATGCCGCAGATGCCTCAGACAAACTACGCTTTAAAGCGTTATCAAATGCAGACTTGTATGAAGGCGATGGTGAATTAAGAGTTCGGGTAAGTTGTGATAAAGAAAATAACACTGTTACTATTTCTGATAATGGTATTGGTATGAACCTTGACGAAGTTATTGAACACTTAGGTACTATTGCTAAGTCAGGAACAGCTGAGTTCTTCTCGCAACTTTCTGGCGATCAAGCGTCAGACTCACAGTTAATTGGCCAATTTGGTGTTGGTTTTTATTCAGCTTTTATTGTGGCAGATAAAGTAACTGTTCGCACTCGCCGTGCTGGTGATGACACTTCACAAGGTGTTGAGTGGGTAAGTGCTGGTGAAGGTGATTTCACTACCGCTGACATTGAAAAAACTTCTCGCGGTACTGATATTATTCTTCATTTAAAAGAAGATGAAAACGAATTTGCTGATGACTGGCGCTTAAAGTCTATCGTAACTAAGTATTCTGATCACATCTCAGTCTCTGTTGAAATGTTAACTCCTGAAGTGCCCGCAGTTGAAGCTGTGGCTGAAGAGAAAGACGATGAAGGTAATGTAACAACACCTGCAGTTGAGGCACGTGATGTTGAACCAGCTAAATGGGAAGCTATCAATAAAGCCACTGCGTTATGGACGCGTGAGAAAGCAGACATTAGCGAAGATGAGTATAAAGAATTTTATAAGCATGTATCTCATGATTTTGGTGATCCGTTATTGTGGGAACATAATAAAGTAGAAGGTAAAACTGAATATACTTCACTGTTGTATGTACCATCAAAAGCACCTTTTGATATGTATAATCGTGAAAAACAACACGGTTTAAAACTTTATGTTCAGCGTGTATTTATTATGGATGATGCTGAACAATTCATGCCAACCTACCTGCGTTTTGTTAAAGGTTTACTTGACTCAAATGATTTGCCATTAAATGTTTCTCGTGAAATTTTACAAGATAACAAGGTAACTCAAGCTATTCGTAAAGGTTGTACTAAGCGTGTTTTGAAAATGCTTGATAAGTTAGGCAAAAAAGATGCTGAAAAATACCAAGGCTTTTGGGATGAGTTTGGCCAAGTATTAAAAGAAGGCCCTGCTGAAGATATGGCGAATAAAGAGCAAGTTGCTGGTTTATTGCGCTTTGCTTCTACCAATGAAGATAACGCGATACAGAACGTTTCTCTTGCCAGTTATATTGAGCGAATGAAAGAAGGTCAGGACAAAGTTTACTATGTCGTTGCTGATAGCTTTGAAGCCGCTAAAAACAGTCCTCACCTAGAAGTGTTCCGTAAAAAAGGCATTGAAGTGTTATTAATGTCAGATCGTATTGATGAATGGTTAGTTAGCCATTTAAATGAGTTTGATGGTAAACAACTTCAATCGGTTACTCGTGGTGGCTTAGATCTAGGTGACATGGATGATGCTGAGACTAAAGAAGCACAAGAGAAATTAGAAAAAGAATTTGATTCTGTTGTGGTTCGTATTAAAGAGGCCCTTAAAGATAAAGTTAAAGATGTGAAGTTATCACAACGTCTAACTGACTCTCCTGCCTGTATTGTTGCTGATGACAATGACATGAGTAGTCAAATGGCTAAGTTAATGGCTTCAGTTGGTCAAGAAGTACCAGAGTCATTACCAATCTTTGAAATCAACGGTGAACATGATTTAGTTAAGCATGTTGCTGATGAACAAGATGATGACAAGTTTAATCAGTGGGTTGAGGTTTTATTCGAGCAAGCTATGCTAGCCGAACGTGGAAGTTTAAAAGACCCAGCAAGTTTTGTTGGTCGTCTAAATAAACTCATGCTAAGCCTGACAAAGTAATATTGAGTTAGACTTTAGTCGAAAAAAGGGGCGATTCACTATAAATGAATGCCCCTTTTTTGTATGCTATGCTTGTTTGCGTATAGGCATGCTTGTATAGTGTCTGCCGCGATAAATATAATGCTAAAGAATTATTACATTAATGTGATCAAAATGTTAGATAGTCTGCTTTTGTTATTTTAACGTAATTATTTTTATTATTTTAAACCATCATTTAAAGGTTAGTTTATATGCGTATTGTACTTCTTGGTGCTCCTGGTGCGGGCAAAGGCACACAGGCACAGTTCTTAATGGCTAAATTTGGTATTCCACAAATATCAACTGGCGATATGTTACGCGCTGCTATTAAAGCGGGTACTGAATTAGGTCAAAAGGCCAAAGCGGTAATGGATGCAGGTCAATTGGTTTCAGATGAACTAATTATTGGTTTAGTAAAAGAGCGAATTACTGAAGATGATTGTAAAGCGGGTTTCTTGCTTGATGGCTTCCCTCGCACTATTCCTCAAGCTGATGCTATGAAAGAAAATGGTGTTAGTGTAGACCATGTACTTGAATTTGATGTACCAGATGAAGTAATTGTTGAACGTATGGCTGGCCGTCGTGTTCATTCAGGCTCTGGTCGTGTATATCACTTAGTGTACAACCCGCCAAAAGCTGAGGGTAAAGATGATGTCACTGGTGATGATTTGTCCATTCGCCCAGATGATGAAGAAGCGACAGTGCGCAAACGTCTTGCTATTTACCATGAACAAACTAAACCTCTGGTTGATTTTTATCAACGTGAAGCGAGCTTAGGTAACTGTCAATACTTAACTGTTGATGGTACGCAAACAGTTGAAGTCGTTAATGCTTTATTAAGTGACAGGTTAGCGTAAAACAATCTAATTATTAAGGTTATAACACTTAAGATAAATAAAACTCGCTTCGGCGAGTTTTTTGTTTTAGGCTGCTAGCCAATAATAATTTGGATATATATTTATGACTTTAACAATCACTGCACTATATGCTAGTTTACTCGCCTTATTGTTCCTAAGCCTTTCTTTTAACGTTATAAGATTACGATTTAAGCTCAAAGTAGGTCTTGGTGATGGTGGCGAACGTTTGCTAACTAAGGCAGTACGTGTGCACGGCAATTTTTCTGAGTATATGCCTTTAGCGCTAATTCTTCTCGCTAGTTATGAATTAAGCGGCGCTGATGCCTTATGGCTTCATATCTTGGGAAGTGTTTTATTGTTAGGGCGGTTGTTACATGCTGTCGGCCTATCAAAATCTATGGGGACTTCTATACCTAGAGTTTCAGGAATGATTACAACATTTATTGTTTTGCTAGTCTTAGCGATTGAAAATATTCGCTTTTTTTTCATGAGCTAAACGTTTTTAATCATGGCCACATGAGGTATGTCATCTTCAAGATACATGGCTGATACCTGCTCAAAGCCATGTTTATGATAAAAATCAATTAAATACTCTTGTGCTGATATTTTAATGCTTTGGTTTGGGAAGTGCTTCTCACATAGTGCTAATGCTTGTGTCATTAGTTCATGGCCTAAGCCTGTCCCTCTTGCTTGCTCTGCGATAGCTACTCTGCCAATGCTGATATAATCATCATAACTTTGCCCTTGGGCTAAAATGCGCAAATAAGTAACTAATTCATTATCTTGATAACCTAATAAATGTATAGTTTCATCATGTCTATCGAGCTGGTTTGGTTTACTATCAAGATCAGGGTAATAACAAGTTTGCTCTACCACAAATACATCAATGCGTAACTTTAACGCCTCATAAAGTTGCTCAAGGGTAAACTCATTAAAGTGCTTTGCTTGCCATGTGGTCTTACTTTGCATTTGCTGTCTATACGGCTAAGGATTGTAAGTAACCATGATATTTACGTTCATCTAAATAGTCACGCATTTCTTTCTTATAATCTTGAATACAAATACTAGGGAATTCTTTTTTCATTAAAGTAGGCAGTAATTGTGGATCTAAAAATAGCAAATAACCAAGCGGTAAGAAGCTGGGCTTGAAGTTACATTGATAGACTGTGGCGCGAATTTGGCTTGCACTGTAATGACGCTGTTCACCGTAGCGTTTCTGCATGACAGGAAGTAATTTTTTTCCGTATTTTTTTATGGCAGTGTGTTTAAACATAGCTATTCCTTAGCGAGAAGTATCCTAATGCGCGCATATTATAGGTGTAAACTTTTAAGGTATCAATGAAATTACTTAAATGAGGATATTATGATTATTTATTCAAAATGTTATATTGATCAGGGTCAATAAAGAATCCCGCTTGGGTGTAGGCCTTGGTGATAGCACCGTGCTCTCTTAATATTTGTAAGCCTTTGTTTATAGCAATGAAAGCGGATTTGCCTTGAGGATGTATTTTACTAATGACAAAATGGCGTGAATCTTTTAATACTATCGCCACATTATTGACCGGAACCAGATGAATTTTCTCCATAGTAAAGCTTTTATCTGGAGTCGAATTAAATGGCATTAGCATAAAATCCACCCACTGTAGGTTTACCATTCGTGCCATTGAAAGCCATGAATTTTCTGTAATTAACTCTTTTAGTGGTAGTGAGTGTAAGGTTTGCCAATCCGTTCGCCATAGAGGCGTTGAAATAGCGGTTAAATCCTTTAGGTCGTCTAATTCTCTCACTTGCAATGTTTTTTGATTATATGGGCTAGTATAAATGCCAGCAACATATTCACCATTTCTAATTACAGCATCTGAAATGTAGATTTTATCTGCTAGCGCTTGTGCATCACTTTTCCAATATGAATCAAAGCTAATCAATAAATCGCCATTTTGTAACATTTTAGTATTTCTAAAATTAACTTTTCCGGGGACGTAACTAAACTCAGAAGTAAACCCGCCTAGTTGTAGCGCTTGTTGAGCAATAATCATATCTACAACATCTCTGCGAATGGTTTTACCGGAGAAGTTTTTTATGGTTAAGACATCTCTATTACCAATAAAACTTTGATAATCTTCAAAAACATCGTCTCTAATATAAATAAGGACATCAGTTGAACTGGCGTGAGAAATTGCACTACTAACGGAGGTTATCAGTAGGAAGAAAAATAAGCGGTAAGAAAATAAATTAACATTATTCAAAAACAACACCAAAAAATGTATCTTTATTAGTTATAACAAGGATACATTTTTTTATCAAAGTTTAACGAATTTGTTAAACTTTTGCTAAACACTACTTATTGTGGCGCTTTTGGAGTACTGCCATAACTTCATTTAAATCTATATTCTGATCGGCTAATAACACCAAGGTATGGTAGAACAAGTCTGCACATTCACCGAGTAAGTCGTCTTTGGTTTCAGCGACAGCAGCGAGTGCAACTTCAACGCCTTCTTCACCAACTTTTTGTGCCATTTTTGTGGTACCACGAGAAAATAGGTGTGCGGTATAACTGTCTTCAGGCGCATCATTTTTTCGACTGGCAATCACTTTTTCAAGTTGGCTTAAAAAGTTTTGCTGGGTAAGTTTTTGTTCAGGAAAACAAGACTCTGTACCTAAATGGCAGCTTGGACCTAAGGGGGTACAAGCAATTAATAAACTATCTTGATCGCAATCACTAAGTACCTGTTCAACTTGTAA
The DNA here is from genome assembly GCA_913062815.1 of uncultured Colwellia sp. GTDB lineage: Bacteria > Pseudomonadota > Gammaproteobacteria > Enterobacterales > Alteromonadaceae > Colwellia. The sequence continues at coordinate 90,113 of CAJXWZ010000016.1, read as the reverse complement.
AAAATTACCAGAAGTTTCACCTTTTACCCATAATGCTTGTTTAGAACGGCTAAAAAATGTTGCTTTGCCAGAATCTAAAGTAGCCTCTAAAGACTCTTGACTCATATACCCTTGCATCAACACGGCACCTGTTGCACTGTGTTGAATAATAGCAGGGATCATGTTGCCCATTTTCTGCCATGCTAAGTTGTTGATATTGTCTTTTGTTACTAGCATGGTCTTACCTCAATGTTGTTGCTGCTAAGATTTTTCTTTAATTCACAGATATTGATTATGCCTTTATGGAAAACAGAGGCGGCTAATGCGCCGTCTACATCTGCTTGTTGATAAACGTCGCTAAAATGTGACATTTCACCAGCGCCGCCAGAAGCGATTAATGGTACGCTACACACTGCACGTGCTTGTTTCAATTGTTCAATGTCGTAACCTTGTCGCACACCATCTTGATTCATACAATTTAAGACAATTTCACCGGCGCCAAGGCTGACGACTTCTTCTATCCAGTCAAAGGTTGTCCAGCTAGTTTTTTGCGTACGACTTTCATCACCAGTAAATTGATATACTTGATACTTGCCTGTGTCTTTATCGTAAAAACTATCAATGCCTACTACGACGCATTGTTGACCAAAATAATCTGCAAGCCTTGAAATAAGTTGAGGTTCGCGAAGTGCAGGGGAGTTTATCGATATTTTGTCTGCGCCCATCATCAGTATGTCTTTGGCATCGTTTTCACTTTTAATACCGCCAGCAACACAAAACGGGATATCAATAACTTCTGCTATTCTGCTAACCCAGCTTTTATCAACCACACGACCATCAGCGCTGGCAGTGATATCATAAAAGACTAGCTCATCAGCGCCCGCTTCAGCATATTTCTGCGCTAGTGGGACTATATCGCCGATAATTTCATGGTTTCTAAATTGTACACCTTTAACGACTTTGCCATCACGCACGTCTAAACAAGGTATTATTCTGCGGGCTAACATGGGAAAATCTCCATTATTTCGAGAACAATTACCTTCTCATCACGCTCTGAACAAGGAACTAATACTAACGGCTTGGCCAACATGCTATTGCCTCCTCTAGGGTGAATTTACCTTCTAAGAGTGAACGACCTAAGATCACACCGCTAACACCGGAATCTATTAATGCTTTAATATCGTCTAAACAGCCAATGCCACCAGACGCTTGCCATTGAATACTAGGATATTTACAACAGAGTTCAGTATAAAGAGCGACGTTAGACCCAGTTAATGTGCCATCTTTTGATATATCGGTGCATAAAATATGTTTAATGCCAGCAGTAATATAGGCATCGAGTAAGTCTTCTAGGTTGACCCCGCTATCTTCAATCCAACCGTGGGTAGGTAAGGTTTTATTACCATGTTCATCGATTTTAATATCAAGGGCTAAAACAATTTTTTCACCGCCATAAATTTTTAGCCACTCAAGTACCAATTCAGGTTGTTTAATGGCGAGTGAACCTATAACGACACGGGTTGCGCCTAATTCAAGCAACTGCTTAACATCGCCCTCACATCGAATACCACCACCAACTTGAGTGATCATAGTGTCGTGATTAACTACGTTTTTCAGGGTAGAAAGTTGTCTTTTGGTGCTATCTTTTGCACCGTCTAGATCAACAAAATGCATTACCTTTGCACCTGAGGCAGCATAGGCTTGTTGCCGTTCTTGTACGGTATATTGGTAATTGGTCTTTTGGTTGTAATCGCCTTGGTATAGACGCACAACTTCACCGCCAATTAAATCTATCGCTGGTATCATCATAATGTGTTTAACTCCGGCTTAACTTGACTAAAGTCGAGCGCTAAAAAATTCTCAATTATTTTACTGCCTAATGTGCCTGAACGCTCAGGGTGAAATTGGCAACCGATAAAGTTATCCTTGCCGATAATAGCGGAGAATTCACTACCATATTCGCATGTTGCGAGCGTATATTCACTTATAGGGGCAGCAAAGCTATGAACAAAGTAGAAGTAGTCATTAATATTAATGCCGTCTAAAACAGGATGGTCTGCGACTTTAGTGAGGGTATTCCAACCCATATGAGGTAAGCGGTTATTTTGGGCATTAAGTGGTTCAACGGTGGTTGGAATCACACCTAAACAGCTAACGTCTTTTTCTTTAGCGCCTTCTGTTGAAGAGAGCGTCATTAACTGCATCCCTAAACAAAAACCTAGGACAGGTTGAGTCAAACTCTGCAATGTTGACACTAAACCCTTGGCTGTAATGTTTGCCATGGCATGCTTAGCATTGCCAACACCAGGAAAGATAACTTTATCTGCAGCTTTAATTTGCTCTATATCATCGGTAATGATTACCTTAAAGCCCAGACGCTCTATAGCAAACTTTACTGAAGATAAATTAGCGCAACCAGTATCAACAATAACGTTTACTGATGTGCTCATTGCTCTGGTCATTACAGTGTACCTTTCGAACTGGGTAGTTCATCACCATCAACTTTAATCGCTTGTCCTAAGGCGCGACCAAAAACTTTAAATAAGCTTTCTACTTGATGATGACAATTGCCTTTACTCGTTGATAAGTGCAAAGTGATCAGCATTGCATCAGCGAGTGATCTGAAAAAATGTGACACCATTTGTGTCGACATAGTACCAACGTTTTCACTGGTAAATTTAGCGTCAAATTCGAGCCAAGGGCGACCAGATAAATCGATAGCACATTCTGCTCTGCATTCATCCATAGGTAAGACAAAGCCAAATCTGCCGATGCCCCGTTTATTGCCTAATGCTTGATTTAAGGCTTGGCCTAATGCTAAGGCGGTATCTTCAACACTGTGGTGCTCATCAATATGGTAGTCACCGCTAACACTGCACTGCAAATTGAAGCCTCCATGGGTGGCAATTTGATCTAGCATGTGATCAAAGAAACCTAAGCCAGTGTCAATACTACTACCACCTCGTTTATCTAAATTTACTTCGATGGTAATATCTGTTTCTTTTGTGGTTCTAGTAACTTTTGCGGTACGCGGATTTTCTTCGGCGCAAAGAATTTGTTCGCTTACTTGCAACCAGTTTAGTGTTTCACTATCGTATTTTATACCGACGATACCCATATTAGCGGCTAAGCCCATATCGGTTTCTCTATCACCAATAACATAAGAGTTAGTAAAATCAACGCGGCCTTGTTGTAAGTATTCGCTGACCATGCCTAATTTTGGTTTGCGGCAGTTGCAGTTATCTTCATCAAAATGTGGGCATAACAAAACATCTTCAAAAACTACCCCTTGAGATGAAAATATAGCCATCATTTTATCATGAGCTAAGTCAAAATCTGCTTGTGGAAAACTTGAAGTACCTAATCCATCTTGGTTGGAGACCATAACAAGCTTAAATCCCTTTGCTTGCAACTTTAATAATTCAGGAATTACATTGGGCTCAAACACTAGTTTTTCTAGCGTATCAAGCTGCTTATCTATGGCTGGCTCTTCAACTAAAGTGCCATCTCTGTCGATAAATAATATTTTTTGCTGGTTGTTGCTCATGATAAAACTTCTTTTAATAGTGTTACTTCTTGTTGACTACCAATACTGATTCGTAGGCAGTTTTCTAGTTGCATTTGCGTAGACTGGTCTCTAATCAAAATATTATTAGCGACCAGTAAATCAAAGATACGTGTTTTTTCATTATTGTTTACACAACGAAATAGTACAAAGTTGGCGTTACTTGCAAATACTTCTCTACACCAATTTTGCGTGCTTAGCCAAGTGACTAATTCAGTTTTAACTTCATTGCAGGTTTGCACGCATTGGGTCATTTTCGATAATTGTGAAGTTAACGCCGTACTCGCTATTTCTGCCACAGGCGCTGAAATAGGGTATGGGGCAATCACTTTGCTCAATAAGGTGATTATTTCTTCACTCGCTAGGGTAAAACCGCACCTTAATCCTGCAAGTGCAAATGCTTTTGACAAGGTTCTTAGTACAATAACATTGTCGAACTCTGTCAATAAGTCAGTACTAGTTTGCGCAGGAGAAAACTCAATATAGGCTTCGTCGACCACAACAATAGCGTTATCTTTAAACAACTCAATCGCTTGAATCAGCTGTGCTTTAGGTAATAAATTGCCTGTTGGATTACCAGGAGAGCAAAGGAAAACAACTTTTACTTTACCTACCTGCTGGCTTAAACCATCAAGATCAAGAATGTTGTTTTGAAGTGGAACTTTAACAATATCAGCACCGTGGTTTTGTGCGCTGATAGCATACATGCCATACGTGGGCGGACAGATGAGAATACTGTCTTGATAAGCTCTACAGAAACTACGAATTATTAATTCTATGCCTTCATCAGCACCGCGGGTAGCCAATATTTGTGAGCGCTTAAGACCTGAGTAATCGCTGTAGGCATTGAGTAAATTATCTGGTTGGAAATCAGGGTAGCGATTGATATTTTCACTACTGATTTGATAATGACCAGTGCCGGGGGCTTCATTGGCATTAAGCCAAATTTTACTATTGGCCTGTTCAGTATTCCCACTGGCAAATAATCGGCGCGCGGATTGATACGGCACCATATCAATTAACTCTTCGCGAGCAAGTTTGTTAATTAAGTTGGACATTAGTTACCATCCATACATTCGTCTTCCAAACGAATAGTTACGGCTCTTTGGTGTGCATCTAGTCCTTCTGCATCGGTTAATTCGATTATGCATTCAGCTAAATTGCTCAGGCCTTCCTTAGTGATTTCTTGTACGGTATAACGACGTGAAAAATCAGCTAACGATAAACTTGAAATAACCTTTGAGTAACCGTAAGTCGGTAATACATGATTAGTGCCACTAGCATAATCGCCCGCTGATTCTGGCGTGTAAGCACCAACAAAAATAGAGCCGGCATTGCGTAATACTTTTAATAATGATTGGGGCTCTAGGGTTTGAATAATCAAATGCTCAGGACCATAAAGATTAGATATTTCAACTGCTTGCGTCATATCTTTAGTTAGAATCAAACGAGATTGTTTTAACGCTTGCTCAGCAATAGTTCGCCTTGATAAAACCGCAACCTGTGTTTTAAGTTCATCGGCAACCTTGGCAATTAATGATTCACTATCTGTTAATAAAATAACTTGGCTATCACTGCCATGCTCAGCCTGTGATAATAAATCAGCAGCGATGAAGGCGGCATTAGCCTTTTCATCTGCAATAACAAGTACTTCTGATGGGCCAGCAGGCATATCAATAGCAAAGCCCGCAACTTGTTGAGAAAGTTGTTTTTTCGCTTCTGTAACGTAGCGATTACCTGGGCCAAATACTTTGTTTACGGCCGGAATGCTTTCGGTACCATAGGCAAGTGCTGCAATGGCTTGGGCACCACCTATGGTATAAATTTCAGTGATTTGACAAAGATCAGCGGCCACTAATATTTCATTGGCTAGTTTGCCATCTTTATCGGGCGGACAAACCAGTACGGTACGTTGGCAACCGGCAAGCTGAGCAGGTACGCCCAACATTAATACTGTTGAGGGTAGCGGCGCAGATCCCGCGGGGATATATAAACCAACACTCTCAATGGCTTCTGTTTTTAAGGTACAACGAACACCCGGGCAAGTTTCAACAAAAACGTCTTGGGCTTTTTGAGCACTATGAAAGCGCTTTATTTGCGCATAGGCAGTATTAATCGCTTTTAAACGTTTATCTGACAGCGCCAATTTGGCTAGTGCTACTTGCTCGGCAGTTACTGATAAGCGAGATAACGCAATACCATCAAATTGCTCCGTTAGTGCATAAAGCGCTTTATCCCCTTGCTTTTGTACTTGCGACAAAATGTTAGCCACTTGTGTCGAAAGTAGCGCATTATCGGCGATGGCTGGTCGTGCAAGTGCATCAACTTTTTGTTGTGCGGATATTTCCTGCCACTTGATCATTTGAGTATTCATTTTTTTTCCAAGTCTTACTATATTAAATTCTCAGATCTGCTAAATAATTGAAGTGTCAGCAAAGTTATCAAGTTGTGAGTCGCCTGAGCTTAGTGTACTAAGTGATGGTGACGAGCAACGCAGACAATGTCGCTGATACTTCAATAATGACGCAGATTAGCCCATCATCTTCTCAATTGGCATCACAAGTATTGAATTACACCCTAGCGATTTTAATTCTTCCATGGTTTCCCAAAAGAAGGTTTCGGTCGCCACAACATGAACAGCTACTAAGTCCTCGCGACCAGCAAGAGGTAATACTGTAGGGGTTTCTTTGCCTGGCATTAAAGCGCTTACTTCACTAATTTTCTCTTTGGGTGCGTGCAGCATAATATATTTACTTTCTTTAGCTTTCATTACACCATTAATACGTGGAAGTAACGTATCTAAAATTGCTTGCTTCTCCTCTCCTAAAGCTGCTGAGCGTTGAATCAACGAAGCTTTAGAGCGAAATACTTCTGCTACTTCTTTTAAACCATTGGCTTCAAGGGTGGCACCGGTCGACACTAAGTCACAAATGCCATCAGCTAATCCAACTCTTGGTGCAACTTCAACAGAGCCTTTTAATAAACAAAACTCAACATTAATGCCGTTTTCTTTAGCAAAACGATTCAATAATTGTGGGTAGGTTGTCGCAAAACGTAAACCATCTAAACACTGTAAACCTGTGTATTCAAACTCTTCAGGCATGGCGATTGAAAAACGACAGTCACCAAAATTTAATGGCGTAGTTTTAATGTAACTGTTGTTGCTGCCAATAAGAGCACGTGATAATTCTTCTTCTTCAAGGGTGTTGTCACCAACAATACCTAGATCACAAACACCGTCCATTACTAGGCCAGGTATATCGCTACTGCGTACTCTCATAATATCAATGGGCATATTTTTCACATGAGCCAATAAGCGGCGGTCGCTAACATTAAGTTTTAGCCCACAACCCTTGAGTAACTTTTGAGTGTCCTCACTAAGGCGTCCTGATTTTTGCATCGCTATTCGCAAACGTGGCTCTGATGTTGTCATTTTACTGTCCTATTAAATGTTAATTCTATTCAAAAATTGTGTGTTTTCGAGTGCATCAGCATGTATATACAATTTTCATCTCGCTAAAATGCGAAAAACCCCCGAAAGATTTATGGCTCTTTCGGGGGTTTAAAATGTGTTTGCTTAGTTTATCTTTAGCTACATTTCCACGAAAAGGCCTTAGCCCATCGTAGTTCACTATAGCTGAACCTGAACGGGCTAATTCAAATGGTGATGATGATGTCGGTTGTTCAGGTTGAAATTCATAATATGTTGCTCTTATTTGCCAAACTAAGGTGTAGTTAAAGTAAAATTACACTATGAAGTTAGACTACTGCGAAACTAATTCTGCTTCAAGGAATAAATAGCCGTTTTTTATGTCTATTTGTTATATAGAGCAAACCTAGGGTTATTACTCTAACTATCATTATAATATAAGAATTAAAGTTTTCCGAAATTTTGACGATAAATAGTTATAGCAATGAGTGACTTAGGCTTTTCTTAAATAAATAGTACCAAAGTTGAGGTATGATGGATATTTTTACGACTCAATTAGCGCGCGTTGTATCTACGCCGATTAAGCCTACTAGCTTGAAGGTTAAAGCCTTATTGAAAGAAGCTGGTTCAGGAAAATTAAAAGAAGATTTAGATCATCTTGAAAATCATGATTATTATTTTGATGAGGATAGCTCTGCTACAGAGCAAGATAAGCAAAATAATAGCGAACAGGAAAAACACCAAGCAAGTAGTGCTCTTACGCCGGACAAAGTCATATCTACAACTAAATCCCATACCGAGAATGCTGATGAAAAACTAAAAAAGTCAGAATGTGCAATTAAGCATTTAGATCTTTATGTTTAATGCTAAAACAGTATAATCTCAGTTCCTCTAATTATGCCACGCTATAAAACACCACGTAATGACTACTGTTGCTCATGCATTTTCAACAACTGGCGCTTTAGCTAAAGCTATTGATGGTTTTTCTCCACGTCAAGCGCAAACTGATATGGCCCTTGAAGTGGCTAATGCTATTGAAAAACAGTCTTCTCTTATTGTTGAAGCAGGCACAGGTACGGGTAAAACCTTTGCTTATTTAATTCCCGCTTTTCTTAGTGTTAACTCTGCTTCTAGTGGCGATGAACTAAACACTAAAATTATCATATCCACCGGTACTAAAAACTTGCAAGAGCAACTTTTTCATAAAGATATACCTTTAGTAAGAAAAGCTTTAGCAAGCAATGTCCAAGTAGCTTTACTAAAAGGGCGGGCAAATTATTTGTGTCGATACCGCTTAGCACAATATCAAGAAACTCGGGGTCAATTAGACGCTGATACCCTAACTGATTTAGTGAAAGTAAAAGCTTGGGCAAATAGCACGCAAAGTGGTGACATTGGTGAGCTAGTCAATGTAACTGAAGACTCAGGTGTCTTTCCTTTTATTACCAGTACGCTCGATAATTGTTTAGCGAAAGATTGCCCTGACTATGAAACGTGCTATTTGGTCAGAGCGAGACAAAAAGCAATTGATGCCGACTTAATTGTTGTCAATCACCATTTGTTTTTTGCGGATATGGCGTTAAAAGATACCGGTTTTGGTGAATTGATTCCTAAAGCTCAGGTCATGGTTTTCGATGAAGCGCATCAAATTGGCGATATAGCCAGTGACTATTTTGGCGAAGCATTTTCTACTCGACAGCTTGTTGATTTATGCGCCGATGTTTTGCAAATTTTTCGCAGTAAACTTACTGACGTTAAGCAACTAGGCTTAGCAGCAGAAAAATTACAGAAAACCTGTCAAGAGTTCCGCTTGCTTTTTAATTACGATCCTGAGCGTGGTAATTGGCGAGAAAAATATAATCAGCCACAATTTTTGCAAAAATTTCAACGATTAAAAATTGATTTAGACTTTTTATATCAAGTAATTAAATTATGTGTTTCACGTAATGAAGCCATTGATAATTGCTTTGATAGAGCGGTAAATATGTTGGCGCAATACGACGTTATGGCCAATGTTGATGTAACAGGTATGAGTTTTTGGTATGAAACCACACCACGGCATGTGGTGCTACATTTAACGCCACTCAGTGTCGCCGATAAATTTAGTGCTTATGTAAAAGAGTCAGGTGCTGGCTGGATTTTTACTTCGGCAACCTTGGCGGTGGATAATAAGTTTGAACATTTTGCGCAACATTTGGGTTTATTAGGCGCTAAGCAATTGTTGCTGGAAAGCCCTTTTGATTATCAACAACAATCACAATTAATTGTACCTCGATATTTGCCTGAAGCGAATGATAAAAACAGAGCAGAGCATTTAGCACAACTAGCTCAGCCATTAATTCAAGCTAGTCAAGGTGCCTGTTTTATGCTTTTTACTAGTTATAGAGTGATGCATCAAGTCGCGGAAATTTTATCAAATGCTATCGATAACCCTTTATTAGTGCAGGGGCAAATGGCAAAGCGAGTGTTACTCGATAAATTTGTTGAAACCGATAGTGCTGTTTTACTGGCCACGGCTAGTTTTTGGGAAGGTATCGATGTAAGGGGAGACAAACTAACGTGTGTTATTATTGATAAGCTCCCTTTTGCATCCCCTGATGATCCTTTATTACAAGCGAGATGTGAAGATGTCAGACGGCAAGGCGGCGATGCTTTCGCACAAATACAATTGCCCCAAGCAGTCATTGCCCTTAAACAAGGCGTGGGTCGATTAATTCGAGATGTCAGCGATCGGGGGGTGATGGTGATTTGTGATAATCGTTTAGTGAACCGTCCATACGGACAAACGTTTTTGAAGAGCTTACCTGAAATGAAACGCAGTCGTGATTTAGCACGCGCTGCTGAGTTTTTAGCAGGGATAAAGTAACCATGTTCTTAGCGAAGGTGTTAGGCAATAAACACTCTTTTGCTAGTCTGCCTTCAGATGTAAAGATTTTAATCAAATTAAGGGTAAAATAGTGAATTATTTGGCCATAGACGCCTCAACTGAAGCCTGTTCAGTTGCATTACAAGTAAATGATAAGGTATATCGTCGTTATGACTTGTGCCCGCAATCCCATAGTTTGCGATTATTACCTATGGTTGATGAGTTATTAAAAGAAGCTGGTATTGGGTTATCGCAATGCGATGGGTTGATTTTTGGTCGTGGCCCTGGCAGTTTTACTGGAGTTCGTATTGGTGTTGGTGTTGCGCAAGGTTTAGCTTTTGCGGCAAACTTACCCGTTGTTGGTGTCTCTAGTTTGCAAGCTATGGCCCAACTAGCTTTTATGCAGGGCAAAGTTAAAAAACCAAATGTTCAAGTATTTGCCACTATTGATGCACGGATGTCAGAGGTTTATAACGGTTACTTTATGCTTGATGAAAATAATATCATGCAAGTGAAAACCTTGAGTGATGAGCAAGGTGAGGCAGTTACGCCTCCTGAGCAACTCAAGAACCGTTTAAAGGGAATATTTTCAACTCCGATTTACGGCGTAGGCACTGGCTGGGATGCATACAAAGACAAAATTTCTGCTTTAAAAAGTAATTCAGGTATACCTGAAATATTATTTCCAAGCGCTGAAGCTATGCTGGTCATTGGTATTGCTGAATTAGAACAAGGTAAAGGTGTCGCTGCTGAAGATGCTCAACCTGTCTATGTGCGTGATACCGTGTCTTGGAAGAAATTGCCGGGTAGATAAGATCAACAACCCTTAAGTTACTGTTAAAGTGATAATTGCTTAAATAATGATAGTTTGCTAAATTAATCTGATGCACATTTCTAGTTCTGTTGGCGCCTCAATACCGTTTGGGGCACAACCAACCTCTACAACAAGTAATAAGCTTAACACTGAAACTAAACCTTCAGTGCGCCCGGTTGCGACTGAAGTTGAAAAAGAGCAATCAACTAACAATCAAGCACAACCAAGTATTGTTATTGACGAGCAAGCCATTGCACTTTTTGAACAAACTCAATCGTCACAACTATCAACTTCTAAACCTAATCACGAAAGTTCTTCTTCGGCTAGTCAAGATCAGCCATCGTTAAAAAATGAAACGGCAGTGGCAAGTTATCAAACGGTTGGCAACTTAGCTCAACGTGAAACGGTACAACAAATGCTTGGTGTTGACTTGTTTGCCTAGTTAATTTCTAGCTTTTCCATCTTTTATTCACCCATTGTTTACATCGAGTATATATGTCTTTTCTTTCTTCTTTTAAAACTGATACCAGCTCAAATAGCTTTTGGCATAAGTACCATTTCTTTTTTTTACTTTTTGCTGCCATTGTTTTTAAGCAATTGCCCCTAGTTTCTATTCCGTTTAATTGGTTAGAAAGTTACTTTCATGAAATTAGCCACGGTATTGCGGCATTGTTAACTGGTGGCAACGTTTTGCGCATTCAACTGTTTGCTAATGGGGCAGGGCTGTGTACGACACAAGGTGGCATTAGCTTTATTATTAGCTTTTCGGGTTATGCTGGAGCAACACTTTGGGGCTGGGGTATTTATAAATTGGCGAGTAGTCACCAAAGAGCAGCACAAACATTTTCGGTATTAATATTTGTTTTATTGCTTAGTTCAATTGTCTTTTGGGGACGAGACTTACTTACTTGGTTTATTTTATCGGTATTAGCAATGATATTTCTGTTAACCATTAAGTTACAGAAAATACATTTTCTACAGCGATTAATGCAATTCTTTGGTTTACTCATATTATTGAATAGTTTGTCTAGCCCTTCATATCTATTGGATGGTCGTCACATAGGGGATGGTGCGGCATTAGCGTCGATGACATTTATTCCTGAATTTGTTTGGGTATTAATTTGGTTTGCCATTGCACTGTTGGCTTTGTATTCCCTTTATAAAACCGCTAAAAAATAAGGATTGTTATATGTGTTCATCCAATGTGCTAACAGAAGTTGGTTACTCTTTAGAGGCAATGTCATTGCAAGGACTGGCGACCGGAGCCTCGGCAAAAAAGCATAATGTGGTTTTATGTTTGCACGGTTGGTTAGATAATGCCGCTAGCTTTGCTCCGATGTTGCCATACTTGCAGCAAAGTTTATCTGATAAACATATAATTGCCATAGACTGGCCTGGGCATGGATGTTCAACCCATCGTAGTCTAGATGCCCATTATCACTTTATTGATTGGGTCTATGATTTATTGCAACTTTTTGAATTAAATGAATGGCAAGATGTTGATATAGTCGCGCACTCAATGGGCGGCATGGTAGCCAGCGCTTTTGCTGCCGCTTTCCCTGAAAAAGTAAAATCATTAACCTTAATTGATTCTATCGGTTTTATTAGTGCAAAAGCGGAACAAACCACACAACAGCTTCGCGATGGCATGTTGAGTCGCTACAAGAACAGTAACAAAGCCCGCAAAAGCAATTTAAAAAAGTTACACCCTAATACTGAATCAGCTATTAAGGCTCGTATGGCCGTTTCAGATCTTAAATATGAACAGGCCAAGTTATTGGTTGAACGTGGCTTATTAAAAGATGGTCAAGGTTACAGTTGGCGCAGTGATACCCGCTTAAGAAATACTTCTCCTTACCGATTAACGTTAACACAAGCACAACAATTTATCCGTGATATCAAATGTCCTGTACAGTTAATTTATGGCAGTAATGGCATGGATATGGTGGGTGCTGGTATTGAACATTTTGGTCCACTGTTTGAGCAGTTTATCTGTCATAAAGTCGATGGTGGACATCATGTTCATATGGAACAACCTGAAAAGACTACCGAATTGATTCGATATTTTTTAGCTGAATAATGAAGTTTCGTCTGTTATTCAAACAACCGTTTAAAATTAACTGGTAGTATCAGTTGAAATTTGATAAAACAGTGTCAGAAAGTAAAAGCTTCAAAAATATATGAAGTATTAAAAAATATTGAAACCTGTACGCTACAATATAATTAGCGGCTAAATAACCATCATTGAGGAACACTGTTGTGGAAAAAATCTGGCTAGAAAAAAGTTATCCCCCTGGAGTTCCATTCGATATAGACCCCGACAAATATCCCTCATTAGTGGCCATGTTTAATAAATATTCAGTGCAATATAGTGATAGAACTGCATTTATAAATATGGGCGCAGAAATTAGTTATGCCGAACTGGCAAAAAAAGCAACGGCATTTGCCGCTTATCTTCAACAAGATTTAGGATTAAAAAAAGGCGATAAATTCGCCATTATGGTGCCGAACACTTTGCAGTACCCAATAGCATTGTTTGGTGCTTTATTAGCCGGCCTAACAGTCGTTAATGTGAACCCTTTATACACAGCGCGTGAATTAGAGCATCAGCTGAAAGATTCAGGCTCAAAAGCAATGTTGATCATTGAAAACTTTGCGCAAACATTAGAGAAGGTTATTGATAAGACGCCAGTTGAACATGTCATCATGACTGCACTTGGCGATCAACTTGGCTTTGTCAAAGGTAAGATTGTCAATGCCGTAGTCAAATATGTGAAAAAGATGGTTCCTGCCTTTAAACTACCAAATGCAGTGCCTTTTAATGCTTCCTTAACAAGAGGTGCTGAACTTACTTATACTCCGGTAGAAATATCTGGCGATGATCTTGCCTTTTTGCAATACACTGGCGGTACCACAGGCGTGTCGAAAGGCGCCATGTTAACCCACAGAAATATGGTTGCTAACCTTGAGCAAGCTAAAGCGGCAATTAAGCCTTTACTTGAAGAAGGTAAAGAATTGGTTGTCACTGCTTTACCGCTTTATCATATATTTGCGCTTACCGCGAACTGCTTAACCTTTATTACTTTAGGTGGTACTAATTTACTCATCACTAACCCTCGTGATATGCCTGCTTTTATTAAAGAGCTGAGTAAATATCCTTTTACTGCGATTACAGGGGTTAATACTTTATTCAATGGTTTATTAAATACTCCTGGTTTCCAAGATTTAGATTTTTCAACCTTGAAAATGTCTTTGGGTGGCGGCATGGCTGTGCAGCGCCCTGTAGCTGAACGCTGGCAGAAAATTACCGGTAGTCGATTGCTTGAAGGATATGGCTTAACTGAATGTTGCCCTATGGTAAGTTTAAGTCCTTATAATCAAGAAAGCTACAACGGTACCATTGGTTTACCTGCTCCTTCAACCCATGTGAAAATTATGCTTGAAGATGGCAGTGAAGCGCCAATAGGTAAGCCGGGTGAAATGTGGGTTTTTGGCCCGCAGGTAATGAAAGGGTATTATAATCGCGAAGAAGCAACGGCCGAAATAATTAAAGACGGTTGGTTAGCAACAGGTGACATAGCTTATATGGATGAGCAAGGCTATTTTAAAATTGTTGATCGCAAGAAAGACATGATTATTGTTTCTGGTTTTAATGTTTTTCCAAATGAAATTGAAGAAGTTGTGATGATGCACGAAGGGGTCTTAGAAGCCGCTGCCATTGGTGTGCCACACGAGGCTAGCGGAGAAATGGTCAAAATATTTGTGGTTGCTAAACAAGATGATTTAGATGAATCTAGCTTGATCAAACATTGCCGAGATAACTTAACTAACTATAAAGTACCTAAACTGGTTGAATTTAGAGATGAATTGCCTAAGACCAATGTAGGTAAAATATTACGTAGAGAGTTAAGGTAGTTTATTCAAAATAAACTGTTACGAGTAGTGCAATACTACTCGTAACACAATTCAATAGCGTATTTTGTATTTATTGCGCTTTTATTGACTGCCCATTCACATCTAAACTTTCGTCAGACATCAAATAAACATAAAGCGGCATAATATCGGCGGGTGTAGCTAACTTCTCTTTATCTTCAGCGGGGTATGCACTAGCTCTCATACTGGTATTGGTTGCGCCAGGATTAATGGCATTGGTGCGCAAATTACTCTTTTCATATTCATCTGCAATAACTTGCATCATGCCTTCGATAGCAAACTTAGAAATACTATAAGGACCCCAATAAGCGCGACCTTGTTTACCTACACTTGAAGAAGTGAATACTAAGGATGCGTTATCTGCTAATTGTAGGGTCGGAATTAAGGCTTGTGCTAATAAACACTGTGAAGCAACATTTACTTTCATCACGTCATCAAATATTTGTTCATGGATTTGAGTAAAAGGCGTTAGTTCCCCTAACATAGAAGCATTTAGCAACGCGCCATCAAGCTTACCAAATTGACTGGCAATGGTTGCAGCCATGTCAATGTAGTTCTGCTTAGTTGCCCCTTTTAAATCAAGTGGAATCATTGCAGGCTCAGCTAGCCCTGATGCAGTTATTTCATCGTAGACACTTTCTAATTTTTTAACTGTTTTTCCAAGCAAGATAACGGTGGCACCAAGTTTTGCATACGTTATTGCAGCCTCTTTGCCAATGCCAGCACCTGCACCAGTGACTAAAATAACCTTATTCGCTAAAATATTTTCTTTAATAGAGTAATCAAACATCTTCATTTATTACTGATAAAATAATAACGGTATTCTACTACCGAGATTTTTTATTGACGAGTAAAACTTGCTTAATTTAGCATTTTTATCACACGTTTAGGTTATCTCGTTCAAAAAGTAGAACATTTTGCACAAAACATTAAAAAAGATCTGCGAAAGTGCAAAAAAGACTGGCACATTGGCAGCGCTTACGATAAGTTTAACTGGTCTAACGAGTTGGGTTTGGTATTAACTTATACGTTAATATTGATAGATATTCACCGTAAATCGCGATTTGGTATTAAAAGACTCGAAACAATTATTCAGAAAGTAAATATTCAGAAAACATATATTCAGAAAACATATATTCAGAAAATAACTATTCAGAAAAACATATAAAAGATAAAAAGATAAAACAATAACTAGGCTTTGGGGAGATAAAATGAAAAAGTTAGTTCTAAGTCTTGCTATTATTAGCGCACTGGGTTTGAGTGGCTGTGGTAGTGAGACAATTGAAGATGTAAAAAAAGATACCGCTGAAAATGGCACACCGATAGTCGCTTCAGCAAGAGTTATCTTTGACCCAGCTGCTGGCGTCTTGTCCGTACCAAATGATTTACTTTTCACTGATACTTTAGATGGAACATTAAACATTCCAGTAGATGATGCAACCGACTTTTCCGATCCAACGGTAGCGTTAAATGCCATTGATGGTTGGTCAACTACCAACCCATTTGTACTTGATTTAGACTTTCCCGCAGGCAGAGCCCTTGATGGTAATTCAGTGTTTAACCCTGCTTCAATTCAAATATTTGAAGCATTGATGGGCGGTGATGCTGGTTGTGAAACAGTGCCACGTGGTGCAGCTTGTACCGTAGTTGGTGAACTGACCTTTGGTGTAGACTTTGTAGCGCAAGCATCAGGTAACACTATTGCTGTGGTTCCTGTAAAACCGCTTAAGGCAAAAACGTCTTATATTCTTGCGTTAACAAATAATTTAAAAGATAACCTTGGTAAATCAATAGCAGGCTCTAGTACTTATGAGTCGGTACGCCAAGATATTAATACGCACCCTTTAGCAACCGAAGCTCAATTAGGTCTGCAAGGGGTAGTCAATAGCTATGAGAATGCCGTCGCCACAGCTGGTGCTGATAAAGATGCACTCATATATACAATGGCCTTTACCACACAATCAACGGTTGATGTATCTGCCACCACAAAAGCATTAATGGCTAATAATGTGCCAGCTATGGTTGCAAACGCCATGCAAGGTATACCCGCAATTGGTGTACAAGATACCGGTATGTCTGTTGCTGATATTTTAGCGGGACAAATTCCTGCTGAGCTAGTGCCTTTGTACTCTGCTGCTAACTTTATGCAAGGCAGTATCACTTTACCTTATTATTTAGGCGTACCAACAGCTGAAAATCCATTTGGCCCTACCAATGATTGGTGGAAGAGTTTATGTGACTCTGGTGCTATGCTAGCGGGTCTGGCGGCAACTAATCCAGAAGCAATTCCTGCAGAGCCAATTAGCGTCAGTGACGGAACTTGTATGGCTATTTCTGCGGCACAAGGCTTAGCTTATCCTGGCTTACGTGATTTAGGTATTGATAGCGAACGTCATTTGACTAAATTTAGTCCAGTGCCAAAAGCGAATGTTGATATGGCTATCACGGTGCAAATGACCACACCGGATGTAAACATTGCCAATGCCGTTCGTGCCGGTTTAGGTTTACCTGCTAACTTGGTTGAGCCAGCAAGTGGTTGGCCTGTTGTTATAATGCAGCATGGTATCACCTCGAAAAAAGAAGACATGTTAGCCATTACGGGTACTCTTTCTTTGTACGGTTTTGCAACAGTCGCCATTAACCACCCTTTGCATGGTGATCCAAATGTATTTGGTGGCTTACTATCTGGAGGCAGCCGTGGATTTGATTTGACCGGCCCTGAAGGTATCCCTGATGGCATTGATGATATTAATGCTTCTACAGTATCTGCAACCCATTATATGAATCTAGCAAGCTTACTAACTATGCGTGATAACGCACGACAGTCTGTTTCTGATTTATTAGGTTTACGTTTAGGCTTAAACTTCTTGGGCGGATTCCATGCTGAAGGTAACCCAATAAAGGTTGATTCTACCAATGTGCATTTCTTAGGTCACTCATTAGGTGCTATCACAGGTATTAACTTTATTGCCTTAACCAACACTTCACTTGATCCACAAGTCGATCCTTTATTTGCTGTAAACACCAACTCTTTAGCAATGCCAGGTGTTATGATGGCAAACTTTTTAATGGAATCAGCTAGTTTTGGTGATGTGATCAAATCAAGCTTAACTTATTCTGCTTCTACAGACTTCCAAGGCTATGTTGCTCAAAAACACCCTGACGGTGCTTCAGAATCAGAGTTAGTTGTTGCTTATAGAGAGTTTTACTCTGCCTTGACCGCAGAACAACAAGCAGAGTTAAACGGTACTTTTGCTCAGTTTACTTTTGCAGCGCAAACGGTATCCGATTCTGTTGATCCTGCAAACTATGCGGCTATGATGGCTGCCACCAACACGCCTACACACCTTATTGAAGTAATCGGTAATGGCAGTGATAACTTACCTGACCAAGTTATTCCTAATTCAACTTCTTCAACACCATTTGGTGGAACAGAAGGTGCAATTGCGTTGTTAGGCTTGCCAAGTATCTCAGCAAGCACACAAGATGCTGAATCACCGATATCTGGTGCAGTGCGTTTCTTGTTTGGTCATCACGGGTCGATTTTAGATCCAAGTCCTGGCTCACGAGGTGAAGCTCCGGATGCTGTTATGACAGGAGCAGCTACTGCTGAAATGCAAAGCCAAGTGGCTAACTTCTTTGGCACTAATGGACATTTAATATCAGTGCAAAATAGCGATGTTGTTCAGTAAGCAAAGATTTAACAGTTAATCTAAAAGCCCTCAAATGAGGGCTTTTTTTATTTTAAATTTACATAAATCTGGTTAACCAGTCATATGCAAAATAGTAATTAAATCATGTGTTTTGATAGCTATTTAACCTTAATAGTTTTACTAAGTTTGATAAGCTAAGTGTCGAAATCTACAACTAATCGGATAAAGGAATATGAATAAAAATAAAAAAGGGATTTTAAGTATAGTTTTACTCATGGGATTAACTGCATGTGGCAGTGATGATAGTAAAGGGATAGATTCTACACCTGCGGCAATACCGCCACCTCCAATTCCTACGCTAATCGCTTTTGATGAAGATGGCATACTAAATGCGAATATACGACGTACTAGCTATGGTGTACCCCATATAACGGGCGACAATCTACAAAGTGTTTCATTTGGCTCGGGTTATGCTTATGCGCAGGATAATTTCTGTCTATTGGCTGATCAAATGGTTAAAATTCGCAGTGAGCGAGCTAAATATTTTGGCGCCGATAAAGTGTTTGGTACAGGAGATTCAGCTAATATTATTTCTGATTTTGGTCATCATGCCTTAAGAGTAATAACTTCAGCGAAAGAACTGTACCCCGATTTATCTGAAAATACTCGTGCAATTATTGAAGGTTATGTGGCAGGTTATAATAAATACCTTGCTGATACAGGCGTAGAAAACTTGGCACCTTTTTGTGCTAATCAACCTTGGGTTAAAAATATTACCCCTGTTGAATTAACTGCTTATTTCTTTGCCACATCTCAGTCTGCCAGTGGCGCAAGCTCCACTTTCATGCAACTAGCATTTTTAGCTCATCCGGGAACTTCAACTGAGTATCTACCTTACTTAGGAGTTAAAGCTAAAAATACATCTGTAGAACCTGAAAGTGATATTATTAAAAGCTTAGAGTTAATCACAAAAAGTTTTGGGAATACCGAAATAAATTTAGGTGATTTAGGCTCAAATGGTTGGGGAATTGGTAAAGATAAAACAGAAAACGGCAAAGGCATAGTTTTGGCTAATCCACATTTTCCACATACTGGCCATTTAAGGTTTTATCAGTCTCATATAACGATTCCAGACGTTATGGATGTTATGGGAGGGGCACTGCAAGGGTTTCCCATTCAAAATATAGGTTTTAACCAACACTTAGGTTGGACTCATACAGTGTCAAAATCACGCCGGTTTGTTGTATATCAGTTAAGTTTAAAAGAGGATAATAACCAACAGTATCTCGTTGATAGTGAAACACGTGAAATAGAGAAAAAAACTTACTATGTAGAAGTGAATGCTGGCGCAGGTCAATCGATTATTTTGTCTAAAGATTATTTTTATTCGCAGCATGGTTTGATTATAGAAACGCCACCAGAAAATGGTATGGCATGGACTGACAATCAAGTGTTTACCTTACGTGATGCAGCTGAAAAAAATACTGATATGATAGACCATTGGCTAGCAATGAACCTAGCTTCAAATCTTGATGAGTTTCAACAGGCGTTTAAGGATTATGATGGCATTCCTTGGGTAAATACTATGTATGCAGATGATCAAGGTAATACTTTTTATATTGATAAATCACGGGTATTAAACTTGAGCGATACCGCGTTGGGCTTAATGCGTACTGACCCTGTGCTTGCAGGAACTCGTCAAGCTATTGGCTTTGATATTCTTCCAGGAAATACTGCGTTATTTGAACCCGATGGTTTAAATAGTTTTGAGCAAGCACCTAAACTCGTAAATAGTGATTATGTGCAAAATTCAAATGATCCTTATTCTTACACTAATTTATCTACTCCCCTTTCTAATTACTCCATATTATATGGAGATGACATGAGCCAACTATCATTGAGAACTCGAATGAGTTTGAAAATGCTATTAGATAGTTCGGGTGACGATGAAAAATTTAATATTGATGAAGTTGAAGCTGCACTCTTTAGTAATCGTGCATACTTAGCGGAAGCCGTCGTTAATGATTTGATAAGCCAATGCCAAGTGCAAGCGGCTACTCCTATAGTTTTAGATAATGGTTTGAGTGTAGATATTTCTGCAGGTTGTAATGTGATTTCAAATTGGGATAAGCGATTCAATCAAGATAGTGTTGGAGGACATATATTCAGAGAATTTGCCTATAAATTTAATGAATCTAACCACTTTATCGAAGCTTTTGACCCTGCTTTACCAGCTATTACACCTAATACCCTAGTAAACGATGGCTCTGCTTTAATAGCACTTGCAGCCGCGATCAAAAACATTGAAGCATCTGGTTTTCCCCTTGATGCAAGTATAGCGGATATTCAGTTTACTGAAAAAACTATGGCTGATGGTAATCCTAGCGGTACTAAGTTTCCTTGGGCAGGTTCAAAACATAAGGAAGGTGGGTTTAATGTATACTCTTCGGCCAGATCCGATGACACTTTATTTCCTATACATCAGTATACGCCAGTCATTGATATAGAAACAACTTCAAATTTAAGCTCAGGACTAACTACAGAGGGCTATCATCTTAATTCTGGTTCAAGTTGGATGTTTGTTGTTAACTTTACCGATGATGGTCCTATGGCTCGTGGTTTATTGACTTATTCACAGTCGTCAAATACTGATTCTGAACACCTTGATGATCAAAATCGCTTGTATTCAGAAACTACAGCGCTTAGACCCTTATTGTTTAGTGAAGCTGAAATTAATGCCCATACTATCAGCGAGATGGATATTAGCTCTAATTAACACTTAGAAAAATATGATCAGCCTTTTAGTGGAAAGCTAAGGGCTTTTTTTTGTTGATTTTATCCCCATATAACATTATCAACTTAGCATAAAGCATAAAAAAGCGTAAAACGCTCAGGAGAAAAGCTTGGAATTTTTATACGAATACGGTTTGTTTTTGGCAAAAACTATCACTTTTGTTATTGCTGTTATCGCGATTGTCGCTGTGATTGCAGCATCCGCTATTAAGCAAAAGCATAAAAAAGGTGAGCTAGAAATTACCGATTTATCAGAGCAATTTGAAGATGTTGAGCAAGAAGTCATCCATGCTTTGCTTAATAAAGAAGAGTTAAAGCAAAAAGAAAAATCGGATAAGAAACAGGCTAAAGAGCAAGAAAAGAAAGATAAGGCTTTAGCAAAAGGACAGGCGAAATCAGGTGCAGATGAAGAAGAGGGCAAAGCGAAAGTCTTTGTTGTCGACTTTAAAGGCAGTATCGATGCAAAAGAAGTAAGTTCATTACGTGAAGAAGTCAGTGCTATTCTATCCGTTGCCAGTAAAAATGATGAAGTTTTTGTACGACTTGAAAGTGGTGGTGGTATGGTGCATGGCTATGGTTTAGCATCTTCTCAGCTTGATCGTATACGTCAGCATGAAATTCCACTGACCGTATCAGTAGATAAAGTCGCTGCCTCAGGTGGGTATATGATGGCCTGTGTGGCAAATAATATTATCGCAGCACCATTTGCTATTCTAGGTTCAATTGGCGTTATTGCTCAATTACCTAACTTTAATAAGTTACTCAAGAAAAATGACATTGATTTTGAACAATTTACTGCTGGTGAATTTAAAAGAACAGTGACCATGTTTGGCGAAAACACTGAAAAAGGTAAAGAAAAGTTCATTGAAGAGCTGGAAGAAACTCATGTATTGTTTAAAGATTTTGTCAGCGAACGTAGACCAAGCTTAGATCTTGATAAAGTGGCTACTGGCGAACACTGGTTTGGCACAAAGGCATTAGAGCTTGGACTAATTGATACCATACAAACTAGTGATGATTACTTACAGAAACTAAGTAAAAGTCGCAAAATTGTAGCAATAAAATATGAAGTTAAAAAAGGCTTAGCTGAAAAATTTGCCAAAGCGGCATCGTTATCCGTTGAAAGTGTATTTGGAAAATTAATGCAGAAAAATCGTATTTTTCCAAGTTAGTGATTAAGTGCTTTGTATTAAAAAAGCCGTTACTTATTTGAAGTAACGGCTTTTTGTTATTCGCAAAACTACTGGCTTTTGTGATCTATATACACGGCACAAGTCATATCACCCATTACATTGGTGGTAGTACGGCACATATCAAGCAAGTTATTGACGGGCAAAATAAATAAAATTCCCTCAGCGGGTATGCCAACAGCAACGAGTATCATGGTTAAAATAACAATACCAACGCCAGGTACGGCAGCGGTACCTATTGAGGCCATTACCGCAAGGCCAACAACGGTCAGCTGATCAGTAAGTGTTAAGTCTATACCGTAAATGTTCGCTAAAAAAATCGCTGAAACACCTTGGAATAATGCGGTTCCATCCATATTGATAGTCGCTCCCAAAGGCACAACAAAGCCAGCAACTTCATTCTTTACTTTTAACTCTTCTTCGACTGTTTTCAGCGTAACTGGCATAGTGGCACCACTGGAAGAAGTGGAAAATGCCATTATGGCGACTTCTTTAACTTTTGAAAAAAACCAAACAGGGCTTTTTTTAGAAAGAAAAATCAGTGAAACACTATTGGTACCAAGTGCATGAATAAGTAGTGCGGCAACCACAATTAATGAAAAAGGAATAAGTGTTAATAGTAAACCTGCACCTTGTGATGCGGCAACTGTTGAGGCTATTAAGGCAAAAACGCCGTAAGGTGCCAAACGCATCACCATCATTATTATTTTAATGGTCATTTCCGTAATACTGCTAAATAGTTTTATTACAGGATCGGCAATTTTTGGGTCAAGCTGTAATAAAGCGATACCGCACATTATGGCAAAAAATATCAGTGGTAGCATGTCTGGTTTAGCTTTGCTGATAGATTCGAAAATATTATTGGGGAAAATGGCTTGTAAACCCTCAAATAAGGTTTGTTTATTATCTTGTGCTTGCGTTACTTTAGCACTCGCAGAGGTAGCAAAGTTTTGTTCAAATTGGGTTCTAACTTCTGGCGATAAATCTTTACCTGGTTGGAATATATTGGCTAAGCTTAAACCAATAGTGATTGCAATGGCCGTAGTAGCAATATAATAAAGGATGGTTCTCATACCAATTTTATTCAATTTATTTATATCACCTAAACTAGTGACGCCCGTTAAAATAGAAGAAAAAACTAGCGGTACTAAAGCCATGGTTAAGCAATTCATAAATATTTTGCTACCGACCGGACGAATAGCCTGCAAATCATTGGGATCAAAGAAACCTGAGAGTGCGATAAGTATGCCAATAACTAACGCCATAAGTATCTTAATAAATAGCGATAAACCAAACCCTTCATTTAAAATATACAAAGCTGAAAATAACAGCGCATAACCGACAAATTCAAAAGAAGAATCTAAACCGAAAGTACTGGCGATCAGAAGTAATAGTATCAGTGCTATTTTTAATCCAGCACTCATTTGTAATAGTTTTTTTTGCATTATTTTTATCCTGATAATATTTTCTATAACTTACCATAAAAAATTCAATTTTCATTCTTTTATTAAAAGTGTCTTAATCATTACTGTTGGTTCGTTTTTAGCAACTAAATAGCTAAGTCGTTTTTTTTTCATTAAATTGTACTTTTTTGTTATTTATCAGTTAATATGAGTAGTGAAGCTTTTTAACGATTAATCAAAAAAAGAAAAAGGGATACCTATATGGAGTTACTTCGACGCTTAAGATCTACTCTGTTATTCATGACGTTAATCACATTGGTAGCATGTGGTGGTGGTGACGGAGACCTGTCGGGAAATGGAAATGGAGGTGGAAATACTTCTGTTACTACTGTTGAATTGTCTATTGACCATACAGATGTTAGGTCAGATAATCCGGCCGTTATTACTGCAACAGTATTAACTGATGGTGTTGTAGTTGTAGGAGAAGTGGTCACATTTTCTACGTCATTAGGTGCCTTAGACCCCGCATCTGGCTCAGCACTAACCGATATTAATGGTGTAGCAACAATTGAAATTCACCCTGGTGACGTTGAAGGGGCAGGTAGTGTAACTGCAGAAGTTTTAGGTGTTATATCTTCACCTATAGGTTTTACCTCAGCTGGTGATGCAGCGCTAGAGGGAAAAGCCGTACAGCTCGATATAGTTATTGCAGACGGAGGTTCAAGTGTTAGTAATGCTACTCCAGCTACATTAAGCGCAACTGTGATTGAAGATGGTGTGGCAGTGGTAGGTGAAGTTGTTAGCTTTACCACAACATTAGGTAACTTAGACCCAGCTATTGGTACTGCTATTACCAATGCAAATGGTATAGCAACCGTTCTATTAACAGCAGGTACTGTCGAAGGTGCTGGTGTTGTTAACGTAGTCACAACTACGGGAGAAAGTGACAGTATTGGCTTCGCTACGTTAGGTGATGAAGTCATAATTGCTCCAACTAAAACGGTTACACTTACAACAAGTTCTTCAACTGTGAGCAACTCTAGCCCAGCTACATTAAACGCAACCGTGATTGAAAATGGCTCGGCAGTGGCGGGTGAAGTCGTCAGTTTTACGACGACACTGGGTAATTTAGCCCCCGCTATTGGAACCGCAATTACTAACGTAAATGGTATAGCAACTATAACATTAACGGCAGGTACAGTCGAAGGTGCCGGTGTTGTTAACGTAGTCACAACTACGGGAGAAAGTGACAGTATTGGCTTCGCTACGTTAGGTGATGAGGTCATAATTGCTCCAACTAAAACGGTTACACTTACAACAAGTTCTTCAACGGTGAGCAACTCTAGTCCAGCTACATTAAACGCAACCGTGATTGAAAATGGCTCGGCAGTGGCGGGTGAAGTCGTCAGTTTTACGACGACATTGGGTAATTTAGACCCTGCTATTGGAACCGCAATTACCAACGTAAATGGTATAGCAACGATTATATTAACGGCAGGTACAGTCGAAGGTGCTGGTGTGGTTAGCGCTGTGACGACTACAGGCGAAAGTGACAGTATTGGTTTTGCAACCTCTGGTGATGAAGTTATCGTTGTTCCAACTAAAACAATTGCGCTTACTATCAGTGCTACAACTGTTAGCGATGTTGCCCCTGCTACATTAAGTGCAACCGTGATTGAAAATGGCGCGGCAGTGATGGGTGAAGTCGTCAGTTTTACGACGACATTGGGTAATTTAGACCCTGCTATTGGAACCGCAATTACCAACGTAAATGGTATAGCAACGATTATATTAACGGCAGGTACAGTCGAAGGTGCTGGTGTGGTTAGCGCTGTGACGACTACAGGCGAAAGTGACAGTGTTGGCTTTACAAGCTCTGGTGATGGTGTTGGTTCAGGTATTAATATTACTCTTGTGCTAACTGATACTGCTGGAAATGAAGTTGAACAAATAAGCAGCATTTCTCCAGGTAAATTAGTTGCTACCGTTACAGGTGTTACTGAAGCGGTGATTGTAACCTTTTCATCAGATCTTGGTAGTATTCCTATTCAGACAGCAATAGCGACATCGGGCAGTGGTTATGTTGCTACTGTTGATTTGTTAGCCGGTAATTCCCTAGGTGCGGGTACTGTTACAGCACAATTAGCCTCAGGAGAGACAGAACAGTTAGTTTTTTCAATTGGAGCATCTGCATTGGGGCTTGGTTATGCTATTGATATAGCTACAGGTTTACCTAATGGTTTGATAGAGCTATCCAGTAACAGCATATCAGCTGGAGCAACCGCGGGTTTAACCATAAACGTTTGGGATATATCTAATGCTACTCCAGGAACCCCTGCGACAATATTTACCACCGAAACTGTTGAAATAAGTTTTTCTTCTCGTTGTAGCGGTTTAGCTACACCAACGGCAACAATTGATTCGCCTGTTTCAACAATTAATGGTGTTGTACAAAGTACCTATTTAGCTCAAGGTTGTCAAAATGACGATGTTATTACAGCAACAGCAAATGCTGGTGGAAATCCATTGTCAGCAACAGGAACCCTTAATGTTGGTATTGCAAATGCAGGTTCAATTGAATTTGTTTCAGCTACACCAGAAAATATAAGCTTGCAAGGCGTTGGTGGCATAGAAAACTCGACAATAATATTTAGGCTCAGAGATGAAAATGGCAATGTAGCTCCAAATAAAGATGTTAGTTTTTCATTAAGTACCGATGTAGGTGGTATAGGAATAAGTCCTGTAAATGCAAAAACTGATAGTAATGGTTTAGTTCAAACTGTCATTAATTCAGGAACTATACACACAAGTGTTAGGGTTAGAGCAGAGTTAGATGATGATACATCAATTTTTACTCAATCTAGTTTACTTGTTATTTCGACTGGTATTCCAGATCAGGATAGTTTCAGCCTTTCTGCAAGTGTTTTTAATCCGGAAGCTTGGAATATTGATGGCACTGAAGTAACGATAACTGCAAGGTTAGCGGATGCTTTTAATAACCCTGTGCCTGATGGTACCGCAGTTTCATTTACTACAGAAGGTGGTTCTATTGGCGATTCTTGTACTACTTCTAATGGTGTTTGTTCTGTAATCTGGACTAGTCAAAATGTCAGACCTGAAGGGCAAGAGTTGGGCGAAGTGAATAATGGTCCTACTTTAGTTAAAGGAAGTACTGATATAAGTCAGGGCTTTGATTTTACCTCAAAAGCTATTCGCTTTAATGTAATCACCTCAAATGGAACAGACAATGTGTCATTAAGTTCAAGTTACTCCACTAAAGCTGAGCTATTAACTGAGATAAATACTTCATTAACTAATTCAAGCGTTATGGCTGCATCAGGATTTGAAGAAATTTTAGAGTTCATTTCAGTTGATGGTCTTGATATCACGATTACAGATGTTTCAGTTGGAACGGTAACTACACTGGATGTTTTAGGAATTGCGGATGGTACTAATTATTATAATAATGCCACTCAAGTATTAGGTATTGTCGATATTTCTGGAGGGGGAGACTTCACTGCTAATGATATCATCTTTGATGTTGAAACTGTTGATGGTACTGACACCGTAAACCTAAATGCCAATTACGTTAGTACTTCTGTCTTGTTAGCAACGATTAATGCTTCCCTTAGTACATCTTCAGTTTCTGCTTCTGAGTTTGTTTATGCCGGGGCTAGTTATTTATTATTAACATCGTCAACTAGACTAGATGTTAAAATAACCGATGGAGGTGGTACGAGTACAACGATTGCTCAATTAGGTATTAGTGATGGTACAACTTTTCCATCAAGAGTTAATAGTTCATCTCCTCAAACTACTAACTTTATGGGACAAAAATATGGTGGAAGAGCAACAATTTCGGCATCAGCTATTGGTGAAGAATCATTTCCTGATCTTAATGGTAATGGTCAATATGATTTAGCTGAAAAAGATGCTTTCTTAGGGGATAATGGTCAAACAGGATTAGATATTAACGGCATGTATTATGATTTAAACGAATCATTTGTTGATTATAACGAAGATGGTATTTATAACCCTCAAGAAAGTGCTGGAGATGGCGAAACGGGTGGAGAAGCAGAGACATTTGATGACTTTAATACTAGCGGAGACTTTGATCTAAAAGATAATCAATATAATGGTTCTCTTTGTGGAGATGCCGACAATTGCTCAGTCGACAAGTCCATTAATGTTCGAGGTTCAGTAGTACTAGTTATGTCTGGTAGTAATCCTCGATTTGTAACTAATTATCCAGTAAATGGGGATAATATAAATATTGTTTCTGATGGTACAGGATCTGCTTCAGTCACCATATCAGACTTTCACAACCAACCAATGCCCGCAGGCTCTGAAGTTAAATTTGAAGCAGCAGTAGGTAGTACTAAAGGGATTGATACTTATTCGTGGCCAAATACAACTAAGAATGGTGGTAGTACTTTTAGTGTGACAGTAGAAGGAGAAAAAGATAAAACCATTAGCGGTCCGTTAACAGTAACAGTCACAACGCCTTCAGGACTTGCAACTACGTATACAGTGGCAACTATAGTGATTACTCCTTAGTTTCGATTTTTAAATGCCGCTCATTTTTAAATAAGCGGCATTTAATCGTTTACGTGATTAATGATTAGGTGGCAAATATATTTCGTTAATACTTACTCATTTCATTAATCAAAAAAGCGGATATCTCTCCAGCGACTTTCAATGTTTTATCACGACTAACTTCACCTAAACCTGAACTATCAGTAAAAGGGGCTATTTCCATCATATCAGCACCTGTGATTGGGTACTTTGCTGCTATAGCACGTAGTATTTTCATTGCCTCAATTGGCATTAAACCATCAGGCTCTGGTGTGCCAGTAGCACTGGCATAACTATCATCTATGGCATCAATATCAAAGCTAACATATAACTCATCAACATTTTGTTCTGCTAATTGCGCGAAAATATTATCAATCACAACATCAACCCCTAGCTCTTTGACTTCATGGGCCCAATGTTGTTTAACCCCAAAAGTACTCTCCCAATGGCTTTTTGGTCTACCACTTGAACGTATACCTACTTGAATTAGATGCTCAGTTGCGGGAAGGTCATCAAGAATATGAGTACACCAAGAGCCAAAACATAAATCAATGCCTAAACGTTCAACTAATAGATCTGTATGGGCGTCGAAATGAATAATACCGGTTCGTATACCTAATTTTTTCTTTGCTTGTAAATAGGCTTTAGTTAAGGGATAACTAACGCTGTGATCGCCACCTAATCCAAAAATTCCTTTTTCGGGGAACTGTGCGTAAAAATCATGCAGTACATCTTCTGTAATGCTTAATGGGCTTACGCAATAATTACTCTGATCATCTTGATATAAAGCTTTTCGACAATTGGCTAGTGTCGCATCATTTAAATATTTGTCACTAAGTAAATGTGGAATGACACGAATATCGCCTAAGTCAAAGCACTTTAAATCTGGGTAGCTTTCAAGCAATGTTGTTCGAAGAAATAATGGTCCCCAATTTGCCCCTCGCAAAATTCCACCACCACAATCCGAAGCAATCCCTAAAATAACGGCATTAGACGCCTCTGGAAGCTTGTCTAATGAACTTTTCCACAAATTATCGATATTGGTAGCTTGACCGAAAATAGTTTGATGAAGTTGCTCTTTTCGCTCTTTAGCGGTATTGACGGTAAAAACACCATTACCGGGAGGACATAAACATTGGGTTAATTTATCTCTAAATTTTGTTGTTAATTGAGGCATTTTTTATCTCTATGAACGGATGGGTTATAAGATCTATTTTAATTTTTTAGTATTTAACTCTTATTTTTTCTTGCAAAGTCGATTATGATTGCGCAGAAAAATAGCTTTAAGTACGCATTATAGCCAAAAGCATTGAGTAGTTATAGCTGCGAAATTCAGTGCAAAAAATAAAAACTTGTCAATTTGCATATTTATAGATATATGTATAAATAGGTATGCAAGCGCATTTTTGCATGAGTACAAATATTAGCGTTATTTGAGTGAGGTTAAAGAGCACGCTCGCATTTTTACCCTCAAATAATGAATGAATAAAAAGACAGAAAAAAAATTATCTTTTTATATAGATAAACTGTCGCACTAGCAGGATTATATATTTTTATGGCAAAATCATTGGTTATTGTCGAGTCGCCAGCCAAAGCGAAAACAATCAATAAATATTTGGGTAAGGACTTTATCGTTAAGTCAAGTGTCGGTCATGTCCGTGATTTACCTCATAGTAGCACCGGCCAAAAGGTAGCAACAAAGTCGCCGGCAGAAGTGCGGAAAATGGCACCAGAGGCAAAAGCGAAGTATAAAGCTAAGCGTGATAAACAAGCCCTAGTTAATCGAATGGGAATTGATCCTGAGAAAAACTGGGCTGCAAATTATCAAATTCTACCGGGCAAAGAGAAAGTAGTTACTGAACTTAAAAAGCTCGCTGATAAAGCTGACACCATCTATCTCGCAACCGATTTGGATCGCGAGGGAGAGGCGATTGCTTGGCACCTTAAAGAAATTATAGGTGGCGATGATGATAAATTTCGTCGCGTAGTTTTTAATGAAATAACAGAAAGCTCTATTCAGCAAGCGTTCTCGACGCCAGGTGAATTAAGTATGCCAGGGGTTAATGCTCAACAAGCGAGAAGATTTTTAGACAGAGTAGTTGGTTTTATGGTTAGCCCGCTACTGTGGAAAAAAGTTGCTCGTGGATTATCTGCAGGCCGTGTTCAGTCTGTTGCAGTTAAATTAGTGGTAGAAAAAGAACGGGAGATCAAAGCCTTTGATCCTAAAGAATTTTGGGAAGTTAGTGCCGATACACATGCGAACTCAGGTGAAGCGTTAACCCTAGATGTCACTCACAATAAAGGTAAAACATTTAAACCTACCAATAAGGCTGATACTGATAAAGCGCTAGCCGTATTAAAATCCGCCGATTATGCGGTAAGTAAGCGTGAAGATAGACCTTCAAAAAGCACACCTTCAGCACCATTTATTACCTCAACGTTACAGCAAGCGGCTAGTACAAAATTAGGCTATGGTGTGAAACGTACTATGGGTTTAGCCCAGCGTTTATATGAAGCGGGTCACATTACTTACATGCGTACTGACTCAACTAATTTAAGTAAAGATGCAGTTGAAATGTGCCGTAATTTCATTAGTAAAAGTTATGGTGAGAATTACTTACCTGAAAAGCCGAAATTATATGGTTCAAAAGAAGGTGCTCAAGAGGCGCATGAAGCAATTCGTCCATCAAATGTGAAAGTGGAATCAGCTTTCATGGAAGGTATCGAACCAGATGCGAAAAAACTCTATGATTTAATTTGGCGTCAATTTGTTGCCTGTCAAATGACTGCAGCTCGTTATACGGTTAGTACGTTAACAATTGCGGCCGCAGATTTTGATTTAAAAGCTAAAGGCCGAGTAATGCAGTTTGACGGTTGGACTCGTGTCCACCCGCAATTATCTAAAGGTGATGATAGACATTTACCTGATTTAGCCGTTGGTCAAGCTCTGACCTTAGATAATTTAGATGCAAGTCAGCATTTTACTAAACCACCAGCACGATTTGGTGAAGCGTCACTAGTTAAAGAGTTAGAAAAGCGCTCAATTGGTCGTCCTTCAACCTACGCATCAATTATTTCTACTATACAAGATAGAGGCTACGCACGTTTAGATAAAAAACGTTTTTATGCTGAAAAAATGGGTGAAATTGTTACTGATAGTTTAGCCATGAGTTTTGAAACATTAATGAGCTATGACTTTACTGCTAATATGGAACAAGAACTTGATGCCATTGCTATTGGTGAGCTCGATTGGAAAGGCGTTTTAGATGAATTTTATAATAACTTTAGTAAAAAATTAACGTTAGCAAATAAAGATGTTGATGATGGCGGAATGAGAAATAATTCTCCAGTATTAACAGACATTGATTGTCCTTCATGTAATCGTAAAATGGGTATTAGAACTGCCTCTACTGGTGTTTTCTTGGGGTGTTCTGGTTATGCTTTACCGCCTAAAGAGCGTTGTACCACAACCATGAACTTAACACCTGGAGAGGAAGCGGTAAGTGTCTTAGCGGAAGATCAAGAAACTGAAGCACTTCGTGCAATGCATCGTTGTCAAAAATGTAATACGGCAATGGACAGCTATCTTATAGATGAAACTCGAAAATTACATGTATGCGGCAATAATCCCGTTTGTGATGGTATTGAAGTGGAGCAAGGGACTTTCAAAATAAAGGGCTATGATGGTCCTGTTTTAGAGTGTGATCGCTGTGAAGCTGACATGGAATTAAAATCAGGCCGCTTTGGTAAATATTTTGATTGTACCAATGATGAGTGCAAAAATACCCGTAAGTTACTGGCTAGTGGGGAGGCTGCGCCGCCTAAAGAAGATCCTGTCCAATTACCTGAACTAGAATGTGAAAAGTCAGATGCACATTTCGTTTTACGTGATGGCGCAGCAGGTATATTTTTAGCGGCAAATACTTTCCCTCGCTCACGCGAAACTAGAGCACCTAAAGTGGCTGAATTGAAACGTTTCAGAGAAAGAATATCCTCTAAATTTTATTACCTAGCTGATGCTCCTGAGCAAGATAATAAGGGTAATTTAGCCATTGTGAGATTTAGTCGCAAAACTAAAGAGCAATATGTCATGACTGAAGTTGATGGCAAAGCGACAGGGTGGACCGCTAAATACGTGGACAATACTTGGGTAGAAGATATCCCTAAGCCTAAGAAAAAAGTTGCAAAGAAGAAAGTAGCTAAAAAAAAGACTACGGCTAAGGAATAAGCAGTATTAATGTAGGTTAAAATTTGTAAAGGATCGTCGTTCTTAAATTTTGGCCTACATTTTAATCCAACCCTTCCAATTCATCGATAACCCGTCTAGCCTGAGCAATAGTACAGTCACTTCTGGCAATTAATGCACTTACAGTAACCTCCTCTAACATAGATGCTATTTTAACTAACTCATCGTGACTTAGATGCAGGTACTTGCTTTTTAACAGCTTAATTAACCATTGCCAGCTTGGCTCGGCAGATAAATCAATGAAGGCAATGATTGCCTGTATTTGTTCGAAGTTTGCTTTGAGTTGCCAATTGCGTGAGCGGCCAATACGGTGTAGTTCACAACCTTGCTCTCTTATACATCCTTTTAATGCATATGCTTTCATTGTTCTACGGAGAAAGGAGGGCAAGGTGATGGAATAAATTTTGTTGAGCATATTAATGGTATAAGTTGGTTAAATATTTCATAAAAAAGCCAGCAGTTGCTGGCTTAGGCTTGTCAATTTTAACACCTCTAGGCTACCATTTCTTTTTCGGTTGAAATAGTACATCCAATTCATCTTCTTCATTTTTAGCTTTTTTGGCGGCATCAGAAGCATTGGTCACTTTTAGAGATTCTGTTATTTCTGCTAATTGTTGGGTTATTTCAGCGTGTTTACTTTTAGTATATTCAGAGCTAACTGGGTGGCTAGCTAAAGTTTGTAATGCTTTTTCAAAGTATTGACGAGATGAGCCTAACATATCCTTGCTTTGTGCCTGAGAGCCTCTTTTAACTAAGCTTTCAATGTTGATTTTTAATTGCATTGAGTCTAGGCGTTGATCTTCTTGGGTGAAGGTTTGTGCATCTAAGGTGCCTTTACTTTGTTCTGATTTTAATGTCGCACGAATTTTTTTAATACATTGTAGGATAGCTAATATTTGTTGATCATTATCTGGCAATACAAAATTATCGTCATTAGCTTGAGTTGCTGCTAAATCATCAGCAGCATCATAGCGTGCGGTCAATTCGTTAACTTTGCTCTTAATGCCTTTTACATTAGGCATTAATCCTTTCATCGCTTTAGCAGCATTTAAACATCTTCTATTTAAAATTTTAACTAAATTGGGACTCGAAGGTAAACTGGCTAAATTAAGAAGTAGCTCTTCGCTTTCATCAATAATAGCTTTTTGTTTTGCAACCTTTACTCTTTTTTCTGCTTCTTGTTTTTCTTTATGTTGCTGTATACCACTCACAACAACAACAAAAATAATTAAGGCAACAATTAAACCTACAATAATGGCAATCATAATAAAGCTCTTATTTTAATAATGTGAACAACTATTTACTCAGATTATAGCAGTCTACAAAAAATGTTATGGTTAGCAAAGGATAACTTTTGGATTAGGCTGTTTTTATTTTGTTAATAGAAAGAAAAGTTGTTAATTAAGTGTAAAGGATAAGCTAGCCTAAAACGATCTTTAGTGAAATTCACTTAAACGTTAAAATAAATTTATAAAAAATCGAATTAATTATGGTATAAATTTTCGATTAAGTATATTATTTTGGTCTAAGAAAATTCCTGAAGCTACGATATGAAATTGCAACAACTGCGCTACATTGTTGAAGTGCTAAATAATAATCTTAATGTTTCTGCTACTGCAGAAGCGCTTTTTACTTCACAACCTGGAATTTCCAAGCAAGTTAGAATGCTTGAAGATGAGCTAGGTATCCAAATATTCGGTCGTAGTGGTAAACACTTGACCCACGTTAGTTCAGCTGGACAAGAAGTCATCAATATTGCCCAAGAAATTTTATCAAAAGTTGAAGGGATAAAGGCGGTTGCAAGAGAGCATACTCAGCCAGATGAAGGTAAATTGCGTATTGCCACTACTCATACCCAAGCACGTTATGCATTACCTGATATGATTCAAGGCTTTATCAAAAAGTACGCGAAAGTATCTTTACACATGTCTCAGGGTACGCCAGCACAGATTAGCGATGCCGCGGCAAAAGGTGATGCTGACTTTGCTATTGCAACAGAATCATTGCATTTATATAACGATTTAGTGATGTTGCCTTGTTATCATTGGAATCGTAGTATTATTGTCCGAAAAGATCATCCATTAGCTCGAAAACAAGGTATTACTATTCAAGATATCGCCAAGTACTCTTTAGTTACCTATGTCTTTGGTTTTACTGGACGTTCTGAGTTAGATGCGGCATTTGAAAAGGCTGGTGCAACACCTAAAATTGCTTTTACTGCCACCGATGCTGATGTAATCAAAACTTATGTACGTTTAGGTGTTGGTATTGGCGTTATTGCTTCCATGGCCATTGACCCTAAAATTGATAGCGATTTGGTTACCATAGATGCGAGTCATTTATTTAGAGCGAGTACCACTAAAATTGGCTTCAGGCGAGGTAGTTTTTTACGCGGCTATATGTTTGACTTTATTGAGCGTTTTGCACCGCATTTAACCAAGCATGTTGTTACTCAGGCAATGCTGTTGAAAAACAATGTTGAAGTAGACGAAATGTTTGCTGATATGAAGTTACCGACAAAATAAATTGGTAATTATATTTAGCTCGGCAATATGATGATATTACCGAGCTAAATTACTAAACGCTAACATTCAATAATGTTTACCGCCAAGCCACCTCGAGAAGTTTCTTTATATTTAGTTTTCATATCATTACCTGTTTCCCACATGGTTTTGATAACTTTATCCAAAGAAACTTTTTGAGTTCCAGTGCCACGTAAAGCTAAGCGTGATGCATTAATTGCTTTTACTGAACCCATGGCATTTCGTTCAATACAAGGTACCTGAACTAACCCGCCAACGGGATCACAAGTTAAACCTAAGTTATGCTCCATACCTATTTCTGCCGCATTTTCAACTTGGGTAGGGGTACCACCCATTAATTCCGTAAGTGCACCGGCCGCCATTGAACAAGCGACACCAACTTCTCCCTGACAACCTACTTCTGCACCGGATATTGATGCATTTGTTTTGTATAAAATACCTATCGCTGCGGCGGTAAGTAAATAGCGAATGCAATCATCATCCGTCACAGGCTGTACAAATTTATCGTAATAACACAAGACGGCTGGAATTATGCCTGCGGCTCCATTCGTTGGCGCAGTTACCACTCGACTACCAGCAGCATTTTCTTCATTAACCGCTAGCGCGAATAGGTTGACCCAGTCCATCGCGCTTAATGGATCGTTTGACTGCTCTACTTTCAATGTTCGGTGTAGTGCGGGTGCTCTGCGAGTTACCTTTAGGCCACCTGGAAGAATACCTTCAGTACACATACCACGTTCTACACTACTGAGCATGGCTTGCCAAATATCAATTAACTGACTACGGATTGTTGCCTCATCATTTAAGCACTTTTCATTATTCATCATCATAGTACTGATGCTTAAACCGCTTTCTTGCGCTAAAGCGAGTAATTCTGCGGCATTAGTAAATTTATGAGGTCTGTTAATGTTAGCGTGTAAAGATAAGGCCTTATCCTTTTCTTTTTCAAAATCACAATCTTCTACAATAAAACCGCCGCCGATAGAGTAATAGGTTTTCTCAAGTACAACCGTGTCACCTTGGTAGGCAAAAATTGTCATGGCATTCGCATGTGCAGGTAATGATTTTCTGCGGTGATAAATAATGGCATTATCTTTAGGGAAGTCAACGCTATGGACGCCAGCTAACTGAATGTTTTGACTCGCTACGACGTCAGCTAGAATAAGGTCAATA
Source organism: uncultured Colwellia sp. (assembly GCA_913062815.1). Lineage (GTDB taxonomy): Bacteria > Pseudomonadota > Gammaproteobacteria > Enterobacterales > Alteromonadaceae > Colwellia. The sequence continues at coordinate 53,950 of CAJXWZ010000016.1, read as the reverse complement.
GAGTCAACGGGAATAGATTCAGGCATTTCACCAGATAAACCTAATATTACAGCTTTGCCAGTACCGTGACCAATGCCTGTTTGTCCTAATGAACCAAATAGCTCACACTTGACGCGGTCTATAGTGAACAGCTTGTTTTGTTTTTGTAGTTCATCTACAAACAATTTGGCTGCTTTCATTGGGCCAACGGTATGTGAACTAGAAGGGCCTATACCAATGGAAAACATATCAAATACACTAATCATAACTATTTCCGAATAAAATTTTGAAAATCAGGTTTTCTGCTGAAATTAATATGAATAATGATAACTGAAAGTTATCATTATTAAAATCAAATATTAGTGCAAATTACCGATAAGTTATAACGAAACTGTAAAAAATCAAGCGCTACTATTTAATATGTTCTATTAAATCTTTTAGCATAGCAGCGGTTGCACCCCATATATTATAGTGCTTGTATGGGTAAAAGTGGATGTTCAGATAACGACCGTTTCGATATACACGAAAACAGTGATGGTTATTTCTTTGCAGAAAATGTTGTAATGGTGCTTGGAATATTTCAGCAACTTCATTTTCATCTTGCTGGTAAGTTTGCTGATGATCAATTATGCCGACAATTGGCGTTACTTGATAGCCACTAATGACTTCATAGTGGGGAAGTTGACCTATGACAGTGACAGCTTGAGGTGCTAAGCCTATTTCTTCATAGGCTTCTCTTAAGGCTGTTTCAACTAAACTTTTATCATCTAGTTCAGCTTTTCCGCCCGGAAAACTTATTTGTGAAGGGTGATGTTTTAAGTGGCTTGAGCGCTTCGTGAGTAATACTTGTAGTCCTGTGTCTGGGTTTTCTATTAAGCCAATGAGTACAGCGGCTTTTTTTAGCGGTGCGTGATGTTGATAGTTATGACTTGACTCTGCCAACTGTTTTAAGTGAAAGCGCGTCAAAAATTCACCCTTGTTCATGTGTTACTCTCCTACAGTGCAAGAAAAGTTATTTAACACCGGTAAAATTCTATTCACTTTATCAAACGTTTCTTGATATTCGCTATCTGCTGTTGAGTCGGCAACTAATCCCCCGCCAGCCCAACAATAAATTTTCCCCGTAGTTTGCTCTTGAGAATTTTGTTGCTCCATCGTTGGTTTATCGTTGCGCTGCTCGCAAACTAGTGTACGAATAGTAATACTGGTATCCATAGTGCCACAACTTGATAGGTAGCCAATACTGCCACAGTAAACACTACGCCTATGCGGCTCTAATTGTTCGATAATCTCCATAGCCCTGATTTTAGGAGCGCCGGTAATAGAACCGCCAGGGAAAGCACCACGTAATAAATCACCGGCATTATATTCCTTAGCTAATTTACCTTCTACCGTGCTCACTAAATGGTGCACAGCAGGAAAGCTTTCAATATCGAATAACTTGGGGACGACTACTGAGTTTGGTTGGCAAACTTTCGCTATATCATTACGAAGCAAGTCAACAATCATGACATTCTCAGCGCGGTCTTTGCTTGAATTTTTCAGTGATATTGCATTTTTCATATCCTGATGTTTATCATCACTTCTCGGCATAGTCCCTTTAATCGGTTTACTTTGTACTTTTTCATGCCTTAATTGTAAAAAGCGCTCAGGAGATACACTTAGCACAGCGGCATTATCAATGCGCATAAAAGCAGAAAAGGGGGCTTTATTTTCTTTTCTAAGCTCTTGATAGGCTAGAAATTCATTGCCTTGGTAATCTGCAGAAAAACGTTGTGATAAATTGATTTGATAACAGTCACCCGCTGATAAATAGTCTTGGACTTGCTGAAATTTTTCAACATAACTGGCTTTGTTCATATTGCTTTGCCAATTGGATGTCAAAGAGAAAGTTGACTTGGTTTTATTGCTGTTAATTTGGCTTGTCATTTTTACACGCAGTAAGTTTTCAATTGTTAGACGCTTTTCTGGTGGACACACTAAAAAGAACTGTTGTTTTTTATGATCAAAGATAACTGCTTGGCTGTATATGCCAACGGCCATTTCGGGCACCTTAATATCTTGTTCAGCAATTTTTGGTAGTTTTTCAAAACGACGGCCTAAATCATAGGAAAAATAGCCTAAGGCACCGCCCATAAAAGGTATGTTTTCTTGATCCGGCTCCAACCTTGTTAAAACTTGTTGCTGCAAAGTATCGAGTAACTTTAGGGGATCCTTGTTACTTATCTCAATTTCCTTGGTTTTAGCATGCTGTATTTTAGTTTGTTTTCCTGTTGTGCATAAAGTTACTTCTGGCTGCCAAGCAATAATATCAAAGCAGGCATCAATATGTTTACTTTGGCCTGAGTCTAACCATATTGCCCATGGTTGGTGAGCAAAACATGAAAATAACGTTAATGGCGTAATATCACCGGCTAAAACTAATGGTTTAACAGATAAGGTTACCGGCTTTAATGTAGAAAGAGTTTTTGAAAACAAAGTGATAGTTACTCTGGCAATTCGTTAGGTTATTTATAAGGTAAATGTTTTTATTCTACTAGTGGCTACTGGCAGCAGTGCAAATAGCAGGTTATTATAATAGTAAGCAGATTATACACACTTTTAACGAAAGCTGAGAGCAACATGTCCGATAAAATAATCAAACAACAAGACCTAATCGATAGCATTGAAGATGCACTGCAATACATCTCTTACTATCATCCATTAGATTTTATTCAAGCGTTAGAAAAAGCCTATCATAAAGAACAAAATACAGCGGCAAAAGATGCTATCGCACAGATCCTGATAAATTCAAGAATGTCAGCCACAGGTAAACGTCCTATTTGCCAAGATACGGGTATTGTTACTTGTTTTGTTAAAGTAGGTATGGCGGTGAAATGGGATAAAACTGATATGACAGTTCAGCAAATGGTAGATGAAGGCACACGTCGTGCTTATATGAATCCAGATAATCCATTGCGTGCTTCAATTGTTGCTGATCCTACAGGCGCACGAAAAAATACCAAAGACAACACCCCTTCAGTTGTTCATATTGACTTAGTTGAAGGTGATGAAGTTGAAATAATGATAGCAGCAAAAGGCGGTGGTAGTGAAAACAAAACCAAGATGGTGATGTTGAATCCTTCAGATTCCATTGCTGATTGGGTTGTTAAAACGTTACCCACTATGGGGGCAGGTTGGTGTCCTCCAGGTATGTTGGGTATAGGTGTAGGTGGTACGGCTGAAAAAGCTGGAGTTTTGGCGAAAGAAAGCTTAATGGATCCCGTTAACATTCAAGAGTTAATGGACTGTGGCCCACAAAATGCTGAAGAAGAATTACGTCTAGAAATTTTTGAACGTGTAAATAAACTGGGTATTGGTGCTCAAGGCCTTGGCGGCTTAACAACGGTTGTTGATGTGAAGATCAATGCAGTTCCAACCCATGCCGCTTCTAAACCCGTAGTGATGATCCCTAATTGTGCAGCTACGCGCCATGTTCATTTCCATTTAGATGGCTCCGGTCCGGCTAATTTAGCACCACCTAAATTAGAAGAATGGCCAGATATTACTTGGGAAGTCGATGAAAACGTGCGTCGCGTTAATGTTGACGGCTTAACTAAGGCTGATATTGCAGAGTGGAAAACAGGTGAAACCGTATTACTTAGTGGTACTATCTTAACGGGTCGTGATGCTGCCCATAAGCGTATTGCTGATATGTTAGCTAACGGCAAAGAGTTACCTGTAGATTTTACTAATAAGTTTATTTATTACGTGGGTCCAGTTGATGCAGTAGGCGATGAAGCCGTTGGCCCAGCGGGTCCTACCACAGCGACGCGCATGGATAAATTCTCTGAGTTAATGCTTTCTCAAACAGGGCTTTTAGGCTCTATAGGTAAATCTGAACGTGGCTCAGAAACGGTCGAAAACATTAAAAAGCATAAATCAGTATATCTAATGGCTGTCGGTGGCGCTGCTTACTTAGTTTCTAAGGCAATTAAAAAAGCGAAAGTTGTCGCGTTTGAAGAGTTAGGTATGGAAGCTATTTATGAATTTGAAGTAGAAGATATGCCAGTGACTGTCGCGGTAGACAGTTCAGGTGAATCAGCACATGTGACAGGACCAGCAATTTGGAAAGTTAAAATAGAAGAATTAGACGCTAAACTGAAAGGCTAATCAATCAGCTTAAGATAAAATAGGCGGTAGGATTATCATCCTACCGTCTATTATAATTTGAATGTTTATTATCGGTTAATCTGCTAAACGCAATAATTCATTTATGCCCGTTTTGGCGCGCGTTTTTGCATCGACTTTTTTCACAATTATAGCTGCATATAAGCTGTACTTGCCACATTTTGAAGGTAAGTTACCCGGTACAACAACCGAGCCCGCAGGAACACGACCATAGTGTATCTCATCTGTTTCTCTATCATAAATACGGGTGCTTTGACCAATGTAAACACCCATAGAGATTACGGAGCCTTCTTCAACGACAACCCCTTCAACAATTTCTGAACGAGCGCCGATAAAACAGTTGTCTTCTATAATCGTAGGACCCGCTTGTAAAGGCTCTAACACACCACCAATGCCAACACCGCCAGATAAATGTACATTCTTACCTATTTGGGCGCATGAGCCAACAGTGGCCCAGCCATCTACCATACAGCCTTCATCAACAAAAGCACCAATATTAACAAAACTTGGCATGACCACGACATTTTTACCAATAAAGCTACCTGTACGGACAGAAGCGCCAGGAACTACACGCACCCCATCTGCTTCAAACATTGCTTGAGTATAGCCGTCATATTTCATCGGGACTTTATCAAAGAAGGTGCTTTCAGCGCCATCAATGACTTGGTTGTCCCAAATACGGAATGATAATAGTACGGCCTTTTTTAGCCATTGATGCACATGCCACTGTCCGTCAATTTTTTCTGCAACACGAGCTGAGCCATTATTAAGGGCAGCTAATGCGGCGATAACGGCTGTTTTTACTTCTGCTTTCACACTTGAAGGACTAATATTGGCTCTGTCTTCAAATGCATTTTCAATTGTAGCCGAGAGTGCTGTTAAATCGGTCATCTATAAATTCCTGTTATGTTTATGTTCGAGATTAAATCGTATTTAATCTATTTCTTGGCTTAACTTTTCAGCAAGTTGTTGCTTTTCTTCTACCGTTAGTGCCATATTATCACTGGTAGATATGGTAAAAACATCATCGGCTTTTTCACCGAAAGTTGTTATTTTTGCTGAATGTATATTAATTTGTAGTCGCTGAAATACTTGAGCTATATTACTAAGTAAACCCGGTCTATCGAGAGCAATAATTTCAATCATGGTTTTGCTTTTAGCATTAATTTTAATGAAGCTAACCTTGGGTTTAAATTTAAACTGCTTAACTTCTCTACGTGCGGGTTGTAATGGTATTTCACAGTAATTATCCTGTTTTAACTTATTGCTCAATGCCTGTGTAATCTCAATCGTTTGATAACTCTCTTTTAAGGCTTTGCCGCGCGAATCTAAGATAATAAAAGTATTAACTGTGTAGCCTGTCTTAGTGGTAATGATTTTGGCGTCATGAATTGATAGCTTTTTCATCCCTAATAATTCAACAGTATTCGCGAAAGTGTTGATTTTCTCTTTGGAAAAAACAAAAACTTCTGTACCACCGCGATAGGGTTTTGAGCTAATGATAACAAGTGGCTCAGCGCGATCATGACCTATGATACGTTCACAATGTCGGGCAATTTGTTCTGGTGAGTAGCGAAGAAAATAGTCTACCCTAAACTCTTGCCACAACGCGGTTAGTTGGCGTTTATCTATTTCGCTGTTGGCTAAAATGTCTAAAGCTTGTTGTTGATTCTCTCTAATTTTAGAACGAGTTTCTACTGGCTTTGATAAACCGCGACGAAATGCTCGCAAGGTATTAAAATACAAATCGTGCAATAAATTAGCTTTCCAACTATTCCATAAGCTTTCATTGGTGGCACGCATATCGGCAACAGTTAAGCAATATAAGTAATCAAGATGCGCTTCATCACGTACAATTTCACCAAAAGTACGAATAACATTTTCATCATGAATATCACGACGTTGCGCAGTAACCGACATCAGCAAGTGATTTTCTACTAACCAAGACACCATATTACTATCATGCTTACTCACTTGGTGAGATTGACAAAAAAGTAAGGCGTCTACAGCACCTAATTTAGCGTGATCTCCGCCACGTCCTTTAGCAATATCGTGAAAAATACCAGAAAGATACAATACTTCAGGTTTGCGGATTTTCTGCATTATTTTACTACACAGCGGATATTTGTGGTTGTGTTCTTTTTGGCTAAATTGATAAAGATTTTTTACAACTCTATAGCTGTGTTCATCTACCGAATAAGCATGAAATAAATCAAACTGCATTTGACCAACAATATTACGCCATAAAGGTAAATAAGAGCCAATAATGCCGTGACGATGCATCAAGTTGAATGCCAGGCCTAACCCACGCGGATGCTTGATTATTTGCATGAAAATACGACGACATTGGGCATAGTCTATTAACCCTGAGATCAATCGTCTGCGAGCATTACGCATTAAGCGTAAAGTATGAGAATGTATTCCCTTTATTTCAGGCTCTTGAGCAATAATCAAAAACATTTCAATCATTTTAGCCGGTCGCATGAAAATTCTATTATTAGTGGTGTTAATTAGTTTATTTACTAATTCAAAATCTTGGTTGATAGTTTTACTAATTGATTGCTCAGGATCATGAATAATTTCCTGTTTAAAACGCTGTAATAAAATAGTGTTTAGCTCACCAACCCTTGCGATAATTCTAAAGAAACGTTTCATCATGCGTTCAACAGGGGCTTTACCTTCATCCCCAAATCCCATCATTTTGGCAACATCTGCTTGGTAATCAAATAGCAATCGATTTTCACTTCGTTTGGCAACAAAATGTAGTGCAAATCGCATACGCCATAAGTAATCTTGTGCTTCTATTAATTCGGCTAGCTCATTAGGGTAAAGGTACTTATGCTGAACGAGCTCCTCTAAAGAATCAGCAAGGAAATGACGTTTGGCAACCCAAGCAATAGTTTGGATATCACGTAAACCACCTGGACTGGCTTTAATATTTGGCTCTAAAGTATATGCTGCGCCATGGTATTGCTGGTGACGTTTCTCTTGCTCTGCTCTTTTGGCAATAAAGAATTTTTCTGAAGTCCAGAAGACATCTTCATTTAATAACGGTAGTAATTGTTGGGTTAAGGTTTCATTGCCAGCTATCTGCCTCATTTCCATCAAATTTGTGGCAACAGTAACGTCATTAATAGCTTGTTTCAGGCATTCTTTTACACAACGAACGCTGTGACCAATATCAAGTTTTATATCCCACAGTTGAGTTATAAAACTTGATATCCGTTCTTCTAATTCAAGTTCTATGTCTGTTTGTGTTAGTAAGAGTATATCCACGTCTGAATAGGGGTGTAATTCACCACGGCCATAGCCGCCAACGGCGATTAAGCTTATTTGAAACTCATCCAGTTGGTGTTGGCACCATAATTTTGCAAGAATAGAGTCAACAAAAACAGCGCGAGCATTCAGTAAGTCATTAACATCGGTTTCGCCAAAAGCTGATTTTAACCAGTCATTAAAAGCTAAGCTTAATTGACAAATATCCCTAGTAGATAGATTTGTTTGGCTAATTGCTAAGCTGTCAATAAAATGCTGAGGGACTATGTTATTTCCCAGAGGAATATTGGTCACGTATTTACCTGCCGATTATTTAAATGATTTTCTAATTATGAAGGTGGCGGCTAATGGATTCTTCTTTTCTTAAAGTCAACACTTCACAACCCGTTTTAGTGACCAAAAGCGTATGCTCCCATTGAGCTGAGTTTTTACCATCGCTGGTATATACCGTCCAATTATCATCTTTGTCTAAAACAGTTGTGGCTTTGCCTAAGTTAATCATAGGTTCGATAGTAAAGCACATGCCTTCAACCATTTTAGTTTTATCATTATTTTTGTAATGGACAATTTGTGGCTCTTCATGGAACTCAAGCCCAATACCATGGCCACAATAATCTTTTACGATAGAATATCGACCTTTACTTTTAATAAATTTTTGAATTGTGGCACCTATTTCACCAAAAGCTGCACCTGGTTTTACTTTGCTCATGCCAAGATATAATGCTTCTTGGGCTAATCGACATAGTCGACTACTTTCTGGTGATACCTCACCAATTAAGAACATTTTGCTGCAATCGCCATGATAACCATCTTTAATGACAGTGATATCAATATTGATAATGTCTCCGTCTTTCAATAAGGTACTATCAGGAATGCCATGACAAATCACATGATTTACTGACGTACAAATAGACTTTGGGAAATTATGATAGTTTAATGGCGCTGAAATGGCATTTTGTACTTTTTCAGTATAATCAGCGCACAGAGTATTTAGCTCGTCTGTGGTGATGCCCGCTGTTACATGAGGCGCAATCATTTCTAGTACTTCACTGGCAAGTTGCCCTGCAATGCGCATTTTAGCAATTTCATCTTGGCTTTTAATGTGTATGGCCATTGGGTTCTCTTTAATTGTTTTTAGTGTTTAGGTGATGTTTCTTCAATTCTAATTGTACAGCCTCAACAATAGCTTCGGGCTCTGATAAATAAAAGTTGTGATTTAATAATATCAATTGCTCGTCGACCGCTAATAATAAAGCGGGAATTGCTTGCGTATTCATAATTTCCTGTAAAGCAAATATTTCTTCTATTTGAATTGTCGCATCTTTAGTGAGCTTATCACTTTTAAAAACTTTTGCCGGAGGTGACAATTTCAGCTCGCTAATTATATCGGCTACATTAGCTTGGGTTGTTAACGATTTCCCTTGTTCAAAATGCGCTTTTTGCAGCGCATTTAATAATGCTAGTGCCAAATTAGGTGTTTTAAGTTGTGCCCAAGTCATTAAGTTAGCTGACAAAATAGAATTTCTGTCTTGAACTAAATTTTGTTGATAACGCTTTGGAAAGCGAATGTTTGCCAATTTTTCTACTTCATCTACTTCTTTAATTCTTAGACTGGAATTTTCTTCACTTTTTCCATCAAAAAAAGCAGTGTGCCACAAATGCAGTGTCATTGATGGAAAAGCATTGTTTATCTCGTTAACTAGCTTAGTGGCTACATAACTCCAAGGGCAATGCGTGTCGTATAAGAAAAATAACTCTGCGGATAATTCATCGGACAATAAAGGTGCTGACATTTTTTACCTAAAATAACTGGAAGTTGGTTGGATTGATTACAATTTAGTTAATTTTAACGCGATCTTGAGCAATAGCCCAGATAATTATTTTCTAGCTAAATTTTGTTAAATATGGTATAAAGTGCGGCGCTGAAATCTTAGTCGTTGTTTACACGCTAAATAACGCTTGTTTTAGCACAAATTAAACAGGTCAATGTCTGTCTATATCAGGCTTGATTATATTATAAACTCACATACATCTGTTAAAGGTATACCGGGGTGCTCAGCTGAATTATGGTTTGCTAACTAAGCAAATACAACAGCTAAAATGGGTCTTGTATACTAGGTGTATGAACGCTTAACCCCACTAATTTAAGGAAAGAAAAATGTCAAACGTTTCAATGCGCGATATGCTTAAAGCCGGTGTTCATTTCGGTCACAAAACTCGTTACTGGAATCCAAAAATGAAGCCATTCATTTTCGGTTCTCGTGATAAAGTTCATATCATTAACCTTGAACAAACCGTTCCTATGTTCAATGAAGCTCTTGCTTTCATTAACAATGTTTCTTCTAAGAAAGGTAAAGTTTTATTTGTTGGTACTAAGCGTGCTGCAAGTGATGCTATCAAAGAAGCTGCGATTAAATCTGATCAATTCTTCGTTAATCACCGTTGGTTAGGTGGTATGTTGACTAACTGGAAAACAGTGCGTCAATCAATCAAACGTTTAAAAGATCTTGAATCTCAAAGCACTGACGGTACTTTTGAAGCTTTAACGAAAAAAGAAGCATTAATGCGTACTCGTGAAATGGAAAAGCTTGATAAAAGCTTAGGTGGAATAAAGAACATGGGTGGTTTACCTGATGCTATCTTTATCATCGATGCCGACCACGAACACATTGCTATTAAAGAAGCAAACAACCTTGGCATCCCTGTAATTTCTGTAGTTGATACTAACTCGAACCCAGATAACATTGATTACATTGTTCCTGGTAACGATGATGCAATCCGCGCAGTAACTTTATACTGTGATGCAGTTGCTAATGCCGTTATTGATGGTCGTGAGCAAAACATCGTTGTACAAGCTGAAAAAGACGGTTTTGTTGAAACTGAATAATTAATTTTATGTTAAGAGAAATTAATTAAGCGGAGCAATTCGTTTATTCATAAAAGCAATGGCAATTATCGTTGCTTTTATGACACCTAATTTAATAATTATGCCCAGTACTTTATCCTTTTATGGGAAAAGGTGGGGATAACAGAAAACTGAGGAATTAACTCATGGCAATTACTGCTGCAATGGTTAAAGAACTTCGTGAACGCACAGCTGCGGGCATGATGGATTGTAAAAAAGCACTACAAGAAACTGACGGTGATATCGAACTTGCGATTGAAAATATGCGTAAGAATGGCCAAGCGAAAGCGGCTAAAAAAGCGGGTAATATCGCTGCTGAAGGTACTATTTTAATCAAAGAAGCTAATGGCATAGCTGTTTTAGTTGAAGTTAACTGTCAAACTGATTTCGTTGCTAAAGATGCTAACTTTCTAGGTTTTGCTAACGAAGTTGTAGAGGCTGCTCTAGCTTCCAAAACAACAATTGAAGCACTTCAAGCACAATTTGAAGAAAAACGTATCACGCTAGTAACTAAAATTGGTGAAAACATCAATGTACGTCGTGTTGAATATGTTGAAGGTGCAGCATTAGCTTCATACCGTCACGGCGGCACTATTGGTGTAGTTGTTGCTGGTGAAGGTGATGCTGAAATGTTGAAGCACATTGCTATGCACGTTGCTGCAAGTAAGCCTGAATACCTTACACCTGAAGATGTTCCTAGCGAAGTTGTTGAAAAAGAAAAAGCAATTCAAATTGACATCGCAATGAACGAAGGCAAACCACAAGAAATCGCTGAGAAGATGGTTACTGGTCGTATGCGCAAGTTTACTGGCGAAGTTTCTTTAACTGGCCAAGCTTTCATCATGGAACCTAAACGTACTGTAGGTGATGTGTTGAAAGAGAAAGGCGTAACTATCTCTGCTTTCACTCGTTTAGAAGTTGGTGAAGGTATTGAGAAGAAAGATGAAGATTTTGCAGCTGAAGTTGAAGCACAAATTGCTGCTGCTAAAGCTTAATTCTTTATTGTTAATATTATCGCTAAATTGCTGTAACCATTAACAACTATTGAATTACATAGAAACGTCTACTTCGGTAGGCGTTTTTTTATGCGAATTATTTGTTTTTTACAGAGAAGTGGCATAATAAAATGAGCTTTTTTCAGTTTAAGCTTTCTTGGATACGCTAAACGTACTAAAATAGCCGCGGTCTTTTTGACCCTAGTCTTTTAAGCGAGCCAATAGGAATTTACTTCACATGAGCATAAACCCAAAACCAACGTATCGTCGTATTCTTCTTAAACTTAGCGGCGAAGCGCTTATGGGTGAAGAGGGTTTTGGTATTGACCCAAAAATTCTTGATCGCATGGCACAAGAAATTAAAGAGTTGGTTGAAATGGACATTCAAGTCGGTCTTGTTATTGGTGGTGGCAACTTATTTCGTGGTGCAGGTCTTGCTGAGGCTGGAATGAATCGTGTTGTGGGTGACCAAATGGGCATGCTAGCAACTGTTATGAACGGATTAGCTATGCGTGATGCCTTACACCGTGCTTTTGTTAATACGCGTTTAATGTCTGCTATTGACTTAGCGGGTGTTTGCGAACGGTATAATTGGGCAAACGCTATTAGCTTATTAAAGTCAGGTCGCGTAGTGATTTTTTCTGCCGGAACCGGCAATCCATTTTTTACCACAGATTCAGCTGCCTGTTTGCGTGGCATTGAAATTGAAGCTGATGTGGTATTAAAAGCGACTAAAGTTGATGGTATCTACTCAGAAGATCCGGTTAAAAATCCTGCGGCAGAGCTTTATAGCGAACTAAGTTTTGATGAAGTACTCGATAAAGAATTAAAAGTCATGGACTTAGCTGCTTTTACACTTGCTCGCGACCACAATATGACAATTCGTGTCTTCAATATGAATAAACCTGGCGCTCTGAAAGCTGTTATTATGGGTGAGCCTGAAGGGACAGTAATCAAAAAATTATAATACTGTAAGCTGTAAGAATTATTAAATTAAACATTATTTAAATTATTGTAGGAAGAAACACTGTGATAGATGAAATTACTCAAGATGCGCAAGAGCGTATGGAAAAAAGCATTGAATCTTTAAAAAGTAGCCTTAATAAAGTGAGAACTGGCCGTGCTCATGCCTCATTATTAGATAATATTAGTGTTGATTACTATGGTATGGCTACCCCATTAAATCAAGTGGGTAATATTTCAGTGCCAGATGCACGTAATCTCTCCATTACTGTTTTTGACAAAGGCATGATTGCAGCAGTAGAAAAGGCCATTATGAAATCGGATCTTGGTTTAAATCCTCAATCAAATGGCACTCTTATTCGGATTCCATTACCGCCATTGACAGAAGAACGCCGCAAAGATTTAGTTAAGGTTGTTCGTGGTGAAGCTGAAGGTGGCAAAATAGCCATTCGAAATATTCGCCGTGATGCTAACTCAGACTTTAAAAGTTTGCTTAAAGAAAAAGAAATTAGTGAAGATGAGCATCATCAAGCTGAAGATGGTATACAAAAAGTAACGGATGTTTTTGTCAAGCAAGTCGATGAACTCCTAGCAAAAAAAGAAGCAGAGTTAATGGAAATTTAATGATTTCTTAAAAGCGCCAGCTGAGTTGATTATTAACCGCTGGCGTTTTTGTATGTTAAACCTTGGTATAAAAGGATAATTAGTGGCTAGCAGCTTAGCATCACTAGATGAAGATAAAAAAATCCCGCAGCATATTGCCATCATTATGGATGGTAATGGTCGTTGGGCACAGGCCCAAGGCAAAGGGCGCGTTGCAGGCCATAAAGCGGGCGTTGAATCAGTCCGTGCAGTTGTCACAGGCGCGCGTAAAAGTGGTGTGAAAGCGTTAACTTTATTTGCTTTTAGCAGTGAGAACTGGCAAAGACCAGAGCAAGAAGTTAGTGTGTTGATGGATTTGTTTATGTTCGTACTAACTAAAGAAGTTAAACGATTACATAAAAATGGTATTCGTTTTCAGGTTATCGGTGATTTGAGTCGATTTTCTGAGAAATTACAAAAAAACATTAGAAAGTCAGAAGCCTTGACTGCAGAAAATACTGGATTGATTTTATCGGTGGCGGCAAATTATGGTGGTCGATGGGATATTGCTAACGCAGCAAAAGAACTTGCAGCTCAAGTACAAAACAAAGAAATATCCCTTGATGATATAAATGAATACTCATTGCACAAAGAAACTTGCTTAGCAGAGTTGCCCGCGCTTGATTTACTTATTCGCACCGGTGGGGATTACCGAATTAGCAACTTCTTGTTATGGCAAGCTGCCTATGCAGAGTTTTATTTTACTGATATTTTATGGCCTGACTTTGATGAAGCAGAGTTTTCAATGGCTATTGACGTATTTGATCAAAGAGAGCGTCGTTTTGGAAAAACCGGTGAACAAGTCACCAAAAAATAGTATTGAAAGGCATGTTTGTGCCCGTATGAAAAAATAAAAATAAAAATAAAAATAAGTCATTGAGTTTGCAATCAAACTAAAAAAATTAAAAAATATGCAGCTTAACGCTTACAACATAAAAAGGAAATCACTTGCTTAAACAACGAATTATTACCGCGTTAATCTTAGCTCCAGCGGCCATATCGGCGATATTTTATTTGCCGATAATTTATTTTGCCGCATTATTAGTGGTAATTATTGGTATTGGTGCTTGGGAGTGGGGGCCTCTTATGGGCTTTGACACTAAAGTACGACGTATAAGCTTTGTGGCCACAACCGTGGTGTTAATCGCGAGTATTTGGTTTTTAGTTTCACCTGAGCATTTATGGGTTAACACTAAGCAAATCCATGAGTATGCCTTGGCGTTACTCTGGTTAGCTGTCGCCTGGTGGTTACTGTCAGCATTTTTGATGTGTTCGTACCCTAATGTCAGTAGTTTTTGGTCAAAACATCGTTCTGTTCGTGGTGTTTTTGGCTGGTTAACTTTAGTGCCTACTTGGTTGGCTTTTATGGTTATTCGCACTAATGATTATCAAGCGGATTCTTACCATGGCGCACAATTGTTAATGTTTTTATTTCTAATGGTGTGGAGTGCAGATATCGGTGCCTATTTTGTTGGTAAAGCTTTTGGTAAGAACAAACTTATGCCAAATGTGAGTCCCGGTAAAACCTTCGAAGGGTTTCTCGGCGGAATAGTTGTTGCCTGTTTATTGGTATCTGTTGCCGCCTTCCAGTTAAATTGGAACAATGAACAGGTGACCACAGTGTTATTGGTTACTGTTTTGATCACCACAGTATCTGTATTGGGCGATCTAAACGAAAGTATGTTCAAGAGACAAGCTGGCGTTAAAGACAGTGGTTCAATTCTGCCTGGCCATGGTGGTATTTTAGATAGAATCGACAGTTTAACCGCCACCGCACCTGTTTTCGCCCTATGTTATGCATTGTTTGGTTGGTAATTCTTTGTGTCAATTGAAAAAAATAATGGGCAAACAGACATGCGCAAACTTTGTATCTTAGGATCAACAGGTTCAATAGGCATCAGCACATTAGATGTTGTCCGTTTACATCCTGAAAAATTTCAAGTGATTAGTTTATCCGCCAATACTAGCGTTGATAAAATGGTAGAGCAATGTCTTGAGTTCAACCCACAAATAGTGGTGATGGCTTCATCAAAATCGGCTGAACAGCTAAAGGTGAGTTTAAGTGAGCTAAAACTTCATGCAATTGAAGTTAAGTCAGGTAGTAGTGCGCTAGTTGAAATTGCATCCTCAACAAATACCGATACCGTTATGGCAGCCATTGTAGGAGCCACAGGTTTAATGCCTACCCTCGCAGCGGTACAAGCTGGTAAACGAGTACTATTAGCCAATAAAGAGGCTTTGGTCACCTCCGGGGCTATCTTTATTGATGCTGTTAAGGAGTCAGGTGCCCAGTTAATACCAATCGACAGTGAACATAATGCCATTTTTCAAAGTTTACCATGGCAAGAGCAAGCGAGAGTTGGCCACTGTCAGTTAGCTCAAAATGGTATCAGTAAAGTATTACTAACAGGCTCAGGTGGCCCTTTTCGAACTTTGTCCATCGATGAACTTCAAAAGGTAACACCTGAACAAGCTTGCGCTCATCCTAATTGGGATATGGGACGAAAGATATCGGTTGACTCTGCTACTATGATGAATAAAGGCTTAGAGTTTATTGAAGCAAAATGGTTGTTCAATGTAGACCCTGAAGATATTCAAGTGGTACTACATCCGCAAAGCACCATTCATTCTATGGTTCAATATCGAGATGGCTCTGTCATCGCACAAATGGGCAATCCGGATATGCGCACACCTATTGCCCATGCGTTGGCTTATCCTGAAAGAATTGAGTCAGGTGTAGAGCCATTGGATTTTTTTAAGACTGCCGCGTTTGAATTCCAAGTTGTTGATTTTAAAAAATACCCCAACTTGAAATTGGCTATTGAAGCCTGTAGAAGTGGTCAAGCTGCTTGTACAGCACTCAATGCTGCAAATGAAATAGCAGTCGCTGCTTTTCTAGATGAGAAAATAAAATTTAATGATATTTATAAAATAAATGAAACTTCTGTGAAAAAATTTGTCTCAGAACAGGTAAGTAATATAAATGAGGTTATTTCCTTGGATGTACGTGCTAGAGAATTTGCTCAACAATTGTTAGTGACGTTTTCATGAATTTATATGAAGTAATCTTGAGGAAAGAAAAAAAACATGTTTGAGTTTATTTGGAATTTAGCCTCCTTTGTTATCGCATTAGGTATTTTAGTTACTGTTCATGAATATGGACACTTTTGGGTAGCACGTAAAAACGGTGTCAAAGTAGAGCGCTTTTCTGTTGGTTTTGGCAAAGCCATTTGGCGTAAAAGAGCTGCTGACGGCACCGAATACGTTATTGCGATGATCCCGCTTGGTGGTTACGTAAAAATGCTCGATGAAAGAGTTGATGAAGTAGCAGAGCAAGACAGAGATAAAACCTTTAATTCGAAATCGGTTTACCAGCGAATCGCGATAATTGCAGCAGGACCTTTTGCAAACTTTGCTTTTGCTATATTAGCTTTTTATTTGATGCTACTTATTGGTGTGCCCAGTATTAAACCCGTAGTAGGCAGTATAGATACCGACTCTATAGCCGCTCATGCCGAAATGGCAACTAATGTAGAGATTGTTAAAGTAGCGGGAATTACCACGCGTGATTGGCAAGATGTAAATATGGCTTTAGTGGGTGAGATAGGCGCTGACTCAATTGTAATCAACACCAAGCAAAGTGATAGCCAATATGTAACTAGCCACACATTAATCACTAACGATTGGCATTTTGCTCCTGAAAAAGTATCCGCTCTAACCAGTTTAGGCATAATACCCTATCGACCTAATGTTTATAATGAACTAGCAGTTATAGGTAAAGATAGCCCTGCTCAAATGGCTGGTCTGCTCGTAGGCGATAAGTTAATAGCACTTAATAGTGAACCATTAGAAAAAGGTTGGGTTGATTTTGCTAAAAAAATTAAATTGTATCCTAATCAGACAGTGGAAATAACTATCGAAAGAACAGGTGAAACTCAAGTCATTGCGGTAACACCAAAAAGTGTTGAACAAAATGGTAAGCTCGTAGGTTATTTAGGTGTTTCTCCTAAGGCTGATAATTGGCCAGAAGAATATCGAATCGAATTAAGTTATGGTTTATTTTCGGCTATGACAGAAAGTGTCACGCGAACTTGGAATTTAATTAGTCTAAGTTTCAAGATGATAGGAAAACTAATTACGGGCGATGTCTCGGTGAAAAATTTGAGCGGTCCCATTGCCATCGCTCAAGGAGCAGGTGATAGTGCCGGCTACGGTTTTGTCTATTTTTTAGGCTTTTTAGCGTTAATTAGTATTAATTTAGGAATAATTAACCTTTTGCCGTTGCCAGTACTTGATGGCGGGCACTTACTCTATTATGTTATAGAGCTTTTAACTGGAAAGCCGGTACCAGAAAATATTCAAGAGGCTGGGTTTAAATTTGGAGCGTTGGCATTATTAGCATTAATGAGCATTGCTATATTTAATGATTTTAGCCGAGTGTTAGGTTAGATAAGCGTTATGACTTTTTAGCGATTGCTAAATAAAACAATGATAACTTGTTTTTTAAGCTAACAGCACGTAAAAGAGTTTATCAAAGCTTAAGTAGAAAATTGTAAATAGTTAAGGTTAGTGCTTTTCATTAGCAGTAAGAAAAGTATAGATTTTTTTAATGATTTTAGTCGAATTATAAATAAGAAATAAGTAGTAGGTTTTAAGTTTAAGTTAGATGCTGTCGTTTTCAGCTTATAGCTTACTGCTTGAAACTTGTAGCTTCACGAAGTGAAAATATATGATAATTAAAAGATTAGCCCTTGGGGTTTTATTAGGCGCTTTAGGTACAACAGCGCAAGCAGCTGAAGAATTTCTACTTGAAGACATCGAAGTAAAAGGTTTACAGCGTGTCGCTTTAGGTGCTGCATTGACTCATATCCCTTTTAATGTTGGTGATAATTTAAATAAATTTAGAATTTCTCAATCAATTAAGTCTTTATATAAGTCAGGGCACTTTAACGATATTCGCGTATATCGAGAAGGTAACCGTATTATTTATCGGGTCAAAGAACGTGAAACTATTAGCGAAATTATTTTTGATGGTAATAGCGATTTAAAAGACGAACAGTTAACCGAAAGTTTAGATGGTAGTAATATACGGGTGGGCGAAACCCTTGACCGTACCGTTATTTCGGGTATAGAAATGGGCTTAGAAGATTTTTATCATAGTGTTGGTAAGTATAATGCCGATGTAACGGCAACCATTACTCACCTGCCAAGAAACAGAGTTAATTTGGAGTTTGCTTTTACCGAAGGTGATGCTGCAGCGATTAAGCAAATAAACATTATTGGCAATGAAGTTTTTACTGATGCAGAAGTGCTTGATAAAATAGAGCTTACTTTTGATTCGCCTTGGTGGAATTTTATGGCGCAGGATAGGTATCAAAAGCAGGCCTTACAAGGTGATATGGAAACTATCAATAGTTACTACTTAGATAGAGGTTACTTACGCTTTAAAGTTGATTCAACTCAGGTATCAATGACACCTGATAAAGAGGCGGTATATATCGCCTTAAATGTTACTGAAGGTGAAACCTATACAGTAAGTGAAATCGATTTTATTGGTGATATGGCAGGTTTCGAGGAAACAATCCGTGCAATAAACCCAATACAAACAGATGAGCTATATAATGGCGCTGAAGTGACCTACACCGAAGAAGTTATTAGTAAATTTCTAGGACGATTTGGTTATGCTTATCCTAAAGTGACTACCATTCCAGATATTAATGATGAAGATAAATCGGTTAAGCTGTCAATTTCAATTGATCCCGGTAAACGCATCTATGTGAATAAAGTAAACTTTACTGGCAACCATGTTACCGCTGATAGAGTATTACGCCGTGAGCTACGTCAAATGGAAGGTGCCTGGTTATCAAACAATATGGTAGAGCATTCAAAAGCTCGATTATCTCGCCTACCTTATATGGAAACTGTTGAATTTGAGACTAATCAAATTGCAGGTGAAGATGATTTAGTTGATGTCGATTTTACCGTAAAAGAGCAAGCCTCAGGTTCATTTACCGCTGGCATAGGCTTTGGTGATAGAACAGGGTTAAGTTTAAATGCCGGTGTACAACAGAACAACTTTTTAGGTACAGGTAATCGCCTAGGTTTTAATATTAATACCAATAAGTATTCTAAAAGTGCCAGTGTTTCATATACTGATCCATACTTTACTGTTGATGCTATTTCATTAGGTGGACAAATATTTTATCAAGCATTTGATGCCGGTAGTGCCAATCTTGTCGAATACAATAATAAAACTTATGGTGTTGGCTTAAACTGGGGCTTTCCAGTCAATGAGTATGTGAGAATTAATTTTGGAATAGGCTTTAAAAGTAACGAAATCACATCATTAGAAACTTACGAGCAGATTCAATCTTTTTACGACTTGCATGCAAATCCTGATGATCCTGATGCGCCATTGGCCTTTAAAAACTTCGATATTAATGGCAGCGTTTCTCGTTCAACATTAAACAGGGGTACATTCCCTACTTCAGGTTCATCACAAAGTTTGTCATTAAAAATGACCACACCAGAAACTTCCGATGTGCAATATTTCAAAGTGAACTTGGACTCTAAATTTTATTTCCCACTAACCCGCGATCAGAGCTGGACAGTGTTAACTCGATTACAGCTTGGTTACGGAAATGGTTACGGTGAAGTAAACGGTAATGATCAGTTATTACCATTTTGGGAGAATTTCAGAGCCGGTGGTTCTGATAGCTTACGTGGTTTTGAAAATAATACCGTTGGCCCTCGAGCTGTTTATCGCTATCCAACGAATATCGGTGGCACACCCAGCCCAACAGGCAGTACCGCTTGTTGTTTAGGCCCTGATCATGATTATCTGCAAGTATCTCCACGCTCTGTTGGTGGTAATGCCATAGCCGTGGGCGGTATTGAGTTGATAGTACCAACCCCATTTTTAGACGAAAGTTATTCAAACAGTGTTCGCACCAGCTTTTTTGTTGATGTTGGTAATGTTTGGGATACCGAATTTAATATTGCCGACTATCAAGATTTAGCGCCTATTGAATTTGCTAAAATAGCCGATTATTCTGATGTAGGTCGTTATCGCGCTTCAGGCGGTTTATCTATTCAGTGGTTATCACCTATGGGACCGATGATATTTAACTTTGCAAAATCTATAAAAGAAGCTGAAGATGACGATACGGCATTTTTTAGTTTCAATATTGGTAAAACATTTTAATTTTACCTAGTAAATCACACTGCTAAGCTGTTAGATTAAGCAAAGCAAAGAATTAGTATAAAAATAAAGAGGAATATACATTGAACAAACTTATTAAATCTATGGCAATTACTGCAGCAGCATCTTCTATGGTACTCGCTAGTAGTGCAATGGCGTTCGAGCAAAAAATTGCGGTAGTAAATGTACAAGAAGCTATTAGTCAAATCCCTCAGGCTGCAGCATTAATGCAAGCATTAGAAACTGAGTTTAAAGATGAAAAAGCAGTGATTGAACAGCTTCAAAAAGACCTAACTTTTGAAGATGAAAACTTAAAGCGTAATGGCTCTTTAATGAGCGAAAAAGAAAAGAAAGAATTACAAACTAAGATGGCTGGTTTATATCAGCAATATCAAGTAAAAGTAAAAGAATTTCAGCAAAAAGTTGCCCAACGTAAAAACCAAGAAACTAATAAGCTATTAGCTTTAGTCACTCAGTCTGTTGATAATATCGCAGCAAAAGAAGATTTCGACTTGGTGCTTTCAGGTCAAGCTGTTGTATTTGCAAAACCAGCTACAGATATCACCAGTAAAGTTGTAGAGCAAGTTAGCAAGATTAAGTAATCGATGACTTTTACACTTGCTGAGATAGCAAAACATATTAATGCCAAGCTTGTACTAAATGACAAGCAAAACTGCCCAGAAGATAGTGAAGTAATAAGCTTGGCAACACTTGCGGGTGCTCAATCAGGACAAGTGGCTTTTTTAGCGAATAAAAAATATATATCACAGCTTGATAACACTCAAGCAAGTGCCGTTATTGTTTCTCCTGATATGTTAGCTAAGTGTCCTGTTAATGCGCTGGTAATGGATAACCCTTATATGGGCTATGCCATATTGGCTAATTTACTTGATACAACACCTCAAACAGCCTCTGGTATTCATATCAGTGCTGTTATTGATGATGATGTTTCATTCGGTGACAATGTGCATGTAGGCGCTAATACTGTTATAGAGTCAGGCGTTACCCTTGCTGATAATGTACGTGTCGGTGCGGGTTGTTTTATTGGTAAAAATTCCTCACTCGGTGTAGGAACACGTCTTTGGTCAAATATTAGCATCTACCATAATGTGATTATTGGAGATTCTTGCTTAATACAAGCAAATACCGTCATTGGCTCCGATGGGTTTGGTTATGCGCCAGTTGATGAGCAATATAAGTGGCATAAAATACCACAGTTAGGTCGAGTGATTATTGGTGATCGTGTTGAAATAGGTGCCAGTACTACCATCGATAGAGGCGCGTTAGAAGACACTATTATTAAAGATGGGGCCATTTTAGATAATCAAATCCAAATTGCCCACAATGTGGTCATAGGCGAAAATACCGCGATGGCAGCTTGTAGTGTTGTTGCAGGAAGTACTGTTGTAGGAAAAAATTGTACTATTGCCGGTTTAGTAGGGGTTAATGGTCAT
This sequence comes from uncultured Colwellia sp., assembly GCA_913062815.1. GTDB lineage: Bacteria > Pseudomonadota > Gammaproteobacteria > Enterobacterales > Alteromonadaceae > Colwellia. The sequence continues at coordinate 32,365 of CAJXWZ010000016.1, read as the reverse complement.
ATTAATATTACCGATAACTGCGTTTTTACCGGTATGGCAATGGTTACTAAAGATATTACTAGTTCAGGAGTCTATTCCTCAGGCATGCCAGCAGCGCCGAATAAAGAATGGAATAAAACTAATGCTAGGGTAAAACGTCTTGATAGTTTAACCAAACGTATCAAAACACTAGAAAAACTTCTCGAAAACCAATAAAATCACCTAAAATCTAATAATAATAATCATGGCTGACAAAGCTGGGTAAAATAACGCATATTTCTTGTGCTGATCATCTTAAAATGAATCAGTACAAACCATTGAAAGGAAAAATCAATTGGACACTAATACAAAGCCTATCTCGCTGAATGAAATTAAAGAATTAATCCCACATAGATACCCAATGTTACTTGTTGATAAAGTTGTTGATCATGAGCCAGGTAAAACACTTCATGCGATAAAAAATGTCACCATAAACGAGCCTGTCTTTACCGGACATTTTCCTGATGCAGCAATTTTTCCGGGCGTTCTCATTCTAGAGGCACTAGCCCAGGCTACCGGAATTCTAGGCTTTAAAAGTAGCGAAGGACGCGGTGAAAATGAAATGTACCTTTTTGCATCAATTGATAAGGCTCGATTTAAGCGACCGGTTTTACCAGGAGACACTATGCATCTTCATGTCGAGTTTATTAAAGAACGTCGTGGTATGTGGAAATTTTATGGCGAAGCTATAGTTGATGGGAAAGTGGTTTGCTCTGCTGATCTCATGTGTGCAAGAAGAAAACTGTAGTCAGTCATCTTGTATCGTTTGCGCGATACATTTTAAAAATAGGCAAAAGAGAAAACTATGATCCATCCTCAAGCAATTATTGAACCTGGTGCTGTCATTGGCAACAACGTAACTATTGGTCCTTGGACTTATATTTCCAGCAATGTTGTTATTGGTGATGATTGTAATATCAGCTCTCATGTTGTCATTAATGGGCCAACTAAAATAGGCAAAGGTAATCGCATATTCCAATTTGCTAGCATAGGTGAAGATTGCCAAGACTTAAAGTATGCAGGTGAGCCGACAGAGTTAATTATTGGCGATAATAATATTTTTCGTGAATGTTGCACTATCCATCGTGGCACTCTTCAAGATAATAGTCTAACCAAGATAGGAAGTAACAATTTATTTATGGCCTATACGCATGTAGCACATGATTGTATGGTTGGTAATCATTGCATTATGGCAAACAATGCTTCAATTGCTGGTCATGTTCATGTAGGTGATCATGTTATCATTGGTGGTATGTCTGGCGTGCATCAATTTTGTCATATTGGCTCTCATAGTTTTGTTGCTGCGAACGCTTTGGTGTTAAAAGACATACCTGCTTATGTAATGGCGTCTGGTCACCCCGCTAAACCGTTTGGCTTGAATAGTGAAGGACTTAAACGACGAGGGTTTGATAGTGATGTTATCTTGTCAATTAAGCGTGCTTATAAAGAAGTATATCGCAAGAAACAGTCTGTTGATGACGCTTTATCGGCGATAACAGCATTAGGTGATTCTTCAGCAGCGCTTGATCTTTTTACTCATTCCATTAAGCAATCTACTCGCGGCATTATTCGATAAAGAAAAGTGGCTAGGTTTTAGCACCTAGGAACTTAAACCTAGGATTTTACATAGTGACAAGCCTTTCTATAGATAACACTCCCACCAACATGCCAGTATTTGCTATTGTCGTTGGCGAACATTCGGGCGACACACTAGGAGCCGGCTTAATCGCGGCACTGCAAAAAGTATATCCTCAGGCAAAGTTCGTTGGTATTGGCGGCGCTAAAATGCAAAAGCTAGGTTTTGAAAGCCTTTTTGCTATGGAAGAGCTCGCAGTAATGGGCATTATTGAAGTGCTGGGGCGACTTCGACGATTACTACATGTCAGAAAGTCGTTAGTTAACTATTTTTCAGAAAACAAGCCTGATGTATTTATTGGTATTGATGCACCTGACTTTAACATTGGGCTAGAGCTTCGTTTAAAAGCTCATGATATAAAAACAGTTCATTATGTCAGCCCTTCAGTGTGGGCATGGCGGGAAAAGCGTATTTTTACAATAGCCAAAGCAACCGATATGGTGCTGTCGTTATTACCTTTTGAAAAGTCCTTCTATGACAAACATCAAGTGCCTTGTACTTTTGTCGGCCACCCTTTAGCTGATGATATTCCTATGGTCAATGAATTATCTTTAGCCAGAGCCGAACTTGACTTACCTGTCTCTGCAAAAATATTAGCGTTAATGCCAGGAAGTCGAGGTGGAGAATTATCGCGCTTACTGCAACCTTTCTTTGAAAGCGCAGAGCAGTTACAGCAAGAAGATGAAAACCTACTATTCGTTGCTCCTATGGTGAGTGACAAACGCGCTGCGCAGTTTAGAGCGCTAAAAGATGAACTTGCACCTGATTTAAAAATTCAAGTCATCATCGATAAAACACAAGCTGTTATGGCTGCAAGTGATTGTTTATTGACCGCGTCAGGTACTGTTACCTTAGAAGCGGCATTAATAAAAAGACCTATGGTAATTTGTTATAAGTTTAATTTGATCACTTATTTATTAGCTAAGTGCTTAGTTAAGCTTAAGTGGTTTTCATTACCCAATTTGTTAGCAAACAAAACCTTGGTGCCTGAACTATTACAAGATGAAGTGTGTGTAAAAAAAATAGTACCCTTGGTAAAGTCGCGATTATATAACGATCAAAGCCAGCTTAACGATAGTTTTGTAGCAATACATCAACAATTGAAATGTGATGCAAGTGAGCAAGCAGCTAAAGCTGTTATTGCGTTATTGCCTCTAGAAATCACCCGTAACGCTTAATGGTAAAGCAGTACTTATGACAACAAAAAAAACACTACCAGTATTTGAGTATCCTATAGCTTATTGTATAGCTGGGGTTGATGAAGTAGGTCGTGGACCTCTGGTCGGGGATGTAGTCACTGCTGCCGTTATTTTAGATCCCGATAACCCTATTGAAGGGTTAATGGACTCGAAAAAATTGTCAGAGAAAAAACGCGCTATTTTGAGTGAAGTAATCAAACAAAAAGCTATCTCTTGGTCAATCGGTCGAGCTAGCCCTCAAGAGATCGATACCTTAAATATTCTCCACGCTACTATGTTGGCAATGCAACGTGCAGTGCAAGATTTGAATGTCACTCCCGATTATGTTTTGGTTGATGGTAATCGCACGCCTACTTTTGCTAACGAGCAAGGTACCATTAATAGCCAATCGGTGGTAAAGGGTGATGATCGCGTTAGTGAGATTAGTGCTGCATCGATACTAGCAAAAGTTACTCGAGATAGTGAAATGGTCGCCCTAGATAAACTGCATCCTGAATATGGCTTTGCTAAGCATAAAGGTTACCCAACCAAGGTTCACTTGGAAAAAATTATTGAGCATGGCGTGTTAGATTGTTATCGTCAAAGCTTCAAACCCGTTGCTAGAGTTTTAGGACTACGCCATGACTGATTCATCAACTCCTGTATCAACAGTGCCAGCAGTAGTTATGCCTGAATTTAGAGAGCCTAAATTTATTCACTTACGCGTGCACAGTGATTATTCCATGTGCGATGGTTTGAAAAAAGTAAAACCGATTATTGCTAAAGCCGCAGCCATGAATATGCCTGCTTTAGCGCTGACAGATCAAACCAATCTATGTGGTCTGGTAAAATATTATCATGCGGCTCATGGTGCGGGTATTAAACCTATAATTGGTTGTGACTTTTGGGTGCAAAGTGATGAGCTTGGTACTGAGCTTTCGCGTTTAGTGGTACTTGCCTCCAATAATGATGGTTATAAGAATCTTACTGAGCTTATCTCCAAAGCTTATATGCGCGGTCATTTACAAAATAAAGCCGTTATCGACAAGCAGTGGTTAATTGAATATAAAGAGGGGTTAATACTACTTTCAGCTGGTCGAGAAGGCGATATAGGTAAAGCGCTGCTTAAAGGCAATACCGACCTAGTCAATGAAATGGTTAATTTTTACCAGCAACATTTTGACAGTCGCTTTTATCTTGAGTTAATTCGAACGGGTAGAGATGATGAAGAAAACTACCTTCATATGGCTGTTGAATTAGCCGGCCAGCACAATTTGCCTGTTGTTGCTAGTAACGAAGTGATGTTTCTTTCTCCTGATGATTTTGATGCCCATGAGATTCGCGTTGCCATTCATGATGGTTTCACATTGGATGATAAACGCCGCCCTAAGCGTTATAGCACACAACAGTATTTACGCTCAGAAGAGGAAATGTGCGCGCTTTTTAGTGATATTCCTGAAGCACTAGCTAACTCTGTAGAAATCGCCAAACGTTGTAATGTAACGGTTACATTGGGTGAATATGTATTACCTGATTTTCCAACTGAAGGCCTAGAGATTAATGATTACTTCATTAAAGTTTCCCAAGAAGGTTTGGAAAAAAGATTAAAGCAATTATTTGATACCAGTAGAGATGACTTTGTAGACATTAGAAAGCCCTATGATGAGCGACTACAAATAGAACTGGAAGTTGTTAATAATATGGGCTTCCCAGGCTACTTTCTGATTGTAATGGAATTTATCCAATGGAGTAAAGATAACAATATTCCGGTTGGCCCAGGTCGTGGCTCGGGTGCAGGTTCTTTAGTTGCTTATGCATTAGATATTACCGACCTAGATCCACTTGAATATGATTTACTTTTCGAACGTTTCTTAAATCCTGAACGTGTTTCTATGCCCGATTTCGATATTGATTTTTGTATGGATAGGCGTGATGAAGTTATCGACCATGTAGCAGAGCTTTATGGTCGAGATGCCGTATCGCAAATCATCACTTTCGGAACGATGGCGGCAAAAGCGGTCATTCGCGATGTTGGTCGTGTACTAGGTCATCCTTATGGCTTTGTCGATAGAATTTCAAAGCTTATACCACCAACCCCAGGGATGACGTTAGCAAAAGCTTTTGAAGAAGAGCCAAAACTGCCAGAGGTGTATGCGCAAGATAGTGAGGTGAAAGACCTTATTGATATGTGCCGAATTTTAGAAGGTACTACTCGAAATGCCGGTAAACATGCTGGTGGTGTGGTCATTTCTCCTACTACCATTACCGATTTTGCGCCATTGTATTGTGATGATGAAGGTAAAAACCCTGTAACGCAATTTGATAAAAACGATGTTGAAGATGCTGGACTAGTAAAATTTGACTTTTTAGGGCTCAGAACGCTAACTATTTTGCAGTGGGCGATAGAAATGGCTGATGACAAGTTACTTAAAGAAGGTAAAGAGCCAATAGACATCACAACTATTGATCTTGAAGATAGGGCCAGTTTTAAGTTATTACTTGCGTCACAAACCACAGCGGTATTCCAGTTAGAATCTAGCGGCATGAAATCGCTAATAGATAAACTTAAGCCAGATTGCTTTGAAGATATTATTGCATTAGTAGCCTTGTTTAGACCAGGCCCTTTACAGTCAGGTATGGTTGATAACTTTATCGAGCGTAAGCATGGCCGTGAAGAGATTAGTTACCCCGATGAAACATGGCAACATATTGATTTAAAACCTGTTCTAGAACCTACCTACGGCATTATTTTGTATCAAGAACAAGTAATGCAAATAGCACAAGTTCTGGCGGGATACTCACTGGGTGGCGCTGATATGCTCCGCCGTGCCATGGGTAAGAAAAAACCAGAAGAAATGGCCAAGCAAAGAGCCGGTTTTGAGCAAGGTGCTAAAGATCGCGGCGTTGACGGCGAACTGGCCATGAAAATTTTCGATTTAGTTGAAAAGTTTGCTGGCTATGGTTTTAACAAGTCTCATTCTGCTGCTTATGCCTTGGTTTCATATCAAACACTGTGGATGAAAACCCATTTTCCTGCGCCGTTTATGGCTGCCGTAATGTCAGCGGATATGGACAACACTGAAAAAATTGTTACCTTAGTTGATGAATGTAGCAATATGGAAATAGATCTACTACCACCTGATGTTAATGCCGGGCAGTATAAGTTTACCGTGAATGATAATAATCAAATTGTTTATGGTATTGGTGCAGTCAAGGGGGTAGGTGAAGGACCCATTGAAGCGATTATTGCTGCTCGACAAGCAGGCGGTCCTTTTATTGATTTATTCGATTTTTGTGCTCGTTTAGATCTAAAGAAGACCAATAAACGGGTATTAGAGAAACTCATTAAATCCGGTGCTATGGATGCTTTAGGTCCAACTTATAAATTAACAAATGAGGGGAAAGACTTACCTCATCGTGCGGCTCTATTTGAAACTTTACCCGAAGCAATAAAGGCCGCAGAGCAACACGCGAAAGCAGAAGCATTGGGGCAAAATGACCTATTTGGTTTAATAAATGATGAGCAAACAGATTCACGTCAGAGTTTTAAAGAGGTAAGAAAATGGCCAGAAGAAATATGGCTTGACGGTGAAAAAGAAACGTTAGGCTTATACCTTACCGGACACCCTATCAATCGTTATTTAACTGAAATTAAAAAATATGCCTCCAGCCGTTTAGTCGGTATGCAACCGACGGGTCGGGATAGGCAAGCGGTAGCTGTTGGCTTAGTTATTGGTGTTCGAGTTTTGGTGAATAAGCGTGGGCGTCGTTGGGCATTGGTAACCCTTGATGACAAAAGTGCTCGAATGGATGTACGTTTATTCCCAGATGATTATGATAATTTTGCTGAATTGCTCGAAACTGATGCAATTTTAGTCTGTAGTGGACAGGTCAGCTTTGATGATTACTCTGGAGGTAATACAATGACCGCCCGAGATATCATGACAATTGCGGATGCTCGGGAAAACTATGTTACCTCCCTCGATATTCAAGTTGATAGAGAAAGGGTTGATGGCAGCTTTATTGAGCAATTTACGCAAGTATTAACACCTCACAAAGAAGGGACTTGCCCTGTGCGCGTTTTCTATCAACGAGAAGAAGCTCGCGGCATGTTAGAACTTGGCGTACAATGGCGAGTATCGCCTGCAGATGTGTTATTGTATGATTTAAAAGAATTATTGGGTGAAGAAAGCATCACTTTACAATTTAAGTAACTGAGCAATAAATCGACTTAAGGTACAAAGCTAACAATTACGTATTATCGATGGAATTATCGGTAAGAACAACAAACAACAATTTTTAAGTGCACCTCTTTAGGTGAGCTTTATTAGGTACAGAGCAACATATGTCATTGAATTTTTTAGATTTCGAACAACCTATCGCCGAATTGAATGCGCAAATAGAAGAGCTGGAATTGGTCAATACAGGTCAAGAATTAGATCTTGATTTAGAAGATCAAATTAATCAGCTGCGCGAAAAAAATAATGAGCAGACACAAAAGATTTTTGCTAATTTAGATCCTTGGCAAACTGCGCGTGTTGCTCGCCATCCTCAAAGACCTTATACCCTTGATTACATACCGCGAATCTTTACTGAATTTGATGAACTTGCAGGAGACAGAGCCTATGCTGATGATAGTGCCCTTGTTTGTGGCACTGCTAGGTTAGACGGTAAACCGGTAGTCGTTATTGGTCATCAAAAAGGTCGTTCTACTTCAGAAAAAGTAAAACGCAATTTTGGTATGCCACGCCCAGAAGGTTATCGTAAGGCATTACGTTTAATGAAAATGGCAGAACGTTTTAATATGCCAATTATTACTTTTATTGATACTCCTGGTGCGTATCCTGGCATTGGCGCTGAAGAACGCGGCCAAAGTGAAGCTATTGCAACAAACTTAAAAGTTATGGCGCGTTTATCTGTACCTATTATTTGTACCGTTATTGGCGAAGGTGGCTCAGGTGGTGCTTTAGCTATTGGTGTTGGCGATAGAGTTAATATGTTGCAATACTCTACTTATTCGGTGATTTCACCTGAAGGATGTGCTTCAATTTTGTGGAAAACCGCAGAAAAGGCACCAACGGCCGCAGAGGCGATGGGCATTACTGCACAACGGATTAAAGAACTAGAGTTGATTGATAATATTGTTGAAGAGCCATTAGGTGGCGCGCACCGTGATATGGATCAAATGGCGGCCGTGTTAAAACAAGCCCTTAAAAAGAATCTTGCTGAATTAGAGCCTTTGGATAAAGAGCAATTAATTGAACAACGTTATGACAGACTTATGTCATTTGGTTATTGCTAAGGAGTTATCTTCTAGGGGGCATCATGCATCCAATAGAACAAGCACTTCTTACCAGTATTAGTAAGCACCCTAACACACCACTTGTTGTTGCATACAGCGGTGGTGTTGACTCGCAAGTTTTACTGCATGCTTTGTCATCATTAATTCAAAAACAGTGCTTTTTAAACGCCATCACTGTTTGTCATGTCAATCATGGTATAAGTGAAAATGCCTTGCAGTGGCAAAGTTTTGCTTTGCAGCAATGCCAACACCTTAACCTTCCTTTAAAAGTTTACCAAGTTGATATTAGACCTCAGGCTCAGCATTCTCTAGAAGCATTAGCCCGTGATGCACGATATCAAGCATTGCAATCTATCCATAATGTTCCCTCGTTGATCATCACGGGTCATCATAGTGATGATCAGACCGAGACTTTCTTACTCGCTTTAAAACGGGGCTCAGGATTGAAAGGTCTCTCTGCTATGGCTTACGAAACTCAACAGGGTAAAGACGTATTGTTACGACCCTTGTTAAATGTTTCTCGTAGTGACATTACTGATTATGCAAAAGCACATGAGTTAACTTGGATTGAAGATGAATCAAACACAGATACGCGTTTTGATCGTAATTTTATCCGCAATGATATTATGCCGCTATTAGTTAAACGCTGGCCGAGTATTTCTAGCACGATCAATCGTAGCAGTGAACACTGCCTCGAAGGACAAGGATTGCTTGATGAACTAGCAAACGATGATCTTTGTCTTTGTTTAAATGATGAAAAAAAACTCTCTGTTACGCAATTAACTAAATTGTCTGTAGCAAGGTTTAATAACCTGCTGCGTTATTATTTAGCTGAAAATCATTGTTTAATGCCAACTAGTGAGCAGTTAAAGCAGCTCAAACAGCAATTACACGCTGGCAGTGATAAAAATCCTGCCGTGAAAGTTGGCGAACATTACTTACGTCGTTACAAAGATACTTTACATTTAACGTCAGATTTTCAAATTGTTACTGATTGGCAGCAAGAGCTTATAGCTTTTGATTGCCATCAAGAGGTTGAACTCCCTGATCAGTTAGGGACACTGCAATTGTCTGTTGGGCAAGTTGAACATAATGCTACTCATTTTCATCTAGCAAAGGGACAACAAGCCATTGCACTACCAGCACAAGATCAACAAGCCAGTTTGCGCTTTAATCATAGTAATCCCACCTGTTTACCTGATTATCGGCAGCACTCACGCAGTTTAAAGAAAGTACTACAAGAGTTGAATATTGCGCCATGGCAGCGTAAGCGTATTCCGTTTTTATACTATGATAATGTGCTTGTCGCTGCAGTTGGTTATTTTGTTTGCCAAGATTTTTTACCTAAAAAAAATGAGCCTAGTATTATTATCACTTGGGCTCATTAATTTCTCTACCATTGAGAAAATGCACTTAACAGTTTATTTGGTTAAATGATGAGAAGCTGCAGCAGAAAATACTACATCTGTCGAACTATTAAGTGCTGTTTCGGCAGAGTCTTGAATCACACCAATGATAAAGCCGATGGCAACAATTTGCATGGCAATATCATTATTAATACCGAATAAGCTACAAGCTAGTGGTATTAATAATAGTGAGCCGCCGGCAACACCAGATGCACCACAAGCTGAAATTGAAGCAACGATAGATAATAATATCGCTGTACCAAAATCAACATCAATATGTAAAGTATGCGCTGCTGCTAGCGTTAATACCGTGATAGTGATCGCTGCTCCTGCCATATTGATAGTTGCGCCTAAAGGTATTGAAACCGAGTAGGTATCTTCGTGCAAATCAAGCTTTTTACATAAAGCCATATTCACAGGGATATTTGCTGCAGAGCTACGGGTAAAGAAAGCAGTGATGCCTGATTCACGTAAGCAAGTGAAAACTAATGGATAGGGATTTTTCTTGGTGATTAAAAAGACAATGATGGGGTTTACCACTAAAGCGATTATTAGCATAGCGCTCAATAAAACGAAAACAAGGTGACTATATTCAGCTAAAGCACTAAAGCCTGTGGTCGCAATGGTATTTGCCACTAAGCCAAAAATCCCTAGCGGTGCAAAACGAATAACTATGCGGACAATACTTGCAATAGCTTCACTAAAGTCATGCACTGTGTTTTTGGTATTTTCGCCAGCGTGTTTCAATGAAAAACCTAAGCCAATTCCCCAAGCTAATAATGCAATAAAATTACCATTTGCTACCGCACTGATAGGGTTTTCAACTACTTTAAAAGCAAGGGTAGATAATACTTCACCTAAACCTTGAGGAGGATTTGCGCTAGCACCAGCTAAGTCTAAAGTTAAGTTGGTTGGAAACATAAAACTTAATGCAACAGCGATAAATGCGGCGCTAAGTGTGCCTAATAAGTATAAAGCAACAATAGGCTTTAGTTCAGCATCACTATTAGCCTTTTGATTGGCGATACTTGACGCCACAAGTACTAGCACTAAAATCGGTGCTACGGCTTTTAATGCACTGACAAATAAACCGCCAAGCATTGAAAATGATTTAGCTATTTCTGGATTTAATACCGCAAGTAATGTCCCCAAAATAATCGCGATAATGATTTGTGATACTAATCCGAGCGATTTCAACTTATTCAAAGAGGTGTTTTTGGTAATTGGTGTGCTAGTTGTCATGCTTATGCCTTCTTATATTTTTATTAGCAGAGTTTTTATCATTGCACTGTTTGTTTGTCTATAGCTAAAAAGAAGTGCTGCTAATTTTACTTACTTTACCAAGGATAAAATGATGTATAATCGCGCCATTGATACTTGCCTCAACCATATTTTCACTAGGAATATACATGCCTTGCGAACAAGCTTTAAAACAGCGTAGTAATAACAGCTGTGAACTTTGTACTTCAACAAATAATTTAACGGTTTTTCCGGTACCACCTAGCAGCGACTTAAGCGCTCAGCAATGTGTTTATCTTTGCCAAACTTGTCAAAGCCAAATCGACGGAGAAAGTGATGTAGATTTGAACCATTGGCGCTGCTTGAGTGATAGTATGTGGAACCAGGAGCCCGTAGTGCAAGTGATGTCATATCGAATGTTACATAAGCTTTCAACTGAGAGTTGGGCGCAAGATGCACTTGATATGATATATCTTGAAGATGAGGTAAGAACATGGGCAGAGCAAGGCATCGCTGCTGAACAGACAAATGGACCAACACGAGATAGTAATGGTGCAGAATTACATGATGGCGATAATGTAACTTTAATTAAAGATCTAAAAGTAAAAGGCGCTAACTTTACTGCTAAACAAGGCACCATGGTGCGTGGTATATCTTTAACAGATAACCCTGAACATATTGAAGGCAAAGTAAATGGTACGCGTATAGTTCTCGTAGCCGCTTATTTAAAGAAAGCGTAATTACCCCAAGTTACAAATTAATAACTTTTCCCAAGAAGCTTTATAATTGTTACTGATACAAAAACGCCGTTAACAATGATGTTGTTAACGGCCTTTCATTTTTTACTGACTGTCTCGTTTAACTAAATTACAAATTAGCTCTTCGGTATGTTTCACAAGCGTCTTGATCTTCACATTCACCATATAAGTAAAGGCTGTGATTAGTGAGGGTGATATGGTGTGATTCAGCAATGTCTGATTGTCTTTGTTCAATGACATCATCTTCAAATTCTACCACTTTACCGCATTTCAAACAGACTAGATGGTCATGATGCTTTTTATGTGCTAGTTCAAATACAGACTTACCACCTTCAAAATGGTGACGAGTTACAATGCCTGCATCATCAAATTGATTTAAAACACGATATACCGTAGCAAGGCCAATTTCTTCATGTTGCTCAAGTAAAATCTTATAGACATCTTCTGCGCTAATATGCTGATTGTCCGGGTTTTGTAGAATAGTCAGGATTTTAATACGTGGCAGGGTGATTTTTAGTCCGGCTCTTTTAAGTTCTTCGTTTTGATCTGCCATGTAAATATATTCTCTAAAAGGTGATATAGATAAAAATAAAAGTATAGGTGGTAATTAGCTATGATTAAAGTGTTAGTTTAATTTATTGAGCATTTTTTAAAGTTAACAACAAAAAAGCCCAATAAATGAGCTTTTGATAACTTTAAATGACTAATAACCTTGAACAATGTAGGGTTAAATTATAATTAAGCGAGCTCTGCTAAGCACATTTCATCATTAATTTGATTAACCCATTTGGTGACACGTTCATCGGTTAGTTCGGGTTGTCTGTCTTCGTCTATACATAAGCCGATAAAAGTATCTTCATCAATTAAGGCTTTTGATGCTTCAAATTCATAACCTTCAGTTGGCCAGTTACCAACAACAATGCCACCTTTACTTTCAACAATATCGCGCAATGGCTCCATAGCATCACAGAAATACTCGGCATAATCTTCTTGATCACCCAAACCAAAAATAGCAATTAACTTATCAGTAAAATCTAATTCTTCGAGATCAGGTAAGAAGTCATCCCAATCACATTGGTTTTCACCATAATACCAAGTAGGTATGCCTAAAATAAGTAAATCGAACTCAGCGATTTCTTCTTTAGTACTTTTAGCGATGTCTTTTACATCAATCATTTTCTTACCCAGTTTTTTCTGGATCATTTTACTTATAGCTTCAGTATTGCCAGTATCACTACCGAAAAATAAACCTACGATTGCCATGGAAATTTACCTTTTACTTCAATTTAATTAATTATTTTCTTTCGCCAATGAATCTATCAAAAGCGCTTCTATTAATTCACTGCGGCTAACTCCTTTAGTGTTAGCCAAGTGTTCTAATTGCTCAAACAAACTGAGGTGAATTTTAAATTCAACTCGCTTCAAGCCTTTATTTTTATCTCTTTTTACTTGATTACGCTTATTTATTCTAATTTGAACATCACGCGTATGCGGGCTTGTTTTTGGACGTCCAGGACGCTTTTCGTCATGGAATAAGTCGATGGTGGTTAAATCACTAACTTCTTTTGCCATTAGCCAACTCCCTGACTTTCCCAGACGAACTGAATAATGCCTTTAGCGACAAAACCAGCACAGCCTAAAAATAAGACAAAATACACGACCAATTTTCCCATTTTAGGTACATCATTTTTATTCATCACATCGTGAATAGACAAACCAATAAAGCCAAAAATAAAAAGAAAAAATAAGTTAAGGCCAATAGCCTCAATCAGCTCTATATGTTCCGCTAGCATACTAAATAATGTTTGATTTTTTATAAGCCCTGAAATTGGCGGCACTATAGCACAGTGTTAAGGTAAACTCATTTATTTTCATCGGCGTTGTGCTCAAAAAAAAGAAAATTGTTAGCTGAACTAGTTAAACCTTATCAAAGCAATTAGATATATTAGGGGCTGTTGACCTTTCGAGATTGCTTTTGCAGCGAATTGTTGGGTATTTATACAAGACGGAGCTTTTGTTATGTGGTTGTTCCACATAAAAAGGCGATACCGCAGTAAAAATGTCCAACAAACGCTGTCCGAAGGATTCGGCTAAAAGCGTTTTACTCTTTGTCTAGTAGTCTTTGCTTAGAATGACTAGGCTACACACTACTCGCCGCGACTTAAACGCTTTTATCTCGAACAAAATTTAACCCTGAAAGATCAACAGCCCTTACTATTTGGCTAAAAAATCACTGACAATTTTGTTGAAGGCTACGGTTTTTTCTGCATGTAGCCAATGGCCAACGCCTTGAATTATTTTCGCTTTTGCTTTTGGAAATAGTCGCTTAATGATGCTTTGGTGCTCAGTTAAAATGTAGTCAGAATCTCCTCCTTTAATAAATAATGTGGCACCGGCAAATGACAAGCTACTGTCTTCTTGTCCGCACATTATTTGGGGGTAACCTTGTTCAATATTGTTCAAATGACATTTTAACGAGAATTGTCCTGGTGCATTCATCATTAAATTGCGCAGTAAAAATTGTCTCACTCCAACATTGTCTACATATTTCTCCAGTTGAGTATCAGCATCTTCTCGTTTGTTAATTAACGAAAAATCGAGCGCTTGTAAGCCAGCTATAATAGTTTGATGATGTGCAGGGTATTGAACGGGAGCAATGTCGGCCAGAATGAGTTTATTGACTTTTTGAGGAAACGAAAGTGCTAATTGCATCGCAATTTTTCCTCCCATTGAGTGGCCTAAAACGTGGCAAGACTTAATTGACAGCTGTTCGAGTAAATAAATGACATCTTGAGCTAACTCACTATAACTCATGCCTATTTGGTGAAATGAATTGCCGTGGTTTCTTACATCTACACTGGTAACGCAATAATGTTGGCTCAATTGCTTGGCAACCATATTTAGGTTCTCTAAGCTACCAAACAAGCCGTGAATCAAGACAAGGTGCTCACCTTGTCCAAGCTGTTGGTAATTTAATTGTGGCTTGCTTCGCTGTGTCATTTTACTTGTGTGCCTATTAATTTTTTAACTTATGTTAATTTTATCATGAAATAATAAGTCATTTGGGTATAATCTCGCGGCAATTAAAAATTTTAGAAGCTAATGATAAATGAAAAACATTGAAATAGACGATGAATTGTATCTTCATATTGTTTCCAACACCCAATCTATTGGCGAAAGCGCTTCGAGTATATTACGTCGATTACTCAAGCTTGATACCATTAACCAAGAAGACATTACCGAAAATGTAGGCCTCGTTGCTACTAGCGAAGTGAGTCAAATTTCTATATCAGTTCAAGAAAGTGTTGATGAAAGTGTGCTAAGTGACACTGATAAGCATGCAGAAATTGAGAGCAGCTCACAAAGTGTATTTGACTTCATCAATAAAGAAGAGCTTGCTATGCAGCGTGGTGCAGTAGGGCGATTCTTATTAATACTAGCGGCTTTGTATCGGGCTCACCCTAAACATTTTAAAGTCGTAACTGAAATTTGTGGACGCGATCGTTTGTATTTTGCCCGTTCAGAAGCAGAATTAGCAGCAAGTGGAAGCAGTACCAAACCAAAACAAATTCCAGAAAGTCCATTTTGGGTGATGACAAATTCAAATACCACTCGAAAAAAAATGATGTTAACCAAAGCGTCTGCCTCTCTTGGTTATGTGCAAGATGATGTAGAAAAGATCAGAGAACTACTCTAGAACAATAGCTCGACATGGTAAGCAAAAGAAACAATAAGGATAAATATGTCAGTTCATGCTCATGCTGGTAAGCCAGTACGTCCAGAAGATAGAATTAATATTGGTCAATTAGTTAGCGACTATTTTTTACAAACACCGGATGTTGGTATTATCGGCCAGCAGGTGAGTTTCGGTACCTCAGGTCATCGAGGTTGCGCGACTAAATTGAGCTTTAATGAACACCATATTGTTGCAATATGTCAGGCGGTGGCTGAATATAGAGCATCACAAAATATTACCGGGCCACTGTTTTTAGGTAAAGACACTCATGCTTTATCAGAGCCTGCTTTTGCCAGTGCTATTTCTGTCTTGATTGCCAATGGTGTTAATGTTGTCATTCAAAGTGATGAGGGTTTTACCCCAACACCTGTCATCTCGCGATTAATTATATGCCACAATAATAGTCATGGTGAAAACTCACTTGCTGATGGTCTAATTATTACGCCTTCACACAACCCACCAACCGATGGTGGCATAAAGTACAATCCACCCCATGGTGGACCCGCTGAAGGTAGTATAACTAAGCAAATTGAGCAAAGAGCCAATGAGTTAATTCAGGGGAACTTAGTTGCTGTTAAGCAAACACCTTACACGCAGGCACTAAAATCAAACTTACTAACTAAACAAGACTTTATTCAGCACTATGTTAATCAGCTTGAGCAGGTTGTTGATATGCAAGCTATTGCAAAAGCAGGCGTGACAATCGGTGTTGATCCGCTTGGCGGTTCAGGTATTGCTTATTGGCCGGTTATTGCTGAAAAATATGGCATTAAATTAAAAATTGTTAACCCAGTCGTTGATGCTAGCTTTGCTTTTATGCCACTTGATAAAGATGGCAAAATTCGTATGGATTGTTCATCACCCTATGCAATGGCGGGTTTAATTGCCATGAAAGATGACTTTGACATTAGTGTTGGTAATGATCCTGATTTTGATCGTCATGGTATCGTCACTAAGTCTGGTGGCTTAATGAACCCTAATCATTATTTAGCCGTCGCTATTCATTATTTAATGACCAATAGGGCTTGGCCAAAGCAGTCAAAAATTGGTAAAACTCTGGTGTCTAGTTCACTTATAGATCGCGTTGCTAATAAGATTCATCGACCATTATCAGAAGTACCTGTGGGTTTTAAGTGGTTCGTCGATGGCTTATCTGATTCAAGTTATGCCTTTGGTGGTGAAGAAAGTGCAGGTGCCGCTTTTATAGCGC
This sequence comes from uncultured Colwellia sp., assembly GCA_913062815.1. Taxonomy (GTDB): domain Bacteria; phylum Pseudomonadota; class Gammaproteobacteria; order Enterobacterales; family Alteromonadaceae; genus Colwellia. The sequence continues at coordinate 15,882 of CAJXWZ010000016.1, read as the reverse complement.
GTGATGGTAGCACTTGGACCACCGATAAAGATGGTTTCATCATGGCGCTTTTGGCTGCAGAAATTTTAGCCGTTACGGGTAAAGATCCCCATCAACATTACCTTGAATTGGTTGGTGAATTAGGTGAGCCATGCTACGGCAGAGTGGAAGCTGTAGCGACATTTGAACAAAAAAAAGTGCTTACGGCATTATCAAGCAGTGATATAACGGTCAATAGCTTAGCAGGAGAGCAGATTAACCAAATTTTATCTCATGCGCCTGGCAATAATGCTGCAATTGGTGGTATTAAAGTGACCACAGAAAATGGTTGGTTTGCAGCACGCCCTTCAGGAACCGAAGAAATTTATAAAATTTACGCAGAAAGTTTTGTTGATGAACAACATTTGCAAGCTATTATAAGCGAAGCACAAGCGATTGTCAGTGCAGCATTCAAGGCAGCCGGTCTGTAATCATTGTAGGCAGTGTTGTTAATAGACGCTGCCTAAAATAAAAATCAAGGTTAACTATGTCATACCCACAAAACCAATTATCAGCACAACAATTACAAACTCAACTTTTGGCGAATGGTGATTTTTTGCATTTAACGCGTAGCCATGAATTTGCTATGTCCGCTTTTAGTTTTGAAGTGGCGTGTAAAAACAGCGACGCAAAAGTCAGTGTTTCAGTGCTAGGTACTGGCATTATTATGTTTGAACCTAAAGGGGTTAGCTCAGGCAAAGATATTGTTTTGTCTAGTGCGGTTCATGGTAATGAAACTGCGCCTATAGAAATTTGCAGTAATTTAATCAAACAATTAGTTTTAGGTGAGTTACACCTTGAACATCGCGTACTTTTTTTATTAGGTAATCCAGCATCAATTAATATTGGTAAGCGTTTTGTTGAAGAAAATTTAAACCGCCTTTTTTCTGGTGGACATTCGCAAGATCAAGGCCAAGGTGAAGGGCTGATCAACAAAGAGCGACACCGTGCTTTGTTATTGGAGAATACCGTACGAGACTTTTTTGAAGCCGGCAACGGAGAACGCTTTCATTATGATCTGCACACCGCTATCCGTGGCTCAAAAAATGACAAGTTCGCTGTTTATCCGTTTAGGCATAATAAACCATGGGTTAAAGCCCAGCTACAGTTTATGCTGGCTTGTGGGGTCAATACTATCTTGTTTTCCAACTCACCCACAACAACGTTTAGCTATTATTCATCAAATGAGTTTAACGCACATGCCTTCACTGTAGAATTAGGCAAAGTAAGACCCTTTGGTGAAAATGATATGGACAATTTTGCTGCGGTAAGTGCAAGCCTAACTAATTTGATATCGGGGCAACCCCTACAGCTTACAAAATATGATGAAAATAACTTTAGCTTTTTCGAAATAGATCAAATCATCGATAGACACCATGATGATTTTGCGCTTCATTTTGCTGATGATGTTGAAAACTTTACCGACTTCCCTATAGGTACTGTTATCGCAACGGATGGTAAAAATGAGATTAAAACTCAAAAAGACGGCGAAGCCATTATCTTTCCTAATGCGCATGTTGCCATTGGCCAACGGGCGTTATTAACTGTTGTGCCAGTGAAAATTAAGCCTGAATAGGTTTTGTTGGTTCCCTGCCAAGCAACTGAGTAAGGTGAGTTGCATACGTGCTGTTAGAGATTTGTTAATTCCACCAAGTCTCTATTAAGCAGCACAATTATCAAAACGCTCAGATCTTCTCATCTTACATAGAATACATGAGATGAAACCCTATACCAGACTGCTATAAAGCCTCTTTATAAACTGATGACTATTACCGTTGTTCAGCGCATTTCTTCTTGCTAATCACTACTATTATTTCGCACTGTAAACATTTTTGCTCACTTGCGCTGAAAATAACACATTTTCATTCTGTATTATTCTTGTTTAACAGTTAACGTAAAGGTAAAGTTTTACGCGATTATTATGCATTATTGGCTATACTAAAATCAGAAAAAGTCAGTAGTAAGCAGGTATATGATAAAAAGCGTTAAATAAACGCGATATAACAAGTAATACGCATCCACTTTGCCTTACTTTCCGCTAATTAGCTATTAACGTAAGTGCAATTACATAAGAGAATGTTATGAGTAGTGAACTTTATAATGATGGTCCGGTAGTGCACACACCTACCTTTATTGACGGTACCAGCGTTGAAATTCCAGAGCTAAAAATTTTAAAACAAGATGGCAGTGTTTATGAAGGCAGTGACATGCCGGATATGGACGAAAAGCTGGCTGTAAAAGTATACAAAACCCTCGCTTTTCACCGCGTATTAGATGAACGTATGGTTGCATCTCAGCGCCAAGGTCGTTTGAGTTTTTATATGACAGCATTAGGTGAGGAAGCCGCTAGTGTTGGCGGTGCAGCTGGCTTGAAATCGCAAGACATGATTATGAGTCAATACCGTGAACAAGGTGCCTTAATGTTTCGTGGCTTTAGTCTAGAAGACTTTATGAACCAAATGTTCTCGAACGAGAAAGATTTGGGTAAAGGTCGTCAAATGCCTATTCATTATGGTTCAAATGAATTGAACTATATGACAGTCTCATCACCGCTTGGTACACAAATTCCACAAGCAACAGGTTATGCTTACGGTCAAAAACTACAAGGCTTAGATGAAGTTACCTTATGTTATTTCGGTGAAGGAGCCGCGTCTGAGGGCGATTTTCACGCAGGTCTTAATATGGCAGCGGTACAAGAAGCACCAGTGATTTTCTTTTGTCGTAATAATGGCTACGCAATTTCAACACCTGCGGACGAACAGTTTAAAGGCAACGGTATTGCCTCTCGTGGTGTCGGCTACGGTGTTAAAACAATACGCGTTGATGGTAACGATATTTTAGCGGTAATAAAAGCGACGCAAATTGCCCGTGTTTATGCATTGAAAGAAAATGCACCGGTATTAATTGAAGCGATGTCTTATCGGTTGGGAGCTCATTCCACCTCTGATGATCCCTCAGGTTACCGAACGCGAGAAGAAGAAGCTAAATGGCAAGAGAATGATCCTATTTTACGTATGAAAAACTGGATGTTGGCACAGAATTGGTGGGATGAGGAACAAGAAAAAACGCTATTTGATGACTTAAGAGAAAAGGTGTTAGCTCAGGTTAAAGTTTCGGAAAAAATTAATAAACCTCATATCGACACCTTAATCACTGATGTTTATGACACGCCTTCAATTCAGTTGGAACAACAGTTAGCGCAAGTTAAAGCGCATGTTAAAAAATATCCAGAAGCCTATCCATTTACCGCGGGGAAATTCTAGTCATGGCTCAAATGAATATGTTACACGCCATTAATAATGCACTTGATATCGCCATGAGCGAAGACAACAGTACGCTATGTTTTGGTGAAGATGTTGGTCATTTTGGCGGTGTTTTTCGTGCAACTTCGGGTTTACAAGATAAATATGGCAAAGCTCGCTGTTTTAATACGCCCTTAGTCGAGCAAGGCATTATTGGTTTTGCTAATGGTTTGGCAGCACAAGGTTCTCGTCCAATAGCAGAGATTCAATTTGCTGATTATATTTTTCCTGCCTTCGATCAAATTGTTAATGAGGCCGCTAAATTTCGTTATCGTAGTGGTAATGAATTTGATGTTGGCAAATTAACTATTCGTGCGCCTTATGGTGGTGGTATTGCTGGTGGTTTGTATCACAGCCAATCACCTGAAGCATATTTTGCCCATACTCCAGGCTTAAAAGTGGTAATACCGCGCAACCCATATCAGGCCAAGGGGTTATTGCTGGCGTCTATTCGTGATGATAACCCTGTTATATTTTTTGAGCCTAAACGTTTATATCGTGCCTCAGTAGGCGAAGTACCCGAAGAAGATTACCAATTACCAATTGGTAAAGCCGAAGTATTGCAAACAGGTAGCGACATCACCTTGCTTGCTTGGGGAGCTCAAATGGAAATTCTACAACAAGCTGCTGATTTAGCGGCGAATGATGGTGTTTCATGTGAAGTGATTGATTTACGTAGTATTTTACCTTGGGATGTTGAAACTATTGCTAATTCGGTAATGAAAACTGGTCGCTTATTAGTGAGCCAAGAAGCGCCATTAACAGCCGGCTTTGCCAGTGAAATAGCAGCAACAATCCAACAGGAATGTTTTTTACACCTAGAATCTCCGGTAGAACGTGTTTGTGGTTTAGATACCCCGTATCCACTGGCATTGGAAAAAGAATATGTTGCGGATCATTTGAAAATTTATGAAGCCATTAAACGCAGCGTTCAATTTTAATAACCCTATAAGTAATAAACTAATTAATAAGAGTTTTAGGAAAATAATATGAGTATTGATTTTATTTTACCCGACATTGGTGAAGGTATTGTTGAGTGTGAGTTAGTTGAATGGCTAGTCAAAGAAGGCGATACAATTATTGAAGATCAACCGGTTGCTGATGTGATGACAGATAAAGCATTAGTGCAAATTCCTGCTATGCATTCGGGTATAATTGATAAGTTATTTTATCAGCAAGGTGAAATTGCTAAAGTGCATGAGCCGCTTTTCTCTATGACAGCAGACAGTGAACCTACAAGCACCTCTAGTAAAGAAGCGGTGAGTGATACTCCAACAGCAGTTACTATTGCTGAGATAAAGCAAGAAGTAAAAGCGGTTGTCAATACTGAACAGAGTGTTGAGCCTAAACAAGCCGCAACTAAAGGTAAAGCCGTAGCAAGTCCGGCAGTACGCCGAGTGGCTCGTGAGCTTGATGTCAACATTAGTGAAGTTGCAGGCTCAGGAAAAAAAGGTAGGGTTTATAAAGATGACGTTGTTGCTCATGAGCAAGGCGGTGGTCTTATCTCTACACAGACATCAATTTCAGCTACACGTGTTGAGCCCATTCGTGGCATAAAAGCGGTCATGGCCAAAGCAATGGTAGAGTCTGTTAGTACCATACCTCACTTTACTTATTGTGAAGAAATTGACATGACTGAATTAATTAAGCTGCGTTTAGAGTTAAAAGAAGTATATGCAAAGCAAGATATTAAGCTCACCATGATGCCATTTTTCATGAAGGCTATCTCGTTAGCCCTGAAAGAATTCCCGGTAATTAACAGTCAAGTAAATGATGACTGCAGTGAGTTAACTTATTTTAACGATCATAATATTGGCATGGCGGTTGATTCGAAAGTGGGATTATTGGTACCTAATGTTAAACAGGTGCAGCATAAATCAATCTTAGCTTTGGCGACAGATATAACCCGTTTAACTAATGATGCTCGCAGTGGCCGAGTTCAAGCTACTGATTTGAAAGGTGGCACCATTACTATTTCAAATATCGGTGCCATCGGTGGTACGGTAGCTACGCCTATAATAAATAAACCAGAGTCGGCAATTGTGGCTTTAGGTAAGTTACAAACCTTACCTCGATTTAATGATAAAGGTGAAGTCGAAGCGCGTAGTATTATGCAAGTAAGTTGGTCTGGTGATCATCGGGTTATTGATGGTGGCAGTATTGCTAGGTTCTGTAATTTATGGAAATCGTTCCTTGAAAAGCCTAGTAATATGCTCATGCATATGAGTTAAGCATTATTTAAATTACTATTAATTAATAAGCTACCAGCGGCAGTTTTCAACCTGCCTCTGGTAGCTTTTTATCTTTTAGTGTTGCTCAAGAATAACCTTTAGATTGTCTAAGCCTGTCTGCAAATCATCGCCAATTATTTGCTCAAAATCCATAAATAAGAACATTAAATTCATTGGGTAAGCCATGTTTCCTCTAAACCCCCAGCTGACTTTAGTGCCCGTTGATAAAGCACTAGTAGTGGTCATATATGCTGGCGAGGTAGACTCAAAGGGTGAAAAAAACCTTAGCTCATACTCAACTCTTTCCCCTTCAATAATGCTCATAATTTCCTGCTCGCCTTTACCTACCTCTTCATTGTCGCTATCCCATGCGGAAATAAAACCTACCGTACCATCTGTCCCTTTAAATGATTTTTTCATCTTGGGGTCCATCATTGCCCATTTGCTGAAATTATCTTGATTCTTTAACAGCTTAATATAATTAAAAACGACAGCTTTTGGCTGGTTTATGTTCACTTCACGCTCAACCGCGTAATCATTTTGTATGAATAACGCCACAATGAAGGGGATGGCGATAAACACAGCAAGTATTATGGATAGTTTTTTTATCATTTTTATCTCCAAATTGTTCTTTTTATTTAAATAAAAGGTAAGATTAGTTAATACCATTTTTTCTGAAATAGCGATTATTATTTTAGTTATATAGAAAGTGAGTAGTATTTGTCTCAACACATTAAAGAAAAGCAACTTCAGCATTTTTATATTGCTGAAGAGCAATCTATTTATCTGCTTAACCATGAAGATGCAACGAAATTAAAGCAATGGGTTGAACTTTGTCAGCAGCAGTTAAAACAGTTAGGTTATAACGACATCGCTTTGCTTGGCAAAGGCGCCTATGGCTTTGTGTTCTCAGCATTAAATCAGGCTGGTGAAGACGTGGTTTTTAAATTTTCACGTTCAAATTTACCTCAGCATGTTCAAGATAGATTAAGTGAAGAAGCGGATATACAAGGGCAATTAGCGCACGCAAAAATCCCCAGAGTTTTTGATTATCAAAAGATTAAACGTCAGTCGATTTTACAGATGACACGAGCACCTGGTATCGATTTAGAGCAACTTTCTCACCAAAGTGGTCCGTTAGCGCCAGAACTAGTGGTTAGTATTGCTATTCAGCTTGCCGAAATCCTTGTTTATCTGAGAAACTCAAACCTTCACGCTCAAGGTAAACCTTATGTTCATGGTGATATTAAACCTTCAAACGTGGTTTTTGACCAGAGTACAGGATTAGTTCAGCTGATTGATTGGGGCTCATCAGTTATTGCTCAGCTTGATGTTACAGGCCAAAGTACCAGTAATAACGTTATGGATTTGATGAGCAGTGACTTACAGCATAGTAATGCAAGGCTAGGGGATGTTTATTTTATTGGGCCAGAGCAAATTAGTGGTGGCTTATCTACCCCTCGATTTGATGAACAAGGCCTAGCTGCAACCTTGTATGCCATTGCCTCGGGACAGTCATGTCGTTATGGCACTAAAATTATCCCTCCTAGCTCATTAGGGCTACCAAAAATGTTAGCCAACGTATTAACCGCTATGCTGAGTGAAGATGAGAGTATGCGCAATCAAGCGGGTGACTATTTTTTTAATAATTTATCTTATTTGAAGCAGCTAGTATTGTCAGATAAGCCAACAATCTCTAAGGCTGAACCACTTATTCCGGTTTGGGTAAAATCAAAAAGTTCAGCTAAAGAAGGAGAGATAGATACAGTAGTCTATGGCTCACGTAAATCATTTTTGAGAGAGGAGTCTAGTGGCGAACATTTAAATGACATAGATGATGTACAGTTAGAGAAATATTATAAAAATTACTTGATGGGTATGGGAGATAACGAAAAAGCGTTTATTGCATCATTGAGTCGTCTAGGAAATTTTCCTGTGGTTGGCGGTTTAGCTATACGTTGGGCGAAAGAGGGCGTTTACATTGACTCTAACTTAACGCTGTTTGACCCATCATTAAAAGCATCCTTTGAAAGTGCAGTAAATAACATGATTCATCTTGCCCAAGGGATATTTCGCATTGGTATGTTTAAAAGTTGTTTGTTTAATGCTCGTAATACACTGCATGTAGAGCGAGAGCAGCAGAACAAAGCTTTTATTGCACAACCTGAGCAGAAAATATCGTTTGAAGTGAGTGATGTCGCTGATATTGATGATATCACCCGATTACATTCATATTTTGAAGATGGCAAAGACCCTGACGAATATCTTTATTTACCCGATGAAATGATGGCGGTATTGGCACGGCTGAATTTAATTCATCATACAGGATGTATTATCTTTGAAGTATTACCAACCCATTTAAAAATACATAGTTACTTAATGCTTCTTAACCATGATAAAGAGGCGGAATTTAGTCAGTGTCTTGCGCAAATATTGACGCTGTTACCTACTATTAATGGCCTTGGTATTTCAGGATTTATGAAGCTACCTTATAAAGACACACGCTTTTTTGAACATATTAGTGTATTACCTGAACGTTTTTACCCAAAAAATCCCAAATTAGCCTAAGGCTAGATTAACTAACGAGAGTGACAAATTATGTATGGCAAACAAATAGGCGATATGGCATGGATGGATTTAACTGTACCCAATGCAGAGCAAGTGAAAAGATTTTATAGCAAGGTGCTAGGCTGGCAAAGTGAAGGGGTAAGTATGAGCTGTGAAGGTCAACAATATGAAGACTTTGCCATGAGCTCAAATTCGGCAAAAAGCGATACTGATGAAAATAACAACAAGGTTGATAGTGATGCTTTTGTGACCGGAGTTTGTCACGCGAAAGGAGCAAACGCTGATATGCCAGCACTGTGGTTGCCATACTTTTTAGTTGCTGACATTGAGGTTGCGGTTAGTACGGTTCAAGCTGAAGGCGGTCAGTTAGTGATAGAAATAAAATCGATGGGTGATGATAAATATGCGGTGATACAGGACCCATCAGGTGCGAAATGCGCTTTATATCAGAGAAATGATACGAAATAAGTTGATAACCTTGTTGTTACAACAGGTAGACAATTTAAATGAATTGTTTATTGATAACCTTTATGCAAAATACCTATAAAATGAAATTAGTTTGTGATTTTTAGCGTATTCAAGTCCCTTTTTAATAGCTAAATAAAAGCTATTATTATCAATTGATTGGCTAGTGAAATTTTAGAAGTGAATATTTCTTTGACGCATAAAGGCGAAGTTAAGCATTTAGGTGTTAACATAAATGAAGTCAGTTATGATACCAGCACTTTGTATAATACTTTAGCCATTAACCTTACCATTACTATTGCCGCGCTTTACGCTATTTGGTGGTAATAACAGCAATTGATTTGTTGAGCAGCTGGCTTTTTCAAGCCAGCTTTTTTATGTTTAGTGTTTTAGATGATAGTGTACTTTATCGTCAAACATTCGTTACTGAAGTTAACAGTTGCAACAACTTAGTTTAAATTCTGTCTTAGAAATTACAAGCTGGATTTTGTTCAAGAGTATATGTAGCAATTTGTCTGAGTAAATCTTGTGTTAACTCTGCTACCTCTATTGCGGCGATGTAAGGTAATTCATCAGCTGATTCTCCAGTGATTACTTGATATAGCACGAAGGCTGTTAATAAGCTTCCTGTTATATTTGCGTGATTGCCATCTTCATAATACAAGCTTATTTCTGGATAGTGCTCTATTACTCTATCCCATGCTAATCCTATTGGCGCAACACACGAAGACTCCTCTTCAGCAATCCTTTTATGGAGTTGGTATACTCGTAAACCTTCTGTGGTATTACCCAATCTAGGGTGTTCGGGAAACATGATAGGTGTTGCGTATTGATTTTTAGCTAACTTTATCCATGAAATAGCGGCATCAGTGGGGTATGAATATGCGCCACTGGATGAGTATTTTTGGGCTTGTAAAATAACGTGAGTCCATGGTGTGTTGATTAGTTTGTCTATTGAAGCTTTATCTTTAATACGATCAGACAAATAATAGAGGTCTTGGGTACTAGATGAGGTAACTTGTTTGGTCGGAAAACGAGCGAAAATAAGCTTTTTGAGCATTTTTTCAAGGCCATTTATATGGCTGTTACCCATAAGTAATACCTGATAATGATCTACGACTTGGTTATTGGGAGTTGCTAGCTCCGCTTGAGTATTTGCTATTAATTCCTTGATGTAATCAGAGCTAGACTGTTTAACCGTCTCTTTGGTGTCGCTATTGCAAGCGAGTAATATGATGAGCAATAAGCAGTATATTAGTAATTTAATCATGAAAAAATTCTAATTCAAATGATAAGTGCCGGCAGCATTTGCGACAAACAAAGTTTGATGTAAACGACTGGCATATTCATCTGTCATGCCTGAAACATAATCGGCAATAACTCTATGGGCATTGTCACCATTATCATTCGCTAATTGCCAGCGTTTAGCACTACTTGGCGGCAATAATCTCATTGGATCTGATGATAAAGCTTGAAACAGTTCCATGACAATTTGTTGACCTCTATATTCAAGTCGTTGAATGCTTGTTTGTTTTATAACAAAATTATAAACGAAGTCTTTAAAAACTTGTAAAACTTGCATAATGGTTCTTGGTAAAGTTGCATTATATCTTAATAATGGTTCAGAAAATGTTGTGTTGACATCTCTTTCATTTAAATCGGTTAACTCAATTGACGTAATAAGATAATTAACTAGGCCACCAATGGCATCTTTTTGTAAATGGTGTTGTTCACTAAATAGTTTGGTGGTTAAGGTTTGGCAATATTGTGTTAGCCAATCATCTTCGAGTGATAATAGCTTCTCAATGACATTAGATTGAAAGTCTTGTTGATTAACAACGTTAGTGACAATGGCATCTTCAAGATCGTGAATACCGTAAGCTATATCATCAGCTAGTTCCATAATTGAACAATCTAGTGACTTAAAGCGCGTTTTGCTGTGACAATTTTCGTTTTGTTTTATACTTTGAAAAAGTGTTCTATCGTCCGGTGAAAGTGGTGCTAATAACCAATCGATTATATCACTATCATCGCTATATAACCCTTTAGGAGGGTGCCATTGGCTTGCTTTAAGTTGTCGAAAGCTATCGATGTTATTCGTTTCGTTTTGATTATTTAATTGCTCTAATGTTTGAGGATATTTCAATAATCCTAGCAAGGTTCTACGGCTTAAATTCATACCGTGATATTCACTAAAAGGTTCAAGCCTAGCAACAATCCTAAAGGTTTGGCCATTTCCTTCAAAGCCACCATGATTACGCATCATATAATGTAAGGCAACCTCACCTCCATGTCCGAAGGGAGGGTGGCCGATATCATGAGCTAAACAGATAGCTTCAATTAAGCTATCTGTGCTTGGAAAGTAGTTTTGGCAAAGTGTAGGGTATTTACAACGTAATTGCGCTGTAATACCTGAGCCAATTTGAGCTGCCTCTAAAGAGTGAGTGAGGCGAGTGCGATAAAAGTCACTTTGTCCACTGCCCATAACTTGGGTTTTTGATTGTAAACGTCTAAATGCAGCTGAGTGTAAAATTCGAGCTCTATCTCGCTGAAAAGGGTCTCGATGATCCTGTTGTCTTTTAGATACTTTTGTTAAACGCCTCTCAAGCCAAACTTCACTCATAGCTAATTTATTCCTTAATCCATTTTGAATATAATGTATTCCTAATCCATAATGAAGAATCGTATATTACTTGATACTATAGCGATTAATAAATAGTAGCAAACAGTCTTTATTTAATTGAGTGTAGTTTATTGAATTTTTTAATTAAAACAATTGCTTTTGTCTTTTACAGCTATGTTTTTACTTTGAATAATGTAGCTCAAGGCCAAGTTAAGCCTATTGAAATGATAGCCGGCTTGTCGAAACCTCCTTTTGTCATTGCAGAAGATGACGGAGGCATGCAACTTGAAATTATTGAAGCGGCGTTTGCAAAAAGTAATCAGATTGTTCGTTTCACTTATTTGCCATTAAATCGTCATATGGATGTATTACACCATAGGGAGTTTGATGGCATTATTACCTTATCGGAACATGAGAATGAATGGGGGATTTGTTTATCAAAGCCCTATATTGTTTATCAAAATGTGGTTGTAACGCTGACAGAACCCGCCAATAAAATAGAAGGATTTAGTGATTTAGCTAAGCTGAAAGTCGCTGCGTTCCAAAATGCTACTCGATTTTTAGGCAAAGAGTATTATGATGTTTTTAAAGGGGCTGCTAATTATACCGAAATAGCTAACCAAAAGAGCCAAGTCAATTTACTTTTTTCTGGTCGAGTTGATGCATTGGTAATGGATATTAATATTTTTAAGCATTTATTAGCAAATCAACGTCTGCAAGAGCCCCAAAATACGGTTTACAAACAAGAATTTTTCACTCATTTTCTTTTTAAACCAAGAGCCTATACTGCTGGCTTTAAAGATAAGAGTTTATGTGCACTCTTTGATCAAGGAATTAATAGCATAATCGCTGATGGTAGCTATCAAGAAATAATTGATAGCTACCTATATTTTTAGCATTTATGTTGTTGCGATAAAAATCGCCCGTTTAGGAGCTGGGTAGCCTTCGATAGTTTTACTGTTATCTTGGGGATCTAAAAAATCTGCTAATGATTCCGTATCAATCCAGTCTGTTTTTCGCTGCTCTTCTAGTGCTGTTATGTCGGTATTTACCACTCGAATATTTTTAAAGCCACAGCGTACTAACCATCCACACATAGCCTCACTACTAGGCAAAAACCACACGTTACGCATTTTTGCATAGCGCTCTCCGGGTACTAAAACGGTATTTTCATCGCCATCAACAATCAGTGTTTCTAATATTAATTCGCCACCTTTTACTAGCTGTGATTTTAATTGGTATAAAAAATCGATTGGTGAGCGACGATGATATAACACACCCATGGCAAATACAGTATCAAAGGCGCCAAGCTCAGGTAGTTGCTCAACACCTAAGGGTAATAAATTAACGGCATCATCTTGAATAAAGTGTTGGATGGCATTAAATTGCATCAAAAACAGCTGGGTAGGGTCAATGCCGACAACAAATTTTGCTCCTGCACCGCGCATACGCCATAAATGATAACCGCTGCCACATCCTATATCTAAGACGTACTTACCAGACAAGTCGCTTATGTGCTCTGCTAATCTATCCCACTTGAAATCACTGCGCCACTCTGTATCAATGTGCAAGCCATGAATATGGTATGGTCCTTTGCGCCAAGGTTTGAATTTTTTTAATAAGTTTTCTAATCGTTTATGTTCACCGGCATTGAAGTCTTCTTTATTACCAACAGTGACACTGTTGGTGAGATCTAACACAGAAGGTTTAGTCTTAGGTAAGGCATCAAGGGTTTTTTGCCAATGCTTAAACTCACCGTGCAAATTGTTTTTTTGCCAGTGATCGAGCTGTAAAGGTAACGTGTTTAGCCAGTGGCTTAAGCGATTACTGGCGATTTGTTGATAGAAGCTGTTGAAGTTTGTCATAAGGTCTATTTTATTGTCTTTGCGAGGTAAATTCGCTTTAAATGGAGTGCTACTTTATGGCGATAAAAGAGATAAAATTAAAGCACTGGAACCATGGCGATACATGACTAAAGCCTGCTTTTTTTAACCGTTGAATATGCTTTTCTACTGAATCGGTACGCATGACGTTTTCTAAAGCTGATCTTTTTTGGGCTACTTCTAATTCACTATAGCCGTTGGCTTTTTTAAAGTCGTGGTGTAGATCTACTAAATGTTCATCTACGATTGCGTCATCATGGGATATTTTTTCAGAAAGCACTAATATCCCGCCTTTATTAATACCCGCAGCAATGTCATTAATTAGCGGTTGTCTTTCTTTATTATCAATAAATTGGAGGGTGAAATTGAGCACGACCATAGAGGCATTTTCTATTTTTACATTAACAATATTCGCCTCTAAAATCTCCACCGGTGTATTACCTTTGAAAGCACTAATGTGCATTTTACAACGCTCAACCATGGCTGAAGAATTATCAACAGAAATTATGTTACAACCTTGAGCCGAAATAGCTTTTCGCATCGCTAAAGTAGCTGCACCTAAAGAACAACCTAAGTCAAAAATGTTGGTGTTATGTTGAACAAATCGCTCACTAAGGCGCCCAATGGTGTCAATAATAGTACTATAACCAGGTACAGAGCGAGTGATCATATCAGGAAAAACTTCGACCACTTGGGCATCAAAAGCAAAATCTTTTACTTGTGCTTTAGGTGAAGAATATATCAGGTCGGTATTAGTTGAGCCGGTATCAGAAGTGTGCATAATTATCATATTTGTCGCTGTGTTAACTTATTTTAACTGATATTTAATGTTTATATAAGAAAATAAATAATAGAAGTTTTGACAAATAGCTTGATAAAACCTTCTAGCTTTTGTTTGTTAGGCTCCTTAGGTTCTAATCTATCGAGTTTTGCTGTAATTGGGTTTGGGTAACAAGAAAACAAGCTAGAACTAGCAATAATATTCGGGGATTTTAATTCCAGTTGAATCCTGCATTTTGAAGTAGCATGGGTATAGTCTTTGCTTTATAATACGCGGCATTTATAAGCTTGCGCTAACTTTGAATAAAGTTTTGCCAAGCAGTAGCTCATATTATTATCAAGGCAAAAACTATGCGTAGTCTTTATTGTGGTGAGGTTAACGAATCTCATATTGGTCAAGAAGTCACTCTTTGTGGCTGGGTAAATCGTCGTCGTGACTTAGGTGCAGTGATCTTTTTAGATCTTCGTGACCGTGAAGGCTTAGTACAAGTTGTCTATGATCCAGACTTACCAGACGTATTAGCAACAGCCAATAAATTACGTAATGAGTTTTGTGTACAATTAAAGGGTAAAGTACGAGCGCGCCCTGAAGGACAAGTCAATAAAGACATGAAAACAGGGGCTATTGAAGTCTTGGGCCTAGAGCTTACTATTTTAAATAAATCTGCTCCTTTACCGTTGGATTCAAATCAAACAAACTCGGAAGAGCAACGTTTAAAGTATCGTTATCTAGATTTACGTCGTGTAGAGATGACTGAACGTATGCGTTTTCGCGCAAAAGTGACTTCAAAAGTACGTAGTTCTTTAGAATCTTTAGGGTTTTTAGATATAGAAACCCCTATTCTCACTGCCGCAACGCCTGAAGGCGCTCGCGATTATTTAGTGCCAAGTCGTACTCATAACGGCAAGTTTTTTGCTCTACCACAATCGCCACAATTATTTAAACAGTTGTTAATGATGTCAGGTATGGATCGGTACTATCAGATAGTTAAATGTTTCCGAGATGAAGATTTACGTGCTGATAGGCAACCAGAGTTTACTCAAATAGATATTGAAACTTCTTTTATGTCTAGTGATCAGGTTATGGAAGTGACCGAAACAATGATCCGTGAGTTGTTCAAAGAAATGCTAGATGTAGATTTAGGTGAATTCCCACGGATGCCATTTTCTGAAGCGATGTCGCGTTATGGCTCCGATAAGCCAGATTTACGTAACCCGCTAGAGTTAGTTGATGTAGCTGATTTATTAAAAGAGGTCGAATTTAAAGTATTCTCAGGTCCTGCCAATGATGAGAAAGGCCGTGTTGCCGTTATTTGTGCGCCAGGTGGTGCGAAAGCCTATTCACGCAAAGGTCTTGATGAACTAACTAAATTTGTTGGTATTTATGGCGCTAAAGGTATGCCATGGTTAAAGGTTAATGATATCGATAAAGGTATGGAAGGCTTACAGTCTCCGATATTGAAATTCTTGACAGAAGATGTTGTTAGCGCATTACTTGCACGTGTTAACGCTAAATCGGGTGATATCATTTTCTTTGGCTCAGATACCAATTCCGTAGTTACTGAAGCTTTAGGCGCCTTACGCTTAAAACTTGGTGAAGATTTAGATCTACTTGCAGGTGAGTGGAAACCTTTATGGGTAGTAGACTTCCCTATGTTTGAAGAAATTGATGGCCGTATGCATGCACTTCATCATCCATTTACTGCACCAACAGAGCTAACACCTGAGCAACTTGAAGCGGATCCTTTAGGCGCGCTTTCAGATGCCTATGACATGGTTTTAAATGGCTGTGAATTGGGTGGTGGTTCAGTACGTATTCATGACCAAGCCATGCAATCAGCAGCGTTTAGAATATTGGGCATTGATGATGAAGAAGCTCAAGAAAAGTTTGGATTCTTACTTGAAGCGCTACAATACGGTGCGCCACCACATGCAGGTTTAGCTTTCGGTTTAGATAGGCTAGTAATGTTGATGACTGGTGCAAGTTCTATTCGAGAAGTAATGGCTTTCCC
>CAJXWZ010000015.1 GCA_913062815.1 uncultured Colwellia sp. | reverse complement strand
GTAAACCATATTCAGCGAATAATTGTTTCGCTTGATACTCATGCAAATTCATGGTGTTTTATCCATTTATCTGTAAAAAATGACAGTCGATTGCATTTCTAGGAAATACTGAAAGTCTGCCTGTGAAAAGTCTCTCGATTATAGTACAAAAGCTCTAATGACGATAGCCAAAAGAGCTAATACTATAGTCGAATTACTAAATTTAAATAGCGTAAAGTTATTAGGCTTTTTACGACCCAAACAGTCAGCTATACATCTAAAAGAAGACGTGTCGGATCTTCTAGCAATTCTTTAATTGTTACTAGGAAACCAACAGATTCTTTACCATCAATTAAGCGATGATCATAAGAAAGTGCTAAATACATCATAGGCAAAATTTCTACTTTGCCATCAACCGCCATCGGTCTGTCTTGTATTTTATGCATTCCCAAAATAGCTGCTTGTGGCAAGTTTAGGATTGGCGTTGAAAGCAATGAGCCAAATACGCCACCATTGGTAATAGTGAAATTACCACCGGTCATATCTGCCATGGCTAATTTACCATCACGACCCTTGATTGCGAGTTCACGAATGCCGTTTTCAATACCTGCCATGCTTAGTTGATCTGAATCACGTAACACTGGCGTTACTAAACCACGTGGTGTTGATACCGCAATAGAGATATCAAAGAAATTATGATAAACAATGTCATCTCCGTCAATTGATGCATTCACTGCTGGGTAACGTTTTAATGCTTCTGTCACCGCTTTCACGTAAAAAGACATAAAGCCTAAACGCGTGTCATGAGTTTTTTCAAATAAATCTTTATATTGCTTACGAAGGTCCATGATTGGTTTCATGTTAACTTCGTTAAAGGTAGTTAACATAGCAGTAGAATTTTTAGCTTCTAATAAACGTGTAGCAATCGTTTTACGTAAACGTGTCATTGGTACACGTTTTTGAGTCCGTTCACCCAAATCTTGAGCTACAGGAGCGGGCGCTGCTTTTGCTGGTACTGCAGGAGCATTCTTTGCTGCTGCAGCTGCTTCAACATCTTCTTTCGAAATACGACCGCCCTTACCTGAGCCAGTTACATCGCTTGCAGATAAACCTTTCTCAGTCATCAAACGACGAACAGATGGACTCGCTAGCTCATCACTGCTTACCGTCTCTGCTGAGGTTGCAGCAGCTGAAGTGCTAGCTGTGGCACCCGCATTTAATTCACCAATTTTCTGTGCACCCAAAACAGTGTCACCTTCAACGTGAATAATTTTACCAATCACACCATTATCTTGCGCTACAACTTCTAGCACAACTTTATCAGTTTCAATATCAACTAAGTTTTGATCAACTGATACGCTATCGCCTTCAGCAACATGCCAAGAAGCCACAGTTGCATCAGCTACCGATTCAGGTAAAACAGGTACCACAATATCGATTACTTTAGTTGAGGTCGTGGCTGCAGGAGCACTTGCCGCTGCTACCGGAGCAGGCGCTGCTTCGCTACCCGCGACAAAAGTACCAATCACTTGGTCACCTAATACGGTTGCACCTTCAACTTGGCTAATATCAGTGATTACACCGTCAGATGTAGCTGGTACTTCAAGTACTACTTTATCGGTCTCGATATCAACAAGTACTTGATCACGTGTAAATTTTTCTCCAACTTGAACATGCCATGTTGCGACCGTTGCATCGGCAACTGATTCAGGTAATACCGGAACTTTGATTTCGGTTGTCATTTTTTTTATTCCTTACAAATCATTCTTGCATCTTCTTTGCGTTATGGTTAACGCAAAGAAGGTGCACTCAATAGTTAATCTAACGTTAACGCTTGAGTGACAAGCGCTTGCTGTTCTTTTACATGCACTGACATATAACCTACTGCAGGTGCTGCAGAAGCATTACGTCCGGCATAGGTCAAATAAGTACCCTTAGGGATCACAGCTCTAAAATGATGCTGTGAACAATACCACGCACCTTGATTTTGCGGCTCTTCCTGACACCAAACAAATTGCTTCACATGCTGATAATCTTTAATAGCAGCACGTAACTCTTGTTCAGGGAATGGATATAATTGCTCAATACGAATAATGGCAACATTGTTCAGTTCATTTTTACGACGTTGTTCTAGTAGTTCGTAATAAACTTTACCACTACAGAACACTACACGTTCAACGCTACTATGATCTAAATCGTCAATTTCGCCAATTACATTATGGAAAACACCTGTAGCCATTTCTTCTAGTGAAGAAACCGCTAGTGGATGGCGCAATAATGATTTAGGCGACATCACCACTAATGGACGACGCATCGGACGAACCACTTGACGACGCAGCATATTAAATACTTGTGCAGGTGTAGATGGTACACACACTTGCATATTGTGATCAGCACAAAGTTGCAAAAAGCGTTCTAAACGTGCCGATGAATGCTCAGGACCTTGACCTTCATATCCATGAGGTAATAACATAGTAAGGCCACATAAACGACCCCACTTCTGCTCACCTGAGCTAATGAATTGGTCAAATACTACCTGCGCACAATTGGCAAAATCACCAAATTGAGCTTCCCAAATAGTTAAGCCTGCGGGTTCTGCCGTGGTATAACCATATTCAAATGCTAATACTGATACTTCAGATAATACCGAGTCATGTATATTAAAAGGACCTTGCCCTTCACGAATATTTTGCAACGGTAAATAAGTACTGCCATCTTCTTGGTTGTGTAATACCGCATGACGATGGGAAAATGTACCACGTCCTGAATCTTGGCCAGTAATGCGTACTCTTTCTCCCGCATCAACAATTGACGCATAAGCTAAGTTTTCAGCCATGCCCCAATCAAGAAATTTTTCACCGCTTGCCATTTTCATGCGATCGTCATAGACCTTTTTAACACGAGAATGTATAGGATGACTTTCAGGATATGTTGATACTTTAGTCGCTAACTCTTTAAGCTTATCAAGACTGATTTCTTTAACATAATCATCATCCCAGTCATGACCAAGGTAGGGAGTCCAATCAACTGAGTGTTCAGTCATTGGTCGCCATTGCTCTACCGTACATTGACCTTCATCAAGTAATTTACGGTAATAGGCCGTTAGCTCGTCAATATTAGTTTTGGATAAACTGCCGTCATTGATTAGCTTATCAGCATATAATTGACGAGGAGTAGGATGTTTTTTAATGATGTTGTACATTAAAGGCTGCGTGGTACTAGGCTCATCTGCTTCGTTATGCCCATGACGGCGGTAACAAACCAAATCAATAACAACATCGCGTTTAAATTCGTTCCGATAATCAAGCGCTATTTGTGTCGCTAGAATAACTGCCTCAGGATCGTCACCATTAACATGTAATATTGGTGCCTGTACCATTTTAGCGATTTCAGTACAATATTCACCACTGCGGGTATCTTCAGCAAGAGAGGTAGTAAATCCAACTTGGTTATTCACTACAATACGTACCGTACCACCCACTTTAAAAGCACGCGCTTGTGACATATTAAACGTTTCTTGAACCACGCCTTGTCCTGCAATTGCAGAATCACCATGAATGGTAATAGGTAGTACTAAATCACCTTGACTACAATCACGTCTATCTAAACGAGCACGTACCGAGCCAATGACTACAGGGTTTACTATTTCAAGATGCGAAGGGTTGAACGCTAATGCTAAATGAACATTGCCACCTGGAGTAACAAAATCAGACGAATAACCTTGATGATATTTAACATCTCCCGAGCTAGAGATTTCATCATGTTTACCAGCAAACTCATCAAACAGTTTTGATGAGTTTTTACCCATAACGTTTACTAGCACATTCAAGCGACCACGATGAGCCATACCCATCACGACTTCTTTAGTACCGGCAGAACCTGCCCGAGTAATGAGCTCTTTTAGCATAGGTACAAGTGCATCACCGCCTTCTAAGGAAAAGCGTTTTGCACCAGGGAATTTTGCACCTAAGTATTTTTCTAAACCATCTGCTGCAATTAACCCTTTCAAGATCTCTGTTTTTTCATCGACAGATAATGTAGGTACTGACTGCACTGATTCTAAACGACTCTGTAACCAGCGTTTTTCATCGGTTGAAGTAATATGCATATACTCTGCGCCTACAGAACCACAATAGGTTTTCTTCAGCGTTTTATATAATTCACCTAACTTCAACGAGTCTTGACCTACTGCTAATGAGCCGACATTGTATTCTTTGTCGAAGTCATTCTCTGATAGATCGTGATGTGATAACTGTAAATCTCGAACTTTATCTCGCTGCCATAATCCTAAAGGGTCTAAGTTAGCATTTTGGTGGCCGCGAACCCTAAAAGCATTTATGAGCTGTAAAACTTTAACTTGTTTGGCGTCACCGCCAGAAGACACAACTTGTTTCTTCTGTTGTTTAGCTAAAACTTTAAATTCATCGCGAATAGTGCTGTGGCGATATTCCACTTCACTACCTTCAACTTTAGGAAGTTCTGAAAAGATTTCTCGCCATTCTGCAGATACAGAGGCTGAATTATCTAGGTATGATTCGTACAATTCTTCAATATAAACGATGTTACCACCGTTTAAGTGGGAAGACTCTAGCCAAGCCTTCATTACACCTTCTGGCATTGCCTTTTTCCTTTGATGAGGTAAAGCAACTAAAATAAATAACCGCAATATAAAATAAGCGGTTACGGTTAAATTGTAATACGCGTGTTTATAAAGAAAACACGCAAAAACTTTCTACTACTACCTAAACAGTTAACTTAGGTATTTCCTCTATACTTTTACACTAATCGTTAAACGGCACGAGTTAAAAGCATAGATTTAATATGGCCAATTGCCTTGGTTGGGTTTAATCCTTTAGGACAAACATCAACACAATTCATTATGCCATGACAACGGAATACGCTGTAAGCATCTTGTAAGCCATCTAAGCGCTCTTCTGTTGCCGTATCACGACTATCGATTAAAAAGCGATATGCATGTAACAAACCAGCAGGACCGATAAATTTATCTGGATTCCACCAGAAAGACGGACATGATGTAGAGCAACAAGCACATAAAATACACTCATAAAGACCGTCTAATTTGTCACGTTCTTCTATCGATTGTATATTTTCACGGGCGGGTTGCTGAGCGTCGTTAATCAGATATGGCTTAATTTTTTCATATTGCTCATAAAATTGAGTCATATCAATGATAAGATCACGCACTACTGGCAAACCAGGTAGAGGACGTAAAATAATTTTACTCGCCTTTAACTCTGACAATGGCGTTATACAGGCTAAACCGTTTTTGCCATTCATGTTTAAGCCATCACTCCCACATACACCTTCGCGACATGATCGACGGAATGATAAACTTGAGTCTTGCTCTTTTAATAAAATAAGTGCGTCAAGTACCATTAAATCAGAGCCATCTGGAACATCTAATTCATAGTCTTTCATGTAAGGTTGGGCATCTACGTCAGGATTATAACGGTAAATCGAAAATATTTGTTTCATCGTTCTTACTCCTTAGTAAACACGTGCTTTCGGTGGGAAAGCTTCGCGGTGAACAGGTTTCATATTAACATCACGCTTACTCATTTCTTCGCTTTGAGGCGTATAAATTGAGTGGCATAACCAGTTTTCATCATCACGTTCTGTGAAATCTTGTCTTGCATGAGCGCCACGAGATTCAGTACGGAAGTTAGCTGCTTTAGCAGAGCAAAATGCTGTCTCCATTAAGTTATCTAACTCTAAGCACTCAATACGTTGGGTGTTAAATTCAGATGACTTATCATCTAACCTAGCATCTTTAAGGCGGTCACGAATTTCAGTTAATTCTTTCATGCCTTGTGCCATAGCTTCACCTTCACGGAATACCGAGAAGTTCATTTGCATGCACTGTTGTAAGTCTTTACGGATTTGAACCGGATCTTCACCTTTTGTAGATGACTCCCAACGGTTAGTACGCGCAAGCGCCGCTTCTAGATCAGATTCTGAAGCATCTTTACCGTTCTCTGTTTCGCTTAAATAGGTACCTAAGAAGTTACCTGCTGCACGTCCAAATACCACTAAATCAAGTAGAGAGTTACCACCTAAGCGATTAGCTCCGTGTACAGATACACAAGCAATCTCACCTACTGCGAATAAACCTTCAACGATAGTTTCAGTGCCATCTGCTGCCACATTAAGCGCTTGACCATTAACATTACATGGAACTCCACCCATTTGATAATGACAGGTCGGAATAACTGGAATAGGTTCTTCAGCTGGATCAACATGGGCAAAAGTTTTAGATAAATCACAAACACCTGGTAAACGCTTATATAAGGTTTCTCGACCTAAATGATCTAATTTCAATTTAATATGAGGACCCCAAGGACCGTCACAACCACGACCTTCGCGAATTTCTGTCATCATTGAACGAGCAACAACATCACGACCCGCTAAATCTTTTGCATTCGGCGCATAACGCTCCATGAAGCGTTCGCCATCTTTATTAAGTAGATAACCACCTTCGCCACGACAACCTTCAGTAACAAGCACACCTGCACCGGCGATACCCGTTGGATGGAACTGCCACATTTCCATGTCTTGCATTTGAATGCCAGCACGAAGTGACATACCAACACCATCACCAGTATTAATATGAGCATTGGTAGTAGAAGCAAATATGCGTCCTGCGCCACCAGTAGCTAATACGGTAGCACGCGCTTTGAAGTACACTATTTCGCCAGTTTCAATACAAATAGCAGTAGTTCCGACAACATTACCATCGCTATTTTTAACTAAATCTAAGGCATACCACTCAGAGTAAACGTTAGTTTTGTTTTTAACATTTTGTTGGTATAGACAATGTAATAGTGCATGACCAGTACGGTCTGCCGCAGCAGCAGTACGAGCTGCTTGCTCACCACCAAAATTTTTAGACTGACCACCGAAAGGACGTTGGTAAATTTTACCTTCTTCAGTACGAGAAAAAGGTAAGCCCATTTTCTCTAATTCAATGACAGATTCCGGGCCTACTTTACACATGTATTCAATCGCGTCTTGGTCACCAATATAATCAGAACCTTTAACCGTATCGTACATATGTTGTTCCCAGTGATCTTCATGGGCATTACCTAAAGCTACGGTAATACCACCTTGAGCAGATACTGTGTGAGAACGAGTTGGAAATACTTTAGAAATCAAGGCACAAGATTTGCCTGACTCTGAAATTGCTAATGCCGCGCGCATGCCCGCGCCGCCTGCGCCAATAACTATGGCGTCAAATTCACGAATTGGAACGCTCACTTATACACCCCACACAATTGAAAAGCCGAACACTACGTAGGCTAATATCAGAACTGAAAAGAAAAATTGCAATACGCCACGTAAAAATGCTGGCTTGATGTAGTCTGACAATACTTGCCAAACACCAATTTTAGCATGCACAAGTAACGCAAGTAGCGCTAGCATTGTGGAAATTTTTACGCTCATACAAGCAAAGAATCCTTGCCATAAATCAAAAGTAACACTGGGGGTTACTATGAAAAAGCCAGCAAGAAGTAAGGTGTATAGTACAAGAATAACTGCACTAGCTCTTAAAAGAATAAAATCATGTACGCCATTACGGCCTACTGATGCGACGACGCCTACCATAACCAAACTCCTATCACTGCAGATACTGCTAACCAAATAACCATGATTAATTTGGCACTTGTATTACCTGAAGCTAACTCTTCAAAGTGACCTAAATCCATAAACAAGTGACGAACACCTGCTAATACATGATAAGTCAGCGCAGAAAGACAGCCGAAAATAATAAATTTAAAGAAAAAGCCACTAAGATATTCTTGAATTTGGGCAAATCCTTCAGCAGAAGAAAGAGAGGTTGAGAGGGTAAACAGTAAGATACCAATAGCAAAAACCATAATTACACCAGAAACACGGTGTAGTATTGAGGCATTAGCTGCCGGGTGCATCTTAATTGTAGTTAGATCTAGATTTACAGGACGTTGTTTTTTCACAATTGTTGCCTAAAGAGCTCGAAAGCCTTCAACTTTTATTATTGTTACTCATGAACTACCTTTTTAGAATATTAGCACTCATCAAATATACAAAAAGAGTACTAAAGAGATTACTAAATAAGTAATTCCCGAAATGCTCGGTAATTGCCTTTTAAATAAGAGAAATTACCCATCGGATATTTCTCTAGCCAACCGAGTCGCGTAATAATAGCGAACTTAACCAACGTTGGCTAAGAAAATCTATTAATACTTTCGTATAAGAGATATATATTTAAAATATGAATATATATTCTTACTTAATGAGAGAATTTCAACTAAATTCTCATTAAAATAACGAAGTCTCAAAATGCAATTACTGAACGGCTTGATTATATAGCTGATATTGAATAATTTCAATTTTCCTTCCTGTGATAATAGCTTATGTGTAATTTTTAGCCAATTTAATGCCGTTCACCAAACTTTAATTTTATGGCTATTACATTTTATTTTAAATTTAGGGTAGAATGTCGGCAGTTCGATTTACCTAATGTTATGTAAAAAGTTAAGTCAAAAAATCTGATTGTTTTTCCATTCTTCTTCTAAATAAGGTCTATTCTTATCTACAAGTCTTAACCAAGTAATCAGTAAATATATAGTAAATTTAAAAATAATAGGGGATAAACATATGGCTGAATCTAAAGCCACGCTAAGTATTGACGGTAAAGAAATTACCGAACTGCCTATTCTAAAAGGCACTGCAGGTACCGACGTAATTGATATTAGAACCTTAGGTGGCAATGGCTACTTTACTTATGATCCAGGCTTTTTAGCTACGGCATCTTGTGAGTCTTCAATCACTTTCATTGACGGCGGAAAAGGCGTATTACAACACCGCGGTTACCCTATTGATAGTCTAGCTAAAGAAGCTGATTACTTAGAAGTTTGTTATATTCTTTTAAATGGAAACGCACCAACTCAATCGGAATATGATGAATTTAAAAGTACTATTACTAACCATACTATGGTTCATGAAAAACTAGCACACTTCTTCCATGGCTTCTTGCCTGATGCTCATCCTATGGCAATGCTTTGTGGTGTAGTAGGTGCTTTATCTTCTTTTTATCATAGTGATTTAGATATTGATGATGTTGAACAACGCCAACGTAGTGCTCATCGCTTAATCGCTAAAATGCCAACCATTGCAGCAATGGCATACAAGTACAGCGTAGGACAACCTTTTGTATACCCACGCAATGACTTAACTTACGCTGAAAACTTCTTACATATGATGTTTTCAGTACCCGCAGAAGAGTATAACGTCAGCCCTATCGTCGCTAGTGCCATGGATAGAATTTTTACTCTGCATGCGGATCACGAGCAAAATGCTTCAACGTCAACAGTACGTTTAGCCGGCTCTTCAGGTGCTAACCCTTATGCTTGTATAGCAGCAGGTGTTGCCTCTTTATGGGGTCCTGCACATGGCGGCGCTAACGAAGCTTGTTTAACGATGCTTGAGGAAATTGGTAGTTTAGATAGAGTTGATGAATACGTTGCCAAAGCGAAAGACAAAACTGATTCTTTCCGCTTAATGGGCTTTGGTCACAGGGTCTATAAAAACTTTGATCCACGTGCAACGGTAATGCGTGAAACTTGCCATGAAGTGCTTAAAGAGCTTGGTATAAATGATCCGTTACTTGATGTTGCTATGGCATTAGAGAAAGTAGCGTTAGAAGACCCATACTTTATCGAAAAGAAATTATACCCTAACGTAGACTTTTACTCGGGTATTATCTTAAAAGCTATTGGTATTCCTACGAGTATGTTCACTGTTATCTTCGCGATGTCGCGTACCGTTGGCTGGATTGCTCATTGGGATGAAATGCTATCTCAACCAGGTCAAAAAATTGGTCGTCCTCGTCAAAAATATACGGGTGAAATTAACCGTGAGTTTGTGCCATTATCTAAAAGATAAGAAGCAAATGCTTTTGATTTAAACACCACTATTTAGATAAATAAAGGTGTAGGATTAACTAAAAAGGTAGCATGAGCTACCTTTTTTCATGGTTAAAGGTTAATAATTATTCACTTTGAGAAAAATTCACCGACACCTGCCTGTATGTTTTTCATACAAAAACATTAAAAATAGCGCTAAAACAGGTATCAGTTTTATTTATTAGAGTAATAACTACTATTCATAGAAAAAATCTAGCTTTTAGTATTAAGGCTCTTCAAAATCAATTTCAAGAGAATTTTTGACGATAATCTTTCGGGGTTAAGCCTGTAAATCGTTTAAACAATTGTCTAAAACTACTAATATCTTCATAACCCACAGACCAAATAATTTGATTAATTGCCTCTGTCGTCTTCTCTAATTTATCTTTTACTTGCTCAACACGTATTCTTTGCAAATAATTAATAGGGTTTTCATTGGTTGCTATTTTAAACCGTCGCTTAAAAGTTCGTGTACCTAAACCTACTATTTCAGCCAACATGTCCATAGAAATATCACTTTCATAGTGTCGTTCAAGCCAATCTTGGGCTGCTAATATTGCTTTATCTTGATGATTCTTTTGTGCTTTGAAGGACACATAAGGTGATTGCTTTTGCCTAATGGGGTCAAAAACCAATAATTTTGCACAATCAGAGACGATATCTTTACCTACAAAGCGATCAATTAAATGCAAAGAAAGATCGATATATGACATCGAACCACCTGAGCAAATGACATCACCGCTATCAATGATCAATTGATCGCAGTCCAGCCTTATATAAGGAAAAACACGTCTAAATAAGTCAGCACTACGCCAATGAGTTGTAGCCGTTTTCCCTGCGAATAAGCCCGAAGAAGCTAGTAAAAAGGCCCCGGTACAAAAACTCGTAATTATTGTGCCCTGCTCTTTACAGTCATTGAGCCATTGCTTGATTTTATCTCTATTTGCTATTTCTATATCATCGCCACAACAATCAATGACTACCTTTACCGAATAAGTAAGAATGATTACATCAGGTGCTTGCTGACAATCTAAAGGTTGAGTCGGTTTAATTTCAATTCCGTTATAACCCAGCACATTTTCATTATTGATAGTAACAATTTGGCAATCAAAATCATCAATCACCCCTTTGCCGTAACGCTTTTCAATGCAGTAATTAGCGGTAGAAAAAACATCTAGCACTCCAAAAACACCTGATACCATGCAAAGGTCGGTCGCAAGTACGAGTACTTTCATATTGACTCCTCTCATAAATGTAAAGCAACAGCAATTAATGTCACTTTTGCCAGCTAGTGTGTCAAATATGCCACCTGAATTTAGCGATT
The DNA here is from genome assembly GCA_913062815.1 of uncultured Colwellia sp. GTDB lineage: Bacteria > Pseudomonadota > Gammaproteobacteria > Enterobacterales > Alteromonadaceae > Colwellia. Next base: position 108,042 of record CAJXWZ010000015.1, on the reverse strand, counting down.
ACAAGTATTATTATAACGATGAAAATTAATACATAATCATCAGCAAGGAACTTATCATGGAAAAATCAGCCTTTTTATTTAACCTTATTCATAGAGTCACTCTAGGCGCATTACTTATTGTTACCGCAATTATTCCTTTAATTATCAACATTGATTTAGTCACCGCTTTTGTAACTCTACCTCTTATCTTGGTTGGTCTGTTTATGATCAGTATTGCCATAGACCAAAAAATAGCGCGTCTCGCCACTGTTCAAAATAAATCCAATAAGCCTAGTAGCTGTTATATCAACAAATGTTTTCATAAAAGTTGCTTTGGCTAGTTTTATTCAATGGCATTAACTCGGTATAATGGCCGTTGATTTAATTATTTAGCGCTATTTACATGTCAGATTATTCATTACGATTCGGCGGCATTGCCCGTCTTTATGGTCAACAAGGTGCCCATCTTCTGCAAAACGCGCATTTTTGCGTAGTCGGCATCGGTGGTGTTGGCTCTTGGGTTGCCGAAGCCCTTGCTCGCAACGGTATAGGTAGCATCACATTAATTGACCTTGATGACATTTGTGCCACCAATATTAATCGTCAAATACACGCACTAAGTGACACTATTGGTCAAAGTAAAGTTGACGTGATGTCACAACGTATTGGGCAAATAAATCCAGATTGCCACGTTAGTGTTATTGAAGATTTTGTTACCGTTGAAAACTTAAGTGATTTAATTAGCAATAATTTTGATTATGTCATTGACGCTATTGACTCTGTAGACATAAAAACACGCCTAATTGCTTACTGTAAGCGCAATAAAATTCCTGTAATAACCATAGGCGGTGCAGGTGGACAAGTAGATCCTAGTCAAATAGCCATTACCGATTTAAGTAAAACTTACCAAGATCCACTACTTGCAAAAGTGAAAAATCAATTACGTCGAGAATTTAACTTTCCCCGCGCTGACTTAGCTAAAAGCAGTAAGCGGAAGTTTTCTATTGATGCTGTTTTTTCAACAGAGCAATTACGCTACCCCACAGATTTAGGCGACGTTTGCTTAGCAAAGCCTGACAATTCCCAAGAGAATAACTCGTCAATGCGACTAGATTGTAGTGGCGGCTTTGGTGCTACCACACATGTAACTGCAACTTTCGCTTTTTTTGCTGTTGGCAGAGCTATTGATAAACTACTTAAAAAAAGTGGTAAGTAAAAACGGTTTGTTTAACGTTAAAAAGTAACCTTTACCTTGAAACAAACATGACTTTACTCTGTTATCTCTTTGATTTTTTCAACAATAGCTAAAACGCCGTTACCGCGTGAAGGGCTTAGGTGTTGCAATAAACCTAAACGACTAAAATATGCGTCAATGTCAAAAGACTGAATCTGCACTGCAGTTTTGTCGTTTAGAGCCGCAAGTACAATCACTAATAAACCACGGATAACTTTAGCGTCACTGTCAGCGTGAAAATGATAAACACCTTGCGAATTTTTACTTGCCATCAGCCAGGCTAAACTTTCGCAACCGCTGATCAAAGTATGATCATTTCTCTTGGTTTTATCTAATCGTGGTAATTGCTTTCCCAACAACATTATTTCACGATGGCGAGCATCCCAACCTTTTACTTGTGACAGCTTTGCAATTATTTCAGTACTTGCTTCGCTGTTACTATGCCTTTTTTCAGCTGAATTTGTTTTTACCGATATTTGATCGCTATCAGTACTTTCTGGCTCAAGTATTTTGATCAAGCAACGAATAAAATAATCAACTTCTGCAATAGTATTGTACGCCGCCATGGATACACGTAAACAACCTGATATTTGCAAATACTCCATTAATGGCATGGCACAATGATGTCCACTACGAATAGCGATACCGTAACTATTTAAGCTGGTGGCAATATCATGATTATGATGCCCTTTAATAGTAAAACTAATAACAGGGATATCCGCAACTTGTTCAACAATAAACTGCACTGATGAAATATTAGCTAAAGCCTGATAGCAATAATGGGTTAATTGCAGCTCATAGTCACGCATTTGAGCGGTACTGTACTGACTCAAAAACGTTAGCGCTTCTGAAAATGCTAACACGCCAGCAATATTTGGCGTGCCAGCTTCAAATTTAAAGGGTAATGCGTTAAATGTCGTTGCTTCATTGAAACTAACCTTTTCAATCATTTCTCCACCAGCTTGATATGGTGGCATGGACTCAAGCAATAATTGCTTACCATACAAAACGCCAACGCCTGTTGGTCCATACATTTTATGCGCAGAAAACAAATAAAAATCACAATTTAGCTTTTGTACATCAACAGGGAAATGAGCGACCGCTTGAGCGCCATCAATTACCGTAATAGCACCCACAGCTTTTGCTTTCGCAATAAGGACATCAATAGGGTTGATCTTAGCGATTACATTCGATAGGTGAGCACAGCAAACAATTTTTGTTCTATGGCTAAGCAGCGCATCAAAGTCACTCAAGTCAACTCGGCCATTTTTATCTAGCGTTAACACCTTAATGACTGCCCCTGTCTTTGCTGCGATTAACTGCCAAGGCACAATGTTAGCGTGATGTTCACTAACCGTTATGATGAGTTCATCACCAGAAGAAAGCACACGTTGACCAAGTGAAGAAGCAATTAAATTGATGCTTTCAGTTGTTCCTTTTGACCAAATAATTTCTTTGATACTTCGGGCGTTAATAAAATGCTTAACTTGCTCTCTAGCCTGTTCAAAAGCTGTGGTGGCTTTGGCACTCAAATTATGTGAGGCGCGATGTACATTGGCATTAAAGTTTTGATAATAATGTCGATAACAGTCAATAACGCATGCTGGTTTCTGTGTTGTGGCTGCATTGTCGAAGTAGACTAAAGAAGGCGCTTTATCAACTGACAAATTCGAAGCGCCATTACTAACAATAAGTGGAAAAAGTCGACGAAATTGTTCAGGTTCAAAAGATTTCATGTATTAAGTAGTTACGAGCATCGAAAATTGAATTATACCCTATCTTATCCATGACAAAAGTTATTAATAGCAGCAAGTTCCGACTTATATTCTTATACTTCAAGATGCACGTTTACTAGAGATTTATCAAAGGTTACCTTGGCTAACAATATTACGCCTATCAATATCATGCTCCCATGACATAGCGCGTCTTAAATAATCCTTTGCTTGGCTAATATTGCCTTGTTGAAAAGAGGCGAGTGCAATATTGTAATGAAAACTCGGCATTAAATGCCTACTTGGGTTATCTTGCAGTAACAGTATATATACCTCAGGAAATTCCAAAGCAAAGTATTGCAGTTTAGTTTGCTGTGACACCGGTTTAAATGATGCAAAATCATCTCTTTTATGGTTGACACTGCTATCGCATGTTTTAGAAATGAAAACACCAACTTCATGGTTGAATAGTTCTGGTGTTCCTATTTGCCAATATTGCTGACTATTTAAACCTGTTACCTCCTGCAATATTGGAGTGGAATCTTTTATATATTCTGCCCATGCAACTTGCTGCAGAATTTTCTCTCTAATAGTCTGCTTATTCCCTTGATAACGACGCTTTAACACGGATACATTACGGGAAAAAATCTTATCTTGGCTCGATTCACATTTTACATGACCTGCTACTAATGGGTATTCATCTACAAAGCCGAGTAAATGACTGACTTCATGAGCAACAACGTCTACATTATCTTGCGCATCAAAATACAAAATACCGTAATGTACATTAGCCCCGCCTTCGGGAAGCATAACTCCCACATAACGACTGTTAATTGATTTGCTCAAGGGTTGCCAATTTATCTCGTTACAGTTAATCGCCTTAGTTGGCTCTCCAATACAATCTAGCGCAGTAATAGCCATATACCTCACAGGTGAAAAGCATACAACGGTTGATAAAGCTTGGTTGTCAAATTCCGTTACTAGCTGTTCTAGTTGTTTTAAATGCCTTAAATTAGTGGCAAACAACTGAATGCTATTATCACAATCTGTGGCATTCAATTTATTTAGGGTCGACGGCGATGAATTTTTTAATACGCGATATTTACTAAGATCGGCTAATAATAATTGCCCTTGTTCAGTTAGTTGTAATTGTTTGGCGTACTCACTAACGATTGCCTTAACATCGTCAATTTTTCCTAAGTTCAATGCAATGTTAATTTTTACTGTTTGTGCCGCAATGATTAACGATTGAGATAAGTTTTGTGGCAAGGAGATTAGAGCATGCGCTGACTTTTCAAACTGTCCTTGTTTGAAATAGTACTGTGCAAGAGCAACCCGCGCTTTTGCATAGTCAAGCCTAATAGCTGATTTGTACCAAAACTCTGCCTGCTTAGGCTGATTTTGATAATACAACGCAAGTTGATATGCAGCCTTCCCTCGAGTTTTGGCTAGTTTTATTGACAATTCAAGCCATTGTGCACTGTGATATAAAGCCTTTGTTCTGGCGAATTTAAGGGCAGATTGATTTTCTTGCTCAAGGGCAAAGTTCAACTGTGCACTGCTGTGTTTATTTGCGTCAATAATTTTAGTTAAATATTGTGGTAAAAAAAATGAGCTTGTCGACAACCCCATTAACAGAAGCATCAGCAAACTCATCATCATTAGCTTGTTCATTAGCACTATGGCGTAACCTACATATTAACTTTTTTAGTACGCATTAAATCTAATTCAAGTCGTGCATACCTGTGTTCAACAAACTCGTAAACATTAGTACTTAGCGACAACTTAAAGAAATTTGCTGCCGCGCTAAGGCGCCCTAAACTTTGATTGTATTTGCCTAAGTAAAAATACGCTTCGCACAACCTATCCGTTAACTCTTTGTTTGATTTGACATTTTTAGTAAGATCACTTATAAATTGTGCTTGTTCAATATTGCCTAAATATAAGTGAATAACTTGCTTTGCCCAAGTTAAGTCATCTACTAATTCAGCACGCTCTTTTAAGTTTTGTTTCGCAAGCACAGTATCAATCTTATATTCAGCTAAATACAACCATAATAAGCGATAAGGATCATCACTTTGTTTATGGTGAAAATCTTTGAAATCCTGCGCGGCTAATGCTGGTCTATCACCATAATAAAGGGCTATACCACGATTTAAGCGGGCGTATTCATGTTCAGGCGCGAGTTCTATAACTGAATCAAATTCTTCATAAGCTTGAGAGAATTCTTTCATTTGAGTGAAATGGATACCCAAAAAGTTATGCGCATCAAACAAACTGGGTTGTAATTTCAGGGCATGTGAAAAATCTAGCCGAGCTAATGAGCGTAAGCCAACACTGTCGTACAAAACGCCCCTATCATAATGCAATTGTGCTTTTTGTTCGTCCGTAATTTTCACTCTATTAATCACTTCTGACAAACGCGCAATAGCCACTTCACTTTTAAAGTTTATCGGTAAAGGCTCAGCAATCACTAAATGGCTTAATGCAGATGAATCAGCATTAGTCGGCTTATCGAGTGATGCACAACCTTGTACAAATAGAGTCATGCATACAAGTGAAGATAGCATGATAGATTTGAGTTTAAATTCAGAAAAAATGAAATTCACTAATATGCCTTAATAAAATATTCGTTTAAATCTACGTTCTCTCGATTGTACTTGATTTACCAACAAAAAAGGAGCCATAAGGCTCCTTTTAATAGACTAATTTGTAAATTATTTAGTCAACATCTCGAAAATAACTATTCAGCAGTTGGCGCAGCTTCAGCTGGCTTTTCAATTGCTTCTTTAATACTTAAACGTACACGGCCCTGACGGTCAACTTCTAGTACTTTAACTTTCACTTCTTGACCTTCAGATAATACGTCACTTACATTGTTAACGCGTTCTTCAGAAATTTGTGAAATATGTACTAAACCATCTTTACCCGGTAATACATTAACGAAAGCACCGAAATCTACGATACGAACAACTTTACCAGTGTAAAGCGTACCCACTTCAATTTCAGCTGTTAATGCTTTAATGCGGTTAATTGCATCTTCAGCTTGTTCGCCAGAGGTTGCTGCAATTTTAACCGTACCGTCGTCATCAATCTCAATTGTAGTACCCGTTTCTTCAGTAAGTTGACGGATAGTTGCACCACCTTTACCAATGATGTCACGAATTTTATCTTGATTAACTTTTAAGGTGTGAATACGAGGTGCAAATTCAGAGATTTCTTCTCTGTGACCTTCAATCGCTTCATCCATAACAGATAAGATATGAGTACGAGCAGCTTTTGCTTGGTTTAAAGCAATTTGCATGATCTCTTGTGTGATACCTTCAATCTTGATATCCATTTGCAAAGCAGTAATACCACCGGTAGTACCTGCTACTTTAAAGTCCATGTCGCCTAAGTGATCTTCATCACCTAAAATATCAGAAAGAACAACAAACTTTTCACCTTCTTTCACTAAACCCATTGCAATACCCGCAACAGAAGCTTTAATAGGTACACCTGCATCCATTAACGCAAGAGAAGTACCACATACAGAGGCCATTGAAGATGAGCCGTTAGACTCAGTAATTTCAGATACTACACGTACAGCGTACGGGAATTCTTCAATGGTTGGCATAACAGCCAACATACCACGTTTTGCTAAACGGCCATGGCCGATTTCGCGACGCTTAGGTGAACCAACAAAACCCGTTTCACCCACACAGTATGGAGGGAAGTTATAGTGAAGCATAAAGGCATCAGTTTTCTCACCTAAAATGCTGTCAATACGTTGTGCATCACGTTGTGTACCTAACGTAGCAGTAACTAGGGCTTGCGTTTCACCGCGAGTAAATACAGCCGAGCCATGAGTACGTGGTAATACACCTGTCATTACGTCTAAAGCACGAATTGATTCAGGATCGCGACCATCTATACGAGGTGATCCTTGGGTAATACGGCCACGAACAACTGTTTTTTCTAAATCATGAAACAAATCTTTCGCTTCTTGAACATTTAACGCTTCGTCGCTAGCTAATAATTGCTCTACAACAGCGTTACGAATTTCAGCAATTTTGTCATAACGAACTGCTTTTTCGGTAATTTGGTAAGCTTCATTTACTTGAGCTTCAGATAATTCAGCAATTTTAGCAACTAGCTCAGCATTCTTAACTGGCGCAGCCCAATCCCAAGATGGTGTATTAACGTCTGCTTTGAACTCTTTTATTGCCTCTACTGCAACTTGCATTTGCTCATGACCAAAGACAACAGCGCCAAGCATTACTTCTTCAGATAATACGTCAGCTTCAGACTCAACCATTAATACAGCAGAATCAGTACCTGAAACAACTAAGTCCAATTGACTTGTTGGTAATTCAGATTGTAGCGGGTTAAGTAGGTATTGGCCGTCAGTATAACCAACGCGCGCTGCGCCGACAGGTCCGTTAAACGGTACACCCGCAATAGCAAGGGCAGCAGAAGCACCAATTAATGAAATGATGTCTGGGGCAATTTCAGGATTAACTGAAACAACGGTGATAATAACTTGTACTTCGTTAATAAACCCTTCAGGGAACAAAGGACGAAGTGGACGGTCAATTAAACGCGCAATTAAAGTTTCTTCTTCTGAAGGGCGACCTTCACGTTTAAAGAAACTGCCTGGGATTTTACCTGCAGCGTAAGTACGTTCTTGGTAGTTTATTGTTAATGGGAAAAAATCTTGACCTTCTTTCGCTTCTTTTTTCGCAACAACAGACACTAATACACAGGTATCGTCCATGCTTGCCATTACGGCTGCAGATGCTTGACGTGCTATCGCGCCCGTTTCAAGCGTTACGGTATGTTTACCGAATTGAAATTTTTTAGTTACTGGATTAAACATTTAATATGTTTCCTTAATATTTATAACTTATATATGTTAATCAATCTGTACAATTATTTATTCACTTACACCTACATTTACGGTTAAGTAGAACAAAAAATTATACAGTTTGATTGATTACTTTTTAAAATTTGTACCTAAATTTATGTGTTTTTTTATCAAAACCCAAACGCAAAAAAATTAAGCAGGCATATTATACTGACCTGAGCGCTATTTGCTAGCAGGAATAGTCAGTTACCCCTAATTGATAACAAAAAAGAACATTTAGTTGGATTGTAATGAGGTTTAACGCTATATACCGCTCACGGATAACGTAAAGGCCTCAATAATTGAGGCCTTGAATAGCATAACGCGAGGATTAATTATACTTAGCTGGCATAGGTAAAGCAGCAACGCCTGAATCAATCGCCGCCTGCGCTACCGCCTTGGCAACTTGATGGCATAACCTAGGGTCCATTGGGCGCGGAATAATATAGTTTCGATTAAAACTTAACGCACTTTCGCCGCTAGCTTGTAATACAGCCTCAGGCACCGGCTCTTTCGCAAGCGTTCGTATGGCGTGTACTGCCGCTATTTTCATTTCATTATTTATTTTACGCGCTCTCACATCTAACGCCCCTCTAAAAATGAAAGGAAAACAAAGTACGTTATTTACCTGGTTTGGGTAGTCTGAACGTCCTGTTGCCATGATTAAATCATCGCGCGTTGCGTGAGCAAGCTCTGGTTTAATTTCAGGATCGGGATTTGAGCAGGCGAAAACAATAGGTCTATTAGCCATTTTTAATAATTGCTGTGCTGAAAATAAGTTAGGACCTGATACGCCGACAAATACATCAGCCCCTTCAATCGCATCATCTAAAGTTCGCTTATCGGTATTATTAGCAAATAAAGTTTTGTATTCGTTCAAATCGGTCCGACGTGTATGAATAACGCCTTTTCTATCTAACATGTAGATTTTTTCGCGCTGCGCTCCACATTGTATAAGTAACTCCATACAAGCTATAGCGGCAGCTCCAGCCCCCAAGCAAACAATTACCGCATCGCCAATATCTTTACCTTGAATATCGAGCGCATTTAACATACCTGCCGCAGTCACAATAGCAGTTCCATGTTGATCATCATGGAATACAGGAACTTTACAGCGCTCTAGCAACGCTTTCTCTATTTCAAAACACTCAGGCGCTTTAATATCCTCAAGATTTATGCCACCAAAGGTGTCAGCAATACTTGCAACTGTATTAATAAATTCTTCTGATGTTTTGTGCGTCACTTCAATATCGAAAGAATCGATATCAGCAAAGCGTTTAAACAATAAAGCCTTGCCTTCCATCACGGGTTTTGACGCCATTGGCCCTAAATTTCCTAGCCCCAATACAGCAGTGCCATTTGAAATAACCGCTACCGTATTGCCCTTGCTGGTATATTTATATACATTCTCAATATCCTCAGCTATTTCGCGACATGGCTCAGCCACTCCAGGGCTGTATGCTAAAGATAAATCGTCGCTATTTTGTGCTGACTTTGTGATTGCAATTGCAATTTTTCCGGGTTGTGGCTGGGCGTGATAATCCAGCGCGCGTTGTTTTAAATCGCTCATAGGTGACCTTTTATTCGTCTTTAATATATATCAGGTGGGTTTGTTACTCTTTGAAAGAGCTAGTAGGTAAAAAAAATCAGCTGCACGTCCAACACAGCTGATTTGGCGAATAGCTAATCGTTGATTAGTTATTCTTGGAAACTAAAATTGTTAGTTACGTTTAGGCATTAGCTAAATATTGATCTAATGCCTCGTTGCAATAATGTCTTCGAACTAATTTACTAGAAGCGCCATACTGCTAAAAATTGTGCTGTGTTATCGTCAGTGCCTTTTTCGCCTAGTTTGTTACGCCAGTATTGGTATTCAATACCAACAAACAATCGGCCAGCTTTATTACCTAATGCTTCACCTAAATCTAAACGAATTTGTGGTTGGAATAAGATCCAAGATTCTAGTTCCGTAGTACCAAAATTGTTAGTTTGCTGACGACCATCGATATACTCTAAATGCCCTTCAATGCTCCAACTGGTTGAGCCAATTTTAAATGGGTATGCCCAAGAAAAATCAACCATAAAGCTAGAGTCTTCGTCAACAACCGTAAATACTGGCGAAGTTGCACTACCACCACCTTGATGTACATAACCGGTAACATCAATTTGTGCAAAAGCAAAACCTGGTAAATCTAATGAAAATCTAACCCCTGGTAACACCCACATACTGTCAACTTCAGGTGCAAAGTTTGCACCGGCAACAATACCAATATCTTTTACTGGACCAAACGCTATTTTATTACCTGTGATGGCACCTAAGCTAAAATTTGAATACCACTCACCATAAAATTCACTGCTGTCTTCTACAGGAAAGTTGGCGTCATTGTTAACGCTATAGCGTGAATGATCGACAAAGAAAAAGTTATCGCCATACTCCCAACCACCCGCATGTTGTAAAGTGATAATGGTAGTATCAGCCGTACCACCAGTACCAGGACGTTCTAGCTCACCAAACGCTTGCAGATGAACTTCTGTATTACCCCAAATTTCAGCAGAAGCGCTCGCCGTTATTAAAGCCGTTGATGCAACAGCAGTTACAACAGCAGATTTTAACATGTTAGTTATTGTCATGATTTCCCCTTAGATGAACTCAAGTTTCTCTTGATCATATTTGTGTTTTGTAATTTTTAATCACTTAATTTTTTATGGAATTTAGTTAACGCTTAACAGCTCGTTATTTTTAAACTTTTAAGTTTTGCTTTCGCTTACCTAATCCCCACATTAAAATTACAAATCCTGACGAGAGTGTCAACTTAAATATTTTTCATTATTTTACTTTTTACAAAACGAGCAAAGATCAAATAACAGATAAACTTGACACTTGTGACAGGTTTTGCTATCAAATATATAACAAATTTATATTCCATCAAGAAAGGTACAAAAAATGAGTTTTCAATCATTCACTCCTCCAAGAAGGATTTTAATGGGTCCTGGCCCATCAGACATTAGTCCTGAAGTTTTATCGGCATTATCAAGACCTGTTATAGGTCACTTAGACCCACTATTTATCGGCATGATGGATGAAGTCAAGTCACTGCTACAGTATGCATTTCAAACTAAAAATGAGTTTACAATAGCGCTTTCAGCACCCGGTTCAGCAGGGATGGAAGCCTGTTTTGTTAACTTGGTTGAAGCTGGCGAAAAAGTCATCGTTTGTCGTAATGGCGTGTTTGGCGACCGTATGATCCAAAACGTTACTCGCATTGGCGCAGAAGCTATTGTGGTTGACTCTCCTTGGGGTCGCGCTGTAGAAACAGATAAAGTTGAACAAGCGCTCATTGCCAACCCAGATGCTAAATTTGTTGCCTTTGTGCACGCTGAAACATCAACCGGTGCTGTATCTGACGCCAAAACACTGTGTGCGCTTGCTAAACAACATAACTGTTTGACCATAGTTGATGCGGTAACATCACTGGGTGGTGTAGAGCTTAAGGTCGATGAATGGGGCATAGACGCTATTTATTCTGGCTCGCAAAAATGTTTGTCTTGTGTGCCAGGCTTATCACCGCTTTCTTTTAGTGAAAACGCGGTAAATGTAATTAAAAACCGCAAGTCTGTTGTACAAAGTTGGTTTTTAGATCAATCACTTGTGATGAGTTACTGGTCAGGTGACGGCAAGCGTAGTTACCATCACACAGCACCGGTAAATTCATTATATGCGCTACATGAATCACTAGTAAAACTTCATAATGAAGGCATAGAGAATAGCTGGGCTAGACATCAAGCACAGCATGAAGCACTCGCAAAAGGCTTAGCTAAGTTAGGCATAAAGTTCATTGTGCCAAAAGAAGAACGTTTACCGCAATTAAACGCAATTTATATCCCTGAAGGCGCCGATGATGCTAAAGTAAGGGACTATTTACTAAACAAATACAACTTAGAAATTGGTGCAGGTTTAGGTGATTTTGCTGGAAAAGCATGGCGAATTGGCATTATGGGCTATGCAGCACGAAGTGAAAATGTTGCTTTATGTTTAACGGCAATTGAAGATGCACTCAATCAATAAGTGTTTTTTTCAACAAAAAAATTTCACAATGTGAAATTAAAACAGGCTTATTATGAAACATGAAATCGAGGTAATGATCTCTGAACAAGAGATCAAGGAAAGAATTACACAGTTAGGGCAACAGATAAGTAAGCATTATCAAACAAGTGATAACTTAGTTATGGTTGGTTTATTGCGTGGTTCTTTTATCTTTATGGCTGATTTAGCCAGAGCAATAACGGTAAACCATAGTGTCGATTTCATGACTGCGTCAAGTTATGGCAATAGCATGGAAAGCTCTCGTGATGTTCATATTCTGAAAGACTTGGATGATAACATTGAAGGAAAAGATGTTTTGTTAGTAGAAGATATTATTGATACTGGCAATACCTTAAGTAAAGTATTGCAAATTTTGAATTTACGCGCACCAAATTCAATTCAAATTTGCACGTTATTAGACAAGCCATCACGTCGTGAACAAGCGGTTGATGTGAAGTGGGTTGGCTTTGAAATACCTGATGAATTTGTTGTTGGCGTTGGTATTGATTACGCACAGAAATATCGCCATTTACCCTATATTGGCAAGGTTGTGCCAACAGAAAAAACTTAACCAAATAAAATGCTCGCGCATGAACCAAAAGCCTAAGTTGTGTAAACCGCTTAGGCTTTTTTATTGCTCTATATTTTAGTTCACTAAAAACAACAGTGCATTAAAAGGTATCTATAATAATCGACTAATATTACTTTGAAAGTAGTCAAGAAAGGTGCGAGTTTTCACTGGAATGTTTCGGCTTTGATATAAAACACTTAATTGTTGCGCAATAGGCTTTTTATCTAGGTCTAAGCGTGTTAATAGGCTTTGTTGATTGCCTTGCTGTAATACATAATCAGGCAGCTTACACAAACCTAACCCTTGCTCAGCCGCCTGTTGCCTCATTTCAGGGCTAGATAAAGTTACTTGACCCTTTACATAAACTGCTTGCACTTTCTCTTCGTCTCGAAATAACCACGGTTGGTTTTGCTGCGCTAAAATACAGTCGTGTTTGACGAGTTCACCTGCAGTACTAATGCTTGATAGATCCATGTTTTTAGCAGCAAAGATTGACTGAGAAAAGCTTAACAGCGTCTTTGCTACCCAATTTGATGCAGGCAATAGCTGTTCGTGTAGAACAAAACAGAGATCATAGTGAGGATCAAATTCTGGCACTTCGCCAGAATAATGCTGACAATTAATGTGTATTTTGGGGTAAAGCAGTACGAAATCTGCAATCAATACACTAATGATTCTATTAAAGAACTCCAACGGCAATAAAATATTTAGCTGCCCTTGGGGTTGATGAATTAAAGAGCCAACTTCTTCCTTAATTTTACTTAACGCTTCTACATGCTCTTTCGATGCGCAATAAAGCAACCGACCACTCTCTGTCAGTGTTTGGTTTCTGGTGGTACGAATTAATAGCTCGCTGCCAATTTTCTGCTCTAAAAGCCCAAACCGACGACTTAATGTTGATTTAGGGATAGATATCTTTTTAGCAGCGTCAGTAAAAGAACCGGCTTCCACCAGTGTTACAAATAAAAATAAATCATCAAGGTTCGCTAACACACTCACCCACTATCTCATTAATGGAACAATAGAATCCATTAAACACATCTAATCAAATAAACGCAACTCAATTACACTAGTTTCACTCAATAAAGAGCAGAGATGAACCTGAAAAGTGGAGAATATAATGAGCAAAGTATATGACGTTGTCGCCGAGAGTTTTGACCGTGAAGTTGAACAACACCCTGGAAAAGTATTAGTCGATTTTTATGCGCCTTGGTGTGGCCCTTGTAAAATGATTGCACCGGTAGTAGAACAAATAGCGGATGAAAATGAAGACATAAAGGTAGTAAAAATCAATGCTGACAATAGCCAAGCATTAATGGCTAAATTTGGTATTAGAGGCATACCTACTTTAATGCTCATCAATGAAGGAGAACTAGTCGCTACGCATGTAGGCGCAACCAGTATTGCTCAAATCAAAACCTTTGTCGCCCAATAAGTGTTCGAGTGGTTAATACAAAGAAAAACGCCATATACTTCAAGTAATTCAGAGTATACGGCGTTTACATTTTATCGAGTTATTATCTACTAAGTTAAAAAGATAAACTTAGCGATAAATAGCGCAGTAAGTGCCCAAACACCATTTGAGATTTCACTTGATTTACCAGCACCAACTTTTAATACGGTATAAGTGATAAAACCAAACGCAATACCGTTTGCAATAGAGAAAGTAAATGCCATCATTACCGTAGTACACACTGCAGGGGCATATTCCGTTAAATCATCCCAATCTAAGCCTTTTAGCGAGCTCATCATCAGCATAGCAACATAAATAAGTGCGCCATCAACAGCAAAGCCTGGCAGCATTTGTGCAAGAGGTAAGAAGAACATACCAACGGCAAATAATAACCCGATTGTTACCGCGGTTAAACCAGTACGACCACCAACAGCAACACCTGCAGCAGACTCTACATATGAAGTAACTGGCGGACAACCAAATGCAGTACCAATAACAGAAGAAACAGAATCAGCTTTAAGTGACTTGCTTAATCCTTGAATTTTACCATTTTCATCTTGTAGTTTTGCACGCTCTGCTACACCCATTAATGTACCAGCCGTATCAAAAATGTTAACAAATAAGAAGGTTACAATGACTGGAATTAACGCGACTTGAAAAGCGCCAGCAATATCGGCTTTCCATAAAATCGGCTCAAGTGCTGAAAATTCAGGTATGGCTAATAAGCCTTTATAGGCAACAAAGCCCGATGCAGGTGCCCAGCCTTTCGCTTCTTCAGCAACAACAAAAAAGTCAGTAGGTAAAACCCAAGTCATGGCAAAAGCAATAAAAGTTGTTGCTGCAATACCAATTAATACTGCGCCAAAAACTTTACGATAACTAAGCACAGCAATCAGGAGAAAACTTATAAAACCTAACGCTGGTGCTTCAGGGCCAAACTTACCAAAACCAAAGTGAGTTAAATCCGCAAGCGCAACAACATTGTCAGGGTTAGGAACGATAATACCGGTGAAACGTAAACCAATAAAGCCTAAGAAAAGTCCAACACCCGCGGTCATGGCAAGTCGTAAACTCATAGGGATACTATCAAGCATCCACTCCCTTAAACGGGTAACACTCATTAAGACAAAAATGACACCCGAGAGAAATACGGCTCCTAGCGCTATCTGCCAACTATAACCCATGGCCCCAACGACCGAGAAGGTGAAAAATGCGTTCAACCCCATTCCTGGAGCAAGTCCCACAGGCCAATTGGCGTAAAGCCCCATTAAAATAGTCGCAATAGCGGCACCTAGACAGGTTGCTAAAAATAAGCCGTCAAAAGGCATGCCGGTTTTGGACATGATAATAGGGTTTAAAAACATAATATAAGACATTGTGACGAAGGTGGTGAGACCTGCCATCAATTCAGTTTTTACATTGGTATTATGCTCAGACAACTTAAATAGGCGCTCTAACATACCGACCTCACTTGCTTGATTTTCGTAATTTTTACTAACCTGTTCCATAACTACAGTTCTCTCGTTGATTGAATAAAAAGGCCATTTGTTTTTATGTTTGAAAGTGCGGCCCGTTTTTGCCGTGCTACTTCTTCAAAATTGCAGCGGCTGTGCTAGTTGTAAGAAAGAGGCTGTGTTGGACCCTATTTCTGTGTAGCTAATTCAATAAAACACAATTTAAAGTTAAAGTTAATAGTTTTACTTCCTTGCTGATTTCACATTATGAAACCATCCTGCGCTATGCCTTACATGCTATATCCTATAGAATTAAAGGTGACTTAACAAAATAGTGAAAAATAGAACCGTTAATATTTCACATAGTAAAATCAAGCTAAAAATAATTTAAAATTACATTTTCGTTTAGTATAGACCTTTAAATATTTTATCTATAATTACTTAAATTATGCTTTACGTGCTGACTATGTTTTTATCATAAGCAACACACTAATCGTATACTTAAAACAGAAAACTTGTCAATAGTGTCAAGAAAATGATTTTTATGCTACTGTTTAGCCTCTGATTTTAAATAGAGTGAGTATGGAGTTTTTTTGATTTTTGCTTGTTCAATGTATTTTCTAAACACTTAAATGGTTTTTAGTGCCACTAACCAAAAAATTTTACATTAGGTATTTTATGCTTTCTTTATCTCATTTTAATAAACAAACCATAAAAGGCGACATTTTTGGCGCTTTAACATCAACCATTGTTGCCTTACCTTTTGCTTTGGCCTTCGGTGTCACATCAGGAATTGGCGCTAGTGCAGGGATATATTGTGCCATTATTACCGGTTTGTTCGCCTCAATATTTGGTGGTACCAACCAACAAATTTCAGGGCCAAATACTGGGTTAACCGTTGCGATGGTGGCAATATTAACAAGCTTTGTTGCACAATCGCCTGATAATGGCATAGCGGCGGCATTTACCGTGGTGAGTTTGGCCGGACTATTTCAAATGCTGTTTGGTTTTTTCAAACTAGGCAAATATTTTATTCTAGTGTCATACCCTGTTATTTCAGGTTTCACCTCGGGTATTGGTATTTTAATTATCCTCTCGCAAATAGAGCCCTTATTTGGCGTGTCAATTGCTGAGCTAACCTTGTCAATGACAACTTTTACTAACACTAATACTTTGCTTGGTATTGTTTGTATTTTAGTGCTTTTTTTATGGCCGCAAAAGTATAGCCGAGTAGTACCGGCCAGTATAATCGCCGTTACCGGGGCGACATTGTTTTATGTATTTTCTGAAGTGAATTTACCTGTAGTAGGTGCCATTACCAGTGAACTTCCCTCTTTTAACATGCCTATTTGGGAAAATATCTTAGCGGGTGAAATGATAAAGTCAGCGCTATTAATTGCCACGTTGAGCACACTAGACTCACTAATGACGTCTCTGACTGTCGATAGTATCAGCAACGATTTACATAATTCAGATCAAGAGTTAGTGGGACAAGGTATTGGTAACGTTATTGCTGGGCTATTTGGTGCCTTACCTGGTGGCGGTGCAACGATGCGTACCGTAACCAATTTAAGAGCAGGTGGTACCACGCCATTATCAGGTATTTTGCATGCCTTATTTATTTTAGCCATTGTATTATGGGCGGGTGAGTACACAGCCTACATTCCGGTAGCGGTACTAGCGGCAATTCTTACGCATGTCGGCATCAGCATTATTGATTGGAATTTTCTCAAACGACTTCATCAAGTACCGCTATTTAGCGTGGGCTTAATGTTATCAACCATGATTATGTCGGTTGCCTTCGACTTAGTCACTGCGGTATTAATTGGTGTTTTTGTTGCTAATTTAGTCACTATCAGACGTCTTTCGGAGATTCAATTAGACAATATTAACTTGTGCACGGCAAAAGATGCTCAGTATTTGTCTGAGCCAGAAAAGCAATTATTAACCTCAGTGGAAGATAATGTGCAATTGCTTAATATCTCAGGCCCCATTGGTTTTGGTGTAGCGCGAGGTTTAAAACAGAGTGTATCTAAAACCGATGAAGACAAAATATTATTAATTGATTTAACTGATGCGCATTTTGTCGGAATCACCAGTACTATTGCCATTGAAGAGATTATTGTCAGCTCGCAGAATGAAGGCAGACAAATCATCTTATCAAGCGTTCATGATCGCGTTCGCAAAGACTTTAACAAACTAAAATTGCTCGACAAGATATCACCCGAGCACATCTTTGATACACGCATTGCTGCACTTAATTACTTAAAGCAAACCATTAAGCCTTATCCATAAAACGCGCGTTAGCCCTATAAATCACTCTATTTTTGCTTAACTCACTCAGTATTTTATTGAGTGAGTAAACAAACAATTATGATTGTTCTATGTTCTTTTCATGCATTTTTACTAACACCAAGATTAACCAACTTGATAGCACAAAAGGCGCCGTTAATGCCGCTAGCGGTATTATTTCAAAAAAACGTGTCAGTAATATAGACATTGTTACACCAAGCATGATCAACCACTTTTTATGCGGGCAGTGAGTCATTAAGACTATTGCGCTCAAACTTGCATTGAATCCATAAAGCCCCATCACTAGCCAATCTTCACTAAAGCCTAAATACCTTGCAATAACGACACCTAAGAGTGAGCCAATCATCGCTGATATTGCCAGCTTAGCTGAGTATAATAATAGCGCTAAAGAAAATACTAATCCCGACAACCAATTAGCTTGAAACATCACTTGCCCTACTCCGCGCATTACTGCAAAAAAATCACCATAATTATCGGTTTTAAAGGGAATAACCAACCTATCAATACCGACTAAATCTAAAACGATTAACAATATCCAAGTCGTTATAATGAAAGGAGCGGTAAAAGCGGGCAGTTGTGGCAGTTTATGCTGAAAAAAATGCATAATCATTGTTGAGCCCACCCCAGCTAATATCACTAGAGCGCATGACAGCATACTCAATGGTAAAAAGAACAAAACGGCAATGCCTGCAAGTGCAGCATTATAACCGTATAAGCCCTGATGAATTGCACAAGAATTGTACCGGTATAAAGTTGAAAAGACTAAACTTGATAGTATCGCTAAGGTAGCACCAAATAACATTGTTGGTGAATTAACACCTATACCAAGGGCAAATAAAAAACCAATGACGGTGTTTTGTTGCAACATGATTTGAGAAAAGCAGTTAAGAATACTGCTGATAAGTCGCTCAAGCATTATAAAACTCATACCTTGCAGTGTTAAAGGTAAACCCAAAACACTGCAAGATAACTTCTGATCATTGTATAAACATTCTTATCTAACTTGTTGTTAAATATTTCAACGCTGCCACTACTTGCTCTGTTGATGTGGCCCATGCATTTGCTATGGCATCAACCTCTTTAAGCGGATGTATAAGTGCTTCACTGTGAAGTGTAATATAGGGTTTGCCTAGGGCAGCACAATAGCCTGCATCAAAAGCGGCATTCCATTGTTTGTACTGTTCACCAAAACGAATAATAGCGACATCACAACGCTCTATCAGTGTCTTGGTTCTAATAGCATTCACTTTGGCCGATTTATGATCTCGCCAAAACGACTGACTTTCATCGCCAAGCATATCACCTGCACTGTCACTTGATTCATGATCAGTATTAGCAGAGCTAAATTCGATGTCTAAATCTTGTGTTTGGCAACTTTTAATAATTTGCTCACGCCAATCAGTATGAATTTCACCTGAAAGATATACCTTTAATTTCATAATTTTTTCCTCAATTTTGATAATTATTGTAGCAGATGGCAAAAAGCATCAACGCCCGCTTGTGCACAACCTAAATCTTGCTCAGGTGAGCCAGAGCTAACACCTATACCACCAACGACTTTACCATTAGAGGTGATAGGTAAACCGCCGCCAACAATGCACATGCGCCCACCGAGTGCAGTATGAATACCAAACAAATTATTTTCATGGCCGGGAATACAAGCTTGATTAAATTCATGGGTACCCTTTCGCGCAGAAGCTGCGGTAAAGGCTTTATCTTGAGAGATGGTAACACTGTGTACTTTCCCTCCGTCCATGCGTTCAAAGGCAATTAAGTTACCTGACTCATCAACAACGGATATACACATAGGTATACCTAGTTCATTGGCTTTATTGACAGCACCATCAATAATGACCTTTGCTTCTGTTTGATTTAATCTATTTATTGTTAACATTATTTTTCACCCTTTAATTTAAGAACTGGTAGTAGCGGGCTGACTTTTTACATAGCCAAGTTCAAGTGATATTGACTTTCCTGCCTTCATTAAATCTTTAATCCATTCGTCTTTTCGTCTTTCTATTGGAGCAGATACCGACAAACCTGCCACCACTTCACCATACTTGTCGTACAAAAGTACGCCAATACAGCCCACACCTATTTCTGCTTCTTCGTTGTCTAACGCATAGCCTTTATCAACACAGCGCATACACTCTTGTTCGAGGTTATCAATGGTGGAAAATGTTTTGCGGGTATAAGCAGGTAAATTAGTGCGCTGAGCATAACCCTGTATTCCTTCTTTTCCTTCCATACCTAACATCATTTTGCCCACGCCCGTAACATGTAGCGGAGCCCGACTGCCTATTATTTGCTGAACATGCATCATTCTATTGGGTATCGCTTTTTCAACATAAATTACTACATCGCCTTCTCGTGCGGTTAAGTTGATGGTCTCACCAAATTTATCCCGCAGTTTTTCCATGTACGGAATGGCCAATTTACGAAAATCAACACTTTGGTATTGATAATTACTTAGTCGTATCAGTCGTCCGCTTAATTGATACTTACCTGAGTTATCCCTATCAACAAAATGATTGTCGATAAGGGAGTGCAAAATTCTAAAAGCCGTTGAGGGTGCTAAATTTGTATCCGCACTGAGTGCTTTAAGCGTGACAGGTAAGCTATAACGCGAAATAGCGTCAAGTAATAATGCTGCCCTATCGATCACTTGGATCCTAGATTCTGGTTTTGCTCTTTTCATAATTTTACCGCCCAACTAATATGACCAACACATAACATCAATTCTTGACATTAGTGTCAACTTTATTCAAATATATACCTAAAAGCGCAAAAAAACCAATATTAAATTAACGAACTCCTATTTCACAATGTGGAATCTATAAAGATTACGGTAGTGAAAAACATTGAATAGTTAATAAATTCAAATAGTTTTACTATTTCACTTGATGAAAAAACACAGAAATTTCACATAGTGAAAAGCAACTCATTTGCGAGCGGTAGCGGTTCTCCCTAGAGTAAATATTGAAATTTAACGCTAACACTTAGTGAATAGCGCAGTAATAAAAGTAAGAGGACCTATGAGCAGTTCAACCAAACCAACCATGAGAATTCCAAGTTATGATGATGTGCTAATTGCTCATGAGCGTATTAAGCCCTACATTCATGAAACCCCTGTGCTAACGTCACGATTTTTAAATGACTTAACCGGTGCAGAGTTATTTTTCAAATGTGAGAACTTGCAAAAAGCCGCCGCATTTAAAGTACGTGGCGCTTGTAATGCTGTTTTTGGCTTAAGTGATAAAGAAGCCAAGCTTGGTGTTGCCACCCACTCTTCAGGTAATCATGCCTTATCTTTATCTTATGCTGCGGGGCAGCGTGGTATCCCCGTAACAGTAGTGATGCCAAAAACCGCACCGCAAGCGAAAAAAGATGCCGTGATTGGGTATGGCGGCAGCATAGTTGAGTGTGAGCCTTCCACCAGCTCACGAGAGGCCGTTTTCGCTGAAGTTGTTGCTAAATCAGGTGCTGACTTTGTTCACCCGTACAACGATCCTCGCGTTATTGCAGGCCAAGCAACGTGTTCAAAAGAGTTATTGGGCCAAGTAGAAAACTTGGATGCCGTAGTAGCGCCCATAGGTGGTGGCGGCATGATTTCAGGGACTTGTTTAACGCTTTCAACCTTAGCGCCAAATATTAAAATTTATGCCGCTGAGCCCCTAAACGCAGATGATGCCGCTCGTTCATTTAAAGCAGGCTACATCATTGCCGATGATGCACCTAATACCGTGGCTGACGGATTAAAAGTGCCGCTAAAAGATTTAACGTGGCATTTTGTTAGTAACTTTGTTAGCGACATTTTTACGGCAACCGAAGCAGAGATTGTTGCCGCAATGAAACTCACTTGGCTGCGAATGAAAATAGTGATTGAGCCAAGTAGTGCGGTGGCTTTAGCCGTTATTTTGAAAAATCCTGACGTTTTTAAAGGTCAGCGCATCGGCATAATTTTTACTGGAGGTAATGTTGATTTAGACAAGCTTCCGTGGATGAACAAATTAAATTAATATATTGGAGATTAAGATGACAACAGTAAATGAATTAGAAGTAGGTTATGACGTTCCGGCAGTACCGGGCATGGATGAAGCAGATATTCAAACCCCATGTTTAGTTGTTGATTTAGACGCGTTAGAACGCAACATTCGCACCATGGGACAATACGCCAAAGACATGGGTGTTCGTCACCGTGTACATGGAAAAATGCATAAATCAGTTGATATTGCCTTACTTCAAGAAAAATTAGGTGACAGCTGTGGCGTATGTTGTCAAAAAGTGTCTGAAGCTGAAGTTTTTGCTCGTGGCGGCATCAAAGATGTGCTTGTTTCAAATCAAGTACGCGACCCAGCTAAAATTGACCGACTTGCTCGTTTACCAAAACTTGGTGCCCGTACCATTTGTTGTGTTGACGATATTGACAACGTCGCTGAATTGGCTGCTGCTGTTAACAAGCACGACACCCAAATTGAATGTTTAGTTGAAATTGACTGTGGTGCTGGCCGTTGTGGTGTGAGTGAAGGACAACCAGTGGTTGATATTGCTAAAGCTATTGCAGCAACACCAGGATTAACCTTTGCCGGTATTCAAGCTTACCAAGGGGCAATGCAGCATTTAGAAAGCTACCAAGAGCGTAAAGAAAAAGTAGACATTGCCATTGCGATGGTTGCACGCACAGTTAACATGCTAAAAGATGAAGGGCTTGAGTGTGACATTGTTGGTGGCGGTGGTACTGGCTCATATTACTTTGAAGGTAAATCAGGTGTATTTAATGAGTTGCAATGTGGCTCATACGCTTTTATGGATGCTGACTATCAAACGATTCATGATGAAAATGGCGAAAAAATATCAGAATTCGAAAATTCATTATTTATCTTAACGTCAGTGATGAGTCATACCAAAGCCGACAAAGCTATTTGTGATGCTGGCCTTAAAGCGCAATCGGTAGATAGTGGCTTACCTTACATTTTTGGCCGCAGCGATGTTGAGTATATAAAATGTTCTGATGAACATGGCGTAATTTCAGATCCTACTGGTGTATTAAAAGTAAATCAAAAACTTAAACTGGTACCGGGTCATTGTGATCCAACCTGTAACGTACACGATTACTACGTAGGCGTACGTAACGGAAAAGTTGAAACGTTATGGCCTGTTTCAGCACGTGGTAAAGCGTACTAAATCTCCTCTTCCCTGCCCCTATTTTATCTTTAGGGGCAAACCCTGTTTACTAGGAAATAACTTATGAGTGACAACAATCAATCCCCTGCTCAAGACCAAGGCATAAGCCTTGTTTCTGAAGCTGTATGCCAAGAAGTCATGGGCAGAGCTGATGCCTTTATTGCAGTAGAAAATGTATTTTCTGCTATGGCTAAAAACACAGCTTACAACTTCCCCGTTATTCGAGAAGCCATAGGCCATGCTGATGCCCTTTACGGCTTTAAATCAGGCTTTGACCGTGACGGCATGGTATTGGGGCTGAAATCTGGTGGCTATTGGCCAGGAAACATGCAGCAAAATCTGACTAATCATCAGTCTACCGTTATATTATTTGACCCCGATACTGGAAAACTAAAAGCGTTAGTTGGCGGTAATTACTTAACCGCTGTCCGTACGGCGGCTTCTTCAGCGGTATCGATAGCGCACTTAGCCAGAAAAGATGCAAAAGTGTTGGGTATGGTTGGTGCGGGTCATCAATCAACGTTCCAATTACGCGCCGCAGTAGAGCAACGAAACTTTGAAAGGGTTGTTGGTTGGAATTTAGAGCCTGAAAGGTTAAGTGTTCTTGCACAAATTTGTGACGAGTTAGGTCTAGTATTTGAAGCGGTAAGTCGTGAAGAGCTTTGTGCTCAAGCAGACGTTATTATCACTATCACTTCTGCTTTTGAAGCGTTAATTGAAAATGATTGGATAAAACCTGGCACTCATATCGCCTGCATGGGTACTGATACCATTGGCAAACAAGAAGTTGACGCTAAACTACTTGCTAGCGCCTCAGTTTTTACTGACGAAGTAGCTCAGTCAATTACATTGGGTGAAGCTCAACATGCCATTGCGGCAAAGCTAATTCAGCAAACTGACATCACCCCTATTGGTGAGGTGATTAATGGCAGTAAAGCTGGCAGAACATCGAATGAAGAAATTACCTTGTTTGATGGCACAGGTGTAGGCTTGCAAGATTTAGCTGTTGCCTCAGCAGCGGTTGAATTAGCACAAGCACAAGGAAAAGCGAACCAAATCGCCTTATAAAAATAGTTATTAATAGCTTATATTTATCAAAATATAAGCTATGCCCTATCAACAAATCCTCATCCCTACAATAAAACACATTTCAGTCATCAAGTTTTTAATTTATTTGGTAATAAAGACAATTAACACTGTAAAAACAAAGAGTTTTCGAAGATGGTTTACGATTCAAGGATTTAACGATCGCTGTAAACCATCGGCAACCAAGTCACTTAAGAACGCCTTACCGGTATTATTATGATGCACAACATCAGAGTTAAGTAAGCCAGTTTCATAAGGAAAAATAACACTGCCATCGACTTGCACACTAAAATTATTATTTTTTAGATAATTAATAAAATGTGTTCGTGCTGATACAAAACTAATATTCCAATTCTCGGCAACTTCTTGAGCTGCTATTTCATATTGGTCTAGCTGGGTATCGTAACTATTAGAACCATCGGGCTTTTCGTTGTAAGTCGCCGGTGAGACCAAAACCACTTTAATATCATTGGTTACACAGGCTTCCAGCATTAAATCAAGGTAATTCTTATAGGTAGCCGTAGGAGTATTTGGGCTATTATTTAAGACATCGTTAATACCAATATAAATAATAGCAACATCAATGTTATCAGCGATTATTTGCTCAACAAAAGGGACTGGGTTTTCCAGCCCTCCACCAGCATTATAATTACGAACACCATCCCAGAGTTCTTGAATATCAGCCCCGTTAATCCCCCTGTTTAGTGAAGTGACACCGAGCGTTGATAATGCATTAACTAAGGGCTGTTGCCAAACAATAACATCAGTATTAGAGTCCCCATAAAAGCCAATCGTTAGCCCTGAGGATACATTAGAATTACTCCCCGAAATTTGGGAAATACCGTTCAGCGTATATGAAGAAGTTCGAACGTCTTGGGCTGCTGGTGAGATATCATAAACAGGCTCGGTTAACTCGTCGTAAGTTTGCACTTTAAAGGAATATATTGGGCTCGTAAATGATTCTTCTTCTAGGTTAGAAATAATTTTCCATAGATATGATGTGTCGAATTCTAAATAATTATAGGGCCTTAATTGAGTGTTCGTTACATTATAACTTGGTGTATTTGGCTGCGTTTCTGAGCCTTTCCATAGATAAATATCGTAATTGTTAACACCTAATTCATAACTCCAATTCAATGATTGCCAAGCGAGTATTGAACTTGATTGATCTATGGGATTAGTCGGCGTAGCGGGAGAAACTGTTTTTTCGCCAACACCATACAAAATGGGGTCGCCAATATAACCATGGGCGTTATTGATACTTCCCGTGTTAGCGTCACCAATAACCAACGTTAAATAAGTGGCGTTATCGTTTAATTCTATGGACACATTCTGAGCTTCAAAGACGCCACTTAGCAACTCTCCATACTTCACTTCTACACCATCCACGATTACCCAATAATTAATATTTGCTCCCGTGGCGGTGCCCAATCGAGCGGTAAACTTGCTCAACGTAATATCATTGGTAAAACTTTGTTTAACTTTTTGCAGGTTATAAGTTATCCCTGCGGTTGCATGCATATCGATAAATGCATGGTGAGCCGGCTCTCCACTGTAATTAGGATTAGTGCCCAAATTATTAGATTGTAAAGAAGGATCAGTGTGAATAAATGGTCCCTTACTAGGAATACCATCATGCTGAGACGTACCTATTTTTGTAGAAAAATCGAAAGTAATACCCGATGTGGAGATAGTGGTTATTCCGTCTTGTTGAGGAACAAATACTCCATCGACAATACTATTGTGACTTGAAAAACTTTGGTTGTTTAGAGAGGAAATAACACTTGTGCCTGCCTTTCCTGTGCCGGGAAAAGCGCCATTCCCTCCTGCCAAGACATCAGCTAAACTATATTTAAAATGGAGTTTACTTATTCCTGCACTTGTTAGATTCCAGCGCAGATCATCAACAAAAAAATCTTTCAAATCTTCACCCGCCGCAGCACTCCAAATTTGGTAAATATTATCTCGAGATTCCTGGTAAGCAAATACATTTGAACGAGGAGGTACATTACGAATTGATTGATAAAATCCTTTCAACCATGTTTCCCCACCCCATGTTTCGTATGAATGTATGACTAAACCCGACATAAGATCATTGATACTTTCATTAGGATCCCAAGGCATATACTCTTGGCGCCAGCCATAGTTGAAATCGTAAATAGGGTTATCTCGATAAGTTTCGAAATTCGCCACCATGCGATCTCTAAACCATTGTGAGTCGTAGCCGGCATACTCAAGGTCAATGCCTAAAACATCTGTCATCATAACTGCCATGGCGTTATTCATGCCGACAGTCCACCATCCCCAGTTCATCGGTTCATCGTCCATCGCCCAATCAATGTAATCATTAAATTCGGGTAACCAGAAATTTCTATTAGATTCATAAAAGAAGACTTGAAGGTAACGTTCTTGCTCTGACAATGAAATTTCGTACTGAATATCAAATAGTCCTCTACCGACAGAAATCCCCAGTACTCCGTGATGAGCAAGTCCTCCTGCTCCACAATTGTCTAAGGGAATTTGAATGGTAATACGATCTTGCCAAGGAGATTCTAAAGGTAGATTAGTCAATTCAGTAATCGACTCGTATTTATCATAAAGACGGTGGAAAAAAGTGACTATGCGAGACATAGCATCGGCATCAAGTTGAAGTGCATCTTCACCCTCGATGACAATAGCAATAGTATCATCATACCAAGCGACCGCTTTTCTTTGTGAGGAGCACCAGAAGTCATAATCCGTAGCAACCACTCGCACTTCAGTTCCTTCATTTAATGGACTAACGATAATATCAATTGAATCCGAGGCCATGTCTCCTTCATTATCAGTTACTTTCAATTCAAAGGTCAGTAACAACTCTTCAGTTGTGGAAGGCGACACAAATGATGCTGAAGCATTAGTAGGATTTTCAAGTACGACCGTAGTTCCAGCTGTTTGTGTCCACTGGTAAGCTGAAATACTGCCATCACTATCTGAGCCTTCTCCTGCTAGAATAGTATTCACTTGTTCGTCAACATTTTGATCTAATCCGGCATCTGAAATGGGCACTGCATTAACAGCAGATACATTAATATCAACTAAGTCATGCGCTGTGGCCCCTTCATTATCAGTCACTTTCAATTCAAAGGTCAGTAGCAACTCTTCAATTGTGGAAGGCGATACAAATGATGCTGAAGCGTTAGTAGGATTTTCAAGTACGACTATAGTTCCAGCTGTTTGTGTCCACTGGTAAGCTGAAATACTACCATCACTGTCTGAGCCCTCTCCTGTTAGAACAGTACTAACTTGTTCGTCAACACTTTGATCTAATCCTGCATCTGAAATGGGCACTGCATTGACAGCAGATACATTAACATCAATTAAATCCCGCGCTGTGGCCCCTTCATTATCAGTCACTTTCAATTCAAAAGTCAGTAGCAACTCTTCAGTTGTGGAAGGCGATACAAATGATGCTGAAGCATTAGTAGGATTTTCAAGTACGACCGTAGTTCCAGCTGTTTGTGTCCACAAGTAAGCTGAAATACTACCATCACTGTCTGAGCCCTCTCCGGCTAGAACAGTACTAACTTGTTCGTCAACATTTTGATCTAAACCTGCATCTGAAATGGGAACTACATTAACAGCTGATACATTAACATCAACTAAATCCCGCGCTGTGGCCCCTTCATTATCAGTCACTTTCAATTCAAAAGTTAGTAGCAACTGTTCTGTTGTAGAAGGCGATACAAATGATGCTGAAGCGTTAGTAGGATTTTCAAGTACGACTATAGTTCCAACTGTTTGTGTCCACTGGTAAGCTGAAATACTACCATCACTGTCTGAGCCCTCTCCTGTTAGAACAGTACTAACTTGTTCGTCAACACTTTGATCTAATCCTGCATCTGAAATGGGCACTGCATTGACAGCAGATACATTAACATCAATTAAATCCCGCGCTGTGGCCCCTTCATTATCAGTCACTTTCAATTCAAAAGTCAGTAGCAACTCTTCAGTTGTGGAAGGCGATACAAATGATGCTGAAGCATTAGTAGGATTTTCAAGTACGACCGTAGTTCCAGCTGTTTGTGTCCACAAGTACGCTGAAATACTACCATCACTGTCTGAGCCCTCTCCTGCTAGAACAGTACTAACTTGTTCGTCAACATTTTGATCGATACCTGCATTAGAAATTGGCTGAACATTTACTATTGGCGTTGGCTTATTGTCTGGGGCTTTGTCTTCTCCACCACAAGCGGTGAGAAGAAAACTACATAAATATAATATCGAAAATTTAAACAACAGTGAAAGTCGCAACATAAGATCCTTTATTAATACTTGTCCCTAAATACTTAGATATTCAAGTATAGAAGCTTTTTATCTACCCATCAAAAAATAAAAATTAAACGAAACAATTAAAATTTTGGATGATAATTACACCGTTTAGTTTAATTAATCCTCACGACATACCTAAAATAATTATATGAATCGGCATGCAAGCTGCTACTAACTCAAGGTGTACTTGCGTAGCTAATTTAGCCATCTAACTGGAGACTCTATCGATACAAAAACAATATAATCAAATGATTAATACCTCATGGAGCATGGTATTTGGTTTTTTATGGCTACAAACTAGCAAATAAACTTAGTGTTAGTAATCTTCCTTAACGGGCAAATAAATCAGGACAAAAACACTTGATTCTTACTCCCTCGACGCCGATTTTAAACAACTATTCTCAGGCTCTTTAGAGGCGTTTTATTTTTATTGACTTAGGTACATTAGTAGACGTTCTAGTAATCAATTTCCCTAAAACCAAAATAGCAGTTATTGAACATCACGGTTCACCTATGGAGTCGTAGCCAAAAACAATCCCAGCTTTACGTTGTGCAAAAGTTCGACATGTAGGTTCACGTGAAGATATGACTATAGCTAAAGACTTATATAAAAATGGGTTACCTAACAGTGGTGAAAAACATAATAATTTTCTGATTACTTTTTCATTATGTTAATCTTGGCCCTCAAATTAAAAAGTCGGATATGCTCACAGATGTTTACCATCCAACCCTGTAACTATGTTCGGCGTAAAAAGCTTTACAAGACAAGTATTAAGAGAATATTTAAATGAATAGCGTTGATCTGTTTGTAGAAAACTGGGGAAGTAAAACTGCGATGACCCCAATTGCTAGTCATGACATTGCAGAGCTTGAAGCGAAATTAGCTGCGTTTTTGCCTGACTCTTATAAATATTTAATCTCTACATATGGATTAGTTCATACGCCAAATGTACTCACTAAAATCTGTGATTTAAATGCCGATATTTCTGATGTACAGGACTTTTTAAGCCTAGAAGATGTATATTCACTATCAAAGCTCTATGAAACAGTTGGTATGCCAAAAGGTCATATTTTATTTGCGTCTGATTGCAAGGGCAACATGTATTGTTTCAAACTGACAGACTGCGAAAGTAAGCAATTAGATATACCGGTATGGTTTTTTAATCATGATTCTTGTACTGTTGAAAAAGCATCTAACTCTTTCATCGGATGGTTAGAAGGGTTCAACGAGCTAGATGGCAACTAACAAAGGTAATTAAAGGTGTCTCCTAATATTGGCATAAGTTCACTTTGTTTTATATTTTAAGCTACTAATATTTGCCTTTTAATGAGGGGTTTTTCAATAATAACACTTCGTACTATCGAGGTATTAAATGAACAAGGTAATTCCAACGTCTATTTTCACTTGTCCCGAATGCGGAACGAAGAAAAAAGAACTTATGCCAACAAATGCTTGTCAATACTTTTATGAGTGCACATTTTGCCATAAAATTGTAAAACCTTTACCTGGTCATTGTTGCGTCTATTGTTCTTTTGGTACCGTTAAATGTCCTCCAATGCAAGAAAATGGGGCGTGCTGTCACTAATTTACATTCCATTTATGCAGGCTAGATTTTGCACATTTGGCTCGGTTTCTCGTCATATTTTAATCAAAAACTTTTTGTCTATTATTAATGCCTTAGATAACAAGGAAAGTTAGGAGTTAATTTGAATATTTTTATTACTAATATTAAATGGATAATGATTGTTGCAGGCTTACTGACCTGCTCGATGATATTTGCAGTATTCGCTCCTCAAGCGGCTTTAATCAGTATGTTTGGCGAAGCGCTTACTGAGCCTTTAGCTCAAGTTATTGTTAGAAGTTGGGGCTTTTTAATTTTTTTGATGGGGATGTTATTAATTTATGGCGCGTTTAAGCCTGTTTATCGTAATTTATCTTTAGTGATTGTAAGTCTTAGCAAGATTGCATTTATTTCACTCATTTTTATCTTTGGCGTTCAATATATTGAAAAGGCATTCCTAACATTAATCTTTGATTCAATTTTAATAGTACTGTTTGCTCTCTATTTAATTAAGACAAAGAACATTAGCTAAAGTGCTAATAATTAAGAATTAAAACACTTAACTATTTTCGCCACACCAACATTTTCTCTACTATTATTTTCCCGATAATAGAGTTCTATATCAAGGAAGGGGGTAGCATGTCTACAATAGAATACGTAAAATTTAACAGGACAAATCCAAAAAATTTCTTACCTTTGTTAAATAAGTTAAAAATCAGGGAACACTTGATGCAACATGAATTATTTAACCTAGAGACTACGGCAGCTTGGATGGAATCAAAGATAGCAGTGGATGCAAGTAATGGCTGTAAAGTACGTGCTATTAAGGTAGATAATCAACTTATCGGCTGGTGCGGTATACAATTCGAAGCTGGTAAATACGAATTAGCAATCGTTATCGATGATACTTCATGGGGGCTTGGCATTAAAATATTCCATGAATTAATGCTGTGGGCAAAAGTTATAGGGCATAAAGAAGTTTATATACATTTTCTTCATACCCGCCCTAAGTATAAGTTTCTACAAAAGTTAGCTAAAAGCGTCAACGAAAGTGAACTTTTTGGTAGTAAATTTAATACTTATCAACTGGTCGTAAAGTAGTTATTTCTCCTACTAATTAAGAGAAAACAGGACCATGAAAGAGGCGTTTCCTAGGAAAAACATATAACAAGGTAGCTGTCCTAGCAAATAAAATGTAACTATTATTAACTTACGGTTAATTATCAAACAAGGACTACCCCTTATTAAAATCAATAGCTCAAAATCAATTTCTGTAGAACAAGAAGTGTCCTTTTTCTTGTTGCTTACCTTTTTATTGAGTTCCATTTTTTATTACTTCATAGCAACAATAGAAGGTAATGGTTGGTATGCTTTCGGCTTGATGTGGTGCCCCGGCGTAGCTTCTATTATCACCAGTTTAATTGTTCGAAAGAATCTCAAGGGTTTTGGTTGGGGTCTCGGTAGTGGTCGGTTATTAGCGGTTAGTTATTTCTATCCAATAATAGAGTTATTTATTGTCTACGGTATCATTTGGTATTTCGGTTTTGGTGGCTTTGCTGGTTTTGAGTCTAACTTCATGACTAAATTAGCATTTATTCCTATGATATTAATGGCATTAGAGGGAACATATTTTGCTGGACGATCGGCCATGGGTGAAGAAATAGGTTGGAGAGGTTATCTTGTACCTAAACTTTTAGAGAAATACACACCAAATCAAGTGTCTATTTTTGTTGGGCTAATTTGGGCACTATGGCATTTTCCCATTATGGTAACGGGTGATTATGGTAATGATACACCTTTACTCTACCAACTAGTATGCTTTACGCTCATGATTGTTGGTGTTAATTTTGTTTATACATGGTTTCGGATTAAATCGAAAAGTCTTTGGACTGGCGTATTACTTCACACAACGGGAAATTTATTTATTTTTCACGTTTTTAGCGATTTAACGATTAACACAGGCAATACGCCATATTATGCTGGTGAAACTGGTGCGGTTTTCGCTTTATGGGGAAGTCTACTTATTTTCGTTTTCTTACGTTTTGGTTGGGATTGGCCCACTACAACATATCGGTTACTTTTAAAGAAAAAGACAAGCGACAAGTAACTATGCTGTCATAGTATAATAGGTAGTTTACCCATTAGCTTGACTCTTCTTCGCTGCATATTTTTGCAAACTACTTATGGCCTGTTATGCGAGGCCGTATGATATTTAGGGAAACTCAATGAAAAAATTCATCTTATTATTTAAAGGGGTTAATGTTGGTGGCAATAATCTATTGCCAATGAAAGAGCTTGTTGAACTTTTAAAGCAATGTGATTACCAAAGTGTTTCGTCCTATATTCAAAGTGGAAATATCGTATTAAAAAGCCCTAATAACCCAACCGAACATATTCAAAATATCGTTTCTAAAAACTTTGGTTTCACACCTGAGGTATTCACATTGGATGAAGTTGCATTTTCAAGCTTAGCTTTAGATAACCCATACAACGAGTTTGAAGGTAAATTCGTACACTTGTACTTTTGCAAAAATGACATCAAGTTAGTGCACGATAAATTAAGCAAATATATAGCGACTTCTGAAGCATACACAGTTAAGAGAAATGTTTTTTATTTGCACGCACCTCAAGGGATAGGCCGCTCAAAACTCGTCTCAAATATAGCGTCATGTTTAGGACAAGCAACCACCGGCCGTAATTTAAATACCGTGAATAAAATTAGTTCTATGGTAAAAAATGCCTAACACGCTCATAAATAACAGAACCGTTGCTTTTTGCACTTGCCTCCCTTAGTTGGCCATCAATTTTTAGCCTTTTGTTGGAGTGTTATGTGCCAAGAGTTTTACAAAATAGGAGTGAAAGCTAAATGAGTAATTTAGGAATATACCTGTTGTTACCATTAAGTGTTTTAATTGGTTTTTCGCTAGCTGCTCAAGCTGGGGTTAACTCACAGCTTAGACTGGCTTTAAGTAACCCTATACAAGCTGCATTTATTTCATTTCTTGTTGGGACAATTATTTTAGGCGTTATTGCACTTTTACAAGGAGAATCATGGTTTAAACCTAATGCCTTAGTAACTATTCCATGGTGGGCATGGTTAGGTGGTTTGCTTGGTGCCTTTAATATTGCCTTGTCTATATTTTTAGCACCTAAACTAGGCGCGTTAGTTTTAGCAATTTCAATTGTCTGTGGGCAAATATTGGCGTCGCTAGCATTAGATCAAAATGGCTGGCTGGGTTATCCTAAAATAGAAATTACCCCCAATCGTATATTGGGTGCATTATTCTTAATTCTAGGCATGTTTTTGGTGGTAAAAAAATAGAAAGAAGTAATCGTTCATTAGCTCTTAGTTAGTACAAGTAGCTTTTATGGTGAGCTCATTTTAGTCGGAGTAATTGTATTGTTTAGTACAATTTACCTTGTGTATTCTTTGGTTTCTAACAAAGACGCTGAAGGCTTCACTTTGTGCTTAATCTCCAGTAAGAAGTTAAATATAAAGTATACCTGTTGCAGTTCTATTAGCTATTTTGACCAACAACTGCTTGCCTATTAAAGAAGCGTTTGGAGAAAGAGTGTATATCAAATCTAAAAGTCAATTAAGGCAGCTTTATACTATGCCTAAAGATCGAGCACTAACTAAAGAAATGCATGCCTTAGATGAACATGCTATTAGTTTTATTACATCATCTGACTTTGTTGTTATTTCAACCTTTGACAACGAAGGCAAAATAAATACTTCACCTCGTGGTGGAGAGACTGGCTTCGTCAATATTTTAAATAACAGCACACTCATTATTCCCGATGCCCGAGGTAACAATAGAATAGATAGCCTATTGAATATTATAGAAACAGGAAAAGTTGGTTGTTTATTCTTTGTTCCTAACTTAAATGAAACATTAAGAGTTAATGGCACGGCTAAAATTTCGGTTGATGAGCACCATTTGGCTTTAGATTTTGGCCTTTCATCAACGCCAAAATCCGTTATTGAAGTCACCATAACCCAAATGTTTTTACATTGTTCGATGTCATTAAAAAGGTCAAAACAAAAGCGGGATAAGTTAAGGGTCAATAAACGATAAAATGCCTAATAAAAAGTTTAGAGAACACAGATACTTGAATGAGTCAGGCTCTAAAACTGGCAACTGGTATATGAACAGGCTCGATTACTTTCAATTTAATGAGTACCCCGAATACAAAAAGCATAAGTTTTTTGCTTTATTTTTCGGTATTGGTTCTTTCTATTGCGGCCTTAAGATACTATCAATAAGCTTTATTGGCACACTTGTCTTTTATTATTTAGCTTATATATTTTTACTCTCATTTAACTTATTACGCACTAAAGTATGCCGTTATAAAGGTTACTTCCTTTACCCTAAAAAATGGATTAAGTTTTTCGGAGCGCGTGAAATTAAAACTGACTTAAATGATTTTGACTCGGTCGCAACAATGAGTAAAAAACAGTAAATTGAAATAATTATGAGTGATTAGGATACCCGTTTAACTTGCATTGCAGCACAAAAGGTTTTGTCGATCATTCAGCATTATTTTTCGACTGCTATTCATAGCTAAGTTTCCAGTTTAGCTATGAATAGCTGAACATTTAACTAGTTAATGATTAGCTTAGACATGGTTTCATTTGCCGGTATTTTTTCACCTATTCGTTCACCTGTAACTGTGTGATATGCCAAACCACTCATCAGTTTCTTGAAAACGCCTTTCATCACTGGTCGCATAACTAAAAAGCCCAACAACCAACCCAATGGTCCTGCTTTAACAACAAAATCTGAAGACATATAGAGCTCGCTGCTGTGCTTATCAATTTCTCTTACCTTCATCTCGGCATACATACTTTTTAACGGCAGTGAAAACTCAGACAGTACCATTCTATACCCCTGCCCTGCTTGAAAATCAATAATTTCTTCAACAAGGCTTGAACCGTCATTAAAAGTACATAACCTTTTCGCCCCTACCCCTGAACTTATTTCGTTCACAATGGGTGAACTTTTTATTGTGGTTGCAAATTTTTCAACACTACTAAAGTCTCCTAACACTTGCCAAATTTTCTCTGCTGGTACATTAACTTTAATTGTTTGCTCGATGTGATGTGTCATATTTATAACCTCGTTTAAAATTACATGTTTTTTTAACTGTTCTAATGTGGCTAAAACAGCTTTGTTGATTTTGCGCTAACTGGCTTGTAAGCCTTTAATAATTATCTCAACAGATACGGTTAAGCTCTGTTCAAAATTGGGTTTCAGCACTTTAAATTGTTCCAGTTGATAAATTTTTTCAAGCGCTTCATTTTGTTGAGATTGTGCAGCCCAATAGTTAGCCGTTGCTGCAAAACTTAGCGTGAGAAACTGAAAGGCTTTTTCATCTTGAATAGTCGGATATATTTTGCTGACCTTAACAGCAAGTTGGTAAAGCAAGTTCATTGACAGTTTTTTGAATTCAAGCAACTGTTCAAAAGAGCTATTATTTTCAAGCGAAATAAAAAGTATGGGTATTAAATCCAAAAATTCTGGATGAGACTTGTAGGATGCTACCCAAGTTTTGGCAAATAACGTCACTTCAACATTTTCATCAAGCTTTTGTAAACGCTGGCTACAGTCTTCATACCAATCGTCAAATAAACTCGCAAAAATATTTAAAAATATTTCTTCTTTAGAGCAAAAATAACGATACATATTAGATTTAGTAAAACCTGCTTCTACGGCTATAGCGTTAAAGCTTACCTTTTCATAACCCTTCTTTTTAAATAGGGTCAAAGCAGCTCCATATATTGCGGCTTTCCTCTCATTCTTCTTCTCATCTGTTCTAGCTCGTTGCCAATTCATAAACCCAACATAAGTAACCATCAGTCTCTTACGCACAACAATAAGTGACCAGTAGTCTCTTGTCAAGTATATAATTGATAAAAGGCGATAGTTCAAGCAAGTTAATTTGTGAATCGAGTGGCAGTACAAAGATATAATACGGTTGGCTTTTACATCTTGGTCACTTATGCTTACCAGGTCTATTTGCCTATTAGCAATTTTTCATGTGATTCAGCTTGTTTTCGATAATCCTCAAATTGTGTACTAAAATTCAACAGGTACTCATTAATTAGGAGATAAATATGAACACCTCACTTTATGAAAGATTAGGTGGTACTGAAGGCATCACTAATATTGCCAATGATGTTGTAGATATTCATTTGCAAAACCCAAAAGTTTCAAATAGATACGTGAACAGTGATATTGATGCAGTAAAGAATGGCGCGGCAACTTTTTTTATAACCGGTACTGGCGGGCCAAATGTCTATAAAGGAAAAGATATGCTGGCAACTCACAAGGGTATGAACATTAATGAGGGCGAGTTTCTTGCTGTGATAGATGATGTCATGCAAGCACTTGATAAAAACAATATTGGTCAACGAGAAAAAGAAGAGGTATTGTTTGTTTTATATAGCATGCAGTCTGAAATCACTTTCAATTAACCATATTCTATATGGCCAATAATAAATCGCTCATCGGGCGTAAAATAACAAGGAGAATACGTTGTCAGTGGGAGAACTTTTAGCACTTTTTGGTGCTATGTTGGTGGTTGCCATCATTCCTGGTCCTGCGGTTTTTTCAGTCATTGCGCGTACCTTTTCTTCAGGGTTTAGCAGAGGATTAATGATGATCATCGGTATTACCTTAGGTGATTTTTTCTTTATCTTGCTCGCGTTATTTGGTTTATCAATCATTTCTGAAATGATGGGCACGGCATTCCTAGTGATAAAGTATCTTAGTGCCGCTTATCTTATTTGGTTAGGTATCAATTTATTGAGAACAAAAGCAAGCACCGAAGATATTCAAGAATCTAAGGAGCCTTCTTTACTGGTTAATTTAATCACAGGGTTAATGATAAATTTAGGTAATCCTAAAGCTATTGTTTTCTATGTTGGCCTGTTCCCAGCTTTTATTAAAGTAAACCAAGTGACAACCCCTGACGTATTATTAATATTGCTTATTGCGACGGTTGCTTTTGGAAGTGTCAATATTTGTTACGCATTGTTAGCACTTAGGGCGAAAAAAATGTTAAAAAGCTCAAATGCCTCAACAATCATTAATAAAACGGCGGGGACTATTATGGTACCTACTGGCGCTTTAGTGGCGGTTAAGGCGTAACAGAAGAGTAATGCAAAAAAGTTGAATTTCTCTTTTTTTTGCTAGTGAAGCCACACCTTTGAACTATAACCCGAGTTTAACTCTTTTAGGATATACACATGTTTCGTATTTTATTATTAACTTTATCTATTTCTTATTCCTGTCTAGTAATCGCTAATTCAGCGAGTGACAACGAAAACATCCAAAGAGCTGTGTTCGATTACATAGAGGCTCAACATAAGGTCGAACCGCAGTTAATGAAAAGAGGCTTAGATAAGCAACTAGCAAAAAGAACGTACTGGAAAGCAAAAAATGGTGAAGAATTTATTATGGAAACAGATTTCAATACTATGGTTTGGGTAGCAGAAAACTATAATAAAGAAGGTAATAAATTCCCTGTTTCTCCTAAAGTTGATATCAATATACTCGACATTGACAATAGAGTAGCCTCAGTGAAGTTAACGGTAGATGAGTGGATTGACTACATGCATTTATATAAAAATGAAAAGAACGAATGGAAAATTATAAATGTTTTATGGCAATACCATGACACTGAAAAGCATACGAGTAAAAGTAAATAATCAATAAGAACTTTAATATTATTAAACTTTGGAGTAATAATGTCACTAATAGCGAATACCCCCACCCCTCCTTATTTTGCCGTTATTTTCACCTCTACCCGCACAGACGTTGATAACGGTTATGGGGATATGGCCAATAGAATGGTTGAACTTGCAGCACAACAACCTGGATTTTTAGGCATAGAGTCCGCAAGAGAATCGGTCGGCATTACGGTGTCTTATTGGTCTGACTTAGCTGCAATTAAAAAATGGAAAGCAAACGCTGAACATATTGAAGCTCAAAAAGCTGGACGTAAATCATGGTACGGAACCTTTAAAGTTCGTATTTCAAAAGTTGAGCGAGATTACGGAATTTAGCCTTTATGATTAGGCTAAACATACAAAAACATGTGTTTCC
This sequence comes from uncultured Colwellia sp., assembly GCA_913062815.1. Classification (GTDB taxonomy): domain Bacteria; phylum Pseudomonadota; class Gammaproteobacteria; order Enterobacterales; family Alteromonadaceae; genus Colwellia. The sequence goes on along the minus strand of CAJXWZ010000015.1, from coordinate 70,103 downwards.
TAGAATATTTAGCTGACGCCACTTCACTATTAAACTAACAGCAAAGCGCTGCTACCCTTGTTAATTATTAACTGTCGGGTAAATGTCGGGGTAAATTCGTAACCGACAATTAAAGAAAAAAGGAATACTCATGATTCTTAAGTATAGAGGTAGATTTAATGATTCTTAAAGAGTTACGTATTAGCAACCATCTTTCACAAGAGCAATTGGCCCAAATGTCTGGTTTAAATGTTCGCACCATTCAACGAATTGAAAGTGGCGCTAATGCAAGTTTAGAATCACTTAAATGTCTTGCCGCTGCACTTGAGGTTGATATATCAACTTTAAATCAGGAGAAATTTAAAATGGATAAAAAATCTGACAACTGGAAGGCTTTACCCTTTTTGTTAAAATGTTGGTTTGTATTTAACTTTTTACAAACTAAACCAAGTAGACAGTCAGCAGCGCGAATTGAATTATTAGGACATGTCAGCGGTTTCACTTTCTGTTGCATGGGGCTAATTAATGAAGCCGCCTTAGTGGGTGGCATACTCATGCTGGCAACGGCCTATTTATACCATTGGCTTAAATACCAAGGCGATAAATATGGTATTTGGTATGATCATGAGTCTTCAAAAGAGACCTAACACACTAATCAGGCGGAGCCACTATACCTTTAATGAGTTCCGCTTTATTCCAAACTTTATCAATTATGACTAGTCGTACTTTATAACGTTATATTTCAACAAGGAAATGAGTTTTATGCTTGATTACGGCAAACAAATTTTATCAGAACAACCTTTTAGTAAGCTTATTGGCGCAGAGCTTATTGCGTTTGAAGAAGGTAAAGCTGAATTATCGCTAACAATTCGTAATGAGCTAACTCAAAATTTTGGTTTCGTGCACGGCGGTGTATTAAGCTACTTAGCGGATAATTGCATTACCTTTTCAGCCGCTTCAATTTTAGGGAAATGCGTTACCTCTGAATACAAAATTAATTATCTACGCCCTGCCATAGGGAAAACCTTAATTGCGCGTTCAACGGTACTATCATCAGGAAAGAGCCAAGCCACTTGCGAATGTAAAGTATATGCTTTACATGATAAAAGTGAAAAGCTCGTTGCTGTTGCACTTGGAACCATCAACAAAGTGAATGATTAACAGTGCAACAACGAGTTAAACCCAGCTAGATTCCATCCTAAACCATTGATTTTACATGTAAATAGATTAGCATTTGTTTAGTAACTAATGCTTACATAATTCGCCATAAAAGCCATCAACTTGAATAATTTTTCCTTTGTTATTTATGGTTACCATATCCATTCCTTGTAAAAGTAATTTGCCTTGTTCATACACTTCCCATAGGTAACGGTAACGCCCGTTGTGACCATCAACTGCAGAGACAAGGTGATTAGTCGCTGTGGGATTATCTGTGCGAACTTTAATCGCAAAAGCTTCTAGTTCATCAATGTTACGTGTGGTAATGGTGGGATCTACAAAAAATACATCATCAACACATGAACGTTCAAAGTGCCCTCTGATTTTACTCACATCTGTTTCATTCCAAGCGGCTAAGTATTGGGTAAATGCTTCAGGAATTTCAATCATTATCTTTCTCCAATAAAATATTATAGACTGATGGTCTGTAAACAAATATACATATAGACCATTGGTCTGTAAATGTTTTTTTGGATTATTTTATGGCAACTCAAGAACAACGAAAACAAGCTACACGTAAAAGCTTAATTGAAACAGCAACTAAGCTTCTAAAAAGTAAAGGGATAAGAGGCACTACCACCCGCAGCATACTTGAAACTGCTGAAGTGAGTCGCGGTGCCATGTATCATCACTTTGATTCTTTAGAAGACTTGATGGCGGTGGTTTATGAAAATGAATCTAAAGGTGCTATTACTCGAGCGCTTAAAAAGAAATCACCTAATGAATCACCAATAGAAGATCTTCAGGGTACGTGCTTAGCATGGTTAGATGAAATAGTAGATACTGATGTTGCAACCGTATTATTAATTGAGGGACCTGCCGCCATCGGTTGGGAAAGATGTAAAATAATTGAAGCAGAGCAAAGCCTTGCACAACTCAACTCATGGCTTAAAGCGTCAAAAAATAAAGGCGAAATATGCATCGAGTCTACTGAGTTAGTTGCTCGCATAATAAACGCAATTTTAACAGAGTCTGCTTTATCAATTTTAAAGTCTAAAGGAGCACAAACTGCACGTGATGACGCTGAGTTTGTCTTTAAAAGGTTAATCTCTGGCTTAAAATCTTCAGTTGAATAGAGTTTCCTAGGAAGTAAATGAAAATATATTCCTATTAATTCAATAGATTAGCTAACTAGAAAATCCAGCATACTGTGAGGCTCTTTTGAAACTGAACAGAAACATCAATGTTATTGGTACAAGTGCCAGTGGTAAGTCGACATTTAGCAAAGTATTAGCTGAGAAATTGAATGTAAGGTATATAGAAATGGATGCGTTATTTTGGAAACCTAACTGGCAAGAGTCAAATAACAGCGAGTTTCTTAAGAAGCTAAAAGACGCCACCTTTGAAGATGATTGGGTGCTTGATGGTAACTACTCAAGAACAGCTTCATTAAAATGGGCTAAAGCAAATACCGTGATTTGGCTAGACTATTCGTTTTCTCGTACTGTTTTTCAAGCGTTAAAACGAGCAATCAAGCGCATATTAACTAAGCAAGAAATATGGCCAAACACTGGCAATATAGAAACCTTTCGCACCACCTTTTTTAGTAGAAAATCGATAATTCTTTGGACCTTGCAAAACTACCACTCTAATCGTACAAAATATGCGGATATTATGCAGTCAGATACTTATTCACATATTCGTTTCGTTCAGCTTGATTCCCCAAAGCAAGCTGAAGAGTTTATAAATGAGGCTATATTGCCTTTAGTCGCACCTAAAGAGTTGAGTAAGTAATGCATAGATACCGTTGGAAAATAAAACCATTGTGCAAATATTTAATTGGTTTTGTTTTTGTACTTGTTCAAGCGCAAACAATTGCTGACGATAATAAAGCAGTCTTTACTCAAATATCAAACGAGTCTTTTACTGGCAGGCTTTGGCTACCTGAAAATATTGGCTCAAATCCGGCGATATTATTAATTGGTGGCTCAGGTGGCGGTTATGAAAATCAAGATGCAAAGTGGCTTTCATCTGCGGGTTTTGTTGTACTTAATGTTCGCTATTTTGGCGTAAAAGGACTACCTGACAACTTGGTAAATATACCTATTGAATATTTTCATAATGCGCTACATTGGCTGAATAAGCATGAGGCAGTTCAACAAGGAGCTATTGGCCTATTTGGTCACTCTAAAGGAACAGAGGCGGCTATTTTAACAGCCCATAATAATGAGCTAGTTAAAGCCGTTGTGCTTAGAGCCCCTAGTGCTATTGTTTGGGCAGGGCCTGGTTGGGCAGGCTTTAATGAATCGTCATGGACTGTAGGCCAAGTACCTCTAAACTTTCATAGTGTTGGTCTTATTGATGGCGCAGTATGGTTGTCGCGAATATTACGCAATAAAAAAATGATCACCACACGTGAAATGTTTGAAAATGCTTTACTTGAACAATCAAAAGCTGAACAAGCCTTGCTTCCCGTAAATGAGATTAAAGCGCATTTATTATTACTTTCGGGACGTGATGATAAACAATGGCCGAGCACGGTTATGGCCAATACCTTAACCTCAATATTAACTATGTCTGATTTTAATTATCGATACCAGCATATTGCCTTTGAAAACGCAGGCCATCGCCCAGGGAGACAATCAAAGCCTGATGACACTTTTGCCAATGGTGGTACCGTACAAGGAAACAGTAAAGCGCATGAACAAACTAAAATTGAAGTAAAAGCATTTTTTGATACTGCATTGCGAACATTTCATAAATAACTAAACTTCAATCACGCTAATGTTAGTCTCCTGATCTTTAAAAATAAACAAGATGAAGAATCACGAAAGCTTTTTACATATAATTAAACAAGACCTTGTTAATGTCAGTAGCTGCGCTAAGGCTGAGGCCAGTCGCCGTTATTTTCCAAACGGTATTCATTGCATCGGCGCAAATGCTAATGATATAAAAATGATCATAGCTAAATTTCATAGTGATTTTGCTTATCTTAGTGCCAATGAAGTATTGTCTATTAGCGAATATATTCTTAACAAAGCCGAGTACAGTGAAGAGGTTTTAATTGCATTTGCCTTGATCAATAAGTTCGTTAAAAAACATTATGATGAAACATTGCTAGATAGATTTGAATACTGGCTAGAAAACTATGCCAGTAATTGGTCTCATGTTGATGATTTATGTATTAAAACTATTTATCAATATCTTATAGCTCGCCCTGAGTTAATTGTTAAAACACAGCATTGGGCATTTTCCAAAGTACCTTGGTGCAGGCGAGCAAGTAATGTAGTTTGGGTTAAATTTATTAAACGTAACATAGCTAAATCAACCTATTTTCTCGATAAAACACTGATTTTCAAGCACTGTGATTTATTAATAACAGACAATGATGAGTTTGTTCAAAAAAGTGTGGGCTGGCTACTTAAAGTCACTTCAGTACATTATCAAAACGATGTTGTTACCTATATTTTGACAAACGCAACAAAAATGCATCGTTCCACCATTAGATATGCCGTAGAAAAAATGGATAAAGACACACGCAAAACATTATTAGTCACCACAAAGTAAGTACCTTGTCAGCTATACATAGGTAAACTCTTTGTGTGCTTGAACTAAAACCACCACTGCTACTGAACTTTCCATGGCTAACAATGGCTATTTATAACCCGCCCATACAAACATGCCAATAAAGTTAGTTTAGTTTGGTCACCTTTGTTGATATTTAACTAATGACTCCTATACTTTATTTTATGGTAATTATCGACTAAGGCTTAGTTGTTCTAACGACTAACTCTGTGACTATTCGTTCTGTGAATCATTTGCTTTAACCACTTCCGATAGCACTAGCCTCAACTTGAAAATTCACACGACTGTAAGGACACACGACTCATATGAACCAACCTCAACATTACCTCAAAAATGAGCTTTATAAATTAATTGAAGTCGATACTTCCATTTTCGAATTTATTCAATCGGGATCGTTAGATGGCTTGTGGTATTGGGATTTACAGCAACCAGAGCATGAATGGTTATCTGAGCGTTTTTGGACATTATTGGGGCATGACCCAAAAACAAAACAACACTTAGCCGCTGAATGGCAGGATTTGATACATCCAGACGACCTAAATACTGCCATGTATAATTTTAAAGCCCATTGTGATAACCCTAATCACCCGTATGATCAAATTGTTAGGTACCGTCATAAAACTGGCTCTACCGTTTGGGTTCGCTGTAGAGGTATTGTGATAAGAGACGATGGTGGCAAGCCCTATCGTATGCTAGGCGCTCATACCGATATAACCACATTGAAGGAAGGTGAACTAGAGCTGGAATACCGAAATATTGAGTTGAACAAAGCTCAAATTAAAGCCGAACAAGCGCAACTCAGAGCTGAAAAATCCCAAATAAAGGCCGAACAAGCCTTACTCAAATCAGAGCAATCTCAAAAAATAGCTGAAGAAGCCAACAAAAGTAAAAGCCAATTCTTATCACACATGAGTCACGAATTACGCTCCCCGTTAAATTCTGTTATCGGATTTGCCGAAATTCTTAAAGCAGAGCTATATGGTCCTCACGCTGATGTGCGCTATAGAGATTATGCTCAACAAATTTTTAGTTCAGGGAATCATTTACTTAACTTGATTGGCGATATTTTAGATTTAACTAAAATAGAATCAGGCGAGTTAGAGCTTGAAAATATTGACTTTGATTTTATTGAAATATTACAAGAAATATACGGCATAATGCGCAAACGCGCAGAAGAAAAAGGCATTAACTTCAGTTTAGATATTCCCTCTGGCATAGCCAGTGACTTAACAGGGGACCCTACTCGATTAAAACAAGTATTGGTAAATTTAGTGGATAATGCTTTGAAGTTTACCGATAAGGGTGATGTATCAATAAGAGCTGAAGTTTTTAATATTAAATCTAACAGTGCAGATGTTAGATTTTCGGTACTTGATACCGGTATAGGCATTGAAAGTGATAAACAAGAGCGCCTTTTTGAGCCCTTTATACAAGCCGATAGAAGTACCACTAGATATTTTGGTGGCACAGGGCTTGGTTTGTCAATCTGTAAAAAGCTAGTGATGGCGATGCACGGAGAAATTCATGTAGAAAGTGCAGAAGGCCAAGGAAGTTGTTTCTGGTTTCAAATACCATTTAAACTTTCAACCCAACCTCATGTAGTAAATAACCCTGTAGAAACCAATAAAATACGTCCATTGAAAATACTGCTTGTTGATGACATGGATGTAAACCTAATGGTTGCAAGAGCGGTACTAGAGTTTGACAAACATATCGTGACAACCGCTAAGAATGGCTTTGAGGCCGTTGAGGCTGTACAAAAAAATCACTATGATCTGATTTTAATGGATATCCATATGCCTCGTATGGACGGTTTAGGCGCTACCCGTCATATCAGAAGTAATGAAGATGCTAAAAAAGCCAACATACCCATTTTTGCCGTAACGGCTGATGTGATGAAAGAACAGGTAGAGCAATATATTAATATAGGTATGAATGATTGCTTAAGTAAGCCTATCCAACGTGAAGAACTGAGACGTGCTATTGCCAAAATCACCTAAGTTATTAAGGTTATGATGAAACAGCTAAGTTTTTTGATGTTTTAATTGCTAATAATATCCACAAACAAAGCGAAAAACATTAGCTTTTACTCTCTTATTTAGTTAATTTAAAGCACCATTTAGTTAGTGTTTTGCGCCTATTTAAGCATAAGAGAACATGTATTTATTTGAACATAAAGAGATATGGAATTCTGAGTTTGAGCATGAAAAAGACTTAATCATTGCTAACTATGCAGGTGGTATTGAAATTCTTCATATTGGTTCAACCGCGATAAATGGGTTATATGCAAAAGACTGTATCGACCTGTTGGGGGTTGTTGAAGATATATCTGAAGTAAGTTCATTATCTCAACACTTTGTAAATTTAGGTTATGTTTATAAAGGTGAATACGGTATTGCAGGGAGAGAATACTTTGCAAAAAAACACAGGAAGGTTCATTTGCACATATTCCAGACTGGTAATGTAAACATAGAAAAACACTTAAACTTTGTTAAGGTGATGCAAGGTAACTTAGTATTCATTGCAGAGTTAAACCAGATAAAACAGGACTTACATGCAAAATACCCACATGACAAAGACCTTTATCAACAGGGAAAAAAGCTCTTTTATGATCGAATAAATGCGTTGCTCTAACAAGCCTCTTTGGCGAAACTAAAATCACAATCAGATGATTTACTATACCTTTGGAGGTAAATATGAAAACGATGACTTGTAAGCAATTAGGTGGTGCTTGTAATAAAGCGTTCCAAGCGAGTTGTTTTGATGATATCGCAGAATTGAGTAAAGCACACGGCATGGATATGTTTCAGAAACAAGATGCAGCTCACCTTGAAGCAATGAATGAAATGCGTGAACTAATGCAGCAACCCGAGGTCATGAAAAATTGGTTTGAAGCAAAAAAGGCTGAATTTAATGCCTTACCTGAAGATTAACTGTTCGCTTTAAAGTGTAGCTTTTAATAACGGCAAAAATAAAGAAGGAACAAAGCGGTTGTAATTTGTTTATTCCTTGTTATGTTAATTAACACTAACACACTGTTTTATTATGTAAACTTACAAATGGAATTGCCTATCAACACCTTGACTTATTTACCTGTTTGTCTTGCCTCATTATTTTTAATTTTTAGAATTGTTCATTTTAAAAAGCTACAAGCTCATGTTAAATCTGTTTATCCAACTGAATGGAAAAAATTATGCGTCAATAAGATGGGCATGAATGAGACAACTGCAAAGGCTGCAAATATGGAAGAATCACTAACAAGTGGTTTTTTATCACAACAGCAAGACCCTGTAATAAACAACTTTCGTCGCAAGGACAAACTATTGATAACCATTATGGCTATTTTTGCACTGTTACAATTAGCGATAGCTTTTTATAAATAGTTTAAATTTTACCATCAGAATATTCCTCAACAACCTGACAAACGTCTTCAAGTTTTATGTATCTTGTTGATTATGCTCTATCGAGTATAAGTGCATTGAAATAGATACAGTATAAAACAGTTTAGGCAAATCAAAATGAAGTTTAGTGTTAAGAAAATCATCCCTTTTTTATTAATGATCTTGATAGGCTATGGTATTGCACATTACCAAGCCTCAAGATTTAAGTTATCAGATGAGATTAATGACTTTCAGCGAGAAATATCCATCGCTTCTAGGCTATTAACTGAATATGTAGACAGCTGTAATAATGAATATTCCGGATTTTACGGCTATGTGCTTCATTCTATTGAAAAGTATGAATTATTGATTGGCAAAGCGAAGAGCTTCCCTTACTACTTTGGCAAAAATTTTCTCGATGATCATGACGAAATATTATTTTCATTTAGCGACGATCTGCAAGAAATAAAAAAACGTAATATTGGATGTAATAACTCCGAGTGAACACCTCATATAGTTATTAAGCACTGAGTCACTATATTGTTCATAAAAAAATTATGAATAGCATCAATCGCTGAGCAATTTCAGCATTACTTAATTTATTTGCTGTCGTCGCTATTTCGTATCAAACCTTCCTTGAACTCTACTTATCTTTAGTTCAGCTTTCTTTATTCAAAAGATTAGACTGTTGAGTCGTAGTGCAATATATTGACTTTTGAATACTTACATCTACAGAATATTTCAACGGAGGTTGAGTGATTAACGTTTACCTTTTCGATTGGGGCAACACCTTAATGGTGGACTTTCCAGATGCCAAAGGAAAAATGTGCGACTGGGACATTGTTGAAGCGATTGCTGGCGCCAAAGAAGTACTCGAAGCCCTTTCTAAAAAGGCATCAATATATATTGCCACCGGAGCTGCTGACTCAACAGAAAGAGAAATAAAGCAGGCCTTTGAACGCGTGGGTTTAAGTGAATATATCTCGGGCTACTTCTGTAAAGCTACTTTAGGAATATCAAAAGGAAGTCCAGAATTTCTTGCAGCTATTCTTGAAATCCTTCATGTATCCGCAAAAAATGTGGCCATGGTAGGCGATAGCTTTGAAAAAGATGTTAAACCTGCTATCTCTGTAGGTATTCAGCCTTACTGGTACACCAAAGCCCCTCCTCCCTCTGTTGCAAAAAATGTAAATACCATTCAACAACTTAGCGAATTATTACCAGACTAAGCTAGTGATGAATCAATATAAAATCTATCAGGAATGTAAATGAAGATATCTAGGGTTACCGAAAAGAGCGAAATCAAAAACTTTATAACGCTACTTTATACTGAACTATTTGATAAAGAAGCCGTTCCCTCCAATGAAGTATTCGATGATATTTGTTCGCAATTACAAGCCTCCACAAATAACCATGAAGCTTATTGCTTGAAGGAGAAAAATGAGACTGTTGCCTTTTTTACTTTAGGTGAATCGTTTTCAATATTTGCTCATGGAAAATACGGCATAATCAATGAACTATGGGTCAATGAAAACTACCGTTGTCAAGGTGTGGGTAAAAGGGTTCTTGAAGAAATTCGCCTTATTGCCGAAAAAAAGCAGTGGCACAGAATTGACGTTTCTGCACCGCCAAATGAAGAATGGGACAGAACATTTAATTTCTACCAAAAGAATGGCTTCACTTTTACTGGACGAAAGTTAAAAATGTGTTTGTAAAACTTGCTATACCGTTAATATCCCACCAATTAGTTCAATACAGCACAATAGATATTCGTCAAGCTTATGCGTATGAATTTATTTAGCATTCATTCAGCTACTGTTCAGTTTAGCTGTGCATAATGCAGCGAACTGCATTGCCAATAAGCAGTTTAAGTCAATTACCTCATAGAATATTTAAAGGATTAACATGAAAAAACTATACTTCATAAGATTTGCTCCTCTACTGTTAACGTTTCAAGCTAATGCTGAAGATTTCCCTAACTGGTATATTGGCACACATCATAGTGAGCAAAAGATCACTTCTACGCCAGATAGAGAATTTAACACCCTTGGGATTATTGCAGGCTATCAATACAATCAATATTTGGCTTTAGAAACAAGGTTTAGCGGAGGTACTTCAGGCTATTCCCACCCATTCAATGTAAACAAACTGCCAAATGCAAAATATAAGGAGGAGATAGATACTCAAAAAGCTATTCTTTTTAAAGCCTCCTATCCTATAGGTCATGGATTTAATATTTATGCGTTGGCTGGAATAACTAAAAGTAAGTATGAAATTACAACAACGAACAGCTATACAACGATAGAAGGCAATACAACTACAACCTACCCTTATATATATAAACATTCAGAAAGTGGTATAAATTATGGTATTGGTTTAAATTATCAATTATCTGAGTCATTTAATTTTTTTATAGACTTTCAGACACTACCTAGGCTAAAAATTGACTCTCGCGAGTCTTCTACCTGGAAAAGCACTAGTTTAGGTGTAAATTACACTTTTTGATAAAGTAACTCAGCACCTCCATTAAAAGGAATTAAATTGAATAACCCATTTCACTTATCATTTGTAGTGCCGCATTTACGAGCAGCAGAAGACTTTTATATAAATTTTTTAGATTGCAAAAAAGGTCGTGATACTGGTCAATGGCTTGATATTATTTTCTTTGGCCACCAACTGACCTTGCACCAAGAAACAACTTCAATGCCCGCCCAAGCCATTGATCACTTCGGGGTGATTTTAGCCAAATCCGAATGGTTATCACTTTCTAAAAAAGTTGTAACATCAAGTAACTCTTTTAAACTTGCACCTATAGAAAAATTAAATGAAGATGGCAGTGAGTCAGGTAAGTTCATTATCAATGACCCTGCAGGAAATTTAATTGAGTTTAAATTTTATGAAAAACTGGCTGTATGATTAACGTCTTAACTGTTTAATAAGTAATTTTTTTACTAGTCCTTAGCTGCAACATACTAAAGTATAAAATAATAATGGATTACGATAGCTTTAATAAATTCTGCGGTGCATTACCAGCTACAACTTATGTGGTGCAATGGGGTAACTCTCATGTTTGGAAAGTCGGTGGTAAAGTCTTTGCTCTTGGCGGCTGGTCTGATAAAAAACAGCCTGCTTTTACGTTTAAAACGTCTCCGTTGAATTTTGATTTCCTAAGTGATTATTTAGGTTACAAGCCTGCTCCTTATTTCGCTAACCGTGGCATGAAATGGATACAACAATATGATAGTAAACAAGTAAAACATGAAGAATTATGTTACTACTTAAGTGAATCACATCGTATCGTGTCGCTTGGGCTATCTAAAACAAAACAAAAAGAACTTGGTTTAAACCAACTTTAACTGTTGAGGAACTTATGAATTGGTTAACACTCTCAGATGATGAAATTATGGCGTTAGTGGCCCCTATTATGGATAATTTAATGGATGGTTCCACTGAAATTAACCATGAAAAGCATATCAGAGACTTTAGTGACAAGATGAAAAACATTGTCACTAAAGCGGAGTTAGAAGCACAGTGTAAGTCTTATCAAAAGGCACTAGGTATATTTACTAAACGTGAATTAATGGGTGTCTTTAGAAAAAAAACCGATGTCAGAGTTTTTTGGAAACAGTGGTACTCAAAATCAGAAGATGAGTTCCTTGCTTTTGTTCATATCGTACAGCGTCATGATAAGCTTGAAGTGGTAAACGCTTCAGTTTCATAAAGAGAACTAACGGTCATATAAAGGAGAATAAAATGCGTCCTAATGATGTGTTAACTTTTTGGTTTCAAGATATAGAGCCGTCTAAGTGGTGGGTTAAAGACACTGAGTTTGATCAACTCATAGAAAATAAGTTCTTATCTTTACTGCAGCAAGCCAGTCAAGGTGAACTGTTTGATTGGCGAAGTACAGCTAAAGGCCGATTAGCTGAAATTATTGTACTAGATCAATTTTCTAGAAATATATATAGAGATACCCCTAACGCCTTTTCATCGGATCCTTTAGCGCTGGCACTTTCACAAGAAGCAATCTCGTTAGGAAAAGATGCTGAATTGAATGAAATTGAAAGATCATTTCTCTACATGCCTTACATGCATAGTGAATCATTAAAAATACATGATGTTGCATTAACACTCTTTGAAAAAAATGGTATTCAATCAAATGTAGATTTTGAAATAAAGCACAGAGATATAATCAAGCAGTTTGGACGCTACCCTCATAGAAACTCTATCTTAGGTAGGAAGTCTTCAAATGAAGAACTCGTGTTTTTAAAACAACCTGGTTCATCATTCTAATGAAGAACAACTGGCTAATTGTTGTTAATTTATCAATACAGTTAAGCACGTCATAAATAACATTGGCTTTTTCTTTTTTCTCGCTTAAGCTAATTAGTATCAACAATCGTTGTTTTTTATTTATTTATTTATTTATTTATTTATTTTAATCAAGAATATTTAATCGCTCCGTTTAACGTAGGTGTATTATGTTTTCAGAAAGTCCCGAAGATTTTATTAATAAGTCCTCCATAGGAATCCACGCAGTTTCTCCTGAGGGGGAAATTGTTTATGCCAACGTGTGTGAATTAGAAGTGCTAGGTTATAGTAAAGATGAGTACGTAGGCCATCACGTTTCAGAATTTCAATTAGATGAGCATTGTTTAGCAGACATGTTTGAGCGCTTAGGAAGACTTGAGAATTTGAAGAACTTCCCAGCAAAAGTACAAGCAAAAAATGAGATTAAATATATTATTTATAACTCGAGTGTTTATGAAGAAGATGGAGAATTTAAGCATACTCGCTGCTATGGCACCGAAGTTGATAAAAATATATATGATGTCTTTGTAAAGCATTTATAGCTTGTATATGCCCTAAACAAACGCTATTAACTAACACTATGAGTGTCTTGTACATTAGTATAAAAACAAAATTATTAATCAGTGCCGGTACCATTGCCTCAGTTTCGGCTGTTTGGCATCTACTGTGTATTTGGGGCGGGCCGAGTTGGTTTGCCTTGTAAAGCTAAACACCGACATCTTATTATTAAGAATTTAAAGCCCTGTTACTCATTACTAGATTATTCTGTAAAAATGAAACTTAGAGTAGATGAGAGGCGGCTTCGCCACTTGAACTCAAGCACCAAAGCAGACACTCGATAGAAACTTCCTTTAGGCTAAAAATAATTGTGCTCAAATAGTACTAGTTATTAAGTAACTAACGTCAGATAGTGTTTATTCATATGACATAACAAATGGTCCTTTAATAATTTTTAATGCACTTATTTAACCTAGGTTAACGACCTGTTCAATTGACTCATTTAATATATCCTGAAAAATTCAGTTATAAATTTAAACATGATATTAAATAACAAAAAAATAGCGATTAGCCCGTTAAGTCGAAAAAGGCAGTGTATTCCTTTGTCCGTATTACACTCTTGTATAGTTTTTCATGGGGCGTTAGAGATAATGATGTATATATGATTATCGATAAAAGCAACTACTCAATTGGCAATACAGCAATGGCAAGTGTGCTGCTCCTTTATTATCATTTACTAAGTGAAGGGAATATAACAAACAATAAAACTACCTATATTGATTTAGAGGATTTTGATGGATTCTCATTTCTAGATGTTAATGTAGTTGACGATAAGTTAGATATCGATGTAGAGATGATTAAAGAAGGTGCTGTAATTTACTTACTCTGCGACCTAAATGACATGATCTTAGAATATAAAGATCATTATTTGACGCAGCCATTAACTAAAAAAATCATAAACGAAATTGAAAGTAAAATTTCTAAAAACGTCCCTGAAGCTGATGAAATTATCCTACTAGTATCATCTGGCTATAAACAAATGGATTACTCAAAGTACACACTATTACTATCAAATATTTACAAAAAATATGTATTTGGCCGCTTTAAAAACCTTGTCTTATAAAATAGCCTTAACAAGAAGGTAATACTGCGACTCTCTACATAGGTATTTCATGTGGTTTTACCTTGTTTTGACTTTAATTTAATATGCTATTCAATGAAGATATTTCAATGAAAACATACAGTAAAATAAAAAATATTGGTTGATGCAGTAAGTAGATGAGTAAGGAATGCTTGCTTATCAAAGTTAAAAACGCTGGTAGCTTAATTGACTTAGCTTGCTCACTTTTGAAAAATACTTGATTAGCTAAGCTAATGCCAAGAAAAGGCAGTGCTAACCAAGGAAATAGTGCTACAAAGTCATTAGTTTTATGAGGAAGTAATGCATCGATAAAATTAAAAGGCCATCGCCTATGTAATAATTCAAAATAGTAAACAGATATAATAGCAACAAATATCAGTAGAGATGTTTTTGGAGAATGCCGAAAAGCAATAGATAATATGCTTGCCACAAAAATAAAGTGAATTATGCCAAAAAACACCCAATTTTCTTTAATCACAACGAATGTTATCAATGAAATAACTAAAGCGCTAATAGCTAAAGCAAACTGACGATTAATGAAATTTTTCCAAATAATTTTATCAGGGTATGCCAATGTTAAACTGGCTCCCATTGTAATTAGAAAAAAGGATACAATAACGCTCCTAAAAATAGCCCAATATTGACCGCCCGCAATATCAAAATCAACTAGATTTAAAAAATTCAAGTCATAGAGAAAATGAAAAAAAAGCATTAAAATAATCGCAATCGCTCTTAATAAGTCAACACCATTATGTCGACTAGTTTTAAGGTAATTTAACTTTCTAGGCATGTCGTTCACTTTGTGCTTTTCGTTTGGTAACACGTTGAATTATAAACCAAGCGATCCACACTATTACTGTCAAAGTTACCGCAGCGATAATTGCTGGTTTGGGGCTTTCTAAGCTACTAACCGAGCCTGCATAAGTAGCAATTAACGTATAAGGAACGGAACTAATCGTCCATGCTAGTAAGAATTTAACAAAAGGCATTTTGGTCATACCCGATAAGCAAGCAGTTACCTCGGGTAAAATTGGCATGGCTCTTGAAAATATAATCATCAATATGCCATATTGCTCAAACTGCTCTCTTAGTGCCAATCTTTGCTGATAATCTTTAATAACTAACTTTTCTAGCTTTTCACCATAAATATAACTAAGAATATAACCTGAGATTCCAGCTAACATTACTCCTGTTATGGCTGCCATAGCACCATAAAAATGACCAAGAAAATACCCACTCAATATCATTACAGTTAGGGTAGGAACAGCAATAAAAAGGTCGGAAAACAACAATAAAACAATAATTATGGCTAAATAGAACGCATCTACACTCTTTGCCGTAGTTAACCAGAACTCAATTTTTTCGATGCTGATAACACCGCTAATTTTTGCCAATATAAATGTTGCCGCAAAGACACTAACCAGCACCAACATCAATTTAATTAGAGCACGCATAATATATATCCTTACGGGTAAACAATTTTAATTTTAACTGCACTTGTAATGTCAACGAGTTTGACTTTTGCATCGTTAAAACTTGGTGGACCAAAACTTAACTTGGCTCCATTTGAAAAACCTAAGCCTTCTGCGGGAAAAATTCCTGTCCAGTTTTTAGTTACTTTTCCTGTTTCGTCTTCATCATGGAGGACTTTAATTGCAAATTCCGCTGGCACCGATGGAAATTGGATAGTCACTTTATCGATAACTGCTGGAATCACTTCCATAGCAATAGCTTTTGCATGATCTTTTGGAAAACCATCCTTTTCATAAAGCATCACCATAATATTGCCAGGTTTATTAGTATCTATATTGTCAATATGAACGACTATCTTTTTAGCATTAACTTGCTGACTCATTAAACTCATAGCCCCTATAAAAGAAATTGTTTTAAATATATGAATAGGTACGTTTTTCATATTAACTTTTCTCCATCATTTGTTTTGCTAGACTAGGTAGTAATCTATTAATAAGACGAAGAAATTTCACCTTACCGATATCATGATCAAGAATTGTTTTTTCTATTCCCTTTATGATCTCTGTACTTACTTTTTCCACTGCCATTTTTGATTTGCCTCTTCCTTTGGTCATAGGTGTATCAACTAATGGAAGAAAGGCCTGTAATACGTTTACATGAGTATCTTTGAGCTGATGTCTAAGGCTTTGTGAAAAAATATTCATCGCGCCTTTACTCGCGCAATAAATAGCAGAAGTGGTTTTGGGAACTAAACCTAAACCTGAATTAATATTTAATATTATGCTTTCGCTTTGACGGTTTAAAAGCGGAAAAAGCAAATAACACAGACAGCATAAGGAAGTAAAGTTTGTAGTAATTTCATCATTGATTGATTCGAACTTAAAATCATTGTCTATAAAGGTAGGGGTATATTGCACCGCAGCGTTATTGATTAATACATCCAAATTTTCTGTTTCTAATCTAAATTGCTTAACTGCCGCTTGAAGCTCATCAATATTTTTCAAATCGGCTTTATAAGCAATAATAGCTGGAAATTTATCTTGTAATTCATTGATTTTATGTTGGTTTCGCGCAATGATATAAAGGTTGTTATTTTGATAAAGTTTTTCTACTAGTTTCAATCCAATGCCTGATGTGGCTCCAGTAATAAGAATTTTTTTATTAATTAATTGCATGTCTATCCTCAAATTGATTAGCTGTTAGCTAGTCTAAAAGAGTCTTTATGAGTAATCGTTAACCTAGGTTAAAAAATGAATTTTAATGAATTAGTTAAGCAGTTTGGCACTAGCCAGAATTATCCAAAAAAGTCATATGTATTTTCACAAGGCGATGAAAATAAGTATATATATCTGATAACTAAAGGTGTATTAAAGGCTTGTTATAACGCCGAAGATGGAAAGGAATATATTAAATCATTTTTATTTTCTGGTGATAACATTGCCAGTACTCAAGCCTTAAATGGTGGCTTTTGCAGTTTTAGTTTGATCTGTTTAAAAGACACAAACTTAATAAAGTTACCTTATCAAGAAGTCCAGCAGGCCGCTGCCAAAAACCTTGAGGCTGCTAACTCAATAATTGAAGTCTTAATGTCTTTCGCAATAAAAAAAGAGCAACGAGAATTTGAATTGTTATGTTTGAGCGCTGATCAAAGGTATCAAAACTTACTGACAAAATCGCCAGATATATCTCAGCACATTACTCAAAACGACATTGCGAGATACCTTGGTATCACTCCAGTTGCCTTAAGTAGAATCAAGCATAAATAAACTCGAAATTTTTCTAACTATTCTTGATCCAATTATCGACTCGGCGCAGCAAGGTACTTTCCTTGCGCCTATTGGTACAATAATCGTTGCAATGTTAATGTTTGCTTGCACGCTATTTGCTTTCTCATCAGCAGGACTTATTAGAAAGGTGCCCTTAATCACTCCGGCATTAGTGACTATAGCTGTGCTTTGCACCTTGCGCGGACTCATGGGTATTCCAACATTTATTACGGCTATGGGCTTAGATTATTGGCAAATAGTAGCAAGTTTGCTTTGGCTCTATGTGGGCATTGGCTTTATCGCCGGTAGCATAGAGCGTTTTTCACAGCAACTAAAGACCACATAATCTAACTGTGTAGAAATAATTAAATAAGTTCCTAAAGCCGTGTGATTAAAGTCATTTCCTTTCCCCTATTATTCAAACATTATTTTTTTAAATTTAAAACTGAATTTTTGTTGTTAACTTTTTGTAAATTATCTAAATTTACGTTATGGTCAATTAGTGTTCGAAATTCACATCGAAGAGATAAAGGATTAACTTATGAAAAAGACCATACTTGTCGCGTCTATCACCTTACTTTCTGCCTGTAGCACCATGGGGCCAAATCAAACTCAACATTATGCTCTTGCTCACGCTAATGGTACACCCGTTAGCATGCATAATAATGAAAATGACTGCTTAGGCGCCGCCATCACAAAAAACATTAGAATTGTTAACGAGTGGAATGCTAGCCATAATGCTCATGATAAATCATCATCGAGTTATAACAAACCAAGACAAGTAAGCTGTAGTAAATTTCAATAAATTAGCCCTACTCACTTGTTTTTTTTG
The DNA here is from genome assembly GCA_913062815.1 of uncultured Colwellia sp. GTDB lineage: Bacteria > Pseudomonadota > Gammaproteobacteria > Enterobacterales > Alteromonadaceae > Colwellia. The sequence continues at coordinate 51,980 of CAJXWZ010000015.1, read as the reverse complement.
TTAAATTACTAAATACCATTTAATAAGGACTCAAAATGAAAAGTTTAGTATTAATTCTATCACTACTGCTACCTGCTAGTGCTTTTGCAGCGACACAAGTTAGCACTATCACTAAAGCAGAGTTAGCGAAAGAAGTTGCGCATTGTTACGTAGCCCACGAGCGATTCAAGTCTGAAATGTATAAAACGGGCAAAGCTGAAGTGTATAAAGAATTGGTTGCAACTTTAGCTGGCGATGAGAACAAAAACAAAGTGATCAATAATGCATGGCAATGGCAAGCTAATTCAAGTGCAAGTGGCTCTATACTTACCTCAAAAAAGGCAGGGATGAAATATTGCAGCGCTATTGAAGAAAAACTCGCTGCATTAAAATAAGCACAGCTACCCATTTATTTGCCCAAAAGCGCCAATAGTCGATCCTATTATTGGCGTTTTTTTGACTTTATTTAACTAATATAATATTTGCCTACTAAAAGATAAAATATTAATATTTATTGTCAGCCATTACCTCCTTCAAATTACTCTATAAATGAAATTTAAAACAACCTGTTTATTACTCACACTGTATAGCCTGATTGCGTTAGGTATAACACTTCACACAGGCTTTGAAAGCAACATTACCACAGCTCTGTTTGTATTATTTTACGTGATTATTCCTGCATTTGGCGCTTATGCTGCTCTAGTGAAAAATCGCGTTGCCCTAGTGGTGGCGGCCATATTTTTCATCTCGCAAATTGTTAGAAGTGTCAGTGCTGGTAGTGTTTTTCCAAATATTGCGCCGATAACCATTTCATTCCCTATGGGTGACTTTTCAAAGGGAAGTGGTTATTTAATAGATTTTTTCGCTATTTTTATGGTTGTTTTGCTAGTTTGGCTAATCAGTGAGGTATCTACAAATATAAAAACGCCTTAGCCTAATGAGGCACTGAGCTAGTGTAATTAAACCTATCTGCAGATTACTTTCATTGTGAGCATGTTGTTCTTCATATTTTTCCAAGTGATTACCTGTTGTATTAAATCTCGCTTTAGGTTTAACTTGTGCACTATTTGTATTATTCTTCGCCTAATAGGCATTAATTATAATAACAAAAACTTTAGTAACAAGGAGTTAGCATGAACCTTAACCAAGTCACTTTACCTGTTCAAAATATGGAAGCTGCAACCACATTTTATATAACACTTGGCTTTACCCAAATCGTTGATACACCGCATTATGCCCGCTTCGAATGCCCTGAAGGCGACGCTACGTTTTCACTTTCGCTTAGCGAAGGAGATACTAACAATAGCTCGGTGATCTATTTTGAGCATGAAGCTCTTGACCAATGGGTAGTAGAGCTTCAATCCCGCGGTATTGAGTTTGCTCAAGAGCCAAAAGATGAACGTTTTCTCTGGCGTGAAGCCGTCGTTTACGATCCTTCAGGTAACAAAATAAAACTGTACTGGGCTGGAGAGAACAGGCTAAATCCACCATGGCGAGTTGAAAAACATTTGTAATAATTCAAAATAAACTGACATACATTAAAGAACTCTACTCTAGAGTGAGTAAAGTAAAATTGAGGTAAGCATGAGTAAAATTAATTTAATTATTGGCTTTGCTTTTTTCTTTTATGGCTTAGATAATTTATCGTCCGATCTCACCTCAACCTTTGGTTGGATTTTAACAATTGTCGGCTTTTGTTGGTTACTTGTATTTTTGGCTAGATCTAAAACAAATAGTTCAGGTGCGCTAATGTCTAGCAAGGATACTAATTCAAATGATTCTGGCGGAGGTGATGCAGGTGGTGAATAATAAAGGTTTAGCGATAGCAATGGATAAAAGCATAGGTCTTATTTGGTTCTAAGGAGTAAAAAAAATAAGGGATAAAGCTTTGTAAAGATGAGGGAATCGATGCTTAAAAAATTTCGACATCATCGCCCGGAAAATCTCTCTTTTGAAGAAGGTTATCGGCTATCAAGGCTTCATACTGATTAAGTTGATTTCGACCGTGTTCTTTTGAATAATATAATGCTTCATCCGCAAAGCCTAACACCTCAGTAGGAATGGGATGATGCGTAATTTCCACAAAACCAATACTCACTGTTACTTGCCCTACTTGCGGAAAGGCAAAACTTTCAACATTTTTACGAAATCTTTCCAGTGCATTATTAGCCCCTTCAAGACTTATATCTCTAAGGATAACGATAAACTCCTCACCGCCAAATCGAAATAATATATCGATACTACGAAAAGTCTCCCTCATAATATTAGCCAGTAGCAATAATACTTCGTCACCATAAAGGTGGCCGAACTCATCATTAACTCGTTTAAAAAAGTCTATATCAATAATTGCTAACCAATGCGTATTGCCAATTTTTTGAGTGCGGCGCATTGGGTGAGCGCCCTTCTTCCCTTTTTCGTCAGGTTTACGTCTTTTATCACTAATGATTTTTTTTAAATCTTTATCAAAAGTGCGTCTATTAAGCAACCCCGTAAGCGTATCTAGCTCACTATCAATTAACAGATTAAGGTAGTTTTTGTAAACCTGTAAATAGTTAGCATAAAAACTCATATCAAGACCAGTTTTCCCTGATGGTGCAATTATCTCGAAAATGGCTGCTACTTTGTTACTTTTATTGCTTATGGGGTAAAAAACCGTATGGTTTGACTTGTTTTCCTTACTAATTACTGCGCTATTTTTCTTTAAACAATCAACCAAGCCATCAACCGCTTTGTAATCAAATAATTCTAATGAGCCACTGTCAGATACATTTTTACTATTTGATTTATCAACCTCATTGGAGATAACACACTCTATTTCTTTAGCGTTATAGTAAAAGGTATATAAAGACACTTTTTTTGCATCTAAAATATGAAATAAAGCGTGGCAAATACTCAGATTAAGCAAACCAATATCAGAGTTTCGTGTAACCTCGACTAACGAGTGCATCACTTCATTTGTAGTATGACTGTTTGTCATTGGTGTTTGTTTATCCTATTTATTCAGGGTAATGGCTTGCTAAGAGCATCCTAAAAGTTTAGACCAACAATTTAAAAATAACCAAGCATAATGAAAGTGTTACTAATAAAATAGTTAACACGGGGGATGAAAGACAAAAGGTGCCTTTTACGTTCTCTGGAAAAACGAAGTGTATATTTTGACTATAAAGGAATAAAGAGGAATTAACCGTTGTTTTAGATGAAGATTACGTCCAGTTATTTACAGAGAAGCCAACCGAAACAATTGGTTCAATTGGCTTTCTTCTTTTAGCTGATACCACAGCCTTTTAGTATTATTTGGGTTAACGAGCTAACCACTTCTTCAAAATCATCATCATTCATCGCTTCTTTATTAAGCGCTGCCACCACTTGCACATTAAAGTCAGCGTAATGCTGGGTAGAACTCCAAATTAAGAATAATAAATGGTGAGGGTTCACCTTATCGATTAAACCATTATCAACCCATGAATTAATAACAGTTACTTTATTTTGCAACCACGTTTGAAAACCGGTATTTAGGTAGTCGTTTAATACCGGTGCACCATGAATTAGCTCACTAGCAAATATTCTAGAAGAATCAGGGTCATTCTTAGAGTGCATCACTTTTGCGCGAATATATGCGGTAAGTGCTTGTTTAGGGTCTTGTTCAGCATTAAGCGTATCGTAGTCTCTATTCCACACTTCAATAATATTACTTAACAACTGTTGATATAAATCAGTTTTATCTTGGAAGTAATAATGAATGTTGGCGCGAGGTATTCCAGCCCGTTCCGCAATTCGCTTGATAGAAGCCCCCTTAAATCCATAAGTAACGAACTCTTTCTTAGCGGCATTGAAGATTAACGATTTATTTTTTTGGCGAATATTGCCTTCTGATGACTTAGCTTTTGTCACAAACACTCCTACTATAAAACCAATACCAATTCATTTAGCTTGGTAAAAGAACAACAGCACCCTTGTTTAATGGCGTGCTGCTGAATTCCATTATTTAATAATAAAAGTTACTGCTTTTCAACCTCAGATCTAGATTTAGATTCAAGTTTTCGAAATATACGAATATCTGCCTAAATTAGTTTACCGCTTTTAATTCAACTCGACGTTGATGCAGTAGTGGCTCGGTATACCCACTCGGTTGCTCTTTGCCTTTGAAAATTAAATCTATGGCTGCTTTAAAAGCGATGTTTTCCTCAAGATTTGATGCCATAGGCAAATAACTCGCATCAGTTATATTTTGGTTATCAACTACTTGCGCCATGCGTTTTAATGACGCTAGCACTTGCTCTTTAGTTAATATGCCATGATGTAACCAGTTACAAATATGCTGGCTTGAAATACGTAACGTTGCCCTGTCTTCCATTCGGGCGACATTATTAATATCAGGCACTTTCGAACAACCGGTGCCTTGGTCTATCCAGCGAACCACATAACCTAAAAGACCTTGAACATTGTTATCCAATTCATTTTGAATGTCTTGTTTACTTAATTCAGCCTGATCTTTTAATAACGGAATAGTTAATAAATCAGTTAAATCATGTGCACTTTCATCACTAGAAAATTGCGTAAGCATGCTGCTTTGTATTTCGCCGACATTGACTTGATGATAATGCATTACATGTAAAGTAGCGGCGGTGGGTGAAGGTACCCACGCACAATTAGCGCCCGATTTTGGGTGAGCAATTTTATTTTCTACCATAGCGGCCATTTCATCCGGTATTGCCCACATGCCTTTACCTATTTGCGCTTTACCCATGAGCCCAGTTTGCAAACCTATACGTACATTACGATTTTCATAGGCGCTGATCCATTTTTCATTTTTCATCAGCTCTTTACGTGCCATGGCGCCTGCTTGCATGCTAGTGTGAATTTCATCACCTGTTCGGTCTAAAAATCCAGTATTAATAAATGCTAGGCGATTCTTTGCTGCTCGGATACATTCTTTCAAATTCACCGATGTACGACGTTCTTCATCCATAATACCCATTTTAATGGTGTTAGTCGCTAAGCCTAAACACGCTTCAATACGGGTGAATAAAGCATTGCTGAAAGCAACTTCATCAGGCCCGTGCATTTTAGGTTTAACAATATAAATACTGCCTTGGCGTGAATTTTTAACGCTAGAGTTACTTCGTAAGTCATGCAAAGAGATCAAGCTTGTGATTAAGCCATCTAATATGCCTTCAGGTACTTTTTCATTATCGCGAGTGAGTACGGCGTCATTTGTCATTAGATGACCAACATTGCGCACAAACAATAAGCTTCGCCCTGGTAACGTTAAAGGCTCTTCATCTGGGGTCAAGTATGCTCTATCGCCATTGAGCTTTCTAACAATAGAAACATCATTTTTCTCCAATGTTTCCGTTAAATCGCCTTTCATCAGCCCTAACCAATTACGATACACTGCCGTTTTATCTTCAGCATCGACAGCAGCAATAGAGTCTTCACAATCTTGTATAGCACTTAACGCAGATTCTAAAATGATATCAGCAACGGACGCTGGATCCGTCTTTGCTACCGGCATACTTGGGTCTATTTTGATTTCTATATGCAAGCCATTATTACAAAATAAAATGGCGCTCGGATTTTGTTGTGCGCCATTAAAACCGACAAACTTAGTTTCATCAACTAAATGTAGCTGCTTGCCCGATTTCATTGTCACCATAAGCCTAGCGTCGGCTATTTGATAGCTAACCGCATCATGATAACTTCCCCCTGATAACGGTATAACTTTGTCTAAAAAGCTGCGAGCATAGGCTTGTACTTTTGCGCCACGCACGGGATTGTAGGTTTTATTAACCTCTGCGCCATTTTCATCACTAATAACGTCGGTACCGTATAGCGCATCATACAAACTCCCCCAACGTGCATTAGCTGCATTTAAGGCAAAACGCGCATTTTTTAAAGGCACTACAAGTTGCGGCCCCGCTACGGTCGCAACTTCTTCATCAACATAGTTAGTCGTAATTGAAAAATCTTCTTGCTCAGCGACAATATAACCAATATCAACTAAGAACTGTTGGTATTTTTCTTGATTGAAAGGCTGATTACTCAGGTCTAAGTGCCAAGCATCAATTTGTACTTGAAACTCTGCCCGTGTAGCCAATAACTGCTGGTTTATCGGGGTAAACTCATCCAGAATATTTGCCATTGATTGCCAAAAGCTTTCCGCATCAATACCTGTTCCTGGTAAAACTTCATGTTCTACTAAGTTATACAAAGACTCAGCTACTTTATAGCCATGTTTTATTACTCGTTTATTCATAGTTCCATCGGTACTTTTTTGTTGATATTTCTTCATTGTCAGTATAGTAACTTGTTATTTTTCTGCATTGTTTGCTATCCAAATGGCTAAAGTATTTCGCTCTTGCTCAGTCATTTGGGTTTTATTCATAAACGGCATATCTTTAGCGTCAATCACTCTCGCTTTTATACGGGGTGACCATTGCTCAATAGATGCGATGTCAGTGAAACTAATCCCTGATTGAGCTGATGTGAAAATCTCATCCGTATTATTATCTGAATGACAAGAACTACAACGCTGTTCAATAATGCTTTGCACCTGCTCAGTTGTCACTTGTTGTTGTTTTTGCGCCTCGCTTAGCTCAACTTTTTCCGGTGATATTGCATACGCTAACGCTATAGTAGCGACGATTGCACCAACAAAAATCATTGGCTTTTGTTGACCAAAGTGACGTAAAACAAAGTATTGACGAATTGCAGCGGTAATCAGCACTATCGCAATAAGCACTAACCAGTTTGCATGGTGATTAAAAGTCATTGGATAATGATTTGAAATCATTATAAAAAGCACTGGCAAAGTAATGTAAGTATTATGGGTAGAGCGTAGTTTGGCATTTAAGCCGTATTTAGCATCAGGGGCAGTACCCGCTTCTACCGCTTTTACAAGCGCACGTTGCGACGGCATAATGCCAAAAAACACATTACCGGCCATAATTGTGCCAATAATAGCTCCCATATGCATGTAGGCACCACGAGCACTAAATATTTGGGTTAAACCATAAGACAACGCAGTAGCAATAACAATTAAGATAATACCTAACACTATGCCGTGGTTTTTTAGCTGGGTTCGTACAAGCAATTCATAACTTCCCACACCTACCACAATAGAGCCAAGTCCTAAGGCAATGGCTTGAAATTGTGTTAAATCAGCAACTCGTTTATCAATTAAGTATGATTCCGCGCCAACATAAAACATTAAAGATAATAGTAAGAAACCAGTGATCCAGGTGGTATATGCTTCCCACTTAAACCAATGCAAATGTTTTGGCATTTGTGGTGGCGCTAACTTATATTTAGCCACTTCATAAAAACCACCTCCGTGAATGGCCCATAGGTCCCCACCAATCCCTTGATCTGCTTTGTACTGTGGTGGTGTTTCTAAATGGTTATCTAACCAAACAAAATAAAATGAAGCACCAATCCATGCGATACCTACGATTAAATGTGCAAAACGAATGATTAAATTTAGCCACTCAGTGATATACGGATCCATAACTTTCCCCAATTCTTTTAAATATCATCTTCTTAATAATGAAGCGTTTTATAGTGTTAACTTACTAATGAATGTTAAACCTTTTCTCCCATAATGTGCGTGGCGCTAATATGACGCTCATCGCCCAACATGCTTAGGATGAAAAGTTTTTCTGATAGACTTTTGCAATGTTGCATACGTCTATCCATTAGTGGTGTTGCATGGTAATCAAGTACAATAAAATCGGCTTCTGCACCTTTTGTGAAATTACCAATAGTGCCCTCAAGATCTAACGCTATGGCGCCCCCTAATGTGGCCAAATAAAACGATTGGAAAGGACTGAGTTTTTCAGAGCGAAGTTGTTGAGTTTTGTAAGCTTCGTTTAACGTGCTCAACATTGAAAATGTAGTACCTGCGCCAATATCGGTGCCATAGCCAACATTGACATCAAATTTTTGTGCTTGTTGTAAATTAAATAAACCACTGCCTAAAAACAGGTTTGAACTAGGACAAAAAGCAATTGATGAGTCAGTTTCACCTAAACGTTGACATTCACTGTCATGCAGATGAACACCATGAGCAAAAACACTACGACGACCAAGTAATTTACTTTTGTCATAAACATCTAAGTAACCTTCGCTTTCTGGGAAAAGATCATTTACCCAAGCTATTTCAGCTTTGTTTTCACTTAAATGGGTATGTAAATACACACTTGGATACTCACTTAGTAATTGTCCTGCTTTGTTAAGCTGTTCTCTTGAACACGTTGGTGCAAACCGAGGCGTAATTGCGTACTGCAAACGATCGGTATTGTGCCATCTTTCAATTAATGCTTTGCTTTCATCATAGCCACTTTGCGCAGTATCGGATAAGTAATCTGGACAGTTTTGATCCATCAATACCTTCCCGCAAATCATGCGTAATTTTTTTTGCTGAGCAACGGTAAAAAATGCATCTACAGACTCTTTATGCACAGTGCCAAACACTAATGCGGTGGTAGTGCCTGCTTCAAGTAACTGTTGCAAGAAGAACTCAGCTACTTTTTTACCGTGTTCTAAATCTGAAAACTGACGCTCAAACGGAAAAGTATAATTTTCTAACCATTCAAGCAGCTGCTCTCCATAGGAAGCGATCATTTCAGTTTGTGGATAGTGCACGTGCGTGTCGATAAAGCCAGGCATGATTAAGCCATCTTCATAATGAGTGATTTCCACACTTTTATCTAACGTAGGTAATAACTCTGCTGCTTCACCAATTTGCTCAACAAGGCCATCCTTAATGATTAACAGCCCATCAGCTAAATATTGATAGCTTTCTTCTAACGCTACTTTGGCGGGATCAGCCAAAAAATGTAGCAACTCACCACGATATACTTTTAACATTTTCTCTTACCTATTTTCTTGTATTCTTTACAGCTGATTTGCGATAGCAAATCAAGTTAATTTCTGTCGAGCTTGTAGTCTTTTTGATTTGCGGTTGAAACAACGCTGATGACTTACAAGCATTCAATTTAATATTCTATGCCGTTCTTTCATTCAGCATTACAACTCAGTTTGCGCTATCACCATAGAGCCATCCAATTCAAGTACATCGCAGTTATCACCCTCACCACCTCTATCAATAACTAAAAAGTCACTTTGACCACCAAGCGCCAAACAAAAGTGATGCCAAGTGCCTTTGTGATAATTAACACCTTGATTTGATTGAGCGATAAAGACTTCAACTTTATTAATATCAAATTCACCTGCTGGTGCCACTACAACCAAGTATGGATTTTCACCCATGGGGATAAATGCTTGGCTACCGTGTGGATGACGTTCCATCATTTTAATAGCGATGGGTTGTGTTAATGGCGTTGAGCGAAATATATTAACTAAGGTATGGCCGTTATTGTCATTGACATCAATCTTGGCTAAGTCGTGATAACGCGTGGTAAAACCATCGTTAATCGCAAAATTATTAGTTTTATCCGTCGCTTCAATAACATCGCCAAAAGCTAGAAAGCTTTCAGCGGTTAGTGGCTTAGGTAAAACTTGTTTGATAGCTGTCATCGTTAACTGCCGCGATAAGTTGAGTAACCAAATGCCGTTAATAACAGCGGTACATGATAATGGTCACCCTTGGCATCAAGTTCAAAAACAATATCAACATAAGGATAAAAACCTTGCTCGTCATTCGCGTTAAAATAAACGCTAGTTTCGAAATGCATACGATAGATACCAGCAGGTAATTTTACCTTATCCGCTAATAGGCCAGGAAGGCGACCATCTTCATTGGTAACGCCGCCTCCAAGTTTATTCCAGCTATCGCCTTCTTGCGCAAACAATGTAATAGGTACATTGATTGCAGGTAAACCTCGGGTTGTATCGAGAATGTGAGTAGTAATTTGACTCATTGTTATTCCTTAAATGGATCGATGCTGAAACTAGTCTTCAGCCAATGCTTTATTAATGCGTAGTTGAAAGATTTTTCTTTGCTCTTCTGCAGCATTAATCAGCTCTTGTGTTTTGTTGTTAGGTAAACGTACTTGTAGTAAATCTGACATTTCTTTCGCGCTTTTACCTGTTGCACAAACGATAAAAATAAAACCAAACTTCGCTTCGTAGTCTGTATTTCCTTGAGAAAGTACTTGAAGTACTTCATCATTTGCATCTTTAACTAGGCCTTGCTCATTACCCGCAAGTTCCTTGGTATTGGCATACTTAGCACGTAGACTATTTACATCACCAATTTTAGGGTGACCTTCAAATGCCTCTAAATAATCAGCTTCTTCTAAGTCTTGCCAAGCTAAATCAGCATGTTTGATTACCGCTTGTTTATCCGCATATGGACGCTTAGCAACCATAGTGGTAACCCAAGTTGACGATGTACAACATTGCATAAACGTATGTATTGCTTGCTCAGCGGTTAATGCATTTAATTTTTCTAAATTCATATTCCCCCCCCTAAGCATTATTGTTGCTGAGCTTTTTTCCAAAGATGCGCATTCTAGAAATGCCACCATCTGGAAAAATATTCAAACGAACATGAGTGAATTTTTCACTGTTCGCTGGCACAATCTCATTTAGGAACAAGTGTTCACGATGCGCGTATAATTTTGTGCGATTAATAATTGGTTGCCATTTGTCTTCTTGATTGCCTTGAGTGAAATCATCACTGGTCGAAACCAAGCCTTCTAAACTGAAGGTATCTGGAAAATTACCTTTAAAATGACAAGTATCAATGATGACCTTTTCGATACTACCTGCCGTGGCAAGTTTAACAATAGACCAATCAGGACCTGGATCACGACGACGCTTTGTTTCCCAGCCATCTCCCATGTCTTTGCCACGACCCGGCATAATTAAGTTATTTTTATCGCTGAAAAACATATCGCTTACCAGCAAAGCTTTAGCACCATTTTTAATATAAGCTAAATCAATTAACTCACCATCTATGAACTCATGCCAGTTCACCTCCGCTTCGCCATACACACGTAAACGTGCAATGCCACCATCAGGAAACATATTCAAGCGCACATGAGTCCACGCAGTACTATCACTTATCTCGAAAATATTCTGGCTGTGCGCATCAACCGCTACTTCACTTAACACAGTATGCCACCTTGTATTTTCATTGGGTTGCACATCGCTAACACAGGCTTCTACTGATACCGTTTGAGGTGCATTACCTCGAAAGTAATTAGTGTCGATATCAAAGCCACGTATAACACCTTTCATGCCTAAACGTATGATACACCAGTCAAATTCACGACCATTGTCACGACCGTAGCTACGACGAGACTCCCAACCGTCCATCCATTTACCGCGATCGGTAAATTTATCATCGATAAAAACACCACGACCAGCTTTTAGTAAGTTTTCCATTTCAGCAAAAAAGTCATCGCTACAAGACAATGTTTCACCGCCGACACGTTCGCTGGCTAAATCCACACAGTGTGTTTTCAATTTTTGTTCTAATTCAAGGGCAGCGCCTGCCAGTTTGTTCTGCTCTTGCGTATCTATATCTAACATCATAATTTACTTTTCCTAATTCTTAGTTATTCATATTTGTTTGTTCAAAATTGCCAGTTGAGAGCTACAGTTGCCCCTTTAATAATGGCTTTCCTACTGGCGAATTGATAAATTGATCTTGTTGATAAACATGATGACCGCGGACAAAAGTATGTTGAACTTGTCCAGTAACCGTACGACCTGCATAAGGTGTAATGTTATGACGATGCTTAATCATGTCATTGGTAATGGTGTAGCTGTAATTAGGATCAAACACTAAGAAGTCTGCGTGTAAGCCAACCGCTATTTGCCCTTTTATCCCATCTAAACCAGCAAATTTGGCTGTTTCATTGGACATTAAGCGTGCAATTTCAATTAGATCAATGCCGCGATCTTTCGCTTCGGTCCAAATAAGCGGTAGACCGAATTGTAGTGCTGAAATACCGCCCCATGCTTTTTCAATGTCACCCGTGTCTATATGTTTTAACTCTGGAGTACATGGTGAGTGATCTGAAACGATAAAATCTAATCGACCATCAGCAATAGCTTGCCATAAATGTTCGCGATTTTTGTTTTCACGAATCGGTGGGCAGCATTTGAATAAAGTTTTACCATCAGGAATAGTTTCAGAAGCAATGGTTAAATAATGAGGACAAGTTTCAGCGGTAAAACGTAAGCCTTCATTTTTTGCATTGGCAATCGTCTCTAATGCTTCATCAGAAGATAGATGCACAATATGAACTTTACAATTATCCCCTTTTGCTTTTGATTCACGTGCCATATCTACCATTAAGGAAATCGCATCGTTTTCCCAACTTTTTGGACGTGATGCCAAAAAGCTATTGTATTCTTTGGTGATCTCTACATCGTGAAAGCTACCGCAATCAAGCTCAGCGTGAATTAGGTATGGCACATCATGTTTGGCAAGAATAGGCATAGCTGCGCGCATATCTTTGGCTTCAACAGGAGGAAACTCGGCAATACCTGAATCGATCAAAAAGGATTTAACCCCAAGAACACCGGCATTAAGTAGCTCGTCTAAATCATCAATATTTTGCGGAATGACACCGCCCCAAAAACCACAGTCAACCCATAACTTATCATCGACAGAATCAAGCTTTTCTTGAAAAGCCGCTTTGGTGGTTGTTACCGGAATACAGTTTAAAGGCATATCTACAAGTGCAGTAATGCCCCCTGCTGCCGCAGCTTGAGTTGCGGTATTAAAACCTTCCCATTCAGTGCGTCCTGGTTCATTGATATGCACGTGCGAGTCAACTAAGCCAGGCATAATCACTTGTTCATTAAAATCTTTTATTTCACAGGATAATGCTTGTTCATAGGGATGAATGGCAAAGATAAGTTCGCCTTTCACTTCAATTGTTGCGGGCTTCATTTCACCGGCAACAATGACATTTTTACTTTTCAGAGCAAAATGTTTCATTTTACTGCTCCATGTTCGATTAATTGTTCATCATTCATAACGGCTAAGTCGTCAGCACTGTCTTTTGAATGGGTGGATAAATTTATACTTGTTATTGGCTGAGTAGTAGCTGAATGTTCTGATTGTTGTTCGCTCAGCAACTGCTTAATTTCTTTCCAAGGAACACCTTTATTCTTAATTTGAGACTGCTCGTCTAGAAGCAGTGCTTGATAAGACTCAATAATTTGCCCGGCAACACTTATGGCTACTTCCATAGGCATTTTGCCAACAACTTGCTCAAGCCCTATGGGACAGTTCATTTGTGCAACTATGGAAGGCTCTATTTCTCTATGCTTATAACGTTGTTGAAAACGGCGCCACTTGGTATCAGAAGCAATAAGACCTAAATAATGGAAGTCTTCACGCTTTAATACGGCAACGCTAATATCAAAATCTAATTGATGATTATGCGTCATCACAATATAGAGTGTGTTACTGGCCATTGCCGCCACTTCGCCTGCAGGATCATCAGTAATAAGTGTCGTTACATTGGCATATTGCTCGCTGTTAACAGGGAATTGCGACTCTCGGTTATCGACCCAAGTAACATGGCAAGGTAAGCCAGCTAACATGGGAATCAGTGCTTGACCAACATGACCAGCACCAAAAACAGCAATATGAATAGTATTGGCCGCAAAACACTCAAATAACACAGTGGCATTGCCACCACAACATTGCCCTAATTGACTACCTAATTGAAAATGTTCTATTGATTGGCAATCTTTATTAGCGACTAAAAGTTCATGCGCTTGTTTTATCGCTTTATATTCAAGATGACCGCCACCAATAGTATCAAAAGTAGTGTTTTGGCTAACCACCATTTTAGTGCCACTATTACGAGGTGTTGAACCGGTAACACCAACAATGGTGATCAAAACATACGCTTTACCTTGTTGACTTAAATTTAGGCTTGCTTGATTCCAGTTCCACTTAATCTGAGAGCTTTCATCAAAAGCTTTATTATGGTCAAAACTGTCATTATGGAATTCGGTCATCTTATTCACCTTTATTTAGTCGCAGCTTTAACTGCTTCAACTGCAAAAAGTACTCGTTCAGGGGTTGCTGGTGTATCTAATATCGGACTTGTTTTATAATCATTCACACTGGCAATGGCATCTTTAAGTGCAGACCAAACAGCCATACCTAACATAAAGGGTGGCTCACCTACCGCTTTAGAGTTGTAAATAGTATGTTCGCGATTTGGTGCATCAGGAACTAAAGCGACACGAAAATCTTCAGGCGCATCATTTATTGCAGGAATTTTGTAGGTTGCCGGATTATTTGAAAGTAAACGTCCTTGCTCATTCCATACTAATTCTTCTGTTGTTAACCAACCCATACCTTGAACAAAAGCCCCTTCTATTTGACCAATATCAATTGCAGGGTTAATTGAATGACCAACATCTTGTAATATGTCGGTACGTAAGGTTTTGTATTCACCCGTTAAGGTATCAATTATAACTTCTGAAACACAAGCTCCCGTTGCATAGTAAAAAAACGGACGCCCTTTTCCAGTTGCACGGTCAAAATGGATTTTAGGGGTTTTATAAAAACCGGTCGATGATAAAGACACACGGCCCATATACGCAATTTGAGAAAACTCAGCGAAACTAAATATTTGCTCGCCAACATGTATGTTGTTATTTTCAAACTTAACTTGCTCTTCATCGACTTGATATTTTTCACAAGCAAAATCAATTAGACGTTGTTTGATGGTTTTAGCTGCAGCTTCTGCTGCTTTACCATTTAAATCAGTTCCAGATGATGCCGCTGTTGGTGACGAGTTTGGTACTTTATCGGTACGGGCAGCAGAGCAAGCTACCGTATCCACATCAACTTGGAACTCTTCGGCAACAATTTGTGCTACTTTAGTATTTAAGCCTTGCCCCATTTCACTGCCACCATGGCTTAAGTGAATAGTGCCATCGGTATAAACATGCACTAATGCACCAGCCTGATTTAAATGTTGCACGGTAAAGGAAATGCCAAATTTAACTGGCGTTAAGGCAATACCTTTTTTCAATATGGCATTGTTGGCATTAAACTCTGTAATCGCTAGACGTCGGGTTTGGTAGTCAGAGCTGTCTTCTAACGATTCAATAATTTCGCTTAAGTTATTATGTTCAACCGTTTGATGATAATGGGTTTCGTTGCGGTCTTCATCACCGTATAAGTTTATTTTTCTAATATCTAATGGGTCTTTACCAAGGTGGCGAGCAATATCATCCATGACCATTTCAATAGTCATCATACCTTGAGGGCCACCAAAACCACGATAAGCCGTATGAGAAACGGTATTTAGTTTACAACGATTCCCGGTAACACTTGCTTGATCTAAAAAGTAGGCATTGTCAGAGTGGAACATTGCTCTATCAACAATGGCATCAGATAAATCAGGAGAGTAACCACAGTTACCATTAACTTCAATATTAATGCCTTTGATTTGACCGTTACTGTCAAAGCCAACAGTATAGTTGTTTTCAAATGGATGACGTTTACCTGTCATGATCATGTCATCCATACGAGCTAGTTTAAATTTAACTGGACGTTTGGTTTCATTGGCAAGTAACGCGGCAATACACGCCCAAGGCGCGGCTTGTGTCTCTTTACCACCAAAACCACCGCCCATGCGGCGCATATCAACAAGTACTTTATTTAAAGGAATATCAAGTACTTCCGCAACCAACTTTTGTACTTCACTCGGGTGCTGTGAAGATGAGAAAATGTTCATTCCACCATCTTCTGTTGGCTCAGCAGTTGACACTTGCCCTTCAAGGTACATATGCTCTTGACCACCAACAGTAATTTCACCTGATAGTTGATGCTCGGCTGCGCTGATCGCTTTATCAGAATCACCACGTTTCATGGTAAATGGCGGACGGACAAAATTTTGTTTTGCCAAAGCATCTTTCACCGTTAATACCGCTTCAAGTGCTTGATATTCAATTTTTGCTAATTTCACCGCTTTACGGGCAAGGTCGAAACTTGTTGCGGCCACCGCAAAAATGGGTTGACCAACAAACTCGACTTTACCAATAGCAAGCACAGGATCACCTGGAAACACCGGTCCAATATCGGTATGGCCAGGCACATCTTCAACAGTAATAACCGAGATAACACCTGGTGCCGATTTTACTGCGGTTAAGTCCATAGAGAGAATATTTGCATGTGCATGGGTAGATTGTCCTACCGCAGCATGTAACTCCCCACGTAACGATGGGCGATCATCAACATATATTGCTTCACCGGCCACTTGCTTATCAGCACTTTCATGCTTTTTCGAGCGACCTACGCCACCTAGACCAACATTTTTTTGTCCATTAACCACACTTTCATCAGTGTTCGAACTCGCTTTTTTTACATCAATTAGACTACGCATGATTTACCACTCGTGTTTCAATATTTTTTCTTGCATTGGCGCTTTGCAGCTCTAAGTAGCACTTTTCAATTAGGTTTTGAGCTACAGTCATACGGTACTTATCAGAAGCTCGTACATCAGACATCGGTTGAAAATCATTGGTTAACGCTACTTTTGCTTGGGTAACTAATGCTTTCGTTAAGCTATAACCATGCAATACGCCTTCTGCTGCTGGCGCTCGTTTTGGAATCGCTGCCATGCCACCAAATGCCATACGAATATTGGTAATTTTCTGGCCTTGTTGCTCGATAAAAATTGCCGCTAATACCGCAGAAATATCATCATCTATACGTTTAGAAATTTTATAAAGTTTTAAAGTTTGACCTGGCGTTGGTTTAGGTATTTGTACCGACTTAATAAACTCTGCAGATTTAAGTACTGTCTTTTTATAATCGACAAAGTAATCTTCAACTAAAATTGTTCGTTCATTACCGTTTAGGTGTAAGGTCATTGTTGCACCTAACGCAATAAGTGCTGGCGGCATATCACCAATGGGAGATGCATTACCTATATTGCCACCGAGGGTGCCATTATTACGTACCTGTTTTGAGCCTATTCGCTCTATCATTTCGCCAAGATCTGGGTAGTAATGATGTAAGGTGTCAATAAACTTACTGTAAGGTAATGCTGAGCCAATAATAATTTCAGTGTCTGTTTCTTCAAAATTGGTTAACTCGGCTACATTGCCAAGGTAAACAAGCTTATTTATGGTTGCTAAGTTTTGTGTAACTGAAAGTGCTAAATCTGTACCACCAGCTAATAATGTAGATTTTGGCTCATTTGTTAACTCAATGGCTAATTCATCAATATTTTTTGGCGCGATAAAGTTATGGCCATTGCCAGCAAGGACTGGACTTGGCAATTCTTGAAATTCTGTCAACGTGGCGACCGTTGTTTGATAATGCTTAGCAAATGAATCTTCATCACTGTCGGTACTTGCGGTAATAGCTGCTGCTATAATTGAACGATAGCCCGTACAACGACATAGGTTGCCTGCGAGTGCCTCTAGTACCTCAGCACGATTTGGTGTTTTATTATGTTTATGTAAAGCAAAAGATGACATAACAAAACCTGGAGTACAAAAACCACATTGTGAACCGTGATTGTCAACAATGGTTTGCTGAGCATGATGCAACTTAGCACCATCTTTTAAATCTTCAACCGTGATCAACTGTTTGCCATGTAAGTTACCCACAAAGGTAATACACGAATTTATTGAATTATAGTGAAGTTGGCCTACGTTATCTTTATCTAGCTCGGCAAGTACCACAGTACAAGCACCGCAATCACCAGAGGCACAACCTTCTTTTGTGCCAGACTTAAATTGTATTTCGCGCAGATATTGTAGAACCGTTAAATTAGGGTCAATGTTTTCTATGGTCACTACATCGTTGTTTAATAAAAAACGAACTGTGTTTTTTGTCATAATTTTTTCCGTCGTTATTTACCCAGTGGATTCACTTAACTGGGAGTGCTCATTTCCAATAGCTTTAATATAGCAGAATAAAAACCTGACACAAGTGCCAAGTTTGCAAAATGCCGATTATTTTGCACTTGCCTATTGAAGTATAGATAAAAAAATATGATAACTATCAATTTAGTCAGCAGCTTAAGAGCAAAATCCCTACCGATTAATCGAACGGTTAAAGTTTTGTTAAGTGCAATTATTAGCGAAGGGTAAGCAGGGTTAAAAAGGAATGCACCGCTTTATTTGTTGCAAAGTAGTTATCAATGCCTAAGGTCAATTTCGAGAACACTGCGTATGAATAACAAAGACACCAAGGATAATAAAGCCATTGTATTAGAGTAAATATCGGGGTATAAATGCCAAATTAATTGATTAACTAGAGAAGAAGTCGCTGTGAATTATTCATCCATTTTGAACAAAATTCATCAACAAGTAACGCCAATGCTTGGTCAAGGTAAAGTTGCCGATTATATACCTGCTTTAGCTAATGTAGATCCTAATCAATTTGGTATGGCTATTACCTTAAATAATGGTGACTTTTACGGTGTAGGTGACTATAAGCAAACTTTTTCTATTCAAAGTATTTCTAAAGTTTTTAGTTTTACTTTGGCATTAAGAGAGCATAAAAAAAAGCTCTATCGACGTGTTTGGCGTGAACCTTCGGGTGATCCGTTTAATTCATTAGTGCAACTAGAACATGAAGCTGGCATACCGAGAAACCCTTTTATTAACGCTGGCGCGATAGTCGTTTGTGATAGTTTGATTTCAAAGAGCAATAATAATGAAGCGGCCGTTAATGATATTTTAGCGTTTATTCACGCAATTAGTTCAGATGCAAGTATCGACACAAACAAAAGCGTCGCTGAGTCAGAAATGCAGCATGGTTTTAGAAACGCAAGTCTAGCTCATTTGATGAAAAGCTTTGGTAATTTAAATAATGAAGTTGAAGAAGTATTAACAGCCTATTTTCATCAATGCTCAGTAGAAATGACACCGTTGCAACTTTCTCGCGCTTTTTTATACTTAGCAAACAATGGTACCGATCCTATATCGAATAAACAGTTTCTAACGCCCGGCCAAGCAAAAAGGATAAATGCCTTAATGCTAACGTGTGGCCATTATGATGCGTCAGGTGATTTTGCTTTTAGAGTGGGGTTACCAGGAAAAAGTGGTGTTGGCGGTGGCATTGTCGCTGTAATCCCAGGGAAAATGGCAATAGCCGTTTACTCTCCAGGGTTGAATGAGTTTGGCAACTCACTCGTGGGTACTAAAGCTTTAGAGCTATTCACTAGTTTTACCGGCTTGTCTATTTTCTAGTAAATTAAGTAATATCAAAAAATAGCAACAAAAAAGGAGCCAACAGGCTCCTTTCTAATAATTAACTTAACTAGTTAAATTAACTATTAACGACGTAGACCTAATTTACCAATTAAAGCACCGTAACGATCAACGTTTTTGCCTTTTAAGTAATCAAGTAATTTACGACGTTGTGCAACCATGCGCAATAAGCCACGACGTGAATGATGATCATGGATGTGCTCTTTGAAGTGACCTTGTAAGTGGTTGATTTGTGTAGTTAACAAAGCAACTTGTACTTCTGGAGAACCAGTATCACCTTCTTTTTGAGCGTATTCTGCAACGATTGCTGCTTTTTCTGTAGCATTTAAAGACATAATAAATCCTTAGTGTGTAACTCAAACTCTTGATTTAAAAGAAGTTATGAGTTGATTAAATTCTACCTGAGCCAAACACTAATTCAGCAGAGGTAACGAAAGAGCGCGTATTCTATCAGGACACCGCCAAAATGCAACTAGAAACGCACGCTTAACATCATTATTGCTACTATTTACTATGGCGTAATAAAGCCCAAACTCAAATACACCTGCAGCACAAGAGCGTTAGTGATATCAATAAAGAAAGCTCCCACTAAAGGCACAACAAGGAACGCTTGCGGTGAAGGACCATAACGAGCAACTAAAGACTCCATATTAGCAACGGCTGTTGGTGTTGCTCCTAAACCAAAGCCACAATGCCCACCGGCAATAATAGCGGCATTATAGTTTTTCCCCATCACTCGAAAAGTAACAAAATAGGCAAAAAACATTAGGATAATGGCTTGAATAATAATTAGCACAAACATGGGTCCTGCTAGATTAGCTAACTCCCAAATTTTCAGTGACATTAAGGCCATAGCCAAAAATATTGACAATGCCATTGTGCCCCATAAATCAATACAAGCCCGACTGATATGATATCGTTTAGAAAACTCGCATAGGTTAGTGGCAACGACACCACATAGTAATGGTAATAAGAATGACGGCAACACTAAACCATTAGCTCTTAAAGTGACATGTGCAAGATGGCCAACCACCATACAAACAAGAATAACAAATAAGGTTTCCATCATTTTCTTAGGGGTAACTAAATCATGATCATCAGGATTAAAGGTGATGGTATCGTCAAGCTCTTCATGATACTCATCAGCTTTCAAATTGTATTTGCTAATTAATCGTTTGCTCACTGGCCCACCAATTAAACCACCCAATACTAGTCCCATAGTAGCGGCAGCCATAGCAAGCTCTAGTATGCCAGCACCTAAACCATATTCTGTGGTGAATAAATCAGCATAGGTAGCACCGGTACCATGTCCGCCAGATAAGGTTACCGAGCCACCAATTAATCCCATTAATGGATCCATACCAGAGATTAGTGCTACACCAACACCAACACCATTTTGTAAAAACAAGTACACTGTTGCTACAGCTAAAAACAGCAAAACTTTAGGACCGCCTTTAACTAAAAGTGAGAAGCTTGCTCCTAATCCCACCGTGGTGAAGAAAATGATCATTAACGGATTTTTAAAACTCATATCAAAGTTTAAATTAACATCAAAATATCCATGAGCAATGGCAGCAAGAATTGAAAATACAATACCGCCTACTACCGGCTCTGGTATATTATTCTCACGTAAAAAGGCAATTTTGCTATTAAAGAAATATCCTGAAAATAATATTAATAATGCCACTAATAATGTCTCAATAAGCCCTACTTCTATATTCATTGTTACCACAGCCTTGTTTATTTTGTAATTTTATGGGGTTACTTATGGTTAAAGTGTAATGTGCTCAGAGATAGACATTTCATTAATAAAAATCCGCTATTTAATAACATGAATAGGCAATATTCTTGTCGTTCTCAATATCATCGAGCAAAATAACACTTTAGTACCGCAATAATAATTACTCATACATTGCTAATTGATCTGAGAAACCAAATTATCACACTGAAACATTTGGTAACATTAAATTAACAAAATATTAACCTAGTGTTGTAGACATGATGAAATCGTCTTATTAATATCGTTCCTTCAAATACTTAAAGGACTGATTTAGAAATGAAATTCATCTTAATTGTGTTAGCTTTACTAGTTACTGGTTGTGCCTCTACTAGTGAATCTGTTGAAAGTACGGCGAAAGCAGAAAAAAAAGAGACCTGTACCTATGTAAAATCAACGGGTAGTAAAACGAAAAGAAAAATATGCAAATCATAAGAAAAATGACTTAGCTAAAAAAGGAGCTATTTAGCTCCTTTTTTTAAGTAATATTAAACAACCACAATACGCTTAGGTGCGACCTGACCATCGTCATTTATAAAACCAACACCAATAAACTCAGCGGTCTCATCATTTTCATCATCACCAATATAGACCTGAACACTCCCTGTTATAGGCGCTTTATAAGCTTGTACAGGATTACCATGTCGTAAGAAGTTTGCCGACATATCATCGACAAAGACTTTTGGCATGCCATCGACAGCGCTTTGCATTGGCAAGAGTAGCGGGTCTAACAACTGTGAAGGCGTTATTTCTTGAGATGTAGCTTGCTCAAGTAAAACTTCTAGTTGAGGTAAGGTTACCATATTAGCAATAGGGTAATTACCAACAGCTAAACGTCTAAGATTAGCTACATGTGCTCCGCAACCTAATAACTCACCTAAATCATCAACAATGGTTCGTATATAAGTGCCTTTTGAGACATGAATTTTTAGCTCAACTTCATCGCTTTCAAAACGTAAAAGCTCTAAAGAATACACCGTAATGTCTCGTGCTTCTCTCGGTACTTCAATACCCTCACGGGCATATTTATATAAAGGTTGCCCTTGATATTTTAGCGCCGAATACATCGAGGGCACTTGTTTAGTAGTACCACGAAAACTATCAAGAGCTGATGCTAATTGCTCATCTGAAACTTCAACCGTTTTTTCACTAACAATATCGCCGTCTGCATCACTGGTAGTTGTTCGAATGCCTAATTTCGCTGTAACTTGATAAGTTTTGTCGGTATCAAGTAAGAACTGTGAAAATTTAGTCCCTTCACCTAAGCAGATCGGTAACATGCCGGTGGCAAGCGGGTCTAATGCACCTGTATGACCCGCCTTTTGAGCGAAATAGATACGCTTTACGGCTTGTAATGCATGGTTTGATGACATTTCATAAGGCTTATCTAATAGTAATACACCATTGATTGGACGACCTTTTCTACGCTTTGCCATACTTATTCGCTCTGCTCTTCATCACTTGTATTTTCTGGTTTATCACTCGCTACCGCTTGATCAACTAACGAGCTCATCCGTACACCTTCGGCCATTGATTTGTCATAAACAAAACGTAAGTGTGGGATAATACGGGCACGTAATCGTTTGCCTAATAATGAACGAATATAGCCTTCAGCTTCAGTTAATACTTCAATAGAGGCTTTGATTTCATCTTCTTTGTCATTAAAGAAAGTCACAAATACTTTTGCGTACGCCAAATCGCGTGTCACTTCTACCGCTGACACGGTCGTCATACTTAAACGCGGATCTTTAATCTCGCGCATTAAAATAATCGCTATTTCTTTTTGGATTTGCTGACCTACACGGTCAGTACGGGCATATTCTCTAGCCATCGTATACTCCTAAAAGCTGTACTAATAAATAGCAGCTTTCTTCATAAATTTTAAATTATCAACGCAAAAGGGGCATAAGCCCCTTTTGTATTTAACTGTTAGCTCAAAGCTAGTCTATTCAAATACAAGGCGGATGCACGGAGTTGACGAGAGTCAATGAGTACATCCAACGCAGTAGTTGATTCTACTAGCAATGAGATGATAGTTATAATGAACGTTTGACTTCTACTGTCTCGAACACTTCTATTTGATCGCCTACACGTACATCATTGTAGTTTTTAACACCAATACCACATTCAGTGCCGTTACGAACTTCCTGTACATCGTCTTTAAAGCGGCGTAATGACTCAAGCTCGCCTTCATAAATAACAATATTTTCACGTAATACACGAATAGGCGCACTACGTTTAATAGTACCTTCGGTAACCATACAACCGGCGATAGAGCCAATTTTAG
This sequence comes from uncultured Colwellia sp., assembly GCA_913062815.1. Classification (GTDB taxonomy): domain Bacteria; phylum Pseudomonadota; class Gammaproteobacteria; order Enterobacterales; family Alteromonadaceae; genus Colwellia. Next base: position 28,755 of record CAJXWZ010000015.1, on the reverse strand, counting down.
GCGACTTAAATACATCACGTACTTGTGCAAGACCAATGATTTCTTGTTTAAATTCAGGGGCAAGCATACCGCTCATTGCTTGCTTAACTTCGTCAATTAATGCATAAATAACACTGTAGTAACGTAAATCAATATTTTCAGTCTCAATAACTTTACGTGCAGCTGTATCAGCACGAACATTGAAGCCAACCATAATAGCATTTGAAGCCGCCGCTAAAGTTGCGTCTGTTTCAGTGATACCACCAACACCAGAGCCAACAATTTTAACTTTTACTTCATCAGTAGAAAGTTTCAATAATGAGTCAGATATTGCTTCAAGTGAACCTTGAACGTCTGATTTAAGCACTACGTTAACTTCTGATACTTCACCTTCGGCCATGCTAGCAAACATGTTTTCAAGCTTAGATTTTTGTTGACGAGCTAGTTTGATATCACGGAATTTACCTTGACGATATAAAGCAACTTCACGTGCCTTTTTCTCATCTTTAACAACCGTTGCTTCATCACCTGATTGCGGCACACCACTTAAACCTAATATTTCTACCGGAATAGCTGGGCCTGCAGATTGAATAGTTTTACCGTTTTCATCACGCATCGCACGTACACGACCATACTCTAAACCACAAAGTACAATATCACCTTGCTTTAAAGTACCTTCTTGTACCAATACAGTGGCTACTGGGCCGCGACCTTTATCAAGTTTAGACTCGACCACAACGCCACTGGCCATTTTATCTACAACAGCAGTAAGCTCTAAGACTTCTGATTGCAATAAAATTGAATCGAGTAACTCGTCAATACCTAGACCTGTTTTCGCTGAAACATGACAGAATTGAACATCCCCACCCCAATCTTCTGGGATAACGTCATGCTGAGAAAGCTCTGTTTTAACACGGTCTGGATCAGCTGATTCTTTATCCATTTTGTTAACCGCAATAATGATTGGCGCTTGTGATGCTTTCGCATGCTGAATAGCTTCAACCGTTTGCGGCATAACACCATCGTCAGCAGCAACAACAATAATAACGATATCTGTTGCTTTAGCACCACGTGAACGCATAGCTGTAAAGGCAGCATGGCCTGGAGTATCTAAGAAGGTGATCATGCCATGACCCGTTTCTACATGATAAGCACCAATATGCTGAGTAATACCACCTGCTTCGCCATCTGCTACTTTTGCTTCACGAATGTGATCAAGTAGTGATGTCTTACCGTGATCTACATGACCCATAATAGTAACTACCGGCGCACGTGTAATCGCATCACCCGCATCACCACGGTCTGCTAATACCGCTTCTTCAAGGGCATTTTCTTTGACAAGCACTACATCAAAGCCCATTTCTTCAGCCACAAGCGCCGCGGTTTCTTGGTCAATAACTTGGTTAATCGTTGCCATTGCACCCATTTTAAACATGGCTTTAACGACTTCAGCACCTTTTTTAGCCATTTTATTGGCGAGTTCAGCAACAGAAATCGTTTCGCCAATGCGAATATCTTGTATCTTTGTTTCAACAGGCTTCGTAAAACCATGCTTTAAACTTTGTGGCGCTGATAAAGTTTGCTTACGCCCAGTACGAACATTACGACCGCCACGGGCATTTTTGTCTTGAGTGCTCTTTTTCTTCTTACGGCGACGACCTGCACCTTCATCAGCAGCATCAACTTTATCTTCTGCTTCTTGAGCGTATTTAGAAGAAGTAACATGAACCACTTCTTTTTCTTTCGCTTTACGCTCTTCTTCTTGTTCTTTCCAACGCGATTCATTTTCTTCAGCTAACTTTCTTGCAGCTTCAGCCGCTTCTGCCGCTTCTGCTTCAATTTTCGCCGCTGCTTCTTTTTCTTGTACTAAACGAAGTTGTTTAGCTTCTTCGCTTTCTTCAACTTTTACCACTGGCGCTTTATCAGCATTTTTAGCTTTATCAGCCGCTACTTGTTTAGCTTTTTCTGCAGCTTCAAGTTTTGCAGCTGCTTTACGTTCAACTTCTGCTTCTGCTTTTACTGCCGCTACCGCACGCGCATTCTCAGCTTCTTTAGCTGCCAACTCTGCTTTTGCTGCTGCATCTGCTTCAGCTTTTGCTGCTGCATCTGCTTCTGCCTTTGCTGCATCTTCAGCTATTTGCTGCTCTTCTAATTCACTGCGCTTCACATAGGTACGCTTTTTACGTACTTCAACATTCACTGATTTTGCTTTAGAGCCATGCCCCATAGTTAGCGTTGATTTAGTTTTACGGTTAAGTGTTAACTTACTTGGTTTAGCAGCGGAATCATCGCCATGCTGCTTCTTCAAATAACCCAATAATGATTCTTTTTCGTCTTGCGAAATAGCATCAGTTGCCGATTTATTCACGCCTGAGTCAGCCAGTTGGCTCACTAAACGATCCACCGGTGTACCAATTTCTTTGGCAAGTTCTGCTACTGTTATATCTGCCATCTATACTATTCTCCCGGTGTTAATTATTCTTCGTTAAACCAACAAATATTACGTGCAGCCATTATTAGCTCACCCGCTTTGGTTTCATCTAATTCTTCAATATCACTAATTTCATCAATGCCTTGCTCAGCTAAATCTTCTAGTGTGCAAACACCACGACTTGCTAATACAAACGCTAAGTGACGTTCTAAGCCATCAAGGGCTAATAAATCTTCTGCAGGCTCTGCGCCTTCTAATGTTTCTTCACTCGCAAGTGCTTGTGTTGTTAATGCTTCTTTAGCACGGTCGCGAAGCTCTTCAACTATCTCTTCAGTTAATCCGTCAATTTGCAGCATTTCAGCGGCAGGTACATAAGCAATTTCTTCTAAAGAAGTAAACCCTTCTTCAGCAAGCAAAGTGGCAAAATCTTCATCAAGGTCTAGCTTATCAATAAATAAGTTTAATACTTTGTCATTTTCTGCCTGATGCTTTTCTTGCATGTCGGCAACCGTCATGACATTTAGTTCCCAGCCAGTTAACTGGCTTGCCAAACGAATGTTTTGACCACTGCGACCAATAGCCATTGCTAGGTTACTTTCTTCAACCGCTATATCCATCGTGCCTTTATCTTCATCAACAATGATTGAAGCAACTTCAGCTGGCGCCATGGCATTAATCACATATTGAGCAACGTTATCATCGTATAATACGATATCAACACGCTCGCCACCTAACTCACCAGAAACCGCCTGTACACGTGAACCTCGCATACCAACACAAGCGCCTACTGGGTCAATACGTTTGTCATTACTTTTTACGGAAATTTTAGCGCGTGAGCCAGGGTCACGAGCTGCGCCTTTAATTTCCAACATTTCTTCGCCAATTTCTGGCACCTCAACGCGGAACAATTCAACCAACATCTCAGGCTTAGTACGACTAACAAATAATTGCGCGCCACGTGCTTCAGGTTTTATTTCGTAAAGTAAACCACGTACACGATCACCTGGACGGAAACTCTCACGAGGTAGCATATCGTCACGATAAATAATTGCTTCAGCGTTGTTACCTAAGTCTAAAATAACACTTTCTCGACTCGATTTTTTCACAACACCCGTAACTAATTCGCCAACTTGTTCTTGATATGCATCAACAACAAGTGCACGTTCTGCTTCACGAATTTTTTGTACAATCACTTGCTTCGCTGTTTGCGTGGTTACACGGTCAAATTTTACCGATTCAATTTGGTCCTCAACATAATCACCTGCATTTAATTCAGGGTCCTCATATTGAGCAGCAGATAAAGTGATTTCCGCATAAGGGTTTTCCATTGGCTCATGGCTATCTTCCACAATTAACCAACGACGGAAGGTATCAAACTCGCCTGAGATGCGGTCAATGCATACTCGAACGGCAATATCACCCTCGTATTTTTTCTTAGTTGCTGTTTCTAAAGCTGTTTCCATTGCTTCAAAAATACTTTCTCTAGGTAATGCTTTCTCATTCGATACTGCATCAACAACCAGTAATATCTCTTTACTCATGTCTTTTTAGCCCTAATTTTTGGGTAACTATTCAATTTAGTGCTTTAATAGCCCGATTTAGCGGTTACAAATTAATATTGAAGTTAATCAATAACTTGCTTACTTTTAAATTGAGTGCTAGTGCGTAAAACTAAATAGCTACTGCTATTAAACTTAAATACTTATTTTTCTAACGATTTCTAAAGTTGCGCGACAAGGTTTGCTTTGTCGACATTATTGATGACAAGTTCGTAATCTATGCCATCAACTTCTACAATTAATGTGTCATTTTCTATTGCTGCTAAAATACCTTTAAATTTTCTACGACCATTCAATGGCACTGATAACTTAACATTAACGATTTCACCAATCACTTGTTGAAAATGCGATAATTCAAATAAAGGTCTGTCTACACCTGGAGAAGAAACTTCTAAACTATATTCACTGCTGATTGGGTCTTCGACATCTAAAATAGCTCCGACTTGGCGGCTTACTTCTGCGCAATCATCAACATTAATGCCATTTTCATGGTCAACAAACAAACGTAAAACTGAATTATTACCTGCGCTAATATACTCCACGCCCAGTAATTTTTTCCCCGTCTCTTCTACTGCAGGACGAAGCATGTCAGTTAGTTTTTGTTCAAATTTAGCCAATCGTTTTCTCCTATTACACTTTATATTTATCAATAAAGTGAAGAACTTAAGATACAAAAAAAGGGCATATAGCCCAGCATGTTTTGTGCTGTGTATTTTTGTTTTTAATACTTAACTTGATATTATTAAGTACTAAAAACAAAAAAACCCCATATCAGGGGTCTATCACTGACCCCATATTTATCGATAGCAAGTTTCGCTAATGCAATAAATACCAATAACAAGAATAAAATTTAACAAACAACGATAAATTCTTTCAGTGACATCTTGTTACTTACCTAATCAGCAAAAAAAGACAGCCAAATTAAGCAGGGCGAATTATATAGGGAGATGGGTCTTAGCGCAAGCTTGTTAAGTAATTATAGTTAAAAATCAATTGAAATTAATGGAAAAAATTAACTTATGCTTTACAATCAGTTAGTATAGAGTCAACTATAGTGCTTAATTATTTTTAATAACAGTTAACGCTTACTTTATTAAAGTAGTTTTTTGTGGAGTAATATTACTTAGTATGTACACATTTCCTCAATTATTATTAAGAAACGCGATATTAGCGCTGATATTTGTTTCATCTATCAGTATCGTTTCTTTGTCTATGTTATCCTCATTACTTGAAGATAAGGCAAACCTTCATGTTCGTTCTATTCAACTTTTGACTGAACAATTTATCCTTGAAGAAGACGAAGCACAAAATGCCAAGATGGTTGAAAAAACCTTAGCGCAAAGTTCGAACTACCAACGCTTATCCATTGCTAACCTTGCAGGTAAAAATTTATTCAGTTACCAGCCCAAAGATGCGGGTTTAAGTATTCCTTTTATATCTCCTAGCTTGAAAAAAGTGACCAGTAATAAATTAGCCTTAATTATTGAATTTCGTCTGGATTTTTCTGGTGAATCACGATTGGTTTTAACTTGTATTATTCTTTCCATTATCTTATCGCTATTCTTCATGGTGTTTGCTGCGACCATGAGCACTAAACGACACAAAGCAGTATTTAAAGTTATTAGCCAACAAATTAAAAATGATCTCGCTTTAATTAATCAGACTCAAACAGAACATGATGACTTTGGTGCTGAAGGAGATATATTAGAAATCCCCGAGCTTAAACAAGGTATCGCAGATATAAAAGCGCTGATGACTAAACAGTTAGAAAGTGCCATTACTTTAGAGCAAGAAGCTTACGTTGACCATTTAACTCAATTAGATAATCGTGGCCGCTTTGTACAATATTATGAAGATAAAGTTGTACAAGAGAGTCCGGTGAAGTTTGGTGTTTTAGTCATTACTCGTTGTTCTGAATTGCAAACTATTAATCAAATACATGGTTACCGTGAAGGTGATAATTATATTTCTCATGTAGCAACGCTCATTAAGCAAGCTATAGTGCCCTATTCTGATGGTCAAGTATTTAGGTTGAACAGCTCTGATTTCGCCTGTATTTTACCAAATATAAAATTAAAAGAAGCAGAAAACTTCACAAAAGAATTAAATGCATTATTCAATGAATACCAACAAGCTTCGGATCTTGATTCTGTTGCATATTCAGGATTAGTAAACTTTGATAAAACAAAGCCGTTGGGTGAGTTGCTCGCCTTGGCAGATACAGGCGTTAGCGTAGCACAAACGCAAAGTTCAAACTCATGGTACTCGCAAAAAGACACTGATATTTTACAAAAAAACAGTGCTAATTACGGGAACCAAAACTGGCGACAAGAGATTGATAGTGTATTAGAGAATCAGCGAGTCACATTGTTATTGCAACCAATCCTGCCCAGTGGTCGCAATAGTAAAGTTTACGGTGAAGTACTCGCCCGCTTTTTAAACTCTAATGATGAAATGTTGCCAACCGCTTCTTTTATTGCCATGGCTGAGAAACTCGATAAAATTATTGCCGTAGATAAGCTTATTGTTGAAACTACAATGAATGAAATCATCAATAAGAATATGTTTGACCAGAGCTTTGGTATCAACATCAGTGCACGTAGTATCAGTGACGAGCACTTTATGATTTGGCTAGAGCGAAAACTATTGCGTGAGCCTAAAGTCGCAACACGGTTAATTTTTGAAATAACCGAATATGGTTTACAGCAAAATATTAAAACCAGTAAACGCCTAATAGACATGTTACATAGAGTAGGCTCTCGAGTTACCGTGGAACGTTTTGGTGTTGGTTTAACGTCATTTAAATTCTTTAGGGATTTAACCCCAGATTATATCAAAATGGATAGCTCTTATACTCGTGATATTGATGATGACAAAAACAATCAATATTTCTTGCGCCTAATGGTTGATTTAGCGCACAGGCTAAGCATTAATGTTTTAGCTGAAAGTGTTGAAAGCCAAGAAGAAAAACATACTCTCGATAAACTATTTATCGATGGCTGCCAAGGTTTTTATATTGGTAAACCCGAACCGCTATAAATTGAATTTTATAAAAAAACCGAGCTGTTTTGTGAAGCTCGGTTTTTTTTGCTTACATTTTATGGAAATACCCCACCTTCAAGTGCAGTAGTGTTGTTATATGCAATAAAAAAAAGGATAATGGAATGAATATTATAAAAATTAACGTCCTTAAATAAAACACAAATGACCGATTATGTTCTGCTACTTATTGGCACTGTACTAGTAAATAACTTCGTATTAGTGCAATTTCTTGGCCTATGCCCATTTATGGGTGTGTCATCTCGTACTGAAACCGCTATAGGTATGTCATTTGCAACGACATTTGTGATGACTATAGCCTCATTACTTAGTTACCTAGTGACAACCTATATTTTAGTACCACTGAATATTGAATACTTAACCACCATGAGCTTTATTTTGGTTATTGCTGTTGTGGTACAATTTACCGAAATGGTGGTGCATAAAACCAGCAGTAGCCTATATCGTTTACTGGGTATTTTCTTGCCGTTAATCACCACAAACTGTGCTGTTTTAGGTGTCGCTTTGCTTAACTTACGATTAGAGCATAATTTCTTCGAATCTATCATATATGGCTTTGGAGCTGCAGCTGGTTTTTCACTGGTTTTAATTATGTTTTCTGCGATGCGAGAAAAATTGGCTAATGCTGATGTTCCCGGTCCTTTTAAAGGTGCCGCTATTGCTATGATAACAGCCGGCCTAATGTCTCTCGCGTTTATGGGCTTTTCTGGCCTAGTCAAAATTTAAGGCAATCATAATGAATATTTTAATTGCCATTCTCTTTTTAGGTCTTCTCGGCGCCATTTTTGGCGCTTTACTGGGTTATGCCTCTGTTCGCTTTCATGTTGAAGGTGACCCAATCGTTGAACAACTCGATGCTCTGCTACCGCAGACCCAGTGTGGCCAGTGTGGTTATCCTGGTTGTAAACCTTATGCTAAAGCTCTGGCTGATGGTGAAGCAATTAATAAATGCGCTCCGGGCGGTGAAGATACCATCAAAAAAATCGCTGATTTACTTGGCGTTGATGTCCAACCTTTAGATGAAACTCATGAAGTCGATAATGCTCCTACCGTTGCTTTCATTATTGAAGAAGACTGTATTGGCTGTACCAAATGTATTCAAGCTTGCCCTGTTGACGCTATTTTAGGTGCAGCAAAACAGATGCACACTATTATTATTGATGAATGTACTGGCTGTGATTTATGTGTAGCGCCTTGTCCTGTTGATTGCATTGAAATGCGTCCGATTCCTCAAACCATTCAAAATTGGCAGTGGGATCTAAGCAAAATTGCTGTGAAGCAAATTGATTAGGAGGCATTATGGAATCAATAATTGAATGTATCACCCAAAACAAATTCTGGCAATTCCATGGTGGCATTCATCCCCCTGAGCAAAAAGCACTCACTTCAGGCAAGCCGATCAAACTATTGCCATTGCCCAAACAACTGATTTTACCATTACAGCAACACATTGGCCGTCAAGGTGATTTATTAGTTAAGGTTGGTGACAAAGTGCTTAAAGGGCAAGCACTAACACAAAGTTTTAATCCTATGGCTGTTCCTGTGCACGCGCCAACAAGTGGCACAATAAGCGCAATTAAAAAATCTCCGATTGCTCATCCCTCGGGCTTGAGTGAGTTATGCTTGTTCATCGAGGTAGACTTTGAAGACACATGGATTAAGCGAGAAATTTGCCAAGATTACAGGCAATTGTCCAATCAAGAGATTATTAATAAAATTGCTGACGCGGGCATAGCAGGTATGGGAGGTGCTGGTTTTCCAACTCACATAAAAGTAAGCACCACACCAGATATAAACTTTTTGATTATTAATGCGGCAGAGTGTGAACCTTATATCACCGCAGATGATTTATTAATGTGCGAGCAAAGTGAAGCTATTATTGACGGTATTAAGATACTCGACAAACTGCTCAAGCCAGCTTTCATTTTAATTGGTATTGAAAATAACAAGCCTCAAGCAATTAAAGCACTGCAGCAAGCTACAAGCGCTATTGAAAAGGTTAAAGTATGCGTATTACCCACTAAATATCCAACCGGTGGCGAAAAACAACTGATAAAAATGCTAACAGGTAAAGAAGTAAAAAGTGGCTCACTACCCATTCATTCGGGCATTGTTGTCCAAAATGTTGCCACTTGCTTTGCTATTAGTGATGCCGTCATTAATGATATTCCTTTAATTAAACGGGTAGTTACTCTAACAGGGCAAGCCTTATCAAAACCGCAAAATGTTTGGGCACTATTAGGTACGCCGGTACATCATTTACTTGAACATACTGGATTCATCCGTGAAAACGAGGATGTCACGCAGGCAAATGCATCTGTCACTAACCCACCCGTAATCATGGGTGGTCCATTGATGGGTTTCAGCATTTTAAACGAGTTAGTACCCGTTGTTAAAACCAGTAATTGTATTTTAGCACCGAGTAAAGCTGAAATGCCAAGTGCTTTTGACAATAACGCTAACGAAGTTGAATGTATTCGCTGTGGTCAATGCAGCGATGTTTGTCCAAGCCAGTTATTACCACAAGAATTACAGTGGAGCGCTAAAGCGAAAGATCATCAACAGTTAGCAAAGCTAAACTTATTTGATTGTATAGATTGCGGTGCCTGTGCTTATGTTTGTCCAAGTCAAATTCCACTGGTACAGTATTACCGCATTGCAAAAGCCGAAATTCGCCAACAACAACAACTTGACGTCAAAGCTGAAAAAGCCAAAATACGTTTTGAAGCCAGAAAACTGCGGTTAGAAAAAGAGAAAATTGCGCGGGAAGAAAAACATAAAAAAGCTGCCGCAGCACGAAAAGCCGTAATGAATAAAAAGTCAGCTGATGGTAGCTCTGCAAGCTCGGCGGTTGCCGCCGCTCTTGCTCGCGTAAAAGCCAAGAAAGCAGCAAATGCAAAACCTGAACAGACAAACGAAAATCAACAAAAAACACAAGCTAAGCCTCTAGAAAACAATGATAACGTACAAGAAACTGCAAGTGATGTACAAGATGAAAAGTCTCAGGTGAAAGCAGCAATTGCCAGAGCAAAAGCAAAAAGATTAGCTAAAAAGACACAAAGTGAAACAAATAAAGCTGCTGAAGAAAGTTCAGCACCAGTTAAAACTGAAGGTTCAACACTAGATACAGAAAAAGTACCTACTGAAGAACCAGCAATTGAAACTGATGAAAAGACTGCACCAGCAATTGAAAAACCAATTACGAATAAATTAGAAAAAGAACCGGCATTAGTTCAGTCACCTGATGATAAAAAAGCGAAAATTGCGGCTGCTGTTGCTAAAGCAAAAGAAAAAGCCAAAGCGAGAAAATCGAAATCATTAGCAGAAGAAAACTCATCGCCTGCTGATAATGAGAAAATTAAGCCTGCAGTTGATAGTGAAGACAGTAAAAAACAAGATGATAAAAAAGCGAAAATAGCCGCAGCAGTAGCCAAAGCAAAGGCAAAAGCAAAAGCAAAAGCCCAACAAAATCTGGCAAAGAAAAAAGAGCAACAACAAGACTCCCCTAAACCTAGCAATGAAGAATAAGAAGAATTATGGCATTTTGGATCGCAAGCTCACCCCATAATCACAATCAAGCCGAAACGTCGGCTTTAATGCGCTTAGTTATCTATGCGTTACTACCGGGAATTCTAGCCCAGTGGTATTTTTTTGGTTGGGGCAATATTATTCATATCACTTTAGCTGTTGCTACGGCAATGGCCTGTGAGTTTATTGTTTTATCATTACGAAGTAAGAAACAAATTCGTAAGCAGCTTTTTGATGGCAGCGCTATACTTTCAGCGGTGCTGTTAGGCATATGCATACCTGCTATTGCCCCGTGGTGGATTTCAGTCATTGGCGCAGCCTTCGCTATTGTGATTGTCAAACAACTTTATGGTGGATTAGGGCATAACCCTTTTAATCCAGCAATGGCGGCTTATGTCATGTTATTGATATCTTTCCCTATTCAAATGACATCTTGGCTACCACCGACGGCCCTGATGAATATAGGTTTAGACTTTAGTAATACCTTAATGACAATCTTTACTGGTTTTACCGCTGAAGGATATTCAGTAGAACAGTTGCGTACAAGTATTGATGGTTTTACCATGGCAACGCCTTTAGATACTTTAAAAACCGATTTGGGCCTCGGGCATACCGTTTATGAAACCACGCAAAATAGCATTTTTACCAATAGCTACGATTTTTCCTTAGGCCTTGCTTATGGCTGGGAATGGATAAACCTTACTTTTCTCGCTGGTGGTTTACTGCTAATAGCTAAAAGAGCAATTGCTTGGCATACGCCAATAAGTTTTTTACTTAGCCTTTTTGTTTGCTCATTTATTGCTTATAGCGTGAGCCCTGATAGTAGTGCATCAACCATGTTTCATTGGTTAACAGGTGGTTGCATGTTAGGTGCGTTTTTCATATTAACCGACCCTGTTACCGGTGCAACTAGCATCAAGGGGCGACTAATTATTGGCGCAATCGCGGGATTATTGGTTTACTTAATAAGAACGTTTGGTGGCTACCCTGACGGTGTTGCTTTTGCAGTATTGCTTTGTAATATGGCTGCGCCATTAGTTGATCAATACACCCGTCCCCGTACTTATGGCCATGGTAATACTGTTGCTAAACCTGCACCTTCTTCAGAAAGTGTTAATAAGCAAACTGAGACTAAACAATGACAGAATTTGACGATAAAAAACGTTCAGCCTTTCAATTACCAATACAAAAAAACAGTCAAATTTTGGCCATTTTCGCCATTGCTTGTACTGCCATTGTAGGTTTAGTTAACGAGTTAACCAAAGATAAAATTAAAATTCAAGCCCAACGCCAGCTATTGAGTACTCTGCACAGCATTATTGAACCCAATCGTTATGATAATGATATTACTCAAGATTGCGTAAAATTAAGCTCTCCTTTACTTGGCGCGTCAAAAAGCAGTTCAACAATGCAGACCGCATATATCGCCAGAAAAAACGGTGAGCCTGTTGCCATAGCAATGACGAGTACTGCCCCAGATGGTTACAATGGTAACATTGAGCTTATTATAGCGATTAACATGGATGATACAGTAAGTGGCGTTCGAGTTTTGAAACACCAAGAAACCCCTGGGTTAGGTGATAAAATAGAGTTAAGAAAAAGTAACTGGATAAGTAGTTTTAATGGTAAAAAACTACTTTCGGAGAAAGATACCCGTTGGGGGGTCATTAAAGATGGCGGTATGTTTGATCAATTTACTGGTGCCACTATTACGCCTCGCGCTGTGGTTAAAGCAGTTAAAAAAGCGGCTCTCTACTTTAAAGACAGTAAGGATTTGGTATTATCACGCCCAAATAGCTGTCTGATTGGTGAACAAACACCTCAAGTTGAAGCTGACACATTAAACGAGACTAACAATGATGAGTGATAATCAAGGAATTAGTGATAGCTCTCCTGAAATTGACGCTGACTCAGTTGCACAAGCCGAAGAAAAAGCGCTAGCTAAACAAGCATTCAAAGCTGAATTTAAAGAATTAGCTATTCAAGGTTTGTGGAAAAACAACCCTGGTTTAGTGCAATTACTAGGTCTTTGCCCATTACTTGCTGTTACTGCAACGGTAACTAATGCCCTAGGTTTAGGGTTAGCTACGTTACTAGTATTGGTATGCTCTAATGCGACTGTTTCCGCAATTCGTCAATGGGTACCTAAAGAAGTTCGTATTCCTATTTTTGTATTGATCATTGCCGCTTTTGTTACTTGTGTACAGTTATTAATGAATGCTTATACTTTTGGTATTTATCAATCATTAGGCATCTTTTTGCCCTTAATTGTTACTAACTGCGCGATTATTGGTCGGGCCGAAGCGTATGCGTCTAAAAACCCAATTAAACAGGCAACATTTGATGGCTTAATGATGGGCTTAGGTTTCGCTTTGGTATTGTTAGTACTAGGTGCCATTAGAGAAATATTGGGTCAAGGCACCTTATTTGATGGCGCTAACTTGCTGTTGGGTGATTGGGCAAGCGTATTACGCATAGAAGTTTACCAACTTGATAGCCAATTTTTACTGGCTATTCTTCCACCCGGTGCCTTCATAGTCATGGGTTTTCTTATCGCTCTGAAAAATGCCATTGATAACTATGTAAAACAACGTCAGCCTAAGGTTAATGAGCAAACCATAGAAAGAGTCAGAGTTAATTTTGATTCTTAAACTTTGCCTTATATTCGCTAAAAAATGTCCTGAATAGGTAATTTATTTTGCCTAAAAATAGTGAAGAATAATAATGAATAAAGAGAAACGAATAGAGATGCTAACGCGGTTACGTGATGATAATCCTAATCCGACAACTGAGTTAAATTTTACCTCTCCCTTTGAGTTACTTATTGCAGTGCTACTTTCCGCTCAAGCAACCGATGTTGGAGTAAATAAAGCAACCGCTAAGCTTTACCCTGTTGCAAACACGCCACAAGCTATACTCGATTTAGGCCTTGAGGGTCTAATTTCTTACGTTAAAACTATAGGGCTATTTAACACCAAAGCTAAAAACACCCTAAAAACTTGCCAAATGTTAGTTGAACTTCATGGTGGTGAAGTACCCGAAAATAGAGCTGCTCTTGAAGCATTGCCTGGTGTAGGTCGAAAAACTGCCAACGTTGTCCTAAATACCGCTTTTGGTTGGTTAAAAGATAATGAAGGTAACTACTTTTTAGCGGTGGATACCCATATTCAACGTCTTGCTAATAGAACTGGTTATGCCAAAGGTAAAACAGTTGAGCAAACAGAACAATCCATCATTAAAAACACGCCGAATAAAAAAGAGTTTATGTTCAATTTACATCACTGGTTTATTTTACATGGTCGATATACTTGTACTGCACGTAAACCAAAATGCGGCTCTTGTATTATTGAAGACTTGTGTGATTTTAAAGAGAAGACAGAGTAGCTGACTATCAATACAATATTAATTACTTAAACTCCTTACTATTCACTTTCAAATGTTTACTAACAGACAAATTAGTCTATGCGCGCATTCTGAAGGTCCTCTTGAATTTGAATTTTTCAAATTCAAATCTCTAAATTTAAAAACACTCTCGTTAAACATTAAATTATAATTGCTAATCGGCAAAAGCAAAATGATTATAAGAATGATTACTGGTATTATACTCCCTAAATAGATTCATCATGAGTTAGCAATGCATAAAATTAAAAAAGTATCCAAATATGTTCGTTATCTCATTCTTTTTTTGGCTTTTATTCATATAGCGAGCTTTGCGTTAACCATACTTTTGTCTGATAAAATCTGTTCATCACGTTTATTAGATATTGAGTTAGGTGGTTCTATTTATTCCTCAATCGTAGAGTTTGATGGTACAGGAAAGAATTTAGCGCCAGTATTAAAAGAGGAAGGATTTGACAGCACGATTATACTGGGCAGCGTTGATATTATTGTTTATTCCTTCTTATATTTCTTGTTATTTAAACTATTTGGCTTGTACATGAGAGGTTTTATATTTACCGCTTCAAATATTAATTGTATTAGAAACATGGGACGGGTTTTGATGCTATGGGTTGGACTCAGCATTATATATCCCTTAATTGTAGTTTTTATCATTCGTATGTTGGCCCTTTCTGACTCTTTGCAATACCACTTCAGTTTTGGCTCTTCTGAATTAATACGCCTAATGTTAGGGGTTGTGATTTACGTTATTGCCTGGATAATGGCAGAAGCAATGAAATTGAATCAAGAGCAGGAACTAGTTATTTAATGGCTATTATAATAGAACTGGATGTCATGCTAGCTAAACGAAAAATGAAGTTAAATGACTTAGCATCAACCATTGGTATAACCCCTCAAAATTTATCTGTTTTAAAAACAGGAAAAGCCAAAGCTATTCGTTTCTCGACGCTAAATGCAATTTGTTCTGCGTTAGAATGTACTCCTGGCGATATTCTTTTATTTGCTGAAGATTAATATTATGTGATCAAGCTCTTTCTTAGTCTGCGAGTAGTTAAAAAACTTAAATGCCGAATTATTGATTTTGACAAGAGCACTAATCGAAATAACGCCTTAGATAACTCAGTAGCCTATTCTCCAGAATAACCATTCTCATCAACTCCTTGCCTCAAAACGTTTCTAATTCCAGCTAACTCCTGCTGCTTGAACTTATTTGGTATAAGCACTTTTAATTTCCCTACTAGCTATTTTTTTATTGCCTCATTTTTCATTCATTTACTTTTATTATTTATGAATAAAAACATTAATATACACCTTTTGCATTTATTTTTTATCGTTTATCGATAATTATTTATTGACAATTATGTGCGCAAGTATCAATATGCTACCTCTTTTAAGTTGTAGTAGCAGAAGCTCCTTAACAAATTATGCTGTTAAAAGGGATGATACTGGTGATGTCTTTGAAACAAATAGAACTCTATATTAAAAAACCTAGCTCATTATATTTTTTTGCCTTTGCTCTATTTGCTTTGTTACTGGCAATAAGAGAGTCAGAATCGTACAGTCATTTCTATGACTTTTTACCTGTTGTGGGTAAAACCATTCCATTCTTTATATTATCACTATCGTTACTCATCGCGTATTGGTTTAATGGCGGCACTAACCCAAAAATAGGGCTGTCATTTCCTAAACAGAATGACGGTATCAACAATGTTTTTCTGTGGGTCGTAAAGTGGGCAATGTTCATTTTAGTTATTCGAATTGGCAGCGCCTTTCTCACACAACCCATTTTACAGTTACTTCCTGAGCAAAACATTCTTCAAAGAGCGAATCCCTTAGTGGGGAACCTTATATTAACAATTTCCTTGTTACCATTAATGTGGTTAGCGGTCATTGGAGAAGAAGTGTTAATTAGAGGGCTATTGCTTAGGTATATTGCATTGAAATTAGGCTCGGGGAAAGTTGCTTGGATTCTAGCTGCTGTGATATCAGCGATAATTTTTGGTGCATTACATTTTTGGAAAGGACCTGCCGGAATGGTTAGCTCTGCAATTGCCGGGTTAGTTTTCGGTTTCGGTTACCTCTTAACTAAGCGAAATTTATGGCCTTGCATTATTGCCCATTGTGCAGGGAATACACTCGGTTTTATTTCGACTTCCCTCAGTAATTAATAACAATTGTAAGGTATTGACTGATGTATTTTTCAAATATAAAAAATTTTATTAAAACCATCCGCCTGTATATATATTCATCAATACTGCCGGTATTGGTCATAGGTTGTGCACAACAACCACCTTCCTTAAACAACATTGATACTCACCTTGTGACGAGTAAATCAGGCAATTCGGTGGTTTTACTTCATGGGCTATGGCGCGACAGTACAGCAATGGAACCAATGGAAGATTATTTAGCAGCCAAAGGATTCAAGGTTTATAACATCAGTTACCCTTCAGATGAATATCCTATCGAAGAACTGGTGATAAAACACTTACAGCCTGTTGTAAATGCCATAGCAGCTAAAAGGCCAGTAGAGACTATCCATTTTGTTACCCATTCAATGGGGGGGATTTTGGTTAGATATTACTTAAGCAACCAATCAGTGCAAAATTTAGGTAAAGTAGTGATGTTAAGTCCGCCTAATCAAGGCAGCAAACTTAGTGATGTAGCGATTTCAATTTCAGAAGATTGGCTAGGACCATCAGGAAAGCAACTCAGCGCAAAAAAAAATAGCTGGGTGAAAAAATTAGGACGGGTTGATTTCAAGCTAGGCGTGATCGCCGGAAACCATAGTACAAACTGGATAACCTCTTGGTTCATCAACAGTGAAAATGATGGCGTGATCTCGCTAGAAAATACAAAAGTTGACGGTATGGCTGATTTCTTAGTGGTGCCTGAAAAACATTTTAGAATACGAAAATTGCCAATTGCGATGCAACAAACCGTTTACTTCTTACAAAACGGTAGCTTTTATCAACAACAACATTAAAACTTTAGGAAACAACATGAAACAAATGATCAGACCTTTATTGGCATATATCGCCGGAATAATTTCCATCGCTATCATATTAGGCATTGTAGAGTTTATATGGTTGAGTTTATTTACAAGGCCAACGGAAACATATCAACTAAAAGACATGCCAATTTCCGCTTTACTTATACCGCTTGTCGGTTTGTTGGTTGCCACTTCAGTTTCAGGCTTTATATCTTGCTATATAGCCAAGTCTAATCGTAAACGCTATGTTGCTACGGTTGGAGCTATTATTTTAATCATAACAGGCATTAACCAAATAGGTATCTCGTACCCTATTTGGTTTTCAATAATAAGTTTTACAACGGTTCCGTTAGTCTGTGTATTAGTTATTCGACACTATAGATTGTCGCATAAAAACAGAGCGTAATATTGTTGAACTCATCAAATACACAAGCCCAAATAAAAAGGCCAATAATTGGCCTTTCAATAATAAATCTTCAAAGTATAAATAATTGGATAACTACTTTGCCAATGTATCAGCAATATAGTCATCTATGAAACGTTCCAGAATATTTAGAGGAACCGCACCATTTTTTAATACAACATCATGAAAGTCTCGTAAATCAAACTTCTCTCCCAGTGCAAGTTTTGCTTTTTCTCTCAATTCTAGTAGCTTCATCATGCCAACTTTATAAGAAGTAGCTTGACCAGGCAAAACGATGTAGCGTTCAATCTCAGAAACAACATCTGATTGAGCCATACCGGTATTCATTTTCATGTAATCGATAGCGTACTCTCGGGTCCATTTTTTATAATGAATGCCGGTATCAACCACTAACCTAACAGCTCTAAACAGCTCGGCTTGTAAACGCCCAATATTATCAAACGGGTCGTCTTGAAAGCCCATTTCCCATGCAAGGTATTCACTATACAAGGCCCACCCTTCTACATAGGCAGTAAAAGGAGAAAACTTTCTAAACAGTGGCAAGCCCTCTAGTTCCATAGCAACAGCAATTTGAAAGTGATGCCCCGGAATACCTTCATGGTAAGCCAAGGTGCGCATCGAATATTTTGGTGTTGCTTTAATATCGTATAAGTTCGCGAAAAATCTACCCGGTCGACTGCCATCTATAGCCGGTTGCTGATAATAAGCGCCTGGCGCAGTTTTTTCTTTAAACTCAGGAATTCTTACCACTTCCATTCCAGCCTTAGGTCTCACCCTAAAGGCAGAGTCTAAACCGGCATCTATTTCATCAAGTATTTTCTGATAATCAGCCAAGATTTGTGCTCTACCTTCATCACTGTCTTCATAATAAAAGCTTTCATCTGCGGCTAAGCTATCTATCGCTACAGTAAAGCCCTGACTAACATCATAGTTTTGATTCTCAAGAATCGTCATTATTTCTGTCTGAATACGGTTTACTTCCTCTAAACCTATTTCGTGGATATATTGAGGTGTGTAATCTGTTGTAGTGAAAAACTTTAACGAACTTGCATAAGCTTCCTCACCGTTGGGTAGGCGCCAGAAGCCGTCGTCAATTGTCGCTTTTGATTTTAGTCCAATAAAATATTCAATAAATAATTTGTAGGCTGGATGCACAAAATCATTAATATTACTTTTCGCTTTAGCGAGTAAATCAACTTGCTCAGCGTCACTAATTTCTTCATTGTCGGTCATTTTTTTCGCTAACGACACATATAGAATATTTTCTTCGATTGGCTTATCTACAAACGTGTTCATTTCGTCAAGCACACGCTCAATAACAAATAAGGGAGGAATAATGCCTTTCTCTTCTCTTAACTTTAATCCTTCAAGCGCTTGAGTGAATTTAGCTTTAACCAATGCTAAACGTGACAAATAGTTCTCAACATCGTCAACACTATTAATTTGGTGCTGAGCTTCCATAAAACTCGGGTAACCATTTTGAATACCAAACAATTGATTTACGGGGTAATTATGATACCGAAACTTTTCAGAGTCCTTGGCAAAGTTCAATAAATATAGCGCAATTTCTTTTGAAAGAAGATCGGCCTCACTTAAGCTGTCATTCTCGTATGAATTGATTGTATTATGGATATTCTTTACTTTAACAAATAACTCATCTGCTTTAGCAAGACTTGCATCATCAAGTTTAGCGTTATGCCCTGTAATGCCCATTGACTCCAAGAAACCCAAAGAAGTTAGTGTTTCTGGACTTTCAAAGGCCATTTTTAATACTTCTCGATCGACAAAAGATCGAAATCGCATAGGCTTATCAGCATTCCATTCATAAGCGGCAAAACTACCACCAATTACTATTACGGTTAGTAATAATATTCCAAGCCATTTAAATATTTTCTTAACCATAATACCCTCTAATGATTGTGTTTATTAACTCTTAAAGCCATAAGCTTATAAGTTGCATTATACTATTATTAAATTCACGTTAACAAACTAATAACAACATGTAAAAGAAAATGCATTTTGAAATCAAAGAGTAATGTTAATCAGACTTACAAACGTAATAACTCAACATTTTCAGGTTTTTACGTTTTATAAAAAGTAATATACATTATTTCAAATGGCTAACTTATTAATGCTATTATCTCAAAACTTAGATGATGACCGTCTCAGGAAAGCCTGAACAAAGGAAACTAATGAAATTTTTACATACTATGGTTCGCATCCGCGATATTGATGAATCACTCGATTTTTATATCGATAAGCTTGGTTTAATTGAAACCAGACGACATGAAGTTCCCGAAGGTAAATTCACCTTAATTTTTTTAGCTGCCAAAGCAGGTGAAGCAGAGGTAGAGCTAACTTACAATTGGGAAAGCGAGCCTGAATATCAAAGTGGTAGAAACTTTGGGCATTTGGCTTTTGAAGTAGATGATATATACCAGACCTGTCAACACTTACAAGACAATGGTGTAGTGATAAACCGCCCGCCACGTTGTGGCAAAATGGCGTTTGTAAAATCGCCGGATAATATATCTATAGAGTTGTTACAAAAAGACAAACCGTTGGCACCGCAAGAGCCATGGTTGAGCATGGCTAATACAGGTGCTTGGTAGTTAATTTAGGACGTTTATTGGTTTAATGCGTCTTTCAGTGCCGCTAAACACAAGGCAACATTTTCACTGCGTGCGGCATACCCCATTAATCCAATACGCCACGCAGTGCCAGAAAACCCTCCTAAACCTGCGCCTATTTCCAAATTATATTCATTTAATAAATATTGGCGTACTTTAGCATCATCAATACCTTGTGGAATATGAACGGCATTAAGCTGTGGTAGACGTTCTTGAGCTGGCACAATAAATTCTAGTCCTAAATCAGCAAAACCTGATGCGAGTTTATTATGTTGTGCACGATGACGTGCCCAACTGTTTTCCAATCCTTCATTTTGAAGCATAACCAGCGATTCATGTAATGCATAGAGTGAATTTACTGGCGCCGTATGATGATAACTGCGTTTACCCTGCCCTGACCAATAATCCATGACTAGAGATTGATCTAAAAACCAGCTTTGCACAGTGCTCTTACGGTTTTTAATCAGCGCTGCTGCTTGGTCGCTAAAACTGACTGGTGACATGCCAGGTACACAAGACAAACACTTTTGGCTGCCCGAATAAATCGCATCTATCCCCCAGTCATCTACTTTTAATTCAACGCCTGCTAATGAGGTTACCGCATCAACAATGGTTAAACATTGATGGTTTCTTGCAATTTCACACAAGGTTTTAGCGTCTGATAGTGCGCCAGTTGAGGTTTCAGCATGTACAAAAGCGACAAACTTGGCTTGTGGCGTTTGTTTTAGCGTGTCTTCTAGTGCTTGAGGGTCTACTGCTCTGCCCCATTCACCTTCAATCACCACTACTTTCGCCCCAATGCGTTGTACGTTTTCAATCATGCGGGCACCAAAAACACCATTACGACACACTACCACGGTATCTTCAGGGGTAAGTAAATTGACAAAACAGGCTTCCATCCCTGCTGAGCCTGGTGCAGAGATAGCTAAAGTATAAGTATTTTGGGTTTGAAAGGCATATTGTAAAAGCGATTTAATCTCGTCCATCATGCCAATAAAAGTTGGGTCGAGGTGACCAACCGTTGGTCTAGCGAGTGCAGATAAAACTCTTGGGCTGACATCTGAAGGACCTGGCCCCATTAAGGTACGTTGCGGCGGGATAAAAGATTGAATTGGCATAATAAACTCACATAAAAATATTTTCGATATTATCACCATAGCAGCTGTTTATCACTTGATGCAATTTATCGCTATTATCTCAGTTATTCATTGCAAAAATGTACTGGTAAGCATTGCGCATACTGTTATCATTGTTACTTCTATTTGAAAGACTTAACACAACCTTGGCAGTATTTTAATGGCGTTAAAAGCAACAATTTATAAAGCAAATATTGAGCTAGCGGATATGGATCGTAATTATTACGATTCACTGCAACTCACCCTAGCCCAACACCCTTCTGAAACAGTACAGCGATTTATGGTTCGTTTAATTTGCTTTGTATTAAATGCACATGCAGATTTACAGTTTGGCAAAGGTGTAAGCGATGAAGAAGAAGCGGCAATATGGCAAATAAATTATAGTGATGAAATTGCATTATGGATTGAACTTGGCCAAATAGACGAAAAGCGCATAAAAAAGGCCTGCAACAAAGCTGAAAAAGTTAAGTTGTATTGTTACGGCACGAGTGTAGAAACATGGTGGTCGCAATCACAAAATGCCCTAAATAAATTTTCAAAGCTTAGTATTGAACAATTTACCACAAGCACCACCGATGCCTTGGTAAAATTACTGAGTAGAACTATGGAATTTCAATGTAGTATTCAAGACGGTCAGCTATGGTTAACCTGTGGCGATGAGTCTTTATTAATTGAAACAACCACCTTAAAACCTGCCAATTAGACTGCTTTAATATCTTAAAAAAACAAAAGAACTCATAGAGGACTATATGATTAGAACACTTTCAGCTCGATTATTACTTACCAGTATATTTACGTTAAGTTTGAGCACACCCAGTTTTGCATATCATGCAACCCAAGGTATTACTTTAGCGCAAGTGACTGCCGATGTTAGTTACTTAGCCAGTGATGAATTGCAAGGCCGTGGAAATTTTTCAGCTGAGCTAGGGCAAGCCGCTGACTATATCGCCAAACGTTTTGAAGAAAGCGGGTTAACAAACGCTACAGGTATTTCGGCAAGTAACTTTTTACAACATTATGAAATTACTAAAATAACCCCGATGCAGCTAAGTTTAACCCTAAATGGAAAAGACGTTGCTGCTGACAAACTTGCAATAGCAAGTACTGCAGAAATGCTTTCGTGGCATGTAGACAGTAAAGCCAATATCGCGAAAGCTAACTTTACGCTACACACAGTAAGTAAAGGTGATGATATGCGCGTCACATTGGGTAAACTGAACCAACAAGGTGGTCAGCACTTAGTTTTACTAAATTCTGCACATGCTGATCTTTTTAAACGTTACCAGTCATACTTTGGCAGAGGTTTAACTAAGCTTGCTAACACTGATAATGGTAAAGGTGGTGCTATTGTGATGGTGTTAACCGATCTTACAACAGTGCAAGTAAACAATTTAACATTAACAGCCGTTAATATTAAAAGTAGCCATGAATTAAACAATGTTGTAGCTGTATTACCAGGGAAGTCTAAACCAGAAGAAATAGTGCTTTATTCTGCTCATTATGATCACTTGGGCGTAAAGAACAGCCAAGACGGTAGCGATAATATCTACAACGGCGCAGATGACGATGCCTCGGGCACCGCTGCAATTATTAACCTTGCTCAACATTTTGCCAAGCAAGGGAAAAACGAAAGAACCTTAATGTTTGCCGCTTTTAGCGCTGAAGAGATTGGAGGGTTTGGCTCTAAGTACTTTTCCAAACAGCTAGACCCAAATAAAATTACCGCGATGATAAATATTGAAATGATAGGAAAACCATCAAAATTTGGCGCTGGTAGTATTTGGATGACAGGTATGGAGCGTTCAAGTTTAGGTGAGCAGCTCAACAATGCCTTAGCAAAAACTGGAGAACAGATTCACCAAGATCCTTATCCTGAACAAGGATTGTTCTATCGCTCTGACAATGCCACGTTAGCTCGTTTAGGTGTACCAGCCCACAGCTTCAGCAGCACTCAGCTTGATAAAGACCAACACTACCATAAAGCGAGTGATGATGTAGCTTCACTAGATTTAAAGTCACTGCATAAGGTGATTGAAGCATTAGCAACCGCAACTCAACCTTTAGTTGATGGAACAATTACTCCTTCGCGCATTGACGTGAACAAAGTAAAAGGCAAAGGTTTGATTTATTAAATTAAAGAAGGAAAATTTAGGCGGCGATAACTTCTAGCGGACAACGCATTTGAAATTCAAGCTTATTTTTTCCTTCAATTTGAAAACCATGTCTTAAATACAGCCCTCTCGCAGGGTTTTTTAATAGCACATTTAAGGTAATTGGAAGCTGTAGGTGTAGTGCTCTTTTCTTCACAACAGACAAGACCTTACTACCAATGCCCTGCCCTTGATATTCTGGCAATATTTGCAATTGCCTGATATGTAAACTCTTTTTGGTGCCTTTTAACGAAACAACGCCCATTTTTAATAAACCTATGGGTTTTCGGTCTCGCAGAATAATATGTGAATCATAATAGTGTTCTTTAATGCGCTCTAAGTGCTGCTCGTTGGTAAGTTTAATTTTGGCATTAGCTAAGTGTTTAGCCATTGATTTTTTTCTTAAGGTGAGTAAAAAATCAATGTCTTCGTGTTTTACGGTTCTAAAACCAATAGTAAATTTCATGCAGTAATAGGATGTTAAAAAAAAGCGAATTTAATATAACAGATTATATTACCAGAACTTTGTTTAAATCAAATCAGATAGTGGGCTTCTGACACCGTTAGCACCATGCTCAATAACGTGGGTATAAATTTGCGTGGTACGT
Organism: uncultured Colwellia sp.; assembly: GCA_913062815.1. Taxonomy (GTDB): domain Bacteria; phylum Pseudomonadota; class Gammaproteobacteria; order Enterobacterales; family Alteromonadaceae; genus Colwellia. Next base: position 4,862 of record CAJXWZ010000015.1, on the reverse strand, counting down.
AAATCACTATGACCTAACTGCTCTTGCACTGTACGGATATCAGCTCCTCTTTGTAGCAAATGAGTCGCAAATGAATGCCGTAACGTATGACAGGTGACGTGCTTTGGAATTTCAAGTTTTTTAGCCGTTTGTCGTACCCCTTTTTGTATGCTTGATTCATGTATATGATGTCTCCTCAATTTTTTACTTAGGGGGTCAATACTTAATCGAGATGACGGAAATAAATAGTGCCATAAGAAGTCTTTTGCCGCGTTTGGATACTTTTTCTCAAGTGCATATGGCAGCCAAACACCTTGATAACTTTCGTTTCCCAGGTCTTGTTGATAAAAGTTTTTTGCATAGTTTATTTGGTCTCTTAATGGTTGTATTAGCTCCTGCGCGAGAGTAACACGACGGTGCTTCCCCCCTTTTCCAAACCAAATTTGTAGCGACAGATAATCAAAATCGACATCTCTGATGCGTAGCCTCATTGCTTCCATCAACCTTAAGCCACTCCCATATAACAACTTGCTTGGTAAAGATGCAGCTGCAGGTAAATGAATTATCAGTTTAGCAACTTCTTTAGTTGTGAGTACTACAGGTAACTTAGGCTGAACGTGTGTACGATTAAAGTTTAACTCTAGTGTTAACGGTTTTTGTAAAACTTCTTTATATAAATAAACTAACGAGTTTAGTGCTAATGCTTGCGTTTTGGGTGCCACCCTTCGTTGATTGGCAAGGTAAGAAAGGAATTGCTCTACTTGAGTATCATGACACTTAAGAGGGTGCTGCTTATTATTGAAATTAATAAATGCCTTAATCCAATACAAATAGCTTTGGATTGTGCGCTTAGCATAGCGCTTCATTTGCATTTGTTCAGTAATTAACGATAGAAAAGGAGAGTCCATCTTATTCCTCACCACAACTGTACATAAACACAGTATAGATGTATTTCCATGTTTCCGCCACAAACATAGATTTAAGGATAGAAAGTAAAATATCACTTTAAAATCATTAACTATAAAGCGTTGAAAAAACGAAAGTTAAAGAGTAAGGTTATTGAAATTAAATTTTAGAAGGTTAATGGGGAATTACGGATATTTTCCTTCTAATAAGATGTTAGCGGTAATAGTATTTGTATTGTTTGTTAAGTTTTGAATTCATCGTTTTGTTTCTAATTCTTAGCATTTCATAAGCGACTGTCAGTTGAATTTCAGAGGGGCGCATACTTTCTAAGTCGTTAAGCTTTTTGAGTTTGGTAAAGTCTGCAAAATAGTTTACATATTCAAAGTAATCAATTAATTTAGTCAGTAACGGAACATTGGTTTTATTTAGAAAACACGGTATGTTACCGCTAACAAGAAGTTTAAAAGGAAAAAATACAATTGGCTAATTTCGCTTCGCTACATATTATAGCCAATCATATTTTTCCTCTTAACTAAGCGTTAGCGGTAAAAGCATTTGTATTGTTTGTTAAGCTTTTAATTCATCGTTTAGTTTCTAATTCTTAGCATTTCATAAGCGACTGTCAGTTGAATTTCAGAGGGGCGCATACTTTCTAAGTCGTTAAGCTTTTTGAGTTTGGTAAAGTCTGCAAAATAGTTTACATATTCAAAGTAATCAATTAATTTAGTCAGTAACGGAACATTGGTTTTATTTAGAAAACACGGTATGTTACCGCTAACAAGAAGTTTAAAAGGAAAAAATACAATTGGCTAATTTCGCTTCGCTACATATTATAGCCAATCATATTTTTCCTCTTAACTAAGCGTTATAAGCCATCAGGATATTTGCATTGCCCGCTAGAATTGAAGAAGAACTCAAAAAAATAATCAAACAAAAATTTGAAGTGTCTCATATGTCTAATGCAAAATGGCGTAAGCTATTTACGGCCTTAGATCCTGTGGAGGTAAGAGTAGCTTATTGGAAGTTTGTGGATTTAGACTCTGAATTTCAAGATAGATTTATTAAGTCTGATGCACTGATGGAAAAATTTGTTGGTGATACAGGGCTAATTGTTGGGCCTTTTGCTTATCGAAGAATTGAATGGTTGGAAATCCCAATAATTGCTAAAGATCCAATACAGCCCAAAGTGCCATTCTTAAACTTCGAGCAAAATATTCAGCAAATTGAAGAGATACTTAACTCTATTGGTCATTTTAAAATTCTAAAAACAAAACGTGGTTTGCGTATTGTAGGTCATGAGTAAATGGCTTATAACAAGTCATTTAAAAGGACAAAAAACAGTTGGCCGTGCTCGTGCCTCGCTGATTTTTGCCAACAATTTTTAGCCTCTTAATGAGGCGTTAAAGCGCTAGTCGCACATGGAGTATAGAATCAATTGAAATCCTTTTTTAGAGATTTGAAAAATTCATTTACAGGTAGTGCTTATATCTCTTGTCAAACAGGTGGTGAAGCTACTGGTGAGTTTTTAAAATTATTCTTTGCACCGTTTTACCTTACTTTAGCATTAGGTTTAGCAACGGTGATTAGTAATGAAAGGTGGGATGGTATATATCTAAATGCTATTCAAGAATTCATGCAAATGACAGGGATAAAGTTATCTTTTTATTTTGTTGTTGGTATTGCTGCTTTTAGTTTTATATTTTACGAAGTAAAATTCTTAACAAAATTACTTTCTTGGATCGTTAAATCATTATCACATTCTGCATTTGCAATGTGTGCTGTAATGACTGGTGTCTTTTGGGGAATTCTAATTCCCGCTGTTGTTGATGTTGGTAATTTATCACCATTAATATCAACTGTAAAAATTTCTATTTTTTCTGTAGCTTTATCTATTGCTTTCTATTATTCATCAAAAATATTTTGCACTAATATCAGAAGTGAAATAAATAAAACGTTTGGTAAACACACTAGGACGTTCACATTAATTATCGGTTTTTCTTTAATGTATTTTTTTATCAACGCAATGTTCTTTCAGGAGACATGGCTCGAAGTGCCAAAAGAAAGTACCGTAGTAAAAGCGCCTTAACAAGAAAATCAACAGGGACACGTAACGCTTGCTCGGTTCCACTTCGTTTCACAACTTTAGCAAGCGCTACTTAGCCCGTTATTTGGGCGTTAGTTTCCGCCACTTAATTCTCATTAATTTCATTTGAAACAACGGTGTTTTTAATGAAGTTTAGCGTGTAATTCTTTGGTGTGTTTTCGCCTTCTTGTTTAGGTATTTCACTATACGTTTTCTAGCGTGTTTAAGCTGAATAGTTTGGTTAAGCTTTAACATGTATCAGCGCTTTGGTTTGCGGCTCAAAAATCGATATTCAGGTTTACGTGGCGGTGGGAGTCATCAACTTCTCACGTCTAAGTTATTGAAACTTGGTTGTAACCGCAAAAGCTGTTAAGTTAACAACCATAAACTAACAAGGCGTTCAAACGGACAAAAAACAGTTGGCTGTTTCACTCCGTTCACATTATAGCCAACAATTTTTTGCCGCTTAACAGGCGCGTTAGGTATACAAGGAAGTTGAGTGCCAATTTATATCAAAGTTGAACAATCAAATGAAAAGCTAGCTCACTTGGCTAAAGACGATTGGGAATTGCCTATTCAAATCCAAGAGCTTGAAAGTTGGTTGTTAGAAAACCCGCTGAATTTAACTCCCTCAAATTACATTGCCGACGTTGGTTTTTCTATTCGAGAAAATGCTTGTGGCGGTGGCGCAATATTATCTCCTAAAGCTATGAGTATTATGGGAAATCTCGGTATTAAATTGTACTTATCTGAGTACGGGGAGTAATGTATACCTAACAAGAATTTAAAGCGGGACTGCTAACAGTTTGCTCAGTTTCGCTTCGCTACACAATTTAGCAAACAATTATCAGCCCCTTAAATGGGCGTTATGTGTACCTGTAAATAGCACACTGGAAGGTTATGGAAACTAATCAAAAGTTAAGCGAAGAAGAGTTCTCGCAAATGTTAACTCTCATTAAACGCCACGCTGTTACAGATATGGATCAGTTTTCAACTTGGAAGTTAAATTCTGAACGCGGGGATATTTACGTTTGTTTATCAAACGTACCATTGGCGGCTGATGACAGTGTTCATAAAGACTTAAGTCATTTGGCAAAATCTTAAGGTGCAAATATCGAAAGCTTGGTGTCCGTACACATAACAAGCTATTCAAGTGGGACAAATTACAGTTGGCTGGTTCCGCTTCGCTACACATTTTAGCCAACTACAATTTGCCCCTTAATAGGGCGTTATACGAAATAATCAGGGATTCGATGAAACTTCTAACTTTATTATGCGGAATGTTATTTGTTCTTAATGCCAGTGCTCTCGATAAAGATTGGACATTTAGGGATTCAGGTACAATTTGTAGTGTTTACTCATCAGGTAGCGTCGCTGCAAATACAAATGAAACGATTCAATATTCGATTGCATTTGCATATGCAAGTAAAGAGCATGAATTAAGTGAACACCTAAGAGCTATTAATTTAAAGCCTAACGAGTATGTTTTACAATTTGATATCGCAATACATCAACCAGCAGATGAATTTGGGCTCTTAGGAGATAAAATAGATATACCTATTCAGTTGAGAGTTAATGAGTTGCTGCTTAAGTCATATGAAAATGAGTACGGTACAACCTATTATGTTCGTGGTAAAAAAGCGAAACAAATCTTACAGAAACTTAATGATGGAGAGCTAATTTCTGTAAGGGCAATAGTTGGAAATGTAGAACATTTAATACCAATAAAAACAACTGACAATCGGTTTGACTTAAAACGAAAGTTGCTTAAAACTTGTGAAGAACATTTCGTATAACAAGCTGTTAAACAAGGACAATGAAGTTCCCCCGTTTTAGTGGACACCTTCTCATAACATTGAGGAGGCTAAAATGCCCAAATATACACAACCTAAAA